>NZ_WPZY01000013.1 GCF_013031405.1 Ruegeria sp. HKCCD8929 | reverse complement strand
ATTCAAAGGTGGAAAATTCCAGTTCGCAATGGCCCGAAAATCGGGGGGAAGGTCACAAGCACCGGTGATAAAAAATCACCCGGCTGGTGTTTTGACCGATTTGGACAATCAGCAACACATCTTCCTGACGGCTCGGTAGTTTACATCGGAGGAGAACACGAGGATCACTACGACCCCGACTTTTACATATATAACGATGTTGTCGTCGTGCGATCAGATGCGTCGATCGAAATCTACGGCTACCCAACCGATGTCTTCCCGCCGACCGACTTCCACAGCGCGACCTTGTGTGGTGATGAGATAATTATTGTTGGTGGATTGCGCTATCATGAACATCGTGATTACAGCGATACGTTCGTTTTTCGATTGCGGCTAACCGATTTCTCCATTCACCGCGTGGAAACTCAAGGCGACGCTCCGTCATGGCTCTACGAACACAAGGCAGAGTTGGCGAGTGACGGTAAGAGATTAATATGCACAGGTGGTCAAGTTACTCACCATCCCACGGAATTCACGGTTGAGAACCTGACAACATGGGAATTCGATCTTGAATCGAAGTCCTGGAATCCCATGGCGACTGAATCAGGTCAACGATGGATGCTGCTCCGCGAAGATGAAAGTTGGAACGATTTGTGGAAAATCGAACAGGTGGCGTGTGCAAGTCGTTCATCACGCCAAGACACGTTTGCAGAGAGGTATCGGGCTGAATTTGAAGAACGAGGGCACGTTGTCGACCCAAATCTATTCTACGCTCGTTTTTCTCCGCCTGTTCCACATAGTGTCCTCGAACCTGATCCAGACAGCGAGGAATATCGTGTGCATCGAATTCTCGTAGCCGGTGTCGTCGTTCGATTTGTGGAGGACATGCACGAGATTGCGGTTACTGTTAAAGGGGAACTGAGTTCAGAGCTGCTTGAAGCACTTAAGCGACATTGCCTCGAAACGTACAGCGGTCTTGAAGGCGTGCCATACAAATCAGTGCATCTATAGCAGCAAATTCTGGTTCTGCCCCGTTGAAGCGACCTTTCGTCGCTCACAGCGAAGGACAGTAAAGTTGCAAATAGCAGACCATTTAAAGTCGCTGAATTCAGGGCCGGAATGACCGGCCCTTCAGGTTCAGATGTTAGTAAATCACCACACTCCGGATGCTCTCGCCCGCGTGCATCAGGTCAAAGCCCTTGTTGATGTCGTCCAGTCCCATGGTGTGGGTGATCATCGGGTCGATCTCGATCTTCCCTTCCATGTACCAGTCCACGATCTTGGGCACATCCGTCCGCCCCCGGGCGCCGCCAAAGGCCGTCCCGCGCCAGGACCGGCCGGTGACCAGTTGGAACGGACGGGTCGAGATCTCGGCCCCCGCGGGCGCCACGCCGATGATGATGGACTCACCCCAACCCTTGTGCGCCGATTCCAGCGCCGCGCGCATCACGCCCACGTTGCCGGTGGCGTCAAAGGTGTAGTCCGCTCCGCCCTTGGTCAGATCCACCAGATAAGGCACCAGATCGCCTTCGACCTCGCCGGGGTTGACGAAATCGGTCATGCCGAATTTCGTGGCCATTTCCACCTTTGCGGGGTTCAGGTCGACACCGACGATCTGATCAGCGCCCGCCAGTCTCAGACCCTGAATCACGTTCAGCCCGATACCACCCAGGCCGAACACGATGGCGCGTGACCCGATCTCGACCTTCGCCGTGTTGATCACCGCGCCGATGCCAGTGGTCACGCCGCAACCGATATAGCAGATCTTGTCGAACGGCGCGTCCTCGCGCACCTTGGCCAGCGCGATCTCGGGCAGAACCGTGTGGTTCGAGAAGGTCGAACAGCCCATGTAATGCAGGATCGGATCGCCATCCAGTGTCGAGAAACGAGACGTCCCGTCGGGCATCAGGCCCTGGCCCTGCGTCGAACGGATCGCCCGGCACAGGTTGGTCTTGGGATGCAGGCAGTATTCACACTCGCGGCATTCCGGCGTGTAAAGCGGGATCACGTGATCGCCCGGCTTCAGGCTGGTCACGCCCGGGCCGACCTCAACCACCACGCCCGCGCCCTCATGGCCGAGGATGGCGGGGAACAGCCCCTCGGGGTCGGCCCCCGATAGGGTGAACTCATCGGTGTGGCAGATGCCGGTGGCCTTGATCTCGACCAGAACCTCGCCCGCCTTGGGGCCTTCGAGGTTAACATCCATCACTTCCAAGGGCTTGCCCGCCTCAAGGGCAACGGCGGCACGGGTACGCATGGTGTTATCTCTCCCTGTCAACTTCGCTCGACCCTGCGTCAAATACAGGGTGTTTTCAACTCCCGTTTCATGACAGGGTGCCGGAAAGAACGACCTTCCAGAACCGACACCGCCGGAGAGAGGAGCGCCAATGCACCGTTTTGTTCTGATCCTGCCGCTGCTGGCCGCCTGCACCGAAACCGGCGCGCCGGTGGACCTCACGGCAGAGCCCGAAGCCGCGCCGGTTGATCTGGCCTTCTGCGAAGGTGAGCCGTTCGTGGATGCCGTCGGCCAGCCGGTGTCGACGATCCAGGCCACGCTGCCCGCCCGGTCCCGCGTGCTCGGCCCCAATGACATCGCCACGCAGGACTATCGCATCGACCGGCTGAACGTCTTCGTAAACGGGGCCGGGGTGATCCAGCGCCTGACCTGCGGCTAAGCCCTTTTTCATATCGATATCGACACCACTTGGGTCCGGAGTGGGACTCGACTCTGCAGGTGATTCCCAGGTAAGAACAAAATAAGAACATTTGCTGCCTGCCCATGCCCAGACGCCGTATCCTCTCCCTCTGGTTTCCCCGCCTCGGTGCGGAACGGCTGATGCGCGCCGCGCGCGGCCTGCAGACTGGCCCGCTGGCCGTGGTGGCGGAACAGTCCAACATGCAGGTCATTTCCGCGATGAATGCCGAGGCCGAGACCGCCGGTCTGCGCATCGGCCAGCCGGTGCGCGATGCCCACGCCATGTGCGCGGCGCTGATCACGCGGGCCCGCAACGCCCCGGCCGAGGCCAGCTTTCTCACCGCGATCCGGCGCTGGGCGGGCAAGTTCAGCCCCTGGGTGGCCGAGGAACTGCCGGACGGGCTGGTCATCGACCTGTCGGGCTGCGCCCATCTCTTCGGCGGGGAAGAAACACTGCTCAGCCTGGTCGAACAGGATTGCGCCGACATGGGGCTCAGCGTGCAGATGGGCATCGCCGACACGCTGGGCGCGGCCTGGGCGCTGGCGCGCTATGCGGGGCAGGAGGCCACATCGGATCGCAATGGCGACGCGATTTCGCAAGAGGCCCGCGCCACCCGCGCCCGTGCGGGCAAGCGGCGGCACTGGACCCGGGGCGGCGCGGCACCGCAGGTGGTGGCGCTGGGCGGCGGCGCCCGGATCGCTCCGCCGGGCCAGACCTATGGCGCGCTCAGCCCGCTGCCGATTGCCGCCCTCCGGCTTGAGGATCACACAATGGCACAGCTCAACCGGCTGGGGCTGCGGCGGGTCGGCGACCTGCTGGGCCAGCCGCGTGCCGGGCTGGCCCGCCGCTTCGGACGCGGGCTGGTGGCGCGGATGGATCAGGCCATGGGCAGCGCGCCCGAGCCGGTCTCGCCCGCCCGCCCGCCGCATCACTTCGCGGTGCGGATGACCCTGCCCAACCCGATCGGGCTGCAAGAGGACGTGATGGCGGCGATCGACCGGATGCTGCCCACGCTCTGCACCCGGCTCGAGGACAAGGCGCGCGGCGTGCGCACCCTGCGGCTCGAGGCGCACCGCACCGATCAGGCCGCCGAGGTGGTCGAGGTCGGACTGGCCCGTCCGTCCTTCGACAAATACCGCATTCGCCCTTTGTTAGAGATGAAAATCGACCAGATCGACGCCGGTTATGGCATCGACATGCTGCGGCTTGAGGCGGTGCAGACCGAGCCGGTCCATGCCCGCACCCTGACCGGCCATGCCGAGGCCAGTCGCGCCGTGCGCGACCGGCTGGCGGGCAACACCGCCGTCGATGACCTGATCGGCAAGCTGGGCGCGCGGGTGGGGCTCGAGGCGATCACCCGCCGCCACCCGGCCGCGTCCCACATCCCCGAGAAAACCGCCCAGACCCTGGCCGCCGCTTGGTCCGAGCCCGCCCGCGACTGGCCTGCCCCGGCGCGTCCCCGGCCTCTGCTTCTGTGGCAGCCGGAACCGGTGACCGCGCCGGACACATCCGCCGTGCCGCAAACCTTCCGCTGGCGCGGGCGCGACTGGCGGCTGGCACAGGCCTCGGGGCCCGAACGCATCGCGCCGGAATGGTGGCTGGACGATCCCAACTGGCGCAGCGGCGTGCGCGACTACTGGGTGGTGGTGACCGAGCAGGGCGACCGGCTGTGGCTGTTCTACGGCCATGGCGGCACGATGTCCTCGGGCTGGTTCTGTCAGGGAAGCTTTGCGTGACGCTCAGGCGGCGGGCGAAGTGTTTTCCCTGTGGCTGCGCCGCGCCCCGCGCTAGGCTGACACCATGACCCTGACCCCGCGCCTCGATATCCTCGGTTCCGCCCTGGCCGACACCAGCCGCGCCCGGATGCTGTGCGAACTGATGGACGGGCGCGCCTTCACCAACAAGGAACTGGCCGGCGCCGCCGGGATCACCCCGCAAACCGCCAGCGCCCATCTGCGCAAGTTGGAAGAGGCCGGGCTGATCGCGGCCGAACGCAGCGGGCGCTGTCTCTACCACCGGATCGCGGGCGCGCAGGTCGCCGAGGCGCTGGAAACCTTGGCCACGCTGGCGCCCTGCGATCACCTCTACCGCGCGCAGCAGCGCAAGGGCGCACGGGCACAGATGCTGGCGGCGCGCAGTTGCTACGACCATCTGGCCGGAAAACTCGGCGTGATGATCGCCGAAGCTCTCGAGGCCAACGGCGACCTGATCCGGGATGACGACCGGTTCCTGCCGCAACCCTCGCAGCGCTGGGCGCAACTGGGCGTTCGCCTCACGGGCCGCGCCCCTTTGGCCCGCCCTTGCCTCGATTGGACCGAGCGCAAATCCCACATCGCCGGACCCATCGGGCGCCAGATCCTGACACAGGCGCTGGAGCGCGACTGGCTGCAACGCAAACGCGCCGAGCGCGGCCTGACCGTGACCCGCGCCGGGGCGGAGACGTTTCAACAGATCCTCGGGATCAGCTGGAATGCCGCATGACAGTGCTGCATCTGACCTCGGACCGGTTCCGCACCGAAACCGGGTATCGCATCCTGGTGCAGGTGCCCGAACCCGATTGCGACGCGGTGCTGCAGGCCATCCTGTCTTACGATCCCTTGCCCTATGGCGATTATGACCGGGTCGCCTTTGCCACTTCGGGCACCCAGCAGTTCCGCTCGCTGCCCGGCGGGGCCAATGCAGCGGCCGAGACGGTGGTCAAGGTGCCCTGCCTCGAGCTTTCGGTGTTCACCCGCGCCGACCCGGAAAAGCTGGAGCAAATCCTGCGCGCGACCTATGACGCCCACCCCTATGAGGAACCCGTGATCCAGATCGTTCCGGCCTTCCGCACCTGCCATATCCGCGGCGTGGATGAGGACAATCCCAACCGGTTCTGGAATCGCAAAACCGCCGACTGGGTGCCCGGGGCGCATCGCCGCTGAGTGATCGCGCCGCCTCAACTGCCAGCGATTTGCGCGCTGCAGGCTTGATTTGATGAAAAAAAATGGCGAGGCTTGCGGCATGAATATGCAGCCTCCCAGCCCGTTTGGTACGGGCCCGGCCCAGATGCAGGTCGCGTTCGACCGGCGCGAGTTGTCCCTTATCCTCTCTGTCTATGGCCGGATGGTGGCTTTGGGAGAGTGGCGGGATTACGGCATTTCCAGCCTATGCGACACGGCCGTCTTCTCAATCTTCCGCCGCACCGCCGAACATCCCATTTACCGCGTCGAAAAACACCCCCGCCTGCGTCAGCGGCAGGGCATGTATTCGGTCGTCGGCATGGACGGGCGCATCCTCAAGCGCGGACAGGACCTGCGCACGGTCCTGCGGGTGCTGGAACGCAAGCTGATCCGCGCAGTCGACCCGGATTAGAGCCGCTTATGCGCGGTCACCGGCCCGTCGCCCTGCGCCAGAATGCGCGGGAGGGCCTCGGCAATCGGCTCATATTGCACCGCCATGTGATGCGCGTTGGCATGCAGCAGCGTGTCCGCGTCGGCAACCCAGGCCACATGCCCCTTCCAGAACATCAGGTCCCCCCGCTGCGGCGCCGTACCTTCGGGCAGCGTCGCGCCCAAAGCGTGCTCCTGAGCACCACTGTCACCGGGGCAATCCTGCCCGCAGGCCAGCAGCGCTGCCTGCACCAGGCCCGAACAATCCAGCCCGAACCGGCTGTTGCCGCCCCACAGGTACGGCGTGCCCAGAAACAACGCCGCCACCGCCACCGGGTCGGACAGAACCGTACCCTCAGGCACCAGATGCGCCTTGGGAATAAAGCCCAGGTTGGTCTCGATGAAACCGCCGGTCTCGGACAGCGCCGCCACCCGGCTGCCGAAACTCAACGACAGCCGGTCCGGGCTTTTCATATCCGCCTGCTCATAGGCATGGGTGCCAAGCGCGCTGACCCAATGGGTCGCGGCCTGCTCAAGGCCCAGCCATTCCGATCGAAGCCAACCGGGATAGCCGTCCTTGTCGGCCACCACACGGCTCCACCCGTCGGCCTCATCCTCGACCTGCACCGTATCGCCATAGAGCAGCTGCCGGTCGCGCGGTCCCTCCGGTGCGCGCAGCAGATCGACGACCGGGGCGGTGACGCGCCGCGTGCTCATAGCCCCAGCAACTCGGGCAGGGCTGCAAGCAGCGCGCGTGGTCCCTGACCCAACCCGCCTTTCGTTCGGCCCGGCTCCTTGCTCCGCTGCCAGGCGTAGATGTCGAAATGCAAATAACGGCTCTCGGTCACGAAGCGGCGCAGGAACAGCGCGGCGGTGATCGACCCCGCAAACCCGCCCGAGGGCGCATTGTCGAGATCGGCAATCCCCGGCTCGATCAGCGCCTCGTAAGGCTCGTGAAACGGCATCCGCCAGACCGGATCTGCCGCCTCTATTGCCGCCTGCGCCAAGGCCGAAGCTGCCGTATCATCATCGGTATAGAACGGCGCCAGATCCGCCCCCAAAGCCACCCGTGCGGCCCCGGTCAGCGTCGCCATCGAGATCACCAGATCCGGCGCGCCCTCATCCGCCAGCGCCAGCGCGTCGGCCAGCACCAGCCGTCCCTCGGCATCGGTATTGTTGATCTCGACCGTCAGCCCTTTGCGCGAGGTCAGGATGTCGCCGGGCCGGAACGCGTTGCCCGCAACCGAGTTTTCCACCGCCGGGATCAGCATCCGCAATTGCAGCGGCAGCTCCAGCGCCATGATCATCCGTGCCAGCCCCAGCACATTGGCCGCCCCGCCCATGTCCTTTTTCATCAGCCCCATGGCGGCGGCAGGTTTCAGGTCCAGCCCACCCGTGTCGAAACAAACCCCTTTTCCCACCAGCGTTAGCTTTGGCCCCGATGCGCCCCAGTTCATCTCGATCAGACGCGGTGCCTGTTCGGCGGCGCGGCCCACCGTGTGGATCATGGGAAAGTTCTGCGCCAGCAGCGCATCGCCCGTAATCGTGTCGCACGTAGCCCCGAACTCACCGGCCAGCCCTTCGGCAGCCGCCTGCAACGCCTCCGGCCCCATGTCCGAGGCCGGCGTGTTCACCAGATCGCGGATCAGCGCCTCGGCATTCACCTGAGCCTCAATCCGGGCAGCATCCACACTGTCAGGCGCGATCAGCCGCGCCTTGGCAGGCGACTGTTTCTTGTACCGGTCAAAGGCATAGCCGCCGATCAGCCAGCCGACACACTCGGTCGGCAGGGCGTCATCGCCCACCCCTGACGCGATACGATACGCGCCCTCCGGTAGCTTCTCGGCGGCAGCGGCCAGCGGGAATCGCTTGCGCGCCCGCTTGGCCGCCGTGCCATATCCGGCCAGCGCCATGCCCACGCCATCAACGCCGGGAACCAGCAGAGCCTGTCCGATGGCGCCGGTAAACCCGTTCGCCTCAACCCAGGACCGGACAGCATCCGGCTGGTCCGACAGCCAGCCCTCCAGCTCGGACTGTTCGATCACATGCAACGGAATGGCGCCATCGCTTGGCGCGGCAAAGGACAGGGTCATGGGCGGCTCACCTCAATTCAGATGCAACCCAGACTAGCCTGCGAACCCGCGCCCGCAACCCCGCTCAGACCGAAAGATCCTGCAAATCCCAGACCGCCGTCAGCGAACGTTCGCCAACGCGGATCAGTCGGAACAGAGTGGCGCTGGTCGCAACCGGATCGCCACTGTCGACCGCTTCGGTCACGTCGCCCGCCACCCGGGCCAGCGCGGTCATGCCAATCTGGTCCGAGATCGCGATCAGCGAGCGCGCGCTCTTGCGCAGGTCCAGCCAATCCTGCTGCCGCCACAACCGCTCGCAATTCGACAGACGCACGGCCAGTTCCTCAATGGCCCGGCACACCACATCCTCGGCCCCGGCATCGCCGAGCTGAGAATAAAGCCCGCCCAGACGTTCGGGATCCAGACGCACGGATTCGTTCTGTACGAGTGTGATAACTTTATCCACCACGTTCACCCCAATAGTCACGTACCCCCACGGCACGGACAGCATCCTGCGGCCACAGTAGTTTGCAAAAGGTTGTCGCAGGACCGGATAATGTCTCGAATTTTTCTTCAATACCCACTAAATGACCGGACAGAACCGACAAACACAGGGACGATTAGATGGATTTTGCCCGACCTTTGCCGAGCTATCTGGTGAAACGCTACCATGGCTGGAAGGCCACGACCTATTCCGAAAATCAGGTCTGGTACCGACGTTTGGCCACCGAGGGGCAGCGCCCGCGCGCAATGGTGATCTCGTGCTGCGACAGCCGCGTACATGTCACCTCCATCTTCGGTGCCGATCAGGGTGAGTTCTTCATTCACCGCAACATCGCCAATCTGGTGCCACCTTATGCGCCCGACGGCGACCACCACGGCACCAGCGCCGCGATTGAATATGCGGTAACCGCGCTGAAGGTCGCGCATCTGATCGTGCTGGGTCATTCCCAATGCGGCGGCGTGCAGGGCTGCATCGACATGTGCAAGGGCAAGGCGCCGCAGCTTGAGGCCAAGGATAGCTTCGTCGGCCGCTGGATGGACATCCTGAAACCCAAATACGATCTGGTCGCCGACGTGGAAGACAGCACCGAACAGGCGCGTCAGTTCGAAAAACAGGCGGTTGTGGCATCGCTCGACAACCTGATGACCTTCCCCTTCATCGCCTCGGCGGTCGAGGAAGGGGCGCTCAGCCTGCATGGCCTCTGGACCGATATCGGCGAAGGCGGGCTGCAATGCTACGACCCGCAGACCGAGACATTCGTCGAGGTCTGAGGCGCAGACAGCCCCAGCAAGGAATTGCCAAAGGGTGCGGAACAGGGCTCTGTCCGCGCCCTTTTTCTGTTATGATCACGGCAGGTTAACCCAATTTGGATTGGAGCAGGAAATGCGATTGATCAAACGAATTCTGACGGTTCTGGTGGTGATCATCGTCGCCCTTGTCGTGATCGCCTATCTGCTGCCCGGCAAGGCCGTCGTGGCGCGCTCGATCACCATCGACGCCGCGCCCGAGGCGGTGTTTCCGCACGTGAACTCGATGCAGAAAACCGAGGGCTGGTCGCCCTGGCTGTCCCGCGATCCGCAGACGCAGCTGACCTATACCGGCGCCGAGGCGGGCGTGGGCAACAAGCTGCAATGGGCGTCCGAGCATCCGCAGGTGGGGTCCGGCACGCAGGAGATCATCGAAAGTGTCGAGAACCAATCGGTGAAAACCGCGCTCGATTTCGGTGACATGGGCACGGCCACGGCCCAGTTCACCCTGACCCCGGCCGGAGAGGGGACCGAGGTCACATGGGGGTTTGAGACCGAGCTCGGCCTGAACCCTGCCATGCGCTGGATGGGCCTGATGATGGATAGCTGGGTCGGCGCCGATTATGAGGCCGGTCTGGCCAACCTCAAACAGCTGGTCGAAGCGCAGGGCTGACTAGAGCGGGTCGCGTTTGATCGGAGTTGTGAACCCGAAGGCAGCGTTTGCGAAGCATGACGCGTTCGCCGATGCTGAAGGGTGCGATGCAACGCTACCCGCTCTAGCGCAGCTCCATCCCCTCGGGCCAGCCCAGCGTGGTGTCCAGCCGGATGGTCTCGGTCTGGCCCGGGGACAGCTCCATCTCCCACGCCAGAATGCCGCGCTGCTTGTCGACATTCTCCTCGTCCGGATGGGGCGAGGCGCTCCAGTCGATCTCAAGATCGTCCTGCTCGGAATAGGGTACCCGGTCCAGCAGCCGCAGAGGCCAGCTTTGCGAGGTCAGGTTCTCGATCAGGATCTCGACCCGCTCCACCTGCTGGTTCGAGCTGGTGATGATGCCGGTATCGCCGCTGCTGCGGTTGAGGACATCACGCTTGATCGCCAGCCCGTGCAGCGGCCCGAACCCCATCTCGACCTCTTCGCCTTGGCGGATCATCGGTGCGTACCCGGCGGCCACGAACACCCCGTCCACATACCACTTGGACAGGCTGGATTCGAGCAGCGTCTGACCGGACTCGTTGGTGAACCGCGCCGTGCGGAACGCGGTCCGGTCCTGCAGGGGCACCGCCAGCGCAAACACCTCGGCGCCTTGCGTCAGCGTGTCGATGCGCATCTCCATGAATTCCGCGCCCGAGGCCAGCGAGACCGGGTTGGGTAACGTGAAGGTCACCCCGGTCCCTTCGACTGCGGACGTCACCGGCACAGCCGGTGCCGCCTCTTCAAAGGCCATATCGGCCTCGGCGGACGGCTGCGCCATCGAAAACACTGCCCCCTCCGTGCTCAGCTTTCGCGCCGTGGGCTCAAAGATCATGCGGCGCCAGGGCACAAGGTACGAGGCACTGTTTTCCCCGGTCGGCTGTAACGTGGACAGGTGCAGCGTCACGTCTTCCCAGTTTTCGCCGGTGTTCTGGCTCAGAACCGCGCTGCGGGCGATGGCAATCTCGGGCGCCTCACCGGTCTTCAGGTCGAACTCATAGACCGGCGCCCATTCGCCGCCGCCGATGACAAGGTAGTCGATGGAAACCGAACCCTGAACCGCCTCCGCCGCACTGATGTCGACGGCGGTGAACAACCGGGATTCATCCTCCAGCGCAATGGCGCGCAGATCCGCCTGAGCCGCCTGCAGCTCCTCCTGCAACGCCTCCAGCCGCAATTCGATCTCACCGGCCTCAATCTCGGCAGTCTGTGCGGCCTCCCCGGCGCTCAGCGCCTCTTCTCCGATCATCCGGGCAATATCGCGCAGCCCATCGCTGCCGGCCTCGGCCAGCCCTTCATTGTCGCCCAGCTTGCCCAGAAACGCGATCGTCTGGGCGGCGGCCTCGGCCTTCAGGCGGGCACGGGCGGCCTCGACCTCAACCGCCTCGATCCGGCGCTCGATCTCGGTGATCCGATCCTCGGCGGCGCGCACCTCGTCGCGTTTGTAATCATACCAGGGCACATTATCGGTCCGCACCACCAGCGCGTTCTGCGCCGCGCCTTCAAGCTGGATATCCAGCGTCTCAAGGATCGAGTCCGAGGCGGGAATGCCCAGCAGAACCAGCCGGTGATCCCCGGCGGGCACCTCGAACTGCGCCCGTCGCGTGACCGCGGCACTTTGCGGGTAGAGCGTCACCTCGGAAACCTGCGTTTCCACCGGAAAGGTTTCGGCCAGGGCAAGGGACGGGATCAGGGTAAAAAGAGAAATGAGATAGCGCATGACAGCTCGCTTCGATGCAGGAAATAACTGCAACAAGCGTCGCAAGGCACCGGCGGCTTGGCAAGCACGTTCCGGGCCCGCGCAAGGGGGAAATTTGTGGCCAAAACGGCCCTTGCCGCACGAAAAAGGCCGCCCTGTCCGGGGCGGCCTCAGTCGATAACGCTATATTTCTCAGCCCTTTTTAAGGACTTCCCGGCCCAGCAGCTCGGCGATCTGCACCGCGTTCAGCGCCGCACCCTTGCGCAGGTTGTCGCTGACGCACCACAGGTTCAGACCGTTCTCGATGGTCGAATCCTGACGGATGCGGCTGATGAAGGTGGCAAAATCGCCCACGCATTCCACCGGGGTCACGTAGCCGCCGCTTTCGCGTTTGTCGATCACCATGACACCCGGCGCCTCGCGCAGGATATCGCGGGCCTCATCCTCGTCCAGAAACTCCTCGAGCTCGATGTTCACGGCCTCGGAATGGCCGACGAACACCGGCACCCGCACGCAGGTCGCGGTGACCTTGATCGCGGGGTCCACGATCTTTTTGGTCTCGGCCACCATCTTCCATTCTTCCTTGGTGGAGCCGTCTTCCATGAAGACGTCGATATGCGGAATGACGTTAAAGGCGATCTGCTTCTGGAACTTCTTCGGCTCAACCTCGTTGATCGGGTTGTAGACGGCCTTGGTCTGATCCCACAGCTCGTCCATGCCTTCCTTGCCCGCGCCCGACACTGACTGATAGGTCGAGACGACAACCCGCTTGATCGTGGCGCGGTCATGCAGCGGCTTCAGCGCCACCACCATCTGCGCGGTCGAGCAGTTGGGATTGGCGATGATGTTCTTCTTGGAATAGCCGTGGACCGCCTGCGGATTGCACTCGGGCACGATCAGCGGAACGTCCGGGTCGTAACGGTAGAGCGACGAGTTGTCGATCACCACACAGCCTGCCGCCGCCGCCTTGGGCGCATAATCCTTGGTCGCCGCCGAGCCCACGGCAAACAGCGCCATGTCCCAGCCGGTGAAATCAAAGGTGTCCAGGTCCTGGGTTGTCAGTGTCTTGTCGCCAAAGCTGACTTCGGTGCCCAGCGAACGACGGCTTGCCAGGGCGGCAAGTTCGTCCACGGGGAACTGGCGCTCGGCCAGGATGTTCAGCATTTCGCGGCCCACGTTACCGGTGGCGCCGACGACAACGACGCGATAGCCCATGTTGTGTCTCCTGAATTAAGGACGCGCGTTCATAGCCGCCTTGTCCGAAAGAAAAAAGGGGCAAAGGGGGCGCATTTCCGGGTTTGACGCCGATTTGAGCCGTGGCGCGGTGTCTCAGGCCGGATCCAGCAGCGCGTGGTAGACCTCGACCAGCGCTTTGGCCTCGCCCTCGATGTCGAAATGCTGTTCCACATGGGCGCGGGCGGCGCTGCCGGACTGCGCCAGAGAATCGCGGTCGCGCAGCATCTCGGCGGCGGCCTCGGTCAGCGCCGGGATGTCATCCAGTGGCACCACCCGGCCCAGCGAAGGATCGGTCACGATCTCGGAAAACGCGCCCACATCGGTCGCCACCACCGGCACACCGCAGGCCATCGCCTCAAGCGGGGTCAGGCCGAACCCTTCCCACCGCTGCGGCGCGATGAACAGATCGAGCACCTGATACCACTCGGCAATGCGGTCCACCGTGACCTCGGGCTTGAACAGGATGCGCTCGGCCAGCCCGGCCTCAACCACCCGTTCCTTGAGTTCAGCCAGATAGGCGGTGTGCTTCTCCGTGGCCCGGCCCATGACGATCCCCGCCACATCGTCGAACTCACGGCAGAGCGCGATCATCGCATCGACAAAGGCATCGGTGCCCTTCTGATGCCGAATACGCCCGTAACAGCCCAGCAACAGGCCGTCCGGCAGCCCCAGTTTGTTCCGCAGCGCGGCCCGGTCTTCGGGCGGCGTGAAATCCTCTAGGTTGATCCCGTGCATGATCACCCGCGCATCGCAATCGAGATACCCGGCGGTCTTGCGCGAGGTGGCCACCACCGCGTCCATCTTGCCGATCAGCCATTTGGTGTAGCCGGTATGCGCCCGCTGCGAGGCGCTGGTGAACAGCAGTTTCAGCCGCATCCGAAACAGGCCGCGCAGGATCAGGCCCAGCAGCATCTCGGTATTGCGCCTTGCGTGCCAGACCCGCATCTGCCCGCGCGGCATGAACGGCACCTTGGACAGCGGAATATGCGGGATGTCCTTGGGCAGACCCGGGCCGGTGGCGGCGATCCCGATCCACCGGTTTTGCAGCGGCACCAGCCGGGCAATGGTCGCGGTGACGCCGGACAACCTGCGTTTGAGATTGGGGGCGATGACACGCACGTCTTTCACGGGGCTCTCCTGGCGCGGGCCTTTGATGCCGTCACTCGACACTGTCGCGGCTGAAAACATATACCGCGCAACCGGCGGCAAGTGCGACCGCAAAAAAGCCGAAGATGGCAGTGTAGGGCGCCGAGGCGCCCAGATCGACGGTTGCCGTATGGATGCGCCCGGTCACGAACTGCATGATACCGACGCCGCCAATGCCAAAGAGATTCAGCAGAGTCACACCCCTCCCCACCAGATGCGGCGGGATGAAGGCGCGACCATGGGCCATGATCACCGGGAACGAGGCGCCCAGCAGGCCGATGGCCGCCAGCAGCGCCACCGAGATCCACACCGCCTGCCCGATCCACAGGCAGAGCAGCCCCAATGCCGCCGCTCCCAGCAGGTTGCCGCCAAGGATCACCCATTTGCGCGTGTGCAGGATGCGGTCGAGCGGTCCATAGGCGAAGGTCCCGGCAATCATCGCCGTCCCCATGATCAGCGTGGCCTGCCCGATCTGGGCCGTGTTCAGGTCAAACACATCCCGCAGATAGGGGCCCGCCCACAGCCCCCGCAGTGCTGCCGAGGGCGCATAGGCCACCAGCATCAGCGGCAGAATGGCCCAGAGCGCGGGTTCCTTCAGCAGATCCAGAACCGAGCCCGTTTCGTCGGTCTCGACCCGCTTGGGGTCCTGCACACTGACCCAGATGCCAACCGCCACCGCCGCCGAAATCAGCGCCAGCCCACCCAGCGTCGCGCGCCAGCCCATCAGCTCGACCGCCAGCGCGGTGGGGTAGGAGGCGACCAGATTGCCGACCGAGCCCACCCCCAGCATCACCGCCGCCAGCGTGGCGAACTTGGCCGGAGGATACTCGCGCGCGAAGATGAAATACGACGCCATCAGCACCGGCGAACAGCCCACCCCGATCAGCACCATCGCCAGGCTCACATGCACCGGTGCCGTCGCCATCGCAAAGAGCGCCGCCCCGCCGCCTCCACCCAGCAGTAAAAGCACCGCCGCCGTCCGGCGCGGCCCGATCCGGTCCAGCGCCCAGCCCACCGGCAATTGCATCAGCGCAAAGGTCAGAAACCACAGCCCCGAGGCCGCAGCCAGATCGTCCGGCGCCGCTTCGATATCACGGCCCAGATCGGCGGTCAGAACGGCCAGAAAGGCGCGGAAGAACTGGCTCAGCACATAGGCCAGGCACAAGACCACCAACCCTGCCTGCATGACCCGCCCCTCCGATAACCGCCTCCGACCCGGGATGGTTGACATGTTATCGGCCCATGCACAAGCGCGTGTGATTTGTTGCAATCCCCGGTTCCCGGACCCGACTGCGCTATGCTGCTTCACATGTGAGTGAGGGCACAGATGTTTGACAGGCACGATCCGTTCTATGCGCAGCTTGTGCCCCAGCGCGAGTTTGCGCGGATGGCCGAACCCAGCCGGTTCCAGCCGGTGCCCGACGATTGGTTCGTGGGCGTTTCCGACATCGTCAATTCAACCGGCGAGATCGCCAAAGGCCGCTACAAGACGGTGAACATGGTCGGTGCGGCGGTGATCTCGGCGATGATCAACGCTTTGGGCGATCAGCAGTTTCCCTACATATTCGGCGGCGACGGTGCCTCATTCGCGGTGCCGGGGGATCAGGCCGACCAGACCCGGCAGGTGCTGGCGACCCTGCGGCGCTGGGCCGAAGAAGAGTTCGCGATCTCCCTGCGCGCCGCGCTGGTGCCGGTCAGGGGCATCCGCTCAGCAGGCCTCGATGTGCGGGTGGCGCGCTTTGCGGCCTCGGACGGGGTGGATTACGCCATGTTCGCCGGGCGCGGACTGGCCTGGGCCGAGACCCGGATGAAAGCCGGAGAGTACGGGATCGACCCCGCCGCCCCCGGCGCGCAACCGGACCTGACCGGTCTCTCCTGCCGCTGGTCCAATGCCCGGGCGCAGAACGGCCAGATCCTGTCGCTGGTGGTGCTGCCCACCGACCGCGCGACCGAGCGTGACTTCGCTGATCTGGCGCAGCGCGTGGTGGCGGCTTCGGAAGGGCTGGCGCGCGGCGGCCACCCGGTGCCTGCCGAAGGGCCGGCAGTGAACTGGCCGCCGCCGGGGCTGGACCTCGACGCCCATGTCTCGCGCGCCGGGCGCAACCTGATGCTGCACAAGCTGTTCCTGCTGGGCCAGAACCTTCTGATCTGGCTGCTGTTCAAGACCGGCAAGAACCTGGGCTCTTTCGACCCCGATCACTATGCCCGCATGGTCAGCAGCAACGCCGATTTCCGCAAATTCGATGACGGCCTGAAAATGACGCTCGATTGCGACGAGGCCACCCGCGCCCGGATCGAGGCACTTCTGGACGAGGCGCGCGGGCGCGGCAAGATCCGCTATGGCCTGTTTGCGCAGGACGAGGCGATGGTGACCTGCATCGTCCCCTCGGCACTGCGCGACGACCACGTGCATTTCATCGACGGCGCTTCGGGCGGCTACACGCAAGCAGCGGCCAAACTGAGCAGATAGAGCCTAAATAGGGGCTATTTCGCCTTCCAATGCGCCGACAGCGCCCGTGCGTTCTGCGCCAGGATCAGCACGTCGATCCCCACCGCCAGAAACTGCGCGCCCATGTCCAGATAGGCCTGCGTCGCCTCTTCGCTGACCCCCAGAATACCCGGCGCCTTGCCCGCCGCCCTGATCCGGGTGATGGCGTCGGCGATCACCGCGCGCACCTCGGGGGCTGCGCTGTTGCCCTGAAACCCCATATCGGTGGACAGATCCGCCGGGCCGATGAACACGCCGTCCACACCCTCGACCCGCAATATATCGTCCAGCGCGTCGATACCCGCCCGGTTCTCGACCTGTACCAGCAGGCAGATCTCCCGATCCGCCGTGGGGATGTACTCGCTCACCGTCCCGAACATCGCAGCCCGCGCCGCCGTGGCCCCGACACCGCGCGCGCCATGCGGCGGATACTGGCAGGCCCGGACCAGTTCCCGCGCCTGTTCGGCGCTCTCCACGATGGGCACCAGCACCGTCTGCGCCCCCGCATCCAGCACCGTCTTGATGATCCAGGTCTCGCCCACCGGCACCCGCACGACGGCATGCGACGGGCTGGCCGCCAGCGCCATCAACTGATCGCGGATCGAGCGAATGTCGTTGGGCGCGTGCTCCCCATCGATCACCAGCCAGTCAAAACCCGTCGTGCCCATGATCTCGGCGGTGTTGGATTCGGCAAAGCTCATCCAGCAGCCGATCAGCCGATCGCCCCGTTTCAGAGCCTGTTTGAACGTGTTTGTCGGGGCGGCCATGGCGAAACCTTTCAGGCGAAATTGATATCAACCGAGCCGAACGGCCCGAAATCGGCGTGGAACGCGGCGCCCGGGGGCGCCTCGATGGGCCGGATGAACGAGCCTGACAGGACGATATCGCCAGCCTCGATCACAAGTCCATACTCGGCCATCCGCCGCGCCAGCCACAGGACCGAGGTCACCGGGTCGTTGAGCACCCCGGCGCCCAGCCCGGTCTCCTCGACAACGCCATCGCGGGTGACGATGGCCCCGACCCAGCGCAGGCCATGGGCGTCCACCGCATGGCGCTCATCGCCCAGCACCACACCCGCATTGGCCGCATTGTCGCTGATCGTGTCGGTGATGATCCGGGCCTGCCCGGTCTCGGGATCGGCGCGCAGGATGCGGGTGTCGAGGATCTCCAGCGACGGGCAGACATAATCGGTCGCCGCCAGCACATCCTCGTGGGTGGAATCCGCCCCGGCCAGCGGAGCTTTCATGACAAAGGCGATCTCGGCCTCGACGCGCGGCTGGATGAACCGGCCTGCTGGCACTGTGCTGCCATTCCCGAACGCCATGTCGTCCAGCAGCACACCGCTGTCCGGCGTGTCGATCTTCAGCGCGTCCTGCATGGCACGGCTTGTCAGGCCAATCTTCCAGCCGATCCGGTGCCGCCCCGCCGCCAGCTTCTTCGCCACCAGTTGTTTCTGCACCGCATAAGCATCGTCCAGCGTCATGCCGGGATAGCGCAGGCTGAGCAGCCCGCATTGCGTGCCGCTCTGTTCGGCCTGAAACAGCGTTTCGGCAGCCTCTTCATGCTGATCCGGGGTCATTCGTCCTCCACCGTGTTGACGAGTGTTCCGATGCCTTCGGCCTCAACCTCGATCACGTCGCCGGGTTTCAGGAATCGCGGCGGGTCGAACCGGGCGCCGGCACCGGTGGGGGTGCCGGTGATGATGATGTCGCCGGGCACCAGCGTGGTGAAGGTCGAGATATATTCGATCTGCCGCCGGATCGGGAACAGCATCCGGCTGGTGCGATCATCCTGCCGCAGCTCACCGTTTACCTTGGTAGTCAGCTGGATGTCATCAAGCTGCGCCGGGGCCGTAAAAGGCACTAACCAAGGCCCAATCGCCCCGGATTTGTCCCAGTTCTTACCTTGGGTGACGTTGAACTTCGCGTGCCGCACCCAATCGCGCAGGGTACCCTCGTTGCACAGGGATATGGCCGCGATATGGTCATAAGCCTCGTCCTGCGCGATACGGCGCCCGCCCTTGCCGATCACCACCGCGATCTCGCCTTCGTAATCCAGTTGCGGCGTCTCTGGCGGCCGGATAAGCGGTTGCCCGGCCCCGGTGAACGAGCGCGGGAACCGGATGAACAGCGACATGTTCGGCGGCGCCTCTTTCCCATCCTTGTACTCGGCATTGCGGTCGGGAAAGTTCACGCCGACACAGATGATCTTTTCCGGCGCGGGGATCGGGATTTCATAGCGGAAACTGCCATCCGGATGGGTGACTGGCCTGTCCTTCGCCGCCAGCGCCAGAGCGTGCAGCCCGTCGGCCTCGATCACCTCGCGCAGCGTCGGCCAATGCGGGAAATCGGGCGACAGGGCTACCATACCGCCCTCGGTCACGGCGCCGTAAAAGGTTTCCCCCTTCGAACTGTAAGTGGCAAAGCGCATCAGAGGAGCCCTCTCGCAATTTCGGTGATGACGTCGAAGGCCATCCTCACATCCTCCTCGGTGGTCTCGAACTGCCCGGCCTGAAAACGGATCACCAGATCTCCATCCACGCGGGTCTGGGTCAGATAGATGCGGCCATCGTCGTTGATGGCGTTCACCAGCCGCAGATTCAGATCGTCCAAATTGTACAAACCGGGGTCAGAACCCGGTACAAAACGGAAGGTCCAGAGCGACCACATGGGCTTGGTAACGATTTCGAAATCCGGCTCCGCCGCCAGCCGGTCATGCAAGGCTTGCGACCAATTCACGTGATTGCGCAGCCGTTCACGCAGACCTTCCAGCCCGTAAGTGCGGATCACGAACCAAAGCTTCAGCGCGCGGAACCGACGGCCCAGAGGCACGGACCACTCGGAATAATTGATGATCCCATCCTTGCCATGGGTCTTCAGATACTCCGGACTGATCGCCAGCGTCTGCACCAGATCGTCCGGGTTCTTGAGGAAATGCGCACAGCAATCGAACTGCACGCCCAGCCATTTATGCGGGTTGAAGACGATGCTGTCGGCACGCTCCACCCCCGGCCAATAGTGGCGGTATTCCGGACAGATCATCGCGGACCCGGCCCAGGCGGCATCCACATGGGTATAGAGGCCATATTTCTCGACAATCTCAAGACATTGATCCACCGGATCGGTGGCGCCGGTGCCGGTGCCACCAACGCAGAGGATCACGCCCGCAGGCTGAAAACCAGACTCTAAATCAGCCTGAATCGCTGTTTCCAGCGCTTGGGGGTCCATGCCGCGCCAGCCGCCCATGATGGGAATGCGGATGAGGTTCTGCTGCCCGATCCCGGCAACCCAGATGGCGCGGTCGATCGACGTGTGCACCTCGGACGAGCAATAGACCCGCAGTGTTTTCTGCCCGAAGAAGCCCTGTTCGTTTCCCTGCCAGTTCAGCGCCTTTTCCCGCATGGTCAGCACCGCCGCGAGCGTTGCCGAGGACGCCGAGTCCTGAATGACGCCTGCGAATCCTTGGGGCAGGTCCAGCGCCTGACGCAGCCAGTCCATCATCCGGGTTTCCATCTCGGTCGCCGCCGGAGAGGTCTGCCACAGCATGCATTGCGGCGCGATGGCGCTGGCCAGAAACTCGGCCAGAACCGAAGGCGCCGAGGCGTTCGAGTTGAAATAGGCGAAGAATCTTGGGTGTTGCCAATGGGTTAGCCCGGGCATAACGACATCCTCGAAATCGCGAAAGATATCTTCCATGGCTTCGGGTGTCTCTGGCGGTGTCTCTGGGAGCGCGTTCAGCACATCGCCCGGCTCGGTCCGCGCCCGCACCGGGCGGTCGCCCACGGTCAGGTGATAGTCCTGCGTCCAGTCGGCGACCTTGCGGCCCCAGTCGGCGAACTCGTTCCACTTCATGCGGTGATCCTTGTGGCTGGCGCCCCCTCACCCAACCCTCTCCCCTGAGGGGAGAGGGCTTTGGTGCCCGTTGGGTCAGGGTGCGATGATCGGCTGGGCGTCGAGTGCGCTGGGCGCAGGCGTGACACCTTCGAAGGTCGAGCCCTCTTCGAACCAGCTGCGCGGTGCGGGGGCACCCCAGAGGGTCTGGCGCTGCGGGTCGGTGAGGGACCATTTGATCGGCTCAAGGTCCGGGTCGACCGTTTGGTAATCCGAGCAATAGATCTCGATCCGGTGCCCGTCCGGGTCGCGCACGTAGAGAAAGAATGCGTTCGAAATTCCATGCCGCCCTGGTCCCCGCTCGATATTGTCGACATAGCCAGTGGTGGACATCAGATCGAGAAGGTCAATGATGTTCAGCGGGTTGGGCACCCAGAAGGCGGTGTGATGCAGGCGCGGGCCGAAGCCATTGGTGAACGCCACATCATGCACCCCGCCCTTGCGGTGCATCCAGGCGGCCCAGATTTTGCCGCTGTCGTCATCCTCGGTGTATTCGGTGACGCGGAATCCGATGTCGCTGTAGAACTCAACCGCCGCATCCACATCCGCCGAGAACATGTTGAAATGGTCGATGCGGAGCGGTTTTACCCCTTTATAGAGCCTGTATTTCTGGTGAATCGGCTCCAGTCGCTCCATCCGGACGTAGAATTCCAGCGGAATGCCCCAGGGATCGCGGGTGCGCAGGGTGCGGCCCATATGCGGACGGTCCACCCACTCGACCGGCAGGCCGCGCGCGGCGAAGAACTCGGCGGCCTTGTCCAGATCAAGCTCATCGAACAGTTTGAAACCCAGCACGCCCACCTCGGCCGTATCCGCCTGCGCCAGCACGATACAGTGATGGCCGCGTTCCTCCATCGCGCGCAGGTAGATGCGTGTGTCGTCCTCGTGCGTGACCTGCAGGCCCAGCGTGTCCACGTAAAAGGCGCGCGAGGCGGACAGGTCGGTCACGCGGTATTCCACATGGCTGAGCCGCACGATGTTGAACGGCGGATAGAGGTTCGGGGCAGGGACGGGCATATCGGGCCTCCTTATTGAACCGGGAAGATCACGTTGGTCTGGCCGGTGCCGGAACTGGGGAAATACTCGGTGATGAGCTCGCAGGGCGCGGTGTAGCTGTCCCAGCCGAGCGCACCGTAGAGCATGGCGGTGTCGTGCATCGAGCCTTCGCCGCAGCAGAAGTCAGCATATTCGCCCAGCATCTTCAGAAAGGTCGCGTGATCACCTTGTTGCCACAGCTCCAGAACACGCAGGTCCATCTGGCGGTTGAATTCCGAGCTGATCGTGAAGGTGCCGTTATTGGCGGCGTAGTCCTTGTTGGCCCAGATCTTGTGGCTGAGCGAGCCCGAGGCAACCAGCAGCACCTTGTTGTCGCTGGCCTCGACCGCCTCGCGGATTGCCTCGCCGATCACGCGGCTTTCGTCATGGTCGTGCACGGTGCACCAGGCGGCGATAGAGACGACCTTGAAATCGCCCTCGCGGCTCATGAATCGCATCGGAACAAGGGTGCCGTATTCCAGTTCCAGCGAGTCCAGTTGGTGCGACAGGGTGTAGACGCCTTTTTCGGTGGCCTTGGCAGCGATGGCGTCACCCAGCACCGGGTCGCCTTCGTAGGCATAGGGCAGGTTCTGGATGAACTGCGGGAACTCGTTCGAGGTGAACAGCCCCTCGAACCGGAGATTGGCTTTGATGTGATAGCCCGCATTGATCACCCAATGGGTATCGCAAATCACGATGGTATCGGCCCCCAGTGCCTTGGCGCGCCTGGCGATTTCGCGGTGGCCGTCGATGGCCGGTGTGCGGGCGCCTTCCAGACGTCCGGGTTGTTCCGACATCAGCATGGTCGGGACATGAGTGCATTTGGCTGCGAGAACGATTTCGCCCATTCTCTCCTCCTCAAAGATTGGGTGCGCGTTTCCCCGAGGTTTCAGGCGCCGAGGCGCGGGATACTGTGCTGGCCGGTGGCAAAGCCGACATGTTTCTGTTCCATGTAGAACTCGAAGGACCAGTCGCCGCCGTCGCGCCCGATGCCGCTGGCCTTGACGCCTCCGAACGGGGTGGGCAGGTGGCGGACGTTTTCGCTGTTGACCCAGATCATGCCCGCCTCAAGCGCATTGGTGAAGCGCAGGGCGCGGGTCAGATCGTTGGTCCAGATATAGCCGGTCAGGCCGTATTGGGTGTCATTGGCCAGTGTTAGAGCCTCATTTTCATCGCTGAACCGGATGGCGGTCAGGACGGGACCAAAGATCTCCTCCTGCGCGATGGTCATGTCGTTGGTGGCATCGGTGAAGAGGGTGGGGCGCACGAACCAGCCTGTGTCACCGACCCGCTCACCGCCCGCAGCGATGGTGGCGCCGTCGGTTTTGGCGGTCTCGAAATAGGACGTCACCTTGTCGAAATGCACCTTGTGGATCAGCGGGCCGATCTCGGTTGTTGGATCCAGCGGATGGCCGACGCGGATGTTGTTCACGCGGGCGGTCAGCTTGGCCAGGAACGCATCCGCCACGCTGTCCTGGATCAGCAGGCGCGAGGATGAGGTGCAGCGCTCGCCGTTCAGAGAGTAGATCATGAAGATCGCGGCATCCAGTGCGCGGTCAAGATCGGCGTCGTCGAACACCACGACCGGGTTCTTGCCACCGAGTTCGAAATGCACCCGCTTCAACGTGTCGGCGCCCTGTTTCATGATCATCGAGCCGGTTTTGCTTTCGCCGACAAAGGCGATGGCCTTGATGTCGGGGTGCTCGGTCAGTCGCTTGCCGGCCTCTTCGCCGAAACCGTTGACCAGGTTCCAGACGCCGGCGGGCAGACCGGCTTCATGGGCGATCTCGGCCAGAATGCGGGCGGTCAGGGGCGAGAACTCGGCCGGTTTGTGCACCACGGTGCAGCCTGCCGCCAGCGCCGGGGCGATCTTCCAGGTGCTGAGCATGAAGGGCGTGTTCCACGGGGTGATGACGCCGACCGGGCCGATGGGTACCCGCGTGGTGACGTTCATCAGGGTCGGCGATTGCAGGTTCTGCCCGTCCCGCGCCGCCGGGGCTTTGTCGGCAAAGAACCGGAAGTTCTCGGCGCCGCGCAGTGCTGCCTTGGACATGAAGCGCAAAGCCTGACCGGTGTCCCAGCATTCGCACAGCGCGATTTCCTCGGCGCGCTCGACAATCAGGTCGGCGATGCGGTGCAGGATCTTGCGGCGTTCCAGCGCCGGCATGTCACGCCATGCCGGGAACGCGTTCTTTGCCGCCTCGGTGGCGGCGTCGATATCGGCCGCGTTACCACGTGCGACGGGGCAGATCAGGCTCTCATCAACGGGGGAATGTGTCTCGAACCGCGCGCCCGAGGGCGCGTCCACGGACTCTCCACCGATCAGGTTTTGGATGCCGCTGGTGCGGAACCGTTCCAGATGTCCGTTCAGTTTCGCGATATTGGTGTCGAGGTCAGTCATCCTGATCAGCCTTTTTCAGATGGTCCCGGATCGTGCCGGTCTTCGGGGACAGCTCGGGGTCGATGTCGCGCATCTCCAACGACAGGGCGACGGAGTGTTTGGCCATTGCCGGGGCGAGGAAGCGTTCCGCCGCCGCAAAGATATGTGCGGTCGCGTCTTTCCGCGCCGGCAGGTCGCGCCCGCCGCGCAGGCGGACCGAGATGTCCACATGGCCATGGGTTGGATCACCGTCCGCGATCGCCACATGATCGGCGCGGATCGCCCGGACACGGATACCGGCAAGCGGGAGAATTCCGGTTTCCAGCGCGGCCACCCGCAGCGCCTCGCAGAGCGCGCGGATATCGGTGCGGGTCTCCATATTGGCGGAATAGTCCACGATGACGTGCGGCATCTGCGCTCTCCTTTAATTAACATGTGAAGTAATTTTATGATTCTGTCAACCACCGCCAAATCAATCACCGGTTGCGAAAGAGGCCGAATTCGGCAAAGGTTTGGTATGACACGCGAATTACCGCTTACTTCAAGGTCCTTGCCAATCGCTCTGCTGCGGGCACGCGAAAGCGTCATGGGGCCGATCCGCACGATGCTCAGCGATGTCGGAATCACGGAACAGCAATGGCGGGTTCTGCGTGTATTGGAGGAGGAGGGCCCTCAGGACCCCACCCGCATCGCCGAACGCGCATGCCTGTTGCTGCCGAGTCTGACGAGGATCCTGCAGAAGCTGGACGAGAAGGGGCTGATTGACCGGCGCCCGGATCCGGATGACCGGCGCAAACAGATCATCAAGATCACAGATCCCGGGCAGAAGATCATTCACGATAACCTGACCGCCAGCATTCAGGCCGCCGAGCGCATCCGGGCACATTTAGGGCCTGATCAGTACGAGGCCCTATTGGACTTGCTCAACGAACTGCACGACATGGACACGTAACCGGCGCTGTTAAGCGCCGGTGACTTTAGCGTTTGCCCGCCACGATACGATCCAGGATCAGCGCGCAGAACAGGATTGCGAGACCCGCAAGAATGCCCTGTCCAGCGGCGGCGTATTGCAGCGCCTCCAGCACGTCCTCACCCAACCCCTTGGCGCCGATCAGCGAGGCGACGACCACCATGGCCAGCGACATCAGGATGGTCTGGTTCACGCCTGCCATGATCGTCTTATGCGCCAGCGGCAGATCCACCCGCCAGAGCAGGTAGCGGGGCGTCGCACCAAAGGCCAGCGCCGCCTCGCGCACCGTTTCGGGCACCTGTTGCAGGCCAAGGACGGTAAAGCGGATCACCGGCGGGCTGCCGAAGATCATCGTCGCAACCACGCCAGCGGGCTTGCCCGAGCCGATGAAAGCCACGACCGGGATCAGGTAGACGAAGGACGGCATCGACTGCATGAAGTCCAGAATGGGTCGCACGATAGCGAAGGCGCGCGGTCTGCGGGCGCAATAGATGCCCAACGGAATGCCCAGTGTGATCGAGATCAGCGCGGCCGCGCCGAGCAGCGCGATGGTGGTCATCGCCTTTTCCCAGAAATCCAGCAGCCCCAGATAGGCCAGTGCCGCACCGGTAAAGATCGCCACGCGCGGACCAGCGGAGAGAAAGGCGAGCATGATGATTACCAGCGCCACGACGGGCCAGGGCGTGTCGACCAGCACAACCTCGATCCAGTCGAGCAACGTGCGCATCCCGTAGGTCAGCCCGTCGAAGAACCCGCGCCCGGCGGTCTTGGTCCATTCGAACACAGCCTGCACCCCGTCGCCCACGTTCAGCCGCCAGTCGCGGTTGGTTGGGAAGGTCTTGAGCAGGTTCACCGCGTCGGGCTGAGCGAACTTTATCGTGGTCAGCACCACGACGGCGACCGTGAGCACCGAAGAGACAAGCAGCCTTGGCCCTGACCAGCCATTCGCGACGCTGTGATCGGACCGCCACCGGGCGAACTGGCCTTCGAGCGTCCAGTTGGCGAGCGATGCGGCGAGGAATTTTACTCCGAGCAACAACACAATGCCGATGATCAGGTAGGTCACGCCCGTGGAATCCGCGCTGCGCGCGGCCTCTTGGGCGCCAGCCAGCGCACCCTCCAGAGATTCCGCCGCTCGCTTCAGCGAATCGAGGGACGCGGCCCCGGATTGTTCCGCCGCCGCGATCTGTTGCCGCCGGAGTTCCAGCGTTTGCTCGATCTGCGCGGCCCGCTCTCGAAAATCACGGCCCAGATCGCCGATAAGGCCCAGCCCGATCTGGATATAGGCCAGGGTTTCCAGCACCAGAAAGCCCAGGAACCAGGACCAGAGCCCGCGTGCGCCGAACCAGATCGGCCCCAGCAGGGCCGCCGCCTTGTTCAGCGTGAACCGGTATCCCGGCGCTTGCATCATGTAGCCGAACGTCTGCTGGTAATAGGCCTGCCCGCTGCCCACGAACTCCGCGATCAGCGTGTTCAGGCGGTCGGCGGTTTCCGGTTTGATCTCTGCATCGCCCACGTGTTTCATGTCCGCCTCCTTAAGCCTGGCTGTCCTGAATGGCACGGATCAGCCCCGCGCGGTTGATCACGCCTACGGTCTTCCCGCCCTGCGTTACAGCGACGACGCCATGCCCATCGACGCAGAGATTCATAAGGTCCGATAGGTCCATTTCCGGATGCGCCTCCTTGGCGTCCTTGGGCACCTCGCCGTGATGGGCCTCGAACTCGTCCACCGGTTTCATCACCGAATGGGCGAAGATCATGTTGAGCTTGGAGATCCCCGCCACGAAATCGGCCACGTAGTCATCGGCAGGGTTCAGGATGATCTCTTCGGGCGTGCCGATCTGCACGATGCGGCCATCCTTCATGATCGCGATGCGGTGGCCGATGCGGATCGCCTCGTCGAGATCGTGGGTGATGAACATCGTGGTCTTGTTGAGCTTGTGGCTGAGCTCCATGAACTGATCCTGCAACTGCTTGCGGATCAGCGGGTCGAGCGCCGAGAACGGCTCGTCCATCAGCAGGATCTCGGGGTCGGCGGCGATGGCGCGGGCAAGGCCTACGCGCTGCTGCATGCCGCCGGACAGTTCATGGGCGTATTTGTCTTCCCAGCCGGTGAGTTCCACCAGTTCCAGCACCCGGTCCGCCTCTTCCCAGCGGCGAGCCTTGCCGGTGCCGCGGATCTCGAGCGGCATCGCCACGTTGTCGCGCACGGTGCGGTGCGGCATGAGCCCGAAGTTCTGGAACACCATCGCGACGCGGCGGTTGCGCAAATCGCGCAACCCCTCATCGTTGAGGCCCATCACATCGTCGCCGTCCAGATAAATATGCCCGTCGGTAGGCTCCAGCAGACGGTTCACATGGCGGACCAGGGTTGATTTGCCCGAACCGGAGAGGCCCATGACACAGAACAGCTCACCCCGTTCGATCTCGAAGCTGGCATCGGCGACGCCCACGACGCAGTCATACTTATCGAGCACGTCGGCCTTGCTCAGCCCTTCGGCATGAATGGCCTTCAACGCTTCTTGTGCCCGGTTGCCGAACACTTTCCAGACGCCACGCGCGTCGATTGCGATATCCGCTGTCATACTGGCCCCGCTGATATTGGTTTGGTGGTATTGGACCCCGGCAGCCTTCCGCCGGGGTCATGTTCGGCTCAGTTGACGTTCAGGCCCAGCCAACCATCCACGATATCGCCGTTGGCAGCGATCCATTCCGTAACCACCTCATCGATCTCGCGGCCTTTCACGACCACCTCATAGGTGAGCCCGCTCAGTTGGTCCGCATCCATGTCGATCTTGGCCAGGAACGAGGCCGCCGCCGGGTTGCGCTGTTCCAGCGATTTGGAATGCGCCACGGTCACGGTCTTGACCGGCTCGCCGGTGCTGACATTGGACTTGTTGTACCAATCGGCATCCTGATCCGGCTGCACCATCTTGTAGGTGGCCGCGTCGTGCTCGGGCTCTTCCAGAATGGTCACATCATAAAGCGCGTGGACGTAATGCGGCGCGTAGCAGTAGAAGGCCGCACCCTTGCCCTGATCCACGAGGTCCTTCAGCCGCGAGTAGAACACGGTTTCATCTTCGGTGGTGGGGGTCAGGAAGGTTTCTATGCCATAGTCGCGCACGCGCACCTTGAACGTGTTGGTCGAGGCCCAGCCCGACGCTCCTACCCAGACCTCGCCCATGCCGTCGCCATCCGAGTCGAACAGCTCTTGCGCGGCGGGAGCGGCCAGATCGTAGATCGATTTGATGTTGTGATCGTCGACCATGTAGTTCGGTACGCAGATGCCCGCGCGGCCCTCGTAGCTGCCTTCGGACAGGGCGACGGTGCCCTTCTGGTCGACATATTCATCGGTGAAGGACGACTGGTTTGGCAGCCAGACATCCGGGTGCACGTCGATATCGCCGCGCCCGCCGTCCATGGCGGCAAAGATCACCGCGTTGGCGCCCGGGGCATAGCCTACTTCGCCACCCAGACGGGCTTCGATCACCTGACCGATTACCCGGCTCATAATCTTGGCGCCGGGCCAGCTGGGCTCGCCCACCATCACTTTGTCCTGTGCCATCGCGCCGGTGGCGCCGAATGTAAGGGCCAGAGCGGCTGTAAGTGTCTTGATCTGTTTCATTCCTGGTTCTCTCCTGTTGATTGTGTCGGTTACGCTGTCAGGCGCGCGCCCGCTTGCGTTGCGGGTCAATGAATGGAATGTCCGTGACGGTGGCGCCGAGGCGCTTCATCCGCCCATCGAGCTGCCCGATTTCAAGCCGGGTTTCGTTGTCTGCATGTTCGATCGACAGTCGCGCCATGGCGATGGCACGTTCGAGCGAGGGCGAGCGGGTGGCCGAGGTGACCACGCCCACCTGCCGCTCACCCAGATAGACATGGGCGCCATGGGCGGGCACGTCATCGCAATCGATCAGCAGGCCCTTGAGAATCCGGCGCGGGTCGCGGGCGTTGCGCTCGAGCGCCGCCTTGCCGGTGAAGTCGGCCTTGTTCAGATCAACGGCAAAGCCCAGCCCAGCCTCGAACGCATCGACGCCCGAGGCGAATTCGGCATCTGCGGCGGCCAGCCCGGCCTCGATCCGGATGATTTCCAGTGCTGCGGAGCCCATGGGGGTGATCCCGAATTCCTCGCCCGCCGCCATCACCGCGTCCCAGACCGCGATGGCGTCGGATTTGGCGCAGAAGATCTCGTATCCCAGTTCGCCGGTATAGCCCGAGCGCGACAGCATGAAGGGCGCGCCCTCACGGTCATTCAGCCGCGCCACGGTGACGCCGAACCATTTGAGGTGATCCAGCACCGGCACATGCGGCTGGGTGAAGGCGATTTTGCGCAGCAGATCTCGCGATTTCGGGCCTTGTAGTGCCAGATTCGGCAGCGCCCCGCGCATCGCATGCACCCGCGCCTGTAGTCCGCGCTCGGCGGCCAGCGCTTGCAGCACCCGCCCGCTTTCCTCGGACCCGCAGCACCAGCGGAACAGATCAGGCGCCAGTCGGAACAGGGTGCCGTCGTCGATGACGGTGCCGCTCTCATCGCACATCAGCGTGTAGGAACCGCGCCAGACCGGCAGCTTTGCCACGTTGCGAGTGGTGGCCTGCTGCATCAGTTTCTCGGCATCCGGGCCGACAATGTCGTATTTGCGCAGCCCGCTCATGTCCTGCACCGTCACCGCCTCGCGGCAGGCCCAATATTCACCCAAAGTGCCATGCGAGGGATAGCTGACCGGCGCCCACAGATCGCGCGCCGGGGCGAAATGCTGGGTCAGGGGGGCCAGACGCTCATGGAACGCGGAATCCTGGCTGATCGACATAAGGGCGTCTTCCTTTTCGCGATAGGCAACGGCGCGGCGGATCGGGGTTTCGGGGCGGTAGATGCGCACATGCACGTCCGTCGGGTTCCAGCCGTTGATCGGGTCGATATCGTCGGGGCAGGCGGTCGAGACACAGATCAGATCCTCGATCGCGCGCATGGCGACGTAGTCGCCGGGGCGGGAGTGGGATTCTTCGGTCAGCAGGTGATGCGTCGTGGGGTCGATCCACGTGCTCCAGAAAAAGTTGATCGCAGGCCAGGCCGAACGCCGCGCGACGCCATAAGGGGCGAGCGCGTTCGACATGTTGTCAGAGCAGTTCACATGGCCGGGAAAGCCGCGTTCTTCGTACCCTCGAGCGGTGCAGGCCAGCCCGAACGTGTCATGCCGCCCGCAGGTATCCTGCACCACGTTCAGCAGCGGGCGCATTTCGCGGTCGTAGAATTTGTCCAGCAGACCCGGACCGGGATAGGCGCGCCGCACCATTGAACGGGTGGCGGTCGAGTCGATTATCCACTCGTCACCCCGGTTCAGCCCGTCGGCATGCAGGGCCATGAAGTCCGAGCATTGCTGCCCCTCGATGTCGATGATCTGGATGACCTCACCGGCCTTGACCTCGTAGGCGCATCCGGTGCCGCGCGGCACGGTGAACTCGTCCCTCGTGTCGCCCAACAGCGGCGGCAGCAGCGGGCCGTTCACGATAGCGGGCTTGTGCAGCACGGTGACGCTGCCGCCGCCAGCGCCATCGATCATGTTCTGGGCAGGCGCCGGGCGGATCAGCCAGATGGTCAGAGGCTGGTCCGCCCTGAGGATCAACGCATCCTCCGCCTGCGCCAGCCGGTGGGAGAGAACCGGCTGATAAGGGTCGCCGCCTTGTGCCGCGATCCAGTCGCTGAACCGGGCGCTGTCGAAATCCGAAAGCTCAACCGCGCCGTTCGACGTCAGCCCAAGCGCTGCCAGCATCGGCTGCCCTGAGGCATCGAACGTGGCGAGTTCAAGCGGGCTCGATAGTGTGATCCCGTCCACCGAGATCAGGTCGCCCGCCAGCATCTCCAGCTTTACGGCCTCACGCGGGGCCAACGCATATGGCCGCGCGCCAGTGGTTTTCGGAAAACCGGGGAACCGGCGTCCGGACGTGTCGAACCCCATGTTGCTGAAGTCGTGTATGACTGTCTGGCCGTGCATCATTTTCGCGGAATCGCTGAAATGTAACTAGTTACAAGAGTTGATGAAACTAGTTACATATGTCAAGCCTTTCATGAGCCGACTCTCGTTAGTCAGGGAATTCAGACCATTATGACAGGCCCCGAGCCTAAAAAGCGTGCAAACCTGCGGGACGTCGCCAAAGCGGCGGGCGTATCGGTTGCCACCGTGTCCCGGGTGCTGAACGCCCCTGGCGCGGTAAAGCTAGAGACGCGGGAGAAAGTGCAGGCGGCGATTTCCGAGCTACGCTTTGTCCCCAGCGCCGCCGCGCGCGCTATCAACTCTGGCCGGACGAGGTTTGTCGGAGCATTGGTGCCGACGCTGGACAACGCAATCTTTGCCCGGTTCCTGGCGGCGCTTGAGCGTGTATTGGGCGAGCACAAACTGTCGCTAGTGGTGGCAACCACCCATGACGATCCCGGCATCGAGGCGGCAAAGGCGCAGAATTTGGTAGATATCGGCGCCGAGGGGCTGATCGTGTCCGGCATTACCCATGCCCCCGATCTTGATGCGCTGATCGAGCGTTGCCAGCTGCCCGCCATCGCCACGTCCTTCTATGCGCCGGACTACGGCTTACCGACCATCGGATATGACAACGCTGCCGCCGCGCGGCTGGCGTTGCAGCATCTGATCGGGCTGGGGCATCGCCGGATTGCCGTTGTGCACGGCCCACGTGCCAACAATGACCGGACGCGGGCGCGGCTGGAGGGCGTGTTGGGGGCGGGCGATGGTGTCACGGTGCAATGTCATGAGGCCGTGATCGCGATTTCCGGAGGATGCGATGCCGCGCAGGCGATTTTGGCTGCCGATGCGCGGGTCAGCGCCGTGATGTGCCTGTCGGACGTTCTGGCCACGGGGGTTTTGTTCGAGTTGCAGCGTCAGGGTATCCGTGTGCCGGATGAAATGTCGCTGATGGGGCTCGACGATCTGCCCGGTTCGGCCCATACGGCGCCGGGTTTGACAACGGTTCATCTGCCGGTTTCGCGCATGGGCGAAGCCGCCGCCCATGCGATTGCCGGGTGGGTGGAACAGCGCCGGGAGCCGCGGCCTCATTTGCTGGAGCCTGAACTGGTGTTGCGGGCCTCGACCATCCGATGCGACGCCAGTGATTCCGGGGCTAAAAAGTAGCGTTTTGCGGTCATATTTTTTCGCGCTGGCTTTCGCGCCTGAGTCGCATCGTAAGGCGTTGTCAGTGATCGGATATAACGCGTTTGTGGATCGCGTAACTTATTCATATTAAACGAGTTAAGCACCAGATCGGAATTTGCGGCTATTCAGCATTCCTGCTGTGGACATTCCTGTCCGCGTTGATCTAGACTCGGGTCAGCCAATGCGATCGGAGACGTCTGAATTGTCTACCACCCATGAGCCAGTGCAGGACTTGAAGCGCGACGAACGCCGTGCTTTCATACTGCTTGCGGTTTTCCTCGCCCCCGCGCTTGCAATTGCAATCGTGGGCGGATGGGGCTTCCTCATCTGGATGTTCCAACTGATCTACGGACCCCCAACCGGGTGACGGTGGAATGTCTGGCCAGGTAAGAACAGCAAACCCACGCCAGATGTTCCGACAAAGATCGGATTACCAACGCCCACCTTGGTCCACTGAAAGTAGCATTCGAAATGCATGTATTGGCTGCCGAAGGTGCATAGAGGCCTGTCCCGAGGGCATCCTGTTTGCCGGATATGCGGACACGCCAGCCATCGACTTCGAACTTGGTGAATGCACCTTTTGCGGCGCCTGCGCAGAGGCCTGTGACGAGGCGGTATTCGCCGAGATCACTGCCAAGCCCTGGGACCAGATCGCCGTCATCGGATCGGGTTGCATTCAGGCCGCCGGGATCGGTTGCCAGCTGTGCACCGACACCTGCCCGCAGACGGCCCTGCGCCTGGATCTGTCGCACCGGCCCGTTGGCCGCATCGCGGTGAATGCCGAGGCCTGCAACGGCTGCGGCGCCTGTTTGCCGGTCTGTCCGGTCGGGGCCATTACCGTCGAAACACCTAAAAAGGATCACCTCAATGGCTGATCTCGTTCATATCTCCAGCCTCATGGTTCTGGCCGACCCGGCCCAGATGGAAACCGTAGAGGCCGAAATCGGCAAGATCGCCGCCGCCGAGACGCAGGTCACCGACCCGTCCGGCAAGATCATCGTGACGCTTGTAACCGAAAGCGAAGCGGAAATCGTGAACCATCTCAACGAGTTGAATCTTATCGACGGCGTCGCCAGCGCGTCGCTCGTCTATCATCAAACCGAAACCGAACCAGAAGTCCCGGCATAAGGCCGGAACGGGGAGAATTGCATGACTGAAGTTACCAGACGTGATGTCATCAAGGCACAGGCGGTCGCTGCCGCCGCTGCCGCGGCGGGCATCCCGATCCCCGCTGCAGCACAGAACTTGATCACTGAAGCCGAGCTTACGGACCTGAAATGGTCCAAGGCCCCCTGCCGTTTCTGCGGCACGGGCTGCTCCATCATGGTTGCCACCAAGGCAGGCCGCGTCGTCGCCACGCATGGCGATGCCGAGGCCGAGGTCAATCGCGGCCTGAACTGCGTCAAGGGCTATTTCCTGTCCAAGATCATGTACGGGCAGGACCGCCTGACCCAGCCGCTCTTGCGCAAGAGAGACGGCCAATACTACAAGGATGGCGATTTCGAGCCGGTCTCGTGGGATGAGGCCTTCGACACCATGGCCGAAAAGTGGAAGAAGGCCCTGGCCGAGAAAGGCCCCGGCGCGATCGGCATGTTCGGCTCGGGCCAGTGGACAGTGTGGGAGGGCTATGCCGCCGCCAAGCTGATGAAGGCCGGGTTCCGGTCGAACAATATCGACCCGAATGCGCGGCACTGCATGGCGTCCGCCGTGGGCGGCTTCATGCGAACCTTCGGCATCGACGAGCCGATGGGCTGCTATGACGATTTCGAGAACGCGGATGCCTTTGTGCTCTGGGGCTCGAATATGGCCGAGATGCATCCGATCCTGTGGACCCGCCTGGCCGACCGCCGGTTCAGCCATCCGCATGTGAAGGTGGCGGTGCTGTCGACCTTTATCCATCGCAGTTTCGATCTGGCCGATATTCCGGCGGTGTTCACGCCGCATACGGATCTGGTGATCCTGAACTACATCGCCAACTACATCATCCAGAACGGCGCGGTGAACGAGGATTTCGTCTCCAAGCACGTGAATTTCCGCAGGGGCGCCACCGATATCGGTTATGGCCTGCGCGACGATCATCCGCTGCAACAGGCTGCCGCCAACCCGAACTCGGGCGCGTCCGAAGAGATGACGTTCGAGGAATTCGCCGAGTTCGTGTCGGAATACACGCTTGAGAAAGCGGCCGAGATGTCCGGCGTTCCGGCTGACACGCTGGAGAATATCGCCAAGCTTTACGCCGATCCCGACACCAAGGTCATGTCGCTCTGGACCATGGGCGTGAACCAGCACACCCGCGGTGTGTGGGTCAACAACATGATCTACAATGTCCACCTGCTGACCGGGAAAATCTCGCAGCCGGGCAACTCGCCGTTCTCGCTGACCGGTCAGCCTTCTGCCTGCGGCACCGCGCGTGAGGTTGGTACTTTCTCGCACCGCCTGCCCGCTGACATGGTGGTCAAGAACCCCGAGCACCGCGCGATTGCCGAAAAGATCTGGCAACTGCCCGAGGGCACTGTGCCCGATTGGAACGGCGCCCATGCGGTGGTGCAGAACCGTAAGCTGAAGGATGGCGAGATCAACTGCTACTGGGTGCAGGTCAATAACAACATGCAGGCCGCGCCCAATATGATGGAGGAGGGGCTGCCGGGCTATCGCAACCCCGACAACTTCATCGTGGTCTCGGATGCCTATCCGACCGTAACGGCAGAAGCTGCTGACCTGATCCTGCCCGCTGCCATGTGGGTGGAGAAAGAAGGCGCCTATGGCAACGCCGAACGCCGCACCCAGTTCTGGTATCAGTTGGTCAACGCACCGGGTGAGTCCAAGTCGGATATGTGGCAGGTCGTGGAGTTTTCGAAGCGCTTCACCACCGATGAGGTGTGGCCAGCGGAAATCCTCGACGCCAACCCCGAATACAAGGGTAAGACCCTGTTCGAGGTGCTGTTTGCCAATGGCAAGGTCGATCAGTACGAGCTGACCGAAAAGGCCAAGGAATACGGCAACCACGAATCCGAGGATTTCGGGTTCTACATCCAGAAGGGTCTGTTCGAGGAATATGCCGAGTTCGGGCGCGGCAAGGCGCACGATCTGGCCTCCTTCGATACCTACCACGAAATCCGCGGTCTGCGTTGGCCTGTGGTCGACGGCAAAGAGACCCAGTGGCGCTTCAAGGAGGGGTACGATCCCTACGTGACCCCGGGCTCGGATTTCGAGTTCTACGGCAAGCCCGACGGCAAGGCTGTGATCTTTGCGCTGCCCTTCGAACCTGCCGCCGAAAGCCCGGATGACGAGTACCCGTTCTGGCTGACCACCGGTCGCGTGCTGGAACACTGGCACTCGGGGTCGATGACCCAGCGGGTGCCGGAACTGCACAAGGCGGTGCCGGACGCGCTGGTCTACATGCATCCCGATGACGCGCAGGCGATGGGTGTCCGGCGGGGATCGGCGGTCAAGGTCGAATCGCGGCGCGGCCACATCGTCAGCCGGGTCGAGACCCGGGGCCGCAACAAGCCGCCCAAGGGGCTGATCTTTGTCCCGTGGTTCGATGCGCGCCAGCTGATCAACAAGGTCACGCTGGATGCCACCGACCCGCTGTCGAAACAGACCGACTTCAAGAAATGCGCGGTGAAGATCGTGCCGGTGGGAGTGTAAACACATGAAACGCCAGACAGCTTTGATCGCCGCCATCCTGGCGGCTGCCATCGGCGGCGCGGCCCTTGCCCAGCAATCGGTTGCCACCCTGCGGGGTGGCACCCCGCTGGCCGACAATGCCGATCCGATGGTCATTCCCAAAGTGGTGAATACAGACCTGCGTCAGGTGCGCAACTACCCCGAGCAGCCACCGCTGATCCCGCACAAGATTGACGGCTATCAGATCGACCTGAACGCCAACAAATGCCTGACCTGCCATAGCCGCGAGGCGATTGAGATCAGCCAGGCGCCGATGGTCTCGATCACGCATTTCATGAGCCGGGACAACCAGTTCCTCGCCTCGGTCACGCCGCGCCGGTATTTTTGCAACCAATGCCACGTGGTCCAGACCGAAGCACGCCCGCTGGTCGAGAACGGCTTTGTGGATATCGACTCGGTTCTGGAATACGTGAAAAACCAGCAGGGGGGATCTGACTGATGTTGGGTTTCCTGCGCCGGACCTGGGGTGCGGTACGCCGCCCCAGCGTCCACTATTCCCTTGGTTTTCTGACCATGGGCGGCTTTGTCATGGGCGTTGTGTTCTGGGGCGGATTCAACACCGCGCTGGAACTGACCAATACCGAGACGTTCTGTACCGGTTGCCACGAGATGCGTGACAACGTGTTCGTGGAACTCCAGCCTACTATCCATTACACCAACCGCTCGGGCGTGCGGGCCACCTGTCCCGATTGTCACGTGCCGCATGAGTGGACCAACAAGATCGCGCGCAAGATGCAGGCCAGCAAAGAGGTCTGGGGCAAGATCTTTGGCACCATCAACACGCGCGAGAAGTTCCTGGAAAAGCGGCTTGAACTGGCCCAGCACGAATGGGCGCGGCTTGAGGCAAACGACTCGCTGGAATGCCGCAACTGCCATTCCGCTGAGTCGATGGACATCACCCGGCAGAGCACCCGCGCTGCCGAGGCGCATGAGCGGTTCCTGTTCACCGGCGAAAAGACCTGTATCAGCTGCCACAAGGGTATCGCCCACCAGTTGCCCGATCTGGGGCAGGCCTCTCTGATGGCCGCGCCCGAGGCGGTGGCAGAGCTGTCCGGTTATCTCGACCAGTAGGGCGTGATCCTCTGTTAGAGACTAAAAGGCCCCGGCGGAGCGATCCGCCGGGGCCTTTGGTTCATCGGTGCCGGGAGTTAGGGGAGGGTGCGCCCCGGCGTCAGATGAACCCGGAATAGGCGCGGCGGATGGCGGCGTCATGCACCATCGTCGTGAGCGTCGTCAGATCAAATACCGGACGACGGATCGCCTGTTGCAGCTTGTGCGCGTAAGGCGGCAGGTCTGTGCATTCCAGCACCACGGCGCCAATCTCGGGCGCGCGTGCCATCATGCCTTGCGCGGCTTCAATCAGCTCAGCCTCGACCTTCTCCAGATCCATTGCCGTGCGTTCGTTGCGCAGGATTACCGTGGCGAACTCCTCGGTGTGGTCCAGACCCTGCACAACGATGGGGACGCCAGCGGCGCCCACCCCTTCGAGATGTGCATCCGTTAACGCATCGGCAGAGGCAGTGAGCACGCCAACCGGTGCCCGGGTCATCTGATAGACCATCGGCACCTGGATCAGCGAGGACACGAAGGCCGGCACGGAGACCGCCTGCGCAATCTCTCGCTGGAACAGGGCCAGAAACCCGCAGGATCCGGTGATGGCGTGCACGCCTTTTGCCTCAAGCCGCTTGGCCGCCTCGATCAGGCAGCCCTTCATTTCGCCTGTCGGATTGCCAAGCAGTTCGGGCACGGTGATGCCGTCGAGCATCTCGTACATCACGGTGAAGGGCAGGCTGGAGGGGTTCTTGATATGGCCGGGCGGTTTCGGAAAGTAGCTTTCCAGCGACAGCACGCCGATCGAGATGCCACAGATATTCTGCCCGCCGGGATGGATGGTCATGGGTCTTGTCCCTCAGAAGCGCCGCACGCGGAACGGCGACAGGTCGATGTTGGATGCGGTGTTGGCCACCAGATCGGCGACGATCCGACCGGTTTTTGGGGCCATCATCAGGCCGTAATGGCTGTGTCCGAAGGCGCCGATCAGGTCCGGAAAGCCCTCGATCTCGCCGATACAGGGCAGGCTGTCGGGCAGGCTGGGGCGCTGGCCGGACCAGGTCTGGATATCGTCGGCTTGCAGATCGGGCAGCAGCGCCTTAGCCAGCTTGATCAGCCCGTCCAACCGCTTTTGGTTGATCGGTTGATCGAGCCCCGCGAACTCGGCGGTTCCGGCCACGCGCAGGCCTTCCTCCATCGAGGAGGCGACGAATTTCATGTCCATGTCCATGATCGAGTGGTTCAGCTCCACCCCCGGATCGCGGAACGATACGTGATAGCCGCGCTCGGCCTGCATCGGCACCTTGATGCCAAGCGGTTTCAGCAGCTCGGCCGACCACACACCCATCGCCAGCACCAGCTTGGGCGTCCAGTCCGTTCCCGCCTCGGTCGTGTAGGTCCAGCCGCCGCTTTCGGCCGGCAGGATGCCCCGGACCGACTGACGTAGAATTTCGCCGCCCATAGCCAGAAACTTCTCGGCAAGCACGGTGCCGATCCGTCCCGGCGAGATGGCCCGCGCCTGTTCCTTGATCAGGATTGCGGCCTGAAACTCGGGTGTCAGTGCCGGTTCCAGCGCGCGCAACTCGGCGGCGCCGATCCGCTCCATATCCGCCCCACGCTCGCGCCGCATCCGGTAGTCGATGGCCTCCGGATCGGCGGCATCGGCGTTGCGGAAGGCATGCACATAGTAGCTGTCACGCACCAGATCCTCATGTCCCGTCCCGTCCAGATGCTGCCGGTAGAGATCGACGCAATCCCGGTTCAGCAGGTCCATAGCATCCGAGATCTGGCCCACCCGACCCGCGCGCCCCTGATAGAGGAACCGCAGGCCCCAGAAGGCTACGCGTGGCAGATAGCTGGGCTTGATCGTCACCGGCCCCAGCGGGTCCAGAAGCCAGCCGGGCACCTTCTTCCACAGGCCCGGCATGGACTGCGGCACCACCGACCAGGGCGAGATGATGCCCGCATTGCCGTAGGAGGTCGCTTGACCAGGCGCGTCGCGGTCGATCAGGCGGACCCTGAGGCCCCGCTCGGCCAGCGACAGGGCCGAGCAGATGCCAACGATCCCGGCGCCCAGAACCGTCACATCCGGAGGGGCCGTGTCGCTCATTCCGCGGCCTGCAGTTTGCGTTGCTGCCCGAACTGCTGGATCAGAACCGGCGCCATCACTGCCAGCGCGGTCAGGTCCGAGCCGGTCGAGGGCGCGACCAGAAGCAGGCCGCCGATAGCCATCAGGATCCGCCACAGCCCGCCGAGCGGCGCCAGGAAATAGCCCGAGACGGCAGTGGCGATGGCAAAGACCCCCAGCGCGCAGGTCGCGGTGACTTGGACGAAGCTGGTGATCGTGAAGTACTCGGGCAGCACGATCAGCATCGTCGGCGCATAGACGAACACCATTGGCACCATCAGCTTGCCCAGACCCAGCGTGAACGCGTTGAGCCCGGTGCGGAACGGGTTCGACCCTGCGATGCCTGCCGCTGCATAGGCCGAGGCGCAGACCGGTGGGGTAATCTCGGAGATCACGCCGTAATAGAGTACGAACATGTGGGTGGCGAGCGGCGGCACGCCAAGCTGGCTCAGCGCCGGGGTCGCGACGGCCACCAGCATGATATAGAGCGCGGTGGTCGGCAGGCCCGCACCCATCAGGATACAGGCCATGGCGATCAGCACCAGCGACAGGAACTGCTGGATGGAGGGTTGCGAAAAGCCCTCGATCCCGGTCCAGTCGAACAGCGGCGCCAAGCTGGCGGCCATATCCGCCGCGCCGCCGGTGACCATGAAGCCCAGCCGGAAGCCGACGCCGGTGGTGTTGATGACACCCACCACGATGCCGACCGCCGCCGAGGCCGCACCCACGGCCAGCGCGTATTGCACGCCGACATGGAAGCTGTCGAACAGGTCGCGGAAGCTTTGGCGTTCATTGCGGTGCAGGCAGCCGAGGATCGTCAGCGCGCTGAGGATACCTGCCATGACCGGCGAGAAGCCCTCGCCGCTATAGGGCGATGCCTTCCAGAAGATGAACCCGAGCAGGGCCAATGGAACCACCAGCGAGGCGGGTTTGTTGAAGGCGCAGAAGCCCACGACGACGCAGAGCGACAGGCCCATAAAGGCCGCCATGTTCGGCGAATATCCCGAGAACAGCACCACCAGTAGGGCGACCAGTGGGATGATGGTGAACCAGCCTTCGCGCCAGACCTGCATGAACAGGGGCAGTTGATCCTTGGGATAGGCGGTCAGGCCCAGTTTCTTGGCGGTGAAATGTACGATCGAGATCACGCCGATATAGTGCATCATCGCGGGCACGATGGCAGCGATCACGATGGTGGTATAGGGCACCTCGAGATATTCGGCCATCAGGAAGGAGGCCGCACCCATGATTGGCGGGGTGATCTGGCCACCGGCACTGGCCGCAGCCTCGACCCCGCCCGCGAAATGTCCGGGATAGCCCAGCCGTTTCATGTTCGGGATGGTCAGCGAACCGGTCGAGACGGTGTTGGCGATGGACGAGCCCGAGATGGTGCCGAAGAATGCCGAGGAGACCACCGACACCTTGGCCGGACCGCCAGTATAGCGGCCTGCAAGGATCATGGCGTTGTCGACAAAGAACTGCCCCAGCCCCATGCGCTGCGCCACCACGCCAAACAGGACGAAGTGGAACACCACGGTCGAGACCACCCAGAGCGTGACGCCAAAGATGCCCTCGGACGGGAAATACATGTTGTTGACGAATTGCCGCCAGTCGACGCCCGGGTGTTTCAGGATCTGCGCGGGCATGTAAGGGCCGAACAGCGCATAGCTCATGAACACCAGAATGATCAGTGGCAGCACGAAACCGATGGTGCGGCGGGCAATCTCAAGCACAGTGAGGATCAGGACCGAGCCAAAGAACACATCCAGCCCCGACGGGTTGCCCTGCCGCAGTGCCTGTTCCGGCAGATCGAAGCCAAGGCCGGAAAAGCCGCGCCAGCTGAGCCACAGGAACAGCGAGGCGGCGATGGCCAGCCCGGCCAGTGCCCAGTCGTAAAGCGGCACATTACCCGGCGCCAGTGCGTTCGGCCCGCGCCATTCCAGGCTGCGTGCCGTCTTGATCAACGGAAAGCCCACGAAGATGAACAGAAAGAGGCCTGCCAGATGGATGCCCATATGCACATGGTCCACCGGCGTTCCGAACCCGGCGGTCCACAGGTGATAGAGCGCAAAGCAGATCGTGGCCCAGTAGATCACCCGGGTCAGAACCGGCCCGTTGTCCCGGGTGTTCAGAGCCGAGTCATACTGCTTTTCAAGCTCTTCGAGTGCCTTGTTGTCGAGATGGGATTGCATGGGCATGGCCGGATCCTCCGGTAGTCCTGGTGTCCGAGCGGTGCCGCTGCCTTTGGCCTCAAAGGTCCAAAGGGGTCACCGCCGGGTCAAAAAAGCGGCAGCGGGGGTATCCCGCCGCTGCCGCAGGTGCTGGGGGTCTTACTTCAGTACCCCGGCCTCACGGTAGAAACGCTCGGCGCCCGGGTGCAGCGGCACACCGATGCCATCGATCCCGTCCAACGCCGTTTCGAGCGTGATCACCTTGCCCTTGGGATGGCCGTTATCCAGCAGCTTCCGCGCGGTGTCGGACCACATCGCCTTGGTGACCTGATAGATCAGCTCTTCGTCCATGTTGGCGTTGGTCACCAGGATGCCGGACACCGCGACGGTGTTCACGTCATAGTCAACGCCCGGATAGGTGCCTGCCGGAATGGTCGACGGGATGTAGTAAGGCACGGTCGTGTTGGCCTGTTTCACCTCTTCATCGGTGAAAGAGTAAAGCTCCATCCCCTTGGTGTTGTCGAGTTGGATCATCGCGGCGACCGGGGTGCCGGCGGCGTAGAAATAGGCGTCGAGCTGCCCGTCCGCGATCCGCTCGGCGGATTGCGCGTTGTTCAGTTCAGCCTCGTCGATGTTGTCCCGGTTGACCTCGTGGTCGCCGAGGATCAGCTCGACCGCGATCTGCGTGCCGGAACCGGCCTGCGCGATACCGACGCGCTTGCCCTTCAGGTCCGCCAGACCGTCCAGCGCGGCATCCTTCGGCAGCACCAGATGCAGATCCTCGGGGAAGAGGTTGGCGATCACCCGCAGGTCGGGCTTGGCGTTGCCTTCATATTTGCCGACGCCGTGATAGGCGAAGTGCAGGGTTGCGGCGCCGGACAGACCGGCCTCCATCTGGCCTGCCTGAATTGCGTTAACGTTATGCGCCGACGCGTTGGTCGATTGCGCGATGGCGACCAGACCCGGAACGCCACAATTGCCGCCCTCTTCGCAGGCGCGCGAGCCCGGCGGGTTCGAGATGGCGTTGGCGATGATGCCGCCGATCGGGAAATACGTGCCGCCCGCGCCGCCGGTGCCGATCCGGAAAAAGCTCATCTCCTGCGCCGCTGCCACGCCGGTCATCATGGTGCAGGCCAAGGCCGCGCCGGTCAGTTTGCTGAAAATACCCATTGTCGTTCCCTGTTTGAGGCGCGCCCGTCTTGTGCGGTTACGCGCGGTGAATTCGGACCCACCTATGGTGTAAATCTAAATCAATAAATACAAACTCCAAATTCTATGGTATCCATAGATTATGCTTATGGAGCCGGAGAAATCATGAACCTGCAACAGCTTGCCGTATTTCGGGAGGTCATGAAAACCGGTTCCGTAAGTCAGGCGGCGCGCAATCTGCACCGAACGCAGCCCGCGGTCAGTGCTTCGCTCAAGGCGCTTGAGGCCGATCTGGGCATGGACCTGTTCCTGCGGGACGGGCGGCGGATGATTCCCGCGCCCGAGGCGCATTACCTGCTGTCCGAGGTGTCCGAGGTGCTGGACAAGCTCACCACCGCCAAGCAGAACCTGACCAGCATGCGCGACCGGCTCAAGGGGTCGCTGCGGATCGTGGCGATGCCGGGGCCGTCCTCGGTACTGCTGCCGTCCTTCATCAGCCGGTTCATCGCCGACAAGCCCGAAACGCAGGTCTCGCTGGCCACCCGCAGCTCGCCGCAGGTGCGCAACCTGATCGCGGCGCAGAGCTTTGATGTCGGGTTCTGCGATATCGGCGCGGGCGTGCATGACGACAAGCTGTTTCTGGGCGAGAGCATCCCCTGTACCTGCCTGTGCGCCTTGCCGCGCGGGCATCCTCTGGCCCAGAAGGAGGTGGTGAATGCCCGCGATCTGGACGGCGTGCCCATGGGGGCGCTCCAGCCCGAGCATTCGACCTATCGCGACACGCACAGTGCCTTTGCGGCGGTGGGCGCAAGGTTCAACATCCGCATCGACTCGCAGTATTTCCTGCCGCTGTTCCATTTCATCGAGGCGGGCCAGATCTGCGCAGTCGTCGATGTGCTGAGCGCGGTGAGCTACCGTCAGAGCAATCCCACCGATCCCAAGATCGTTTTCCGCCCGCTGACCCCCAGCGTCGATTTCGGCTATGCCATCCTGACGCCGCATCAACGTCCGCTGTCCCGCCTTGCCAGCGCGTTCGTGACCAGTTGGAAAGCCTGGGTCGAGGAAGCCATCGAGACGGTTCTGGACCCAGAGGCAGTGGCCTAGGAAATCGCCCCGGTCGTGCCTCGTAGGATGCAGTTCAACTCGCAACAAATCTGGAACAGCTCGGGCTCGTCCGAGGTGATGTAATCGGTGAACCGCTCTCCGGCGAGGGTGCCGATGGTCTCGGCGGGAATGCGGATCGTTGTCAGTCCAGGTTCCAGATCGACCGAGCCCTTGAAGTCCCCGATCCCCATGATCGAAATCTCGTCCGGCACCCGTAGCCCAAGGGACTGGGCGGCATAGAGCGCCCCATGCGCGATCACGTCGTTGCCGCAGAGCAGCGCGGTCGGGCGTTCTGACATCGCCAGCAGGTCCAGCGTCACCTGTTTGGCTTGCGAAATGCTGTAAGGCGCCTCGGACCGCCATGGATCGGGCACCGTGATGTCGCGCGCATTCAGTGCCGCCAACGCGCCTTCCAGCCGGTGCCGTGCCCGGTCGTTGCCCGAGGTGTCGGGAAAGATCAGCCCAACCTCGCGATGACCCAGCGCCAGCAGATGCTCCATCGCCATCCGCCCGGCCTGCCGGTTGTCGGTGCCGACGCAGGGTAGATCGGTGTCCTCGGAATAGTTCCAGATCGCCAGCGCCGGGATCTTTTGCTGCTGGATCAGGCGAAAAGTGGCATCGGAATGCTCGAGCCCGATCAGCGCCGCGCCGTCCACACGATGCTCCAGCAGCTTGCGGATCATCGCGTATTCGCGGTCCAGATCGTATCCGTGCGAGGCGATCAGCAGGCTGAACCCCGCCTTGTCGATGGAATCCGAGAACGCCTGAATGACCTCGGCAAAGATCGCGTGGTTGATGGTCGGTACCACCAGCCCGATGGTGCCCGAACGCTTCCCGTGCATGGTCTGTGCCGCACGATTGCGGATATATCCCAACCGCCGCACCGCCCGGTCGATCTTCTTCCGAGTCGCCGGATTGACCATTTCCGGGTGGTTGAATGTGCGTGAGACGGTGGACGCAGACACTTTTGCGGCCTGTGCAACGGCAATGATATCCACCTTATGCTTTTGTTTTCGAGCCATTATTTTTTGCCCCGCAGGTAATTTTATGAAAACATTTGCAATACTATTTTCATCTCCTACCCTGAATTGTCAACGAAAGTCCAAGACGCGGACAAACGGGTGGGGAGGCCCCGGGATGGAGTTCATCTATTACTTCGGCGACGTGTTCTCGCCCCTGTCGTTCCTGCTGCTTCTGGGCGGCACGATCGGAGGGCTGATCCTGGGGGCGACGCCGGGCCTGTCGCCCACGATGGCGGTGGCACTGCTCATCCCGTTCACCTTCCAGCTTGAAGCGGTGCAGGGTCTGATCCTGCTGGGCGCGGCCTATACCTCGACCGTTGCGGGCGGGGCGGTCAGTGCCATCCTGCTTAAGATCCCCGGCGCGCCGGCCAATATCGCCACCACGCTCGACGGGCATACCATGGCCAAGCAAGGGCAGGGGGCCAAGGCGCTACAGCTGTCGTTTCTCGCCTCGGCGGTGGGCGGCATCTTTGGCGTGTTGCTGCTGATCTTTCTAACCCCGGTTCTGGCGCAATGGGCGCTGGCATTCGGGCCGTCACACCTGTTCTGGCTGGCCATTCTGGGGGTGACGGTGATCGGTTCGCTGGACTCGGCCTCGGTGGTCAAGGGGCTCTTGTCAGGCTGTATCGGGCTGTGGCTGGCCACTATCGGGTTCGACGACATTATGGGCGCGCAGCGGTTCATCTTTCACCCCGCGCTCGGCGGCGGCATCAATATCATCGCCGCGCTGATCGGCCTGTTCGCCATCCCGCAGGTGCTGACCATGTTCGCCAAGGGCCGCCGCACCGCCGGGGCAGAGGTGATCGAGGTGCAGAAACACTCGATCCTCGCCGCCATGCGCGAGTTGTTCCGCCGCCCCCGGGCGCTGAGCATCGGTACCCTCACCGGGTCGATCATCGGGCTGATCCCCGGCGTCGGCGGACAGATCGCGGGGCTGGTGGCTTATGACCAGACCAAGAAATTCAGCGCCGACAAGGACAAGTTCGGCAAAGGTCACTCCGAGGGCGTGATCGCCGCGGAATCCGCCAACAACGCCATGGTCGGCCCGTCGCTGGTGCCGCTGCTGACCCTGTCGATCCCCGGCAGCCCCACCGCTGCCGTGCTGTTGGGCGGGCTGCTGATCCATGGGATTTTCCCTGGCTCGGACCTGTTCGACAACCACCCGGACGTGGCCTGGACCTTCATCAACTCGATGTTGATCGGGCAGGTGCTGATGTGCCTCTTCGGCCTCTACGTGGCCGGGCTTGCCGCCCGCGTGGCGCAGGTGCCGCAATCGGTGATGGCGGCCATCGTACTGGCGCTGTCGGTGTTCGGGGCCTATTCGGTGCAAAGCTCGATGGGCGATGTTTATGTGATGGCCTGCCTCGGTATCGGCATGTTCTTCCTTGAACGCTTCGGCTTTTCCGCGGCACCGCTGGTGCTGGGCCTGATCCTTGGACCGATTGCCGAGGCGAACTTCATTCAGGGCGGAATGATCGCGGACGCAACCGTCGGCAAGGCCTCCTATTTCCTGACCGGCGGGCTGAACATGTTTCTTATCGCCGTGGTATTGGCCTCGATCGCTTACTCCGTATGGATGGAGCTTCGCGCCCGCCGCCACACCACCAAAGAGGAGGCTATGGCATGAACCGCGCGCAACATATCGTCCCGTCCGGTATCGTTTTTGCCGTCGGCTGCTGGGTCGCCTGGATCAGCTATACGCAACAACCGGCCGAGGCCTTTCTGTTCCCGCGCCTGATCGCCACCGTCTTTGTGGTGCTGGCCGCCTGGACCTTTGGTAAGGCGGTTCTGGGGCTCAGCAAGGTGGGTGCCGGCGTCTCGCGCTCGATGATCATCAATCTGACCCCGGGCCTGCTCGTGGCTCTGATCTATGTCTTCTGGGCGGCGAAGGCCCTGGGCTTCTACACGGCAACCGCCGCCGCCTTTTTCATCCTGCTCTCGCTCTACGATCCGGCGCCGCATTCCGAGGTCTGGACCTGGATCAGGCGCGGGATCATCACCGGAGTTTTCGTGGCCGTGATGTATGGGCTCTTTGCCCTGTTGCTGAACGTCTACACGCCACGGGAAATTCTGTTCTGACCGCACGGGGGTGCGGTCGATATCAAAGGGAGGAAACGCAAAATGAAACGACTGATCGCAGGGGCGGCCTTAGCCCTCATGAGCCTGACCGGAGGCGCCATGGCGCAGGACTATCCCGAGCGGCCCATCATGATGATGGTGTCCTACGGCGCGGGCGGGGCGACCGATTTCCAGGCCCGTATCGTGACTATGACCGCCGGGAACGAGGACGCGCTGGGCATGCCCATCGCCATCATCAACAAGCCAGGCGCGGGTGGCCGCGTCGGTTGGAACTGGTTTGCAACGCAGGCCGATCCCGACGGCTATACCCTGGCCGCCTATAACGTCCCGCATTTCATCGCCCAGTCGATCAAGGGCGGGGTGGAGTATTCGGCGGACAGCTTCGAACCCATCGCCAACTGGGGGGCCGACCCGGCGGTATTCGTCGTGGCCACCGACAGCCAGTTCAACTCGATGGAAGATGTGGTCGCCCATGCCAAGGAGAACCCGGGCAAGCTGACCTTCTCGGGTGCGGGGCTGTTCGTCGGCCACCACATCGCCGCGTTGCAGATCGAAAAGGCAGCGGGCGTTAAGATGGCTTATATCCCGACCAAGGGCGGCGGGGCCGCAGCGATGAAGGCTGTCATTGCGGGTGAGGTCATGGGCGGTATCAACAACCTTTCGGATGCCTTCCGCGCGCAGGAGGCCGGGAACGTCAAGATCCTGGGCGTCGCCGATCTGGAACGCTCCGAGTTTCTGCCCGACGTACCCACGATGATGGAGCAGGGGCTGGACGTGGACAACTCATCGGTCAATTTCCGGGGCGTCATGGTGCCCAAAGGCACTCCGCAAGAGGTGATCGACAAGCTGGCCGCCACGGTGCCCGAGATGTTCAAGAACGACCGTGTGGCCAAGAAGATGCAAGCCGGTGGCTCGCCCATGCATGTGATGACCCGCGACGAGGTGATCGAGATGTGGGCCGCGCGCGAGCAGACGCTCAAGGAACTGCTGGCCGGTCTCTGAATTGAAACCCCACCGGGGCGGGTTCCGCCCCGGACAACCGATCGAGGACACAGGATGAACGCTCAGGACGAGATTGCGACGGAGATCGCCGAGGTGGATCAGATCGTGGTGCGGGCAAGGGCTGCTCAAAGGGCTTATGAAGCCGGTGGCAGTCAGGCGCTGTATGACAAGGCGGCGCTGGCGGCGGGTTGGGCCATCATGGAACCGGAACGCAATCGGGCGCTGGCTGAAATCGCGGTGCAGACCACAGGCCTGGGCAATGTGCCCGACAAGATCACCAAGAACCACCGCAAGACGCTGGGCCTGCTGCGCGATATTGCCGGGGCGAAGACCCATGGCGTGATCAGCGACGACCCCGCGACCGGCATCACCGAGATTGCGCGTCCCATCGGAGTGATCGGCGCCGTCGTGCCCTCGACCAACCCGGCGGCCACGCCCGCCAACAACATCATCAACGCTCTCAAAGGGGGTAACGCCATTGTGGTGGCGCCATCGCCCAAGGGCGTCGCCTCGTGCGAGTTGTTGCTGTCCTACATCCATGCCGAGTTCGACAAGCTGGGGCTGGACCGCGATCTGGTCCAGATGCTGCCTGCGCCAGGATCGAAGGCGAAGACCCAGCGGCTGATGGAGACGGTTGATCGGGTGATCTGCACCGGCAGCCAGAACAACGTCCACCGCGCACAATCCTGCGGTACACCCGCCGTGGCGGTGGGTGCAGGCAATGTCACCGTCATCGTCGACGAAACCGCCGATCTGGCAGCGGCGGCGGCCAAGATCACTGCCTCGAAATGCTTCGACAACGCCACCTCCTGTTCGTCCGAGAACGCGGTGGTGGTGGTCGGCGCAGTCTATGACGCCTTTGTCGCCGCACTGGCGGCGGAAGGCGGCACATTGGTGCCTGAGGCCGACAGCGCTGGGATCGTTGCCAAATTGTGGCCCGACGGGCACCTGAACCGCTCGGTCATCGCGCAGGATGCCGACAAGATGCTGGCGGCGCTGGACATGACCGGCAAGGTGCCCGCCGACACCAAATTCCTCGCGGTGGAAACCAGCAGTATCGGCCCGGATCATCCTCTGTCAGGGGAAAAGCTCAGCCGGGTTCTGGCGCTCTACCGGGCAGCGGATTTCGATGAGGCCAAGGCAGTGGCCGCCCGCATCCTCGCCTATCAGGGTGCGGGCCACTCCATCGGCATCCACACGGGCGACGATGCCCGCGCGGTCGGGCTGGGCCGCGACATGCCCACCTGCCGGGTCATCGTCAATCAGGCGCATACCTTCGCAACTGGCGGCGGTTTCAACAACGGCATGCCGTTTTCCCTGTCGATGGGGTGCGGCAGTTGGGGCGGCAACTCGATCGACACCAACCTCAACTGGCGGCATTTCGTCCAGACCACTAAGATCGTGCGCCCCATCGACCCGGTCGAGCCGACCGTCGAGGATATCTTCGCGGGTTACTGGGCCGAGGCTGGTCAATGAAGCTGCATCGCGATCATCCGCCTGAGGGCACCGTTCGCGAGTGGCTGGATGCGCGCGCGGATGCGGGCGGGACCGGCTTTGTCTTTCCCGAAGGCGCATCCCCACTGAGCTGGGACTCGCTGCGAAGCAGGGCCCGTGAGATTGCTGCGACGCTCACGTCGCAAGGGATCGCTGCCGGGGAAAGCATTGCCATCATGATGCCCAATGGCCGCCCGTCCTTCGAATGCCTGTTCGGCGTTCTCTATGGCGGGTTCCGGGCCACGATGATCAATCTTGTGGCAGGCGACGAGGCGATCTCCTACGCGCTTTCTCACAGTGAGGCGCGCTTTGCTTTCGTCGGTCCGGAGCAGGAAGAGTTGTTTTCCCGAACGACCGATCCCGCGCACATCACCGCGCTGAGCCCGGATTGCGACCCGTCCCCGGATGTGCCTCTGCATGAGGTGACCCCGCAAAGTCACGCGCTGCTGATGTACACGTCGGGCACGACGGGGCGGCCCAAGGGGGTCGTGCACACCCAGTCCAGCCTGCTTGCGGGCGGCTGGACCACGGCCATTGCCCACGCGCTGACGCCCGAGGATCGGGGCCTGTGCGTGCTGCCGATCTACCACATCAACGGCTTGTGCGTGACGGTCATGGGGGCGCTGGTTTCGGGCGGCTCTCTGGCACTGGTCTCGCGCTTTTCGGCCAGCAATTTCTGGGCGCAGGCAGCTCAGAGCGAGGTGACATGGTTCTCGGTGGTCCCGACCATCATCTCTCACCTGCTGCACTCCGAAAGCGATCCCGATCCTGACTGCATCGCCCGCTTGCGCTTTGGCCGCTCGGCCTCGTCCGCGCTGGCGCCCGAGGTGCAGCGCGCGTTCGAGACCCGCTTCGGCATTCCCATTGTCGAGACCATGGGCCTGACCGAAACCGCCGCCCAGATCCTGTCGAACCCGCTGCCGCCCGGCACACGCAAGATCGGCTCGCCGGGGATCGGGGTCGGCAACGAGGTGGCGATTTTCGACAGCGATTTCAGGCAGCTACCTCCGGGGCAGGAGGGCGAACTCGTGATTCGCGGCCCCAATGTGATGCTGGAATACCTCAAGAACCCCGAGGCCACTGCCGATAGCTTCACCCCGGACGGTTGGCTGCGCACCGGGGATCTGGGGCGGCAGGACGAGGACGGGTATGTCTTTATCACAGGCCGCCTGAAAGAGCTGATCATCAAAGGCGGTGAGAACATCGCGCCGCGCGAGATCGACGAAGCGCTTTATTCGCATCCCGACGTCATCGAGGCCGCCGCTTTTGGTCGTCCCTGCACGAGTTATGGTGAACGGGTTGAGGCCGCGGTCAGGCTGCGCAGCGGGTCTTCGGTCACACCTTCGGATCTGATTGCAATATGCGAGAAGCGTTTGGGCAAGTTCAAATCGCCCGATCAGGTGTTTCTGCTGGATGAGTTGCCGAAAGGCCCGTCAGGCAAGATCCAGCGGATCAAGATACCCGTCGAGATCGACCGGCACATGAGACGATAGCGGGCGCGTTCCCACAAGATGATCGTCAACGGCCTTTACGACCGGGCTGGGATCGCGCAAAACCATCACAAGTTCGAGGATGACCAGCAAGGCTCCGGCGACGGCCAGAGCCATAGTGCCTGACGGGTGGCCGGTCGTTGATCCGCGCAGGAAAGGTGATCCCATGGCGAACCCTCTCTACGACCGCCTGTTCGGCGTCCATGCCGGAAAATCCACGCCTTTTCTCTATCTCCCCGGCGGTCAGGTTGTGTCTCACCAGGACTTTCTCGCCATGGCGGCCCAGCTTGCCCATGTCATGTCGCAGGTCGGATTGAAACCCGGCGACCGGGTTGCCGCACAAGTGCAGAAATCGCCCGAGGCGCTGGCGCTTTATGCTGCCTGCGTGCAGGCCGGTCTGGTGTTCCTGCCGCTCAACACCGCCTATACGGTCGATGAGCTGTCCTATTTCATCGAAAACAGCGGCGCGTCCTTGATCGTCTGCGACGGGAAGAGCGAAGGCGCACTGGCATCAATTGCTGAGGGTCTGGGCGCCCGCATCGAAACGCTGAACGCCGACGGATCGGGCAGCCTGACGGATCAGGCTCAGGCGATGCCCGCGTCTTTTGCCACCGTCGAGCGTGACGGCGAGGACCTTGCCGCCTTTCTATACACCTCTGGCACCACAGGCCGCTCCAAAGGCGCCATGCTGACCCAGAACAATCTGCTGTCAAATGCCGAGACACTAGTGACCGAATGGCGGTTCACGGCGCAGGATGTGTTGCTCCACGCGCTGCCAATCTTTCACACTCACGGTCTGTTCGTGGCCACAAACATCATGCTTCTGACGGGCGGCAGCATGGTCTTCATGCCGAAATTCGATCTGGACGAGATCATCGCGCATATGCCGCGGGCGACTTCGATGATGGGGGTGCCAACCTTTTACACAAGGCTGCTGGGCGATGACCGGTTCACCCGGGACCTGGCCTCGCATATGCGCCTGTTCATCTCTGGTTCGGCACCGCTGCTGGCGGAAACTCATGTGCAGTTCGAGCAGCGCACCGGCCACCGCATCCTCGAACGCTATGGCATGACCGAGACCAATATGAACACCTCGAACCCCTATGACGGCGAGCGCCGCGCAGGCACTGTCGGCTTTCCGCTGCCGGGGGTGGAGCTGAAGATCACCAACTCAGAAGACGGCACCGAAGTGGCCCAAGGCGAGATCGGCCAGATTGAGGTGCGCGGTCCGAACGTGTTCAAGGGCTACTGGCAGATGCCTGAGAAAACCGCCGCGGAGCTGCGCGCGGATGGTTTCTTCATCACTGGCGATCTGGGCCACATCGACGAAGAAGGCTATGTCCATATCGTCGGCCGCAACAAGGACCTGATCATCTCGGGCGGCTACAACATCTATCCCAAAGAGATCGAACTGGTGCTGGACGACCAGCCCGGCGTGCTGGAAAGCGCGGTGATCGGCGTGCCGCATCCGGATTTCGGCGAGACCGTGCTGGGTGTGATCGTACCCGAGCCCGGTCAGTCTCTGGACGTGGGTGCGATCATGGAGGCCGTGCGTGAGGCGCTGGCCCGCTTCAAGCATCCCCAGCAGTTGATCCTGTTGGACGAACTACCCCGCAACACGATGGGCAAGGTGCAAAAGAACATCCTGCGCGAGCAGTACAAGGATATGTTTGCAGCCGGTTGAGGGTGCCAGGCCAAAGATCGTGGTGGGCGCGTCGATCAACCCGACACACACCAGCCCGTTGCCGAGTTTTCCCCGGCCTGCAACCTGCCTCAGTCCATGTGATAGAGCGATTCGTAGATCGGGGTCAGGGTCTTGTCCTCGAACAGCGACGAGACGCTGGTGCCGTTCCAGATGTTCAGGATCGCCTGGGTGAAGATCGGGGCGGTGGGCACGGTGCGAATATTCGATGCCTTCTGGATTTCCTTGGTGGGCTGGATCGTGTCGGTCAGAACCAGCGACTTCATCACCGAATTGGTCACCCGCTCAACGGCGGGGCCGCTCATGACGCCGTGCGTGATGTAGGAATGCACCTCTTTCGCGCCGTTGTCGGTCAGCACCTGCGCTGCTTTGCACAAGGTCCCGGCTGTGTCGCAGATGTCGTCCACGATCAGGCAAATCTTGTCCTTCACGTCGCCGATCACGGTCATCTCGGCCACTTCGCCCGCCTTTTCACGGCGCTTGTCCACGATCGACAGCGGCGCGTTGATGCGCTTGGCCAGCTCACGCGCGCGAGCTACGCCGCCGACGTCGGGCGACACCACCATGATCTCGTCAAGCCGGTCCTTGAACTGGTTCTTCACATCCAGCGCAAAGATCGGCGAGGCGTAGAGGTTGTCCACGGGAATGTCGAAAAAGCCCTGAATCTGGGCCGCGTGCAGGTCCATGGTCAGCACCCGTTCGATCCCCGCGCCGGTCAGCATGTTGGCCACCAGCTTGGCCGAGATCGGCGTGCGCGCCTTGGTGCGGCGGTCCTGGCGGGCATAGCCAAAATAGGGGATGACAGCGGTGATCCGCGCCGCCGAAGACCGGCGCAGTGCGTCGGCGATGATCAGCAATTCCATCAGGTTATCATTGGCCGGGTTCGAGGTCGGCTGGATGATGAACATGTCCTCGCCCCGGACATTCTCGAACACTTCGACAAAGATCTCGCCATCGTTGAACCGTTCGACCCGCGCATCGACAAGGCCCTGATCGACACCGCGATACAAGCTCATGCGGCGCGCGATGGATTGGCCAAGCGGCAGGTTTGCGTTCCCAGCGATTAGCTTGGGTTCGTGGAGTGATGGCATTGTCAGAAGTCCCCGGGCAGCAACGGTATGTGACAGATTCGTGATGTTGACACCGCTTAGCATGGGCTTACCGTCCCGCAAAGATAACCCAGCGGAGAAAGTGAACATGGCCGATATTGACTACTTTTTTGCGACACTCTCGCCCTATTCCTACCTTGCGGGCACCCGGTTGGAGGAGATCGCCGCCAAGCACGGGGCGAGCATCGCGTACAAGCCGATGGATATCGTCGCCCTGTTCGGCCGCACCGGGGGCACGCCCCCCAAGGACCGTCACATCTCGCGCATCGAGTACCGCGCGCAGGAGTTGGTGCGGCAGGCGGCAAAGCTGGGAATGGAGTTCAACCTACAGCCCGCGCATTGGCCGACCAACGCGGCGCCGTCGTCTTACGCCATCATCGCGGCCACTCAGGATGGCAACGGCGACGTGGGCAAGCTGTGCCACTCGATCCTGCGCGCCTGTTGGGCCGAGGACAAGGACATCGCCGAGGACGCGGTGATCCGCGACTGCCTTGAAGGCGCCGGGTTCGATCCCAAGCTGGCCGATAGTGGCCTGCTGGTGGGCGCCGAGACCTATGCCGCCAATCTGGAAGAGGGGGTGGATCGGGGCGTCTTTGGCGCGCCCTTCTACATCACGCCCGACGGGCAGCGGTTCTGGGGACAGGACCGGCTGGATGACCTTGACGCGCATCTGGCCGGGCTCAAGGGGTGAAGGACCTGCCCCGGCTGGCGCAACCGGTCCATGTGCGTGAACTGGGGGAGGGCCCGCGCCGGGTCCTCGCCCTTCACTGCACCATTGCGCATTCTGGGGCGTGGAAAGGGTTGGCTGGCCTGCTGGGGCAGGAGGCGACGTTCACCGCGCCCGATATGCTGTCGCACGGGCGCAGTCCGGACTGGGATCGGCAGGGCGATTTCTACGACCGGATCACCGAGATTGCTTTGGCGCAACTGACCGGGTCCATGGATCTGATCGGTCATTCCTTCGGCGCAGCAGTGGCGCTGCGATTGGCGGTGGAACGTCCTGAATTGATGCGCAGTGTCGTGCTGATCGAGCCGGTGTTCTTTGCGGTTGCGGTGCAGGACGCGCCGGAGCTGATCGAGCGGCATGGGCAGGACGCGCAACCCTATATGGAGGCCCTGTCCGCAGGCGATGAGGCACTGGCCGCGCGGTTGTTCAACCGGATGTGGAGCACCGAGGGCAGCCCGCGCTGGCCCGACCTGCCCGAGAGCACACGGGCCGCGATGATCCGCGGCATTCACGTCGTGCCGGCCGTCGATCAGGCGTTGTTTGCGGATCGGGTCGGGCTGCTGCAACCGGGCGTTCTGGACCGGGCCTCGATGCCGGTCCTGTTGCTCAGGGGGTCGCTGACGCATCACGTGATGGCTGCGATCAACGAGGGGCTGGCGCGGCGCCTGCCGGATGCAGCAAGCGCCGTGGTCGACGGAGCCGGGCATATGCTGCCAATCTCGCACCCGGGTGAGGCAGCCGCGCAGATCCGCGCCTTTTGGGCGGGCGGTTAGGCCGGGGCGGGGAAGCCGCTTGCAAGCGGCTTAAGCGGTTTCGAAACCGCTTCAAGGCGTTTGCAAACGCCTTTGCGTCGGATGGTTATCTTTTGCCTGATTGCAGGAGCGACAGGAACCGGTCGATCTGATCGGTGCTGATGGACCAGTCGCAGACAAGGCGGCAGGCCAGAGCCTCGGCCTCATCCGCGCCCTCCAGCGTATCGCCCCAGAGGTGATAGACCGCTCCGGCCTCGTGCAGGCGCTTGTGGGTGTTGCGGGGGAAGCTGGCGAAGACGATATTGGCCTGCGGTTCGTGCAGGAAGGACGCCCCGGCCGCGCGCAGGCCATCGGCGAGGCGGGCGCAGTTCGCGTTGGCCTGACGTGCCGACTTCAACCACAGATCGTCGCGCAGATAGGCCGCCATCTGGGCCGAGAGATAGCGGTGTTTGGAAAACAGATGCGCCCCACGCTTGCGGCGCAGTTCGAATTCCCAGGCCTTGGATTCATCGAAGAAAATCACCGCCTCGACTCCCATGAGGCCGTTCTTGGTGCCGCCAAAGCTGACGGCATCTACCCCGGCTTTCCACGTCATCTCGGCGGGCGAGCAGTTCAGCGCCACCAGCGCATTGACAAAGCGCGCGCCGTCCAGGTGGACGGGCAGGCCATACTCCTTGGCCACGCTGCAAAGCGCCTGCAACTCGGCCAGCGAATAGACCGAGCCGCGTTCGGTCACCTGCGTAATCGACACCGGCCCGCGTTGCGGGCCGTGCACGCCACGTGTTTCTTCCGCTGTGATTGAGCCGCGCAGGGCCTCGGGGGTCATCTTGTCGCCGCCTGGCACAAGAGTCAGCTTGGCGCCGCTATAAAACTCCGGCGCGTTGCATTCGTCTTCGTGGATGTGGGAGACGGGCGAACAGAACACGGTCTGCCATGGTTCGGACAGGGTGGCCAAAGCCAGCGAGTTCGCCGCCGTCCCGGTCGCCACCAGATAAACCGCCGCGCCGGGTGCCTCGAACACGGCGCGGATGCGGTCGCGGACCTCGTTCATCAACGTATCGGCGCCATAAGCCATCGCATAGCCCTGATTGGCCTCGGCCAGCGCCTGCAGCACCTCCGGATGGACCGGTCCGGAATTGTCGGATGCAAAGAACATCAGGTCGGCTCCTCGATGATATGATCTTCCCACTCGTCCTCGGGTGTCTCGAATTCCGAGACGGTCCAGCCGCGCACCGACACCCCGGCCTTGTGCACGCTGTCCGGCGTACCAGATATCAACGGGTGCCAGTCGTAAAGGGGTTTGCCCTCCCACAGCAGCCGATAGGCGCAGGTCTGCGGCATCCAGTAAGCATGGGTGTCGAGGTTCGAGGGTTTCAGGACGATGCATTCCGGCACGAACTGGTGCCGGATCGGATATTGCGTGCAGCGGCAGGTTTCGTCGTCGAGCAAGCGGCAGGCCACTCGGGTCAGGGCGACTTCGCCGCTATCCTCGTCTTCCAGTTTGTTGAGGCAGCATTTGCCGCAACCATCGCAGAGTGCCTCCCACTCCTTTTTGGTCAGCTTGTCCAGCGGCAGACGCTTCCAAAACTGCGGGCGCAGGCCCGAGCGGTCGATCGGGTCTTTCATAGCGCGGCCAGTATGTCTCGCGCCTTGGCGCAATCGGCATCCATCTGGGCGACAAGCGCGTCGAGCCCGTCGAACGTCATCTCGGGGCGCAGGTAGTCGATCAGGCCGACCGACAGGGTGGTGCCGTAAAGGTCGCCCGAGAAATCGAGCAGGAAGGTTTCAATATTCGGCTGTTCGCCATGGAACATTGGCCGGGTGCCGACCGAGGCAGCGCCGCGGTAGCTGCCCTGATGTGGGCCGTCCAGCACGTCGACTAGCACAGCGTAGACGCCGAATCTCGGCGGGTGCAGCCCGTCGATGGACATGTTGGCAGTGGGATAGCCCAAGTCGCGCCCCCGCTGCTCACCCCCGATCACCTCGCCTTCGATCCGGTGCCAGTGGCCCAGCATGGTGGCGGCATCCCGGGGGCGGCCCTCGGTCAGCGCGGTGCGGATTGCGGTGGAGGAGACCACGTTTTCCGATCGTTCCAGCAGCGGTGCAACTGTTACGCCAAAGCCCATGTCCTGCCCGAACCGGAGCATGTCCTGTGCGTTCCCACTGCGGCCCCTGCCGAAACAGAAATCGGCACCTACGACCACATGGGCCAGCCCTAGCCCGTCGCAGATCACGCCTCTGGCGAATTCTTCGGGCGTCAGGCCTGCGAGGGAGGCGTTGAAGTTCAGTTCATAGAGACGCTTGACCCCCAGCTTCTCAAGCCGGTGGGCGCGGGTGCTGCCGCGCATCAGCCGGAACGGAGGGGCGTCGGGGGCAAAAAACTCGCGCGGGTGCGGCTCAAACGTCATGATGCCCAGCGGCGCCTCAGGCGCAGCCTGACGGGCCAGGTCGATCACCGACTGGTGACCGACATGCACACCGTCAAAATTGCCAATCGCGACGCTGGCGCCGCGATCTTCTGGCTCAACAAACTGATGGTCCCTAATGATCCGCATGAGCGCTTGGGTAATGGCAGTGGGGGGCATGTTCAAGCGCTTGATTGTGGTTGCCAGCTTTCACGACGGGCTCAGAATGATGCAACAAACAGGGAACTTGCGCGCGCGCCCATGGTCGGGTGGTGCTTCAATGCGGTCATCAGTTGTCTACACCCTGGACAAATCACATCGACCGAAGGCGTGCCCGTATGTATTTCGCGGCAGATCTGAAGTGGCTCGGTCCTGCGGCCTCTGCCCAACGTCCCGTGGTCCAGTTGTTGTTCGCACCTTGCATCGGGCCATCATATAATCCGCTGTTCGAGTGGGATTGGATAAACTGCATGAGCTTGGCGTTTCCGTCCTGCAACGCACTGACAGCCGCATCCCAGCCCATGTCCTTTTGTTGCAATCGGAGTTCGGAATTGTATCGCTTCAGGTCATTCCACTTGTACCCTTTTGCCGGGAAATAGACGGGTTTCCCGGCCTGCCCGTCCGAATACCACCCCAGAAAGAGACCGATCCAGTGCGCCCGATGGGCGACTACATCCTTGATCGATGTTGCATCCTCATCTTGCTGAATGGCCTGCTCGTTCGTGATCGCGGCAATCAGTCTCTCCAGCTTCGCGAATTCCTTTTCGCTAACCTCAAGCAGTTCGGTTTTGTTTGTTGCTGCCATTGTCGGTCACACATGCGTTCCAGCTATTTACCGTAGAGAAAATGGACGCAAACCACCCGACACCCCTTGATGCATATCAACCCAAAGGCAAGAGATCCCCGATCGCCTGACCGCGAGGCAGGAAATTCCGGTCAGGACGCGGAACGAACAAAAAATGGGCGCCGGTCGGGCGCCCATAAGTTCGTTGGAAAAGGATATGCGCTCAGTCGAATTTGCGCGACGGCGCCAGCACCATGGCCTCGCCCACCAGGACCTTCTTGCCATCGACCGCGCAGTGGCAATCGAGCTTCACGCGGCGTTTGGATATGTCGATATCGACCACCTTGACCTCGGCATAGACCATGTCGCCCGGCCGCACTGGCGCGAGAAATTTCAGCGACTGGCCCATATAGACCGTGCCGTGGCCCGGAAGCTGCTCGCCGATCACCGCCGAGATCAGGCCGGCGGTCAGCATCCCGTGGGCGATGCGGCCCTGAAAAATCGTGTCGCGGGCGTAGTCGTCGTCCAGATGCACCGGGTTCCGGTCGGTCGAGATCTGGGCGAACATCTCGATGTCCTCATCCGTCACCACTTTGCGCAGGTGCCGGGTCATGCCCATCTCGATGTCTTCGATACAGATCGTTCCGCGCGGAAGATTGTCCAACATGTCGCCCTCTTTCAGCATCGGCTGGGTAACATTCCATCATGTCCAGCCTCAAGTTGGCAACTTTATTACTTCGCAGTCGCAGAAAATCAAGCCCCAATTCCGCTAGCGCAAACGGCCAATCGAATAGGTCGGATCCATTTTTTCCATTTCAAGATAGCGGCTTAGCGCATCCGGATCCGGCTGGTATGATGTTTTGGTTTCCGATGCGGCCAGTCCGCCGGTGATGAACAGGGAATCGAGGCCTTCGCCGATCCCACCGGCGATGTCGGTATGTGGGCCGTCCCCGATCACAAGGATCTCGGAATCCGGCACATCGGTGCCAAGCGCCATCAGCCTGCGGCGGGCTAGATCGTAGATCGGCGGGTGCGGTTTGCCGAAGTAGAGGCTCTCGCCCCCCATCTCGGTGTAGAGCCGCGCGAGGGCGCCCGCGCACCATTCCCGCACCTCGCCGCGATCCACCACGATATCCGGATTGGCACAGAGCAGTTTCAGGCCATTTTGCTTGGCCAGCAGGAAATCCGGCCGGTTCACGTCCGGGTCCGCATGCGGGTCGAAGGGGCCGCAGCACACGATCCCCTCGGCCTGATCCAGCGGCACGCGCTCGATATGGATCGGGTGTTCCAGCAGCTTGAGCGGTTCGAAAAACTCCGCATCGCGCTGCCATTCGCCCATGAAATAGACCTTTTCGCCCACGGCCCCCAGAAACATTGCCGAGCGGGCGGAGTCGCCGCTGGTGGCGATGGTGTCATAGGCATCCGTTGGCACGTTGAACTGTGTCAGTTGTTCTCCGACGCCTGCACGGGGTTTGGGCGAGTTGGTGACCAGAACCACGATCCCGCCCTGTGCGCGGTAGGATTGCAGGGCGGCGACAGCCTCGGGGTAGGCGGTGATGCCGTTGTGGACGCATCCCCACAGGTCGACGAACAGGGCCTTGTAGCGGTCGGAGACCTCGGAAAGGGCAGTGATGATCTGGGTCATGGGGGCCTTCGGGTTGCTTGGTTGTGTTGGTTATGCCCGATCCCGGCGGGCGAGGCCATGGGGGATGAACCCGCCAAACCTGGGAATAAAAAAGGCCCCGCTTGCGGTGCAGCGGGGCCTGATCTGGGATTGGTGCGGTTTACACCTTGAGGTTCGGGATGATCTGTTTCTTGCGGCTCATGATGCCGGGCAGAACCACGGCGTCGCCGTCGACCGAGGCACCAAAGCTCTTTTCGGCGACGCCTTTGACCAGATCGTTGGGCACCAGCAGGGTGGCCTCTTCGTTCAGGATGTCCACGACGAACAGCAGCACCTGATCGACGCCATCCTCCTGGGCGACCTCGGTCATCGAGCCGGTCAGGCTGGCCTTGCGGTCCAGCACCACGCCCGGCGCGGTGGTTTCCAGAACGCTGACGCGGAACTTGGTGCCGTCGACCTCATATTCCTTGCTGTCCATGCGGATCAGTTCGGCATCCGAGAAGGACGAAACGTCCGATTTTGCCGCGAACATGTCGGCAGCATAGGCCGAGATATCGAGGCCAAGATCGGCGGCCAGCTTCTTGGCCACTTCGCGGTCATGATCGGTGGTGGTGGGCGAGCGGAATTCCAGCGTGTCGGACAGGATGCAGGTCAGGGCGGCGCCCTTGATGGCCTCGGGCATCTTGTCGGCATCGTCGTCCATCAGATCAACCATGATGGTGGCCGTGCAGGCCAGCGGGCGCACGGTGATGTCGATGGGGCCCTTGGTTTCCAGCCCGCCGACCAGCTTGTGATGGTCGATGATGGTGCGGATATCGGCGTTGTTGATGTTGGTGGGCAGTTCGGCCGGGTTGTTGGTGTCCACGATCACGACAGGTGCGTCGTCCTCCACATCCGCGATGATCGCCGGCTTCTCCAGCCCCCAGCGCTGCAGCATGAAGGCGGCCTCGGTGTTGGGTTCCCCCAGCAGCACCGGGGTGGCGTCGACGCCCTGTACCTCGTTCAGGTACCAGGCCCACAGGATGGGCGAGCCGGTGGAATCGGTATCGGGGGATTTGTGGCCAAAAACTTGGATGGTCATGTCGCTGTCCTGCGTTCGGGGAAATTTTGGCGCCTTATAGGGTGGGTCTTGCCGGTTGTCACCCGGCAGCCGCAGGGGTGCGACCCTTGGCCTGCCAGACCACCAACGGGGGCGTCAGAATGCTGCGCGGGATAGGGTAAAGCCCTGTTGCCGGAGCAGGTTCAGAACACCGACACGGCCCGGAAGATGTGCGGCGCCAACCGCGACAACAATGGTGTTTCCCTTGGTCCCGAGGATCACCGGGATCCAGGCACGGTTGCGGCGGTCGAGAATCTGGCGGTCATACTGTTCCAGCAGGCGCGCCACCTCGCGCCGGGGGATGTCGATGTCGCGATACAGTGTCCATTTCTGGATCAGCATCGCCTCGGCCAGGCTTTCCTCGAAATAGGCGTTGCTGAGCGTGACAATCTGGTCGTCAAAGTTGAGGCCGCTTTTGATATCCAGCTCCAGCAGGGCCAACTGATCGCGGATCGGTTGCCGCGAGAGTGAGCGCATGCCGTCGCCGACGCGCTCCAGCGAACCCACCGGCACCCGGTGACGAATCGCGATCCGCTCGATCCGCTCATCAAGGCCCGCATAGGCGGCGATTCCGCGTCCGCCGCAGCCCGAGCGCGACAGGGCCATCGAGATATACCAGGGCTGCAGCCGGGCCAGCAGATCACTGTCAACACCCTCGAAACCCATGCGCAGTTGCAGCATGCTCCAGTCCTCGGCCGACATCATCTCGGGCAGGCCGGGGCCGCGCGGGATCAGCAGGATCGAGGGGTTTTTCCGCAGCACCTCGTCCAGCCTGCTCAGTTCGGCCTCTGTCACTTCAAGCAGGACCGCATCCGCCGACCGGATCACCGGGCGCAGTTTGCGCATCACCTTGCGCATCCGGCTGTCCCCGTTGTGCTGGGTGCCGACCACGTGAATGCGCTTGCTGCCCTTGGTGGCGACCCAGTGGTTGCCATAGGCAAAGGGAGTGTCACGAATCTCCTGTTCCAGCCGTTTCTGGGCGGATGGGGTCAGGTGATTGCGCAAATCCGTCCCGGTGCATCGGGCAAACGCCGGAAAGGCAATGCCCAAACACAGCATCAGGGTGACAATTGCGCGAATCATGGGCTTACTCCTGACACGTGGGGCTTGGGTCATAGTTGCGCGTCCTGCAGCGGCCCGCAAACGCAAATTGTGCCCCCGGTTCTGGAGAGGCTAGCATACGCTTATGGAGCGCGAGCGGGATCTGTACCCACCGATCAAGGAATTGCTGGAAGGCCAGGGCTATGTGGTCAAGGGCGAGGTTGGCGCAGCCGATATCGTTGCGCGCCGCGGGGACGAGCCACCGGTGATCGTCGAACTCAAGCTGCGCTTCTCGCTCAGCCTGTTCCATCAGGCGGTGGCGCGGCTGAAGATCACGGATCAGGTCTACGTCGCGGTTGTGAAACCCAAGGGCAAGACGGCCCGGAGAGCGCTGCGGGACAATCTTTTGCTCTGCCGCCGCCTGGGATTGGGCTTGATCACTGTGCGTACCGACGGGCGGGTCGAGGTGCAATGCGATCCCGGACCCTACGCGCCCCGAAAGTCGAAAGAGCGCACCGCGCGGCTACTACGCGAGTTTGAACGGTTGCAGGGCGATCCCAACGCTGGCGGGGCAACGCGGCACGGGATCGTCACCGCCTACCGGCAGGACGCGCTGCGTTGTGCTGCACATCTGGCCGAGCATGGCACCTGTCGGGGCGCCGAGGTGGCGGCGGCCACGGGGGTGGAACAGGCGACACGTTTGATGCGCGACAATCACTACGGCTGGTTCGACCGTGTCGGGACCGGCCTCTATGCGCTGACACCCGAGGGATCGAAGGGGCTGGAGCACTGGGCCCATAGCTGGGAAGCCGGATAAGTCGCGTTTTTTTTCATCAGGGCGTTGACTCAGGATTTTTATCTGCCTAGCTATTCGCCCGTTAGCACTCACGAGTGACGAGTGCTAACGGCCTCTCGCGACATATCGCGGGGTCGGAAAAGAAACGAACTTTGAGCCCAAGGAGCTGCAAAGATGGCATTGAAACCGCTTCATGACCGTGTGCTGGTTCGCCGCGTGGAAAGCGAAGAGAAAACCGCAGGCGGCCTGATCATTCCCGACAGCGCAAAAGAAAAGCCCAGCGAAGGCGAAGTCGTCGCAACCGGCGAAGGTGCGCGCAAGGATAGCGGCGAGCTGATCGCGATGGCCGTCAAGGCCGGTGACAAGATCCTGTTCGGCAAATGGTCGGGCACCGAAGTCAACATCGACGGTGAAGAACTGCTGATGATGAAGGAAAGCGACATCATGGGGATCATCGAGTAAGCGCGCGCTTTCTCTGATCTCAGATCGCTCAATCCAATCAAGAATTCTCAAGGAGCAAGATAATGGCTGCTAAGGACGTCAAGTTTACCACTGATGCCCGCAATCGCATGCTGGCTGGCGTGAACATCCTGGCCGACGCTGTCAAAGTGACCCTGGGCCCGAAAGGCCGCAACGTGGTTCTGGACAAATCCTTTGGCGCGCCGCGCATCACCAAGGACGGTGTGTCGGTTGCCAAGGAAATCGAACTGGAAGACAAGTTCGAAAACATGGGCGCCCAGATGGTGAAGGAAGTTGCTTCCCGCACCAACGACGAAGCCGGTGACGGCACCACCACTGCAACCGTGCTGGCCCAGTCGATCGTGAAAGAAGGCCTCAAGCAGGTTGCCGCCGGTCTGAACCCGATGGACCTGAAGCGCGGCATCGACCTGGCCACCGCCAAGGTTGTCGAAGGCATCAAAGCTGCCTCGCGCGAAGTCAAGGACTCGGCTGAGGTCGCTCAGGTTGGCACCATCTCGGCCAACGGCGAAGCCGAAATTGGCCGCCAGATCTCGGACGCGATGCAGAAGGTTGGCAACGAAGGTGTGATCACCGTCGAAGAAAACAAGGGTCTGGAAACCGAGACCGTTGTTGTCGAAGGCATGCAGTTCGACCGTGGCTACCTGTCGCCCTACTTCGTCACCAACGCAGACAAGATGATCGCGGAGCTCGACGACTGCATGATCCTGCTGCACGAAAAGAAACTCAGCTCGCTGCAGCCGATGGTTCCGCTGCTCGAGCAGGTGATCCAGTCGCAGAAGCCGCTGCTGATCATTGCCGAGGATGTTGAAGGCGAAGCGCTGGCAACTCTGGTTGTCAACAAACTGCGCGGCGGTCTGAAAATTGCTGCTGTCAAGGCACCGGGCTTCGGCGACCGCCGCAAGGCCATGCTGCAGGACATCGCAATCCTGACCGGCGGTCAGGTCATTAGCGAAGATCTGGGCATGAAGCTCGAGTCCGTCACCATGGACATGCTGGGTACCGCCAAGAAGATCGAAATCACCAAGGACGAAACCACCATCGTCGACGGTGCTGGCGAGAAAGCCGAGATCGAAGCACGGGTTGCCCAGATCCGCACCCAGATCGAAGAAACCTCGTCGGATTACGACCGTGAGAAGCTGCAGGAACGCGTTGCCAAACTGGCGGGCGGTGTTGCCGTTATCCGCGTCGGCGGCATGACCGAGGTTGAAGTGAAAGAGCGCAAGGACCGTGTGGACGACGCTCTGAACGCAACCCGCGCTGCCGTACAGGAAGGCGTTGTCGTAGGCGGCGGTGTCGCTCTGGTTCAGGCCGGCAAGGCCCTGAACGAGTTGGAAGGTGAAAACGCCGACCAGAACGCAGGCATCAACATCGTGCGCAAGGCCATCGAATCGCCGCTGCGCCAGATCGCCGAGAATGCGGGCGTTGACGGTGCGGTTGTCGCCGGCAAAGTGCGCGAGTCCTCGGATGCGGCCTTTGGCTTCAACGCTCAGACCGAAGAATATGGCGACATGTTCTCGTTCGGCGTGATCGATCCGGCCAAAGTTGTCCGTACCGCTCTGGAAGACGCGGCATCGGTTGCTGGTCTGCTGGTCACCACCGAAGCGATGGTTGCAGACAAGCCTGCCAAAGAAGGCGCAGCGCCTGCAGGCGGCATGCCCGACATGGGCGGCATGGGCGGCATGATGTAATCTGCTGCACCTTTGTGCAAAGATTTGAGGGGTCGCCGGTTGGGCGGCCCCTTTTTGTTTTGAATGCCCGCTGCGCGGGCATGCCTCCGGCGGGGATATTTTTGAACAGAAGAAGGGTGGAGGGTGCGCGATGGTCATCGGTCCGGATTCCAGTCGGGAAATGCTTCCGGGTGAAGAGGCCGAGGTGGACGCGTTGTTGCGCGCGGCCTTCGGCGGCGAGGATGAGGTGGCACTGGTCCATGCCTTGCGACGGGATGGCGACATGGCATCGGAGAGTGTTACCTGCTGGCACGGGCGGGTTGCCGGATATGCAGCGCTGTCGCGGATGGTGGCGCCCGAAGGGTGGTTGTGTCTGGCCCCGGTGGCCGTCTGGCTTGAGTTCCAGCGAGGGGCCCTCACACCGGTGGACGGCCGCAAGAAGTACTGGCAGGTTGGGCGCAGACTGGTGAGCATGATCGCGATTGCCGCTGAAAGCCCCGCCCTTGAACAGGTTCCGGCCATCGTGGTTCTGGGCAACCCGGAATTCTATGAGAAATGCGGGTTTTCCCGCGCGAGGGCGGCAAAGCTGAAAACACCCTACCCGTCTGAATACACTATGCTGGCCGCACCGGGTGAGGATGTGCCAGAGGCGGAACTGATCTACCCGCCCGCCTTCCTTGCGCCTCAAACACAGATTTGAGTTTCCTGCCGAAGCGCCTCGGGTTATGGCCGCATGATGCGCCTGTTTTTGTTGACCTGCCTCACCATGACCGCCTTTGCGGCCAACTCATTGCTCAACCGTCTGGCGGTGGAGAGTGGCGGCAGCGATCCCAGCAGTTTTGCCGTGCTGCGGGTTTTCGCCGGGGCTGTGACGCTGGCGATGCTGGTGCGGATGCGGGGTGGGCGTCTGCCGCTTTGGTCAAGCCGGCGCATGATCGGCGCGGGGGCGCTGTCGCTTTACATGGTCGGGTTTTCGACGGCCTACCTGACGCTTGATGCGGGGCTGGGGGCGCTGATCCTGTTCGGCGTCGTGCAGATCACCATGTTCGGGGTAACCTCTGCCACCGGTTCGCTGCCCGCTGCGCGGCAACTAGCGGGCGCGGGTATCGCCTTTGGCGGGCTGGTCTACATCCTCTGGCCTGCGGGAACGGTGCAGGTCGATCCGGTAGGTGCCGTGTTGATGGCGCTGGCCGGAGTGGGTTGGGCGGCCTACACGCTGGCCGGGCGGGCGGAGGCGGATGCGCTCGCGGGCACAGGAGCGAATTTCGTGGTGGCTCTGCCGGTTACCGGCGCGGCCATTCTGATTTTGGGTGGGAGTTGGGGTATGACGCCCATCGGGGCCGGGTTGGCGATCCTGTCGGGTGCGGTGACCTCGGGGCTCGGATATGCGCTGTGGTATAGCGTATTGCCGCAACTGACGGCCTCGGTGGCAGCCACGGTGCAACTGAGCGTTCCGGTTATTGCCATCATTGGCGGCGTTCTGTTGCTGGGCGAGACGGTTGGCCTGCGGCTGATGCTTGGTACGGTGTTGGTGCTGGGCGGAATTGCGCTGGCCGTATCGCGGCGTCACCCGGGCTGAGGGTTTTCCTGATGTCCGTTTCCAAGTATCCCGCTGGTATGCGGTATCTGGTGCTTCTTCTGCTGTTTCTCTGGCCTGCGGCCCTGCGGGCCGAATGTGTGGTGCTGTTACACGGGCTGGCGCGGACCGAGGCGTCTTTTGCGGTGGTCGAGCAACTGTTTCTAGCCGAGGGCTATGACGTGGTGCGCCCTGGCTATCCGTCCACCGACCTGCCGATTGCGGATCTGGCCGAGCGGACGCTGCCGGCGGCAATGGCGGAGTGCGGCGATCAGCGCACGCATATCGTGGCGCATTCCATGGGCGGGATTCTGGTGCGCTATTGGCTGCGCGATGGGGCACCCGAAAATCTTGGCCGCGTGGTCATGATGGGGCCGCCGAATCAGGGCAGCGAGTTGGTAGATGAGCTGGGCGATTGGGAGGTGTTCGGCCTTTTGCACGGGCCTGCGGGCCTGTCGCTGGGCACCGGCCCCGGCAGCGTGCCGCTCGGCCTGCCGCCGGTGAATTTCGATCTGGGCGTCATTGCCGGGTCGAACTCGCTGAACCCGCTGTTTTCGTCGGTCATTGAGGGCCCGGATGACGGTAAGGTCTCGGTCGCCTCGACACGGGTTCAGGGGATGGCAGATCACATCGTGCTGCCGGTCACCCATACTTTTATGATGAACAACCCCCGCGTCATCGCGCAGGCGCTGCATTTCATCGAATTCGGGCGGTTTGATCCCGAGATTTCATGGCTGGATGCGGTGCTGGATACGATTGACGAGATCTGCATCGGGCAGGATTGCTCGGAGCCGCAATCGGAACCGACGCAATGACCGCACTCGACCTGACGTTTAGCGGGGCGGATGTGCTGCTGCCGGGTGAGGGCGTGGTGCGGAGTGAACTGTCGATAGCCGATGGGGCGGTAGTCGAGGCCGCCGGGTCCGGAAGACGAGTGGATCTGTCGGGCTATCTGATCCTGCCGGGTATCGTGGATTTGCACGGCGACGGGTTCGAGCGGCATCTGGCGCCCCGGCGTGGGGCCATGAAGCAGATGAACGAGGGCATCATCGCGACCGAGGCCGAGCTAGCCGCCAACGGCATCACCACCGCCGTGCTGGCGCAGTTTCACAGTTGGGAGGGCGGGTTGCGCGGGCCGGAGTTCGCGGCGCAGGTCTTTGATGCGATTGCGGCGGTCCAGGATGAGGTAGTGACCGACCTAATGCCGCAATTGCGGTTCGAAACGCATCTGCTGGAGGACTATGATGGCCTGCCCGAGCGTCTGGCGCAGTGGGGCGTGCCTTATGTGGTCTTCAACAATCACTTACCGCATGACCGTCTGGCCGAGGGGCGCAAACCGCCGCGCCTGACCGGGCAGGCGCTGAAGGCCGGGCGCAATCCCGAGGCGCACTTCGAGTTGCTGATGGCACTGCATGTGCGGTCGGCCGAGGTTCCGGCGGCGCTAGATGTACTGTGTGCCCATCTTACGGCGCAGGGGGTGCGGATGGGCAGCCATGACGATGCGACTGCTTCGGGTCGCGCAGTCTGGCACGGGCGCGGGGCCAGGATTGCCGAGTTTCCAGAAACGCTGGAGGCGGCGGAGGCGGCCAAGGCGGCGGGCGATCACGTTATTCTGGGTGCGCCCAATGTGGTGCGGGGCGGTTCGCACAAGGGCAATGTCAGCGCGGTGGAACTGATCGCCATGGGGCTTTGCGATGCGATCGCGTCGGATTATCACTATCCCAGCCCGCGCCGGGCGGCGCTGATGCTGGTGCGGTCGGGGCTGCTGGATCCGGCCGAGGCCTGGGCGCTGGTTTCGGAAGGGCCTGCACGGGTGCTGGAATTGCCGGATCGTGGGGTGCTTGCCCCTGGCAAACGGGCGGATCTGGTGGTGCTGGAGCAGGGTTCGCACCGGGTGGCGGCGACGCTGTCGGCGGGGCGGGTCAGCTATATGAGCGGGGATATCGCGGCGCGGTTCGTAAGTTAGGTCCCTGAGTGAGGCTACACGGCGCCTCGGGCCCGGCGGGCCCTCGTTACCGCGTGCGAAATCCTTCGGGGATTTCGCAGGTGCCGGTGTCAGGCGGAGCGCTTGACGCGGTTGATGTGGCCCATCTTGCGGCCCGGTTTGGTCTCGGCCTTGCCGTAGAGGTGGATCGCCACATCACGTTCCTGCGCCAGTTCGGGCAACCGGTCCATATCGGCGCCGATCAGGTTCTCCATCACCACGTCCGAATGGCGCTGCCCGTCGCCCAGCGGCCAGCCGGCCACGGCGCGGATATGCTGTTCGAACTGATCCACGGCGCAGCCATTCTGGGTCCAGTGGCCGGAATTATGCACCCTCGGCGCGATCTCATTCACGATCAGGCCCTGCGGCGTCACGAACAGCTCGACCCCCATCACGCCTACATAGTCCAGCGCGTTCAGGATGTTGGCGGCGAGCAGAACCGCGTCTGTCCGTTGCGGTGGCGACAGGCGGGCAGGGGCGGTGGTGGTGCGCAGGATGCCGTCGCTGTGGATGTTCTCACCCGGATCGAAGCAGGCCACCTGACCGTCCAGCCCGCGTGCGGCGATGATCGAGACCTCGTGGGTGAAGTTCACGAAGCCTTCAAGGATCGCGGGTGCGCCTGCCATGTCGGCTAGCGCGGTCTCAGCATCCCCGGGCGTATTCAGCCGCGCCTGTCCCTTGCCGTCGTATCCGAAGCGGCGGGTTTTCAGGATGGCGGGGGTGCCTATGGTCTCGATGGCGACCTGAAGGCTGGTCAGATCGGTGATGTCGGCAAAAGGCGCGGTTTGCAGGCCGAGGCCTTGCAGAAAGGTCTTTTCGGTCAACCGGTCCTGGCTGACCCGCAGCGCCTCGCGCCCCGGGCGGATCGGACAGTGCGCCTCAAGCAGGTCGAGCGCCTGGGTGGGGATGTTCTCGAACTCGTAGGTGATGACATCGACCGAGGCGGCGAAAGCCTCAAGTGCGGCGGCATCGTCATAGGCCGCCGTGGTTACGCGGTCGGCGACCTGTCCGGCGGGCGGGTTGGCGCCGGGTTCATAGATATGGGTGGTTAACCCCAGCCGTGCAGCCGCGACCGAAAGCATGCGGCCCAACTGGCCGCCGCCGAGGATGCCGATGGTTGCGCCGGGGGAGAGGGTTTCAGTCATCGCTCGGAGCCTCCGGGATCGAGGCCGAAAGCGCCGCGCGCCAGTCGTCGAGCCTCTTGGCCAGTGCCGCATCCTGCAGCGCCAGAATGCCAGCCGCCATCAGGCCTGCGTTGGAGGCCCCGGCAGCGCCGATGGCCATGGTGGCGACCGGATAGCCCTTGGGCATCTGCACGATGGAATAGAGCGAATCTACGCCCGAGAGCGCCTTGGTCTGTACTGGTACACCGATCACCGGCACCCGGGTTTTCGAGGCCATCATGCCGGGCAGATGCGCTGCCCCTCCGGCGCCCGCGATGATCACGTGCAATCCGCGATCCGCTGCGGTCTTGCCATAATCCCACAGCCGGTCGGGTGTCCGGTGCGCCGAGACGATGCGTGCCTCGTAAGCCACGCCCAACTCGTCCAGAATATCCGCTGCACCTTTCATGGTCGGCCAGTCCGACTGGCTGCCCATGATGATCCCTACCTTTATCTCGGCCATCCACTCTGCCCCCGGCTTAGGAAAGAGCGCGCACTATAGCCAAATCGGGCGGTGTGGCAATGCGGTACGAAGGGCGCGCGCAAGGGGTTTTCGCCGGGGCCGAATCCCGGGTATTCAGGCGGGGATTGGAGGTGCTCATGCTGGAACTTCGCCCCAACTGCGAACTATGTGACCGCGACCTGCCGCCCGACAGTGCTGAGGCGCGCATTTGCAGCTATGAATGCACCTATTGCGCCGATTGCGTTGAGGCGCGGCTGCACAATGTCTGCCCAACGTGCGGTGGCGGTTTTGCGTCCCGTCCGATCCGCCCGCGCAAATCCTGGCGGTCTGAATTGAAGTTGGGCCTTGCCAACCACCCGGCCAGCGACAGGCGCCGCCATTCCAAGTTCTCGCAGGACGATATCGCCGACCATGTGGCCCGCATCCGGGATATCCCGCCCGAGGACAGGTAGGTTCAGGCGATGATGTCGGGGGTCAGGCGATCCTCGATCAGCCGGATGATGTCCTTGAGGCGCAGTTTCTGCTTTTTCAGGCGTTTGATCGTCAGCTGATCCGCAGTGGCCTTGGCCTCGAGCGCTTCGATGGCTTCGTCCAGATCGCGGTGCTGGCGGCGGAACACTTCCAATTCGACCCTCAGAACTTCATCGGTTTTCATCGACAGATCGGTGGGTGCATTCATGGGCGACTCGGCTCTTCTTAGTACTGTTTGCGCGACAGGATACGCGGTCGGGATGTTTTCGCCTAGACCTTGTGGAAGCCGGGGATTCTCCCCATATTCACAGGGGCGCGGCTGCCTGAGCGGGGCCGTGCGCAACGTCGCTTTGACAATAAAGGACGAGAAAACGTGTCGAAACTTACTCTGGGTTCATACCCGCATCTGCTTGGGTTTGAACAATTGGAACGCCTTCTGGAACGTTCGGCCAAGGCCGGGAACGAAGGCTACCCGCCCTACAATATCGAACAGACCTCGGATTTTTCCTACCGGATCACGCTGGCCGTGGCCGGTTTTGCCGAAGAGGATCTGGCGATCACCATCGAGGATCGGCAACTGGTGATCCGGGGCCGTCAACGCGACGACAGCGAGGGGCGCGTTTTTCTGCATCGCGGCATTGCCGCGCGTCAGTTCCAGCGCATGTTCGTGCTGGCCGACGGGGTTGAAGTGGGCGAGGCCGTGATGGAAAACGGTCTGCTGCATATCGATCTCAGCCGCGCGGTGCCGGAAACCGTGGTGCAGACGATCAGTATAAAGAAGGGGTAATCGATGCATACACCGTATGAATTCAAGGAAGAAGGCAGCCGGATCGTCTACGTCAAGGCTGTCGATGTTGCCGACCTGCCGCATGACGTGCGGGTGCAGGCGGGTGACCGCGCGCAGCTTTATGCCGTGCATGACGCGGACGGCCAGCAACTGGCGCTGGTCGCCGACCGCAACCTGGCCTTTACTCTGGCCCGGCAGCACGACCTGTCTCCGGTCGCGGTCCACTAACCGATTTGACGTGACAATTGCCGCCGTTCGGGCGAAACATGCAGCCCGGTCGGCAGGGCATTCCCGCCGTCCCAAGGGTTGACCACGCGGGAGAGGGCGGATGAGCTGGTTCGATTTCGATTGGGTGGATGCCTTCAGCGACCGCGCCTTTGGCGGCAATGGCTGCGCTGTGGTGCATGGCGGCGCGTCCCTGCCCGAGGCGGTTTGCACCGCTTACGTCCGTGAAACCTCGCTGGTCGAATGCACCTTTACCGGGCCGTCAGAGGTCGCCGATATCCGCGTCCGCTATTTCCTTGCCAGCCGCGAGATCCCTTTTGCCGGTCATCCCACCATCGCCACCGTCGCTGCCATGCGGTCGCGCGGGATGATCAAGGGCGATGCCCTGACGCTTGAGACCGGGGCGGGGATCGTCTCGATTCGCCTTGCCGGTGACGAGATCGAGATGACGCAGGTTGCTCCGCAATTCGGTGCTCTGGTGCCCGCCGAATTGGTGGCCGAAGGGATCGGGCTGAATGCCGATGCGATCATTTCGCCGCCGCAGATGGTGTCGACCGGTCTACCGTTCTGCATCACCGTCCTGCGCGATCACGCGGCGCTGCGCGCTGCGCGGCTGAATGTCGAGGCCCTGCGCCGGATGGCCGAAACCCAAGGCTATGACGGTACAGACATGATGGAGCCCTTTCTGGTGACGCTTGAAGGCGCGACAGACGCGGGCGACACGTTCTCGCGCCTGCTGATGGCGCCGCCCAGCCCGCCCGAGGACCCGTTCACCGGCTCGGCTACCGGGGCGATGGCGGCGTATCTGTGGAAGCGCGGGCTGATGGACAAGGATAGTTTTGTAGCCGAACAGGGCCATGACATGGGCCGCCCGGGCCGCGCCACCGTCACCCGCTTAGGCCCGCCTGAGGCGATGACAGGCATTCGCGTCGCGGGTACCGGACATGTGCTTATGCGCGGTCAGGTCGATCTGCCGCAGGAGGTCGCCTGATGCCCGACCCCGCAATTGCCGTCCTGCCCTACGGGCTACGGTTGGGCCCCGATCTAGCGCAACTGCCGGCGTCCGATCTGATCTGGCCGCTGGGCTGTCCTGACCGGCTGGCCAGCGCTACCGTGGGCGATCTGGAGCGCACTGACCACATCATCATGTTCCCCAACACCATGGCGCATTTCCGTTTGCGCCGTGGCACGCGGGCGCGGATCTCGCTGATGATGGGCGAACCGGCGGCGATCCATGCCAAGCATATCAAGCTGCTGCGCTACACTTGGCGGCGTTTTTATCGCGTCTTCACCTTTCACGAAACGCTGGTGAACAGCCTGTCCAATGCGGTGTTTCTGCCCTATGGCACCACCTGGGTGCCGGAATGGCGCGATCTGCCGCTGGAGAAAACCAAATCCTGCTCACTCATCGCCTCGGCCAAGCGGGACACCACCGGGCACCAGTTGCGCCACGCAGTGGTCGAATGGGTCCGCGAGACCGGGCAGGACGTGGATATCATGGGCCGGGGCTATACCCCGTTCGAGCGGAAATCCGACGGGCTGGCGCCCTATCGCTATTCGGTGGTGATCGAGAACGTGCAGGAGCCGAATTATTTCTCGGAAAAACTGATCGACGCGATCCTCTGTAACACCGTCCCGATCTATTGGGGTTGCCCCAATATCGACCGGTTCATTGACCCGGAGGGGATGATCGTCTGCAACGGCAAGGCCGACATCCGGCGCGCCATCGAGGCCGCTTCGGTAGCAGATTTCGAAAAGCGCCTGCCGCTGATCCAGGCGCTGCAGCCGGTCGCAGCGCAATATGCCGATTTCGAGCGTCGCGCTGCCGAGGCATTGCGGGCCACACTGTAGACCGTTCGACGCCATACCACCTTGAACCCCAACCCGCGCGCGTATAGGGAAACCCTTGCGCGCAAAGGGGAGGTTCGCATGCAGGACGATCCGAAAACACTGGTTTCCACCGACTGGCTTGCCGCCCATATCAAGGACCCGGATCTGCGGATTCTGGACGGGTCCTGGTATCTTCCCCAGCAAGAGCGCGACGCCAAGGCCGAATATGACGCTGCCCATATCCCCGGTGCGCGGTTCTTCGATATTGACGAGATTTCCGATCACCGCTCGGACCTGCCGCACATGGCGCCTCCGGTCGAGAAGTTCATGTCCCGCATGCGTGCGATGGGGGTTGGCGATGGTCATCAGGTGGTGGTCTATGATGGCGCCGGGCTGCAATCGGCGGCCCGCGTCTGGTGGCTGTTCAAGCTGATGGGGCAGGAGAACATCGCCGTGCTCGATGGCGGGTTGCCGAAATGGCAGGCCGAAGAGCGCGAGACCGAGGATCTGCCGCCTGTTATCCGCGACCGCCACATGACGGTGCGCGTGCAGAACCATCTGGTGCGCGACGTGACACAGGTCTCTGCCGCTGCCAAGCTGGGCGATCATGAGGTCATTGATGCCCGCGCCGCAGGCCGGTTCAATGGCACCGAGGCCGAGCCGCGCGAAGGTCTGCGTTCGGGCCACATCCCCGGCTCGCGCAGCGTTCCGTTTCCTGAGCTGTTCAACAAGGACGGCACGATGAAGGCGCCCGAAGACTGCCGCGCCGTGTTCGAAGCCGCTGGCGTGGACCTGAGCAAACCCGCCATCACCACCTGCGGCTCGGGCGTGACGGCTGCCATCCTCAGCCTCGCGCTCGAACGCATGGGCAAGACCGATCACTCGCTTTATGACGGCTCCTGGGCCGAATGGGGTGCCTTCCCGACCCTGCCCGTCGCAACCGGAGAAAACTGATGTTCGAAAATCTCAAGGCGCAGCCTGCCGACAAGATTCTGGCGCTGATGCAGGCCTATCGCGAGGACCCGCGCGAGACCAAGATCGATCTGGGTGTGGGGGTCTACAAGAATGCCGAGGGCGTGACCCCGGTGATGCGTGCGGTCAAGGCCGCGGAAAAGGTGGTCTGGGAGGAGCAGCAGTCGAAATCCTATACTGGCCTGATCGGCGATCCGGCCTATTCGGATGCTATGATCAAGCTGATCCTGGGCGACGCGGTGCCGCGCGCGAATGTGGGCGCCGCGGCCACTCCGGGTGGCACCGGCGCCTGCCGTCAGGCGTTTGAGCTGATCCGCATGGCCAGCCCCGGTGCCCGCATTTTCGTGTCGGACCCGACCTGGCCCAACCACATCTCGATCCTGAACTATCTGGGCATGGAGATGGTCCCCTATCGCTATTTCGACAGCGAGACCCGGGGCGTGAATTTCGATGGGATGCTTGAGGATCTCAAGCAGGCCAAGGCGGGCGACGTGGTGTTGCTGCATGGATGCTGCCACAACCCGACCGGTGCCAACCTGAATCTGGTGCAGTGGCGGGAGGTCGTGGACCTGATCAACGCCCAAGGTCTGGTCGCGATGGTCGACATCGCCTATCAGGGTTTTGGCGACGGGCTGGAAGAGGATGCGCAGGCGACCCGGCTGGTGGCCTCGTCGGTCAAGGAATGCCTGATCGCGGCGTCGTGCTCGAAGAATTTCGGGGTTTACCGTGAGCGGACCGGCCTGCTGATGGCAGTGTCGCAGGACAGTGGCCAGACGACGCTGAATCAGGCGACGCTGGCGTTTCTGAACCGCCAGAACTACTCGTTCCCACCGGATCACGGCGCGCGGGTGGTGACGACCATTCTCAATGATGACGCCCTGCGCGCCGATTGGGCGGCAGAGCTGGAAGAAGTGCGCCTGTCGATGCTGGGTCTGCGTCAGCAACTGGCCGACGAGCTGCAGCGCCTGACCGGGTCGGACCGCTTTGGCTTTATTGCCCAGCATCGCGGCATGTTCTCGCGTCTGGGCACCACACCCCAACTGGTCGAGAAACTGCGGGCCGAACATGCCATCTATATGGTCGGTGACAGCCGGATGAATATTGCGGGTCTGAACGCGAAGACGGTGCCGATCCTTGCCAAGGCGATTGTTGACGCAGGTGTCTGATCCGGCATTGACCGTTTGAAGATCTTGATTGGGTAGTCTGTTTCGCGCAGGCGGCCTTTCGTTTGAGCGCTTTGCAGAGGGACGCGCCCGATCCTGGGTGGGCGTTTTGCAACGCTTGTGGTCGGTGCTTTATCTCAAAAGCCCCGGACTCAGGTCGAGCGGGAGGTGACATCGCCATTGCGCCCTCCCGAGGGGAGGGTCGGGCGCGGCCCGGGCTGGTCGCCCGTGTCAAGGTAGGCGGTAGGCGCAAGAAAAAACCCGGGCGTGGACGCCCGGGCTTGGTTTCCTTTCAGACGGGTCTTAACCCTTCGAGAACTCCGGATAGGCCTCCATCCCCAGCTCGGCCATGTCGAGCCCGTTGATCTCTTCCTCTTCGCCGACCCGCAGACCGACGGTGCTCTTGATGATCAGGAACAGCACGTAGCTGACCACGAAGACGAACCCGCCGATGGCGGCAAAGCCGATAATCTGGGTGACGAATGAGGCGTCAGCGTTGGTCCAGGCCACGATGAAGGTGCCCCAGAACCCGGCGATCAGGTGAACCGGGATAGCACCGACCACGTCGTCGATTTTCATCCGGTCCAGCATCGGCACCGCGAAGACCACGATCACACCACCGATGCCGCCGATGATCAGCGCCTGGAACAGTGACGGAGCCAGAGGTTCGGCCGTGATAGACACCAGACCGGCCAGCGCGCCGTTCAGGGTCATGGTCAGGTCGACCTTGCCGAACATCACCTGCGTCAGGATCAGCGCGGCGACAGCACCGGCAGCGGCGGCCATGTTGGTATTGGCAAAGATGCGGCTGATATCTGCGATGTCGCCGATGGTGCCCATCGCCAGTTGCGAGCCGCCGTTAAAGCCGAACCAGCCCAGCCACAGGATGAAGGTACCCAGCGTCGCCAGCGCCAGGTTCGAGCCCGGGATCGGTACTACCTTGCCATCCTTGTTGTACTTGCCAATACGCGGCCCCAGAACGATGGCCCCGGCCAGCGCGGCAAAGCCACCGGCTGCGTGCACGAGGGTCGAGCCGGCGAAATCGCTGAAGCCCATCTCGGACAGCCAGCCGCCGCCCCACTGCCAGGACGCCTCGATGGGATAGATCACACCGGTCAACACCACCACGAACAGCAGGAACGGCCACAGCTTCACCCGCTCGGCCATGGTGCCCGAAACGATCGAGGCGGTGGTGGCGCAGAACATCAACTGAAAGAAAAAGTCCGACCCGACCGAGGCATAATCCAGCGCGGTTTCGGTATCGGCCAGCCCCACCGGTTCCAGCGAGGTGGGCGAGAAGGCACCGAGAACGCCGGTGATGGTCCAGCCGTCGCCGGGATACATCAGGTTGAAGCCCAGCAGCCAGTACATGATCGCGGCAAAGCCAAAAAGCCCCATGTTCTTGGTCAGCTGCATGGTCACATTCTTCGAGCGCACCAGACCGGCCTCGAGCATGGCAAAGCCCGCGGCCATCCAGAATACCAGAAAGCCGCCCATCAGGAACAGCAGCGAGGTCAGGATGTATTTGGTGTGCAGCGCGGCCTCGCCGGCGGCGGCGGCCTCCTGCGCCATCCCCATCTGCGGCAGCGCAACGAGCGCCGCGGCAGGTATAAATATCTTGTTCAGTTTCATCATGTCCGTTTCCCTATGCGTGATATCAGCGAAAGGCCGCTTAAAGCGCCTCTTGATCGGTTTCCCCGGTGCGCACCCGCACCGCCTGTTCGACGTCGAGGACAAAGACCTTGCCGTCGCCGATCTTGCCGGTCTTGGCGGTGTTCGTGATGGTGTCGACAATCGTCTCGACCATGCCCGCAGGCACCACGATTTCGAGCTTGATCTTGGGCACGAAATTCACCGCGTATTCCGCACCGCGATAGATCTCGGTATGGCCGGACTGGGATCCGAACCCTTTGATTTCGGTTACCATCATGCCGCGTATCCCCGCCTCGGTGAGGGCCTCGCGCACCTCTTCGAGCTTGAACGGCTTGATCGTTGCAATGATCAGTTTCACGTTGTTACCCCTCGTTCTGCCGATCTGATCGGCGTGTTTGCACGCGCAGAAAGAGACCGTTTCTGCGCGCGCAAAGAAACGAGTCGGGGGGCTGAAATCTAATGAGAAGTCGGCGATCTTGCACAATTTTTGCACAAACCGACACGAACGATTAAAAAAGCGGCATAGTTGCGAGGGGAAATACCGGAAATTCACACCTCAACACGCGGGGCTGGTCGGGGTATTGTGCGGCAAAAGCAAAAAACGGGCAGAGCTGAGAATGACGGATTCAAAGCGGCGCAAGCCGACATTGGTGGCGGACAAACGATACCCGTCGGCGGGCAGGAAGAAGACGTCGGCCAAGTCCACCCGCAAGGCGTCGCCAAAGAAAACCACGACCCGTAAAGCCAAGCCGAAAAGGACTGCGCGCAAGACGGCTCGGCGCGGTACGCGTGGCGGCGGGATCACCGGTGCGATCCGGCGGTTCTTCGGCTGGATCTTCGGAATGATCTGGGGCTTTACCTGGCGCATCGGGATGGTTGTCATGCTGCTCGTCGCGTTGGCAGTGGGCCTGGTCTACACAACGCTGCCCGAGGTCGATGCGCTGCTTGATGGGCGTGCGCGTGGGTCTGTGACCATGCTCGACCGCGAAGGCAAGGTCTTTGCCTGGCGCGGCGATCAGTTCGGCGGGGTGATCACTGCCGACACTGTCTCGAAACATCTGAAGAGCGCGGTGGTCGCGACTGAGGACAAGCGGTTCTACCGCCATTTCGGCATCAGCCCGCGCGGTGTCGCCAGTGCCGTGCGTATCAACCTGCGCGAGGGGCGCGGGCCTCTGTCCGGCCATGGTGGCTCGACCATCACGCAGCAAACCGCCAAGCTGCTGTGCCTCGGGGTTCCGTATGAGCCGGGGCAGTGGGAGTCCGAGGCGGCCTACGAGTCCGACTGCCGTCAGGGCTCGCTCTGGCGCAAGGTTAAAGAGGCCGTCTATGCGCTGGCGATGGAGGTCAAGTATTCCAAGGACGAGATCCTGACCATTTATCTGAACCGCGCCTTCCTCGGCGCCGGCGCGCGCGGCTTCGAGGCCGCCAGCCAGCGTTATTTCGGCAAGTCGGCGGCCGAGGTCAGCCCCGCCGAGGCGGCGATGCTGGCCGGTCTGCTGGTGGCGCCGACACGCTATGCGCCGACCAACAACCTGCAACGCTCGCAGGATCGGGCCCAGCTGGTGATCGGGTTGATGGAGGAGCAGGGTTACCTGAGTACTGCCGAAGCGAAGAGTGCGCGCGCCAATCCCGCGCAATTGTCCGAGGCGGCGGCGGCGCGTGCGGGCGGTTACTTTGCCGACTGGGTCATGGCCAGCGGGCCCGAGTTCTTTACCCGCAACACCACCGAGGATGTGGTGATCCGCACGACACTGGACCAGCGCCTGCAGACTGCCGCCGAAGAGGCGATGCAGTTCGTGTTCCAGGAAAAGGTCAAGCCGGGGTCCAAGGCACAGGCGGCGATTGTCGTGATGTCCGCCGATGGCGCGGTGCGCGCGATGGTCGGTGGGCGCGAGACCCGCGTTTCGGGTGCCTTCAACCGGGCGACGCAGGCGCTGCGGCAGACCGGGTCGTCGTTCAAACCGTTTGTCTATGCCACGGCGCTTGAACTTGGTTATTCGCCAAACGACATCGTGTTGGACGAGCCTTACTGCCTCAACATCCCCGGGTCGGGCCGGTGGTGCCCCAAGAACTACACCAAGAGACACTACGGCCGGGTGACTCTGACCCAGGCCCTGAAGGATTCGCTGAACGTGCCGGCGGTCAAGGTGGCCGAGGTGGCGGGGCTGGACAATGTGCGTACCGTGGCCAGCAATTTCGGAATTCAGAGCGATCTGGCCGCAGGTCCGGCGCTGGCGCTGGGGGCATCGGAAAGCACGCTAATCGAGATGACCGGGGCCTATGCCGGTATCCTGAACGGCGGTTCTTCGGTCGAGCCATACGGGCTGACCCAGTTGAAACTGCTGGGCGAGGACGAGCCTCTGATGGACACCAGCACCGGCATTGGCGAGCGGGTGATCCGGACGGATGCGGCACGGCAGCTGACCTGGATGATGGAAAAGGTCGTCTCGCAAGGGTCAGGCAAACGCGCGGCACTTCCTGGTTGGCAGGTGGCGGGTAAGACCGGCACGACGCAGGCCGCACGGGATGCCTGGTTCATTGGCTTTACTGCCGACTACGTGACCGGTGTCTGGATGGGTTATGACGACAACACGCCGCTGTCGGGCGTGACCGGCGGCGGGCTGCCTGCGGAAATCTGGCACGAGACGATGGTGCGCGTGACCGAGGGGATGACCCCCAGTCCGCTACCGATGCTGGCGCCGAAACAGCCGGTCCGCACGGCCCAGCAGCCCAAACGCCGTAAGCCAAGGAGGGGTGGAGGTTTCGGGCAGGCGGTGGACAGGCTGCTCAAGGATATCTTCGGGGGCAATTGAGGAAAGGCGGGTTGGTCTGATCGCGCTCTGCGTTCCATAGAAAATGTTCGCTAATTGTTCTTGCTTGTGCTACCGAAGAGCCACGGCAATTTCGGAGTGAGCGGATGCCAGATCAGACCGAGAAATACGAACAGTTCAAAGCGCTGCATCAGGGTGAGAGCGCTTTCGTGATGCCAAATCCGTGGGATGCTGGGACCGCCCGGATTTTAAGCTCGATGGGGTTCGCCGCCCTCGCTACCACCAGCGCGGGATACGCGTTTTCGGCAGGCAGGCGCGATTCCTCTGCTGCGTTGTCGCGACAGGAACTGCTGGCCAACGCGGGGGAAATCGTCGCCGCCACCGACTTGCCGGTATCGGCTGATCTTGAGGACGGCTTTGGTGCGCCCCCTGAGGCCTGTGCCGAGACGATCCGGATGGCATGTGACATCGGACTGGTTGGCGGTTCGATCGAGGACGCGACCGGCGACCCCGACAATCCGATTTATGAGATGGACACAGCCGTTGACCGCGTTCGCGCGGCTGCCGAGGCAGCCCGCGATCTGCCGTTCCTGCTGACCGCCCGGGCCGAAAACCACTTGTGGGACCGTCCCGATCTGGACGATACGATCCAACGCCTGGTCGCGTTCGCCGAGGCGGGCGCGGATGTGCTTTATGCTCCGGGCCTTCCTAATATCGACGCGATAAAGGCGGTCTGCCGGGCGGTCGACAAGCCAGTGAATGTGGTCATGGGGCTTCAAGCCCCGACCTATTCGGTGCAAGAACTGTCCGAGGCAGGGGTGCGCCGGATCAGTGTCGGCGGCTCTTTTGCGCGGGCGGCGCTGGGCGCGCTGAGACGTGCTGCCGATGAGGTTCTGACCACCGGAACCTTCACCTACGCCGCCGATGCGATGCCCGGCGAGGCCATCGCCCGTTTTATGTCTCAGGAAAAGCCGACCCGCCGCTAGCGCATAGAAAAACCCGCACCATGGGGTGCGGGCTTGTCATTGTCGCGATGAGCAGAACCGGTCAGCCTGCCTTGGGCAGGTCCTGAATCAGGCGGTCCAGATTGCCCTTGCGTGCATCCAGCATGGCGCCGATCTCGGTGCGCTCGGTCAGCAACACGTTCACCCCTTCGATGAACATGTTGAAGAACTTGTCCTTGCCGGATTTGTCTGAGACCAGGAACGTCACTTCGAAAGGCGCTTCGCCCCGCAGCTTGACGGTGCTGCGCACCTCATAACCTGCACGGATTTTGCGGGCGTTCTTGACGTTCACCTCGCCACCGATGAATTCGCGGAAGCGGCGACCGTATTTGCGGGCGATATAGCCCTGGAATGCCTGGGTGAATTGCCGCAACTGCGCCTTGCTGGCGCTGCGGGCATCAGCCCCCAACGCGTATCGCGCCATGATCGGTACATCCGCGTAGCGCACGAAAATCTTCTCGAAATCCCTGAGCATCGCATTCTCGGATTTGCCCGAGGCGATCACCTTGTTGATCTCGGCGACCACGCTGTTGACCAGATTGACGGCGCTGGCCTCGCTCAGCGCCAGTGCGGGCACCGGCAGCGCGACAAGGCCGGCCCCGGCCAGCGCGGTGGTCACGAAAAGGCGGCGGTTCATCATGTTACTCTGCATATGGATCCTCATATGGGTCGAGATACGGATCCGGGGCCGCGTCTTCTCCGTTCACCGCGGCGTAGGGATCGGTATAAAGGCCTAGATAGGCGTCGTCGTCGCCACTTGCCAGTTCGAAGCGGCGGTTTTGCAGGTAGATCAGGCGCGATTGGGCGTAACTGTCTGCACTGCCGTAAAGAATTGAATCGACCGTGTCCGAATAACGGCCCCGGTCCCCCATGCGGCGCACAACCTCGGCATAGAGACCGAGGTTGTCGGCGGGCCGGGTCGGGGCGAAATCGATCGGGTTGGTGAAAAGGTTTACCACCACACCCACCGCGTCCCGGGTGGTCGAGGGGCCGTAAAGCGGCAGTTCGACATAAGCGCCTTCGCCAAAGCCCCAAGTGTGCAGAGTTTCACCGAAATCCGTGTCCGGCCGCGCGATCTCCATCTCGCTGGCCGGATCGAACAGGCCGCCGATGCCCCAGATCGTGTTCACGGTGAACCGCAGCAGGGCACTGCCGGATTCGCGCGGTTTCCCCTGCAGCAGATAGTCCACGGCCTGCCCCGGTGTGGACAGGTTGCGCGCAAAGTTGCTGAACGCCGTCACGACCGGATCAGGAAAGATCCTCACATAGCTCTTCGACGCCGGGCGGAAGAAGTACCGATCCACCCCGCGGTTGAAGGCATGAATCGACCGGTTGGTGTTCTCGTACGGGTCATGGATCTCACCGCGCGAGGCCTGTTCGGGCGGTTGCTGGGCACAGGCCGACAGGGCCGCCACCAAGGCCAGGGCGCAGAGGGACTTGATAAACTGACTGGTCAACACGGTCTTGGGTACTCCATGGCGGCTAGGCGGCGGCGCAGCCAGGTCAAACTAGATAATCGCCCGGGGTTCAATGTGATTGGCGCGGTGTTGCTGACACATAGTGGATGAGTGACGGATATGAAACAGGCAAGCATGTATCGCGCTCAGGCGATAAGGTAAAGCGGCACACCTATCAGCGTGACCGGATGAGAGGAGATACGCGCATGGAATAGGGCCGGGGCGTTTGCCCATGCGAATGGTAGGGCGGGGGTCAATTCTCTGTGGGTAGTGCTCGGTTTCGGGCTTTTCGACCGCCTCGATCCCGGCTAGCGTCCGCCGGAACCTGATTGTGGGAGGACGCGACTCATGAGCATCGCAGCAAAACTTGAAAGCCTGGGCGTGACCCTGCCGGACGCTCCGGCACCGGCGGCCAACTATGTGCCTTTCGTGCGTGTCGGCAACATCGTTTATGTATCGGGCCAGATCTCGAAGGATGACGACCTGATCACCGGCAAGCTGGGCGACGGTATGGAGGTCGAGGCAGGTGCTGCGGCGGCGCGTGTCTGTGCGATCAACCTTCTGGCACAGGTCAAGGCCGCGTGCGACGAAGATATCGAACGGCTGGTGCGGGTGATCAAGCTAACCGGATTTGTGAATTCGACCGCCGATTTCACCCAGCAGCCGCAGGTCATCAACGGCGCGTCCGACTTTCTGGTCGAGGCGCTGGGCGATGCCGGGCGGCATTCGCGCTCGGCGGTTAGCGCGGCGGCCCTGCCGCTGGGCGTTGCGGTTGAGATCGAAGGGATCTTCGAGATCCGATGACGCCGGAGTTGCCACGCGCCTTTCTGGACGTGCCGATTGCCCACCGGGCGCTGCACGACATCACGCAGGGGCGCCCTGAAAACAGCCGCGCGGCGATCCGCGCGGCCATCAAGGCCGGGTACGGGATCGAGATCGACCTGCAACTGACCGCTGATGGTCAGGCCATGGTGTTTCACGACTATGACATGACGCGCCTGACCGGCCAGCCCGGCCCGATCCGCCGGTTGACCGCGGCCGAGGCCGAGGCGGTGTCGCTGCTGCATTCCGATAGCGAGGGCATCCCGACGCTTGCCGAGGTGCTGAACATGGTCGCGGGTCAGGTGCCGCTGTTGGTCGAGATCAAGGATCAGGATGGCGGCATGGGCACTGACGTCGGCGCGCTGGAAGAGGCGGCGGCGGCGATGCTCTCGGCCTATGACGGTCCGCTTGCAATCATGTCCTTCAACCCCAACAGCACCGCCGCCATGGCGCGTCTGATGCCGGACGTCCCACGCGGGATCGTTACCAGCGCTTACGAACGCTCAAACTGGCCACTGTCACAGGCCGTTCGCGATCACCTCCGCGATATTCCGGACTTCGACCGGGTGCAGGCGAGCTTCATCAGCCATGAATGGCATGACCTGAATCGCCCCCGCGTTCAGGAACTCAAGGCGCGCGGTGTGCCGATCCTGTGCTGGACGATCCGCTCGCCCGAGCAGGAGGCAGAGGCGCGCAAGGTTGCCGACAATGTGACCTTCGAGGGGTATCTGGCTGCGCATTCGGCTTGATCCGGGGTTGTCCGGCCACAGATACTGTTCAGGCGCGGAGGGCACATGGATCAGGCACAGATCGAAGTTCGGGTTCTAAGCTCCCTCGATCAGATCGGGGCAGAGGACTGGGATGCCTGTGCCTGTCCCGAGGCCGCCCGGGGCGGGCGGCCCCTTGATCCGTTCACCACCCACCGCTTTCTGCTGGCACTGGAACTGAGCGGCTCGGTCGGGCCCGGCACCGGCTGGCGGCCGCAATACCTGACCGCCTATCTCGATGGGATGTTGATCGCGGCGGCGCCGATGTATGCCAAGTCGCACAGTCAGGGCGAGTATATCTTCGATCATAGCTGGGCCCATGCCTATGAACAGGCGGGTGGGCGCTACTATCCCAAACTGCAGATCGCGGTGCCCTTCACCCCGGCCACGGGTCGGCGGCTGCTGGTGCGCCCGGGGTATGAGGGGATCGGCATGTCGGCGCTGGTGCAGGGCGCGGTGCAGCTTGCCGCCGACAACCGCGTGTCCTCGGTGCATGTCACCTTCTGCACCGAAGATGAGGCGCGGGCGGGCGAGCAGATGGGCCTGCTGCACCGCGCCTCGCAGCAGTTTCACTGGCTGAACGATGGGTATCGCGACTTTGGCGGGTTTCTCGCCGCCCTGTCCTCGCGCAAGCGCAAGAACATCCGCAAGGAACGGGCACAGGCCTGCGCCTTTGGTGGCGAGATCAAAACGCTGACGGGGCCTGATCTGAGGCCCGAGCATTGGGATGCCTTCTGGGTATTCTATCAGGACACCGGCTCGCGGAAATGGGGCTCACCCTATCTGACGCGCGAGTTCTTCGACATCGTGCACCACACCATGGCGGATGATGTGGCACTGGTGCTGGCCGAACGCCACGGACAGCCCATCGCCGGGGCGCTGAACTTCGTCGGGCGCGAGACGCTTTTCGGCCGCTACTGGGGTGCCATCGAACATCATCCCTGCCTGCACTTCGAACTGTGCTATTATCGTGCCATCGATTTTGCGATCGCCAAAGGCTTGTACCGGGTCGAAGCGGGCGCGCAGGGCGAACACAAGCTGGCGCGCGGATATCTGCCGACGCAGACCCACAGTCTGCATTGGGTGGGTGATTCCGGTTTCGCAGACGCGGTGGCCCGGTATCTTGAGGCCGAACGCGCGGCGATTGGCGATGAAATCGAGATTCTGACCGACTACGGTCCGTTCAGGAAATCGACTCCGGAGGAACAGCAATGACCGAACTTCTGTCGGAAGAGACCCGCGGCCCGCTTCTGGACCCTCTGTTCAAGAACGGCTGGACCATGGTCGAGGACCGCGATGCGATCACCAAGACCTTCATCTTTGACAGTTTTGTCGACGCATTCGGCTGGATGACCCGCGTGGCGATCTGGTCCGAGAAATGGGATCACCATCCGGAATGGAAGAATATCTACCGCACGGTCGAAGTGGTGCTCAGCACCCATGACGTCGGCGGGGTATCGGCGCTGGATGCCAAACTGGCGCGCAAAATGGACAGCTTATGCTAGCGATTGTCCGGGGAGGTCAGGCCACCGGCCAGCATTGCGGCTTGCCGCATCCGCAGAAACTCTTCCGGTGTCACCAGCCCGTCGCTGACGTCAATCCCTCGGGGCACACGCGTGCGCCGGTTACCGATCAACTGCATGCTGCGCGTGTTTGCGTCAATCCTCAGGCAGCCGCTGTTGTAACATGTCAGATCACCGCTGTTGATCTGGATGAGCGTCTGCCCATCGCTGCCGGTTACCAGCGTGGCGCTGGGCACATCGCAGGCGGCAAGCACGCATATCAGGGGATACAGTTTCCACTTGGTCATGACGACCTCTCGGGCATGTGGGACAACCACAGGTTAACTGGCGCGATCAGTTGGCACAAGAAAGGGCCAGGCGCTCGCGCCAACTCACACCAGGCCAATGCAGGGTAACATTGGCCTGCAGGCGGGGCGCTGTCACTCAGTCGAGCAATCCGTTCCCGTCCTGATCCGCCGCCTCGAAATCCTTGGCCATCCGTGCCCGATATTCGGCACTGGAAACGGCGTTGTCGCTGTTGGCGTCAAGCTGCCTGAACGTCGCGAGATCGAAATGAGGTTTTGTCTCAGCCGAACTCAACGCGCCGCTCTTGTCCACATCCATTGCCTTGAACGCATAGTCCGAGAAGTCGTCGAACTCGCCCCGGGACACGGCACCGTCCTTGTCCTTGTCCATCGCGGACAGTTGGGCATCCGTCATGCCCGCCGTTTGTGACAGGGCCGCCGAGGCGGTCATGGCCAGTGCAACCGCAAGCGTTGTTCCAAGTTTCATGTCGAACCCCCCGTTAACACGCGTATCTGCTGCCGGATACGGCGCCGGCGCTGGCACCTGCCGCCGTCAGGATATCTCGTCCCGACCCGCCGCCAAACTGATTGCCGATCGCGCCGCCGATGAGGCCACCAACGACACTACCGCTCAGACAGGCGATTTCATGTTGCCGTGCTGCTTGCGCCTGAGGTGTCGGTGCAGGCGCGCAAGCGGCAAGCAGACCCGAAACGCATAAGGCCAAGCCTAGTACTTTCGATTTCATGGAAATAACTCCTGTTACTATACAGGAAAGTATTCTCTCAAATCAGAATAACAACAAGCTGAGTTCGCGTTACGCGGGAAAACCGGCAAATTGTGGCCCCGCCTGAAACGGGGCCACGTCGCGTTACATCGCGTCCAGCAGCGCTTCGCCCGCGGACAGCTCGCACACGCCCGGATTTTCCTCGACGTTCAGTGCTGAGACCTTGCCGTCCTCGACCAGCATCGCATAGCGCTTGGACCGGGCCATCAGGCCCACGGGCGGGGCGTCGAACTGCATGCCTATGGCGCCCGTGAACTCGGATTGCGCATCGGCCAGCAGGGTCAGACCCGCATCGGCGGCACCGGTGGCCTCGCCCCAGGCGTTCATCACGAAAGGATCGTTGACCGAGACGCAGATGATCTCATCAACACCCTTTTCGTCGAACTGCGCCTTGGTGCGGATGAAGCTGGGCACGTGGGCCGAGTGGCAGGTCGGCGTAAAAGCGCCGGGTACCGCAAAGATCACCACTTTGCGTCCCTTGATCTTGCCGGACAGATCGACCGGTTCGGGCCCCTCGGCGCCCATCTGTGTCATGGTTGCATCGGGCAGGGTGTCGCCGATTGAAATCATCTTTGGGTACCTCATTGTTGGATTTGCGGTTCGGTCTTCCCCGGCATATAGCTGAGCGGGTGGGTGTGACCACTGGTATTCTACAGGGCGGGAGGAATATGAGCCACATTGTCGTGATTGGCGCGGGCCAGGCAGGATCATCTTTGGTGGCCAGGTTGCGCAAGGATGGGTTTGAGGGGGAGATCACTCTAATCGGGGCCGAGCCGGTTCTGCCCTATCAGCGCCCGCCCCTGAGCAAGGCCTATCTGCTGGGCGAGATGGAGGTTGAGCGGCTGTTTCTGCGGCCAGAGAGTTTCTATGCCGAGCAGAACATCACGCTGAAACTGGCCCAGCGGGTCAGCGCGATTGACCCCGTCGCCAAGACCGTGACGCTGGGGGATGAAGTGATCTCCTACGACCAGTTGGCACTGACCACCGGCTCTGACCCGCGCCGCCTGCCTGCCGCGATCGGCGGCGATCTTGAGGGCGTGCATGTGGTCCGCGACTTGGCGGATGTGGACGCGATTGCACCTGCGGTGACCGAAGGCGCACGGGCGCTGATCGTGGGGGGCGGATACATCGGGCTCGAGGCCGCCGCCGTCTGCGCCAAGCGCGAGGTCAAGGTGACATTGGTCGAGATGGCCGACCGCATCCTGCAGCGTGTGGCCGCGCCTGAGACAAGCGACTATTTCCGTGCTTTGCATACCGGTCATGGGGCCGATATCCGCGAGGGCGTGGGGCTCGACCGGATCACCGGCGAGGGCGGCAAGGTTACCGGCGCGGTGCTGAGCGATGGCAGCGAACTGTCGGTGGATTTCGTCGTTGTCGGAGTGGGCATCACCCCCTCGACGCAACTGGCCGAGATGGCGGGGCTGGAGGTCGAGAACGGCATCAAAACCAACGCGCAGGGCCGCACCTCGGATGCGTCGATCTGGGCGGCGGGCGATTGCGCCTCGTTCCCGTTCAACGGCGTGCGCATCCGGCTGGAGAGCGTGCCGAACGCCATCGACCAGGCCGAGGTGGTGGCGCAGAACATGCTGGGCGCGGGCAAGGACTATGTCGCGCAACCTTGGTTCTGGTCGGACCAGTATGACGTCAAACTGCAGATCGCGGGTCTGAATACCGGTTACGATCAGGTGGTGACGCGCAAGGGCGAGGGGCTGACCAATTCGTTCTGGTACTACAAGGGCGGACAGCTTGTGGCCGTGGACGCGATGAACGACCCGCGCGCCTATATGGTCGGCAAGCGGCTGATCGACATGGGCAAGAATGCCGATCCCACCGTGGTCGCCGATCCCGAGGCCGATCTGAAACCGCTGCTGAAAGCGTGAGGATCATCGCCGGAGAGTTCCGGGGCCGGTCCTTGGCCTCGGTCGGCAAGGGGGATGCGGGTGCGCATCTGCGTCCCACCACCGATCGCGTGCGGGAAAGCCTGTTCAACGTGCTGACCCACCAGATCGACTTCGATGGCCTGCGGGTGCTGGACCTGTTTGCCGGTACGGGCGCGCTGGGCCTCGAAGCGCTGTCGCGGGGGGCGTCGGATGTGACATTTGTCGATGATGGCCGCGTCGCACAGGGGCTGATCCGCAAGAATATCGACCTGACACGTTGTGGTGACCGGACCGATCTGATCCGACGCGACGCGACCCGGTTGGGAGACAATCCCGGCGATCCTTGCGCCCTGATCTTTCTCGATCCTCCGTATGGCAAGGGGCTGGGGCAAAAGGCCCTAGCCGCTGTAGTTGTGGGCGGTTGGGTGGCTGACGGCGCACTTGTGGTCTGGGAAGAAGGCACTCCGATGGAGGCACCCGAAGGATTCGAACTGCAGGATGTGCGTAAATATGGCGACACGCATATCTCGCTGATGTGGCGGTGCTGAAGTTCTACGATCGGAAAAAGCCGCGTGGAACCGGCTTTCAAGCGGTTTCGAAACCGCTTGAACCAAGGCGTTTGCAAACGCCTTTGCGCGCGGAAGGCTGAGGTATGGCACATGCATGATCTGGTGATCTTTGACTGCGACGGGGTGTTGGTGGACAGTGAGATGATCGCCCAGCAAGTGATCGTTGACCGGTTGGCGCCATGTGGTCTGGTCCTTTCGACAAGGCAAAGTGCTGACCTGTTTGTCGGCGGGACTATCCAATCGGCGTCCGAAGAGGCGACGCGCCTTGGCGCGGAATTGCCTGCCGACTGGGTCCCGGAAACCTACTCGGCCATTTTCGAGGCGCTACGGGACAACACCCCGCTGATTGCCAACGTGGTGGACCTGCTCGATCAATTGGACCGTCGCGGCCTGCAATATTGCGTGGCCTCGAACGGGCCGCTGGCCAAGATGGAGATCACACTCGGGCAAAACGGTCTGTGGCAGCGGTTCGAGGGGCGCCGTTGGTCCGCGCATGACGTCGGACATGCCAAACCTCATCCGGGATTGTTCCTGCACGCTGCCCGCGCGATGAATGCTGAGCTGGAGGCCTGTATCGTGATCGAAGACAGTGCAAGCGGGGTCAAGGCTGCTGCAGCTGCCGGTATGCGCTGCCTCGGCTTTGCGGCGCATTGTGACGGAGCAAATCTGCGCGCATTGGGCGCCGAAGTGTTTCACGACATGGCCGATGTGCCTGCACTGCTTGCAATGCACGGATCGTGAATTTGGCCGATTGCCGGGATGTGATACGCTGCCGCCCATGGATAGCGCATGGAACGCCCCACCATGGGGCCTCAGGCAGGATGCTGACACGCGACGACCGGGCCGGAGCCCAAACCGCTCCGCGCGCCGCTTTTCATCCATGATGCGGTGATCCCCTGGCGCGGCGAGACCCTGCTGCTGGCCCTTTGGCGCGAACAGCAGGACGCAGGTCAGGACCCGTAAGTAGGGTGGAACTTGCCGCCGGGCGAGAGGGTAAAGATCTCGACCCCGTCCGCGGTCACGCCCACCGAATGCTCGAACTGTGCCGACAGCGACTTGTCGCGGGTCACAGCGGTCCAGTCGTCGGCCAGCGTCTTGGTCTCGGGGCGGCCCAGATTGACCATCGGTTCGATGGTAAAGAACATGCCCTCTTCCAGTTTGGCGCCGGTGCCCGGGCGGCCGTAATGCAGCACGTTCGGCGGCGCGTGAAACACGCGGCCCAGCCCGTGGCCGCAGAAATCACGCACAACACTCATCCGGTGCGATTCGACGTAGGCCTGAATGGCGTGGCCAATGTCGCCGAACGTGTTGCCGGGCTTGACCATCTCGATGCCCTTGAACAGCGCATCGTGGGTCACCTGGATCAGCCGCTCGGCCTTGCGCGGCAGTCTGCCCGCCACATACATACGCGAGGTGTCGCCATACCAGCCATCGACGATCACGGTCACGTCGATGTTCAGGATATCTCCGTCCTTGAGCCGCTTGTCGCCGGGAATTCCGTGACAAACCACATGGTTGACCGAGATGCAGCTGGCGTGCTGATAGCCCTTGTAGCCGATGGTGGCCGAGGTCGCGCCCGCCTCGTCGACCATCTGGGTGATCAGTCGGTCAAGCTCTCCCGTGGTCTGGCCGGGAAAGACATGTTCCGCGATGGTGTCGAGTATCCGCGCGGCCAGCGCCCCTGCCGCGTGCATCCCGGCAAAGTCGGCCTGTTCGTAGATGCGGATGCCGTCCTTGGTCAGGCGGCCACGATGTTCTTTCATCAACGCGGGGCTCCATCTGTTGCGCGCAGGCCCTTCTTTACGCTTCTCGCGCGAAAAGGGCCAGAGGGTGTGGGGTCGCGGAGGCGTTTTGCGAAGTTCAAATGGTGTGTTAACCGACGAGTTCAAGGCTCGGTTGCAACATGCACCAAGATGCACGCGCAGAACCCAAGCGTCATATTCTAAATTGAATGGGCGAGACCAATTTCGCTTTGTAGAATTTAAGTCTATCTGAACTCATACTGAGTGTGTTCATGCGACCAGCAGTTTTTCGTCGAACCACACATCCTCATATGAACCATCCGTCAGAAATCTCCACCCGGGTGGGAGCAGCAGGAACTTCAGCGCCAAAATACAACGTCTCTCCAAGTGCCATACGTGCATCGGCAAAAAGAAATCGTCTTCGTTCCAAAACTCGGCGCCTCCCCAGATGTACCAGCCTGTGGTTTCGTTAACATCCAGATGTCGTAAGCCACTCAGAGGCAATTCACTGTCAAGAGCCGATTGGGATATCCCAACTTTGTGCTCAAGCGGGGTTTTGTATGGCGGGACCCCCACAGTTTTGCAAAATTCAATCTGGATGCTCTGAGTGTTGGCGCGCATTTTTTGTTTATTGGTTCGGCGAGTTTAGTTCGCGCAACTCTCCATCACACTCGCAAAGGACACAAGATGATCCTAGCTGACATTCGAATTGACAGTTACATCCACCCGTACCTCGTCCGGTGATATCTGAGTGCTGAAGACCAGTCTTTCGACACCCTGCGCCTTGGCCGTCTCAAACGCCGCCGCATAGGCCGCGTCGATATCCGCCGCCAAAGCAAACCGGTGACAATCCGTGCGCTGCACCAGATAGAGCATGATCGCCCGGTGCCCTTCGGCCGCCATCGCCGCCAGCTCGCCCAGATGTTTGGTCCCACGCGCGGTCACGCTGTCGGGGAACTCGGCCAGACCGGGTTGGCGAGATAGGGTGACGCTTTTGACCTCGACATAGGCATCGGGCAGGCCCGGCTGGGTCAGCAGAAAGTCGATGCGGCTGCCCTGGCCGTATTTCACCTCGGTCCGCACCGTCTTGTACGCGGCCAGTTCAGCGATCTCGCCGTTTTCCAGCGCGGTCCGCAGCGCCTTGTTGGGGACCGATGTATCGACCCCGGTAAAATGCCCATTCTCGTGATCGACCAGCCGCCAGCCATATTTCAGCTTCTTCTTCGGATCGTCGTTCGGCTCCAGCCAGATCCGCATCCCCGGCTCGGCCAGGCCCATCATGCTGCCTGGATTGGCACAATGCGCCGTGACCTCGCGCCCGTCCTCCAGCGTACAGTCAGCCAGAAAGCGTTTGTAGCGGCGGATCAGGCGGGCGGGAACAAGAGGGGTTTGAAAGCGCATGAGCTCAGGCCTATACCTGCGCAAGGGGTCGTTCAAGAGATGAGGGTGCCATGGCCAATCCAACCGCCGCAATGCTCGTGATCGGGGATGAAATCCTGTCGGGCCGCACCCGCGATGCAAATATGCACTTTCTGGCCGGAGAACTGACCAAGCATGGCATCGACCTGAAAGAGGTGCGCATCGTCAGCGATGACGCCGAAGCGATCGAGGCGGCGGTCAGCGCGCTTTCTGCGGCCTATACTCATGTTTTCACCAGCGGCGGGATCGGGCCGACCCATGACGACATCACCGCCGATTGCATCGCGCGGGCCTTCGGCGCGCATCTCGATGTGCGCGACGACGCCCGGGCGCTTCTTGAGGCGCATTACGACAAGACCGGGCTGGAGCTGAACGCGGCCCGCCTGCGCATGGCGCGCATCCCGGAAGGTGCCACGCTGATCGAGAACCCGGTCTCAACCGCGCCCGGTTTCACCCTGCGCAACGTGCATGTGATGGCCGGGGTGCCCAATATCTTTCAGGCGATGGTAGCCAGCGTGCTGCCGACGCTGACCGGCGGCGCGCCGCTCTTGTCGCAGACGCTGCGGGTGAATCGGGGCGAGGGCGATATTGCGGCCATGCTATCGGCGCTGGCATCGGATTTTGATGACCTTTCGATTGGATGCTACCCGTTTCAGGAGAACGGCGCGTATGGGGCCAACGTGGTGATCCGGGGAACCGAGGGCGCGAAGGTGGATGCCGCCATGACTCGTCTGGCGAAGGAACTGGCGCTTTGAGCCCGAACTGGTTCGACGTGGTCGATGGCACCTGGCCTGCCGCGCGATATGAGCGGTGCGGGCCGTTTCTGCTACGCGAGGGGCGTGGCGGTGGCTCTCGCGTCTCTGCCGCCACCGGGCTGGCACCCGCGACCGAAGCCGATATCGAGGCGGCCGAGGCGGCGATGCTGGCCATGGGGCAGAAACGCATCTTCATGCTGCGTCCCGGGGATGAGGCTCTGGACGCGCAGCTTGCCGCGCGCGGTTACAAGATCCTCGACCCGGTCAACATCTATGCCTGCCCGTCCAAACAGCTCACCGATCTGGAAGTCCCCCGCGTTACCGTGTTCACTCTGTGGGAGCCGCTGGCGATCATGCGCGAGATCTGGGCGCAGGGCGGCATCGGCCCGGAACGATTGGCGGTGATGGAGCGCGCTCAAGGTCCCAAGACCGGGTTGCTGCTGCGGCACAGGGACAAGCCCGGCGGCACCGGCTTTGTCGCGATCCACGACGGTGTCGCCATGGTGCACGCGCTGGAAACCCTGCCCGCGCAGCGCCGGCAGGGTCTGGGCCAGTGGGCCATGCGCGGCGCGGCCTTTTGGGCGCTGGACAACGGAGCCGAGACCCTTAGCGTGATCTGTACCAAGGCGAATGAGGGCGCCAACGCGCTCTACCGCTCTCTAGGGATGGAAATCATCGGAGCGTACCACTATCGCCAGCTTGTCTGAGGGGAGAGAGACAGTCGTGACCGATCACACACAGCCCACCGCGCTGGATTTGCCGATGGTGGACCCGCTGCCGCCCGAGACGCAGAAGTACTTCGATATCTGCGTCGAAAAGCTGGGGATGGTGCCGAACGTCCTTAAGGCCAATGCATTCGATATCGACAAGCTGAACGCATTCACCGGGATGTATAACGACCTGATGCTGGCCGATAGCGGGCTCAGCAAGCTCGAACGCGAGATGATCGCCGTGGTGGTCTCGTCGATCAACAAATGCTTCTACTGCCTTGTGGCGCATGGGGCAGCGGTGCGGCAGTTGTCGGGCGATCCGCAGTTGGGCGAGATGCTGGTGATGAACTACCGCGTGGCACCACTTGATGCGCGGCGGCGGGCGATGTTGGATTTCGCCGCCAAGATGACCACCGCCAGCGCCGCGATCGAGGAACCCGACCGACAGCGCCTGCGCGATGTGGGCTTTACCGACCGCGACATCTGGGACATTGCCAATGTGGCCGGGTTCTTCAACATGTCCAACCGGGTCGCCAGCGCCACCGCCATGGTGCCCAACGACGAATATCACGCCCAGTTCCGATGATCCGGCAACTTGCCCTCTGCGCCGCGCTGGCGGCTGGCCCTGCTTTGGCGCAGGAGCTGAGCCTTCCCGGCGGCGCGCGGCAACTGACCGAGCGGATCAGTGCTCTGGACAGCTACGACCTGCCGGTTGGTGTCTTCACGGGCAATGCGGTTCCCGCCCGCACGATCGAGGGTCGTATCGAGCGGCGCACATGGCGGGTGCAGGCCGGGTCGCGCACCACGTTGCAGGTGCTGGCGCCGCTGCGTGAACAGATCGAGGCGCAGGGCTATGAGATCCTGCTCGACTGCGAGGCCCGCCAATGCGGCGGCTTCGATTTCCGTTTCGGAACCGAGGTGGTGCCCAACCCGGACATGTATGTGGCGATCCGCGACTACCGTTTTGTCTCGGCCATGCGGGGGGACGAGGCGCTGAGCCTCTTGGTCAGCCGCAACCCGCCTGACGCCTATATTCAGCTCATCCGGGTAATCCCGAATGGCAGCGATGACCATGTGCCGCTGGTGGTGACGGAAACCGCCTCGGGGTCCGAAGGGTTGCTGGCGGAGTTGCATCGGGATGGTCGGGCCATTCTGGACGATCTGGTGTTCGGTTCTGGCGCCGCTGCATTGGGCGAAGGACAGTTTGCTTCGCTCGCCACTTTGGCCGGTCTGCTGGATGAGGACCCCAAGCTGCGGGTGGCTCTGGTCGGTCACACCGATGATGTGGGCACGCTCGAAGGAAACATCGCCCTCAGCCGCCGCCGGGCCGAAGCAGTGCGCGCCCGTCTGATCGAGGCACATGGCGTGGACGGCGAACGGATCGAGGCGCGGGGCGTCGGCTATCTGGCGCCGCGCACCTCGAACAGCACCGCTGAAGGGCGCGAGGCAAACCGCCGGGTCGAGGCGGTACTGCTTGGCAGCCGTTAGCCCTCTCTTGACGTTCCGCGACTGCGGCGCATCTCCTGTCATAACCTGAGGGAGGATGGAGCCATGGCAGACTCGCAACCGAAACCAACCGCTCTGATCGTCGGTGTGGGTGCTGGACTTTCGGCCTCGTTTTCACGCGAGTTGGCAGGGGCGGGGTACGCCCTGCACCTGACGGCCCGTGACACCTCGGATCTGGCCGGGTTTGCTGCTGAGACTGACGCCACCCTGCACCAGTTGGATGGTACCGACGCCGAGGGTATGGCCGATCTGGTTGCCAACCTGCCCGGTGAATTGCGCGTGGCCTGTTACAACCCGTCCGCCCGGCAGAGGGGCCCGCTGATCGAGCTGGATCCCGAAACCGTTCGCAAGGCGGTCGAGGTGACGGCGCATGGTGCGTTTCTGCTGGGGCAGGCAGCGGCGCGGCGCATGTTGGACCAACCGCTCGAAAACGGTCGGCGCGGCACTATCCTGTTCACCGGAGCGTCGGCGGGTGTGAAGGGATTTGCCCATTCCGCGCCCTTCGCGATGGGCAAATTCGCCCAGCGCGGGTTGGCGCAATCCATGGCGCGTGAGTTGCACCCCAAGGGCATTCACGTCGTCTGGATCAATATCGACGGTGGCATCCGCAATGTCGCGCGGCCCGAGCGGACCGAGGCGGCGGACCATCCCGACAGCATGCTCGATCCGGGCGCCATTGCTCGGGAATACATGCACCTGATCCATCAGGACCGCTCGACCTGGTCGAACGAGTTGACCTTACGGCCCTGGGTCGAAACCTTCTGACCACTGCGCCCCTACCGTGATCCTTGCAAACGGGCCTATGTCACTTCGGGCATGGGCCAAGCGATGCGCGCATCTTGATCTCCGTCTCAAGATTGATCGAGGCTGCGGCTGTCTTGCGCTCGACCATGTCAACCAGCCCGCAAGCAGCCCGAAGCCCCATTTCCCGATGTGGGACGTGCACGGTCGTCAGCGCCGGACTGACGATCCGGGCCAGTTCGATGTCGTCGAAACCGGTGATTGAAACATCCTCGGGAACGCGCATCCCAAGCTGGAGCGCCTTGCGAAGCGCGCCTGCCGCCAACACATCGTTCCCGCACAGCACAACACTTGGCGACGGACCGCCGGACATCAAACCGGCAAAGGCGTCGGCCCCGCTCTCGATCTCATAGGATGTTTCGATCACGGACAGCGCCTCCGGGGGCAGCCCGTTTGCCGCCAGCGCATCCTTGACACCCTTGATCCTCAATCGCGCGCGATCATTGCCCTGACTGATGCCGGAGATCATCCCGATCCGGGTATGGCCGAGCCTGATCACCTCTTGCGCAAGGGCAAACATCGCATCCCGGTTGCTGAACCCGATAGAAGGCGTGCGGGCGTCGGGAATGAAGGACCAGGCGACCAGTGCGGGCGTTTTCTGACGCTCGAGATACTCGTAGATCTTGGGATCGCGATCATGGCCGATCAACAGCAGCCCGTCCGCGCCACGCGCGACCAGGGTTCTGATCTGCTCTTCCTCGACGTCGGGCTTGTAGGCGGAACTTGAAACCAGCAGCGTGTATCCCCTTCGGTGCAGCTCTTCCTGAAATGCCTGCAGACCCCGTGCAAAGATCGCGTTTTCCATCGTCGGGATGATCGCGCCGATGGTGAAGGTTCGCTTGGCGGCCATCACCCGTGCCGCGAAATTGGGCGTGTATCCCAGCGTTTCAACAGCGGACATCACGCGCTTGCGCGTGGCCTCGACCACCCTGTCAGGCGCGTTCAGGCAGCGCGAGACCGTCGCCGTGGACACCCCGGCCTTTTTGGCAACGTCGTCCAGAGTAGGTGCTGACCGCATATTCGACATTCCCAATCTCGCAAATCGGTTTCGCTTAATCCTTAGCACCAATGCGAGTATTTGGACACCTTGCAATGTAAGCGCTTGCATTATCAATGTAAGCGCTTACAAAGGTGAATGAGCCGATTCCCGCAGGAGCCTTGCCAATGTTTCTCGTCGCGTCCGTTGCCGTGTTTGCAATTTACTTCGCAAACGTTGCCCTGGGTGCATTCGCGAACAGCGCGTTCTTGGGCGATGTGGGCGAAATGTTGGTTCTGTTCGCGGCGTCGATCCTGTTCGTTGTCGCAATTCTGAAGAAGGAAGCTGACCGCAAAAACAACGACGGAAGCTGATTTGTCCAATGGGAGGGCAATTGATGGACAACGACAAGAAAGATCTCGCCTCGGCAGAGCGCCGTAATTTTCTAAAGCTCAGCGCCTCAGGGGCGTTCACGGCGGCACTGGTTGCAGGCGCGGGCGGCGTGCTTTGGTCTTCCGAGGCCGCAGCGCAAACCGCCAAGGAGGAGCGTGAGCGCGAGAAGGCCGCCGAGCACGTCATGACGATCGCGACCGCCTACGTTCTGGGCGCCTCGCGCAGCTATCCGATCATGCAGCTGGACCTCAAGGAGAACATTCAGAACGCAACGAACGGCAAGGTCTATGTCAAGCTTGCACCAGGCGGTCAGCTCGGCGCCGGTGGTTCGCTGGTTCAAAAGGTGCAGGGCGGCACTATTCAGGCGGCGCAGCACTCGCTGTCGAACTTCGCGCCTTTTGCGTCCACGGTCGATCTGATCAACATGCCCTATCTGTGTGGCTCAAATCAGCGGTTCACCAACCTTGTGACCTCGGATTACTGGAATGCAGAGGTGCATCCAAAGATCGAGGCCAACGGGTTCAAGGCGTTGTTCTATGTCAATATCGACCCGCGCGTGGTGGCCGTGCGCAAGGGCGGTGCCGGGGCCGTGCTCAGCCCGAGCGATCTGTCGGGCGTGAAATTCCGCGTGCCTGGATCGAAGATGTTGCAGCAATATTACCGGATGGTTGGCGCCAACCCGACGCCGGTGGCCTGGGGTGAAACTCCGTCCGCAATCAAGCAGGGTGTGGCCGATGCGCTCGACCCGTCGGTAGGCGCGCTTTATGTCTTTGGATTCAAAGACATTCTCAGCCACGTGACGTTCACGCAGGCGGTGCCGGACAGTCAGGTCTATTCGTGCAACTTGGAATGGTTCAACTCGATGCCGGCGGACGTGCAGGACGGAATCATGTGGGGCTCGGAAATGACCGCGCATCAGAACCTGTCCAAGGTGCCCTCGGCACGCGCCTATGCGATGGCGGAACTGACCAAGGCCGGTGTGGAGTTCCATTCCCTGAGCGCAGATCAGCTGGGAGAATGGCAGGAAGCCGGCGGTTACCAGCGCCCGGAATGGGATGAGTTCAAAACCGAACTCGCCGGTTCCATGGATGCCTTTGCCAAGCTGGAAGAGGCGGCCGGCACGCAGGGCAAATATTACGTCCACGACGCGTGACAATCCCGAGCGGGCACCGGTCCGGTGCCCGTTCTCTCTGACATTTGCTTTACGACCTGCGGGTCAGCTTTCGGCTGGCGTGCGGTGTGCTGCCAAACTCTGGGGTAAGAGATGAGCGTTTTGCGCAAAGTCGACCGCAATGCCGAACGATGGCTGCTTTTGGTGTTCTACGTGATGCTGGTCATCACGATGGCCATCGAAGTGGTGCGGCGCGAACTGTTTGCCTATTCGTCGATCTGGGGCGAAGAGATCGTGCGCTATTCGTTCATCTATCTGGCATGGATCGGCGCCGCCGCCGCAGTCAAGGAACGCGCCCATATCCGCATCGACGTGATCATGCACTATCTCGGGCCGCGCCCGAAGGCGCTGCTGTATATCTTCGGCGATCTGGTGATGTTCGTGGTCGCGATCATCGCGCTCTATTGGTCGTTTGAGGCCGTGCATGTCTCGGCCAAGTTCGGATCCGTCACCGATGGTCTGCGTGTGTCCAAGGTCTGGTTTCTGATGGCCGTGCCGACCGGATTTGCCCTGATGATCTGGCGCCTGCTTCAGTCTTTTCGTCGTGATTTCATCGCTTTGCGAGACGGCAAACCCGTCTTCGAAGGCGACAAGCTGTTTGATTAAGGGAGTTCGGGATGCTTTGGAATTCGCTCAATCAAACCGTTGAACTCGGCTGGGATTTCTATCTGCCGGTGATCATGTTCGTGGCCCTGATTGCCTTGGCGGTTCCCGTCTGGGCGGCCATCGGGGCGGCGGCAATCACCATGCTGATCATGTCCGGTGACCTGCCGCTCAGCCTCGTCGGTGAAAGCCTGTTTGCAGGCATTGACGCCTTTGCTCTGACCGCCGTGCCGCTGTTCATCTTGACCGGCGACGTGCTGGTGCGCACTGGGCTCTCGCGCAAGTTTCTGGATGTGGCCGAGGCCCTGACCTGTTTCGCCAAGGGCGGTTTCGGTTCGGCGACCGTGCTGGTCTGCGGCATGTTCGCCGCCATCTCCGGCTCGGACGCGGCGGGGGCCGCCGCTGTGGGCCGCATGACCATCAACCGTCTGGTCGAAAGCGGCTATCCGCGCCCCTATGCCTGTGCTCTGGTCGCCGCCGGGGCGTGTACCGGCATCCTGATCCCTCCGTCTATCGCCTATATCATCATCGGCCTGGTGCTGGGCATTTCTGCCTCGACGTTGTTTCTGGCCGCGCTCATCCCCGGTCTTGCGATCCTGGTTTCGATCCTGGTCACGAATATCATCATGAACCGGCTCTACGCCTATGAAGGCGGCGGCATGATGAGCGCTGGCGAGTGGCTGGGCAATCTGGGCAGCGCGCTGAAATCCGGCTGGTACGCCTTCATCGTGCCGGGTATCATCTTTTACGGTATTTTCTCGGGGCGTCTGACGCCGACCGAGGCCGGCGCCACGGCCGTGGTCGTCACCATAGCCATGGGTTTCATCCTGCGCACGCTGACGCTGGCGGATTTTCCGTCGATGCTGGTGAGTTCGGCCAAGGTGAACGGGGTCATCCTGCCCATCATCGCATTCTCGGCCCCGCTGGCCGAAGCGCTGGCGATCATGGGCGTGCCGCAGGGGTTCGTGACCTCTGTCACCTCGCTGACGGACGATCCCTACATTCTGATCCTGCTGATGGTGGCCATCCTGATTGCTGCGGGCTGCGTGATGGAAACCACCCCGAACATCGTGATCCTTGCGCCGATCCTGAAGCCGCTGGCCGACAATATCGGCATGAACGAGATCCAGTTCTGCATCATGATGATCACGGCGCTGGGCGTTGGCTTTATCACACCGCCGCTGGGTCTGAACCTGTTTGTCGTATCTGGCATTACCGGTGAGTCGATTCTGAAAATTGCCGCCCGGGCCGTGCCTTTTGTATTAACGATGCTGATCGTGGTTCTTCTGATCGCCTACTTGCCAGCGGTCTCGACAACCTTGCTACCTGAAATCTACCAGTAGGATTTTCTGAATATGCCTCGTGACTATCTGAAAAAGGCGACCCTGACGGCGCAATCGCACGCGACGGAGGTGCATGATACGGTCAAGACCATTCTCGCCGACATCGAGGCGGGCGGAGATGCCAAGGCGCAGGAATACGCCGCCAAGTTCGACAAATATGACGGCAATGTGCTGATGAGCGCGGCCGAGATCGAGGCCGCCTGCGCGCTGGTTCCCGAAAAGCTCAAAGCGGATATCCGGTTTGCCCATGACAATGTGCGCCGGTTTGCGGAAACGCAAAAGGCGACCGTGTCCGATGTGCAGACGGAGATCGTGCCCGGATTTATCGCCGGTCAAAAGGCGATCCCGGTGGATGCGGCGGGCTGTTATGTCCCCGGTGGGCGCTACAGCCATGTTGCAAGTGCCATCATGACTGTCACCACGGCCAAGGTTGCGGGATGCCGCCATATCACCGCTTGCTCTCCCCCGCGCCCGGGGGAAGGTGTCGCGCCTGCGATTGTCTATGCCGCGCATATCTGCGGCGCGGACAGCATTCTGGCCATGGGCGGCGTGCAGGGCGTGGCCGCAATGACTTACGGACTGTTCGGCTTGCCCCGCGCCAATATCCTTGTGGGGCCGGGCAATCAGTTCGTGGCCGAAGCCAAGCGCATTCTCTATGGCAAGGTCGGCATCGACATGATCGCGGGACCGACCGACAGCCTGATTTTGGCGGATGCCACCTCAGACGCGCATGTAGTTGCAACGGATTTGGTCAGTCAGGCCGAGCATGGGTATAACTCGCCCGTCTGGCTGGTGACCGATGACCGGGACCTGGCCCAGAAAGTCATGGAACTGGTGCCGGCACTGATCGACGATCTGCCCGAGTTGAACCGCGACAATGCCTTTGCCGCGTGGCGTGACTATGCCGAGGTGATCGTCTGTTCGGACCGCGAGGAAATGGCCGCCTGTTCTGACGAATACGCGCCCGAACATCTGACGGTTCAGGCCGCAGATCTGGATTGGTGGCTGGATCGGCTGACCTGCTATGGCTCTCTGTTTCTGGGAGAAGAGACCACAGTATCCTATGGAGACAAAGCCACCGGAACCAATCACGTGCTGCCCACATCCGGCGCGGCCAGCTATACTGGCGGGCTGAGCGTGCATAAATACATGAAGATCGTCACCTGGCAGCGCGCCACCCGCGAAGGCTCGAAACCGATTGCCGAGGCGACCGCGCGTATCTCGCGTCTGGAAGGAATGGAGGGGCACGCGCGTGCAGCAGATGTGCGGCTTGCCAAATACTTTCCCGACGAACAATTCGACCTCACCGCAGATGGATGATCCCCGGGGCCTTTTTGACCTGACTGGCCGCGTGGCCTGTGTGACCGGGGCAAGCTCCGGTCTGGGGCGGCGTGTGGCTCAGGTTCTGGCGGCGGCAGGGGCCAATGTCGTGGCCGTGGCCCGGCGCAAAGAGGCATTGGACCAGCTATGCGGCGACATTGGCAGTCGTGCCGCTGCAGTGGTTGCCGATGTCTCGGACCGGGATGGTCTTGAGGCCCTTCGGGACTCGGTTTCCGAAAAGTTCGGTGCGCCCGACATCGTCATTCATGCCGCTGGAGTGAACACGCGCGAACCGGCGGATGAGATCACGACAGAGGGTTGGGATCAGACTTTGGCGCTCAACCTCAGCGCGCCGTTCTTTCTCAGCCAACTGATGGTTCCGGCGATGAAGGAAAAAGGTTGGGGGCGCATCGTGAATTTCGCGTCTCTGCAAACGACGCGGGCCTTTCCGGGCGGCATTGCTTACGGCGCTTCAAAGGCGGGTGTGGCGCAGCTTACCCGCGCGATGGCCGAAGCCTGGTCGAGGTTCGGCATAACCGCGAACGCGATTGGCCCTGGGTTCTTCCCGACCGAACTGACGCAGGCAGTGTTTGACGACCCCGAACGGTCTGCCCGAAATGCCGCGCAAACATGTATACAGCGTAACGGCAGGGTCGAGGATATCGATGGACCGATCTTGTTTCTCTGCTCAGCCGCGTCCGATTACGTGACCGGACAGGTTCTGATGGTTGATGGGGGATTTACCGCAAAATGAAGGCGCTTGTGTATGACGGCGTTGAGAATCTGGGGTTTCGCGAGGTTCCCGATGCGCGGCCGAAGGCCGGAGAGCATCTGATCCGCGTCGAGGCGGTCGGCATCTGCGGGTCGGACATGCACGCCTATCTTGGCCATGACGCACGCAGGCCCGCGCCTCTGATCCTCGGTCACGAAGCTGCGGGCGTCGTGATTGGCGGCGCGCGCGATGGGACGCGCGTGACGATCAATCCGCTGGTCACCTGTGGAAGCTGCCGCGCCTGCGCGAGCGGGCGCGAGAATATCTGCCCGGACCGGCAAATCATCTCGATGCCACCAAGAGAGGGCGCATTTGCGCAATTTGTGGCCGTGCCTGACCGCAATTTCGTCGAGGTTCCGGGCGACGTGCCCCTGGCCAAGGCAGCTTTAGCCGAGCCGCTGGCGGTCAGTTGGCACGCGGCCCGGCTTGCGCTTGAGGCGGCGCACCGGGATTTGGACAAGCGTGCGCTGGTGATCGGCGGCGGTGCCATAGGCCTTGCCGCGGCACTGGCGCTGAGCGCGATGGGCGTTCGCGATGTCACGGTGGTGGAGCCCAACGACATTCGGCGCACGTTTTTGGCGGACCGGTGCCGCCAGAACGCGGTGGCCGAAGCTGAAGGGCAATTCCCCATCGTGATCGACGCGGTGGGCTATGCTGTAACCCGTGCTGCGGCCTCGGCTCTTGCACAGCCGGGGGGGGTTATTGCTCATGTGGGGCTGGGTGAGGATACCGGCGGGCTCGATATCCGAAAAATGACGCTGCAGGAAATCACGTTCATCGGTACATATACCTATACTGCCGAGGATTTCCGCGAGACGGCGCAGGCCATTTTCGACGGCCGCCTTGGCCCGCTGGACTGGTTCGAACAACGTTCGCTGGCCTATGGTGCCGATGCATTTCAGGATCTGCGCGCGGGCAGGGTCGCTGCGCCAAAAATCGTGTTGACCCCGTGGATGTAGACACAACTGAACAGGCAACGGAGGCAGAAATGTACACCAGAATTCTCGTCCCGATGGCGCTCGATCACGACATTTCGGGCCACACCCTGCAAGTCGCAAAGGCGCTTTGCGCCAGCAACGGCGAGATTATTGCCCTGCATGTCTACGAGTCGCCGCAGGGCTCGGTGAGTGTGTATCTGGACGAGGCCACCGTCAAAGAGGGTTTCAAACAGGCGCATCGGATGATGCAGAAAAAACTGGAAGACCTGCCGGATGTCAGGCCCGAGATTGTCAAAGGTCACACGTCGCGCTCGATCATCGATTTTGCGGACGCCAAAGGCATCGACTGCATCGTGATCGGGTCGCACAAGCCGGGCCTCACCGACTATTTCCTGGGCTCCACGGCCTCGCGTGTCGTCCGGCACGCATCCTGCGCCGTGCATGTCCACCGCAGCAGCTAATTCGGAAAATGCGCGACATGCGCTCAAACAGGAAGGCAAGTCAGATATGAATATCGACAAGAAGATCGCCGATGATCTTGTCGCCAACGATATCTCGTTCGTAACCACCGTCCCGTGCAAGCAACTGGCTGGGGTGATTGCGGAAATCGACGAACGGGACGACATCTTTCACATCCCCTCGAACAAGGAAGACGAGGGGATGGGGCTGTGTGCCGGGGCATGGATGGGGGGCAAACGTCCTGCGATCATCATGCAGAACACCGCCATCGGTGTGACGATCAACACGTTGGCCACGCTGATCCAATACTACCGGATGCCGTTGCCGATGCTGATCTCGTATCGCGGGGAACTGCGTGAACCGGTGGCCTGTCAGGTGGAAATGGCGGTGCACACCAAGGCGCTGCTGACCCAGATGAACATCCCCACCTACCACTTTCACAAACAGTCCGATGTCGAAGAACTGGACATGATCCTGAAATACACATTCATGTGCAACAAACCGGTGGCGATCCTGACCGATGCCAATTTCTGGGGAGGCTATGGCGACCAATGATCCGTTCTGAAATCCTTAAAGAGATCGCGCCGATCCTCCGTGACCAATTGGTTGTCTGCAATATCGGCATTCCCAGTCAGGAACTGCACGCAATCGACGATCAGCCAACCAATTTCTACATGCTGGGCACCATGGGTCTTGCGTCGAGCATTGGTCTGGGCCTCGCCCTGGCGCAGCCCAAACCGGTCGTTGTCATCGATGGCGATGGCTCGATCCTGACCAACATGGGTACCTTGCCGACCATCGCCAACAACGTGGCTGATAACTACATCCTGATGATCATCGACAACGGCTCGTATGGCTCGACCGGGGATCAGCCGACATATGCGGGCAGGAAGACTTCGCTGGCAAAGGTCGCCGCGGCTTGTGGTTGCGAAAACGTCGTCGAGTGCCCCGATGTAGATACGGGCGACGTGCTGAAAAAGGCCCTCGCCAGCGGCAAGATGCATGTGATCGTGGTCAAGTGCGACAGCGGCAACGCCAAGATGCCGGTGATCACCATGGACCCGGTGGTCATCCGGGACCGGTTCATGAAGGCCGTCCGCGCCTGATGGCAGCAAGCGCCATTCACAGTACTGAGGATGCCCGCCGCCTGGCGCGGCGGCGTCTGCCGTGGATGGTGTTTGACTATATCGACGGGGCTGCGGGCACGGAGACCGGAGCGACCCGGAACCGTACGGCGCTTGACGACATGACGCTGCGCCCGCGCATCCTGCGGGATGTGAGTTCAAGATCGCTGTCGACCGAGCTTTTCGGCAAGCCCGCGCAACGTCCGTTCGGGATTGCGCCCATGGGCATGTGCAATCTCTCCACCCCCGGCGCCGATCTGATGATGGCCCGCCTTGCCGCGCGCTATTCGGTGCCGCTGGGGGTTTCGACCGTTGCCTCGACGCCCATGGAGGAGTTGATCGAGGTGGCGGAAGGAAACGCCTGGTTTCAGCTCTATTTCAGCGGCGACGGGTCCGGGACCTTTCGGCTGGTGGAACGGGCCCGGGCAGCCGGATATGAGACATTGGTTCTGACCGTGGACGTGCCCGAGGTTGGGCGCCGCCCGCGTGAGTTGCGTCATGGCTTCACAATGCCGTTTCGCATCGGCCCCCGGCAGTTTCTCGATTTTGCCATGCACCCCCGCTGGTCGCTCTCGACGTTGTTTCATGGCAAGCCGCAAATGGCGAACTTCCTGATGGAGGGGTACGAATTCGACCGGACGGAAAGCCGCGCGAAAGCGGATTGGAGCACGTTAGCCAGGCTCAGGGACATGTGGCCGGGCAATCTGGTCGTGAAGGGTGTGCTTGATGTCGAGGACGCACTTGCGCTCAAAGCGGCCGGTGTCGATGCCATTCAGGTGTCCAGCCACGGGGGCCGCCAACTTGACAGCGCTCCGGCGCCGTTTTCGGTTTTGCCGCAGGTTCGAAAGGCACTGGGTGCGAAGTTTCCCATTTTTTACGACAGCGGGCTCCGCTCGGGCGAGGATGCTTTGAAAGCCCTCGCCAGCGGCGCGGATTTCGTATTCTTCGGGCGCATCCTGCAATACGCAATGGCCGGTGCAGGCGAGCAAGGGTTGGAGCGGCTCTGGACCGTGCTGAGCGATGAACTCAGCATCGCCATGGCGCAAACGGGCATGTGTTCGCTGTCATTCGAAAGGTTGGGGTGAATCCATCCCCGATCAAAAAGAAAACCCGCGCCGAGGCGCGGGCCGTTAGTTTCAGGGAGAATTTTCTCAATACGCTACCGTTACCACTCCATCGGTCCTTTTTCCGCAAAGGACTCGACCAGAAAGTCGATGAACGCGCGGACCTTGGGCTGGGTGAAACGGCCCGGAGGATAAACGGCATAGATGCCCTGCACTTCGTCAGGAAGGGTGGGCATCGCATCCTCGACCAGCCCGGCCTTCAGCGCGTCCGCATAGAGGTAGCTGGGCAGATGTGCGATCCCCAGCCCCGAAATCGCGGCATTCAGCAGGGACTGGCCGTCATTCACGCTTAGCCATCCGGCCGTCCGCACCTGCCGTTTTTCACCCGAGGGCGCGGTCAGCTTCCACACGCTGCCCGATGACTGGTTGGAATAATGCAGCAGTTTGTGCTCATTCAGGTCGTCGATCCGCTGCGGGCGGCCATATTTCTGGATGTATTCCGGTGAGGCGACCATCCGTTTCGTCGTCTCGGTCAGCTTGCGCGCGCGCAGCGTGCTGTCCTCAAGCTCGCCGATCCGCACAGCCACGTCGAACCCTTCCGAAATCAGCTCCACATAGCGGTTGTTGAGAACCATGTTGACGGTGATGTCAGGGAAATCCGACAGGAACCGGGACAGGACCGGGGACAGGTGATTGACGCCAAAATCGGTGGCAACGCTGATCCGCAACAGTCCCGAAGGCGCCGATTGCATTGAAGTGACCAGCGCATCCGCTTCGCCCGCGTCGTTCAGCACCCGGCGCGCGCGGTCATAATAGGCCAAACCGATCTCAGTCGGCGACACCCGGCGCGTGGTGCGGTTCAGCAAACGGGCGCCCAAGCGCGCCTCAAGGCTGGACACATGCTTGGAAACAGCCGACTTGGAAATGCCCATCTTCTTGGCGGCGTCGGTAAAGCCGCCCTGGTCCACCACATTGGCGAAGGCCTCCATTTCGGTAAGTCGATCCATACTCGCATCCTCGGAATTACACGTGTTGGCCTCATTCTTTGACGGGAATCTGGGCGGAAACGGGGCGGGGATGGGATAATATCGGGGATTTCATGCGGATCGTTTGCGTCCAGGAAACGCCGAAAACGTGGATTCCGGTTGCGGAATCAATGGCAAAACCGGGTGAGATGCGGCGCTTGTCTGACTTTGCGACCCGACGCGCTAGTTTACGAAAGGCTTGTTTGAAGAGGGAGAAACCCATGAGGATTTTGATTGCATCCATTGCCGCATGCCTGCTCTCGGCGCCTGTTTTTGCTGGGGGCGAAACGCCATCGAATCCCGACGCGCAGGTCTATTTCGTTAACCTTTCAGACGGCGACACCGTGACATCACCCGTCACCGTCGTGTTCGGCCTGAACGGTATGGGCGTTGCACCCGCCGGCACCGAAAAGGAAAACACCGGGCACCACCATTTGCTGATTGATCGCCCGGCGTTGGGTGAGGGAGAGGACGGGGCCGATGAACTGTCATACGGCATTCCCTCGGACGACAACCACCTGCATTTCGGCGGTGGGCAGACCGAGGTCACCCTGGAGCTGGCGCCGGGTCCGCACACGTTACAGCTGGTCCTCGGCGATCACGGGCACGTGCCGCACGCAACCCCGATCGTGTCCGACGTGATCACCATTACCGTTGAGTGACGGACGGAACCGGGCAGGTAGCCGCACCTGCCCGTTTGCTCATTTCAGAACTTTGCCTGGCGATAAGGATTACTCCGCAGCCCAGCCGCCCACGGCCTTGACCTCAAGGAAGTCCTCCAACCCCCATGTGCCGCCTTCGCGCCCGTTGCCGGACTGTTTCATGCCGCCAAAGGGCGAACCCGCCGCGCGGGACTGACCGTTCATCTCGACCATGCCCGAGCGCAGCTGACGTGCCATGCGGTTGGCGCGGGCCGGGTCCTGCGTCTGCACATAGTTGGTCAAACCATAGGGCGTGTCATTGGCGATCTCGACGGCCTCTTGCTCGGTGCCGAAGGGGATCATGGTCAGGACCGGGCCAAAGATCTCTTCCCGCGCGATGGTCATCTGGTTGTTGGCATCGGCAAAGACAGTGGGCTTGACGTAGTAGCCCTTGTTGAACCCCTCGGGCCGCCCGGTGCCGCCAGCAACCAGGCGAGCGCCTTCGTCAATACCCTTCTGGATCAGGTCCTGGATCTTGCCCCACTGCACCTCATTGACGACTGGGCCGATGTGGCGGCCTTCCTCCAGCGCGTTGCCGACGCTGACCATGTTGGCAACTTCGGCAGCGGTCTCGACCGCCTTGTCGTAGATACCGCGCTGCACCAGCATCCGGCTGGGGGCATTACAGCTTTGACCAGTGTTGTTCATCATGTGCAGCACGCCGCGCTTGACCGCCTTTTCGTCGGCATCGTCGAACACAACGTTGGCGCCCTTGCCGCCCAGTTCCAGATGCACCTTCTTGAGCGTATCGGCAGCGTTCTTGGAAATCGCGGTCCCGGCGCGGGTCGAGCCGGTGAAGCTGACCATATCCACATCCGGGTGGCCCGAAAGCTGGCTGCCGACGCCCGCCCCGTCGCCGTTCACCAAGTTGAAGACACCGGGCGGGAATCCGGCCTCATCCATCATCTCGGCAAAGATCATCGCGTTGAGCGGGCTCTGCTCCGACGGTTTCAGCACCATCGTACAGCCCGCAATCGCAGCCGCGCCCACCTTGAGCGTGATCTGGTTCATCGGCCAGTTCCACGGCGTGATCAGCGCGGCAACACCCACGGCCTCATGGATGATACGGTCGTTAGGGGCGTGATCGCCCAGGGGGCGTTCGAACGGAAACGCTTTGGCGGCGCGGATGAAGTTCTTGAGGTGCCAGATACCCGCGCCCACCTGCTGGGTACGCGACATGTCGATGGGGGCGCCCATTTCGGCCGACATGGCCTGCGCCAGATCCTCGCCCCTGGTCTTGTAGATGTCGGCCAGCTTCTCGACCAGCGCGATCCGCTCTTCGACTGGGGTGGCCATCCAACCAGGCAGGGCGGCCTTGGCGGCGGCGACGGCGGCATTGGTGTCGGCCTGCCCGCCCAGCGAGATTACCGCGCAGGGCTCTTCGGTCGACGGGTCGATGACCTGAAAGTCACTGGATTGAGACGGGGCGACCCACTGGCCATTGATATAGAAATCACGCTTTTCGATCATGTCTGCCACTCCTGATCAGACCGGTTTTCGACCGCACGGTCGGTTTTCCCGGTCACTTTGTCACCAAGGGTGAGATCCGGCAAGGGGCGCTCGAACAATTTGATCAAATTCTGCCAACTCGCTTTACCGATGCCCGGCCAAACTCGGAAAGATGCCGGTTTCATGCGTTTTGTCATGGTTCTTCGCCACCGACCCTGTAACCTTGCGGCTGAGCGATTAGGTTAGGACCGAACGACTCGGATTTAGCACCAAAGGAGACGAGCCATGGGTTTGCGCATCAACGATACTGTTCCGAATTTCACCGCCGAAACCGATCAGGGGACGATCCAGTTCCACGACTGGATCGGCGACAGCTGGGCCATCCTGTTCTCGCACCCCAAGGATTTCACCCCGGTCTGCACCACTGAATTCTCGGCCGTTGCTCAGCTTTCGGACGAATGGGACAAGCGCAATACCAAGGTGATCGGCGTGTCGGTGGACAGCGCCGAAGATCACCGCAAATGGAAAAAGGACATCGAAAGCTATGGTGGCGCCAATCCCGGCTTCCCGATCATCGCCGATGACGGGCTGGCCGTGTCCAAGGCGTTCGACATGTTGCCCGCCGAGGCTTACCTGCCCGATGGCCGCACCCCTGCTGACAGCGCCACGGTGCGCTCGGTCTTTATCATCGGGCCGGATAAGCAGCTGAAGCTGTCGATGACCTACCCGATGACCGTAGGTCGGAACTTTGCCGAGATCCTGCGGGCGCTCGATGGCTTGCAGATGACCGCAAAGGGTGTGGCGACGCCAGCAAACTGGGTGCCGGGCGAGGATGTGATCATCCCGCCGGCAGTCAGCAATGAGGAAGCCAAGGAGAAATTCGGCGAGTTCGAAACGATCTTCCCCTATCTGCGCCGGACTAAGGCGCCCGAGTGATATGCTGGCGCGCGATTGCGGCCGGGGTCAAGGCGTTTGCAAACGCCTTGAAGCAAGCGGTTTGAAAACCGCTTAAGCCGCTTGCAAGCGGCTTGGCCCCCTGCGGCAACCGTGCCGCGTCATGGTCTCTGCGGGCGCCGGTGCAGTTGTAGCCGGTATAGACCCCGCTTGAATTCCCGTCCCAGCACTTCGCCGGGGCGGGTTTTCTTTTGAATTGTTGAGCCTCCGATCTGCCCCGCGACCTCCTGATTGCCGGTCCCCTGCAAGGCATGGATCGGCTGCCCGGTGATCCAGTGCATTTGCAGGAGCGTGTCTACTGGCCTGTCGATCCGGTCCGTTGCCGCCAGCAGCCGCGCGGCTGCGTTGCGGCCCACGACCTGACAGACACATTGCAATCCGATCACCCGGGGCAGGATCAGGCGCAGCCCATCCCGTTCGACCAACACCTGGGCCGGAGCCTCGCGCTGTTTCACCGGCAGCCGGATATAGTGATCCGGGGTGGCATGGGTCTGGATCATCTCAAGTGCTGCCGCAAAGCGGTCGGGGTCGATCTGCAGGTCATCCTCGGTGGTGATCGCCAGGTCGATCTCTTCCTCAACCATCTTGCGCCAGATCCGCCGGTGGCTTTCGAACACACCGATTTCAGCCGGGCTGAGCGGAAAGGGGTAACGCGGCCGGTGCAGGTCGCCGCCAAACGCCTCGACCCCGGCGATCTGTCCGGGGTCGCGCCCGTTCACCGCCTCGAACAACTCGGCCTCGGGCAGCGCGGCACACAGCGCGTCGGCGTTGGCGCGGCGGGCAGTACTTGTGGACATGTGGATGACAAAAGAACGCATGACCCAGTGCATAGAACACCGGGTCATGCTGGGGAAGCGAAACCGGACATGACCGCCTCCCCGGGGGGATCAGAAGTTGAAACGCAGACCGAGGTTGAGGCTGAACGTATCCAGATCATCCTCGACTGTGCCAGTTACCGATCCGTTCGGAGCAAGCCGGGGGCTTGAGACGTCAAAGGCCCGGGAATACCGCGCATCCAGCGTCACGTCCGTACTCGGGTTCAGTTCATACGCGACCCCGGCAATTGCCTGCGCGCCGAAACTGGTATCGTCCCCGTCGATCCTGACACCGGGCCCATAGACCAGATCCAGATCCGAGCGCGTGGCACCCACACCAAACCCGGCAAACGGGGTGAACGCACCGCTCTGTTTGAAGTCAAAAAGCACATTGGCAAACAGCGAGGTCGAGGCCACATCGCCGGACACATTGACCTCGGGCGCCGGGCCGTTACCCGAGAAGTTCAGCCCGTCCACGTCGTTGTCGCGATAGGACAGCTCCAGCTCGATCCGGGTGCCGATATTGCCGTTCGACCATTGCCGGATCTCGCGCCCGATGGCCAGGCCCAGCCCATAGCCGGTGTCGAAATCGCCAGCCACCGATTGCGGGGCACCGCCGATGGTGCCGGAGAAATCGGTGTCCTGCAGTTGGTTGGCTCCGACGAAACCCTGAATATAGGTGCCGTCGGGCAGGCTTTGGGCCGAAAGGGCCGAGGCCGACAGGGCCAACGCGGCAGAGGCCAGAATGAGGCGGGAGATCATGGGGAATATGTCCTTGTTCCAGATAATGCGGATCGCATGGCGCACATCTGGTGGCGGGCGCGGCAAAATAAAGCGCCCGCCCGTTCACTTCGCGTCACGGATGATTTGAGGCTTGTGAGTGAATAAACCCAGGCCGCCGGCCCGCTCCTTACCCGGCAGGCGGGAACCCCTGCCTGCGGCCTCCCGGATTCAGGATTTCGAAGGCGATACCAGCACCGGATCGGCGACCAATTCCTCGATGAAATAGCTCAAAAGCTGCAACCGACCCGAGACCCCGGCCTTGCGGTAGACCGAGGCGCATTGCGCCTTGATCGTCCCCTCTTTGGTCTGGCGCATGGCGGCGATATCGGCCACCGACAGCCCCTTGATCGCCAGCATCGCCACCTCGCGCTCGGCGGTGCTGAGCCCCCACTCGGTGAACTGCGTATCGATCAGCTGCGCAAAGGCCCCCGATGCGATGTCCAGTTGCCGCCGCATCTCCTGCCCGCGCAGGGTCAGGCTGCGGATATGCAGCGCTGTGGCCACCAGCCCGCCGACCAGTGCCAGCGAGATAACCAACTCGAAGGCGTGGATGTGACGAAAGCCCGGGCTCTCCGCTGCTCCGGTCCAGTCCACTATGCCGTCGAACACGAAAAAGGTGGCGCAGGCCGCCTGCACCACCAGAAGGAGCCATAACCAAAGCGTATGCGATTTGCTCATGAGGCTCCTTAACAGATGTCAGGAGGTTCAGTCCTCCTCGGTTTCGATCTCGGTCACCGTGCCGTCGGCCCGGCTCAGCTCCAGCTCAGTTTCGACGCCATCCTTGAGGACTTCAACCTCGATTTCGTCGCCTTTCACTTCGATTTCCTGAACGGTGTAGCCCTGTTCTTCGAGCTTGGCGCGGATCGCGGCCTCATCGGTGCCCAGCTTGTCGCCCACGGCGAACCCGGCAAAGGCCAGCGCGGGCACGGCAATGATGGCAGAGGTCAGGGTGAGGGTCTTGAGGGTGTTCATCTCGCATCTCCTGTTTGGCGTTGATGATGACAGCGACTTGGGTGGGTGCTGCCGGTGATGCGATTGGTCTTGGGTTGATTTGGGGGCTATTGGACCTTGGTTTATGTGCTTGAACCCGTCGTTGCGGAGTTTAAGGGTCGACGGACCTCTGCAAGACAGCGTGCAACAAAAAAGCCCCGGCTGCGTGCCGGGGCTTCTCGTCACTGAAATAGACTGGCAGATTATTCTGCGCTTGCCTCTTTCTTTTCTTTCTTCTCCGGCACGACCTCTTCGCCGGTTTCCTGATCGACGACCTTCATCGACAGGCGGACCTTGCCGCGGTCGTCAAAGCCCAGAAGTTTGACCTTCACTTCCTGACCTTCCTTCAGAACGTCCGACGGATGGTTCAGGCGGCGGTTTTCGATCTGGGACACATGCACCAGACCGTCGCGCTTGCCGAAGAAGTTCACGAAGGCGCCGAAATCGACGATCTTCACGACCTTGCCGGTATAGATCGCGCCCTCTTCGGGCTCGGCCACGATCGCGTGGATCATGTCGTATGCCTTTTGGATGGCGTCCCCGTTGGGCGAGGCGATCTTGATCACGCCATCGTCGTTGATGTCGACCTTGGCGCCCGACACTTCGACGATCTCACGGATGACCTTGCCGCCCGAACCGATCACTTCGCGAATCTTGTCGGTGGGGATGTTCATGGTCTCGATGCGCGGGGCGTGGACCGAGAACTCATTGGTCTCGGACAGCGCCTTGCCCATCTCGCCCAGGATGTGCATCCGGCCGTCCTTGGCTTGTGCCAGGGCTTTTTCCATGATCTCGGGCGTGATGCCCGCAACCTTGATGTCCATCTGCAGCGAGGTGATGCCGTTTTCGGTTCCCGCCACCTTAAAGTCCATGTCGCCCAGATGGTCTTCGTCACCCAGAATGTCGGACAGGATCGCGTAGGAGCCGTCATCTTCCAGGATCAGACCCATGGCCACACCGGCAACCGGCGCCTTCAGCGGAACACCTGCGTCCATCATCGACAGCGAGCCACCGCAGACGGAGGCCATCGAGGACGAGCCGTTCGATTCGGTGATCTCGGACACCACGCGGATGGTGTAGGGGAAATCGGTGGCGGCGGGCAGAACCGCCTGCAGGGCGCGCCATGCCAGCTTGCCGTGGCCGACCTCACGACGTCCCGGAGGGCCAACGCGGCCAACTTCACCCACCGAGTAGGGCGGGAAGTTGTAGTGCAGCAGGAAGTTCGATTTGAAGTTGCCATGCAGCGCGTCGATGAACTGTTCATCATCGCCTGTGCCCAGAGTGGTCACGGCCAGCGCCTGCGTCTCGCCACGGGTGAACAGGGCCGAACCGTGGGTCCGCGGCAGCATCGAAGTTTCGGCAACGATCGGGCGGATATCGGTGGTCGAACGACCGTCGATCCGCTTGCCGCCCTTGACTACGTCGCCACGCAGAATGCCGGCTTCCAGCTTCTTCATCGCCGAGCCGAGGTTGGCGTCTTCCAGTTGCTCTTCGGTCAGCGTTTCCTTGATCGCTTCACGGGCAGCGGCAACAGCGGCGGTGCGCTCTTGCTTGTCGGTGATCGCGAAGGCGGCGCGCATCTGGGTATCACCAGCGGCTTTGACGGCCTCGCACAGCTCGGAATAATCCGGCGCCTGGAAGTCGAACGGCTCTTTCGCGGCTTCTTCGGCCAGCGAGATGATCAGGTCGATCACCGGCTGGATCTGGTCATGGGCAAACTTGACGGCGCCCAGCATCTCGGCCTCGGACAGCTCGTAGGCTTCGGATTCCACCATCATCACGGCGTCTTTGGTGCCGGCGACAACCAGATCCAGACGCTGTTCGGGGTTCAGGCGCAGGTCCTGCATGTCGTCCACAGTCGGGTTCAGGACGTACTCGCCATCCTCGAAACCAACTCGGCAGCCAGCGATCGGGCCCATGAACGGTGCGCCCGACAGCGTCAGCGCGGCCGAGGCGGCGATCATTGCAACCATGTCGGGGTCGTTGACCAGGTCGTGGGACAGGACGGTGCACATCACCAGCACTTCGTTCTTGAAGCCCGGGACGAACAGCGGACGGATCGGACGGTCGATCAGGCGTGCGGTCAGCGTCTCTTTCTCGGTCGGACGCGCCTCGCGCTTGAAAAAGCCGCCCGGAACCTTACCGGCGGCATAGTATTTTTCCTGATAGTGCACAGTCAGCGGAAAGAAATCCTGACCGGGCTTTTGTTCCCTGGCAAAGGTCACGTTGGCCATGACGCTGGTTTCGCCCAGCGTGGCAATCACGGTGCCGTCGGCCTGACGGGCAACCTTGCCGGTTTCCAGTGTAAGCGTCTCCTCGCCCCACTGCATTGATTTCGTCGTTACATCAAACATTTGCGTATCCTAGAAGGGAGCACTCCCGAGCGTATCCCGGGTCTCCCGTTTCAATGGCGGCCCCATTGCCGCCGACCCCATTTATCTTCCGTTCGAGTGCCGGGGTCATGGCACAACGTCTCAGATGCTAGGCCCATACAGCAGTTTGCAGAGATTGGAAAGCGGGGAAGTTTTTAGGGCTCGCACACGCTGAAAACCCCGATGTGATCCCGTCCATTTGCGGACGGGGTCACACATTATAGCGCTACAGGATCGCGTGGGCGAGGATCATCACGATACCGCAGCCGATGGCATAGCCGGTGTCGACGGCAATCGCGAAACCGCTTTTCCGCGCCCATTTGCCGACCGAGGCTGCCTGCGCCGCCACGGCAAGGATCGCCAGAACTGCTACGCCCAGACTGTTGGTGATTTCGGTGGCGGCGATGATGATGGCCAACAAGACCAGGAATACGATTTGCAAGCCCATCGCCGCCAGCGGAGGCGTGTCGGGCGGTGTCGGATCGATCCGCGTGCCCTCGGCCCACCGCTTTTGAAACCCGAGCGGGCCGTAAACCAGAAACCCCAGCAGGAATGCGGCGATTACGCCCACCCCTGCGGCCAGCCAGTTGATCATCATAGCGCCGCCTCTAGGGCGACAAGGATCGCGGTCCAGCCGCCCTCGTGATTGTTGCGGCTTTCCTCAGACGGAAAGCGGATGTGGTGCAGCTTGAGTTCCGTGCCCTTGTCCGTGGGCGTGAAGTCGAGCGTTACGGTGGAATCGTCCTGGCTGTAGGGCGATATCCAAGTGAATTGCAGCCGGTTCGGGCGGTCGATGACTTTGTATTCGCCCTCATGCGGCAGGTCGCCCGCCTCGGGCGCACGCATGACGATACGGAACCGCCCGCCGACCTTGGCGTCCGAGGTGGCCTCGGGCACCGTCATGCCCGGTCCGGGCAGCATGAACTTGGCCAGCATTTCCGGTTCCAGCCACGCGTCGAAAACCCGTTCGGGCGGATGCGGGATGGTGCGGGTTATCTCAAGCGACAGATCAGTCATCGTCAGGGTCCTCCAAAGCAGCTTCCAAGGCGTCCAGCCGAAGCGCCCAGATCGAACGCAACTCGGCAAACCACGTGTCTATGGCCGACAACGGAGCCATGCGGACCTCGATCAGATGCTCGCGCCATTCGGTGCGGCGCTGCACCAGACCTGCGGTTTCCAGCACCTTGATGTGCTTGGACACCGAGTTGAGGCTCATATCGAACTGCCGTGCGATATCCGTCACTCGCAAGGGACCGTGCTGGGCAAGCATGGTCAGGATCTTGCGGCGGGTCGGATCGGACGCGGCCTTCAATATCGCGTTGAGGTCATCCTGACTCTCTCGTTCAACCATTTGGGTGAATTACCGCCTTTTTCCGCATCAGTCAACCGTTTGGTTGAATCAGAACTTTGCTAACCGGAATATCTTACCGCAGCGAGGCAAAAGAAAAACCGCGCCAATCCGGATTGGCGCGGTTTCCCTGTCAGAATTCTCTGAAACGCTTAGCGGCGGATGCCCAGGCGTTTGATAAGGTCCTGATAACGGGCCTCTTCCTTGCCTTTCAGGTAATCCAGCAGCTTGCGGCGCTGGGCGACCATCTTCAGAAGGCCACGGCGGCCGTGGTTGTCCTTCTTGTGGGTCTTGAAATGCTCAGTCAGCGTTGTGATGCGCGAGGTCAGGATTGCGACCTGAACTTCCGGCGAGCCGGTGTCGCCCTCCTTGGTCGCGAATTCTTTCATGACGCGTGCTTTTTCTTCAGCCGTGATCGACATCGGGGTCTCCTTTACAGGTTAGAGTGATGGCGCAGGCCGGGATGTCGTCCAGCACAGGCCCATGGAGAAAACCGCGCCGATTCCGGCACGGATGGGCGCGTATAGGCGCTTTTTTAACGATTGGCAAAGAAATTCTGCAGCGTCAGCCGGTGGGCTGGAACGAGGGCAGATCCGCTTCTTTGATGAGTTGAATATCATCCGATGTCACGACATCGGTGCTGTAAAGCTGCGCCACCTCATGTCCTTCGATCAGAACACGAGTCAGGTTGGCAACCTCCGGGTCCTTTTGGATTTCAATTTCGGGGTCTGGCAACGCTTCCAGATCCCAGGTGACCAGCAGCCGGTCCTCGCCAGGTTCGAAATCCATCACCGAGACGGCATCGCCGTCATCACCAATATCGCCAAGAACGATATCATCGGCGTCCGTACCGGATGTCACGATATCGTTGCGGCCTGCCAGTATCGTGTCCTCGCCCTGACCGCCGTTCAGATAATCCTTGGTCGGGGTGTCGTTTGAGGCACTTTCGATGCCGTTCAGAACATCGTTCCCGAAGCCGCCGAACAACGTGTCCTCGCCTTCACCGCCGTCAAGCGCGTCCTCGCCATGGCCGCCATGCAGCGCGTCGTCACCTTCGCCACCTTCAAGTTGATCGTCATCCTGACCACCATAAAGCTTGTCGTCGCCCTCGCCGCCTTGCATGTGGTCGTTGCCGAAATGGCCGAACAGACTGTCCGCCCCGGTGTTGCCCTGCAATCGGTCGTCACCGTCCTCGCCATGCAGAACGTCATCGCCTTCGCCGCCCTGCACCAGATCGTCGCCTTCGCCACCATGCAGGATGTCGTTGCCATCAGCGCCCTGAACGGTGTCGTCGCCCTCATAACCGTTGATCTGATCATCACCATTCAGCCCGGCCAAGGCCTCGCTGGTTTCATCCCCGGCGATCACGAGATTCCCTTCGTAGTCGCTGACCAGCCCCCGGATCGTTGGTGTCAATGGCACATCCGGTTCTTCATCCCCTGTGCCACCCTTGGCGCCGGGTTCGTCCGCGCCGGTGTCGAATTCGCTGTCGTCCGGCAGAACCTCATCGTCATCGTCCACGATGGGTTCATCGCCGACCATGTAGGCGACGCCGCCCACGGCTGCCAGACCAAGCAGGCTTGCGAACAGGAACATAACCAGTCTCCCGGCGCAGAATACGCCAAGCCTATGAGATCCTCACTTCATAGCGCTTAGTCAAAACCAATATAAACAATTGGTTAACAATCCTGTAACGCGGGCCAGCTTTCCGGCCGCTGGGTGTAGGCGATGTAAAGTGGGTGCTTGGGATGGCCGTCCTTGGTCAGCCCGAGGTGATATAGCGGCTGCCCGGTTCCCCGCAACAGCCGCTCGACCGCCGGGCCGCGCTCCAGATGCGCGCCATGGGTGCCCCAGGCGGCGATCACTTGATCGGCCCAGTCCACACCCTCAAGGATGGCGTCGTCATTCTCGGGCCCCACCGGGTCCGCAGCCGCGCGCATCTTGCGCGGATCGGTGTCGCGCCAGGCGAAGATGTTGGTGACCTGAAAGGCCCCGAACCGCAGTGCCCGCGCCCGTCGCTCGCAGCGCTCGACGGTAGGATCGTTCTGCACCTCGGTCGCGGTCGAGGGGTTCAGCATCACGAACAGCGCCCTGCGCCCTGCCGTGTCCCAGACGCGGGTGAGGCTGTAGCGGTAGCGTTCGCAATCGGAATAGATGGCGGTCGAGGGCGCGTCGCCCTTGGTGTGAGAACGGGTGATCATGCGTTTGCGCTTAGCATGCTGCGCCGCAGGTCGCCATATGGCTCAGGCGGCAAAAACCCGGCTTGGGTGCAACTCGCCGGACTTGTAAATCCCGACCGCCACCGCGCGGCCATCGAGCGAGGCCCAGGCCTCGTCGCCATATTCCACGTCCGAGGCCAGCACCATGCCCGGGTTGCCGTTGCGCAGTCGCGTGGCACCTTCGGGGGTGCATTTGAGCTCGGGCAGATCGGCCAGTCCTTCCTCCAGCGGGCGCAGGTGGTCGTCCAGCGCGGGCGTCTTGGCCATTTCGTCGATCTGTTCGATGGTGATCCCGTCTTCGGCGTCGAACGGGCCGGACCAGATCCGGCGCAGCTCTTTCACATGACCGTAACACCCCAGTGCGGAACCCAGATCGCGGGCGATCGAGCGCACGTATCCGCCTTTGCCGCAGGTCATTTCCAGCACCACGTGATCGGGATCGGGACGGTCGACCAGCACCAGTTCCTCGACCCAGAGCGGGCGGGCGGCAATCTCGACATCCTCGCCGTCACGGGCCAGCTTGTAGGCGCGCTGACCGTCGATCTTGACCGCCGAGAATTTGGGCGGCACCTGCATGATCTCGCCCAGGAGGGGCGCCAGCGCCTGTTTGATCTGCTCATCGGTCGGGCGGTCGCCGCTTTCCGCGATCACCTCGCCCTCGGCATCGTCGGTATTGGTGGCCTGTCCCAGACGCACGGTGAAAGTGTAGGCCTTGAGCGCATCGGTGATGTAGGGAACGGTCTTGGTCGCTTCGCCCAATGCCACGGCCAGAACACCGGTGGCGTCCGGGTCCAGCGTGCCCGCATGGCCCGCCTTCTTGGCGTCCATCGCCCAGCGAACCTTGTTCACCACAGCGGTCGAGGTCATGCCCGCAGGCTTGTCCACCACCAGCCAACCGGAAATGTCACGACCCTTGCGTTTGCGTCCCATCTTGCACCTTGCATCTTGCTGAGGCGCGCGACCTAGCGGATCGGTCGGGCGCTGTCAATTTAGCAAAATAAGACAGTTTGGGCAGTGTCGATGATCACTCGCGCGGTTCGACCACGCCGACAATCGGGCCCATGGAGAACCCGGCATCGGCCCGGTCGATCTGCGGCGCATAAAGGCGCGATACATTACCGTCGAAGTAAAGCGCCTGCGGTGTCTCAAGCACGTCGCGGAACAGGCTGCCGAATTCGTGGAAGGTTACCGAATTGCGCGAGATCGCGAACACCGCGCGGGACCCGTTGGCGCTGGTGCCCACCCCGTTGCGGACATAGCGCGAAGTGGAATCGGGCAGGAACCGCGGATGCAGTTCTCCATCGATCACCAGCATCGGTCCCGACTGGGTGGCATCCCGGCATCCCGGCTGCGTCTCGACATAAAGTAGCGTCTCGATGACATCGGCGCGGCCCTCGCGGATGCAGAACACCCCGTTGGGCAGCAGACCGAAATTGCCGGGCCCGGCATTGGGGATCACCCGCATCTGTTCGGCCCCGTCCTCGACATAATGCCCGACCGGAGAGCGGTCGTCGTGATACATGCCAGCGTTCATCGCAAAGGCAAGCTGCTTGCCCTCGGCGTCAAGCGCGGCATCGACGCTTGAGAACTGGCCAAGCACCTGCCCCTCACCATCGTTGAGAAACAGCCTCAGTTCCTCGCTGCCCGCATCGACTTCGCACACCGAATAGCGGTTGCCCTCATGGTCCAGGTCCCGGCACTCGACAGCCGCCGACTGCCCTGCCCAAAGGGCGGCGAGGCCCGCCGCCAGCGCCCGGATCACTCGTCCAGATCGCGGCGCACCGCGTCCTGTTCGAACATCCGGCGGGTGTCGTCGAGACGGTCGAATGTCTCATCCAGCCGGAACCGCAGGTCGGGCGAAAACTTCAGCCCGACCTTCTTGCCGATCACGCGCCGCAGCTCGCCCTTGTTGCGGGCCAGCAGTTGCAGCACGTCCTCCTGCCCCTTGCCGCCGAGGGGCAGCACATAGGCGGTGGCGATCTTGAGATCGGGCGAGGTGCGGACCTCACCCACCGTGATCGACATGCGGTTGAGGTCCGGGTCGTGCACGTCGCCGCGCGCCAGCACCTCGGACAGGGTGCGGCGGATCAGTTCGCCGGCGCGAAGCTGACGTTGCGAGGGGCCGGGACCGTCGTGGAATTTGTTCTTTGCCATGGCTTCCGATCTAAGCCTTAACCGAGGCTTTGCCAAGCGGCCCCGAACCGGGTAGGAGGCTTTGAGCCGAATTGAGGAAGGACGCCGTCATGACCCATACCCCAGGGATCGTCATTACCGGAGCTTCGGGCCGCATGGGCCAGATGCTGATCAGGACCGTCGGCGCAAGTGACAAGGCCCGTCTGGTGGGCGCGGTCGAGCGTCCGGGGCATGACTGGGTCGGCCACGATGTGGGCGAGGCGATGGGCGGCCAGCCGCTGGGCGTCACCGTGACCGACGACCCGCTCGAGGCGTTTGCACGGGCGCAGGCGGTGATCGATTTCACCGCGCCCGAAGCGACGCTGGAATTCGCCGCGCTGGCTGCTCAGGCGCGCTGTGTCCACGTGATCGGCACCACCGGCATGACGGATGAGCAGATTGCGGCGCTGGAGCCAGCTTCGCGGCATGCCGTCATCGTGCGGGCCGGCAACATGAGCCTTGGCGTGAACCTGCTGGTGCAGCTCACCCAAAAGGTGGCCGCCGCGCTGGACGAGGATTTCGATATCGAGGTGATCGAGGCGCATCATCACCACAAGGTCGATGCCCCTTCGGGCACCGCGTTGATGCTGGGCGAGGCGGCTGCCGAGGGGCGCGGCGTCGCGCTAACGGATGTCTCGGACCGCGCCCGCGACGGCATCACCGGCGCCCGCAAGCGGGGCGATATCGGATTCCACGCCATTCGTGGCGGCGACATCGTGGGGGAGCATGATGTGCTGTTCGCAGCACCGGGCGAGCGCATCGTGCTGCGCCATCTGGCCAGTGACCGGGCGATCTTTGCCCGCGGCGCGCTCAAGGCAGCACTTTGGGGGCAGGGCAAGGCGCCGGGGCAGTATGACATGGTGGATGTGCTGGGGCTTTGATAGGCTCCGGGTCGTTGAGGCCGCGCCAATCTTAACGCGCGGCGATCACCACTAAGGTCTGGTCATGTGGAGATCAAAGTCGGGCATTGTGACGATCCTATTGCTGTCGTTGTTCTACCTGACTCTTTTGCCGTTTCTCGTTCACGCGGTCGGGATGATCGGTATTGGGTTGTCCCATGATGCCGCCGACCAAAGCTACCTGTTCGCTCAAGATCACGTCGTTGGAAATGCGGCGATGATGCTGCATATCTCCGCCGGGGCGGTGCTGGTCGCCTTGGTTCCGCTTCAGCTTGTGAGAGGCATCCGCCAAAGGTTCAACCGCTTTCATCGTGGCCTCGGGGCGGTTCTGATTGCCCTAGCTCTGGTGACCGGGCTGGCCGGGATGATTTACGTTCCCCTGCGCGGAACAATTGGCGGCCCGGTAATGTCGGTCGCGTTCTTCCTGTATGGAGTGTGTCTGTTCACCGCGGCGCTGATGGTGGCGCGCATGGCCTTGTCCGGTGACAGGAACGGTCATTGGAAGTGGGGGCTGAGACTATTCTGGCTTGCCCTTGGTTCATGGCTTTACCGGTTGCACTACACGCTCTGGTACTTGTTGACCGGAGGTCTGTGGTCCGAGCCTGACTTTTCCGGCGCCTTTGATCTTGTGCAGAATTTTGCCTTTTTCGTTCCCTATCTCGTGGCCGTTCAGATCTGGATCGCCATCCGCCACGCTGCCCATCGCGAGCCGCTGTTCAGATCTCCTTGATCTTGTCCGCCCGCAGCGGACAGGCCAGATACACACCGAACTCCTGCCCGATATCGGCACTGACACGGGCATGCACGCGGCCCTGACGGTCGAGAAAGCGCTGCTGATCCTCGACCGGGAAAATCCCCTCATGCCAGATGCCGGGATGGATATAGAGCCCGCGTGAGCCGTCACACCAGAACGCCACCACCTTGTCCGGCGTGAGGTTGTCACCGGGCAGGGCGGCAGGAACGACAAAGGGCTTGTTGTCCAGCGGCCAGAACATCTGCCCGCCATCGGGGTGATAGTTCATGTGCCACAGCAGCACCTGATCGCGTGGCACGGTCTTCCGCTCGGTCTGCGCCTGCTGGGGATCAGTGGACCAGCCCAGAACGTAATGGCCCCTGACCGCCTCGTTCTCACCATAGAGCACATCGCCCCGCCAGTCGCAGCGGAACGTGCCTTCGACCCAGCCGCCCTCATCCCCGGTACCCTCGTCGATCGGACGCCAGCCCTGCTGCGGCCAGCGCACAATCTCGATCTCGAACGTGTCGGGATCATCGACCAGACAGCCATAGCCTTGCACGGACTCCTCGGTCGCCCGGATCAGTGGCACCTCTTGCCAGGGCAGCGATGGCTTGGAACTGGCCTCAAAGATATATTCCGGCGCGCTCATGCTACGCCCATATGGCGGTCGATCAAGCGCTGCACCATCGGCGCGAAATGGTCGAAATCCGGGGTTTCCATATCCGCCCGCTTGCCAGCCTCATCCAGATAGCGCACCTGGATGATCTCTTTGAGGTTCGGATTGCTTTCGAATTCCGCAACTTCATCCGCGCTCATCGGTCCGCCTTGCAACTCCAGCGAATGGACCGAGGCCGCCGACAGGCGATTGAAATACTCGGGCTTTGTCGCGCAGAGATAGCGTTTCGCAGCTACGTGATATCGGCAGCAATCGGTGATGACCGAGGGAAAGAACTGCTCCAGCACCTCGGCGCCTGCGTCCTCGTGGTGACGGTCCTTGGTGTCGTCGGGGTGATAGGTGCCGAACTCGGACGTGAAATGGCCTATATCGTGCAACAGGGCGCCAACGATGATCTCTTCGGGCATGTTGTTCTGTTCGGCAATTGTGGCGCCTTGCAGCATGTGCTGCGCCATCGTCACCGGCTCGCCCAGATATTCCTCGCCGCCCCGACGGTCGAAGATATCGGCGATGAAGGCGACGATGTTGTCGCGGTTCAGGGTCGAGAAATCCGGTCTCATTCCGCCGCCTCCGGCTGTGCCATCTCCATCGCCGCCAGTGTCGACAGCAGCCCGTCCTTGTCGGCATAACACCCCTGCAACCAGCGCGAGCCCGCGCCGGAATAGCCCAGCCGCGCATGCAGGACGCGGGTGTTGTCGACGATGAAACTTTCACCGGGCTCCAGCTTGAACGACACGCCCATGGCCGGATCGTCGATGATCTCGCCCAGCTGCCGATAGGCGGCGTAATAGGCCTCCATCTTGTTGAACGGCACATCAACGAATGGCGCTGACGAGCGGTTGTTGAAACGTATGCCGATCAGTTCGCCATCCGGCGACAGCTCGATCATCGGACGGCGCGAGCGCAGGCAGACCCCGTCCGAGCCTTTGTATTCGAACCGCGCGGGGTAACCTGCCAGCAGCGCAAAGCCCTCCGGATTGTCCGCACGCAGCCGCTCAGCGGCGCGGAAACCGTCGACCACGATGGAATCGCCCCCCTCCGCCGAATTTTCCAGACAATAGAGGATCTGCAAGGTCGGCACCGGATCGCGATAGGGGTTGTCGGTATGTGCCTGCAACCCGAGCCCGGTATAGGCTAGGTTGGTCGGGTTCACCTCGGTCCGCACCTCGAAATAGGGACCGTAATTGGTCTCGCGCACGTAGCCGAACAGATCGGCCACCTTCAGCAGCGATTCCGGCTCGGTCGGGCCGTTGGTCAGCTTGGCAAAGCCATACTCGGCCACCGCCGCCAGCCAGTCGCGCTTGGTGGCGGGATTGGCATGCACCTCGTTCCAGTCGGCACTGGGCGCCTCGATGCCGCGCTGCCATGTGGTGATACCAGGCGCGACACGGCCCTTGTCGCGGGACAGATCGCGGTCATAGATGTGATCCATCAGCCAGTTGGCGGGGAAGGTGACAGTCTTGTTCTCGGGCGCAAAGGTCACGGACAGATCACCGTTCACGACCTGCGCCGCGCTGACCGAGATGCCCTCGGGGATATCGCCTATGGTGATCAGCCGCTGGCCGTTACCGGGCGCGCGGGTCACGGGGTCAAGCGCGTTGTCGCGCAACCAGATGGCGTGGAAACGGGTACGGGTGCCGTCGACAAAATCCAGCGTGACGACGGACGGGTCAAAAGTGGCGGAGCGCAGCATGGGGTCTCTCCTGTTCGCGCGGGCTTTCGCTTGAGGAAATACTCCGTCCGTGCCATTACGACAATTAATCCTTGTTTCGGCTGAGGGTTGGAATTTCTTATGGATAAGAAGAAAACGGGCCTGCCTCCGCTCGACTGGCTGCGCGTGTTCGAGGCGGCGGGGCGTCTGGGCGGGTTCTCGGCGGCGGCGCGGGAATTCGGGCTGACACAGGCCGCCGTCAGCCAGCGGATCGGAAACCTTGAGGCGTGGCTGGGCCGGTCCCTGTTCATCCGCGAGGCGCGCGGGGTGTCGCTGACGGTCGAGGGCGAAAGCTATCTGCCGCTGGTGCAGGAAAGCCTGACCGCGCTGGAACGCAATACCGAAGACCTGTTCGGCAAGGCCCCGAAAGAGTTGCGGGTGGCGGGCCTCAGCTCACACATCAACGCGCTGGTGATGGGGCGGGCGGCAGAGTTTCTGGCGGCCCATCCGGGTGTTCGGCTGGTCACCGATTCCGTGGCGCGCCGGTCGGGGCTGGATGAAGAACGGACGTGGTTGCAGATCCGTTACGGGCGCGGCGCCTGGCCCGGACGCGAGGCCCTCTTGATCGCGCCCGAAGTGCTGGTGCCCTTGGCCGCGCCCGGGGTTGGCTGGGATCAGGGCGTGATCGAGCTGCGCGGAGAACGCCCCGGTTGGCAGGACTGGGCGCGCGAGACCGGCCAGTCCGCGCCGGATATGGCCCGGCTGAGCGTGGACTCGATGGAACACGCACTCTCGGCTGCTCGGCAGGGTCTCGGGGTGGTGCTGGGCTCGGTACCCCTTGCTCAGGGCCTGCTGGCGGACGGGCGGCTGCGGCGGCTCGACCTGCCCGAGCTTGCCACGCGGGACGGCTATTGGCTGGCCTGGCCCGAGGACCGTCTGCGCTCGGCCAAACTGCGCGCGTTGGTGGATGGTTTCTGCGCGGCTTTGAAACCTGCCGAGTGATCCACCCCGCCTTTGCCTGCGTACATTCTGCAAGCGTGGGGAGATCGTCATGTGGAAACGCATATCTTTGGTGTGGCTGTCGACCGTGCTCGCAGGTCCGGCAGCGGCGGAATTCACGCGGGTCAGTGACGAGGGCACGTTCCGGGCTATCGTGACCGGCAAGGTCCTGACCCGTCCCCTGATCCGCCTGCAGGTTTCGCCCGAGGGAGAGATCACCGGCACCGGAGGGCCCAGCGATGTCGCAGGATCGTGGACATGGCGGGACGGCTATTTCTGCCGCGACCTGTTATGGGGCAAACGGAACCTCGGGTACAATTGTCAGGAGGTGGGGGTGAATGGCGGCAAGATCCGTTTCACGTCGGATCGCGGGTCAGGTGACTATGCCGATTTCCGACTGCGTTCGAAATAGCGATCCGCCCCTGCAGGCTCTCTGACGCCAAGATGCTTGTGGTCGGTGAATCCCGGCCATATCCTTGCGCGGACGCGACCTCGGACGGAACGGGACTGGTACGATTGGATGACGGCAACTCATGGGACATAGCCTGCCGGTTGCTGCAAGCTTCTGGTACGGCTCGGATCTGTCTTGGCTCGAAGCGGTCTGCATCAAGTCCTATCTGGATCGCGGCCACCGTTTCGTCCTTTACACCGCCGAAGAGATCTCGGGCGTCCCGGACGGAGCCGAGATAAGGCCCGCATCGGAGATTTTCTGGCCGCCGCCGTTCCCGATCAGCGACAATGACCGGCTGCGCGTCGCCGTGTTCTCGGACATCTTCCGCCTGCATCTCGTCAGCCGGACCGGGTTCATCTGGGTCGATCTGGACGCCTATTGCGTCCACCCGTTTGATTTTGCAACACCATACGTGTTCGGACGCTCACATCGCGGGACCTTTCCCAGCGGTGTGATGGGGCTGCCGCAGGACTCTCGGACCCTGGCGGCGATGCTGGAGTTCGTCACTTCCCCAAACCCGAGCCAACCGTGGCGCGGCACACGAATGCAGCGGGTTAACAAACGCCGCGTTGATCGCGGTGAGACATGGGGGATCGAGAGCTTACCGTGGGGGTGTTCCGGGCCCAAGGCCTTTGGTCATTTTCTGGCGCAGACGGGCGAAGACCGCCATGCCATGCAGCCCGACACATTCTACCCGCTGGCGCCGGAAGACTTATGGAAGCTGCATACATCGCGGGTCGCCACGGCTGAGATCGAGCGCGAGGGCGTGTTCTCCGTCCATATCTTCGGCCACCAGAAAAAGAAGCTTGCCATCGAGTTTTTTGGGCTTCCCGCTGCTGGGTCCTATCTGGATCGTTTGTGTTCAAGACATGAGATCGACCCGAAGGAGCAAGGGGTCTTGCGGCTCGGCTGGATGCGGTGAGCGAGGCTTTGCGGTGATCAATCCACCGGTACAAGGCGGCAATACGTTCCGATCTCAGGCCTTCTTCGGCACCCGATCGGCCACGATCTGCACGATCCCTCCGATGACCAACCCCCATACGGCCGCGCTCAGACCAAAGATCGAGATGCCGGACGCCGTGACCAGAAACGTGATCGCCGCCGACTGGCGATAGCTCGCGTCCTCCAGGGCGGAAAGCGTGGCTGAGGCGAAGACACCCATCAGGGCAATCCCCGCTACCGTCCCCAGCAGCAGTGCCGGGGCCAGCGCGGCGAAGCTGGTGATGACGCCCGCAAAAACCCCGAGGCAGCAGTAGAACAGGCCGGCCATCGCCGCCGACCAGTAGCGGAGCGCCGGGTCGGGGTGGCTGTCGTCATTGGCGCACATGGCGGCGGTGATCGCGGCGAGGCAGGTGGCGGGTGAGCCAAACGGGGCCGAGACCGCGCTGGCGACACCGACCGAGGCCACCAGCGGTGCCGGTTCGGGCTGATAGCCATAGCTGCGCAGCACGGCGAGGCCGGGAATGTTCTGCGTCGCCATGGTCACGATGAACAGCGGCAGGGCGATATTGGTGAACGCCTCGACCGAGAACACCGGCGCGATCCAGAGCGGCGCGGCGATGATGCGCTCGGGCGCGGAGATATCGAACCCGGCATTGATGGCGACCATCAGGGCGGCGACCAGAACGGCGGCGGGGACGGCGAACAGCCGATTGATCAGACCCACCACGAACCATGTCAGGATGATCGGCAGCGCCAGAGCCGGAATCTCGGCCATGGCCTGAAACGGCTGGATGCAGAGCGACAGCAACACGCCCGCCAACATCGCCTGCGCCAGCGGTGCGGGAATGGCGGCGATCAGGCGGCTGAGCGGGCGCCAGTAGCCTGCGATCACCGTCAGTACCCCAGCCATAAGGAAACCGGCGACCGCCCCGGCAAACCCGCCCTCCGGCGCCTGCGACACAGCCAGTAGCGCCACGCCGGGCGTGGACCAGGCAACGCTGATCGGTTGCTTTTTCCACAGGCTCAACCCGATCCCGGCCACGCCCATCGCCAAGGACGCAAACATCAGGCCCGAGGCCGACTGCACGCCATCGGCGCCAACGCCCGCCAACCCCTGCAATACGATGGGGAATGAGCTGAAAAAGCCCACGATGGCCACGACAAGGCCGGTCGATACGGTCTGCGCGGGTGGTCTGGCGGCCACGGCTGTCCCCTTCCGCCAATCGGGCGGTTCGTTCTTCAAAATCGAGGGGCAGATTGACCGGGAAGGGCAGGGCGCGCAACCCGCGCGTCAGAAATCGACGGCGATGCCCTTTTTCTCCCAATCGCCATAGCGCACCGGCTCGGGCCCGTCGCGCCCGCCCAACTCCTTGGGCAGCGGTTTCGCCTCGGCTTCGGCCTGCTTGCGGCGCTCTTCCGCCTCGGCCAGGGCGCGCTGGGCAGCAGGCGGCAGATCTTTGCGCGCGTCACTCATGGCTTTGGGTTCCTTTCCGTCTCGGCCCTTGATATACGCCCGCGTCCGCCCAAGGCAATGCGGGCGCAAGGTCACAGTCAAAGGACGGCCCCGGATGGCGGATATGGGCACTCAGGCGCGGCGCAGCGCGATCTACCTGCTGGATCAGGTTCTGGGCGAGGGGCGTCTGTTGGCGGAATGCCTCTCGGCCGGAGCGTTGGATCGGCTGGCGCCCGAGGACCGGGCCCGCGCCCAGCGGCTGGCGCTGGAAACCCTACGCGGGTTGGAGCGAGCCGACCGGTTGCTCAAAAAACATCTGCAAAAGGCACCCCCCCTACACGTGCGCAACGCGCTGCGCTTGGGCACGGTCGAGCTGTGCCAGGGCGCTGCGGCGCACGGGGTGGTCAATTCCATGGTCGAGATCGTGGGTCGCTCGCGCCGTCATGGACGCCTGAAAGGGCTGGTCAACGCGGTGTTGCGCAAAGTGGCCGCCGACGGCCCCGAGGCGTGGGAAAAGCTGCGGGTGCCGCGCCTGCCCGGCTGGCTGCGTGGCCCGCTGGTGCAGGCCTGGGGGCCCGAGGCTGTGGCGGGCATGGAGCGTGCCCATTTCGCAGGTGCTCCTTTGGATCTGACCGTCAAACCCGATGCTGAGAAGCCCGAAGGCGAGGAACTGCCAACCGGAACCGTTCGGCTGTACGAGGCCGGACAGGTCTCGGCCCTGCCGGGATTTGCCGAGGGCAACTGGTGGGTGCAGGACGCGGCGGCGACGCTGCCGGTCAAGGTGCTGGCGCCGCAACCGGGTGAGCGGATCCTCGACCTCTGTGCCGCGCCGGGCGGCAAAACCATGCAACTGGCGGCTGCCGGGGCCAAGGTCACGGCGCTGGATATATCTGAAACCCGCATGGCGCGGGTGCGCGAGAACCTGTACCGTACCGGGCTCAGCGCGGAACTGATCGTGGGCGATGCGCTGGAGCATGAGGGTCAATATGACGCCATCCTGCTCGATGCTCCCTGTTCGGCCACTGGTACGATCCGGCGGCACCCGGACCTGCCACAGGCCAAGGACGGCTCGGAATTCGGCGCGCTGATCGAGTTGCAGGCAAGGATGCTCGCGCATGCATGCGGCCTGCTGAAACCCGGCGGGCGGATGGTCTATTGCACTTGCTCTCTGCTGCCCGATGAGGGCGAGGTACAGGTGGAGGAGGCGCTGGACATGTTCCCAGACATAGCCGCCGACCGCGATGCGCTGGCCCTGCCAGGGGTTGAGCCTGGCTGGATCACCGAAGAGGGCGGCCTGCGCCTGCGCCCCGATTACTGGTCGGACCGGGGCGGCATGGACGGGTTCTACATCGCCTGTCTGCGCAAAGCGGCCTGAGCGGCACTCTTTCGGTGACTCGGCGCGGATCACCGGCTATTCTCGCCGCAAACGCCACCAGAGCGTAAGAGGCAGAGCGATATGTCCAACCCGGAGACCATGGCCAGCAGGTGGATGCGGTTTCAGAACCGTCTTCAAGCGCGCCTCAGCCAGCGCCGCAAACCGGTCGCTGGCTTCGTTTCGCAGCCCGAGCCGCGCACCGTGGGCTCATTCGCGCGCGGGCGGCAGCTGGTGGCGGGAAATCTGCTTTTCGCGGGCTATCTGGTAGAATCGCGTGACAGCGGGCTGTGGGAGGTCGCGGCCCCAAACCCCGCCTTCGATGCCGAGCGGCATGGGTTCGCTTGGCTCGACGATCTGGCCTCGGTGGGCGATGCCGCGGCTCGGGTCAAAGCCCAGCATTGGGTCTGGGGCTGGATCGAGACCCATGGCCGCGGCACCGGCCCGGGCTGGGTGCCGGATCTGACCGGGCGGCGGGTGATCCGCTGGATCAACCACGCCCTTTTCCTGCTGCGCGGTGTCGACCCCGAGCAAAGCCAGGCCCTGTTTCGCTCGCTGGCGCAGCAGACCTGGTTTCTGTCGAAACGCTGGCAGGCGGCCACGCCAGGCCTACCCCGGTTCGAGGCGCTGGCGGGGCTGATCTATGCCGGGCTCGCATTGGAGGGGCTTGAAGAGCTGGCCGATCCGGCGATCAAGGCCCTTGCCCGCGAATGCGAAAGCCAGATCGACGAGCAAGGCGGGCTGCCCACACGCAATCCCGAAGAACTGCTTGAGGTCTTCACACTGCTGACCTGGACCGCTGCCTCTCTGCACGAGGTCGGGCGCGGTGCCCCCATGGCGCATACGGCGGCGATCCAGCGCATCGCACCGACGTTGCGCAGCCTGCGCCATACCGATGGCGGGCTGGCGCGGTTTCATGGCGGCGGGCGCGGGCTGGAGGGGCGGCTGGATCATGCGCTGGCCGCCAGCGGGGTCAAGCCGCAGCATCCTGTAGGCCTGTCGATGGGCTATGCGCGCCTGTCCACCGGACGCACTAGTGTGATCGTCGATGCCAGCGTTCCGCCCCAGGGCGCGGCCTCGTACAACGCCCATGCCTCGACGCTTGCATTCGAGCTGACCTCGGGCCGCCGCCCGCTGATCGTCAACTGCGGCTCGGGCGAGAGTTTCGGGCTGGAATGGCGCCGTGCTGGTCGGGCCACGCCCTCGCATTCGACCCTGTGCCTTGATGGCTACTCTAGCGCTCGGCTGGCCGAGCCCGTGCCGGGCACCGCGCTTGAGGCATTAGTGGACAGCCCCACCAAGGTGCCGGTCGAGATCGACGATGCCCCGAACGGCATCCGTTTTCAGGGCGGTCATAACGGGTATTCCAAGGTCTTCGGCCTGACCCATGCCCGTACATTGGGGCTCAGCTTCGACGGGCGCGGGCTGTCGGGCGAGGATATGCTGTTGGCGATGGACGACCCGGCCAAGCGGCGGTTCGACAAGGCGATGGATGCCTCGGGCCTCTCGGGCTTTGGATTCGATATCCGTCTGCATCTGCACCCGGATGTCGATGCGGCGCTTGATCTGGGTGGGGCGGCGGTGTCAATGGCGCTGAAAAGCGGCGAGATTTGGGTGCTACGCCACGATGGCAAGTGCATTTTGTCATTGGAACCGAGCGTTTATCTCGAAAAAGGGCGTCTGAAGCCACGCGCGACAAAACAGATCGTTCTATCTGGCCGCGCAATGGAGTATGCGACGCGCATCCGGTGGACGCTGAGCAAGGCGCAGGATACTGCGGTTGCCATACGCGACATCACCCGGGACGAGCCCGAATTCGACTGACGCCAAAAGGATCTTTGGACCCATGACCGACTTTCACCCCGTGCGCCGCGCGCTCCTTTCCGTTTCCGACAAGACCGGATTGGTCGAGCTGGGCAAGGCCTTGGCCGAGCGCGGGGTCGAATTGCTGTCGACCGGCGGCACTGCAAAAGCGCTGCGCGATGCTGGGCTTGAGGTCAAGGACGTCAGCGAGGTTACCGGCTTTCCCGAGATGATGGATGGTCGGGTCAAGACGTTGCATCCCATGGTGCATGGCGGGTTGCTGGCGCTGCGGGACAATGACACTCACGTCGCCGCGATGGAGGAACATGGCATCGGCGCGATCGACCTGTTGGTGGTGAACCTCTACCCGTTCGAAGCCACGGTGGCGAAGGGCGCGGACTATGACGAATGTATCGAAAATATCGACATCGGCGGTCCGGCGATGATCCGCGCGGCCTCGAAAAACCATGCCTTTGTCAACGTCGTCGTGGATGTCGAGGATTACTCGTCGCTGCTGGATCAGTTGGAAGAGAACTACGGCAAGACCTCGCTGGGTTTCCGTCAGTGGCTGGCACAAAAGGCCTATGCCCGCACTGCCGCCTACGACACTGCCGTGTCGAATTGGCTGGCCGATGCGTTGAAGCTGGAGGCCCCCACGCGCCGCGCCTTTGCCGGAGACCTGAAGCAAACCCTGCGCTATGGCGAGAACAGTCACCAGCAAGCTGCCTTCTACACCGACGGCACCAATCGCCCCGGCGTCGCCACCGCCGTGCAGCATCAGGGCAAGGAACTCAGCTACAATAACATCAACGACACCGATGCCGCCTTTGAACTGGTGGCCGAGTTCGATCCGCGCGACAGTGCCGCCTGCGCCATCATCAAACACGCCAACCCCTGCGGTGTGGCCAAGGGCACGACCCTGCTTGAGGCCTACAAGGCCGCGTTTGATTGTGACCGCACCTCGGCCTTTGGTGGCATCGTGGCGCTGAACCTGCCGCTGGACGCCGAAACTGCGCAAGAGATCACTGGCATATTTACCGAAGTGGTGATCGCCCCCGGCGCCTCGGATGAGGCCAAGGCGATCTTCGCCGCCAAGAAGAACTTGCGCCTGCTGACCACAGAAGGGCTGCCGGATGTGACGACCCCGGCCAAGACCGTGCGTCAGGTGGCGGGCGGTCTGCTGGTGCAGGACAAGGACAACGGGTTTGTCGGCATGGATGACCTGAAGGTGATGACCAAGAAGGCGCCGACACCGGAACAGATGCGTGACCTGCTGTTTGCCTGGAAAGTCGCCAAACACGTCAAGTCGAATGCTATCGTCTACGTCAAGGACGGAGCTACCGTCGGCGTCGGAGCTGGCCAGATGAGCCGCGTAGACTCGGCCCTGATCGCTGCCAAGAAGGCCGAACGCATGGCCGAAGCGCTGGAACTGCCGCAACCGCTGACGATTGGCTCTGCCGTGGCCTCGGATGCGTTCTTTCCCTTCCCGGATGGGCTGATGGAAGCCGCCGCCGCAGGCGCCACCTGCGTCATTCAGCCGGGCGGCTCGATGCGCGATGACGAGGTGATCGCGGCAGCTGATGAGGCCGGGTTGGCCATGGTCTTCACAGGCATGCGGCACTTCCGTCACTGATGCGGTACGGTTTGCTCTTCTGGGCCACGCTTCTGGCCTTTTTGACCGATCAGGTCAGCAAGTATCTGGTGGTGCACGTGATGCGAGTCGAGCAGCGCGAGGTCATCGACGTGCTGCCGCCGCTGCTCACCTTCAAATACGGCGAGAATCGCGGGATCAATTTCGGTCTGTTTCAGGGCGATGGCGATACGGGCCGCTGGATTCTGATCGGTATATCGCTGGTCATCTGTCTGGCCGTGTTGATCTGGCTGCGCCGGATCGCGCCATCGGTCTGGATGCTGCTCAGCGCCGGGCTGCTGATCGGCGGCGCGCTGGGCAATGTGCTGGATCGGGTGCTTTATGGCTATGTGCTGGACTTCCTCAACATGTCCTGCTGCGGCATCCACAACCCCTATGTGTTCAACATCGCCGACATCTTCATATTCGCGGGCGCCATCGGTCTGGTGCTGCTGGATGGCAAAAAGGCCTCGTGACGGGCCGGGTGAAATGCGATAAAACCGCTTCAAACAGGCAGGAGAAGACCATGCGGATGCCGCTGGCAATGATCATGTTGACCGCCGCCATCGCGGTGTCGGGATGCGCGAACAAGGGGTTGAAGGTGCTGCAGTCGCCAGCAAACGGCCCCGATGAGTTCGCCGTGCTGCCAGTTAAGCCGCTGACCGCACCGACGGATTACCAGTTCCTGCCCGCCCCCACGCCGGGCGCAAGCAACCTGACCGACCCGACCCCGCAGGCGGATGCGGTCGAGGCGCTGGGCGGTCGTGCTTCGGCTCTGGCCTCCAACGGGATTCCATCCTCCGATCAGGCGCTTGTCACCGCCTCCAGCCGTTATGGCGTGCCCGCCGACACCCGTCAGGTGCTGGCTCAGGAAGACGCAGATTTCCGCAAGCGGCGCGGCCGGTTCACGCAAATCCGGCTGTTCCCGGTGGATCGTTACGAACAGGTCTACCGCAAGCACTCCATCGACCCCTACGCGCAGGCCGAGGCGTTCCGCAAGCGTGGCTATCCCACCCCGTCCGCGCCTCCGGAAGAATGAATATTTCTTAACTTTCCGTCATCGCGTCTTGAACCCCTGCGCGTCCGCCGTAGTTTGACACCGTAACTCATCACGGAGGATGCCGCATGGTCCGGGCACTGGCGCTTGCCGCCGCCTTGTTCTCAGCAACCCCGCTTCTGGCCGAGGACGGGCAGGAAGCGGTCACCACATTCACGCTGGACAACGGCATGGATGTCGTGGTGGTCGAGGATCACCGCGCCCCGGTCGTGCAGCACATGCTGTGGTATCGGGCCGGATCGGCGGATGAACCGGTGGGGTCCTCCGGCGTGGCGCATTTCCTTGAGCATCTGCTTTTCAAGGCGACCGATACGCTTGAGGCCGGGGAGCTTTCGGCCACCGTCGCGGCCAATGGCGGCAATGACAACGCCTTCACCTCTTACGACTACACCGCCTATTACCAACGCATCGCCGCCGACCGGCTTGAGCTGATGATGCAGATGGAGGCGGACCGGATGCGCAACATCCGCCTGACCGAGCGTGATATCGCGACCGAGCGCGACGTGATCCTGGAAGAGCGCAACCAGCGCACCGAAAACAACCCCCGCGCGCTGTTTGCCGAACAGGTGAACGCGGCGCAGTATCTCAACCATCGCTACGGCGCGCCGATCATCGGCTGGCGGCATGAGATGGAGACGCTGGACATGGAGGACGCGCTGTCCTTCTACCGGACCTATTACGCCCCCAACAACGCCATCCTTGTCGTGACCGGCGACGTGAAGCCCAATGAGGTCAAGGCGCTGGCCGAGCAATACTACGGGGTGATCCCCGCCAATCCCGACCTGCCCGAGCGCATCCGCTCGCAGGAACCGCCGCAAACCGCCGAGCGCCGCGTGACCTTCCGCGACCCGCGCGTGGCGCAGCCCTATGTGCAGCGTAGCTATCTGGCGCCGGAACGGGATGCGGGCGATCAGGAAAAGGCCGCCGCGCTCTACCTACTGGCCGAATTGCTGGGGGGCGGCACCACGTCCTATCTGAACGAAAAGCTGCAATTCGAGGATCAGAAGGTGGTCTATACCGGTGCGTTCTACCGGGGGGTCTCGCTCGACGACACCACCTTTGACCTGATCGTGGTCCCGGCAGACGGCGTGTCCCTGCAAGAGGCCGAAGATGCTATGGATCAGGCCCTGGCTGATTTCATCGCCGAGGGTGTCAAGCAAGAGGAACTGGACCGGATCAAGATGCAGCTGCGCGCCGCGCTGATCTATGCACGCGACAATGTGGACGGGATCGGCAACCGCTATGGACAGGCGTTGAGCAGCGGTCTGACGGTCGAGGATGTGCAGGCCTGGCCCGACATCTTGCAGGGCGTGACCGGCGAGGACATCATCGCCGCCGCCAACGAGGTGCTGCGTCCCGAAACCTCGGTAACCGGCTGGCTGACGCGCGATCAGGAGGTGACGCAATGAAGGCTCTATTCGCAACTCTGATCGCCGTGGTTCTGGCACTGCCGGCTTGGGCCGAGGTGAATATTCAGGAAGTGACCTCGCCCAAGGGCATCAAGGCCTGGCTGGTCGAGGAACCCTCGATCCCCTTCACCGCACTTGAGCTGCGCTTTCGTGGTGGCACCTCGCTGGATGCACCGGGCAAGCGCGGTGCGACCAATCTGATGACCGGATTGATCGAGGAAGGCGCGGGCGACATGGATGCGCGCACCTATGCCCGCAAGCTGGAATCGCTGGCCGCGTCGTTCACTTATGACGTCGGCGACGACACCCTGTCGATCTCGGCCCAGTTTCTGACCGAGAACCGCGACGAGGTGATCGACCTGCTGCGGACCACCATCCTTGAACCGCGCTTCGATCAGGACGCTGTGGACCGTGTACGTGCGCAGGTTATTTCGGGCCTGCGCTCGGACGCCAAGGACCCCAACGACATCGCGGGGCGCAGCTTTGCGGCCATGGTCTATGGCGATCATCCTTATGCGAGCGAAGGTAAGGGCACGATCGAAAGCGTCTCAGCCCTGACACGTGACGATATCGTGGCCGCCCATCGGGGCGCATTAGCGCGTGACCGGCTCTATGTCGGGGCGGTGGGGGATATCACTCCGGAGGAACTGGGCGTGCTGCTGGATCACCTGTTGGGCGACCTGCCGGAAACCGGCGCACCGATCCCGGGCAAGGCGGATCTGAACATCTCCGGCGGGGTCAGCGTGGTCGAGTTTGACACACCGCAATCGGTGGCCCTGTTCGCCCAGACCGGCATCGACCGGGACGATCCGGAGTTCTTCGCAGCTTACATCCTCAACCACATCATCGGGGGCGGTGGGTTCGAAAGCCGGCTGATGTCCGAGGTGCGGGAAAAGCGCGGGCTGACCTATGGCGTCTATTCCTATCTGGTGCCCAAGGACTTGGCCTCTCTCTACCTAGGCTCGGTTGCTTCGGCCAATGACCGGATCGCCGAAGCGGTCGAGGTCATCCGCGACGAGTGGGCGCGCGCGGCAACCGAAGGTGTGACCGAGAAAGAGCTTGAGGACGCCAAGACCTATCTGACCGGCGCTTACCCGCTGCGGTTCGACGGCAACGGCCAGATCGCGGGTATTCTGGTGGGGATGCAGATGGAGGATCTGCCCATCGACTACATCGCCACCCGCAACGACAAGGTGAACGCGGTGACGCTGGACGAAATCAACGCCTTTGCGCGCAAATTCCTCGACCCCGACGGGCTGCATTTCACCGTGGTAGGCAAACCGGTGGGTCTGGAAACCACGAACTGAGCGGGGCGGGTCAAGGCGTTTGCAAACGCCTTGAAGCGGTTTGAAAACCGCTTAAAGCATCCCGCCGAAAACTTGAATCGGGGGATTCCCAAATGGTTGTCAGTGTG
>NZ_WPZY01000122.1 GCF_013031405.1 Ruegeria sp. HKCCD8929 | reverse complement strand
ACTGGCTGGATGTTGAGAACAAACCCATCAAGGTCCTGTTCCTCTTGCTGGCCAGTTGTGTTGGCGCTGTCACATTTGCAGGGTCGCTGGTATTCGCCAGTCCGCTAGCACGCCAGCCCGATGGCGTCAGTGCCGCCGACCGTACCCTGTGCGCACTGTTTAAAGGCAAGGTCTGTCTTGATGTTGCGGAGCTGACGCCCACCGAACAAGACCAGCTCGAGTTCATCACTCTGGCTTGTGAGGGCGGCGTCACCGAGCGGTGCTTTGAACGCGCTATCGACATATGGAAAATGGACGGCTCAACCGCCAGTACGCTCTGGGGTGCGGCATGTCGTGGTGGCAGTGCGCATAGCTGTGTAAGTCTCGGCTACTTGCTTGAGACGGGTATCGGCATCAGCGCTAACCCCTTAGAGGCTGCGCGGCTCTACAAGCTTGGCTGCGATGGCGGGGATATGAGGGGCTGTTCCAATCTCGGCTATCTTCGCAGCGAAGGAATTGGCGTAGAGTTGAATCTTGCGGAGGCGAATCGACTCAATCGGAAAGGTTGCGACGGCGGCGATGCAGTGGGTTGTGCTAATCTCGGCTATCACTACGAGCATGGCATTGGCGTAGAGGCTGATCCTGAGAAGGCGGCGCGGCTCTATTGGCAAGCATGCGACGGTGGCTATGCTTTTGGTTGTAATAGTCTCGGTTATCTCTACTCCAATGGTATCGGAGTTGAGGCCGCCCCACCTGAAGCGGTACGGCTCTACCGGCAAGCCTGCGATGGCGGCAACGCGAAAGGCTGTTTCAATCTTGGTCTATCCTACTTCCTGGGCGTCGGGATTGAAGCCGACCCCCTGGAAGCGGCACGGTTCTATAGGAAAGCCTGCGATGGCGACGATGCGCAGGGTTGTACTAATCTCGGCCATCTCTACGAGGAAGGCACTGGCGTAGAGGCCGATCCATTGGAAGCCGCGCGGCTCTACCGGCAAGCCTGCGAAGGCGGCGAGGTGCAGGGTTGTACTAATCTTGGCCATCTCTATGAGGAAGGCACTGGCGTAAAGGCCGATCCATTGGAGGCGGCACAGCTCTATCGGCAAGGCTGCGATGGCGGCGAAGCCGTTGGCTGCACCAATCTCGGCTATCTCTACGATCAGGGAATTGGCGTTAAGGCGGATCCTGAGAAGGCGGCCCGGCTCTATCGGCAAGGCTGCGATGGCGGCGAAGCTGTTGGCTGTACCAATCTCGGCTATCTCCACGAGAAAGGCACTGGCGTGGACGCTGATCCCGAGGAGGCAGCGCGGCTCTACCGGCAAGGCTGCGACGGAGGCCACATGATGGGTTGTAACAATCTCGGCTATCTTCACGCGGCAGGCACTGGCGTAGAGGCCGATTCCGTGGAGGCGGTACGGCTCTACCGGAAAGCCTGCGACGGCGGCGAGGCGCTTGGTTGTTCAAATCTCGGTGCTCATTTCGACGGGGGTATTGGGGTTCAGCGCGACGCTGAACGAGCCAAACAGCTCTACCAGCAGGCCTGTTCGATGGGATTCGACGACGCTTGTGACTGAGTTGAGGCTACCGAACAGGACTAAGAAAGGATTCTTTCAGGCAAATCCCGCGCCCTGGCGCGGGACCGCGTGCTAGTCGGCCGCCGGCTGTGCCGGCGCCCTCCCAGAACAACGTGGCCTGGTCTCCCTGCCTCAACAACCCCTTTCGCGTCTCGTTCCGAGCCACGCCAGTGGCTTTGAGCCATGGTCGCCCAAACCACGGCGATCTGCCCTGCGGGTGACGCCCATTCCCTCCGCTGTGCGTCGGCTTTTGCAAGG
>NZ_WPZY01000121.1 GCF_013031405.1 Ruegeria sp. HKCCD8929 | reverse complement strand
GTAGACCCAGACGGCATAGGCGATGATCTCGCGCGGAAAACGAAAACCCTTCAGGTGCGGCATTTTGGGCGGTATCTTCATGCGTGAGCGGTAACCAGTTCAGAACGCGTAAACAAGTTGGCAGTGCCGGGTATGTCTCAGGTTAAAAGTCGTGGGCTCTAGTATGTGGGAGGCGGGACCTCGAACGGCGCGCCGCACCAGGTTTGGCTAGGCTGGCTCGCCGTCTGAAATCACAGTCACACTGCTTTGGCCATCCCAACCTTGCGCAAACAGGTCATTTCGGAGCTGTCTGGCAGGCGAAGCGGCTGCTTTTTGCACGAGGCCAAAACGTCTGCTCGTGTTGCGGCTTTCAACCTTGCCGACCACGACATCAAGGTGCCGCTTCTGGTATTCAGGCCGACATCGTATGTGTGCACCATCCAGGAAAACGGTCAGTGGGGAGGATGCCGCGTTTGTATCCGTGCCTCCTTGGCCTTCCTCCTCGGAGCTGAGGTCGTCGGCAATGCGCCCCAAGCGATTTCGAACCGTCGTGTTCAACTGAGCCGAACAGGGCAGAAACATTTCGAACAATCGGGCAGCTTCTCGAAACGAGTGCCTCGATCCCAATTCAGTCTGCAGGCACCGAAGTTCTGGCGTCGCACGATCAAGGAGAAGTCCAGCAAATAGAGATTGCGGTCCAGGCCTCGCGATCCCTGCCGATTGGCACGAGCAACATCGAACCCTTGGCGACTTCACCCGAATTCGGCCGTACAGCGTATCGAGAATGCGACCACGATCATCATGGATCGCACGTCGTTTACCACAGTCATTGCATTTCCGGCGAGCCTCAACTGCTTCACCGACCTGATCATGCACAATTGCTTCCTGCAACCGCTTCAACAACGTCTTTGCGTCGTCAAGGAGCAGGCCCAGGTTCTCAGAACCAAATTCGCCGGGCGCACGGCGAAGTCGAACGATATTGTGCCTCCGAGTTCCGCCATCGTCAAACGTAGTCTCGACAAAAACACTCACATCCATGATGGGCCCCGTCTTCTTCAGAAACCCTCACCCTACCACGTCGACCACCAGGTTTTGCCCACTCCCAAGTCTGGGTCACCGTAGAACCAAAACCGCGCAATGAGATCGTCGGACAACCCGGGACGCTGTTGAGCCAAGGAAATAATCCTCCATACCTGGTTTGTGAGAGTTGATGACGATCAGTTCGGCACTGGTCTCGGACGCAAGATCGGGTATCGCCACGCCCGGTTTCCCGGAAAGCACCGCGACCTCAAGGTCGCCCTGACCTTTTGCGATCTCTCGCAGACGTTGCTCAAGGTCTTCGCGGATGTGCTCGGCCGGCTCGAAAGTCACGTATTCGGCGACGTGGACAGGCACGTCCTCGACCACCGCGACCAGCGTAATCTTGCCGGAGTCCGCCAGCAAACGCCGAGCGATGGCAATGGTGCCCTGGATATCGGTGTCGTGGTCCAAAGCGACCGGGATCAGAATATTTTTGTACATGCATTGGCTCCTTGGCTGTGCCGTGTCCTCGTTGCCGCCATTGGCAGCCGGGGCTCACTATCAGTTCACGTCGACACGTGGCTGACATCCTTGTCCGGTGAATAGATGTCCAGAATGTTCCAGTGTCCGGTTGTTGGGGTCGGGTTGTTGATCATGGGCACATCCAGAACCGTGGGCTTGCCGCTGGCAATGGCCGCCTGCAGCGCCGGCAACAGCTCATCGGCGGAACTGACCCGGATGCCCTCGGCGCCATAGGCCTGTGCGATCTCGGCATAGCCGGGCCCGTTGGCCGGAGCCTCCGCCGAGCCGGGGAAGGTGGTGCCGTAGGTCAGCCCGTAATGCGCCTTTTGCAG
>NZ_WPZY01000120.1 GCF_013031405.1 Ruegeria sp. HKCCD8929 | reverse complement strand
CGATCCAGCGCCAGATTCTGAAGAACGCATGGCTGCTGCAATCGCTGGAAGGCTACGACGCGGGCGTGAAGCTGGGGCTGAGCCTGCTGGGCATGACTGCGATCATCGAGCAGTGGTACCAGCAGACCCCCATGAGTGCACCCAACACCCATCGGCTCACCATCATGATCGACGATGTGATCTATCCGGATCACGATGGCTATTTCTCGCAACGCCAGACCAAGGCGACATTGAAGATGGTCGAGGCCACCAAGCGCTGGTCGCAGGACAGCGAGATCCGCGTCGGGGTCGCCGCCACCAGCCCGGCTTATGCCGGAGCCTTCCCGCTTACCCACATCCGGGTCATCGCAGATGCCAAGCTCGAACCGCCGCCGGTTCTGGACGCGGCCGCCTCGGTCGCGGTGGTGCCGACCACCCGGATCACCTCAATTGTGACAGCCGCGTAAGGAGCGACAATGGCACATTACGCAACCATGACCCAAACCGGGCGCAACAAGGAAGCCGCAGCACTTGCAAACGGCGCGCCGCTTCAGATCACTCATATTGCCTGGGGCGATGGCGACCGCATCCCCTCGGGCGGCGAGACGACACTACTGAACGAACAGGGCCGGAAACCGGTTCAGGGTACGGGCGCCGTGCCGGACGCGCTCGATACCGCGTTCTTCGAGATCCTGCTCGATGTCACCGAAGGCCCCTATGTGGTGCGCGAATCTGGCCTCTTCGATGCAGATGGGGATCTGATCGCCATCGGTTATTACGATCCGCCAGTGAACAAGCCGAAGGACACCGTCTCTGCCCTGATCCGCATCCACGTGGTGTTCTCCGATCTGCAGAACCTCGTGTTGCAGGTGCAGGGCACGGATGCCTATGTACCGGTCGAGCGAAAGGTCTTGGCGGGCAGCGGTCTGACTGGCGGTGGGGATATGTCCCTGGACCGGGTGCTGGCGGTGGACTTCGCCACCAAGGCTGAGGCCGAGGCAGGTGTGTCCGAGACCAAGGTCATCTCGCCGAAACGCCTCAGCCAAGCCCTCGCCGCCGCAGGCAGCGTTGTCTTGAGCGCTGACGGCTACCAGATATTGCCCTCGGGCCTGATCATCCAGTGGCGAAGCGTGGAAGTGAACGGGGAGGAAACGGTCACCCTGCCGATAACGTTCCCGAACGGTATCTTTCATGCTTACGTTTCGGATCACATCACGGACGGTTCTGTTGGGAACGCCCATTATCTCGGCACCAACACTCTCACAAACAGCACCATCAATGTGGTCAGCCTGCGACACAGCGATCTGACCGCAAGCGGCTCGACCGTGCGTCTGCTGGCAATCGGCTACTGAGGATCGGACAATGACGAAATACGCACATTACGACGCCACCGATGGCCGCATTCTGGGCTTCTATGACGCGGCCCTGCACAAGGTGATCCCCGTGCCAAAGATCGAGATCAACGAGGCCGACTGGCCGGGGCGGTTCGACAAGCGGGTGGATGTCACCGGGGCCGCACCCGCGCTCTACGTCTACACTCCGCCGCCGCCCTCGGCTGCTGAATTGGCCGATGCCCGGCTGGCAGACGTAAAGCAGGAATGCCGCCGCAGGATTTACGCCGAGGCCTCGGCGGAAACGCAGATGAACATGGCCACGGCGGCGGCGGTGATTGCAGGCAAGGATGCGGCTGACCGGACCAGTGACGAATCCTCCATTCTTGCCGGTGCGCAAGGAGCGCTCGGCTGGGTCACGGCGATGAAGGAACAGGTGCAGACGCTGGCCGTGGATGCCGATGCAGATTTCACGGCCGATGCCGCGTGGCCGCCGCTGCCGGATATCGTGCGGGTGGTTGTTACCCGGTTTTGAAGTTGAATCTGTTGGAGCCTGAACATGTGCCGCCCCTCGTTTCAC
>NZ_WPZY01000119.1 GCF_013031405.1 Ruegeria sp. HKCCD8929 | reverse complement strand
GCTTTCTAGACCAGCCGTTCAGACAAAGCGCAGCGGATTCAACGAACGAGCCCAAAGTGCATCTTGTCTGCAGCTCAGGCAATGTCAGCTAAGGCGATTGTCCTGCAAAATTACCGCGTCAAATATTGCAAACACTTGCTGGGCTAGAGGTGTACCTATCAACTCTTCACGGCTCTTCGCCGATCCAACAAGTTCACTAGAAGCAACAGGCCGGTCGTGCGCATCAATCACTGAAACCCCGGGAACGCCTTCGGATTCGAAGTGAACGAGCGAGATTGCGCACCGATCATTCTTGCTGGCACCTTCACCCCAAGCCCCATATATCAAATCGAAATTGGCCGGATGGTCTTCGATGGACTTTCCAACAGTCCATTGGACGAAGTAACTCGCCACGGTGCCTCCACCTTCTTCATGGACATAGCCCCAAACAGTGCGAGTTTGATTGCCGCAGCAATCGCAAAAGCCTCCACTTTCTTCTGTTGGTTCGACTTCAAACATCACGTTAACCTTCATACTTCCGAATTGAATTCAGCAGAAAGCAGACCTTCCGTCCAGAAGTTGTAGCGGCAGAAAGTCCGCACCTTCCGTCCTTTGGTACAAAAGCCGGCGTAGGAAGTGCCTGAAAGAAACCGTCAGATCACCGCTACTAGGCCCATGCAACTCCTGGACTGACCAAACTGTTGAAAACCCAAACTTGTTCAATAGGATGGGGTGCAATGCAACCCAGTTGGGATGTTTAAGTTCATGATCCGGTCCATATACGTTTTTTTGCTGACCTTTCTGGCAACAACATTCGCCCTCTGGGCCGATGTGCTCATGCTTTTTTCTCCATTTAGCTTGTCATTTTTGATTGCGAAGGCCGGCTTCACTTCAACATTAACGTTGATGGCTACGGTCGGAATTTACACACTGATTGGTACCGCGATTTGTCATCTGTTGGACGCGCGCCAGGGATAGCTTTCGAACGCGCTGCGCCATTCACAGCCTGAATCCATTGTCCGTTTTATCCGCTCTGCCGTCGTTGACGCCGCATGACCCGCCATTGAGCCCGAGCAAACCCGCCAGATGTCGGTAGATGAGCCAAGTAGACCGATGCTGCAGCATTCGCGAACGTCCGCTTTGATCTCTGGACCCGTTGCACAGCTCAGAAACCGAGTTAGTCTGCGCTCATGGATAACTTGCCTTCAAACCGACTGAGTCCGTCATTTTCGGGCGCGCTAAGAACATTTGCTTTCTGGATTGCAAACGGAACCGTTGGCCATCCGCTCCTCGAAGACGTCGACTACAGAAGCCTACTGGGAGAAGAGCCAAGCGCGTTGGAACAAACGTTTGCAATCTTCGCAAATGTGATTGAGATGGACAGTGAAGGACGAGTGCTGAATGCCAAGTATGCGGAGAGAAGAGCAGCACAATATCTTCGAAGCTATTGCGATCCGAAATACGAGGTCGAACCGCCATTTGAAGGCTGGGAAGTGGAGCTTCATGAGCCCCCGCCGCGTCTCGATCTGATCTGAGTTCCAGTTTCCGTAGAGCGTGATCTCTCGCTGCAAAGCCGTCACTCGCTGAATACTTGCGAACGGCAGCAAAGTCCGCGTCTTTCGAGTTCATGACCCGTGCCGCGAACGGCAGATGCTGCGCTGCTATCGTTCAGCCTAAACATGCCAAGCTCTCCTACCGGCCTGCCGTTCGCACGTAACCTGGGTTCGAGCCGATGATTGCAGGCTGGTTGCAACTATTGTGGGTTCATTCGCAAATAATCCGGGTTTGGAGCGCTGGATAGATGCAAATAATTCGGGCCGAAAATCAGGATGATTGCAGGTTGAGCCGATTATGTTTGCAGGTCGTTACACGTAGGTCTTGAGCGCCTCATTGATGTGAAACCTGATACTAGGTTTCAGCACCG
>NZ_WPZY01000118.1 GCF_013031405.1 Ruegeria sp. HKCCD8929 | reverse complement strand
AAGGGCAACCCGAACCAGACCCTCAAAATCGTGCTTTGCAAGCTCCAAGTTGCGGGACTCTGTTGCCGTTTGAAATTCACGACCGAGCGTCCGCTTCGAGCGTTCGGTTCAATCGTGTATGCATTCCCTTATGAAGCGCTGCCTCCAGTCGTGGCTTTCACGATCCGCTAACTTTGCGGTTGGGGGATACACATGTTCAGCCAATGAATGATCGCATCCGATTGAGGAAAGAATTTCTGACAGCACTTTCCGAGGGTCTGCAGCCAGCGCATCATAAGCGATCCGCAACGGTTCCAGCTTTTCCTGCTCGAACCACTGTTCCCACTCGGCGTCAAGCGAGGTCAATTCTTCAACATGCCGCGCTATCGCATCCGCATCGTAGCGCGGCTCTTTCGGAGGGGCGAGTCGCTCTAACTCTGAGCCGTCAGCCCGACGATGCCACAATCCCGTTTGCTCGGCGCGCAACCACGAGATGGCTTGGCCAACGCGATCCTGACGTGAAAGATGAATGAAAGTCGTCGGGCCGAGGACGCTCTCGATACGCTCAACGTCATTTGTATGGTCTGGTGACAGGAGCGACAGTTGCTCCACGAAAAAGCCGAAACTACCTCGCTGCATGCGCAAGCCGAAGATATCGGTGTTGGCCATCCCTCTGGCGAGAGCTGCCTCAAAGATTGCTCGAAGAGCCGCCTCCCGTGAGGCGAAGGTCGTCTCATCAAGCTCATATACGGTCAACCACCGCTCGAACGAAGGAACATGAAAGTGCGAGTCTGGCGTTCCAGCAACGCCCGTTGCGGCAAGCATCTTGCAAAGCAATGTGCTACCGCTTCGCGGGGTCGTGCAGATCACGTAGGAACGCGATGGACGGTTGGTCAAAGCCCGATCACCTTGAATGTGTGTGAAATACCAATAGCCGATACTAGGGCGACGCGCAGCATCCGTCGCTATGGGCTCAGAACTGACCCTGGATTCAGTGCAGCATCACCTCGATCTCAGCTCGGATGGGCGTCAGAGCCGGCCCAATCCAGCCATTCGTCGCCCCATTTCACGCCGTAGTGCAGCTTCACCGAACCGGCCATTCGCTGCGTCCGCGAGATCGATGCGTTGCCCGAAGTCGGCTGCGCGCAACCAGGCCCCAATTCGCTGCACCAGCGCCAATTTCGGCCTCCGGTCTTCCATGAACAAATCTGACGTTCACAAAGAATAACGGGATGTCTGTTCTGGGTTCGGAGAAACTGAATTCAGCCAACACTAAGCAATGTCCGGACTAAGGAGGTTTGGGAGTTGATGCCGGTCTTTGCATAGATTCGAGAAAGATGTGTTCTAGCAGTGTTGATACTTATGTTGAGAGTTTCTAAGGCGGTAATCAGATTGTCCCCTTTTACGATGCGATGAGCCAGCAACATCTGTCCTTCGGAAAGACCGAAAACCGACTTTGCAATGCTCAGACGATCCTTAATGTCGCGGTCGCTTTGAGTTTCGACAAAGGTCAGCCCGTCTCTGACAAACAAGACACACACTGCGACGCCCCCCTCATCTGTTTCGCCCAACACCACAGGTAGCCGAAAGTTCCGACCGCTTTCTGTCATATATTTATAGTGTTGAAAGTACCCGTGCCGCTCAGCTGCTTGCGACAAGGCGGATTGCAGGACTTTATCCCATGCCGGTTTTGACGCGCGGAGCCTGCCGTTATGTTCATGGAAGTATCCTCTGACAACCGAGGCAAAATCACCTCGATCAACAGCACACACCCGGCATCGAAAACCGCGAAACAAATCCCACTTCAACGCAATGCCAGCCAAAAGCGCCTATATCGCGGAGCGATTTAGTGCGCGAGCCCTTTTTGCCTGATTCTGCGCACCGCGCAAATGTCCGGATCCATGAGGACGGTAGTCGTCAAGACGGGTGCGTCTGTCGAATGGCAGTCCATCTTCACACCTCATCGGCTGGTACATCTGACCTTCCCCCCGATTTTCGGGCCATTGCGAACTGGAATTTTCCACCTTTGAAT
>NZ_WPZY01000117.1 GCF_013031405.1 Ruegeria sp. HKCCD8929 | reverse complement strand
GCGGCCGAAGCGTATCGTGCAACTGGCGATACCTACCAATCTCTGCGTGAAGGTGTGTCGCTTAAGGTTCTGCGCGAGCCAATTGGCGTCGTGGGCGTGATCACGCCCTGGAATTTTCCGCTGGCGATCCCGGCATGGAAAATTGCGCCCGCCCTGGCTTATGGCAATACGGTTGTGTTCAAACCCGCCGAACTGGTTCCCGGATCGGCCTGGATGTTGTCCGACATTATTTCCCGTGCGGACCTGCCCGAGGGTGTGTTCAACCTTGTGATGGGCAAAGGCCGCGAGGTCGGGGAGGCGATCGTTACACACCCCAATGTTTCTGGTGTCACGTTCACCGGCTCCACACCTGTCGGCCGCAATATGGGAGCTGCGCTGTTCGCTCGTGGGGCCAAAATGCAGCTTGAGATGGGCGGCAAAAATCCGCTGGTTGTGCTGGATGACGCGGATCTTGATCTGGCGGTTCACTGCGCAGTGCAGGGTAGCTTTTTCTCAACCGGCCAACGATGCACGGCTTCCTCCCGCCTGATCGTCACAGAGGGAATTCACGACGCATTTGTTGACCGTCTTTGTGCGGCAATGAATGACCTGCGGGTGGGTGATGCGCGCGCGCCGGAAACCCAGATTGGCCCGGTGGCCAGTGAGGCGCAGTTGGCTATCGACAAACGATACGTTTCTCAAGCCGTGGATGAAGGCGCAACACTTGCCGCAGGTGGCGGCGAAATCAAATCCAAAACCCCGGGACATTACTTTGCTCCGGCCCTGTTTACGGATGTGTCACCACAGGCTGCCGTGTCGCGGGACGAGATTTTTGGACCCATCGCCGCTGTGTTGCGCGTGCCGGACTATGATGCCGCCCTTGCTACATCCAATGACTGCGAATTTGGATTGTCTGCGGGCATAGTCACGCGGGATGCGGCCAGGGTCGACCATTTCTCGCAGAACGCCGAGGCAGGCATGATACAGGTCAATTTGCCCACCGCAGGCATGGATTTTCACGCGCCCTTCACGGGGCGCAAGGGCTCGTCTTATGGCGCGCCGGAAAAAGGCAGCTATTGCCGGGAGTTTTTCACGGCGGCCAAGGTTGTGCACGCGGGGCGCGGATAATGACTCAGGCACCTTTGAAGGGCATTCGCATTCTTGATCTGACCAATGTGCTGGCCGGTCCGTTCTGTTGTCATCAATTGGCCCATATGGGGGCCGATGTGATCAAGGTCGAAACCCCGGGCACCGGCGATCTGGCGCGGCAACTTGGGGCCGATCCTGCCCGCAACGCCGATCTGATGGGGGTGTCCTTTCTGGCGCAAAACCCGGGCAAACGCTCCATCACCCTGAACCTGAAATCGGCATCCGGCAAACGCATCCTGAAGGAGTTGGTGCAAAAGGCCGATGCCCTGGTCGAGAATTTTCGCCCCGGCGTGATGACACGCCTGAACCTTGATTACGAAACACTCGCTCTGGAAAACCCACGCCTTGTCTATTGTGCGATTTCCGGGTTCGGTCAGGATGGCCCGCTGGCGAAACTGCCCGCTTATGACCAGATCGTACAAGGGATGAGTGGCGTGATGTCGATCACCGGCGACGGCGACACCGCGCCCTACCGGGTGGGCTATCCAATGGCCGACACCATTGGCGGCATGACAGCGGCCTTCGCCGTTGCCGCCGCGCTTGCCAGCAAGTCCGAAGATCGCGGCACATTCATTGACGTCTCGATGCTTGAGGCCGTCATTGCGACGATGGGCTGGGTGGTGTCGAACCATCTGGTCGCAGGGAAGGCACCCACCCCGAACGGCAATGACAATTTCACCGCCAGCCCATCTGGCACGTTCAGAACCGCGGACGGGGTGATGAACATCGCAGCTAACAAACAAGAACAGTTCGAGACCCTTTGCGAGGTCATCGGCAACCCGGCCCTGGCGCAGGATCCACGCTTTGCCGACCGAAAGAGCCGACTGGCCAATCGACCCGCCCTGACCGCCGAGCTGGAGGCGGCCTTTGCCGATGCCCCCACCCATGAATGGGTCGACAAACTGACAGCTCGGGGCGTTCCCGCAGGACCTGTCTGGTCGGTGCCCGAGGCGCTGGC
>NZ_WPZY01000116.1 GCF_013031405.1 Ruegeria sp. HKCCD8929 | reverse complement strand
AGTTGGGTGATGCTATCACGTTCCACGGGTATGGTGATCAGTCAAGAGCCCGATTGGGGTCGAGGGAAACGATGTTCGAAACAACCGCTTTGAGCCCGAGAGTGCGTGATTCTGCGTCCGGTACGAACGTCTGATCATTGTTGTTTGGTCGCAAAGGATTGTCGGTTGACACCGAACTCGATAATGTGTCGTCCATAATTGTTTTGGATTAACACTTTGAGCTGGATTGATCGGCTTCTTGGGCCGCTGCTAGACAAAATAGGCCAGTCGGTAGCTGGCCAAACAGAGAGGAGCGCGGACCCGGTAGAAGAGCTTCTTGACGATGATGTCGCATTGTCCTTTGAAAACTTCAACTTTGACAAGCATTGGACTGATTTCTGCGAGGACATGAACCGCCAAGAAAGGTCCGCGTCCAAATCGGCGGCTTGGAAAGCATTGTCACAAATGCCAACAGATGCTGTCAGAAAACTTTTGACCCTCGAGAAGTTCGACTTTGATCCCAAAAGCAACGAGTTCGACGGTCTGGGTGCTGCAGGGCTCTTAGAAATAAGTCGTTCGAGAGAGCGATACTATTCGCGCCTGTGGATTGGTGCCTTTGCGTTTTTCCTTCTTATTTGCGTGATCAGCTTCGTAATGGGAGGTAACTTACCAAGTCTGCTCGGAGTACTTGTAATCATTGTTATTGGTGTGTTTGCAACAGATTGGCTAAACCGTAGGGCCGATGGAACAACCGACGTTCTCGGAGAGATTTCTTGGACAAGAGCAGGAATGATCTTCGCTAAGAATGAGCTATTCCCAAAGTTCAACAAATACCTAAGGGAAAAGGGAATTTAGCCATATTTGCAGACAAAAAAAACACCGAGAATGGCTTTAGCTCTGCAATCTTTGGACTTTCTATCGAGGTAGCGAGTTGTCTAGCCGCGAACAGAGCGGACATTCAATTGTTTCGATCAAAGGTACGCTTTGTCCGCTTGAGAACTTCTGTCTCAATCCCCAACCTGCGTGACCCCGTTAATCGTGGTGCTCTTCAGGTCGGTGGCACCAGCCACAGTCAGATCGCCGGTCACTTGCAAATCGCCATCGACAACCAGCTTGCCACCGGCAATAGACAACACAATCCCACTAGCGTGGTCGATGGTGAACGTGCCGCCTTTCCAGATCACGGTTGATCCGTCCGGCATCTCGAAATGCACCGTGCCCTCGTCCCCGGCCGGGGCAGGATCGGCGTCCGAATAGAGCGCGCCCAGGACAACGCCAGCCTCACGGTTTGCATCCATCTGGCAGACAACCTGACTGCCTGGCTTGGGTCGCGTGAACGCCCGCATGCCCGCCGTGCTGCGCTGAACGACATCGAGCCAGCCGGAAATCACTTGGTCGTTGTCCTCAAACCGGACCTTCACCTGTGATCCGCGCCCCTCGACGACAATGCCCCGTTTCATCTGTTCCGACATGATCAGGCCGAGGCCCCGGTAAAGGTCTGGCGAAAGAACACTGTCACGCCATCGTCCTTAATCGAGCGTTCGATTGCCAGCCCGGCGCCAGGCGCATACCATTCAAGATGAACCTTGTTTTGCAGCGCCTTCTCAAGCTCCCCGATACGCCGGTCCTTCCAGTCCATATAGGCCAGCTGCGCTAGATGGTGCGGGCCGCTTGGAAACACCTGAATCGCCAAATCGAAATCGCTGTTTGCGTGCTGTGTGCCTCGTGCTCTGCTGCCAAAGAGTATCACACGACGGATTATCGGGTGCTGTTCTGCCCAGCGAGTGATTTCCTGCTTGTCCTGATCGCTTAAGCCGCCGTTCACCAGTCGCTCCAGTTTGGTTGTGCTCTGTGCTTCGCATGTAGTCGCCCCGTGCACCGTATTCTACTCCACCAACTTAACCGTGATGCTTGTTGTGTACCCATCCGCACTGAACCGGTGCCGGGCCATGGTGATCAGCCAGCGGCCCGTGTAGCGACCATAGGTCTGGCCCAGCTCGATGACCTGTCCGGCAACGAGGAGCGGATCTCCCACAGTGGTGATCCGGCCGGTGCCGAGACGGTCATTCTCCCGCGCCAGACGGGCCACACAGAGGCGCTCGGCATGGGCCTGCGTCTCGGTGCGGT
>NZ_WPZY01000115.1 GCF_013031405.1 Ruegeria sp. HKCCD8929 | reverse complement strand
TCACCTCCGTGCCCGGGCGATTTGCGGAAATGGCCGTGAAGATGCCGGAGGGCTATGCCTATGGCCGCCTGCTGCTCGATCCGTTCTCTCTCGCGGTCTTTTCTTCGAAAGGCGCCACGGTCGAGCGGATGAACCGGTACCGCGACGCCGGCATGACCACCGTCGAGGCAATCCACACGATGGTGGAGCGGGGTGAGGTCGTATGAGCTGGCGCACCAGGACACTCATCGGCCTCGGCGGCCTGCTGATCGCGCAGGCTATGTTTGCTGCCGGCCTTGTCCTGGGAAGAGAGCAGGGGGGCAACATGTCCGTTGTGACCTTCGATCCTGAACTCAGCCTGACCACCTTTGTCATCTGGTCCAACACAAGGCTTGAAACCGAAGAGTTCACCAGCGTGCTTCCGGCCTTCCAGGAGCAGGTTGCCACCGTGCTGCAGGCCTACGCCGCCGAGAACGGCGTGATGGTGGTGCGCAAGGACGGGGTCCTGTCACAGCACGCAGACGTTCCTGCCGATGTGACCGACGCGGTAATGCGGGAGGTCCTCAGTGGATCACTTCCCGGGTCAAACGAGACTCCCTTCGCTGCCTCGCGCTTTCAGCGCGAACGCGAAGGCAGTCCCACTTTTACCAGTGAACCCGGGGAGTGACGAGATGGCGCTCTTTAAAACCCGCTTCCGGATCTGGCCGCTGGTCTTGCTGGCCATGTTCCTGTTTCACGTTCTGGCCTTTGGCCGGGTGGCGATCAACTTCACCGATAGCCTGCCGAGCAACGCCTTTGCCATGGTGACCTGGCCGCGTCCGTTGTGGCGGGGAGCGGTGGTTGCGGTCTATGTGCCGGACGTGATCGCGGACAAATTCGGAGAGCACGAGGTGTACCTGACCAAACGGATTGCCGGGCGCCCGGGCGACGTTGTGCGCCGGGATGGCGATCAGATCTGCATTGGCGGCACCTGTGTCCAGGGCGAACGCAAGAATGGCGAACTGGTCTCGCCGCTCTGGGAGGCCGATGTGGTGCCGCCGGGCACCATCGCAGTGCTGGGCGACAGCACGGACAGCCTCGACAGCCGGTACCAGGTGATTGGTGCAATCCCCGAAAGCGATATCGTTGCCGTGGGCTTTGCCATCCCGTTTCCGCATTGGACGTCGTTTGCGGAGGGCGCCGAATGACCGTGGTGACCCTCAAGAGATCGCTCCTGCTCGGCTGGGCTGCCGTGGCCGCCTCCGTGGTGTCACCAACTCCCTTGCAGGCAAAGGATCTTGGCACGCATGGGCCCCTCTTTGAGGTGATCGAGCCGTCGATCCTCGAGGTGATCCACGCGCGGCTGCGGGACATGGAGGCCTCCGGCGAACTGGCGGCAATGCAGCGGGATATGCAGGACCGCACCAAGTCTTACGTGAACCGCCCCCGTCCGGTGGCCGGCATCGGCAAGGCCACCGAATATGCCAGCTGGGACGTGGATCTGACCATCACCCTGACGGAGGATCTGGCCGATCATCAGGGTCAGGTCTTTGCGCGGGCGGGCACGGTGATCAACCCGCTGGCCTATTCGCGCTTCAACAAGCGGATCGTCCTTATTGATGGCGATGACGCAGCCCAGGTTCGGTTTGCCCTCTCCGAGGGCGATGAGCTGGACACGCTGCTGGTTCTGGTGAAGGGCGATCCGCTTGGCCTGATGCGGGAGCATGGGCGCCGGTTCTATTTCGATCAGGATTCCGTGCTTGTCGACCGGTTCGGCATCAACAACGTGCCGGCCGTCGTGCAGCGCGCTGATCCCGTGATGCGTGTCGAAGAGATCGTGGTGGGGGAGTGATGGGAAAAATCGCGATCCTGAGCGTTCTCCTGCTTGCAGCATTTGGGCTGGATCGCTGCACGCAGTCAGGCAGGGAGGTCCGCACGTTCTCGGTGCAAGAGATCTACGTGATCGACGGAGACACGCTGGCGGTCGGTGAGGATCGCTATCGCCTGATGGGGTTCGACACGCCCGAAATCCGCCATGCGCAGTGCGAGGAAGAACGTCGGATGGGACAGGCCGCGAAACAGCGCCTGATCGCGCTCATTGCGGATGCCGGCGCCGTCTCACTGCATCTGGAACCAAACCGCGACAAGTATCGCCGGTTTCTCGCCAGGGCTTTCGTCACCGAACAGGACGT
>NZ_WPZY01000012.1 GCF_013031405.1 Ruegeria sp. HKCCD8929 | reverse complement strand
ATTCAAAGGTGGAAAATTCCAGTTCGCAATGGCCCGAAAATCGGGGGGAAGGTCAAATTCCCATCAAAGCAATCATACCAAGTGTCCAAGTATCAAATGCGAGCATCGGCCATCTATTGAATGCGCTAATCGTCAGCGGATTCAACAGCCATGGTAAGGGCCCAAGTGTTCGTACTCGCACGGATTTTGAATTCGCAATCCACACCAAACAGACACAACGCCGAAGAGGAAAAATAAGGGCGAGAACACTGTGGACGCTAGCATTATTACAATCAGTGCAAAGACAAACGGTAAAACGGGTTTGATCTGATCTTCTATCGGCCCCCGATATTTCTCGTACAGTGGCGGAAACCCCTGGCTGACCTGTAAGGCAACAATCAGATAGATGAACCCTGCAAAAGAGAAAGCTAGAATGATGGCCATGAGTGGAAATATGCTTCATCCACTTAACAGATTTCAAGTGGATGTATCGTTGTAATAGCAGCTCGGAATTGCCAAACATGGCGGCCATTGGCGCAGCTGCAACAACGTCAGCTTAGTCCCGCTCCGCCGACCTCGGGTGCGCGCCAGCGTAGGGAAGGTCTGAGCGAAATCGTCAGATGACCGCTCTGAGCCCAAACTGTCCAAACTCACTCTGTCCATGTGTCGGCACTATTGCCTACTCAGCTTTTCATGAATTTGCCGAAGGCACTGATCGCCCTGAAGACTGGACGAGACCAGGCATGGGTCTTGCCACTCATTTTGAAACACGAAAGTGGCGCCACCAAACTTCACTTCTCTCGCCATAACAAATTGCTTTTGTTCGGCTTTGCCGAACTCAGTTCTAATTGCCTCCACAACGTCTGAAACATCCTCTTCTTCGAATTCCAAAGAAAAGTGACCGCTGCTGAGTTTGAGTAGACCAATTGCCATGGCGCCAAACATGGCATCGAAGGCTCAATGTGGTCAACTTCCAAGCAAGTAGATGATCGGCAGCAATGGACCGCATTGCCGACATTTCCTGTGCGGCGCAGGGAAGAAGTGGGACAGCCCCACCGCCCCACCTCAAATACAACCGAGCGCGCACACATCGCCAGACTCACTAAAATCCGCTACTATGGGTAAGTCACATATTGATTTTTCGGAGTCCTCCAGATGCCCGAGATTGATTTTTGGTATTCCATCGGCAGCACCTACAGCTTTCTCACCATCCTGCGCCTGCCGGACTGGTGCAAGGAACATGATGCAACCGTGTGCTGGCACCCTTTCAACGTCCGCACGGTGATGAACGCGCAGCAGAACATCCCCTTTGCGGGCAAACCGGAAAAAAGCGCCTATATGTGGCGCGACATCGAGCGGCGCGCGGCCAAGTACGGGCTGCATGCCAGCCTGCCCGCGCCTTATCCGATCTCGGATCTGGCACTGGCCAATCAGGTCGCGCTCATGGGGATGGGCGAAGGCTGGGGCCAGCGCTTTACCGAGGCGCTCTACCGCATCTGGTTCGAAGACGGGGTCGAGGCCGGCAGCGAGGCAGCCCTGACCGAGGCGCTGCACCGCTGCGAACAGGACCCGCTGCCGATCCTGGCCCGCGCGCGCGAGCCCGAGGCGGTGGAGGCGCTGGCGACCGAAACCGAAAAGGCGGTATCGCACGGCATCTTCGGCACGCCCAGCTTTGTCGTGCGCGGCGAGGTGTTCTGGGGGGACGACCGGCTTGAGGACGCGTTTTCCTGGGTCCGGGTCGGTCACGTCGTGTAACCGGATTTGAGGCGGCGGCTCCCTCGACCCGCAGGCCGGACATGATAGATTAACGATATGCCCTATGACTGGAAACGCACGTCCAAGGCGGAACGGGAACTGCATCTCTGGCCGCACAACTCGCTGCCCCCGCGCGGTGCGGCGGCGGTGGTGCTGACGGTCTTTCTGTTCGCCTCCATCCCGCTGCTGGCGCTGCTGGGATCCGTGCTGCTCTGGGGGCTTCTGCCCTTTGTCCTGACGGCGGTAGCGGGGATCTGGCTGGCGCTCGATCTGAACTATCGCCAGCGCCGCGTGCTCGAAGTGCTGACCCTGTCCGACGATCATGCCCATCTGGTGCGCCACAACCCGCGCGGGCCGGACCAGGAATGGGACTGCAATCGCTACTGGGCGCATCCGAAGATGCATGAACAGGGCGGGCCGGTGCCCCATTACGTCACGCTGACCGGTGCCGGACGCGAGGTCGAGATCGGCGCCTTTCTGTCCGAGGACGAGCGCATCGCGCTATATGACGAGCTGACTCAAGCCTTTCGCTAAAGCGTTTCGAGAAATCTCTGAGACGCGTGTATCGCCAATGTCTCGAAAGCACCGCGGGTGCGGCAGGGCATTGACGATTCGACTTTTTCTCGAAACGCTAAAACCTTGTTTTTCTTTGCCTGAAACCGCCTCCCCTGGTTACAGTTCCCCTTGAAGACCCATATGAACGGACCCGCTGCCGATGCGATCTCTGATCCTGTCCTGCGCCATTTTGCTGGCCGCGCTTGCCGCCAAGGCCGAAGAGCAGGTTGCCTGCACCATCGCCGGCTGCGAGACCGTCAATATCGAGCTGCCGCGCTTTGCCGACGCCGACAGCTTTTCGGTGCAGGAGGTCTGGTCGGTGGTGAACGAGATCCTCGCCGTCTCGGGACTGGCGCCGAATTTTCAGGTGATCGAGACCACCGAGGTCGGCAATGCCGCCGCCGTTGTGATCGAAAAGGAGCGCTATCTGGCCTTCAACCCGGTCTGGATCGAACGCTACAAGGACGATCCGCAGGCGACCTGGCAGCTCTATGGCATCATCGCCCATGAGGTCGGTCACCACCTGCAGGGGCACACGCTGACCGGCCGTGGCTCGCGCCCGCCGACCGAGCTGGAGGCGGATGAATATGCCGGTTTCACCCTCGCCGCGCTGGGGGCCAGCCTGCAGCAGGCGCAGTCGCTCTGGTCCACGCTCAGCGTCGAAGGATCAGTCACGCATCCGCCGCGCCATCAGCGGCTGGCGGCGGTCGAGCGCGGCTGGGAGCGCTACACGCGCCGCAACCCGGGTGCGGCGAACCCCTCGCCCCGGACCGCACCACAGACCGCCCCTCAGACCGCCCCTCAGGCCAGCCTCACCCGCCCGGTCCGCGCCGGAGAGATCTGTAGCCAGCTGCAACTGGCGCTCGGTCCTGCCTCGGTCTGCGCGTCCACCACGCTGGCGCCGCAGGGGGCGTCCAGCTATGGCACCGCGCATCTGTTCGACCGCAACGGCAACACCGCCTGGGTCGAGGGCGGTCCCGGCAATGGCGAGGGCGAATATGTCGCCATCACCTTCGACACCCCGGCCCAACCCGCGCGCCTGCTGCTGCGCAACGGCTATACCAAATCCGACAAGGCCTATCTGGACAATGCCCGCATCCGCGGCCTGAGCCTGATCGCCTCGGATGGCAGTTCGCGGCAGGTGACGCTGGCGGATACGCCGGACTGGCAGGAGATCGCGCTGGACGGCGGCCCGCTGCACTGGGTGATGCTGCGTATCGACAGCACCTACCCCGGGCGCCGCTGGACCGATACTGCCCTGTCGGAACTGGTCTTCGAATGAAAAACACACCGAGGGAGCCAGCCCTTTGCAGCAAATGGCGTAAGAAAGGGCCAGGATGACTAAGATAAAAGGTAGTGGGTCTTGGGCGACGGACAGATCCCAAAGAAATGCTCATGAGTGAGGAACCCGAAATGGCAACGGTGCGGACAAAGCGGACTTAGAAGGGCTTCAACTCAACGGCTGACACGATATCCTGTATAAGCCCAAATGCACAGAAGTGCGACTGCGGCGAATACTGGATCGATGAACCCCAAGCTCATCTCTCCCGGCATCTTTTCCTCCAACCAATTTGATACAAAGTTGTCGCCGCGCAGAACGATCCCAATGATAGCCAATCCACCTAAAAACAGTGTTGCGGCACCTGCCTCACCAATTGCTTTGTGTTGGTCCTGAGTTAGCGATTTAGGCAGTAAGCTACTAAAGGCGTTCAGTATTTTTTCAACTACCCAAATAAATAGCCAAATAGAAACGAAAAACAAAAGGAAACCAAACCCAACATACAGGTTCTTGAACGCTATCAGGCCGGAAATCACTAACGGGATGACAAACCACAGCTTGTACTTCTCGGCGAATCCATCAATCCTTTCATTCAATTGATCAGATTTCCTGTCCGACAATGCCATTTCCCCTCGAATTGAACTGACTGGAACTTGAGACATAGAAATCGATTAGTCAAACCGCCACCTTGGGCTCACACTGGTCATCTGACGGATTTGGTCGGGCTTCATGGCGGGTCATGCGGCGTCAACGACGGCAGTGCGGACAAAAGCGACCGTTCGCGGTAACAAGGCAAGTGACCGCTTTTAATCGCATAGTGAAAAACAGTCGTTGCTGCTCCAGTCAGAAATATCAGGCGCAAAGACCATCTGTTCAGGGCTACGCTGAAAAGAGGCAGGTCGATTCACCTTCCGCATCTAGAAACGGCCTTTGCGTGACATATTGTGCCCTCCAAAAACCTGAAAAACGAAATCGCAAAACGCTCAGCCGAGGCCAGCCCTGTAGCCCTCAAATCGGCTATACTTACTGCCTCAAACTACTCGAGAACCAAAGGTGCTGGAGTCCCCCGCATAAATGCGTCACAAGTTTCCTTATGTATCACCAGATATTCCCTTGTAACCGAGGTGATCCTAAACGCACCTCCACGATTCAACAAATCCCGAAACTCATATATTCGCCTCCCATCTCGTCCAAATACTGATCCATCTCGAAACTCAAAATCATCAAGAAAATAGTACGAAACACCAACATCTCGAATTTCTAAGTCAAGTATGTGAGCGGCCTTTGGCAAGTTTCTACCGCGGTATCGCCTTTCGACTTGAGGGCAAAACGTTTCAAACGGAAAGTATCCAAAGCCACCTATATCGCCTCTCACATCATTTATTTCGCACCTGCCGTTTACAGATATCTCCTCCACCTGAGATATTTGTATTTCTCGAGTGATTCCGCTGCAATCGAAATCGAAAATTATACTGTCCACTTTGAATTCGACAACTTTTCCAAAGTAGTAAGTGTTACCCAATATCAAAGTATCAGCGCGGACAGTGCCTATCATTGGGATCATCATAGCCAGTGACAAAAATACTTGATTTCGAAGTCCTAACATAGTCTTCACGATCTATCCTCATGTAGAGTAGTTCAACGCCAGGCGTGCCAAGTTCGACCGGTGGAGCCAAAAATGCTACAATTCTATCTTGATTCATCCTTAAAATTAGCAATGGACGATTTCTGGAAGTTGCATCTAGAAGGGTTGTCTTCAGTGCTTTGTTTTCTCCTTCCGTGCAGAGTAACGCGTCTAGCGTTGTAGTTGATTGGAATACATCACGTACATACAAGTTTCTGCCGATTTCCGACACACGACCGTTCATGAGTGCGAGTGAACCAAATGTTGTGACAAGAAAAACGGGGGTCAGTGGGAACGTTTTCCCCGCGAATTTAATCATAACTCTAGATTCATAACCCAAAACGCATAGCACAATTACCAGACCAAACAGTGCAACCTCTAGGTCTAGGAGTAGATGATCAATACCGCGTAGAAGCAAATGTGTTTCTGTGAAACTAACAAAAGAGGAAGGTAACCCGAAGAGCGCAAAATACTCCAAGTTGAGTCTGTAACTAAAGAACACCAAAACCGGTGCCGAAAGCGCTCCGTATGTTGCCAGCTTCTGAAGCAATATGGTGTCTCGTATTATCGCTCTGGTTCACTCTAGGTCCTTTTTGTCATGAGTGAGCACAAGTGCCAAGTACTCGCAGTTCTGCACTCAGCTGATGGAAGCTATATCCCTACCGGGCCTCAAGACCGATTTTGGACACCGGACGTTCGTGCACTGCGCAACATCTGTCGCTATGGGCTCGGAGCCGCCGTTGCACCTGCGCCCAGAGATCGTTCAACTGCACCATTTAGTGCAAAGGGCTGTCCCCGGGGCGCCTGTTCCGACATCCGACGGGAAACTGGCCCTTAGCAGTCGCCGCCCGAGGCCGCGCAGAGCTGGTCCTTGACCATCGGGCCCACCTTCCCGAAATCCATCTGCCCGGTGTAGCGCGACTTCAGTTCACCCATCACCTTGCCCATATCGCGGATCGAGCCCGCGCCGGTGGCGGTGATGGCGGTGTTGATGGCCTCGGTCACCTCGTCGTCATCCAGCTGCTTGGGCAGGAACTCCTCGATCACCGCGATTTCCTGCAGCTCTCTCTCGGCCAGATCCAGCCGCCCGCCCTCCTCATAAGCGCGCGCGCTTTCCTTGCGCTGCTTGGTCATTTTGCCAAGGATTTCCAGCACTTCGGCATCACCGCAGCCCTTGGCCTCTTCGCTGCTCGAGCCGCGTGTGGCGATATCCTTGTCCTTGATCGCGGCGTTGATCAGCCGCAGTGTCGACAAACGCGCAGGCGCCTTGTCTTTCATTGCTTGCTTAAGGGCCGTGTTGACCCTCGATCGCATATCCATCTGCTCTGTCCATCCCCATGGAACCGGAAACCTGACCATACCGAAACAAAAAGGCCGACACAACAGGGGGGGCATGCGGTTAACCCATTGAAATCAAACGATAGCCAAAAAAATTGAACAGGGTTGACCAAGGGGCCTAACCCCCTTACGAATGCGCCGATTTACCCAGCAGGAGAGTCGCGCCATGGCCCCGCACGCCCCGTCCAAGCCCACCGCATGTCTGGCACTGGCCGATGGGACGCTGTTTTACGGGCACGGCTTCGGCGCCACCGGCCAGACGGTCGCCGAGCTGTGCTTCAACACCGCCATGACCGGCTATCAGGAGATCATGACCGACCCGTCCTACGCGAGCCAGATCGTGACCTTTACCTTTCCCCATATCGGCAATGTCGGCGTGAACCCCGACGATGACGAAACCGGCGATCCGGTGGCCGAGGGGATGGTGGTCAAATGGGACCCGACCGAGGCGTCGAACTGGCGCGCGGGCGAAGAGCTGAAGGACTGGCTGGCCAAGCGTGGCCGCATCGCCATCGGCGGCGTCGACACCCGCCGCCTGACCCGCGCGATCCGCCAGCAGGGCGCGCCGCATGTGGCGCTGGCCCATGATCCGGACGGCAATTTCGACATCGCGGCGCTGATCGCCGCCGCGCGTGGCTTTGCCGGGCTCGAAGGCATGGATCTGGCCAAGGAGGTCACCTGCGCACAGAGCTACCGCTGGGACGAGATGCGTTGGGCCTGGCCCGACGGCTATGCCCGGCAGGAGGCCCCGCAGCACAAGGTGGTGGCGATCGACTATGGCGCCAAGCGCAACATCCTGCGCTGCCTCGCCTCGGCTGGCTGCGACGTGACGGTCCTGCCCGCCACCGCCACGGCGGCGGAGGTGCTGGCGCATGATCCCGACGGCGTGTTCCTGTCGAACGGCCCCGGCGATCCGGCGGCGACCGGCGAATATGCCGTGCCGATGATCAAGGAAATCCTCGACGACACCGACCTGCCGGTTTTCGGCATCTGCCTCGGCCACCAGATGCTGGCGCTGGCCCTTGGCGGTCAGACGGTCAAGATGAACCACGGCCATCACGGCGCCAACCATCCGGTCAAGGATCTGGAAACCGGCAAGGTCGAGATCACCTCGATGAACCACGGTTTCGCGGTCGATGCCCAGACTCTGCCCGCAGGGGTGATGGAGACCCACCGCTCGCTGTTTGACGGGTCGAACTGCGGCATCCGCATGACCGACCGCCCCGTCTATTCGGTGCAGTACCACCCCGAGGCCTCGCCCGGCCCGCAGGACAGCTTCTACCTGTTCGAACGTTTCGCCTCGGCCATGTCGGCGCGGAAAAACGCGGCCTGATCGCGCCCGTTAACTGCACGTTAACTCCGATTGCACCACCCTGACGCGGTTTCACGTGTCGGGGTCCGGTGAATGAGTGACCAAAATCTCCAACTGCTTGCACCGGCCTGGCCGATCCCGTCGGTGCGACCGCAACTGCCGCTCGGGCGGCATCTGGTGGCCAACGGGATCATCACACAGGCACAGCTGATCCAAGCGCTGCAGATGCAGCTGCGCCTGAACGCCCCCATCGGCGAGATCCTGGTGGCCGAGGGCTGGGCCGAGCCGGGCGACGTGCTGGCGGCGCTGGCGATGCAGAACGGCATTCAGGTCGCCGATCTGGCGGAGCACCCGCCCGGCGGCGATCTCTGCGATCTGATGCCGGTGGAATTCTGGCTTGGCCATGGGGTCATCCCATGGATGCGTCTGGGCCCGCTCGTGCTGATCGCCACAGCCCGGCCTGACCGGTTCGAAGAGGTGCGCGCGGCGATGTCTGAGACCGGGCTGACGCTGATGCCGGCGCTGGCCAGCGCCGATCAGATCGACCGCGCCATCGCCCGCCACTTTGCGGACCCGCTGGCCCGCGCCGCCGAAACCCGCGTGGAGGCGTCCCAGAGCTGCCGTGACTGGCACATCGCCTCGCGCCTGCCGGGCATCGTGGCGGTCCTGCTGATGGCGACCATCGCCGCACTGGTGCCGGTCTGGGGCCTGACCGCCCTGTTCACGGCGGCGGTGGCGACGCTGTTCCTGTTCGTCGCCCTGCGCGCCGCCGGAGCGGTTGCGCATCTGCTCAGCCATTCCTCTCTGACCGCGCCGCGCGGGCAGCCCGCGCTTGAGGCCTCCCCCCGCCTGCCCAAGGTTTCGGTCCTCGTCCCGCTTTACAAGGAGCGTGAGATTGCCAGCGCCCTGATCGGACGGCTGAGCCGCCTGACCTACCCCAAGGCGCTACTCGATGTGATTCTAGTGCTTGAGGAACAGGACGAGGTGACACGCGAGGCGCTGGCCCGCGCCGATCTGCCCCACTGGATGCGGGTGATCGAGGTGCCCGACCATAACGGGCTGACCACCAAGCCGCGCGCGATGAACTATGCGCTGGATTTCTGCCGGGGCGAGATCATCGGGGTCTGGGATGCCGAGGATGCGCCGATGGCCGACCAGGTCGAACAGGTGGCCGCGCGGTTTGCGCACGCCCCGGAGGACGTGGTCTGCCTACAGGGCATCCTCGATTATTACAACCCGCGCAGCAGCTGGCGGGCGCGGTGTTTCACCATCGAATATTGCAGCTGGTTCCGCATCATCCTGCCCGGCATCGCCCGGCTGGGTCTGGTGGTTCCGCTGGGCGGCACAACCCTGTTCTTTCGCCGCGAGGCGCTGGAGGAACTGGGCGGCTGGGACGCCCATAACGTGACCGAGGATGCCGATCTGGGCGTCCGCCTCTGTCGCGCGGGTTACCGCACCGAGATGATCGACACCGTGACATACGAAGAGGCCAATTTCCGCGCCTGGCCCTGGGTCAAGCAGCGCTCGCGCTGGCTCAAGGGGTTCATGGTGACCTATCTGGTGCATATGCGCGCGCCGCTGCGGCTGTTGCACGATCTGGGGCTCAGGCGGTTTCTGGGCGTGCAGGCGTTCTTTCTGGGCACGCTGGGCCAGTTCCTGCTGGCGCCGGTGCTGTGGTCCTTCTGGCTGATCGTCCTGGGCCTGCCGCATCCGGTGGCCGAGGTTCTGCCACCGCAGGTCCTGACCGCCTGCGTCGGCCTGTTCGTGGCTGCCGAGGCGCTGAACATCACGGTCGGGCTGGCCGCCGTCTCGTCCCGCCAGCGGCGCTTTCTGATGCCTTGGGTGCCGACGATGATGCTGTACTTCCCGCTGGGCGTGCTGGCTGCCTACAAGGCGCTGTGGGAGCTGGCCGTGAAGCCCTATTTCTGGGACAAGACCCAGCACGGGCAGGCCGGAGAGGAGCAGGCCCCGGCGTAAGCGTCAGGACCGCTCGCGCTTGTTCGCGTCCTGCTGAAGCCGGGTCATGAAGGCGATCGAGATATGTTCCCGCAGCGCCTTTTGCGCCCGATCCTCGTCGCGTGCCTCGATGGCGTCGACAATGCCCTTGTGCTCGCTCTGCGCGATCTCGCCCCGGCCACGCGCCGCCAGCGACGTGGTGGCCATCAGCGCCATCGTCCGGTGCACCAGATCGAGCTGCTGCACCAGATAGCGGTTGTGCGAGGCCAGGTGGATCTGCTCGTGAAACCGCCGGTTGGCCCGCGACAGCGCCGAAGGGTCGTCGACCAGCGCGTCATCGGCGGTGACCATCTCGCGCAGCACCTTGATCTCCTCCTCGGTGGCATGCTGGGCCGCCAGCCGCGCTGCCAGCCCCTCGAGCTCGCGCCGCACCACGTACAGCTCGGCCATCTGGTTGTGATCCAGCGAGGCCACGATCAGCGACCGCCCGTCGCGTTCCAGCAGCGACTGCGTCTCGAGCCGCTGCAACGCCTCGCGGATCGGGGTACGCGACACGCCGAAGCGCTCGGCCAGTTCGCTTTCCACCAGCCGGTCACCGGGCTTGTAGACGCCAATGTCGATGGCTTCGAGGATCAGACTGTAGGCGTCTGTGTGGGGTTGGCGGCTCTGGCTCATGTTGAATGCGTTCTCCCTGTTCCGGCTTGTCTATCCGCCGGGCGGGGCAGCAATCAAGCCGGGCATTGAAAACTGCGACGCTGGGCCCTACACCCGGGGCATGGTACGACCCGCCTTTTCCCACGTCACCCAATGGGTGTTCGACCTCGACAACACGCTCTACCCGCCGCATATGCGCCTGTTCGATCAGATCGAGGTGCTGATGACGCAATATGTCATGCAGGCGCTGGGTGTGGAGCGGGCCGAGGCCGACCGGCTGCGGTCGCAATACTGGCGCGACTACGGCACCACGCTGGCGGGTCTCATGGCCGAACACGATCTGGACCCCGACCCCTATCTGGTCGCGGTGCATGAGGTCGACATGAGCCACATGGAACCGGATGCACAGCTTGCCGCCTATATCCGCACCCTGCCCGGCCGCCGCATCGTCTATACCAATGGCAGCGCGCCCTATGCCGAGCGGGTGCTGGCCGCCCGCGGGCTCAGTGGGTTGTTCGATGCGGTTTACGGCGTCGAGCATGCGGGCTATCGCCCCAAGCCCGAGCGCGCGGCCTTCGAGGCGATCTTTGCCCGCGACGGAATCGACACCGCCCAGGCCGCCATGTTCGAGGACGACCCCCGCAATCTGGCCGCCCCGCATCAGATGGGCATGCGCACCGTGCACGTCGCGCCCGAGCCGCATGACGCCGATCACATCCACCACCACACCGACGATCTGACTGCGTTCCTGTCCCGGCTGGCCTGAGCAGAACGGCCGGCCTGCGACCTGCTGCCTCGGCCCCCGTTCTGCGGCAAAATGCACCTGCCGGATGCATCTTTTGGTTCCTATATGCCGGGCAACACACCCGAGACATTTCTGAGGAGCCCCCAATGGCCGCGATCGACTTTCCCGCCCCCCGCCCGTTCTGGCAGCGCCTGATCTTTGCCGTGCCGCTGTTCGGCTGGATGGCCCGCGAGATGGCCGAGGGCGATGCCGACACCTGATATTACGCAGCCGGCGCGCTGTTTTCCATGTGGGGCTGCTCGATCCTGCTGTTCGGGGTGCCCGGGCTTTACATCCCCGCGCTGGCCGCCTTGCCGGTGATGTTCCTGCTGCTGATCCTGATCTCGCGCGGCTGAGACACGGGACAGGATGTCACTTGGCGCCTGCCTGCGAACCGGCCTAGGGTCCACCGCAAACGGAGGTGCGGGCCATGAGCCAGAGCTGTGACATCCTGATTTCCGGCGGCGGCATCGCCGGGCTGACCGCAGCGGCCGCGTTCGGAGCCGCCGGGTTCGACGTGATCTGCGTCGATCCCGCCCCGCCGGTGACCGAGCGCGACGCCGAAGGCTCGGACCTGCGCACCACCGCCTTTCTGCAACCCGCGCGCGGGCTGCTGGAACAGTGCGGGCTGTGGGCGCGGCTGGCCGAACACGCGGCCCCCCTTCAGATCATGCGCATCGTGGATGCGGGCGGCGACGTGCCCGAGCCGCGTGTGGTGCGCGATTTCAACGCCGCCGATATTTCGGACCAGCCCTTTGGCTGGAACCTGCCCAACTGGCTGCTCAGGCGCGAGATGGTGGCGCGGCTGGCCGATCTGCCCAACGTCGATTTCCGCCCCGGCACTGGCACCACCAGCCTGTTCACCCGCACCGCCGAGGCGCGGGTGGGGTTGAGCGACGGGTCTCGCGTCAGGGCCCGGCTGGTCGTGGCCGCTGATGGCCGCAACTCGCCCATGCGCGAGGCGGCGGGGATCGGTGTGCACACCACCCGCTACGGGCAAAAGGCGCTGGCCTTTGCCGTCACCCATCCGATTGCGCATGACAATGTCTCGACCGAGATCCACCGCTCGGGCGGTCCGTTCACGCTGGTGCCGCTGCCCGACTGGCAGGGTCAGCCTTCGTCAGCCATCGTCTGGATGGAACGCGGGCCAAAGGCGCTCGAGTTTCTGAACATGGAGGCCGAGGCGTTCGAGGCGGCGATGACCGAACGGTCCTGCGGCCTCTTTGGCCCGCTGAAACTGGCCTCGCGCCGGACCATCTGGTCGATCATCAGCCAGTCCGCCGAGCGGCTGTCGGGCGAGCGTATCGCACTGATGGCCGAGGCGGCCCATGTGGTGCCGCCCATCGGTGCGCAGGGGCTGAACATGTCGCTGGGCGATCTGCGCACGCTGCTGGATCTGGCGCAGGCCCGGCCCGGGGATCTGGGCGATGCCGGGATGCTGGCGGCCTATCACAAGGCCCGCCATACCGAGATCGAGCTGCGGGTGAAGGGCATCGACCTGTTGAACCGCGCCTCGATGGTCGAAACGCGCGCCCTGAGGGACGCGCGTGCGATGGGGCTGAGCGCGCTCTATTCGCTGGCCCCGGTGCGCAAGACGCTGATGCAGATGGGCCTCGGCGTCCGCTAAAGCAGAAATCGAACTTCATTACCCCTCAATCAGCATGTCGCTGATTTCGAACGCGAATATTGATGCGTTATGGTGCAGATCGATCCCATTTGGTTCTAACCGTAGGGCGGGCTTCAGCCCGCCACCCGGTCAAAGCACCTGATCCAGAACCCGCTTGAGCCGCGCAATCGTGGCGTCCACGTCATAGAGCTTGTCCAGACCAAACAGGCCCAGCCGGAACGTGCTGAACCCCTCGGGCTCATCACATTGCAGCGGCACCCCGGCGGCGATCTGCATCCCGAGTGCGGCAAATTTCTTGCCGTTCTGAACCTCGGGGTCGCTGGTATAGCTGACCACCACCCCCGGCGCGCCGAACCCTTCGGCGGCGACCGAGGTGATGCCCTTGTCCCGCAGCATCGCCCGCACGCCATTGCCCAGCGCCCATTGCGCGTCGCGCAGCTTGTCGAACCCATACTCACGAGTCTCGGCCATGGTATCGCGGAAGGCCCGCAGCGCATCGGTGGGCATGGTGGCGTGATAGGCATGCCCGCCGCCCTCATAGGCCTTCATGATGTCGCGCCATTTCTTCAGGTCGATGGCAAAACTGTCCGAAGCGGTCTCGGCCAACCGCGCCTCGCCCTTATCGGACAGCATCACCAGACCGGCACAGGGCGACGCGCTCCACCCTTTCTGCGGGGCCGAGATCAGCACGTCCACGCCGGTGGCTTCCATGTCCACCCAGACGCAGCCGCTGGCGATGCAATCGAGCACCATCAGCGCGCCCACCTCATGCGCCGCCGCCGCCATGGCGGTCACGTAGTCGTCGGGCAGGATTACGCCCGCTGCCGTCTCAACATGCGGGGCAAAGACGATATCGGGCTTCTGCTCGCGGATCGTCGCCACCACCTCGTCAATCGGCGCGGGCGCGAAGGGCGACGGGCTGTCATTGCCGGTTTGACGCGCCTTCATCACGGTGGTGCTGACGGTCAGCCCGCCGGTCTCGAAAATCTGGCTCCAGCGGTAGGAAAACCAGCCATTGCGCACCACCAGCACGTTTGCGCCACGCGCGAACTGGCGCGCCACCGCCTCCATCCCGTAGGTGCCACCGCCGGGGATCACCGCGACGCCCTGTGCCTTGTAGACCCCTTTCAGCATCTCCGAGATGTCGCGCATCACCTGCTGAAAGGCGGCGGACATGTGGTTGAGCGAGCGGTCGGTGAAGACGACCGAGAATTCCTCGAGCCCGTTGGGATCGACGGTATCAAGCAGTGCGGGCATGATCTGTCCTTTCTGACTGGTCCCGTCATTTCTGGCCGCCGCCGCCGGACAGGTAAAGCGGCAAACCGACGTTTTGCGGGGGGATAATCGACATATCGCTTGAAAATTTCTGCCCTCACAGCCGGCCGCCGGATTGGGTGATTTGGGAGCGCAACCGTGCCCTTTGCGGTGCGTGCAATTTTCTTGTTCGAAAATAAGTGGTTAATACATGTGACGCTAAATAGTGTCACGACATCTTTACACGCAGAAGTGTTTCTGAACAGATATGCTCAGCCAGGACAAGAAAGGGCGGACTTACCCGTGAAATCGCAAAAGCGGACCAGCTTTCAGGTCGTTCGTGACGAGGTGAAACGAAGGATTGAAAGCCGCGTCTGGCCGCAGGGGTCCGTGTTACCGACCGAAACCGAACTGGCCGCCGAGTTCGATTGCGCAAGGGCGACGGTCAACCGCGCCCTGCGTGAACTGGCGGATCAGGGTTTTGTCGAGCGCAAACGCAAGAGCGGCACGCGGGTCAAGAAGGCGCCGGCCCGGCAGGCCCGTCTGGAAATCGCGCTGGCCAGGCAGATGGTCGAGGCGCAGAACGCCACCTACCGCTATGCGCTGGTCGCGCGTGACGTGGTGCCGGCACCCGCCTGGCTCAGCTCGCAGCTGACCCTGCCGCCCGATGCGCAGATCCTGCATCTGCAATGCATGCATTATGCGGATGACCGGCCCTTTCAGTTCGAAGAACGCTGGATCAACATCGCCTCGGTGCCTGACGTTGAGTACGCGGATCTGAGCGAGACAGGGCCGCATGAGTGGCTGCTGAATGCCGCGCCTTTCACGGACGCCAATCTCGCCTTTTCCGCGGTCGCGGCGGACGCGCGCCTGGCCGAGTTCCTGGGCACGATGCCCGGCATGCCGATGATGCAGACCGAGCGGGTGACCTGGCTGCAAAACACGCCGGTAACGCTCGCACGCATGACCCATCATCCCGGGTTCCGGATCAGCACGCGCTATTGAACCTCAGCCAATCGGGCCCGGCAGGCGTTCCTCGCTGAGCAGCACATTGGCCTCTACCTCGCCCGCGCCCGGCAGGGTCATGATCCGGCGCCGCAGCACACGTTCGAAATCGCCGAGGTCGCGCGCCACCACCCGCAGGCGGTAGTCGTAGAGGCCCAGTACGTGCTCGACCGTCTGCACTTCGGGGATGGCGCTGACGGCGCGCTCGAAATCCTCAAGGCTCACCTGCCCCTTGCGCGCCAGCTTGACCCCCAGAAACACGGTCACCCCAAAACCCAGCGCCTCGGCATTCAGCCGCAGCCGCCGCCCCTTGATCGCGCCTGCCTCCTCCAGCCGCCGAATGCGCCGCCATGTCGCCGGCTGCGACAGCCCGAACCGCCGTCCCAGCGCGCCCGCGCTTTGCGTTGCATCCTGCGCCAGTGCCCGCAGCAGCTTGCGGTCCATATCGTCCAGTTCGATCATACCGGCAGCACCTCGTCGCTTTTCACCCGGGCGATATGCATCAGCGCCTCGATATCGGCGATATGCGGCAGGGTCAGGATTCGGTCGCGATAGAGCTGCTGGTAGTGGGACATGTCCCGCGCGATCACCGACAGGCGCACATCGACCCGGCCCAGAAAGGTCTGGATCTCGATCACCTCGGCCACCCGCCGCGCCGCGTCCGTGAACTCGTCAAACGCCCGCGCCTGCGTCTTGTCCAGCGTCACCCGCAGCGAGACCTCGACCGCGTATCCAAGTGCCGCCCAGTCGATCACCGCCTCCTGCCCCTGAATGATCCCCGCCGTCTGCATCTTCTCGATCCGCCGCCAGCAGACGCCCTGGCTGATCCGGCATCGCTCGGCCAGTTCGGCCACGGACAGGCTCGGCTCACCCTGAAAATGGCGCAGAATCCGGCGGTCAATGTCGTCAAGCATGATTTTTTCGCTCATTCATATTTTTGCGAATGATTCTTCTTCTTGCAGATAAATACGCATGTCCGGCGCTCTCGCAAAGTGCAAAACGACCAGATAAAAGCACCGCAATCGAAACAGAAAGGACCGGCAAAATGCGCGTCTATTACGATCGTGATTGCGACATCAACCTGATCAAGGACAAGAAGGTGGCGATTCTGGGCTACGGCAGCCAGGGGCACGCCCACGCGCTGAACCTGCGCGACTCGGGCGCCAAGAACCTGGTCGTCGCCCTGCGCGAAGGCTCGGCATCTGCCAAGAAAGCCGAAGCCGAAGGTCTGCAGGTGATGGGCATCGCCGAGGCCGCAGCCTGGTGCGACGTCATCATGTTCACCATGCCCGACGAGCTGCAGGCCGAGACCTACAAGAAATACGTGCATGACAACATCAAACCCGGTGCCGCCATCGCGTTCGCTCACGGCCTGAACGTGCATTTCGGCCTGATCGAGCCGAAAGAGGGCGTCGACGTCATCATGATGGCCCCCAAGGGCCCCGGCCACACCGTGCGCGGCGAATACACCAAAGGCGGTGGCGTGCCCTGCCTGGTTGCGGTTCACACCGACGCCACCGGCAAGGCGCTGGAAACCGGCCTCAGCTACTGCTCGGCCATCGGCGGCGGCCGCTCGGGCATCATCGAGACCAACTTCCGCGAGGAATGCGAAACCGACCTGTTCGGTGAGCAGGCGGTTCTGTGCGGCGGTCTGGTCGAACTGATCCGCTGCGGGTTCGAGACCCTGGTCGAGGCGGGCTACGCGCCCGAGATGGCCTATTTCGAGTGTCTGCACGAGGTGAAGCTGATCGTCGACCTGATCTACGAAGGCGGCATCGCGAACATGGATTACTCGATCTCGAACACCGCCGAATACGGCCAGTATGTCACCGGCCCGCGCATCCTGAAGTACGACGAAACCAAAGCGCGTATGAAAGAGGTTCTGAACGACATCCAGCAGGGCAAGTTCGTGCGCGACTTCATGCTGGAGAACGCGGTCGGCCAACCGACCATCAAGGCGTCGCGTCGCGCCAATGACGAGCATCAGATCGAACAGGTCGGCGAGAAGCTGCGCGGCATGATGCCGTGGATCTCGGCCGGCAAGATGGTCGACAAGTCGAAGAACTGAGCCATCCCCGATTCTTGTATTGGGCGGTCCATCGGGCCGCCCTTTTTCGTGGCCTCACGCAGCGATGGCGCCCGTATAGCGTTCGCCGAACACGAAATCCCAGCCGCTGTCGTAATTGCCGCGTTTGGCGGCCGCCTCAGCGCCCCAGACCTCCCATCCAGAATGGGTCAGCGTGACCCGGGTCTTGCCGCCTGCATCCGCGAATTCCACCTGGACCCGCGTGGGCGCATCGGCGTTGTTGCCCGGATGCCAGGTCATCGCAAGACTGCGGCCCGGCTCAAACTCCAGCACTTTGCCCCAGTCGGTGCGGCCTCCGTCATGCATGGTCTCATAGACCGCCCCGCCAACGCGAGGCTCGATCGTTACCGACTGCGCAGGCTTCCCGGACGCGGCTGACACGGCATGCCCATCCAGCGGCCACCAGTCGGAAATCCGGGTCACGAACACCTCGAAAGCACGCGCGGCAGAGCAGTTGACCTCCACTGTCTTCACGATCGGGTCAGTCATGGCGGTCTGCCTCCTTGTCGTTGATTTCACTGGCAAAGCTGTCCAGGGCCTTGGTCCAGAACTGGTCGAGCCATTTCCGCAGTTCCGCCAGCCCCTCGGGCCGGACTGCGTAAATCCGACGGGTGCCCTGGGCGCGGCACATCACCAGACCGGCATCGGACAGCACTTTCAGGTGCTGCGACACGGCAGGGCGGCTGACGGGCAGTTTTGCGGCCACGGCGCCCACGGGGCTGGGGGTGGCGGCAATTACCTCGAAAACCTGTCGCCGGGTCGGGTCGGCCAAAGCGGAGAGAGAATTTATGTAAGCCATGACTTACGGTAAGCACACACTTACATACTGTCAACTGCGGCGTCCGGATGGAACACCATGCCAGGTCCTGTCCACAACTCCGGGATTGACGCCGATGCCAGACCCGGTTTCTGTGCCCTTCGGATTTCCGGGGGAACACAGTGAGCCAAAGCCCTGACATTACCGCGCGCAGCTGGATCATGGTTGCCATTCTCGGCTTTGTCTGGGGCGGCACCTTCATGGTGATCGAGCTTGCGCTGGAGGGGCTGACGCCCTTCTGGCTGGCCGCCTTCCGCATCGGGTTTGGCGCGCTCTTGAGTTGCGCGGTCTGGCAGATGCTGGGCGGGCGGCTTTTCAGCGCGCCGCTCACCGGGCCGGACCGGAGCTCGCTGATCCTGATCGCGCTGCTCAGCTCGGCGGTGCCGTTTGCACTGATCTCATGGGGACAGCAATATGTGACCTCGGGCTTTACCGGCGTCTCGATGGCGTCGATCGCGCTGATGGTGCTGCCGCTGGCGCATTTCATGGTACCGGGCGAGCGGATGACCTGGCGCTGGGTGCTGGGGTTCTGCGTGGGCTTTGCCGGAGTGTCACTGTTGATGGGCTCGCAGGCCTTCGAAAGCTCGGGCGACGTGCGTGAGCTGCCGGGGCGTCTGGCCTGCCTGGCGGCGGCGGCCTGTTACGCGGTCACCTCGATCCTGATGCGCCGCCTGCCGCCGGTGGACCCGGTGGGACTGTCAGCCGTGCTGCTGCTGATCGGCGCCTTTGGCGTGATCCCGCTGGCCTGGGCCATCGAGGGGCCGCCGCCCCTGCCCGATCAGAGAACCCTGTGGCTGGTGGCCTTTCTGGGCATGGTGCCCACGGCGGCGGCCAACCTGCTGCGCGTGACCGTGGTGCGCACCGCCGGGCCGGTCTTCATGAGCCTGACCAATTATCAGGTGCCGGTCTGGTCGGTGGTTCTGGGCGCGGCGCTGCTGGGCGAGCCCTTGCCGCCCGCCCTGCTCTGGGCGCTGCTGCTGATCCTCTGCGGTGTGGGCGTCAGCCAGTACGGCGCGCTGCGGCGGCTGTTCGGGCGCGGCTAGGCTCAGGCCGAGACCGCGTCCGCCACTGCATCCACCACAGAATCCACGGTGCGTTCCAGCAGCCCCTCGTCTTCGCATTCGGCCATCACGCGGATCAGTGGTTCGGTGCCGGACTTGCGGATCAGCAGGCGGCCCTTGCCGTTCAGCGCGCCTTCGGCGGCGGCAATCGCGGTCTGCACCTGCGGCAGGTCCAACGGGGTCTGACCGGCTTCGAAGCGGACGTTTTTCAGCAATTGCGGCACGCGCTCGAACTGCCGCGCCAGTTCCGAGGCCGGACGGCCCGAGCGCACCATCTCGGCCAGGAAATGCAGCCCCGCCATCAGCCCGTCGCCGGTGGTGGCATAATCGCTCATCACGATATGGCCCGACTGCTCACCGCCCAGGTTGAAGCCACCCTCGCGCATCCGCTCGACCACATAGCGGTCGCCGACGGCGGTGCGTTCCAGCCGCAGCCCCTGCCCGTCCAGATGGCGTTCCAGTCCGAGGTTCGACATCACCGTCGCCACCAGCGCCCCGCCGCTCAGCTGCCCGTCAGCGGCCCAGCGTGAGGCCAAGAGCGCCATGAGTTGATCGCCATCGGCGACCGTGCCGGTCTCGTCGATCAGGATCACCCGGTCGGCGTCGCCGTCCAGACAGATGCCCACATGGGCGCCATGGGCGACGACGGTTTCGGACGCGGCTTGCGGTTGGGTCGACCCGCAGCCGAGATTGATGTTCTTGCCGTCGGGTGCGACGCCCAGCGGGATTACGTCGGCGCCCAGTTCCCACAGGATCTCGGGCGCGGCGCGGTGCGCGGCCCCGTTGGCGCAGTCGATCACCACCTTGAGCCCTTCGAGCCGCAGATCGCGCGGCAGCGAGGATTTGACCCGCTCGCCATAGCGGAACCGCGCATCGTCCACGCGGCGCGCCCGGCCGATATTCTGCGCCTGCGCCGGTTTCACGCCCGCGTCGATCAGCGCCTCGATCTCAAGCTCGGCCTGATCGGACAGCTTGTAGCCGTCGGGGCCGAAGAACTTGATGCCATTATCCTCGGCCGGGTTGTGGCTGGCCGAGATCATCACGCCCAGATCGGCCCGCATCGAGCGGGTCATCAGCCCCACCGCAGGGGTCGGCACCGGCCCCAGCAAGAGCACGTTCATGCCGGTGGAGGTCAGCCCCGCCGTAAGCGCGTTCTCGAACATGTAGCCCGACAGCCGCGTATCCTTGCCGATCACCACCCGGTGGACACCGCTGGCATCGCGGCGGAAGTAACGCCCCACCGCCGCGCCCATGCGCAGCGCCATCTCGGCGGTCATCGGATGGGTGTTGGCGGTGCCCCGCACCCCATCGGTTCCGAACAGCTTGCGCATGGCTTTCACTCTTTCTCAACTATTGGCGAGACAGGCTTAGCGGACGGCAGACCACAGACGCAAGGCCTGTGCGGTCTGCGCGACATCGTGCACCCGGACGATCTGGACGCCCTGCGCCAGCCCGGCCAGGGCGACGGCGATCGAGCCCGGTGCGCGAGCATCGGCGCGCGGCGCCTGCCCGATGCGTCCGATGAAGCCCTTACGCGACACGCCCAGCAGGATCGGGCAGCCCAGCCCGTGAAACAGGCTGAGATTGCGCAGCAGGGTCAGGTTGTGGTCTTCGGTCTTGCCGAAGCCGATGCCGGGATCGACCACGATCTGACCGCGATCCAGCCCAAGTGCCTCCAGCCGGGCGATCTGGCCCGCGAGGAAGTCGTAGACGTCCAGCAGCACGTTTTCATATTCCGGGTTGTCCTGCATCGTGGCGGGATCGCCCTGCATATGCATGACGCAGACCGGCACCTGTGCCTCGGCGCATAGCGGCGCCAGCGCCGGATCGAAGGTAAAGCCCGAGACATCGTTGACCAGACCGGCCCCGGCAGCCAGCGCGCCACGGGCCACGGCGGCCTTGCGGGTATCGATGGAGATCAGCGTATCGGTCTCGGCGCGGATCGCCTCGATCACCGGGACGGTGCGGGCGATCTCCTGCGCTTCGGGAATGAAATCGGCACCGGGCCGGGTGGATTCGCCGCCGATATCGAGGATCGCGGCGCCGTGTGCCGTCATGTCGGCGGCGGCGGCCCGAGCGGTTTCGACCGTATCGTGCCGCCCGCCATCCGAGAAACTGTCGGGCGTTATATTGAGGATGCCCATGATCTGCGGCTGCGCCATGTCCAGACCGGCAACGGGCGCGCGCGGGGCGGTCAGACGGTCCCGCACATCACCGGGAATGGCATCGGCGCTGACCATACGCGGTGCGGCATCGCGGGACAAAAGCTCGGCATGGGTGAACCAAAGATCGCCGCCGGCCAACGGCAAGGCGCCATCGGGACGGGCCGGGCCGTGTTGGACCAGCGGGCGGTAATAGTCGCTCACAGTTCGGCCTGCTCCACCGGCACCGCGCGCAGCGGCACGCTGGGATCGGCGGGCAGATCGCCGCCGATCACCAGCATCTCGCTGGCCTCGAAAGTGGCCGCGAACCAGGCGGCGAGCGCCACCGCGTCCGACGGCTTGGCCGAGGGCCCGTCCACCGCGTCCAGCACAATCTTGGACGGCGCCCAGACGCAAATCTGGCCGTTCTTCATCGCCCAGTCCAGCTCGGTCCGGGTCGAGACCACCACGCAGCGGAAATCGCGCGCGGCCAGAGCCCATGCGTTCTGTTCGATGGCCAAGAGGTCGATCCGGCGTTGGGTCATCGCGTGGCCGGTCTGCGGCGCGGGCAGATCGGCGGCGCCGACGCACAGGATCAGCGGGCGCCGGCGGTGTTCCAACTGGTCGATCCAGGACGACAGGTTGGGCGAGGCAATCGCTTCGTTCGACAGATAGACCAGCCGGGGATGCGGGCGCTCTTCCTCTTCCACATCGTGATGCACGGCATCCTTGCCGCGCACGATCTCGACCCCCAGAGCGCCGGGGCCGCGATCCAGCTTTTCGATGCGGACAAAGGCGCGCACCGCCTGCGGTTCCAGCAGGATACGCTCGGCCACACGCTCGGCCAGGGTTTCCAGCAGGTTCAGACGCTCGGCGGCCAACTCATGGGCGATGGCTTCGGTCACCCGGTCATAGGACAGGATGCGGTCCACATCGTCGTCGATGGGGCCGGTCAGCGGCTTGACCTCGACCACGATGTTGAAACAGATCCGCTGGGTGGTGCCCCGTTCGGCCTGAAAGGCGCCAATCTCGACCTCGACGATATGGTCGCGCAGCGAGATGCGGTCGAGCGGCCCCAGCGGCGCGGTGGCCTCGGACCGTTCGGACGGATGGGCAAAGGCGAGGCGGATTTCAGAGCTCATGAGCGTGGCCTTTTCGGGCTCGGACAGATCAGGTTCGACCAGCATAAGGGTCGCGCGCGGCTATAACAGCCCCACAAACGCCACACCAGCAACGGATTGCGGCGTCCGCGAGAAAACGCGAAACGCCGCTCTGCCCACCGGTATCCGGCCTCTTGTTCCGTCCAGCCTCAGTTGCTGGCCGTGCGGTAGTTGTGTCGATAGAAGATATGCACACCAATCCGCGCGGTTTCTTCATAGACCCGCGACCAGGACGGGCGCACCGCCTTGGTGTGGTAATGGGTGGCGCCCTCGGTCAGGCCGCCGCCGACGCCGTCAATCGCAGCGCGGGCCACCTTGGCCACCCGCTCGAACGCCTTTTTCTCGGCGATGACTTCTTTGCGCCCGTCACAGGTGTAGGTGAACTGACACTGAAACTTGCGCCCGGTTCCCTGCTTGATCACGCCGCACAGCGTGTTGGGAAAGCGCGTGCTTTCGACCCGGTTCAGGATCACCTCGGCAACGGCGAACTGGCCCTTGACCGTCTCGCCGCGCGCCTCGAAGTACAGCGCCTCGGCCAGGCATTGCCAGTGCTCGTCGCCAGCGGCCTTGGGCCGCTGGTCCAGCCAGTTGCGGGTATAGCTCACCTCGACCGGCTTCGCCTGCTTTCGCGGCTTGAACACGTTCAGGTATTGACGGAACCTCTGCCCCGGCAGCTCACTGCGGGACACCTGGTCTTGTCCGGTTACATAGTCTTTTTCTCGTTCGGCAAAGGATGGGTTCGGCAACGCAAACACCATCACCATGGCAGCCGCCACAACGATACGTATCATCAGAAAACCTCGCACAGGCACAATACGCGCCATACCCTCCCCCGGCGGGCGCGAGGTGGCTCTTAGACCAGTCGGCGCAGAACGTCCAGTTTTGCGGAAAAGACAAGTGGAATCTTGCCGATAGCGGGCGGGCTCACCCTGCGATCGGCGGCTTTCTGCCACTAAATTTATGGTGGACGGGCCGTGTCAACCACCAAGTTTGGACGAAATCGCCAGTTGAGCGGCAGCCAGCCGAGCGACCGGCACCCGGAAGGGGGAACAGGACACATAGTCGAACCCGGCATCCCGGCAAAAGGCGATTGATTCGGGGTTGCCGCCGTGTTCCCCGCAGACCGACAACGTAACTTCGGGCTGTGCCCGGCGCCCGCGTTCCGCCCCCAGTTGCAAAAGCTCGCCCACACCGTCCACATCCAGCACGTGGAACGGGTCTTCGATGAACACGCCCTGCCGGACATAAGCCGACATGAAGCGGCCCGCATCGTCGCGCGACAGGCCATAGGCCATCTGGGTCAGGTCGTTGGTGCCGAAGCTCAGGAACGCGGTATGCGGCGCGATCTCATCGGCGCGCAGGCATGCGCGCGGCGTTTCCACCATGACGCCCAGACGATAGTCGAACTCCTGCCCGCCCTCCGAGGCGACCGAGGCCGCGACCGAGTCGATCCGGGCCTTGACCAGTTCCACCTCGCGCTTGGCCGAGACCAGCGGGATCATGATCTCAGGCACCACCGGCGCGCCTTCCTTGCTGGCCTCGAGCGTCGCCTCGAAAATGGCGCGGGCCTGCATGTCGTAGATCTCGGGCACGGTCACGCCGAGGCGCACGCCGCGCAGGCCCAGCATGGGGTTGTATTCGCTCATCGCGTCCACCCGGCGCTCGACATCCGAGACCGGCAGGTCCAGTGCCTCGGCCAATTCCCGCTGGCCGGTGCGCGTGGTGGGCAGAAACTCGTGCAGGGGCGGGTCGAACAGGCGGATGCAGACCGGCTGGCCCTTCATGATGCGGAAAAGCTGCACGAAATCCTCACGCTGCATCGGCAGCAGCCGTTCCAGCACCGCCGCCCGGCCTTTCGAGGTCTGGGCAAAGATCATCTCGCGCATCACGATCAGCCGGCCCGGATCAAAGAACATGTGCTCGGTCCGGCAGAGCCCGATCCCCTGCGCGTCGAAATTGCGCGCGGTCTGCGCGTCGGCGGGGGTGTCGGCATTGGCGCGGATGCCGATATCGCGCTCGGCATCGGCCCAGCCCATCAGGGTCTGGAAACAATCGTCCAGCGCCGCCTCCAGCATCTCGGGCTCGCCGGCCAGAACCTGACCCGAGCTGCCGTCGATGGTCAGGATATCGCCGGTCTTGAAGATGCGGCCATCCGGGGCGGTCAGCAGTTTCTTCTTGGTCTGAAACCGCATCTCGGACGCGCCGACGATACAGGGCAGGCCCAGACCCCGGCCGATCACGGCGGCATGGCTGGTCATGCCGCCTTTTTCGGTCAGCACCGCGACGGCGGCGTGCATGCCCCGCACGTCCTCGGGCGAGGTTTCGCGGCGCACCAGGATACAGGGCTCGCCGCGCGCCGCACTGGCCTGCGCCTCGGCGGCGGTAAAGACGATCCGGCCCGAGGCCGCGCCGGGACTGGCGGCGATGCCGGTGGTCAGCACGTCGCGCTCGGTCTTCGGGTGGACTTGCCGGTGCAGCAACTCGTTCAGCGAATGTGGATCGACCCGCATCACCGCCTCTTGCGGCGGGATGATGCCGTCCTCGGCCAGACGCACGGCGATCCGCACGCCCGCACGGGCGCTGCGCGGCACCCGCACCCCGTCGAGAATATGCACGCGGCCATTCTCGATGACGAACTCCACCTGCATCTCTTCGCGTAGCTTCTCGCGCATCAGCGCAGCGTGATCCTTGATGGCCACGAAGGCCTCGGGCGCCACATCCTCAAGCGACGGGCCGCGCGTGTCCTTTTCCAGATAAAGTGCTGCCACATCCTCGCCCAGCGCATCGCGGCCCTGGCTCTGGCTCAGGTAGCGGCCGGTGATCTGCGGACGCCCGGTGGCCGGATCGACCAGCTGCAATACGCCCGAGCCGCATTCGCCCTGCCCCAGTCCCGGGATCATCTCCTGCACCACCAGCCCCAGCCCGGCATCGGCGGGCGCGCCCTTGGCCTGCCGCAGCAGGCGGGCCGAGGTGCCTTCCCACGCGCGGGCCATCGAGCGCAGAACGGCGCTCAGCTGCTCGCCCGGGTCCTGCGGAAAGCTCTCGTCCGTTTCGTCCTCATAGGCGCGCAGCGACTGTTTCAGCCCCTCGCGGCCATCCGCCTCGACATCGTCGAACACGTCCGGGTCCAGCCGGGCCACGTGAATCGCATAGCTCTGGACAAAGCGCAGATAGAGCGCCGCCGCCGCCTCGACCCCCATCGCGTCCGACAGGTCCACATAGCGCGCGTCGTTCATGCCGATATTGAGCACCGCCCCCGGCCCACCCCAGTCTGGGTCCTCGGAACTGGGCCGCACACACAACAGCGAGGTCGGATCGAACTGCCCCAGAATGGCCGCCAGATCGGGCATCCGGCCCTCGACAATCTCATGCACCGCGTCAAAGGACAGCGCCACGGTGCGCGGCACCGGAAGGTCGAGCCGGACCAGACGCTGCAGGCATTTCGCCCGCCCGCCATGGGTGTTCGCGGCCACCGGCGCGTCGGCGGTGATGAGGGTCGTATCCGGATTATTCTGCACTGCGGCACCTTTTGGTTTCGCCGCAGCATAAGGGCCTGTGCGGGTGGTGCAAGAGGCAGAACTGCGTGCTGAGGGCAGCGCCCGACCCTGGGTGGGTGCTGAAAGCGCCCTCCCGTGGGGAGGGGTGAGGAGCGAACCGGGCAGCCTTCCAGTGGAAGGATGCCAGCGACGAACGGGCGGAGCCCCGGCGGGCGCTGCCCGGCGTTGCCGCCGGGCGAAAGGGTGCAACCTCTCCGTCTATCCTTCGATGCGAGTCAAATCCGCAACGCTGGAACACACCGTGCGGATCTGGCTCAGCAGGTTCAGGCGGTTGCGGCGGACGATGTCGTTGTCGGTGTTGACCTGCACCTCTTCGAAAAAGGCATCGATCGGCGCGCGCAGGCCCGCCATTGCGGACATGGCGGCGGGGAAATCCTCGGCCTCGAGCGCGGGCGCGATCCTGTCCTGCGCCGCATCCAGCGCGGCAAAGAGGGTCTTCTCGCTCTCGGTCTCGGCGAATTTCGCATCCGCCCCGAACGAGTATTCCACTCCGTCCTTTTCCTCGGCCTGCGTGAGGATGTTGTTGGCGCGCTTGAAGCCCTGCACGAGGTTTTCGCCATCCCCGGTCGCAATAACCGCGTTCAGCGCCCGGGCGCGTTTGACCAACAGGTTGAGGTCGTCATTGCCCTCCATCGCGATACAGGCGTCGATGATGTCGTGACGGATGCCCTCGTCGCGGAGGAAGACCTTGAGGCGGTCGTGGAAGAAGGAGAGGAGGTCGTCCGAAACGTCCGGCACCCGTTCCTCCAGCGACAGGAATTCGGCGGCTTGCAGATCGCCGGTCTTTTCCCTGACGGCCCGGAAGGCCGCACCGAACACGCCGTGCCTGGCGATCTCCTGCAGAAGATCCTCAACGTTTTCGCTGGGCAGCGCGTCATGGATCGCGCTTTCCGCGCGCACCAACTGGCTGTCAAAGAACCGGTCCAGCCGCAGGCGCAGGCCGTTCTCCAACACCAACCGGATCACCCCCAGCGCCGCCCGGCGCAGGGCAAACGGGTCTTTCGAGCCCGTGGGCTTTTCATCGATCGCCCAGAACCCGGTCAGCGTGTCCAGCTTGTCGGCCAGCGCCACGGCGACCGAGAGCGACGCTGTGGGCACCTCGTCGGACGGACCCAGCGGCGAGTAATGCTCTTGCGCAACGGCGGCCACTGCAACGTCCTCGCCCGCGGCTTCGATGTAATATCGACCCATGAGCCCCTGAAGTTCGGGGAATTCATAGACCATTTCCGAGTTCAGATCGGCCTTGGCCAGTTTCGCCGCCTTCTCGGCCTGATCGGCATCCGCACCGGTCACCGGGGCCAGCTCGCGCGCCAGCGCAGCGATGCGTCGGATGCGGTCGCCCTGGCTGCCGAGCTTGTTGTGGAAGGTCACGTTTTCCAGCGCGTCTGTCCATTGGCTCATGTCCGATGTGGCAACGCGCAGGTCGTTCTCCCAAAAGAACTTGGCATCGGCCAGCCGCGCCGACAGCACTTTCTGATTGCCCGCCAGAATGGTCGCGCCATTATCCGCCGTCTCGCGGTTGGCCACGGTGATGAAGCGTTCGATCCGGCCTGTCTTGGGATTGCGGACCGAGAAGAATTTCTGATGCTCTTTCATCGAGGTCTGCAGCACTTCCGGAGGAAGATCGAGGAATTCCGCGTCGATCTCGCCCATCAGCACCACGGGCCATTCCACCAGCCCCGCCACTTCGGCCAGCAGCCCCTTGTCCTCGACCACGTCCAGCCCGGCGGCAAAGGCGAGGTTCTGGGCGTCGTTCCAGATATGCTCGGCCCGCTCGGCAGGCGACAGGACCACGAAGGCGCGCTTGAGCTTTGCCGCGTAATCCTCAAAGGACGCAACGGAAAACCGGCCCGGCGCCATGAAGCGATGACCCTCGGTGCTATCGCCTGAGGCGATACCCTCGACCTCAAGCGGCACCACCTGCGTGCCGGTCTCATCGCTCAGAATGCAGAGGATCGAATGCAGCGGGCGCACCCAGCGCAAGGCCCCGCCGCCCCAGCGCATCGACTTGGGCCAGGGGAAATTGCGGATCGTCGCCTCAAGCACCTCGGCCACGATTTCCGCAGCCGGGCGGCCCGGCTTTTCGATGGTGGCGAAATAGACCGCGCCCTTGGGGGTATCGCGTTCCTCAAGCTGGTCGCGGGTGATGCCGGCGCCGCGCAGAAACCCCTCGACCGCCTTGTCGGGCGCACCCACCTTGGGCCCCTTGCGTTCCTCGCGGATGGTGGGGCTTTCGGCCAGCAGCCCCTCGACCGCCAGCGTCAGGCGGCGCGGCGTGGTGAGCGCGGCAGCACCCGCATAGGTCAGACCCCCCTCGACCAGGCCGTCGGTGATCCGCTTTTTCAGATCCTCGCCTGCACGGGTCTGCATGCGCGCGGGGATTTCCTCGGAAAACAGTTCGATCAGCAGGTCGGGCATGGTCGGTCCTTAGAAAGTGACGATCGTCTGGATGACGATGGCATTGGCGATGTCCACGAAGAAGGCGGATACAAGGGGGAGCACGATAAAGGCAATAGGCGACGGGCCATATCGCTTGGTCACGGCGGTCATATTGGCGATGGCGGTGGGGGTGGCGCCCAGGGCAAAGCCGCCGAAACCGGCGGCCAGCACGGCAGCGCGGTAATTGCCGCCCATGACCGGGAACAGCACCCAGATCACGAATGCCACCGCAAACAGCGTCTGCGCCGCCATGATTGCGGCAATGACGATCCCCAGTTCAGCAATGGTCCAGAGCTGCAGGCTCATCAGCGACATGGCCAGAAACGCGCCCAGCGCAAATTCCGAGATCAGCGCCAGCGACGGCGTGCGTGCGACCGGAGGGGCCGAGGGCGCAATTGCGGCGCGCAGGTTCGAGATCACGATGCCCATGATCAGGCACGGCACGAAAAGCGGCAGTTTCAGCCCGGCGGCGGTGATCGCCTCGCTCAGCACGTAGCCCGAGATGATCGCGAGGTTGAGATAGAGCAGCACCCGCATCACCGTCAGATGGTCGATCCGGGTGGTCGCGGCCTTGACGTCGCCGGGCACGCCGACCGTGTGTTCCTCATCCGGTCGGCTGGGGCTCAGGTCGCGGCCTTCGACCAGCAGGCGGGCAATCGGGCCGCCGACGAGGGCGGCCAGCACGAGGCCCAGGGTGGCCACGGCCACTCCCAGCTCGGTCGCGCCCTCAAGCCCGGTGGCCTCGGCCACTTCGGGCGCCCAGGCGATTGCGGTGCCGTGCCCGCCGATCAGCGCCGCCGAGCCAAACAGCACCCCGGCCTGCGCCGGATAGCCGAACAGAACCGCCCCTGCCGCGCCGATCACGTTCTGCATCACGATGGTCGCCAGTGTCAGAACCAGCAACAGCAGCAGCGGTTTGCCGCCCGCGATCAGGTCTGACAGCCGCGCGTTCAGGCCGATACCGGCAAAGAACAGGACCAGCAGGAAATCGCGCGAGGTCAGTTCGAAGGACAGTTCCACCCCGAAGAACAGGTAGAGCGCCAGCACCACCAGCGAGGCCAGCAAACCGCCGGTGACAGGCTCGGGGATGTTGAAGCGGCGCAGGGCCGCGACCCGCGTATTGATCTCGGCCCCCAGCAGATAGACGGCAAAGCCCAGCGTGGCGGTCAGGAAATCGGGGATCAGATAGGTCTGGCCCATGCGCAGCCGGTCAGTTCTGCGGTCTGGGCGGGCATTCCTCGCCCACCACGGTGCCGTCATAGGCCTTGTGCCCGCAATTGTTCAGCACGTGCCAGACATAGCCCCGCCCGTCCTCGGTCACGGCCACGATGCGGTCCACGCCATAGTGGATGTTCTTGGTGCCCAGATAGGCGCGGGCGGTCCCGGCCTTCAATGCCTCGCCCAGGGCCACGCCATCGTAGCAGTCGAACCAGCCCGGCGCGATCAGCGGCTCGGGATCGTCGGCGGCCATGTATGTGGCGGAGAGCGCATCGAGGCTCAGCCCGGTCTCGAAACAGGCCCGGTAGCGGATCGGAGAGCTGTCGGCGTCGATCGCCTGAAACGCAGAGTATTCAATCGGTTCCGGCGCATCGGCGTCTTTGGGCAGCAATTGCACATCGCGCCCGGGCTGCGCCGTCACCTCGTAGTAGAACCCGTAGATCTGCAGGTAATACATGGCGACGCCCGCAGCCGTGGCGCAGGCGAGCAGGACGATGACGAGGAGCCTGCCGGTCATTGCGCGGCGGCCTGATAGCCCCCGGCCCCGGTCTGCACGAAGGCATCGGCGCATTGCTTGGCCAGCGCCCGGACCCGGCCGATATAGGCCTGCCGCTCGGTCACCGAAATCACGCCGCGCGCATCCAGCAGGTTGAAGATATGGCTGGCCTTGATGCACTGGTCATAGGCGGGATGCGCCATGACGATGCGCTTGCCGGTCTTGGGGTCGTCATGCTCCTGCGCGAGGATCGCGGCGCACTCGGCCTCGGCCTCTTCGAAATGGCGCAGCAGGACCTCGGTGTTGGCCACGTCGAAGTTCCAGCGGGCATATTCCTCTTCGGTCTGCTTGAAGATGTCGCCATAGGTCAGCGGGCTGGGGGATTGAGGATCGTTGAACGGCATGTCCATCACGTGGTCGATGCCCAGCACATACATGGCCAGCCGCTCCAGTCCATAGGTCAGCTCACCCGAGACCGGCGCGCAGTCATGGCCGCCGACCTGCTGGAAATAGGTGAACTGGCTGACTTCCATACCGTCGCACCAGACCTCCCAGCCCAAACCCCAGGCGCCCAGGGTGGGGCTCTCCCAGTCATCCTCGACAAAGCGGATGTCGTGCAGGTCCATGTCGATGCCGATGGCCTCGAGCGAGCCCAGATACAGCTCCTGCAGGTCCGGCGGGCTGGGTTTGATCAGCACCTGATACTGGTAGTAATGCTGCAACCGGTTGGGGTTCTCGCCATAGCGCCCGTCAGTGGGGCGGCGCGAGGGCTGCACATAGGCCGCCGCCCAGGGTTTCGAGCCCAGCGCGCGCAGGGTGGTGGCCGGGTGGAACGTCCCTGCCCCCACTTCCATGTCATAGGGTTGCAGAACGGCGCAGCCCTTGGAGGCCCAATAGGTCTGCAGCCGCAGGATGATCTCCTGAAATGAGCGCGGCGCGCTGGTCTGATCGGTCATCACGTTCCCTCTGGGCGCTCATCGCGCGGTTCCGATGGTTTGCGCCTTTCCTATGCAAGGGGCCGGGGGGCGTCAACGGGCCAATACCGCCCCGCCTGTCGCGATACGGCCACACCCGTTTTTCCCCTCGCCGCGGGCATGGCATTTGGCGCAAAATGCTGCTTATGGTGCAGCCAGGATACGGCTTTCCGGAACACGGGACTTCTGATGACACGGGTTTTCTCAACCATTGCTTTTTTTCTTTTCTTCGGCCTGCGCGCCGCCTTTGCACAGCAGGGCGAGGCGATGTGGGTGCAGATCGAGGCGCACCCCTCGCTGCGCGAGGCGCAGGCACGGGCGCAGATCTATTCCAACGCGCTGGCGGATGTGAACGGGTTCCGGCTGGGCCAGGGCTGGTACGCCATCGTGCTTGGGCCTTACGCGCGCCCGGATGCAGAGCAGGTGCTGCGTGTCTACCGGGCCGAGCGGCAGATCCCGCAGGACAGTTTCCTTGCCCGTTCGAACTCGCTGGGTCAGCAATTCTGGCCCATCGGCGCGAACATCCTGAACCGCGGCGTGGTCGCGCCGCCGGTGCAGCCCGCGCCCGAGCAGCCACAGGCCACCGTGCAGACGCCGGCCCAGCCATCGGATGAAACCCCGGCCGAGGCCCGTCAGAGCGAGCGCCTTCTGACCGCGGATGAGCGCAAGGGGTTGCAGACCGCCCTGCAGGCCGCAGGGTTCTACAATTCGGCGATCGACGGAGCCTTTGGCCGGGGCACCCGCCGGTCGATGGCCGACTGGCAGCAGTTCAACGGGTTCGAGGCCACCGGCATTCTGACCACCCAACAGCGCAAGGTGCTGATGGACGAGTACAACGCGCCGCTGATCAGCGCGGGCATGCAACGCCGTAGCGACACCGAGACCGGGATCGAGATCGACCTGCCGCTGGCCGTGACCCGGTTCGACCGCTACGAGGCGCCGTTTGCCCATTTCGAGAGCAGCTCGGATATCGGCGCGCAGGTGCTTCTGATCTCGCAGGAGGGCTCGGCGGCGACCCTGCGCGGGCTCTACGACGTGATGCAGACGCTGGAGATCGTGCCGCTTGACGGCCCGCGCAACCGGGCCAAGAACAGCTTTACGCTGGAGGGGCGCGGCAACGGCATCGTCTCGTACACCGAAGCGGCGCTGAAAGACGGTGAAATCAAGGGCTTTACCCTGGTCTGGCCCAAGGGCGACGAGGCGCGCCGCACCCGGGTTCTGGCGGCGATGAAGGCCAGCTTCTCGCGCATCGAGGGCGTGCTGGACGCGGGCGCCGGCGCCAATGCCGAACAGCGGGTCGATCTGGTCTCGGGCCTTGCCATCCGCAAGCCGCGCCTGTCGCGCTCGGGCTTTTATGTCGATGGTGAGGGCGCGGTTGCCACCGTGGCCGAGGCGGTCGAGGGCTGCACCCGGATCACGTTGGACCGCGAGCATGAGGCGCAGGTGATCAGCACGGATGCGGATCTGGGCGTGGCACTGCTGCGGCCCACGGACGCCCTGTCGCCGATGGCGGTGGCGCAGCTGACCACCACCGAGCCCCGGCTGCAATCCGAGGTCACGCTGTCGGGCTATTCCTACGAGGGCGTGCTGGGCGCCCCGACGCTGACCTATGGCACGCTGGCGGATGTGCGCGGGCTGGGCGGCGAGGCCGAACTGGCGCGTCTGGCGCTGGCCGCACAGGAGGGCGATGCGGGCGGTCCGGTCTTTGACGCGGGCGGCTCGGTTCTGGGCATGCTGCTGGCCACGCCGAAAACCGGGCAAGACCTGCCGGGCGATGTGAGCTTTGCCGCGGATGCGGCGGCGCTGACCGATCTGCTGAGCTCGGCGGGGCTGAGCGCGCAGGAAAGCCCGGGGGGTGAGCCGGTCTCGCCCGACGAGCTGAACCGCAGGGCGCAGGGCATGACGGTTCTGGTCAGCTGCTGGGATTGAGGCCCGCCTCATTGAGATGACAAAGGCGGCGTTGTTTGCGCCGCCTCAGAACGTTGACAAACCCCCGGCTCCTGCAAACCGGTCTCAAAATGCGGGAAACTGTTCCAAAACACCATTTCAAATCCGTTTGGCACGGGTATCAGCCCGGGCCGCGCCCGACCCTCCCCCCGGGAGGGCGCATTTGCGATGTCGCGTAAATCTCTGACAAAGTCTCATGTTTTGAGCGGTCCGCACTACTCTTGCGTTTTGCAAGCGCCCTCCCAGGGTCGGGCGCGGCCCTTGTCACACCCGCTCAACCCGCGCGCGGAACAATTTCCCTACCCCTCCGATTCTCGAGGTTTATCAGCAGTCTGAGGCGCCGCCTTTCCCGTTGACACAAGGCGCTCCCGCCCGTCGTCAAGGCCGCTTTCGCGGCCTCTCCTCCCGTTGGGCCGGGCGCCGCACGGGCCTTGCCCGCACGGACGCGGTAGCCGGGGACCGGTCAGGCGGCCACGACCTCGTAGAGCAGCTTGAAGGACACCACCGCCAGCGCGACCTCGACCAGCAGGAAGAACACCCGTTCGGGCAGGATGCGCGAGATCGCCGCCCCGCTCCATGCCCCTGCCAGCGCCAATGGCGCCAGCCACGCCGCCTGCGCGGCGCTGTCCCAGGTGATCTGCCCGGCCAGGATGAAAGGCGGCACTTTCAGCAGGTTGACGGTGGTGAAGAAGATGGTCGTGGTGCCGAGATAGACCATCTTCTCCAACCGCTGCGGCAGAACATAGGCCTGAAAGGGCGGCCCGCCGGCGTGGGAGATGTAGCTGGTCAGCCCGGCCAGCGTGCCCCAGAACAGCCCGCGCGGAACATCGGCGGGCTTTGCGGGCACCTCGCCCCTGGCAAACCGGTTGCGCAGCGCGGTCACGAGGTAGGAGAGGCCGATCCCCGCAACCAGCAGCTTGACCGCGTCGCCGGGCACATAAGCCACCGCGACGAACCCGATCAGGATGCCGCCGACCGCGCCGGGCAGCAGGATCTTCAGGTTCCGGGCCGAGAACGCCTTGCGAAACAGATAGACGGCGTAGCAGTCGGCGACGATGTAGATCGGCAGCAACAGACCCGCCGCCATGGCCGGGTCCATGAACAGCGACATGAGCGGCACCGAGAGCAGCGCAATCATCGGCACACCGCCCTTGGACAAGCCCATCAGATAGGCCGCCAACCCTGCTACGATCCAGAATTCCAAGCGTTGTCCTCAGCTCTTTGCGATGCCGTCTGGCTCAGGGCGACGTCCAAACGCCCCCGCCCTACGCTGCTGGCTACAAAATCTCCGGCGTCACATGGATCAGCGTCGGCCCGGACGCGTCAAAAGCGCCGCGCACCGTGTGCTGAAGCTCCTCCAGCGTGGACGGAACCGCCGCGGCCGCGCCGAACGCCTCGGCCAGCTTGCAGAAATCCGGGTTGCGCGCGATCACCGCGTTGGGCGCGATCTGCGCGCGCACCATGCTGTCCTCGATCTCCTTGAGCTTGCCGTTGTCCCACAGGATGATCGGCAGCGGCAGGCCCAGTTCGACCGCCACGCCCAGCTCCTGCATCGTGTAGTGGAACCCGTAATCCCCCGCGATCACCGCCGTCGGCTTGCCGCGCCGGGCCACCGCACCGCCGATCCCGGCGGGCAGTGCGTATCCCAGCGTGCCGAAGCCGGTGGGGTGGTGCCAGTGATAGGGAGACGACATCTCCCACACCTCCTTGGCCACATAGGCGAACTGGGTCATGTCGGAATAGATCATGGTTTCGGGCGGTATTGCGGCGCGCAGGGCGTCCAGGATGGGCAGGATGCCGGGACGTAGGGCATCGACCTCTGCGCGCCAGCGGGTGCGGGCCTCGGCGACCTCCTCATGGCTCCAGCCGGTGGCGGGGTCGGCCCCTTCGGTCGCCGCCCACAACGTGCGGGCAAAGCTCTCGCCATCGGCCTGCAGCTTGACCAGCGCGCGATGCGCATCGCCCAGCACTTCGGCGTCCAGATCGACCCGCACCAGGGGCGCATTATGCCCCAGATCGGCGCGCCACATGTCCACCTCGGCCAGTTCGGTGCCCACGGCCACCACCAGATCGGCCGAGGCGACGATCTCGGCACTGCCGGGGCGGGCGAGAGTGGCGCCGAAATCCAGCGCATAGCCGGTCCCGACCAGACCGCGCCCGGCATAGGTGGTGAAACAGGCGCCGCCCACCTGCGACAGGATCTGCCGCCAGAGGTTGGACCGCGCCCCGCCGCCGAGGATGAACAAGGGCCGCTTGGCCGTATTCAGCAGCGACAGCACCGGCGCGATATCGGGATCGAGCGCCTTGGTCCGCAGCGCCGGCTGGTTAGGCGGCGGGGCCGGATCGGCCTCGGCCTCAAGCTGCGCGATCGGCACCTGAATGTGCTTGGGGCGCGGACGGTTAAGCTCGAACTCGTCAAAGGCACGCTCGATCAGCCCATAGGCCGCCTGCGCCGAACCGGCGGTGTGGGACCAGTCGCACACGGCGGCAGCCGCCGCTTCCTGATCCTTCATCTGATGCAACTGCCCCCGGGCCGCCGCCACCTCGTCCAGGCAGGAGGAGATCACCAGCATCGGCACCGAATCGGAATAGCCCTGCCCCATCGGCGTCATGATGTTGCACAGGCCCGGCCCGGTGATCACATAGGCCACGCCGGGCTGACCGGTGGCGCGCGCATAGCCGTCGGCCATGAACCCCGCCCCCTGCTCGTGCCGGGCCAGCACATGGGTGATCCCGGCCTCTTCGATGCCGCGATACATTTCCTGATTGTGCACGCCCGGAATGCCGAAGATGACCTCGACCCCCCGATCCCTGAGCATATGCGAGATTTGCGCGCCGAGCGGTCGTTTCATCAGGCTCTCCAGAACTGAATGGTGAAGATTGCGTAGACGGCCAGCAGTTCCAGCCGCCCGATCAGCATCGCCGCGCTCAGCATCCATTTGGCCGAGTCGTTGAGGCCCGCGAAATTGCCCGCTGGGCCGATCTGATCGCCCAGACCGGGGCCGATATTGGCCAGCGCCGCCGCCGCGCCCGAGACCGAGGTGATGAAATCCAGCCCGGTCAGCGCCAGCCCCCAGGACACGAGCCCCATGGTCACGATGAAGAAGACGAAAAAGCTCATCACCGAGCTCAGCACGTCCGACCCCACCGGGCGGCCCGCATAGCGCGGGGTAAAGATGCCGTTGGGCGAGCGGATGCGCTGCAACTGCGCCCGGATCGAGGCAAAGAGCAACTGATAGCGGAAGATCTTGATCGAACACGCGGTCGAGCCCGCGCAGCCGCCGATCAGCCCGACGATGAACAGCATGGTGATCGGAAAGCTGCCCCATTGCATGTAGTCCTGACTGGCGTAACCGGTGCCGGTCAGCAGCGAGACGGTGTTGAACAGCGTCTTGCGAAAGGCGGGCTCGCCCACTTCCGGCGACTGGCTCCAGTTCCATAAGGTCAGAACGGTGACCAGCGCCAGCGCGGTGGCCAGAAAGGCGCGGATCTGGGTGTCCTCCATCAGCGGCCGCGCGGTGCCCGCGGTCAGTTGCACGAAACGCACGAAAGGAAGGGCGGCCAGCAGCATGAACAGAACCGCCACATATTCCGCAGCCCCCGAAAAGGCACCGAACGAGGCGTCGTAGTTGGCGAACCCGCCGGTGGCCACCGTGGTCATGGCATGGACCGAGGCGTCAAAGGCGCTCATGCCCGAGGCTGCGTAGCACAGCGCACAGATCATGGTCAGGGTGATGTAGACCCCGGAAATCCGCGACGAGATTTCGGTGGCGCGGGGCAGGATTTTACCAAAGGTATCAAACCCTTCCGAGCGGAAGATCTGCATCCCGCCTACCCGCAGCTCGGGCAGGAATACCATGGCGACGACGATGATGCCGATGCCGCCCAGCCATTGCAGCAGCCCGCGCCACAGCAGCAGCCCGCGCGGCAGTTCGTCGAGCCCGCCGATCACGGTCGAGCCGGTGGTGGTCAGGCCCGACATCGCCTCGAAAAACGCATCGACGAAGCGCAGCTCGGTCTCGCCGAACACGAAGGGCAGCGCCCCGAAGAAGGGCAGCGCCAGCCACACGCCGCTGGTCAGCAGAAAGGTCTGCTGGATGGTCAGGCCTGCGCGCACGCCATTTGCACAGCTCAGCGCCAGGATGCCGCCCGTCAGGATGGTGATGACCGCGCTTTCCAGAAACACATGCCATTCGCCCCGGCCCTCGGCCAGGTCCGCAAGCATCGGCAGAAACATGGCCGCGCCAAGAATGGCGACCAGCAGACCGATCACATATCCGACGGGGCGCAGGTCCAACATGAGGCGCAGGGTTGGCGCGCTGGACCTGCACTGTCAAGCCGAAGGCGACGTCTCAGGCGTCGGTTTCGGGCTTCCGTTCCGGCATCGGCGGCGGCGCCGAGGGCACACGGGCGCGGCGGCGGGTGGCATTCTGGGCCTCGGTCGCGGTTGATGCTGCCGCTTTCGGGGCGGGCTGCGGCGGCGTCGTGGGCGCGGCAGGTTTGACCGGTTCCGCCTTGGCCTGAGGCGCTGCTTTCACCGGCTTGGCGGCGGCAGGTTTGACAGGCGCGCTGGCTGCGGGTTTGGCGGTCTTGGCGGCTGCCGGTTTCGGCGCCGGGCGGGTCACCGGTTTGCGAGCCGGAGCAGGTTTTGCAGCCGGTTTGGCCGCTGCGGCGGGCTTGGCAGGTGCCGCCGCCTTGGGCGTCGGTTTGGGTGCCACCGCTTTCGGTGCGGCAACAGGTTTGGGCGCGGCTTTGGCAGGTGCTGCAGGCTTGGCCTTGGCAGCAGGCTTGGCCTTTGCGGCGGGCTTGGCTTTTGGCGCAGGCGAGGCCTTTACAGCAGGCTTGCTCGCTTTCGGTTTTGCAGCAGGCTTGGCAACCTTCGGCTTGGCCGGTTTGGCCGCCGCAGGAGCGGCTTTCGGCGCTGCCGTGCGCTCGGATTTGAAGGATGTCACCGTCTTGGACGGCACCGAGGCCGCCGCATGCAGCGCCTGCACCTGAATCATCGGCGCGTTCAGCGCGGACTGGGTCATGATCTGCATGATCCGGATCTGATTGGTCAGCGCATACCCGGCCATCCGCATCGCGGTAGCCTGCAGTTCAAGCGGGTGGGTTATGGGGGTCATCCGTGTTTCACTCCTATGGAAAGCCCAAGTGCCGAAGCGAACCGAAAAGGCGGAAGCGGCCCAAAACGACCGGTCCTTCTGTCCGTGCAATAACGCAGCCTGCGCATCGCGATCCCTCAAGGTCTGGCGCCGGTTTCATCTGCGTTGCCGGCACCGCTTCGACATTCAGTCTCAATATAGGACTATTCCCCACGCAGCCGCAGAAAATTATGCCGCAGTGCGGCAATTCGCTCATGCATCGGCGGATTCCTTCCAAGATGCAGGCACAAACGCAAACGGCTGCTCATCATTCGAGCAGCCGTAAAACATGTCCCCTGGTCTCAGCCGACGTGAAACAGCGTGTTGAACAGTTTGGGATCGAGGCTTTGCGCCTCAAAGGTCGGCCCCTCGGTCAGGATCGAGACCGCGTCATGGCTGTGCAGGCTCTCCTGATGGCTCGCGATCACGCGGAAATCACCGATATGGTGATCGGCCTGCAACTCGGCACAGAACAGCCGCGCCGCATCCTCGACAAAGATCGGGTTGGCGGCATTCAGTTCGGCAAAGGCCTGTTCATCCTCGCGCTTGACCATCACCTGTGTCTCGGTCGGCACCGCCCGGCGGCAGAGCGCGATCAGATCCTCGAACCACAGACAATCGGCATCCGGGTCCACCACCGCCGAAATCCGCGCCACCGAGCGCTGCGAATGCGGCGTGGCCAGTTGCCCGCGCGTCGAGCGCGCATGCTCGCTCAGCTCCAGCGAGCAGGGGCAGGTCGAGGAATAGACATAGTCCAGATGGATGATCTTTTTCCGCACGCCACCCTGTTCGACCAGTTCCAGCGCGATATCGTAATACTGATAGCCCGACAGGCCCGACCGCAGGCTCTCGACCCGGTCGGGATAGGAAAACCGCATCTGGATACGGGCGTCGATACTGTCCAGATCGGCCATGTAATCGCTCAGCGCCGCCTCGATCACCTCAAAGCTGAAGGTGCGCTCGGCGTGCTTGTAAAACGACCGCATGATCCGGGACATGTTGATGCCCTTCTTGCCGGCCTCCAGGCTCACGGTGCCGGTCACCGAGGTCTCCAGCGTCAGATCCTCGCCCCGCTTGCGGTGAAACCGGATCGGCAACCGGAAATTCGAAATCCCCACATGTTGGATCTGCTGCTTTGCCCCCCGGATCAGGCTGGACGGGCCGTTCTGCAGATCGGGCAGCGAGGCGCGATACGCCTCGTCGGACACGAAATCCTCGGAATATTCGCGCGACAGCGACGGATAGTTCACCGGCACCAGCCCGGGCACCAGCCGCGCAACGGCCGGGTCAAGCTGGCTGATCTCAGCCTCGGTGGCGGTCTTGGCCCATGCCCGCAGCACGTCCAGCGCGGCGGCCGCTTCGTCGCGGTCCGGGATCTCGTTCACATCACGAGGGTGAAAATTCATCGGCGCATTTCCTCGGTTGGTCGACCGTATATAGGCCGCAGCAGGACAAATTCCATTCTAGTCCCACTACGCAGCAAATATCAGCCCGGATCGCAAAATGGTGTGAAAAAACGTCTTTTCCAGGCCGAATGCGCCGAAACAGCCGGTTACGTTGCGGCGGAGGCGTCTGTAGCGGCAGTCAGAACCCCGGCCAGATCGCGCAACCGGCGCGAGCGCGCCTTGTAGTGGGCGGTGATCATCACATAGGGCCGCGGCATCGGCAGGGACAGATCGGAACAGGCCGCAACCCGCCCCGAGGCAAGCGCGCCCGAGAGGACCCGCGCGGGCAGCAGCGCCACGCCCAGCCCGGCAGCGGCCAGAGACAGCGCCGCCGGAACCGAGGGCGCGGTGACCTCGGGCCCGGTCTCGGGCGGGGGCACGCCTTGCGCGGCGAACCACTGCGCCCAGCCCGGCACCGATGAGATATTCTGCCCCCAGTTCACCGCGATCCGGCGGGCCCGCATCGGATCGCTGCCCCGCCGGCCCACTGGCAGCAGGTGATCGGTAAACAGCGCGGTGGTCCGGTATTCCGGCAATTCGCCCCCATAGCTCAGCCGCGCGTCAATGCCGTGCTGTTCCAGATCCGGGTCCTCGGCCTGGAACCGCAGTTCCAGCGGCACGTCGGGGCGCAGTTCCGCAAAGCGTGCCAACCGGTCCGGCAGCCACAGCTCTCCCAGAGCGGGCGTGGCGCTGATCACCAGCGGGCGGCGCGGGTCGCTCTCGGTCAGTGCCTGAGTAAAGCTGGCGATATCCGTCAGGGCCGACGCCGCATTCATGTAATAATCCCGCCCCGCATCGGTCAGCCAGATCCGGTTGGCACGGCGGGTGAAAAGCTGCCGACCCAGCCAGTCCTCGAGGTTTCGCACCTGCAGGCTGACCGCCGCCGAGGTGACGCCCAACTCACCCCCGGCGGCGGCAAAACTGCCGGTGCGGGCGGCACATTCAAAGGCGCGCAGGGCGTTGAGCGGGGGGAGTTTCACGTTGGCCTCAAGATTTCCTTATGCTGACCAAGATATTTTATGGTGTCTAAGATGGCAAGACCGGGGCAGATTGATCCTGTCCCAGGAAAGGCCCTGCCCATGCACGACATCCTCGATCTCGACCGGTTTCCCCTGCACCGCCCGCACAGTCCCGACTGGCAGGCGCTGGTCGACCGCTGCCGCGCCGATCTGGCGGCCGAGGGGATGTTCAACCTCGACGGGCTGATGCGGCCCGGGATCGCGGCACAGGCGGTGGCCGAGATGGCACCCCGTTTCGGCGCGGACGCCTTCCTGCACGAGCGGATGCACAATATCTATTTCAAACCGGTCGAGGGCCTGCCCCCGGATCACCCGGCCCTGCGGCAGTTCCAGACCTCGAACCGGACGCTCTGCGCCGATCAGATCGCGGGGTCTGCGCTGCTGCGGCTCTATGAATGGCCCCAGTTCGCCACCTTCCTCGCCGCCACCATGGACAAGCCCGAACTGCACGTGATGGAGGACCCGCTGGCCTGTGTGAACGTGATGTCCTACCGCGAGGGGCAGGCGTTGAACTGGCATTTCGACCGCTCGGAATTTACCACCACCTTGCTGCTGCAGGCCCCCGATCAGGGCGGCGGCTTCGAATACCGCACCGATCTGCGCAGCGACGGCGACCCGAACTATGACGGTGTCGCCCGGCTGCTGCGCGGCGAAGACCCCGAGAGCAAGGTCATCACCCTCAGCCCCGGCACGCTCAACGTGTTCAAGGGCAAGAACACCGCCCACCGCGTGACCCCGGTCAAAGGCGCGCGGGAGCGGGTGATTGCGGTCTTCTCCTACTATGAACGCCCCGGCGTGACGTTTTCGGACGCTGAGCGGCTAGGCTTTTACGGGCGCGCGTCATGAACGAGGCAACCCCGTTCAAGGATGACCGCAAACTCGCCTATCTGAACGCCGAGGGCGCCGACCGCCCGCTGAAAAGCCCCTTGCCGGCCGAGGTTCTGGACCGCGCCCGCGCCTACCGCCTGTCCCGTTTCCGCGCTCTGATGGACGCCCATAATGTGGCCGGGCTGCTGCTCTACGATCCGGTCAACATCCGTTACGCCTTCGACAGCTCGAACATGGGGGTCTGGACCAGCCACAACCCGATCCGCTACGCGCTGATCCTGAATGGCGGCCCGGGGATCATGTTCGAATTCAAGGGCTGCGAGCACCTCAATGACGGGCTGCCGGGGATCGACGAGCTGCGCAACTCCATCGGATGGATGTTCATGTGCGCCGGAGACCGGTCCGGCGAGCGGCTGGCGCTATGGGCCGACGAGATCGTCACCGAGTTACGCGCCCATGGCGGCGGCAACATGCGGCTGGCGGTAGACCGGCTGGAACCCGAAGGCGTCGCGGCGCTGTCCGCGCGCGGGGTCGAGATTATCGAGGGCGGCCAGGTCACCGAGATCGCCCGCTCGGTCAAATCCGCCGACGAGGTCGCGCTGATGCGCTGGACCATCCGCGTCTGCGAGGCCGGGATGGCACGGATCTACCAGCACTCGGTGCCCGGCGTGACCGAGCGCGAGCTGTGGGCGCATCTGCATTTCGAAAACGCCCGCTCGGGCGGCGAGTGGCTCGAGACCAAGCTGCTGACCTGCGGGCCGAACACCAACCCGTGGTACCGCGAATGCTCGAACCGGGAATGCCGGCTGGGCGAAATGATCTCGTTCGACACCGACATGATCGGCCCCTACGGCTATTGCGCCGATCTCAGCCGCTCCTGGATCTGCGGCGACGTACCGATGACGGACCGGCAGAAGCGGCTATATGCAGCGGCGCGGGCGCAGATCGACCACAATCTGGCGCTGCTGGAGCCGGGTCTGAGCTTTGCCGAATTCAACGCCAAAAGCTGGCGGATTCCAGCCGCTTACCAGCCCCACCGCTATTCGCTGGCAGCGCATGGGGTCGGCATGGCAGACGAATGGCCGGTGGTGCTGCTGCATCCGGATTTCGAAGCCAGTCACAGTGGGCATTTCGAGACCGGTCAGGTGGTCTGCGTCGAAAGCCTGATCGCCGAAGAGGGTTCCGAGAGCGTCAAGCTGGAAACGCAAGTGCTCATCACCGAAACCGGCGCAGAACGGCTGGACAGTTTCCCGTGGGAGATGTGAGCGGCAAGGCGTTTCGAAACGCCTTGTTCAAGCCGCTTGCAAGCGGCTTCCACCGCGAAGCCGGATGTGGGAACGAGACCCCGCCGAAACGCAAAACGGCAGGGCCGGACCCAAGGCGTTTCGAAACGCCTTGGGCGCGCGGGTTTCACCCTTGCGAGGCGTCCAGCGCCTGTTTGATATCGGCCAGCAGGTCCTCCACATCCTCCAGACCGATGGACAGGCGGATCAGACCCGGGGTGATCCCCAGTTCATCACGCTGCTCTTCGCTCAGGCGCTGATGCGTCGTCGTCGCCGGGTGGGTCGCGATGGATTTCGCGTCCCCGAGGTTGTTCGAGATCACCGGGATGGTCATGGCATTGAGAAAGGCAAAGGCCGCCGCCTTCCCGCCCTTGATATCCAGCGACAGCACGGTGCCGCCCTTGCCGCCCAACTGGCTCTGTACCAGCGCGTTCTGCGCGTGGGTCCTGAGGCCGGGGAACAGGATGCGCTCCAGCGCTGGATGCCCCTCCAGCGCCTCGGCCACCTTCCGCGCGGTGTCGGCCTGCGCGTTTACCCGCAGCGCGATGGTCTCAAGCCCCTTGAGCATGATCCACGCATTGAACGGGCTCAGCGCTCCGCCGGTATGCTTGAGATAGGGCTCGACCGTGCCCCGGATGAACTCGCGGGTGCCGATGATCACGCCGCCCAGCGCGCGGCCCTGCCCGTCGATATGCTTGGTGGCGGAATAGACCACCACATCCGCCCCCTGCTCGATGGCTTTCGAGAATACCGGGGTCGAGAACACATTGTCCACCACCACCACAGCCCCCACCGCATGGGCCAGTTCCGAGACGGCGGCGATGTCGATCACCTCCAAGGTCGGGTTCGACATGGATTCGAAGAATACCGCCTTGGTGTCGGGACGGATCGCCGCCTTCCAGGCCTCCAGATCGGTGCCGTCCACAAACGTCACCTCGACCCCGTAGCGGCTGAGGATGTTTTCCAGAATATAAAGACAGGACCCAAAGAGCGCCTTCGCCGACACCACATGATCGCCCGCCTGCAGCATCGAGGTCAGCGCACCATTGACCGCCGCCATGCCGGACGCGGTGGCAAAGGCGTCCTCGCCCCCCTCCAGCGCCGCAATCCGCTGTTCGAACATCGACACGGTGGGGTTGCCGTAACGGGCATAGATGAACTCATCCGGGCCGCTTTCGATGAACCGCGCCTCGGCCTGTTCGGCGTTTTCGTAAACGAAGCCCTGGGTGAGGAAAATAGCCTCGCTCACCTCGTTGTACTGACTGCGGCGGATACCGCCATGCACGGCTTGGGTGCGTTTGTTCCAGCTCTCGCTCATCTCATCCCTTTCGACCCCGAAACCAGAGGGCAAAGAAAAAACCCCAGACGCGGCCAAGCGAAAGGGGTCTTTCATCCTGACCTTTTAGCGGTGTTGTTTAGCGTGGCCCGCAATCCGGTAACAAATCGCCACGTGGTCTCTGCCCTGCCCATACGCCCAGCGCCCCGGCGCGTCAAGCCCGCAACGCGCGTCGTCACCGTTCAGTAACGGTCCCTGTACCCGACCGTCATAGCGTTGTGAGACAGCACCACCGCAACACCTTGTGCGAGGCAGAGCCATGCCGGTGATCAGGATCAACGTGACAGGCGACAGGGCCGCGTTGCACCGCAGCCCCCGGCCCGTGCACGGCGCCCTGCGCCAGACCCGCACGCTGGAAGGCCCGGTGATCGTCATGACCCACGGGTACAAATACCGGCCCGATGACGCGCAGGCCTGTCCGCACCGCAACATCCTGTCGCTGCACCCCGCGCCGGGCCCGTGCTCCGGCCCAAGCTGGCCCAAACAGCTCGGCTTCGGCTCCGGCTGCGCCGATGAGGGGCTGGCGATCGCCTTTGGCTGGGATGCCGGCGGGCCGCTCTGGGCGGCGCGGCGGCGGGCGATGATGGCGGGCCGGGTGCTGGCCGGGATCATCGCCGAGCTTCACCGCCTCAACCCGGCGCGGCCGATCCATTTCATCGGCCATTCGATGGGCACCGAACTGGCGCTAGAAGCCCTGCATCATGTTCCAGCGGGCGCGCTCAGGCGGATCATTTCCATGACCGGCGCCGCCTATCGCAACCGGGCGCTTGCGGCCCTGGCAACCTCTGCTGGCCGTCAGGCCGAGTTCATAAATGTCACGAGCCGTGAAAACGATCTGTTCGACGCCCTTTACGAATGGCTGATCGCGCCGCCGAAACGCGGCGACCGCAGCATCGGCCTGGGCCTTGACGCACCAAACGCCGTCACGCTGCAACTGGATTGCCCCGACACTCTGGCTCACCTGGCCCGCCTGGCCATCCCCATAGCGGCGCCCCGGCGGCGCATTTGCCATTGGTCCAGCTACACCCGCCCCGGCGTTCTGAGGGTCTATAACGCGCTGCTGAGAAACCACGACCGGCTGAGCCTGCCCACCCTGAGCTGCGGCCTGCCCGAACGGCCGGCCCGGCGCTGGTCACGACTTTTTGCCCTGCCACGGCCGCAACTGCTCTTGCCGTTTGCCCAGAAAGCCTCATGATCCCCTCAGGTTAAGGAGGATGCATGGCGGACCCGATCGAGCTGTATTACTGGCCCACACCCAACGGCTGGAAGATCTCCATCGCGCTGGAAGAGATGGAGCTGCCCTATCACACAAACCTGATCGACATCGGCAAGGGCGACCAGTTCGACCCCGCGTTCCTCAAGATCGCGCCCAACAACCGCATGCCTGCGATCATCGACCCCGACGGGCCGGGCGGTGAGCCGATTTCACTGTTCGAAAGCGGCGCGATCCTAATGTATCTGGCGCGCAAGACCGGGCGGTTCTATGGCCAAACCGAACGCGACCGGAGCGCCGTCGAGCAATGGCTGATGTGGCAAATGGGCGGCGTCGGCCCGATGGCGGGTCAGGCGCATCACTTCCTGAAATACGCTCCGCAACTCGATCCGCCGCAGGACCTGCCCTACGCCAAGGACCGCTATCGCGCCGAGGTCGCCCGCCTCTACGGTGTGCTGGACCGGCGGCTGGCCGAAACCGAATACGTAGCCGGAGACTTCTACTCCATCGCCGACATGTCGATCTGGGGCTGGGCCAGCCTGTGGGAGGGTCAGCAACAGACGCTCGCGGACAAACCCCACTTCGCCCGCTGGCTCGAGGTCATGGGCGCCCGTCCTGGGGTGCAGGCAGGCCGCGCCCTTTACGCCGAACTGCGCGGGGATCACCGGGACAAGCAGGCGCAGAACGTCTTGTTCCGGCGGTAGGGCTGCGCTCAGGGCGAGGCATACTGACGGAGCGGATAGTTCAGATATCGTGATTGAACCCGATGTGCCCGCTGCGCCCAATGTATCAATGAGCGCGACGCCGCACATAGCTTTGCAACACCCAAGACGCGTCCGGGATGCGCACCTGTGAGTCGAATCTGGGGATTTGCGTAACGCAGGTTTTGCGGCTCATGTGCGCCGTCGAGAGACGAACACGAAACCCAAAGCCGGAACGTAGGAAGGAGCTGCGGATGGACCGTCAAGGCCGTCTGCAGGAAGGCTGGACGACAGCACTCAGCGGAAAAAATGAGGCGCTTCTTTCCGGAGGACCTTCAGGCCCGAGGACAGCATTGCCAAGACGCGCCACCACGCAAATACGCGGGGCTGAAAGAGCCTGTAATGCGTCTAAAAAGACCCGCCGCATCTCATCATTCCCGTTCGGAAGGTCGCCCCCCCTTACAGACTAAGAACAGCACCGGCCTCATGACCAATTGCAATCAGGCGGTGCCCATGCACCCACCTTGCCATTCTACGGCTGTGCCGATGGGACTGCTGTTGTACCACAGTAATAGCCTGACGGCACGCGCAGCTGGCCCGGGTCACACTTTCAGCACCAGTCCTCGAGCCACTTTCACCGACTCAAAACCCGGTATCCCGCCATCACAACACCCGTACCCTCGGCCTTCTATGCTGCGCCGCAGGCCCCACCATCAGCTCGTGCAGGGCCCAGACCAGCGCGTCCACCCGGTCCGGCGAGCCCGGCCCCTCGAACCCCCGCGCCGTCATCTGGCACATCTGCTCCTCCAGCGCGTCCAGCCCGGCCACATGAGACACCCGCCCCTGCTCATAAAGCGCCGCCACAGGCTCCGCCCGCGCCACCTTGCCCCGCGAGGCCCGCACCGCCCGGAACGGCACCACCGGCGCCACCTGCCGCACCACCTCCTCGACCAGTTGCCCGCCTTGATTGACCTCGGCCACCAGCCGCTCGGCGCCAAATTCGTCCATCGCATCGACCGCTGCCTGCGCCCAGCCCGAGGGGCCCTTCCCCTGCACCGTCCGATCCGCCAGCACATAAGCCCGCCAGTCTTCCGGCGGCCCCTGCAACCTCGCGCCCACCACGACGATCCCGCAGGCATCCGACTGCGCCCCGGCACTCACCGCCGGGTCCAGCGCCACCACGACCCGGTCCAGCTCCGGCACGTGCCCAACCCGCGCCGCCTCCAGCATCGACCCGGTCCACAGCGCGCCCTCGGCATCGGACAGCAAAACCCCATCCAGTTCCTGCCGCCCCAGCCGCGTGCCCGCATAGCGCGCCCGCACCTCTTCCAGAAACGACACCGCCAGATTGGCCCGGTTCGCCTCGGTCGGCGCATGGGTCACCACCGTGGACGGCGACGCCAGCAACGCCTTCAAAACCTTCACATTCCGCGGCGTCGTGGTCACACAGACCCGCGGCCGCTCGCCCAACCGCAGCGCAAACTGCAACATGTCCCAGGTCTCGCCCGCCTTCTTCCACTTGGCCAGCTCATCCGCCCAAGCCGCATCGAACTGCGGCCCCCTCAGCCCCTCCGGATCATGCGCTGAAAACACCTGCGCCTCGGCCCCGTTCGGCCAGACCAATTTCCGCTCCGACGCCTTCCACACCGGACGGCGATCCGGCGGCGAACACTGCAAGATCCCGCTATCGCCAAAGATCATCACGTCCCGCACCTGATCAAAGGTCTCCCCCACCAGCGCCACACGCTTCGCCTCGCCGCCATCCAAAGGCTTCGACCCCTCGACCACCGACCGAACCCACTCGGCCCCGGCCCGCGTCTTGCCAGCCCCGCGACCGCCCATGATCACCCAGGACCGCCAGTCGCCCTCGGGCGGCAACTGATGCGGCAACGCCCAGAACTCGAACAGGAAAGGGAGGGCACACAGCCCTCCCTCCCCGATCTCACTCAGGAACCTTTCCCGCACCGCAGCATCGGCGGAGGCGAGCCAGCCTGCACCCGATCTCAAATCGGGCCTGCTCAAGGTCGAGCGCATAGCCCCCCTGGGCAATTCCGGCCTGTCTGTGATGATGTTCGACAAAGCTTGTCTCCACTTTCTGGCAACTTCGGATCAGTCCCTCGACCTGACCGAGTTGCTTGGCTGAACCAGCAAGATCTGCATCCTCCCCGGTCTCGATCTGCTTGCGCAGGTCTTCCGCCGCTTGCCGCAGACCGCGAATGGACGTCTCGAGCGACTGCAACAAGTCAGCCGTCCGCGAAATCCGCTCTTCCGGGGTAATCAAAGTCATGTGTGTGCGTGACCTCATGCGTGAGTGATTTCCGCACGAGAGAAATGAAAAACGGCCACCGGGTCGCCCCGGGGCCGCCGCCCACTTCTTCTAGCATGACACAACTTATACGCGAAACCGTCCGCAATGTCAAGCCTCCGCGCAACAGGCGCAACACCCAACGCGCTGAAATACCTAACAAATCCCTAATCCACGCCAAACGGCCAGCCACCGCTGCCCGGACCAAAACACCCGCAGACTGCGCGCGCGCTAAAGTGTTATACCGACACCAACAGGGGGCCGATTGGCCGCAGCCAAATAGCGGGAGAGACATGCCAAGCGTCAACCTTCTGATGCGCCGGGCCCAGGCGCGGCTGCGTATCGGTCACTTCCGCGAGGCCGCCGATCTTTATCGCGAAGTCCTATCCCAGGACCTTCCCGCCCAGGACACCGCCCGGGTCCGCACCGCGCTGGGGAACGTCTCCAAGATACTGGGTGAGCTGCAAGTCGCGGCAAAGTGCTACGAACAGGCGCTCACGCTGTGTCCCGATGACGTCACCGCGCGCTACAACCTCGCCGTGACGCTGCAGGCGATGAACCACTCCGACGCCGCCGAAGCGCAATATCACTCGGTGCTCAAGCGGAACCCGGATCACGTCAAGGCGTGGAACAATCTGGGCAATCTCCGGCAGGAGCAACACCAATGGTCCAAGGCGCTCGAGTGTTTCGACGCCGCGCTTAACCGGCAGCCGGGGTATTGCGACGCCCTCGTCAACAAGGGCAACGCGCTGCGCCGCATGGGCGACCATGAGGCTGCGATCGCGTGCCTGCGGCAGGCGCTCAATCAGGCGCCTCACTCTGCCGAAACCTGTTTTGGCCTGGCCCTCACCCTGCAGGATGCCGGGCAGCCCGAACTGGCCCGCGATTATTTCCTGCGCGCCCATGCCCTGGCGCCCGACAACGACCGGTTCCTTGTCCAAGCCCTGCATCACCTGGCGGGCCTGTGCGACTGGACCGAAATGGAGCGGCTGAATGCGCGGCTTGAAACGCTGGGAACCACAGGCCAAGCCGCGCCCCCGTTCAGCACATTGGCGCTCGAGGATCACCCCGCCCGGCAAAAACAGCGATCCATGGCTCATGTGCAGCAGAGCATCGGCCACCCCGCCCCGGCCCTGCCCGCCCGTGGCGGAAGCGAGGACAGGAAACTGCGCATCGGCTATGTGTCCGCGGATTTCCGCGATCACGCCGCCGCGCATCTGCTGACCGGCACGCTGGCCGCCCATGACAAATCCCGCTTCACGCTTTTTGCCTATGCGCTCACAGGCTGCACCGACGCGATGCGGGACAAGGTCAGCGCTCATTTCGACCGGTTCCACGACATCAGCGGCCTGTCCGATGCGCAGGCCGCCGCACTGGCGCGCGAGGACGGGCTTGATATTGCCATCGACCTGATGGGCTATACCCGACACAACCGGGCCGCGCTGTTTTCCCGCCGGCTGGCCCCAACACAGATCGCTTGGCTCGGCTATCCGGGCACCACCGGAGCCCGCTATATCGACTACGTGATCGCCGATGGCACGGTCTTGCCGCCCGACCGGCAGGACAGCTTTTCCGAGGCGGTCATATCCCTGCCCCACAGCTATTTTCCCAGCGACCGCAACCGTCCGATCTCGGATGACCCCCAAACCCGGGCCGAGCACAGCTTGCCGGAAAACGCCTTCGTCTTCTGCTGCTTCAACAACAGCTACAAGATCTGCCCCCGCGTCTTCGCAATCTGGATGCGGCTGCTCTCCCGAACACCCGGCAGCGTATTGTGGCTGCTCAGGACAAGCGAACGGGCCGAGCGCAACCTGCGTCACACCACCCGGGCGCACGGGGTGGACGACACGCGGCTGGTGTTCGCCGACAGGATGCCCAACCCGCAACATCTGGCCCGACACCGTCTGGCGGATCTGTTCCTCGACACCTTTGCCTATAATGCACACACAACTGCGGTCGATGCGCTTTGGGCCGGGTTGCCGGTTCTGACCCGGATCGGAGACCAGTTCTCCGCCCGCGTCGCCGCCAGCGTACTGACAGCGGCGGGCCTACCGGAGATGATCACCACCAGCGACGCGGATTACGAAAGCCTCGCCTTGGCGCTGGCCACTGATCCCGACAAGCTGCGGGCAATCCGTGACCGGCTCGCTTCCAACCGGCTGACCTGCCCGCTTTTCGACACGACGGCCCACACGCGGTACCTTGAGGGCGCTTACACTCAAGCCCACGCACGGCGCGCAGCAGACCTGCCCGCAGAGTCATTTCAAATCCCCGCCGCTTCGCCCGAAGGCAAAACGCCGGATTAGAGCAGTCTCACTTCGTCAGGAGCTGAACCTCTGGCACTGCAATGGCCGCGATCAACCCACGCTCCGCCATGGTGCCCCGTTGTACAAACCGGACAACCCGCCCTCAAAACCCAGTACAAACCGGAAGATCCCGGCAGGCGGGGTCAGTTCCCCTCGCTCTGACGCTGCGCCTCGATCTCGCGCCATTTGGCGACGTTGCGGTTGTGCTCTTCCAGCGTCTCGGCAAAGGCATGACCGCCTGTTCCGTCGGCGACGAAGAACACGAAATCCGTCTGTTCCGGCGCCACTGCCGCCTCAAGACTCGCCAGCCCGGGATTGGCAATCGGCGTCGGCGGTAACCCGTCAATCAGATAGGTATTCCAAGGCGTTGCCCGGCGAAGTTCACTCTGACGCAGCCCACGTCCCAGCACGCCCTGCCCCTTGGTAACACCGTAGATCACGGTCGGGTCCGTCTGCAGCTTCATGCCCCGGTCCAGCCGGTTGATGAACACGCTGGCCACCTGCCCGCGCTCCTCCGGCAACCCGGTCTCCTTCTCGATGATCGAGGCCAGGATCAGCATCTCCTCCGGGCTCGCCAGGGGTAGTCCCTCCTGGCGGCTCTCCCAAACCGCGTTCACCCGAAGCTGTTGTTTTTCCTGCATATCTTGCAGCAAATCCGCACGTGTCGTGCCCGGCGTGACCTCATAGCTGTCCGGCGCCAGCACGCCCTCGGCGGGCAGCTCAGCCACCTCGCCGTCCAGCACATCCATGCCCTTCAGCGCCTCAACCACCTGCCACGAGGTCACCCCCTCGGCCATCGCGATCCGGTACCGGGTATCCCGCTCGCCCCGCTTCTCGGTATAGGCAGCAGGCACCTCATCTTCGGCCGGGTTGAACGATGCGATCTCAACAAATTCCAGCGAGGCCGGATCAAGCTCGCGCACTAGCGTCGTACTGCGGGTCACGCCGATGCGATAAACGATCTCGGTGCCGCAGGTGCTGGCACCGCCACGGGTCACCTGATCGACGATCTCCTCCATCGTCGCGCTTTCGCGCACAAGAAAGCTGCCCGCTTTCAACTGACTGGATTTGTTGGCATAATTCGCGCCCAACCGGAAGATCGTCGCGCTGGTCACCGCGCCCTGTTCTTCCAGATCACGGCTGACCCGGCTCATGTTCGAGCCACTTTCCACCCGCAGGCAGATGGCGCTGTCCAGCGGTCCTTGGGCTGTGTACTGCGCCTGCCCCCACAGGATCACACCGGCCATCAGGAACAGGCCGACCGCCAGAACGGTCAGCATGTTCGAAGCAAGCGCGCGCCACATTTAACCGGCCTTTCCGAAAATCACGCTCGCATTGGTGCCGCCAAAACCGAACGAGTTCGACAGGGCCACATTGATCTCGCGCTCGCGCTTGGCATTGGGGGCCAGATCAATCGGTGTCTCAACCGCCGGATTGTCCAGGTTGATCGTCGGCGGCGCCACCTGATCGCGGATCGCGAGGATCGAGAAGATCGCCTCAATCGCGCCAGCCGCGCCCAGCAGGTGCCCCGTGGCCGATTTGGTCGAGGACATGGTCGCGTTGCCCGCGTGATCGCCCAGCAGCCGCTCGACCGCGCCCAGCTCGATGGTATCGGCCATGGTCGACGTGCCGTGGGCGTTGATGTAATCCACATCCTTCGGCTCCAGCCCCGCACTGCGCAGCGCCGCTTTCATCGAGCGTTCGGCCCCGTCGCCATCCTCGGACGGTGCAGTGATGTGATAGGCGTCGCCCGACATGCCATAGCCCAGCACCTCGGCATAGATCTTGGCGCCGCGCGCCTTGGCGTGTTCATATTCCTCCAGCACCACGATGCCCGCGCCCTCGCCCATGACAAACCCGTCGCGGTCGACGTCATAGGGGCGGCTGGCGCCCTTGGGATTGTCGGCATATTTGGTCGACAGCGCCTTGCAGGAGTTGAAACCGGCGATGCCGATCTCGCAGATGCAGCCCTCGCCGCCACCTGCAACCATGACATCCGCATCGCCCAGCCGGATCAAACGGCTGGCATCGCCAATCGCGTGCGCGCCGGTCGAGCACGCCGTCACCACCGAGTGGTTCGGACCTTTGAAGCCAAACCTGATCGACACCTGACCCGAGGCCAGGTTGATCAACGCGCCGGGGATGAAGAACGGCGACACACGGCGCGGGCCGCGATCCCTGATCAGGTTGGCGGTCTCGGCAATCGAGCCCAGTCCGCCGATGCCCGATCCGATCATCACGCCGGTGCGCAGGCGCGCATCCTCATCCTCCGGCATCCAGTCGGCGTCCTTGCAGGCCATTTCGGCGGCCGCAATCGAATACAGGATGAAATCCTCGATCTTGCGCTGCTCTTTCGGCGGCATCCAGTCGTCGGGATTGAAGGTGCCGTCCGACCCGTCCCCGCGGGGAACTTCGCAGGCATAGGTCGTGGCGACCCCGCTTGCCTCGGCATCGAACAGGGTGATCGGACCCGCGCCCGACTCCCCGGCCAGCAGCCGAGACCAGCTCTCTTCGACCCCGCTGGCCAAAGGTGTGACCAATCCCAGCCCGGTTACAACGACTCTGCGCATGAAAGTGCCTCTTGCCTGCTTGGTGTTCGAGAACCGCTCATACCCCGCCCGGGGGGCCGGGGGCAAGAGCTTGGGCGGTTTTGCCCTCAGCGCTTTTCAGCCACCGGACGGCCCGTCGGTTCAAAGGCTGTGGGCCGGAGCATCCCTGCCCCGGCCCACAGCAAAGTCGGAAATGTCGGCGCCGTCCTTGTCGCCGTGCGCGCCGCCCGCGCCTGCCCGCGCGACGGCGATGCGACCTGGCCTATTGGAACTGCGCCACCGGCTCGTGCGCGCCTTTGGCCACCTCCAACGCCTCGCCCAGATCCAGCGTCTTGCGGAACAGCGACCGGCCTGCCAGCGCTCCCGAGATGTTGTGGATATAGGCAAGCCGCGAGATGTCATCGACCGACCGCACAACACCGCTGGCAATGACCGGCGTGCGTGCCTTGGCGGCCAGACCCGAGATCAGGCCCAGCTGCGCCTCGACATCCTCCATGTCGCTGTCGATATCGGTGACGATGACGGCCGCAAAAGGCGCATCGCCATAGGCGTCCAGGAAGGCCTCCGGCGTGAACGCGCTGGAGTTGCGCCAGCCCTCGGTCATCACCCGGCCTTTCCAGACATCGACGGACAATACGATCTGATCCGGGTGCCGCTTGGCCAGTTCCTTGACCAGTTCAGGATCGAGCGCCGCCAGAGTGCCGATCACGACGCGGCCCACGCCCTTGTCGATCCAGTGTTCGATCGTTTCGCGGCTGCGCATACCGCCGCCCAGCTGTACCGGGATCTCGGCGGCGCGAATGATCTCTTCGACCAGTCCGGCATTTGTGTCGCGGCCCTCGATCGCATCGAAATCGGTCAGGTGCATCCATTCGGCACCCGCCGCAGCCCAGCTGCGCGCGGTTTCAACCGGATCCACATGCCACAACATCGCTGCGTCCAGCCGGCCCTTGTCCAGGGTCACGCATCGCCCCTGCTGCAGCTCCATCGTTGGGTAAATCATCATGGGCCTGTTCCTCCGCTCAAAGCCACGGGATTCGAGCATACCATAGCGCGGAGGGAATCGGGCTCATCACCCAGTTTCGGCATCGTTTGCGCCATTTGCGGCGCGCAAATCCCTGAGGCGTTTCACCGCCGATCGGGCGGACGGTCACGGCGAAACAAATGCACGGGGCTGCCGCCATATTCGGCCTCGCGCAGCAGATGGTATCCCAGCTTACCGGCCAGCCGCTGGGACGCGGTGTTTTCGCCGTCAACCAGCGCCACCAGGGGCCCCGGCATGATCCGGTCGAACCAGTCATGGGCCGCCTGCGCCGCCTCATAGCCAAGCCCCTGCCCTTGCACCTCGGGCGCCAGCACCCAACCGGCTTCGGGGAACTGGTCGAAATCCTCGCCCAAGGCCCTGTGGGTGTAAAAGAAACCCGCCTGCCCGATCATCTGGCGGTCGGATTGCTGCAGCACCGCCCATTGCCCGAACCCGGTCATCTGCCAATGGCCCGCATTGCGCAAGAACGCATCCCACGCCTCACTTCGCGAGCGTGGCTCCTTGCCGATATGCCGGACCACGCAAGGGTTGCTCCAGATCTCGGCATAGCGCGTGAAATCCTCGGGCCGCATCGCACAAAGCGTCAGCCGCGCGGTATTGATCATCGGGATGGTTCTGATCATGCCCTGCCCGTTTTTTGTCTTCTGCCTCAGAACCAGAGTGCAGAGACAGCCGTATCCGTGCAAGAATTATTCAGGCGGGCAAAGAAAAACGGCGCCTCCGAAGGCCGGAAGCGCCGCCAAAAGGTCACACTCGAAACTCAGGAAGCTTCGGTGATGAATTTCACGGCGTCGCCGAAGGTTTGGATGGTTTCGGCTGCGTCATCCGGGATTTCGATGCCGAACTCTTCCTCAAAAGCCATCACCAGTTCCACGGTGTCCAGGCTGTCAGCGCCCAGATCGTCGATGAAGGACGCGTTCTCGGTCACTTTGTCCTCTTCGACACCCAGGTGCTCAACCACGATCTTTTTCACGCGATCTGCGACGTCGCTCATATCAATTCCTCATTCCTTCAGGGCGCTCTGCCCGGTTCTGCCCTTGCCCGCTCGGGGTGGCTTTGGTTTGCCCGATCCGGGCGGTTTGGGTCCCGGCTGACCGGGAAGGTGAAAACCGATCCCCCGGATCGGTTTCCGCAAACATGCGCCGCCTATAACACAGTCGACGCGAGAGGCAAACGCTTTCCCATTTGCCCCCGATTGCGCCTACAACATGGCCATACCGCCATTCACATGCAAGGTAGAGCCGGTCACATAGGCCGCCTCGGGGCTTGCAAGATACACCACCGCAGCAGCGATCTCGTCCGGCTCGCCCATCCGGCCCGCCGGGACCTGGCTCAGCAGGCCAGCCTTCTGCTCTTCGGTCAGCTTTTCGGTCATCGCAGTGGTGATAAAGCCCGGCGCCACGGCGTTCACGGTGATTCCCCGCGTCGCCACCTCATGCGCCAACGCCTTGGAAAAGCCCACCATCCCGGCTTTGGAGGCCGCATAGTTCGCCTGCCCGGGGTTGCCGATGGCGCCCACGACGGACGAGATGTTGATGATCCGGCCCCAGCGGGCCTTCATCATCCCGCGAATGACGCCTTTGCACAGCTTCATGGTCGCGGTCATGTTGACGTCGATCACGCTCTGCCATTCGTCGTCCGACATCCGCATGAACAGGTTGTCCCGCGTGATCCCCGCATTGTTGACCAGGATATCGACCGAGCCCATGGCCTCGGCCGCCTGTTTTGGCAGCGCCTCGACCGCCTCCTTATCACCGAGATTGCAGGGTAATACATGAGCGCGCTCACCCAGCTCGTCCGCCAGCGCCTGCAACGGCTCGACCCGCGTGCCCGACAGGCCGACGGACGCACCGGCGTCATGCAGCGCCCGGGCGATATCGCCGCCGATCCCGCCAGAGGCGCCGGTAATAAGCGCGTTCTTTCCGGTCAAATCAAACATCTCTGTTCCCTTTTCTGCGCCCGGAGTTATTGCCCCGGACCTCGTGTTGTCATGAAGGCTTACGCGCCTTCCTGCGTGATTTTCTGTATGTCCTCCGGCGTGCCCACCGCCTCGGAGCCGATGTCTCGGTCAATCTTGCGGATCATGCCCGACAGCGCCTTGCCCGCGCCAATCTCCCAGGCCTCGGTCACGCCTTTGGCGGCCATGTACTGCACGCTTTCGCGCCAGCGGACCGAGCCGGTGACCTGTTCCACCAGTAATTGCCGGATCAGGTCCGGATCGGTCACCGCCTCGGCGCGGACATTGGCGACCAGCGGCACGGCGGGTGTGTTGATCTGCACCCCGGCCAGCGCCTCGGCCATGGCATCGGCAGCGGGCTGCATCAGGGCGCAATGAAACGGCGCGCTGACCGGCAGCATCACCGCGCGCTTGGCGCCCTTTTGCTTAGCAATCTCGGCCGCACGTTCAACCGCTGCCTTGGCGCCCGAGACCACCACCTGGGTGGGATCATTGTCATTGGCGGCCTGACAGACCTCACCCTGCGCGGCCTCTTCGGCCACGACCCGAACCGCATCCAGATCCAATCCCAGAATGGCCGCCATCGCGCCCTCACCCACCGGCACCGCACTCTGCATCGCCAGACCGCGGGTCCGCAACAGGCGCGCGGTGTCAGCCACCGACAGCGCCCCGGCGGCGGCCAGCGCCGAATACTCGCCCAGCGAGTGCCCGGCCACAAACGCCGCTTTCGAAACCGAAACACCCTCAGCCTCCAGCGCCCGCATCGCCGCCATCGAGGTCGCCATCAGCGCCGGTTGCGCGTTCTGCGTCAGCGTCAGTTCCTCGATCTCGCCATCCCAGATCAGCGCACTCAGCTTTTCCCCCAGCGCCTCATCCACCTCGTCGAACACGGACTGCGCCGCCGGATAAGCCTCGGCCAGCGCCTTGCCCATGCCGATGGTCTGGGCACCCTGCCCGGGAAAAACGAATGCGGTTGTCATGTCGGCCTCTTCGCGTGATCCAAAAGTTGACGCGGGGTGTAAACTGCCAGCGCCTGCGGCACAAGCTCTGCATCCCGACACGTATTCTGTGCGTCAGACGCCCTTGTTCCACGCCACAAGCCGGATAGGTTTGGAGCAACCGAATTACAGGAGCTTGCCCCGATGGCCCTTTCGAACACCGCCCGCAGCTATGGCGGCGTGACCAAGACCTTTCACTGGCTCACCGCCCTGCTCATCCTGACGGTGATTCCGCTGGGTTGGATCGCCAGCGATCTGGCCCACACGGTCAACGATCCCTCCCATACTCCGACGGAGGCCGAGGTCGCCCGCGCCGCCTTTTTGTTCTCGCTGCACAAGACCATTGGCGTGACCATCTTCTTCGTGGCGCTCGCCCGTATCCTGTGGACCCTGACCCAAACCAAGCCGGGCCTTTTGAACGCCGAGAACAAGCCCGAGGCGTTCGCCGCGGAAACCGTGCACTGGCTGCTGTATGGCTCGCTGGTGCTGGTGCCCCTGACTGGCTGGATACACCATGCAGCGACCGAAGGTTTCGCGCCGATCTGGTGGCCGTTGGGCCAGGACCTGCCGTTCGTGCCAAAAGGCCCCGCTATTGCTGCGGTGACCGCCGGGCTGCACTGGGTATTGCAGTGGGTGTTGGTGATCGCCGTAGGGCTGCATATCGCCGGTGCGGTCAAGCACCACGTGATCGATGGGGATTTCACCCTGCGCCGGATGTTGCCCGGCAGCACCGAAGCCCCCGAACCGCCAACGCAGGATCACGCCCGGCTGCCCATCGTTGCCGCTCTGGTGCTGTGGGGTGTGGCCCTGACCGCAGGCGCCTGGGTGGGTGCGTTCGACACCCATGGCGCCTCAGCGCCCGCTGGGGCCGAACTGGCAGAGGTGCAGTCGGACTGGCAGGTGCAAGAGGGATCGCTCGCCATCACGGTCATGCAATTGGGCAGCCCGGTCACCGGTGAATTCGCGGACTGGACTGCCGCGATCACGTTCGACGACCCCGCCGAGCCCGGCCCTGCTGGCACTGCCGAAGTCACCATATCGGTCGGCTCGCTCTCGCTGGGATCGGTTACCGCGCAGGCCCTGGGTGCCGATTTCTTCCATGCCGAGACCTTCCCGACCGCCAGTTTCAATGCGGAACTGGTTAAGACCGACACCGGGTACGAGGCCCGCGGTCCGCTCACCATCCGCGACAAGACGGTGGATATCGCACTTCCCTTCACCCTCGACATGGAGGGCGACACCGCAAACGTGACGGGCGAACTTGAACTCCAACGGCTCGACTTCGGCATCGGCTCAAAGATGCCCGATGAAGGCTCGCTCGCATTCGCCGTTAAGGTCGCAATGAACCTGACCGCCACCCGCAGCCAATAACGGATCGCGGCGCCCCGCTCCTTCTTCTGTTCAAAAATATCCCCGCCGGAGGCAGCGTGCCCCCGGCGCGCTTCTTTCCCAAGGGCACAAACGAAACCGCCGGTCCCGAATGGAACCGGCGGTCCAAACTGTCTGAAGGCTCCGGCTTATTCTTCGGCTTTCATCGCCTCGACCGAGATCTTCAACTCGACCTCATCACCGACGAACGGCGCGAACTTGCCCACGTTGAAATCCGACCGCAACAGCGTGGTGGTTGCATCGAACCCGGCCCATGGCTTGCCCGCCATCGGGTGCTCACCGGCCTGATTGAGTTTGGCATCCAGCACCACCGCCTTGGTCACGCCGTTCATCGACAGATCGCCGGTGATCTTGGCGGTGTTCTCGCCGGTCACTTCGATGCCGGTCGAGGTAAAGGTCACCAGATCGCCGTCGCTGGCGCCAAAGAAGTCCTCGGACATGAAATGCTCTTCGCGCTTTTCCCAGCCGGTCAACATGGACGTCACGGGCATCGAGACGCTGACGCTGGAAGCAGCGGGGTCTTCCTGATCGAACATGATCTCGCCCGCGAAGCCCGAGAACATGCCGGTTGTAGTGGAAAAGCCCAGATGGTTGTAGGTGAACACAACCTGACTGTGGCTTGAATCAAGGACATATTTTTCGGGGGCGGCCAGTGCGGCGGATGCGGCGGTGGCCAGGGCAGCAGCAAGCAGGGTGGTCTTCATCAGAGGGGCTCCACTAAGAATCTACAGATACGCGGCCGATTATCGGCCGCGTAGTGTCTGAAGATGTGTCGCCTTGGGGCGGCAGGCAACCCTCATTCCTTCACAGGGTCTGTTCTTGGATGAACACCGCCGATGTTCAGGCCGAAATGGCAACCGCCCCGGTCAACTGGGTTTTCAGCGCGTGGAGAACTTCTTTCGATTCAACCGGCAACCGCATCAGCAGGCTGCCATCGATGTTGAACAGCTCGACCTGCCGGTCCGAGAACCGCGCGCTGCCCAGCGTGTCGTAGCTGCGGCGCATGACCGTCTCGGGACGGCCGTTTTCGTTCTTTTGCAGAACCCGCAACTCGCGGCGGACCGGATCGAAATAGGCATCGGGGCGATTTGTGACCCGCTTCATGGTCAACAGCACCATGCCGACGAAGACAAACAGGGCCGACGCACCCAGTTTGAAGACACCGACTTCGGCGGCGTCCAGCGCGCTGGGCAGCAGCCACATGGCAAAGCCACTCAGCACCAATACGGCACCAAGGACCCTGAACATGAAAACCCGCGCCCGCCAGTTCGTGGCGAAAGTGATCATCACAGGTACGGAGTCATCATACGCCGGTGCCTGCTCCGGCTGCTGTGTGAGGTTGGTATCAATCGCGGTCATCGTTCTACGCCCTTGATGCGAGGTTTTTCTTTGGTCCAGGCTTCTGCCGGGATATGCACAACCTTGAGCCGAAAAGCGTCAGCAATTGGGCGGGGTCGGGGAAATTGGACGGCACCTTGATGGCAGGCGATCAGGGCTTGCCCGTGGCGACCAGACGTGTATACGGGGCCATCCTTTCGCAAAGTTTCATGAACCGCGCAGTCTCTCGTGGCAGGGTCGCGAAAGGAAAATGGCCCCGCCTTTGAAATGCGCCTCGACATAAACAGGAGAACACATGCCGTTCTATGAGCATGTCATGATCGCGCGTCAGGACCTGTCCAACGCGCAGGCGGAAAGCCTCGTCGAACATTTCGGCACCGTCCTCGCGGACAACGGCGGCCAAGTCGTCGACAGCGAGTACTGGGGCGTCAAGACGATGGCCTACAAGATCAACAAGAACCGCAAGGGCCACTATGCCTTCCTGAAAACCGACGCCCCCGCCGGCGCCGTTCAGGAAATGGAACGCCTGATGCGCCTGCACGACGACGTCATGCGCGTTCTGACCATCAAGGTCGATGGCCACGCCGAGGGCCCCTCGATCCAGATGCAGAAGCGTGACGAGCGTGACTCGCGCCGCGACCGCCGTTGATCAACGCCTGACGAAAGGACATTAAACCATGGCTGCAAAACCGTTTTTCCGCCGCCGCAAGGTCTGCCCGTTCTCGGGTGAGAACGCGCCCAAGATCGATTACAAGGACACCCGTTTGTTGCAACGCTACATCTCTGAGCGTGGCAAGATCGTCCCCTCGCGCATCACCGCCGTGTCGGCGAAGAAGCAGCGTGAACTGGCCCGCGCCATCAAACGCGCCCGCTTCCTCGCCCTGCTGCCCTACGCCGTGAAGTAAGGAGGAACTGATCATGCAAGTTATCCTTCTGGAACGCGTTGCGAAACTGGGTCAGATGGGCGACGTCGTCGACGTCAAGCCCGGCTACGCCCGCAACTTCCTGCTGCCCCAGGGCAAGGCGCTGACCGCATCGGATGCAAATGTGGCATCGTTCGAGGCCCAGAAAGCGCAGCTTGAGGCGCGCAACCTGGAAACCAAGACAGAAGCCGAAGCGCTGGCCGGGAAACTCGATGGCGAACAGTTCATCGTGATTCGCTCGGCATCGGATGCCGGATCGCTCTACGGCTCGGTCACCCCGCGTGACGCCGCCGCTGCCGCAACCGAGGCTGGGTTCACCGTCGACAAGAAACAGATCGCCCTGATCGCGCCGATCAAGGAGCTGGGTCTGCACTCGGTCGCCGTCAAGCTGCACCCCGAGGTCGAGGTCGAGATCAAACTGAACGTTGCACGCTCGGAAGAAGAAGCCGAACTGCAGGCGTCGGGCAAGTCGATCCAGGAACTGGCCGCCGAGGAAGAGGCTGCCGCCGAGTTCGAGATCGCCGAATTGTTCGACGACATCGGTACCGCTGCCGCGGAAGATGAAGAGCTGGCCGCAGGCGCTGAAGAGGCACCCGCCGAAGAGGCGCCTGCCGAGGACGACGAAACCAAGGCCTGATTTCGCGCCCCGCAAAGATCAAGAAGCCGCGCAGATATTCTGCGCGGCTTTTTTTGTTTGCGTGTGCCACGGCACGGACACTCCGTCGCGTTGTCGGCAAATTCCGGCAAATTGCTTCGCATGCCCGGTTTTCACTCCGGCAACCTGCGGTTAGGATGCCCGTTCAGTTGGAGGTGCCCCATGACTCACGTGACCCGTCGAACCGCAATCGGCCTGTTCTGCGCCACAATGCTGTCTGCCTGCAGCGCCAAAAGCGAGCGTCTGAGCAGCCGGGGTGAACCGTTCGACCCGCCCCTTTATCCCAATGAAACACCGGAGCTTCGGGCATCCATCAACAAATGGGCGGACCATTACGAGCTACCCCGCGAACTGGTCCACAAGCTGGCCATCCGCGAAAGCACGCACCGGCCCTGGGCGGTCAACCGTCCCTACTATGGCCTGTTGCAGATATTGCCCGCCACTGCCCGCTCGATGGGCTACAAGGGCAATGCCGAGGGCCTGCTGGATGCCGACACCAATCTTGAGTTTGCGGGCAAATACCTGCGGGGCGCCTGGCTGCTGGCTGACGGCGACCAAAGCCGCGCGATCTTTCTGTATGCCAAAGGTTACTACCCCGAAGCCAAGGCGCGCGGGATGCTTGTAGAGACCGGGCTGGTCAAACCGTAAGGCGTGCCATCCGGATTTTCATCCGTCAGAAATGATAGAAATCTCGCCACAAAAGAGGCCTCAATCGGGCCAATGGAATCGGCTATAATCGCAGCTGATCATGCGGTTTTCCCGAGCGGTCTGTCGCCACAATTCTCTGGCACGGGGCCGAAAAATGCACCTTCTGACAGCCCTCTGGCCGGGCTTTTGGGCGCGGCTTTATACTATTCTCGGGGCTTTTTTTCGCCTGCCACTTCGGCAATGAAACAATCGGTGACGCAAACGAAACCCTAACCGTCGCCATTTTTACCTGACATAGCATTAACTTGCCTCAGGTGAAAAAGTGTGCTGTTCTTCCTGACGTGAGGGAAATGTCACGCGCGACGTGGCTTTGGCAACATGTTGCCGCAATTATGTCATGCTGGTGGCCAAAGTTGTCGGTAAAAAGTCAAAATGGAAATCATTGATCTTAGCACCCTTCCCCAGCCAGAAACTCAGTATACTGAGTTTCTCAAGCAGGTGTGCGACAAGTTCGAAATGGACCATGCGGCTTATGCCGGGCTGAACCCGGCGGCCGGGTCCATTCATGGACATGTGACCTATGATGATGGGTGGAAGAACCATTATCAGGAACAAGGTTTCCAGATGATCGACCCGACGCTTCACATGAGTCAGCGTTCGATCGCTCCGGTTGATTGGAGCCGGCTTGAGCGCAGTCCCGATTTTCAGAAAGTGTTCCGCGACGCCAACGACTTTGGCATTGGCGATCAGGGCATCACCATCCCGGTCCGCGGACCGTACGGGGATGTCGGCCTGCTCAGCGCCACCCGCGATTGCTCGAGGGAAGAGTGGAAGAAGCTCGTCAGCCATGTGATCGGCGATCTTCAGTCCATGGCCGTTCACATCCACGACTCGGTCATTACCTCGGACTCGCTGAACCAGATCCTGTACCACCCGACCCTGTCCAGCCGCGAGGTTGAAATATTGCAATGGGTTGCAGCAGGTAAGTCGCAGCAGGATATCGGCGATATTCTGTCGATTTCGCACCGCACGGTCGAAGTGCACTTGCGTTCCAGCCGCGAGAAGCTAAACGCTCTGACAACGCCCCAGGCGGTCGGCAGAGCCATTGGAATCGGCCTTATCTTCCCGGGCTGACCCTACGTTCCCTTCAGAAAATCACAGAATTACGGGAAATCCCCAATAGTCTCGACCGTCGAGTTGGGTAACGATTGGCTCACTACAAACCACTCGAAGGGGGAAATATAAATGATCATCGTTATCGATGCTTTAAACAAGCATGTGTTCCGCGGTGTCTTAGATGAGATGTTTGAGCTTCGTGCCAGGGTGTTTGGGGATCGCCTCGGCTGGGAAGTTCAGATCGAAGATGGCAAGGAAATCGACGCGTTCGACCACCTGGATCCTGTATATGTCGTGAGCCTGGACGATGGGGGGAATGTCGTCGCAGCGGTTCGCGCCTTGCAGACCACCGGCCCTCACATGTTGTCAGACGTCTTCTCGGATATCCTGTGTGGAGAACCACCGATCCGCAGCGTCAGCGTCTGGGAATCCACCCGGTTCTGCGTCGACACTCAACGGCTGAACCGCGGCAAGGACCGCAACTCGGTATCCTACGCCACTTGCGAACTCATGATCGGCTCGCTCGAATTCGCACGCAGCGCCGGTATCAAAGACATCATTACGGTCATCGACCCAGTGATGAATCGGGTGCTGAAGCGCTCGAACAACGCGCCCTACGATTACGTGGGCAACGAGGTGCCCATGGGCAAGGTGAACGCCTTGGCCGCGCTGCTGGATTGCAGCGAGGAACGCATCAACCGGGTCCGTGAATTTGCAGGCATCACCCACGACGTATTCTTGGACGAGAACGAAGCATTGGAATTATTTGAGAGCAGAAACGCCCCCGCACAGGTGGACGTAACCCAAATGAGCCCGGCAAACCGGGACCACAAACCCCTCAGCACACTTGAAACGTACTTTGTCGAGCAGATGCGCGCGGCACAGACTGAGAATGAGGTTCAGGCAGTCCTGGACCTGATCGAGGCCCTGTCCGACACGTTCACGCCCGAACAGAGACAAACACTACTCCAGACCCCCCGTGCTTTTGCTCATGAGGCCTGACCCCCTCACCTCGTGAGGACAAAAGCAAAATAGCGGAGCCGTCGCATTACAGACGGCTCCGCTTTTTTATTGCCCGTTTCTACGGACGGAAAAGAATGAAGGGGGAAGAGGATTATTCCTCTTCCAGCGCGTCAACGGCCTTTTGCAGGTCTTCCTTGCCGACTTCCTTGTCGCTAACCTGAGCCAGTTCGAACACGTAATCCACGACCTTGTCTTCGAAGAGCGGCGCCCGCAGCTGCTGCTGCATCTGCGCGTTCTTCTGGATGAACTCGAAGAACTGACGCTCCTGACCCGGATACTGGCGGGCCTGTTGCATGATCGACTGGGTCATCTCGGCATCGGTGACCTCAACCTCGGCCTTCTGGCCCAGCTCGGCCAGCAACAAGCCCAGACGCACGCGGCGCTCGGCCAGCTTGGTGTGCTCGTCAGTGGGCTCGATCGGATCGTGGTCGTGGCCTTCCACATCCGGGTTTTCCTCGTGCCACAGCTGATGCGCGATCTGCTTGGCCTCGGCGTCCACCAGCGACGGTGGCAGGTCGAACGAGACCTTCTCGTCCAGCACGTCCAGCAGGCCGCGCTTCATCACCGCACGGGCAGCACCGGCATATTCGGCTTCCAGACGCTCCGAGATCTGGGTCTTGAGCGCGGCCAGATCCTCGGCCCCGAATTTCTGAGCCAACTCGTCATTGATCTCGGCGGCAACCGGTTCCTTCACCTCTTTGATGGTGCAGGTGAACACGGCCTCTTTGCCCGCCAGATTCTCGGCCTGATATTCCTCGGGGAAGGTCACGGTGACTTCTTTCTCTTCCTCGACCTTGACGCCGACCAGTTGCTCTTCGAAGCCGGGGATGAAGCTGTTCGAGCCCAGAACCAGCGGGTAATCCTCGGCCGAGCCACCGTCAAATGCCTCACCGTCGACCTTGCCGACGAAATCCATCACCACCTGATCGCCGTCTTTCGCTTTCGAGCCCTTGCGGCGCGCTTTGAAGTCCTGCGCGGTTTCGGCCAGATTGCCAAGCGCCTCGTCCACGGCAGCATCGTCTGCCTTGACCACCAGCTTTTCCAGCTCAATCGACTTCAGATCGACCTCGGGGATTTCGGGCAGCGCCTCATAGGCCATCTCGACATGCACGTCGTCGCCTTCTTTCCAGTCCTCGTTGGTCATCTTGACCTCGGGCTGCAGCGCCGGACGCTCACCGCTGTCCTCGAAATGCTTGTTCATGGCACCGTCGATGCTCTCCTGCATCGCTTCGCCAAGCAGGCGCTGGCCGAACTGCTTTTTCAGCAAGGCCATCGGTACTTTGCCTTTGCGGAACCCCTTCATTTCGATGTCCGGCTGCGCCTCGGTCAGCTTCTCGTTGACCTTATCGTCCAGCTCGGCAGCAGTGACGACGATGTTGTAGCCGCGTTTCAGACCTTCGTTCAGCGTCTCGGTGACCTGCATCTCGTGTTCCCCATAGGATTCGGGGCGCGCCGGGCGGCGCGCCAAAGCAAATTTGACGCCTTCTATTTGCCCTGACCCGCCGGTGCAAGGGGCATTGCGCGGCCTGCAACAGCATTTGAACTCCGGGCAAGGAAAAACGCGCCCCGGCATCGGCCGGAGCGCGCTAAAGATCGCGATATTCAGGCGCGGCAGCTGATCAGAACTGCCACTTGGCGCCCAGCACCCAGGTGCTCAGATCCTGATAGTTGGCGACGGAATCCTCGTACTCGTATTCCTGGTAGGTCAAGTAGACATCGGTATTGATGCTCTCGACCTTCTGCACCGCGCCGACGCCCCAGCCCGTGGTGGACGAACCATCCAGGTTGAAGTCCGAACCGTCATAGTAATGCACGCCCACACCCGTCTTGCCGAACGAGAACCAGTCGCCCTCATACCCCACCTTTGCATAGTAGTAGCTGGGGTCGCTGGCACCCGCCGCATCATCGTCGCGAGAGCCGCCCGCCACGGTGAAGCTGAGCCCGCTCTGCAGCAGGACCGAGGCCGACCCTACAACATCCGAGCGCTTGGTGCCGTCATCATCGCGTACCTGATAGCCGACAGCCGCCGAGAAGTCGGCACCGCCGAACTCATTGGCGTAACGCAGCGCGGCGTCGTAATAGTCGCGGTCATCGCCCGAAGTCAGCACGTTCTGCCCCCAGGCGACGCTGGCAGTGAACCCGCTGAATTCCGGCGTGTCATAGCGGACACGCGCGCGGCGCGAGCCGTCAAAGCTGTCGGTGATCCCCCCCACGGTCGGACCGCTCAGCACACCAGCCGGATCGCGGAAGATGAAGCTGTTGTTCGAGTCTGCCAGGAAGGAATAGAGCGCCGTTCCGACATAGGACAGGTCGGCCTCGGCTGCGCCATCGGACGCCATGCTGCCCTGACCCGCCGAAAACCGGCCCCAGTCGCCTTCCAGCCAGAAATCGACATGGCGCAGATCTTCCCTGCTCCAGCCGCTGTAGAAGGATCCGTTCTGGTCAACTTCGGTCGAGTTCGGCAACCCCAGCCCCGTCTCGAAACGGAACCCGAACTCATTGGCGCCGAAAGGCTGCATCAGGCGCAGGCCGACGCGGCTGCGGGACAGGTCGTTGTCCAGCAGATTGGTCTCGGTCTGTTCCCCGTCATCGACCGAGATGATGGCCGGGTTGAGCTGCCCGTAAATCAGGACATAGCCCCCCGAGTTATTCTCATATTTCAACTCTGCCGCCGCCGGGCTTGCGGTGCTGGCGGCGAGAAGCGCAACAGCAGTGGTAATTTTCAGATTGGAAGTCATTTGCTTCACCATGAACAGTTCAGGTTTCCGGTAATGCTCACTTGTGCGTGAGCCGGCGCGGTTCCAGAGGTCACCCCGCCATGTTGGGCAATCATTGCAATTCAGCCACAGGGATTTCTGAGTCTTAATGTCGAATATGCTTTTTTATTAGGCATTTGGATTGCTTTCGCAGAAGCCATCTGCAAGGCCCAAACGAATTCTGCCTGCCGAACTGTGCGCAGAGCAAATACTCGTTATGCAATTTTGCGCCCCCAATCGGCAATGTTTCGCCAATCCGCGCGAACACCAGCGACTCTCCGCTTAGGCGAAAACCGATACACCGAAAATCCCGGTGAAGTTGTGAGGCTGCGCATTGAACTGAATGCCGCTTGACCGGGGAAACTGCACCCCGGACGACCGGCCCGTCACGCAGGTCTGCGACCGCAAACTACGCAAGACAAACGGCACTCTGAGCATCAAGGATCGAATGGTGCGGGTGAAGTGCACGTTACCGGCGTTTCAGGCCGTTGCATCCCGTCCAATTAGCCCTTTAAATACAGCGATATAAAGCGATAAGTGTCTCAATCCGCCTCAAGCGGGCGCAACACAGCCCCCCACTTTCTGGGGGGCCATCTGGGGGGCTAGGAATGGCAGGCGGCATCAACAAACTAACGGCGGTGGCGATAAAGAATGCGCCAGACGGGAAGCTCGAAGACGGCGGCGGGCTCCGATTGACCAAAAAAGGTGCCGGCGGAAAGTGGATATACCGCTACTCATTCGCAAAGCGGCGGCGGGAAATGGGTCTGGGCAGCTACCCCGAGGTATCACTGGCAGAGGCCCGCAAACAGCGGGGTTATTGGCAGCACATTCTGCAAGGCGGCAAAGATCCGATCAGCGAGCGCGAGCGTGTGCGCGCCGATGAACTGACACAACTGGCCAAGGATGATCCCTTGTTCGAAGACATGGCCGTAGCGGTATTTGAAGCCATCCGGGGCGGTCTCCGAGGTGATGGCACAAGAGGACGATGGCTCTCACCGGTCAAAGTGCATGTGATACCGAAAATCGGGCGCAAACGTCTTTCCGAAATTCATCAGACAGACATCCGCGATGCCATAGCACCTATCTGGAAAACCAAACACGAGACAGCCGATAAGGCGCTGTATCGGACAAGAAAGATATTCCATCAAGCGAAGCTGATGGGATACGAGGTCGACCCTTTCACGGTTGATGCCGCCCGACACATGCTCGGGCACTATGATCAAGTTGTCACACCTATCGTTGCCACACCATGGCAGGATATCCCGGATCTATACGCCAGGTTGCACAAACCCACACCGGTTCATCGGTCGCTTCGTTGGGCGATCCTTACAGCCGCACGAGGTGACGGTGTGCGCGGCGCCCGCTTCGATGAATTTGACGGGGATGTGTGGACTATCCCGGCAGATCGAATGAAGGGACAGCGCGGCAAGGTTTCCGACTTCCGTGTTCCCCTATCAGACGAGGCCCTACGGTTGCTTGAAGAGTGTAAGGCCGATGCGGTTTCCGACCACCTCTTTCCGAGTCCAAGAAAGGGCTGCATCACGGTTCAGGCTCAGATAAAAATACTTGGAAAATTGGGAGAGAAAGGCCGCCCGCATGGGTTCCGCACTTCGTTTCGCTCATGGGTGCAGGACACCGACGCCGCCAGCTACGATGTCGCGGAAACTGCGCTTGCGCATGTGATCGGCAACAAAGTCGAGCGATCATATGCCCGCTCAGATCTGCTGGATAAGCGGCACATCCTCATGCAGAAATGGGCGGAATTCGTCACGGGCTCAGAGGCTAAAGTAATCCCGTTGCGGGGGCGAAGCTGAATTTTAGCCGCGGTTAACTCGCCTATATGCCCCTCGCCAGCAGCGTCTTAATGTCGTTCCGGATCTCCGAAAGGGTGCTGTTGGTCTGGGCCTCATGCCGGGAAATACGGGCGTGAAGGGCGTTGACGTCCTTCTCAGTTTCGGCGCTGTTGCGCTCGATCTCTTTCTCGACGGTCTTCCATCGGTGCTTGTTGAGCACCTGGCCCACCTCGAGGCGCACGCCAAAAACCACCAGTGTGACTCCAACTGGCCACAGCAGCTTGAACCACTCAACTAGCGTCATGCCCATCCTCTGAATTCAGTGGCCAACAAGACATGACCAACCCTGTTTTTCTCAACCACGGTGCACCAATTTACGGCCTGTTTCCTCTGGCGGTTTCCCGTCTTGCGAAAGAGTTGGAACTCAGTACCCTATCGCCATCTTGTGCCTCGCCGCCAGCAAAACGCCAGATAATGCCTCGTCATCGGTTACGTTCACTTGATGTTCTCCTGCCAATATGGCACTGAGATTCCCAGAGCATAACAAGGAGCAGGGGCATGAACTTCACCGAGATTCGCGAACAAACAGGCCTGAGTGTCCCTGAAGTCGCGGGGCTTCTTGGTCGTCCAAACCGAACCGTCTACAACTGGGAAGAAGGCAAGGGTGGTCCAAAGCCTGCCGAAATTGAGAAACTACTTGCTGCCCAACTTGCACCGAAAAAACCTGCTGGCGAACCTTCTTTCCGGTTCATTGACCTATTTGCCGGAATCGGCGGTTTGCGCCGCGCATTCGACATGGAAACCGGCGTTGGTGGTGAATGCGTCTTCACCTCAGAGTGGGACAAGTACGCCCGCATAACCTATTCGCAAAACTACGGTGAAACCGACGACGAAATTGCGGGCGACATTACCGAAGTCAGCGAAACTGACATTCCACAGCACGAAGTCTTGTTGGCGGGATTCCCTTGTCAGCCGTTTTCCATCGCTGGTGTGTCAAAAAAAAATGCCTTGAAGCGCCCTCACGGGTTTGCATGTGAAGATCAAGGTAATCTGTTCTTTGATGTGGCGCGTATCGTCGAACACCACCGCCCGAGAGCCATCCTGTTGGAAAATGTTCGTAATCTCGCGAACCACGACAAGGGACGCACCTTTCGTGTGATCCGACATACACTGGAAGAGGAACTAAAATACGACATCTTCCCAATGATCCTTGACGCCAAGTCGTGGGTGCCGCAGCACCGCCAGCGCATTTTCATTGTAGGATTCCCGCGCGAACGTGGCATCAAGGGCTTCAGCCTGCAATCCTTAAAGGATCGTGACCCATTGAGCGGGCCCAAACTGTCCACCATTCTGCATCCGGAAGACGGAACAGAAAAAGCCGAAGGGCATTTCACGACCGGCCCGAAGGCGAAAGTGTCGGACAAGTATGTTTTGACCCAACACTTGTGGAACTACCTACAACGGTATGCTGAAAAGCACCGGGCGGCTGGCAACGGTTTCGGATTTGGACTGAACAGCCCTGAAGACGTGGCCAGAACCCTCTCTGCACGGTACTACAAGGATGGCTCTGAAATCTTGATCCGCCGCCCCAGCGGCTCACCCCGTCGCCTCACGCCACGTGAGTGCGCACGATTGATGGGATTCGACAAGCCGGGTGAAAGCAAGTTTAAGATCAAAGTTTCGGATACGCAGGCCTACAAGCAGTTTGGCAACGCCGTTGTCGCTCCCGTAGCGACAGATGTGGCGCAGTTGATGCTGCCTCACATCGCAGAGGTTGCAAGCGTGACCGAGTCTGCGCGGGAGGCGCTTGGGGACGCTTGACAGACGTTCATGACCGGGAAACACGCAGCCGCAATATGGCGGCTATCAGAGGGAGGGACACGAAGCCTGAAAGGCTGTTGCGTTCAGTTCTGCATCGCGCGGGCTATCGGTTCCGACTAAATACGTCCCTTCCAGGGAAACCCGATCTGGCGATGAGAAAATACCGGGCAGCGGTATTCGTTCACGGCTGTTTTTGGCACAAGCACGATTGCCCGCGGTTCAAGCAACCCGGCGGTGACAATGCGGAATTCTGGCGAGCGAAGCTGGCTCGCAATGCTGAGCGCGATAAAGAAGTAACCGCTGCACTTCTGGCGTCGGACTGGCGGCAATTTGTCGTGTGGGAATGTGCGCTTGTGGGTAAAGGGCGTCTTGATCTACCCACGGCTTTAGACAGAATCGAAGAGTGGCTCGCGTCCGGCGCAGAAACGGGCGAGATTGCCGGCGAGTTTGATTGAGGGGCAGTAATATGGATTTGGCGGACTGGTTGGACGAACACTCAGAGGGCTGTTTTTGGTATGTGAAGCGTCTTTCCGGCAACGACACACTGGCTAATGGATCTCATCAGGCCGGACCATATGTTCCCAAGAGAGTGTTCTTTCGGCTTTTTCCTTCGCTCGAGAAACACACGCACGCCAATGCAAAGGCCGAAATTGAGCTTAGTGTCGATTCCCACCCGGATGTCAGACGAGTTACGGCAACGTGGTACAACAACAAATACTGGAAGGTTCCTAAACCCAAGCGCCCTCGCGACGAGACGCGACTTACGAATTTCGGCGGTGCCTCTTCAGCAATACTTGATCCAGAGAGTACCGGGGCACTCGCAGTATTTGCGTTCAGATTCGGCGAAAACGGCGACGCCGAAACCTGCAACGTTTGGATTTGCCGGAATGAAGTTGAAGAAGACGTGGTCGAGCGCGAGACCGGCCCCGTCGAGCCAGGTCGCTGGACAACATGGCCGCCCGATGGCGGTTTTCTGGCGCTTCTGCAATCCGCAGTCCGGGCAGATTGTCGATTGGCACGGCAAGAGCTACCACCGGAGTGGCTTACAAAGTTTCCTAGTGGCGCTGAGATAATTCAAAAAGTCATCGAATTGCGGCCCGACAATGAACTGGCGGTGGACAAGCGCTTGCTGCGCCGTCGGGATTGCGAGTTCGAGCTTTTTCAATCGCTGGAAGAAGCTGTGGAGCTTCCTCGTGCCCAAGCGGGGTTCACCACTATTTCCGACTTCCTTGCCGCTGCGCAGACTGTCCTGCAACGTCGCAAAGCCCGTTCTGGCAAGTCGCTTGAATTGCATATGCGGGAAATCCTGATCGAAGAGGCGTTTCAGGAAAACCGGGACTTCACCTACCAACCAAAGGCTGGGAACAATCCCGATTTTCTATTCCCAAACGAGACTGCCTATCTGGATAGTGCGTACCCGCGTCAGCGGGTACGCATGCTGGCAGTGAAAACGACGTTACGTGACCGGTGGCGGCAAGTCACCGAGGAATGCGCCGATCTGCCGACGCGTCATTTGCTGACATTGCAAGAAGGTGTGTCAGAGGCGCAGTTTAAGCTGATAACGGATGCCGGTATCCGCCTTGTTGTGCCAGAAGGTCAAATTAGCAAATACTCTAAGAATATCCGAAACCACGTACTGACGGTGGAAGCATTTATGGCGGACGTGCGTACAGTCTGAATTTCGAATGCCGGGCCCACATCGGAATAAAAAGCCATGCCATCCTGGCATGAGGCAGCGCTGAATTTTGGCTGCTTGCGACATGCCTCGGGAACTAGCTGGAATCACTTGGGCGACTACCGCCGTGATCTCGCAACGGAGTTCGCGAATGACCAGCACTAAACGCTGTGTTTTTTGCCTCGATTGAGCCTACTCCACCCGCTCGGCGCGCACCGACGTCACATACCCCTCCTCTGACACCGAATGCGTGACAGACACCACCAGCCACTCCCCGTTTGCTGCCGAGCTGAACCCGGTCAGCGCAACCTTGCCCTCAGCGACGATGCTCGGATTTCCCGGCAGCTCGATCTCGAGCGTTTCCTTTGCCCGGCTGGCGCGACGGGCCTCCGATTCGGCAATTGTCCGGGCTTCGGCCTCAGACCTGAAGCGCTGGCGCAAGCGACGCACCGGGTCCTTGTCGCCGATCTTGACCTCGATGTCCTGTTTCAGGTTCAGATCGCGATAGGTGGCGATGACGGTGCCTGCGACTTCACCCAGCCCGCGCCGCATGGTCCAGTGCGACACGTCGCCCTCGGACAGCGCGACGGTGGGTGTTGATCCCCCCGACGCCTTGCGCGCGTCCCCTCGCCTTCCGAGAAACAACAGACCACCGGCCGGCTTTGCCACCAGATCGTGCAGCAGGGCGACGCGGGTCAGAACCGACAGGTCGCTTTCGTCGATCTGGTCGATATGGCCAAGCACGATCGCGGCCGCCGCCTCGGTGACACCCGATTTCAGGTTGTTCTCGGCCACGATGGTATCGGCGAGCGCCTTCAGCGTCATTCCGGCGGGCCAGGTTCGGGTTTTCTGCTGCTGGATCGGGGCGAAGCCACTCGACGTCTCGCCTTGCGCCTTGGCGCGGCCGGTCACGGTGATCGCGCGCGGCGGGCTCGATTCCTCGACCTCATCGGCGATATAGAGGCCCATCGACTTGAAGGCACCCAGATTGCCAAGCGCAATTTCGATCTCGGCGCCCGGTTCCGGCATGGCAAAGCGGGACACGGGCGAGACATTGGCAAAGGTCACCTCGGCCGTGTCCGATACAAAGCCCGCGACATCGGTGACGCGCACGGACGAGACCTGGCTGAACACCAGCGCCGACAGCGGCGCGCCGTTCACCACCACGCGCAGAAGCGGCCGGAAGTCTGTCAGCCCCATAGCTGCTCGGTCTCCGTCTGGGTGTCGGATGCCAGATCCGGCAGGGCAATGCGCACCCCTGCCCCAAGCACCGCGCCCAATGCGGCCAGCCCGGGATTGGCGGCAAGCACCGCCTCGAGTTTTTGCCCGCCCGTGTCGCCGTACCAGGCGGTCACGATCTGATCGAGCACGTCGCCCTCTTTAGAGACGTAGAAATGATCTGAGACCACCGTCATAACGCGCCATCCTCATGCTGAAGTCTTGCCGGTGCGGGATGCCTTGAGCCGCAAACACCTCCTGCCCCTCTGTCACTGCCTCGATCACCCACAGGCCCAACACCTTGCCGATGCCAGAGATCAGCGGCAGGGGAATGCCAATGCTGCCTTGGGTGCGCAGCTTGTCGATCTGTTTCAGGCCGCCCCGGAAATGCGGATAGATCACCCCCTCGATCTCGATCGTCTCGGGCCCGTAGCCGGTAAACTGCATCGCGTCATTGCCACCGATGCGTGGCTGCCGGGCCCAGCGGTATTCGGTGGACCGGTTCAGGCGCTGATAGGTGGCGGTGTCGATCGAGAACTGGAAAACCCCGAGCTGCAGCATCACGTCGGCCATGGCCTACCTCCCATAAGGCCCGATCGCGGACGCGCGGTCATAGAGCCCGTTTCCAGCTGCCTTGCGGGCTTTCTCATCCACCAGCCGCATGATCTCCTGCGCCGACGCACCGGCCGCGTTGATCGTGTAGGTGATGTGCTGAACCACGCTGCCCGATCCGCCGCCACCCCGTGCCGGTGTCGCGGATTTGGAGAACAGCGCATTCACCTGTGCGGCCCTGTCGGACATGTGCTGCAAGGCGCGGGTGTTGGCGATGAAGCCAGCCCGGTTCTCAAACCGCAGCTCAGGGCCTCTCTCCCCAACCATGATCGGACCACGCGTGAAGGCCCCGCCCAGCGCAAAGCGGCGGTTCGGTCCCACCCCTGCCGGGGCCTGGCTGACATTGGCCGCCGAGCTGGACACTTGCGTATCGCCGATGCCCAGACTGCCCAGAACCGCCCCGCCGGTCTCCTTGACCCATTTCAACCCGTCGGTCACCGGTTGGATCTTGCCGAGCACCCACTCGAACTTTTCGCCGATCCAGTCGAGCACCGCGCCCAGGGATGATTGCAGCCCGCCCCACGCCTCACCGATCCCGGCAACGCCGTCCTTCAGACCGTCGATCACTGGCCTTGCGGCAGTGTCCCAGAGCCACAGGAGCTTGTCGCCCAGCCACTCGATGACCGGTTTCAGATGCGGCTCGATCTTCTCCCAATTGGTGTAGATCAGCGCCGCGCCCCCGGCGATTGCCGCGATGGTGGCGCCGATCGGGTTTGCGATCATCGCCGCACCGATCGCGCGGATCGCCCCGGCCACCAGAGGCCCGGCGCCCACCAGCGCCCACATGGCGCGGCCAAGGCTGAACACTGCTGAGCCGAACTTGACCACTGTTGCGATGGTCTTTCCGGCCAGCACGGTGCCGATGACGATGCCAAAATTCTCCCAGCCGCCGACCAGATCGGCCATGGTCGACACCACGCCGCCGATCACCCCGCCAACCTTGCCCATGCCGGTGACGATCTCGCCCACCACCGGCAAGGCCCGATCGACAAAATCGGCAAAACCATCCGCCCAGCGCTTCACGTCTTCCCGGTTCTCGACCAGCGTGTCGCCGATTTGCCGCATGGCCCGGGTCACGACCGGCATCAACTCGGCGCCCACCGTGTTCTTGAGGCCTTTCATGACAAGCTGGGTGTCGAGCAACGTGTCCTGGAACACCTCGGCGTCCCGGGCGGCCTGTTCGGACAGCACATAGCCGGTGCGGCGGGCATCCGCGCGAAGCTGTAACAGGCCCTTGGAACCGCCGCGCAGCATGTTGATCATGCCCACGCCCGAGCGGCCAAAGATATCATTGGCCAGCGCGGCCCGCTCGGCCGCCGTTTCGACCTGGCTCATGCGATCGGCAATGATGCCAAGCGCCTCATCGGGTGAGAGCGCGATCAGATCCTCGGCGGCAAGGCCGAGGTCTTTCAGCGCGTCCTTGGCGGTACCGGTGCCCCCGGCCGCCTCGCCGAGGTTCTTCTGCATCTTCTCGAGCGCGGTGTCGAAAGAGGCCGTGGCAACGCCCGAGCGCTCGGCCGCATAGCGCAGCTCCTGCAATTGGGTGGTGCCGATGCCCAGCTTGTCCGCGGTCTTTGCAACATTGTCGCCGAGCTTGGCCGTTGACGCCGCAAGCCCGAACACCGCCCCACCGGCCAATGTGGCGCCGAGGACCACGGCGCGGCTGGTGCGGCCGACCTCGGTGCGCATGTCGCGCCATGTGGACCCCACCCGACGGGATGCGGCAGCCGCCCGGTTCCAGCGCTCCTGCGCGCGGCGCAGGTCCCGCAACCGGCGCTCGAGTTGGGCATATTCCCGGTCGAGATGTTCGACCGATTGGCCTTGCCGCTCGAGAACCCGGCGCTGTTTGGACAGCTCTTTCTGGCGGCGCTCCACGTCCTTGATGGACTCGCCGACCTTGTTCAGCCCGGAGCGCAGAAAGCCGATGTTTTTCTTCACCGACTGCTCGAGAACCGAGCCGATGGTAATCGATGCGTTGAGGCGCTGGTTTTTACTCATCTTTCGGCAGCCCCTCTACCCACCAGACAAACCGGCTTGTCGGCATCGCCATGATCTCGGCGGCACCCCAGCCGGTGAAATGGGCGAGCCGCAGCACGCCCACCCGCACCTGCTCGCGGCTCAGGACAAAAAAGCCGCGTATGCCTCCTGAAGCCGCACATATTGGCGCATTGTCAGCTTGCGCACCTGATCCGGTGCCAGTTCGACCAGGTTGGCGAACATGGCGATCTCGGCCTCGGCGCTATCGTCGCCGTGTTGCCTGGCCGCGATCTGATCCTCGACGGTGGGCTCGCGCATGGTCAGTTTCCTGACGTCGGTTCCGTCCAGGTTCAGCGGGCGATCGGTGAAGTCGATCAGCATCGAGCCGTCGGGCTGCTCGGTGTGGTGGGTCTTGGTGTCCATGGGTCCCTCTGTCTTGACCGGGCGTTACAGGCCGATATTGGCGCGGTGTTCGGCGAGTTGATCCACGCCGTCGATGATCCGCACCATGTTGATGACGTCGATCTCGTTGATCGTGCGCTGACCCACGATCTCGCTGTAATAGGTCAGGCTCACGGTTACGGTGAGCGAGGGCTTGTTGCCCGAGCCCCATGTGCCGCGCGCCAGCGAGATGATCTTGCCCTGCATCTTGTGCTGCACGGCTTTGGTGGTGCCGTCCCGGCTTTCCAGCGAGCCCCGGGCGGTGAGTTGCACCGCTGCCCCGCTCTTGACGCCAAAGAGCGCCAGAACGTCCGCGTCATAAGACGGCAGGACAAACGAACAGGTCAGCTTTTCGAGCCCCATGTCGATGTCGATCGGCGCGTCCATGCCACCCGCGCGGAACTCTTCGGTCGATACCGTCAGATCCGGCGGGTTGTACTCTTCGATCTTTCCGGCATAGCCGCGACCGTCGACGAAGAGGTTCAGATATTTGAGGATGTCATTGGCGGCCATCAGTTAAAAACCTCCTGAATGTAGTCGTTCACCAGATGCGAACGGAAGGTGATGTGCTCGGCCGGATAGACCGGTGTGAAATCGAAGTTGAAGAATATCTTGCCGAGCTGGATGTTGGCCGCCGAATTCAGATCGGGATCGGCCCAGCACTTGCCGCCGAGGATCGCGCCCAGCGCCACCAGGTCGCGCAGATAGGCGTTCACGCCTTCGGTGACGTCCTCGACATAGGTCTTGGTAATACTGCGATCGACGGCCCAGAGATGCGCGCGCAAGAGCGAGTCGTTGATGATATCCGCCGTGCGGCGCACGCAAAGGAAATGCCACTTGGTGTCGGCGGTCAGCGAGCGGTTGCCCCAGAGCCGGTAGCCGTTCTGCCGGATCGTGGTCGCGACCTTGTTCTCATTGAGCAGGTTAGCGCGCGCATTGGCATCGCCCAGCTTGAAATCGACCGGGCGCGCGGTGCCGATGATGCCGTTCACCAGCTTGTTCGAAGGCGACGCCCAGAACCCGATCTCGTTGTCGGTCCTGGCTATGATCCCCGCAATGCGGGCTGAGGGGGGCTGGTCGACGATGTTCGCGCCCACCTGCACCTTGAACCAGGGATCGTGCAGGTAGATGCGGTCCGAACCAAAATCGCCGGCGGCCGTCTGGGCCGCGTCGTCGGTGGTGTTGGGCCCGTCGGCGATCACCACGGCGCGCAGCCGCTCGGCGATGCCCTGCAGCTCAGCCACAACCGGGTTTGCCAGATCGCCGGGGCGCTGATGGGTATACCCCGGTGCGATCAGGATGCGCGGCGAGAACCCGACCACGCTCTCGGCGCCGAGCAGCGCGTGCACACCCTCGAAATTGCCGGTGCCTGCGTTCACGCCGCCAACCACATTGGCCAGCGTGGCGGTTTCGTCTACGCCCTCATCGACCCGGACAACCACCACCACAGCGCCGATCTGGTCAAAGATGCCGTCCATCGCGCCCGGCAGCGAGCCGGCGCTGTTGCCGACGGTATCCAGCCCCGCCGCCTCGAGGCGCGAGCCTGCGACCAGAACCGGGGTGTTCAGCGGGAATCTGGCGGCATCCGCATCGGGCGCAGTGCCCACGATGCCGATGACCGAGGATTTGACCGTCTGAATCGGACGGGGGCCTGCGTCGATCTCGATGACCTCGACGCCATGAAGGAAGGATGCGGGCATTCTGACCTCGTGCTCGGATGTTGTTCCTGGTCAGAAAGTTGCACCTCGCGCCCCGCCTTTCCTCTGGCGGTTCCCCCGTGGGGGTCACCAGCTGCCGTTCGCTGAATACAAAAAAGCCTGCTGCAAATGCGAAGCTTGCAACACCAAACGACACCACCGTGCACTGGGCTGCCGCCCACCAGCGCCTGAAGTAATCGTACCGATGGACCAAAGGCCAATCATACACTAATTTTCAATCTGGACCACTCATGTAGGGCTGCTCAGCTCCACCGAGGGAGTTTACGGGCTACCAGAGCATTTGTGATCCAACGCAAGCCTACATCGGCGGATGCCGCCATTTCACTTGGTGGGCTCAGACTTGGTATCGTCGGGATCAGTTGCGTTGTCTAACGGCGCCGTTTCACCTGCCGACGAAGCAGCCTCTGTGATTTGAACCTTGTCAGCGAGGGACGCGACCTGCGCCTTTAGTTCAACTATTTCTTCCCTCAACTGCGAGGTCGCCTGCCTGCCGTCGAATACAGCGGGCGAGACCCAAGATACAGCGAGTTGCAGAAGCGCAAAAATAAGCGCAGCCAGACCCACCCAAGTGAGCGCAGAATTGCGCATCTTTTCCATCGCAACTTCTCCCGCCTTCTCAGCCACCTTGTCGGCATTCAAGAACTGACGCCCAAAGGTCGTCATGGCGGTCTTCTGAACTCCCTTTTCATAGTCTTCAATGGTAGGCCCCTCTTGGAGCTCCGACACTGGCGAATGCTTGAAGAGCGAAACCCGCAAAAACACGTCGCCCTTGCTGATCGCAAAGGGAACCTTGCTGAAGTTGAATAGGGTAGTGGAGACTGGGCAATTCCAACCCGGGTCCACGACACCAACGGTTAAGGCCCAAATACCCTTGTGCGTCATGCTGGTTTTGTAGGATACGTGCGCGGTAATGTCAGCGGGAAGGCCAAAGACCTCAGCGGAAGTCACCTGAACCATCTCATTAGGTTGCAGGTTGTATGGACCGGCGATCTCTTGTCCCTCATCGTTGAAGATGCTGCCAACCGTGAGGTCAAAGCTGGATGCGCGCTTTTTTGGGTTACCCTCTCGAAAGAACTTCATTTTATCGAGTTCTTTTCCCGCAAGTAGCGTCATTTGGTCCTCTCAAAGTAACTTCGACTTCCTTATTCCGAACGATATGCCATGGAACTGATGAAACTTGACAGCGACTTTTTGCGACGGTGCAACGAACTCCACGAGTTCAGCCACGATCCCCACCGTCAAGTCGGCGCGGTCATCGTCGATGCCAATGGACGGATATTGTCAGAGGGTGTAAACGCCCCCCCCAATCCTTTAGGGTTGTCACAATCCGATAGCCTGCGGGCTATCGAGGGCGATCCAGATTGGAAATACTTCATGCTGGAACACGCGGAGCGGAATGCCATTAGCTCGGCACTTGCGAAGGGCGCGGCGTTACACGGCACAACAATGTATGCTTCACTGTATCCTTGTGCGGACTGCGCCCGAGCAATTGTCGCAGCAGGTATCAAACGCCTAGTGGTGCCAAGCCTCGGGGGCGACACCGAGCGGGATAGAAAATGGAAGTCGCACTACCTCTACGCAAACGAAATCTTTCGCATGGCAGGCGTCAAAGTCGATTTCGAATAGCAACGCACTCGTTTCGGATTCCCGTGGAAGTGAGAATACCGCTCTGTTCGGCAGTGAAGTCTAGAGATAACGCGGGATTGGGCCGAACGATCATGCCTCGTTTGCGAACTCGTGAAATTGGAGCAACGGCAGCAATGGGCTCCTTTTCCCTATTGGCGTCAGATCCTCAAATCCAGGGCGGCACATGTCAGCTTGTGGTGATCGTGGCGAGTTGGTCCATGGCGGCCGCCTCGAGCGTCTGTAGCTCGGCGATCGCGGCCTGCAACCCGGCCGCATCCGCAGCGGCCGGGATGCGATCCTCGGCCAGCCGCTCCATGCCTTCGACAAGCTGGGTGGCCTGGAAGAACATGCGGTTCTTCTCGATCGCCCGATCCCGGATCGCGACGGCGGTCTCGCCGGTCACATCCGCCTCGATCCGGAACCCGGCCTCGGCCACGGCGGCGAAGGGCGCAAAGGGTCCATCGGGATCGCCCTCAGCCTCATGCGCGGCCCAGACCATGGCGTAGGGCATCTTGACGGCCCACGCCAAAGCCCGGTGCACCGTTGCTGCCCCTGCGATCTGCTGGCGCACATCAACGGCGATCTGTCGGGCCACGCCCAGCGCGTCCGCCTTGGCCTGTGCCAGTTCGTCCCTGGCGGCCTCGGCTTGCAGGTCTGCAAGGGCAGCGTAGGCTTCGGCCGCGACACCCTCGGTCAGAAACACCTCGTTGCCCACGATCCTGTCCAGCGCGAACCCTGCCTCGCGTAGCAGGCGGGCGGCGGTAGCCTGAAACTCGAGCGATACCTCGATCTTGATCGTCATGGGGACCTCTTATGCGACAGGGGTGTAGGGCAGCAGTCGATAGATCTGCGCGCTTGAGTTGTTGTTTGCCTTGGCACTGTCCGACTGATGCTTGTGGTAGAATTCCAGATAGTCACCGGGCACCAGCATCTTCACGAAATGCGTAAAGGGCACCACGTTCGCGCTGCCCGCGCTTGGCGAGAGCTGATAATCCTGGATTCTGGCTCCGTTCTTCCAGGTCTGCGCGCCTTCGCCGGTTTCGCCAAAGGTGTTCAGACGGTTAAAAACGCCATAAATGCCCAGCGTGTTCGCATCGACCGTGAAGCGTGCGCCATCCCACATCGCAGCGAGATTGCCATCAGTGAGCACCATGTTTTCGCACCGGGTCGGCACATCTTGAGGAATGCTCTGCGCGGTCTCGCCTGCGTTGGAAAGATCGAGGTGCAAGGGCAGACCGTCGCCGCCTTTCCCGAGCGCTTTGGCCAGCGTTGCCGGTGTCACAGCCTTATCAAGCACCGTTCCGGCCAGCGCCTCGGCCTCCGATGCCAGCAGAACCGGCCCGGCCTTAGCGGCGGCCGCTTTCCACGTGACCCACTGCCCGGCGGTCTGATCCCAGCGCCAGTCGGCCCCGGCCGCGTCGGTGACGGTCATGCCATTCACAGGCGCGGTAAACAGCCAGCTCGCACCGGCCCAGATCGCGATCTCGTTTGCGTGGCCCGCCCATGCGGTGGTGGGCGTATCCCCAACAACCCAGACGGTGCCCACAATCGGCACAGGCGGCGGATCATTGGCAACGGCCTGAATGGTCCGGTGTGCGCCCGACAGCAGCAGGTTCAGAAACAGTGTGCGATTGGCGAGCTGCTGCGACGGGACGTTCGGCACACCGGTCTTGCCCGGCAGGTCCGGCGGGCCGCCCAGAACGGGATCGGTGGTTTCGATCTGGTAGATGCCATCCGGCCAGAGGGCCGTTTCAGGGATGTTTGTCACGTGACAGCTCCATAGGTGAACGCGCCGTCATAAGTGATGGCGCCATTGTAGCGGTGGGCGGCTTCGGAGAAATAGAGCCCCTTCAGGTGGCAGCGCTCGGGGGCGACATTCTCAAGGATGCGCCGGAGCTGGTCCGCCTGATCGATGGTGATCGGGCGTTCGAGATAAACGCGATACTCGGCCCAATGATCCGGCTCACCATAGTCTTCCGAGCCGTCATGGGTCAGATCGCCGTTGTAGGTGAATGCGCCATAGCCCTCGACAATGGCCGCCGCGCCATAGCCAAAGGCGGCCAGTGCATTGCGCACGGCGCCGTTGGTGCCCTTGCGGCGATGGATGGCGATCGAGGCGGCAACCGCGCTGCGCTTGGTTTCTTCGGGCCAGTCGGGGTCCCAATCATCGACCGAGAATGCCCATGCCAGCCACGGCAGCATGTGCGCAGGGCAGTCTTCCGGGCTCCAAAGCACCCGGATCGGTGCGGCAAAATCCTGATGCCGTGCGGAGAACTGCTCAAGCTCATACTCGACCGGCTGTGCATTTGGCGGCAGGAGTGTGGGCAGTTCAGACATAGCGACCCCCGATCGTCACGGTGACCGAGCTGCAGTAGGCCGCCTCGGATGTCGCAACCACGATGTCAGCGGCCGGGCTGGTCAGAGCCACGTTCTGCACACCGGCCTGATGCAGGGCCGCGTGCAGCCCCGATACAGTGATGTCATGCCCGAGGCGGTGGTGATCCTCGACATAGGCCTGTGCGGCCGCTTCCGCCGCTTGCCGCACCACCTCCCCGTCCGGCCCTTCGTAGAGCGTCAGCGTGGTCTCTACCGCATAGGGGATGATAGTCGCCGCCTGCACCACAACCTGATCCGTCAGCGGGCGTACGTCTTCATCGTTGAGCTGCGCCGTGACGGCATCCAGCAGGGCAGCGTCGGGTGCACCGTCGCCGGTGGCGGAAAGAACCGTTGTCAAAACCTGGCCCGGCACCGGAGATTCGATGGCGATATCCTTGACCAGCGGCGAGGCCGACAACCCCCAGAACACGTAAGACCCGCGCGAGCCCGCCGTGGTGAACCCTTCCAGGGCCAGTTGCACCCGTTGGCGGAACCGTGTGTCATCTTCGACAACAGCCTGAACCGGCGGCACGGCACCCAGATCTGCGGCCTGAATGACGGCGCGCTCGACACCGTAGAAGGTGCCCAGATGGTCAAGCTGTGCGCCGCCTGCAAAGGCCAGCATATTGCCGCGCCCGGCATCGTCCACCTCGGCGCGTAGGAGTGTTTCGCGGTAGGCCCATGCCTCGAGAACCTTGGTGATCGGCTCGCTTTCCAGCTCCAGCACCGGGGCAAGACCGGGCTCGCGGGCGATCAACCAGGCTTTGAGTTCCGCAAGGATGGGCTCAAACGCCTTGCGCTCGATGATCTGCGGCGAGGGCAGCTTGTCGAGATTGATGGCGGTAAAGGCGCTCATGCGATTTCGATCCCCTCGATCGAGACCTCGCGCCCATCCGGCAGATACCGGCCCGTCAGGTCGATGATCACATGCCCGGGCTCAAAGGTGCGAAGGGTGACATTTTCGACCTCGATGCGGGGTTCCCATGTCATGATCGCCTCGGCCGTGGCGGCGATGATCGCGAGCTTGGTGGCCGAGGAATACGGCGCGTCGATCAGGTCGAAAAGGCGCGCGCCATAGTCGCGCCGCATGACCCGCGACCCGATCGGCGTTGTCAGAATATCCCGGATGGATTGGCGCAGATGGTCGATCCCGCCGAGCATCCGGCCAGAGGTGGCGTTGATCCCGTACATGGCGCCATCATGCTTGGCTGCCCGCGCCTATTCCTCTGGCGGTTTCCCCTGGACTAATCCGGCGCCCAGGCAATCGGCACAGCTACTATCCAGTCAAGTAATGCGCATTGAACTATGCCTTCGGTGTTTATTCGGGGGCATCCGCGATACCAGGATGCCCCCAAACACTCAGACAATCTTTAGGACACCGTTGTCGTTCCAGATTTTTCCAGCCCCAGAAGGAGCAGATGTTGGCAGATTTGGCATGGATATTGTCCCATCGCCGTGAACCGTTAGCTGAATGCCGTTCCCGGCCCTGATGTGCAATGAATCCTGAGAATGGCTGTACCAGATACCGCCAACGTTGTTGTCTTGCGGGTCCGCAAAATTCACTTCGCCATAGTGGCTGTTGTCGGTAATAATCGTCATCCCGGCATGTGCACCGTCTTCTTCAATGACAAAGTTTTTTGCCCCGGAGTTCGCACTTGAACCGCTGACTTCCGATGTTTGAATGTGAAAGTGCCCCTTTGGGTTTCGGGTATTGATACCAACATCGACTTGTCCAACCCCATTGCTGGGTGCCTGAAAATACAGCCATGGCGTTATTGATGGCATACCATTGGTTGAAGATGGCCCGCCGATGGCCAAGTCGTTGGTAACCGTGGAGCTGAAGTCCTTTCCAGATTGGATGTAATTCACGCCAGATTTTGCTCCAACGGTCACGCGACCCTCTTCGGGACCAGGCCCAGGCAGGCCTGGCCGAAGATGGACCCTGGCAGAAGCCCCGAGATACATATTTCCCTGGGCGTACATGTCCGCATCGTAATCCGTGTCGCTATCCAGCGTCGGCCAAAACTTGAGTTCACCGTCGAAAATGTTGATCACACCTTCACTCGAAACTATCGGTTTGTTGTTTGAATCCAGATCTCCGGTGATTTTGATTTGCTTTGCCTCGATGATGTCCGCAGTAATCACAGTTGGATTAGACATATTTCAACTTCCTTTTTTTAGGGGCAATCTCGCCCGCTCTGACCGCAATCGCAAACGTTTGCCGAGTGGCAAGCCACACTGGCCACCCGTTGACGTTAGGCAAACGTCATCAGGTGTTTGAGGCGAGGATGGAGCTTCACGTTATCCACCAAGGGTTGAATCGTAAACTGTGATCGTCATTTCAATTGGCCGCAATAAAGGCCCTATGAACGTGGCTTTTGGATTACTCGCGTTACAATTTGCTGTGTCGTGCCTCAGCCAACCAGACTACTTCGGCCCCGTCGTATCGCTCGGCCCCGGCGAGATCCCCCCATGCACGTGCGTCACGTGGCTGATGTCGCTTACGATCACATCGCCCTCGCCGGTGATCTCGCCCTCGAAATTCCCCGCTGGCGGAGCGCTCGAGAACGGCCCGGGCAGGATGATCCCGCGCGTGGTGTCGCCGCCCGGGGACAGAACAATGACCTGCGTGCCCGGTTCGGGTGGAATCCAGAACTTGAGCGCTTCCGACCCGAGCTGAGCGATGGGCAGCCAGTCGCTGTGCGCCCCGTTGCCCCAATCGACTTTTGCCCGGGCAGTGCCCCGATCGACCTCAACCACCGTCGAGACCATGATCAGCCGCTCGAGCATCTGCATCGCCTGAGACAAAGCAAAGTCGGACATTACAGATCCTCCGGCTTGTAACCGTCCACATGGTCAGGGCCGATCTCCGGCGCCCAGGACGTCAACACCTGCGTGGGCGTGGTGCCCTCATTGACAAAATAGCTCGGCCCGATATCCGCCTCATGCGCCCATTCCACCCGCCAGATATCGACCTGATCGGCCTGCGGCGCAAACTCATCCGGCTCTACCGCAACAATCATCGCCGCGCCCCATGTGACGCCGAGCCGGTTGTTGTGCAGGAATGCCGCCAGCGCCCCGGCCGCCTTGACCACCTCACGCCGCACCTTGGGGGTGCGGTGCCCGAGGAGCACCCGCGCCTCGAGCCGCACCAGGCACGGAAACTGCCCGGTATGGGCGTCATTGTCAGGCGCCGGTTCCAGTTCCGACAGCTGCACGATGATGGCCGGAACCTTCAGTTCGTTCCGGCTCTCATCCTCGGCCACCACCGTTTTGAACGTGTCGAACTCTGCCGCGATTGTCGCAACAACGGTATCCAGCGCCGCGCCAAGATCAATTGCGTCGCTCATCCCCTACCCCCAAAATTGTCCGGGCCCGGATCTCGGCCAGAAAGTGTTTGAAATAGATCGTGTCGATATCGACGAACACCTCGTCCTCGAGATAGATCATGATCCGATCTGCCACCGGCAATGTCGCCTCGATTACGGGATAGGCATTCGGCCCGGTTCTGCGGAACACGCCCCGGCGACCGCTGATGGTGGCCAGAAACGCCCCGTGAACCATGGTGTCGCCGAACTTGACGCCACCCGCCACCCGCTGCGGCCGCCCCTTGAAGGCCGAGATCGGCAGATCATTGGCGCCATACCAGAGTTTAAGGCTTTTGCGCCCTCGGCCCACGCGGTATTCGCGAATGCGGCGGCGGATGGCCTTGGCGTTTTTCAACCCCAGCTCGGTTTGCAAGCCCTTGGACGAGATCTTACGCAGAGTACCGGCGGTGCGCTTGGCCGCCCGGTTGCCCGCCATATCGACCTGCCTCGGGGTGGCTGCAAATTCGCGCGCGATCTCTTCGATCCGGGTGTCGTCAATGTCAAAGGCCAGCATTGTAGATCACGTTGGGTTCGGCGAGGATCAGGGATGCAAGCCCGGTTCCGTCGCGCTGCGGGCCCTTCATCACATCGAAGGTCTTGCCCTCAATCTCGGCCACATCACCCGCCTGGACGCCCGCCACCGCGACCTCGGGACAGGTGAAGCGGGGCGATTGGTGATCGTGCTCATAGTCGCCAAGGCTGGCGACCTGGCTCGGGTCATCAAAAACGCCAAGGACCTCTCCAACCACTGCCCCGTCCCGGGTGAGGATCGCCGTTGTTGCGAACTCATCCGGGTCGAAGAAGTCGGAGAGATCCTCCCAATCGGGATGCGGCATCGCTTACTCGGCCTCGGCCGCCTCGATGGCTTCGATCAGGGCGGGCTTTTTCATCTTGTCCGCGCCGACAATTTCGTACTCTTTGGCGATCTCGCGCAGCTCGGCCACGGTATGCGCATCAAGCGGCTTGTCTTCGTCATCACCGTCGCCATCCCCTTCGCCTGTGGCCAGCTTCGCCTTGCCGCGCTCGAGCAGGCTCCTTGCGAAGTCTTCAGCAACCGTCAGTTCCGCGCCGGGGCGTTGAATCTTGCCACCGATGGCGATGGCCGCCGTAAGCACAATGTCGATCTGTTTGTTAGCCATGTCTGGCCTCCTGTCTCTCAGGTAAAGGATTGCGGCGGCCCGGGGGCCGCCGTCACTGTGGCAATCGCTTAGATCGCAGGCTTGGCGCCGTAGGCGAAGCTCTCGACATGGCGATAGGCAAAGTCGAAGTCCTGGAAGGCGACGATGCGCACCCGGCCCTTTTTCGAGTGGGTGTAGGGGTCAACCGTCAGATCCAGCCCGCCCCACATGGCCGCAACCATGTCGGCAAAATTGCCGTGGAACACGTCGCCGGTCGCCACCTGGTTGGTGATCTCGGTCCGGTACCCGTTTACGGTATTGCCCTGCTCCCAGATCGTGGCACCCGTGGTGCCCGCGAACTTCTCGGTGGTCTTGCAGTGGCCCCGGAAACCGGCGTTGCCGATATAGGCCATGGTGTTGACGTCGGCATTGTCGGCCGCGATCTGCGATTCCAGATCCACCAGTTCGGCAAAGGTCGGCTGCACGGCAGCGAAGGGTGTCGCGTTGATCCCGGCGATATTCTTGATCCCCAGCGGCTCATTGCCGGTGCCGGTGCCGTAGAACCCGGTCTTGTCGGCCTTCATGGAAATGGCAATCGCCAGCTCGCGGCGCAGCCAGGCTTCGACGTCGATCGAGCTTTGCTGCAGCATCTTGCGGGTGACCTCGGTATAGGCGCCGAGCGTCTTGGGCGAGAGACCCAGCATACGCAGCTCGGCCCCGGTTTCGCCCGCGTCGTCATCTTCCCCCAACCAGAAGGCGGTGGCGCCGGATGCCTGGCCCGGGATGTCCACATTGCCGACCAGACCACCCATCGGGGTTGCCATGCCCAGCAGCACCGAGCGGTTGCGCAGCATCTCGATGAAGGACTGCGCCATCAGATCGGTGGCGATCGCATGGCCGCCAGTGTCCCCGGCCGCAACCCCCGTGGTTGCGGTGTTGAGCGCCCGGCGCAGCACATCGGCCGGAACCATGATGCCTTGCGCGGCGCGCTCGGACGATTGCTCGGCGGCGCGGGATGCCTCGAACTCAAACGCGGCAGCCTCGCGGGCGGCACTGTCATTGGGGTTGGCCAGCGCACGCAAGGCGCGCACAAAGCTGAACTGATCCGCTTCGTTCTCGCTCATGCCGATGACCCCGGCATCATCGCTGAGCGGCTGATTGCCCCGGCTGTTGGCGCTGTCGGAGTTGCTGACGTGCTCCAAAAGCGCGGTGGTGAAGTCGGAAACACTGGTGCCGTTGCGGATCGCCTCGGCGGCCAGCGCCTGCGCCGAATACTGTTCACCCAGCTCAAGCAGGTCCGCGGTGCGCTGCTGCTCGGCCTGGGTGCCGCGTTGCACCAGCGCCTGGGTGTCGGCGGCGCGTTCCAGTACCTCGAGCACTTCGACGATGTTTCCCTGTTCATCCACTTTTGCGCGGACCAGGTCGCCAGCCGCATTGCGGAGAATTCGTTCCATATGTCCCGATCCTTCTGTTTGGTTGGGGTTTGCCTGACGCTGAGTATTGCCGGGCAGCGGGGGGTCTTCCTCTGGCGGTTCCCCCGCCGAACGTCCCACACCCACATTCGGATCAGCGGGGATGCTCACCATGGAAATCTCGAAAGGTTCCCACTCGGTGACGGTCACCGTGTCGGTCTCGCCTTGCCGCGCGAGCCACGCTGGACAGCGGGACACCCCCGGCGAACCCAATCGTCGAGGGTAGTCATCGCGATCCCGAGATAATCGGCGGTCTCAGCCCTGTTCAGCGTCCGCCCGCGCCCGACATTGTTGGCCACTCTGCCACCTCAAGTAATAGTAGTAGGACACGTTTCCCGCGCCCTCGCACACATGTTTTTTTGCGCCTATTCCCACCCACAGACGATACCCCCGGGGGAAGGACCCACTTTTTCAACCGCTTAGGACCTCATCGCGTCAGCGTCTTCCAAACACCGACGCCCGAGCCGACGTAGAACACCCACTCGATCATGCGCGCGAATGCCTCCTGCAAGGCTGGCGTCGGCAAGTCATACACCTGCTGATCGCCGAACACGTCGCGCAGGTAAGGGATGCTGTCGAACACCACGGCGGTCTCCCACAGGATCAGCGGCCCACCGACCGCAAAGACCAACACCCAGAACCACGGGAAGGCCAGTTTTGCCCGGTTGAACTCCGCCATGATCTGGGCCTCATTCACCAGCTCGCGCGCCAGCTCGATCGTGGCCGTTGTCTTCAATCGTTCGGTGTCGTTTGCCAGTTCGGCCCGGCGCTCCATGTGTGTGAACGCCTTGTCGACCATGCCGCCAAAGCTGAGCTTGATCAGGAATGCGAGAATGCCCGTCATTTTAGCGAAAGGGCCTTACTGGTGACCGATCGAAGGATGGCGTTACCAACCAGAGTGACTACGGTCAGTCCAACCCTAGCCTTTGCTGCGATCTCAGGCGCTAGACCCAACGCCACCAATTGATCCAATAAAGGCAACACCTCGACGGCAAACGTCACAATCGCCATTAACGCGTTGAACCAGAGAGTTTTTGAAAGCCACCACGGCTTTGGATGCCACCACGGCCTAGACATTGGTCAACTCCCTCAGCTTTTCACGATAGGCAGCGGCCCTGCGCGCGTGCTGGGCTGCGTTCAGCGCCATGATCAGGGTGCAGACCGCCAGAACCCCGATAATCGACCACAGCGCCCATTCCGGCAGGTCCGCCAGCGCGGCCCCTGCCCCGCCAAGCGGCGTGGCGCGGGCGCCCTTGGCCTGGCGAGCACCGGCGCCCTGGGCATTGTCGGCCTCTTTCTGCAACCGGGACGCCGACTGCGTCGCCATCGCCACCGCCTCGGCCTCGGTATCGGCCACCCGCCGCGCCCAACCGCGCCCGAAGGTCGACCAGGTGCGCAGCTTGCGTAGGAACCCCATGCGAGCGGCGCTGGCCTTCCGGATCACCGCGACCAGATCGCCGGCATTGCGGGCCCTGGTGAGCGTGTTGATCCCCACCTTGCCGTCAGCGGTTACGCCCAGCCCCTTTTGCACCCACTTCGCGCCCTTTGAAGGTCCAGAGGTGACCCCGCCATCCAGGGCAACCAGATCGAGGCCCTGCGGTAGCTCATCACCCTTGACTTCGTTCCAGTAGTCCTTGCGGTAAATCCGACGCGCCTCGGCAACTTTAAGCGCCTGAACGTTGCGCTTGGTCACTGCCCGGCCGCGATACCTGGCCAGCGTGGCAAGCGTGATCCCGAGGTTTGTCGCCCCGCCCGGGTCCTTCGGGTGATCCACATAGCCGCCTTCCCATTTCAGGATGTGGTTCAGGCAGGCTTCAAAGTTCTTGCTGCTCATAGGTCCTTGATCCTTCGCCAGGGTTCGCCGCGATGATCACGCGCAGCGCATTCCCCGTCCTCTGGCGGTTTCCCCGACAAGGATCTCGCGAACACGATAGGTCGATAAATTGACGCCATGGGCGATTTCACCGACCGACAGTCCATCAGCCGCCATTTCCCGAATGCGGCGATCCCGCGCGGCCCGTGCGATGAAGCGGCAGTTCGACGGTTGCAGGATCATCCCGGAGAACGCCCTGACCAGCTTGTTCGCATCATTCCAGCCGAGGATGCGCACCAGCGGGTGGTCGACTTCGGGCAGGCGCTTTGGGATGTAGACGCAGACGCGCCAGGCGCGTGACCCGGACTGCGGCAACGATCCGATCAGATGCAGCGCCTGATCGCGTCCGATCACCTCGGCAATCTCTGCAACGCTTTCTGGGAGTGGCGGTGCGAGATCAGTCAACCTGATCCCCCAAACCGGCGGGTCGGATCGCTCATGTCACCAGCACCTCGATGCCCTGCGCCGCAAGGATCGCCTTTTTCAGATTGAACACGTCGGTTGCGTGCCCCTTGCGGTCTTCGATCACCTGCGCGCCCAGCGCGTGATCGACGTAGACGAAATCGGCACGGTAAACCCGCTGCCGCTTCCCGCTGTCGGTCATGATCGGACCATCCCGACCGACAAGACCGATCTCCACCTGACGGCGCAGCCCGGAAATCTCTCCGGCCATCTGCAACAGCTGCAACTGGTTCCAGCGGTCAGCTTCAGCCTTGCTATCGAAAGACTCGCCGTCGATCTCGACGCGCTGGGCGCCTCGAACGCGGCGTTTGTCTTCCTTAAGCTGTTCGCCCTGCATCTGGTGAAGTTGTGCGACAGTCATGCGTTCCATGTCAGGTCCCCTCCTGGTGGGCTTTGATCTGCTGACCTGCAAATTTCAGGGCGGCAGCGATATCTTTTGCCACCGGATCGGTTGCGGCCCGGCCGATCTGGACCTGATAGGCCCCGCGGATTTCGTCGAGGCTGTGAAAGCGGGTTGATCGCGGCACCATCGCAACCACGCCCTGACGCGGCGCGCGCACAACGCAGTCGCCCGCGTCCAGATCCACTGTCACGGTGACCTGGCCGAACACACGGCCATTGGCGAGGGGGTCGCAATGGGGCGATGTCATAGCTGCACCCCCGCTTCGCGGCATTGATCGAGGGTCACCAATCCGGCGGCGATGCACTCACGCGCCGCAGCCGCGCTGATTGTCCGGCAGAGGAATGGCTTGCCTTCCTGGATGGTGTTGGCGTGAAACTCCAGCACCTTTGCTGGGTCCGCCGCCTCTTTCGATGCAGGAGCGTGCTGCACCCAGCGCTTGGCCCGCAACCAGTTTTCCGAGAACGCGATGTACTGTCGCTTGTTGCCCTTCTGCTCGGCGGCATAGGCCCGGGCCCCGGCAAGGATCTTGGCGGGGGCGGTCCCCGCTTCGATCGCTGCCCTCAGCTCAGCCTCGGTCGCCTCGCCATCGCCAAGGCGCGGATACACGTCCTCGAACTCGCGCTGAAAATCCTCGAAGTTGAAATCTTGTGTGTGTGGCGCCTCGGGCGACACACAAGGTTCAAGGATGGTTCTAGTATGGTTTGGGTGCATCTCCTGCACCTCTTGACGTGCATCTGCTGCACCCGTGGGGTGCACCTCCTGCACGGGTGCATCTCCTGCACCCCCTACATTTTGTGCAACGGGTGCATTTCCTGCACCCCTCTGATTCCGCTCAGTAAGGCTAGGCCGAGTTTCTGGAAGCCCTGCGACCGCCGATAGATTGATCTGGTATTCGATCGTGTATCCGTGATGGTGCTTGCGTTGACCGACTTCCTTCACCAGGCCTTTCGCGAGCATGTCCGCGATAGCCGTCTGAACGGTCCGCTTGCTCTTGAATTCGAGATCCAGCGCCATGTTGGCTTTGCTGACCCAAATCCCTGATCCGTCGTCAGATGCCGCATCTGCCATGTAGAGCAGAACAGATTTCATCGTCTGCGAGCCGACAACGCGGCGCTTAACCAGCGTGTGAACTTCGTTGCTCATGTGACCCGCCTCGATTTACTGCTCGTAAGATTAGTTGTCAGCGGTAGGTAAGAGATCGTTGCCCCGCCCTGCCTCTGGCGCCTGCCCCGCGCCCCGGTAACCGCACTTGTCAGCCGCAATGAACCCTTGCCTGGCCGCCGGTACTGACGCGCAGTGCAATCTTGTTTGTCACCCTGTCGGGCCCACTGTCCCGTGATGTTCAGCGGGGGAAGTAACCGGCGATGTCGAATACGCGCGACTGGCTCGCCAACCCGTCGCGCTGAACCGTTCCGACGAAAGGAGAAACCGGAGCAATGTTCTGAGACGCCCAGCGCCAGGGAACCGCATTGCGAATCCACCCAGCCTGCCCCAACGTGTAACCGCGCGGGATGCGCGATGGGGCTGCAACCCCGCCGCGCGTATCCATCCCGCCAATTTGAGGACCAGGCAGGATGAAATCTGTTTTCTTCTACCGCCACGTGAACCGCTTCGGCACATGGACGATTGCCATGATTGGCGAGCTCTGGGAAATCGCCCATGAAGATCAAACTCTCGGTCGATACAATTGGCTCGCGGGTGCTCACGGAGATCTTGTTCGCGGTTATTGCTACCACCCGTCGAATGGAATTGACCCGGCTGACTGCGAACTGCCCGACGACTTGGCGGATTGGGAAAGGGTTCGCGTCCGTCATCGCTGAGCCTCATCACGCTGGCGCCACGACTCGGTCAGCGTCGGAATGGCCCATTCGGTCATTTCGCCAAGGGCGTTAAGATCCTTGATTGTCAGTGACAGACGCACGGTCTCGCCGTCTTCCCGGTCGAACGACACCGCCAACCGATCCCGGTCGTGGTTGTCGCCTGTCAGGCCGCGAAGCTTGGCGCGAGGAAACTTGGGCGGGGTGTTCAAGTCTCGCCCTCCCCGCCTGACATCATCAGTCCCCACAGAACAAAGAAGCCGATCATGTAACAGGCCAGATCCCAAAGGCTGTCCAGGATGACGATTGCTTGAAACCCGCTGTTGGGAATGTCGCCAGCAACTTCTTTCAGAAAAATTCCGACGATCCCAAGCCACAGCCAGGTATGAGAAAGCCCGCGAAACAGCACAAGCGAGCTGACGGCGACGCCGATGCCAAAATGCGCGAGGCTGACTGTCAGCCACCAGCCTAGGGCGCCGGAAACCGCCTCTGCCCCTGCACACGACAAGTCGCTGTGCAACAGCGCGCCGAATTCTTGCCCGATACCGCTCATCTCTGCCCGATCTGCCCCAGAATGTCGTTGCGCGTCTGATCTGCCGTCAGGATTTCCATGGTCTTCCAGACGCCCAGGATCGCGCAGACCGTGTAGACGTCCTCAATCACCGGGCTGCTCATCCCGGATAGCCAGTTCTGGATTTGCCGCTCTGACCGCCCGAGCACTGGCGCGGCCCGCCGGGCGACTTCATTGTCGGAGACACCAGGGAACGCTTCGCGCAGTGCCTCAGCAAACCGGCTGCGCGCCAACTCCCGCGCCTCGACCCGGTTCACCACGAAAGACTTTTCGCGGCCGTTCAGGAGAAACTTGACCCCAGAGGAAATCACGCGAGGAAGGGTTTTGAATGACATTCAGCAGCCCCATTGAAATTGACGAAAACCGATCATCATGCAGCCCTCTTGCTTGGCTTGTCGAACGAGAACAGACGCTGTTCGGGCGCAGCGAGGCCGTGTTCCCGACACAACTCGCAGACGATGGTGTATTTCTTGGCGGGGATGACGTTTGCCGATCTCATGTTCGAGATGGCGGGCGACTTGACGCCCAGCGCCTTTGCGAACTTTCGGATACCAACTGCATCGGTGATTTCGGCCACGGTCATCATGCAGCTAGCTATACACTCATTTTTTATGAGGTCTAGAATTCATTTTATTGAAAGTTCATTTTTTTTGACCTACAGTGCAATTTGCCCTCATAGGAACGAGGGTCAACAAATGGATTTTGCAGGGAAGATCGCCATGACACGTCTAGGAGACGCGTCCAAAGAAGCGTGCGCATACCGGATGATTGCGGCTAGAATCGCTACTGGCCTCTCCAAAACCGAGTTTTGCAAAGGCGCTAACGTAAGCCTGACATCCTACCTGAATTCGGAGGCGGGCCTTAGCTTTCCGTCACGGAAAGTCATGCTATACCTACATCGCGAACACAGGATTGACTTCAATTTCATCATCCACGGTGATTTCCAACAGTTGCCTGCGGATGTTCAGGATCGCCTTTTTGCCGCACTGCAAGACGCAGCGAGCCAATAGGGTCGAACACCCAGTTCAGGTTAAGCCCCATGCGATCGCGCGCCCAGGACGCAAGGTAGATTACTGCTGCCCGCACGGCTATTTCCTCTAACTATTCCAGTACAAATTGCGTCAGTTCTCCCGCTTCGGTGAATCGGGTGCTGGCACATGTTCGCCTTATGCGCGATCTTTCTGGAAAAATAAACTCATAATTTTTGAACTTTTGGGATTGTAAGTTCATTTTTTATGAGTTACGCGTTGTTGCCAGCGATAGGAGGTAGACAATGCAATCGAACTCGCAATTCGAACAACTGGCCCGGGTGATTGCAAATCCCAGCCACCACTATCACCCAGCGCTCGCTGTCGCCGTATGGTGCAAGGCAAAGGGCCTGTGCGGCCAGCCGGTGACAGACGATCGGCTCCATCGCATTGGCGTTGATCGCTCGACGATCGATCCGGCGCTGATGGAACAGATCGCCCGCGAAGAACGGGTACGTCTGCGCACCCGTGAACATGCGGCCCGCCGGGGAGGCGTCCGCCCTGCCCCGTTGATCCTGCCAGACGCCATCGCCTGACCTACCTCGGGAGCGCTCTCTCCCCTTTCGAGCGCGCACCGACAACTGGCCGGGGTGATGCCGTACCCATCGCTCCGGCCCCTTTCTTCAAAGGATCAGCCACCATGACTGAGCGCCTTGACCTGAACCGGATCCGCCTCGCCGTCGACACTCTGGCAAACACCTCGATCTCTGGATGCCTGGACAAGCTGAAGCTCTTAATCATCAAACACGGCGGACGCGGGGATCTGCCAAGCGAGCGGATCGGGGAATATAACCCCCTTATCAAGTCAGCCGAGTTGTTCGGTGTCTACGCCATGGCCGAGGATGCAGCGGAACTGCCAAAAAACTGGCTGATCGCCGCGCGCAACATTCTTTCCGCCGATGCCGAGGACATCCCGCGCCCAGCGCCCGGCGCAGCGCCCGAGCTGGGCGACATGGTGCATTTCCAGAGGTCCCCGACCCACCACCGCGAAACCGGAACCGTGCGCGGCCGCCAGTTCGGCACCGGCATTGTCGAGGTCGAGGATGCACAATCGGAAATCATCCGGCTTGGCCCGGGTCAATATGAGGCGGTTCCCCATGTCTAATTCAGATGCCACTCACGGCAGTCAGCCCCCGTCGGTGCCTGAATTTCTCAAGCCCGGCGGGGGCGCCCGTGCCCCTGAGAAAGCCTTTCACTGCCCCCTCTGGCCAGAATGCAACTGCCCTGACGGGACAGTTCAACCAGACTGCCCGGGGCTAAAGAACCAGGTCGAAGATGACGGCCTTGTCACCGTCCATCCACTCTTGCAGGAGGTTCGCGCATGAGCGTATCGAGCCATTTGGTTGAAACGCCTGAGGACCTGGCGGTTAAGGTAAAGGCATGGAAGGCGACTGAAGCGGAGATAATGCGCTTCGGCACTTCATATGCGCAGCACTTTGAAGTCGGTCAGACCAAACCGAGCAGGGAACAGAATGCCATTGCCCAAGACGCGATGGAAAAGGGCTACCCAAAGTATGTCATTCGAGGCGCGGGCGACTTCCTACGCAGGATCGAGGTCGCCAAAGCAGCGGAGAAATCCGCAGACGTTACGGTGCTGCGAACCGAGCTTCGTAGCCTGATGCACGAGTTTGCGAACAAGATCGGACTCGGGAAGGCTTTCCAGTGAAATCCGTGGGCATTCCCAAAGTACAGGGCAATCCGCTCCGCGTACTTGTCGGTTGCGAAACCTCTGGCATTGTCCGCCGTGCCTTCCTCGATCGAGGGCACGACGCCTGGTCTTGCGATTTGCGTCCGGCCGATGATCGTTCAAACCGGCACATGCAGTGCGACGTCCGCGAAACTTTGGACATGGGCTGGGATTTGCTGGCGGTCATGCATCCACCCTGCACACGACTTTGCAATAGCGGTGTTCGTTGGTTGAGCAAACCACCGGCTGGCCGAGCGCTCGAGGACATGTGGGCGGAATTGGATGAAGGCGCGGCCTTGTTTTCCGCGTGTTGGAATGCTCCGGTTCCGCGTGTCGCAATTGAAAACCCGGTTATGCACTCCCATGCGAAAGAGCGGATAGAGAACTATCAGCCATTCGCCCAATCGGTGCAGCCATGGCAGTTCGGGACAGACACCAACGGCCCAGACAACGAGCGGAAGCGCACGTGCTTGTGGCTGCGCGAACTACCCAAGTTGAGACCCACAGGCACTTTGGACGGCTCTACAGCGCGCGCCAGTGTTCACAGGGCCAGCCCGGGCCCGGATCGCTGGAAAACACGCTCAAAATTCTTCCCCGGTTTGGCTGCCGCAATGGCCGTCCAATGGGGTGATTATGTCTTAGAAAGGAATGCGGCATGAAGATCAGAGCAGAGGGCAACCGATGACAGCAGCAACCGTGACGCCGAAAATCTATGCGCGAATCAAAGAGTGCCGCGACCTGTTCGGCATGAGCCGCGCCACCGTCTACCGGCGGGCCAAAGAGCAATGCTTCAAGATTTACAAGCGCAACGGCATGTCCGTTGTGAAGATTGAAGAGGTCTCGACCTGGATAGAAGGGCAGTCCCTATACTGACTTTCCCTGGGGGGCCATCTGGGGGACCAACCACACCGCACGGAACAGTAATTGTTTATTTTCAATATTTTGAAGATATTAAATGGTGCGGGTGAAGGGACTTGAACCCCCACGCCTTGCGGCGCCAGAACCTAAATCTGGTGCGTCTACCAATTCCGCCACACCCGCACATCAGGGCCAGACCCTGTGGTGTCGCGCTCAATAACAAAGGTTCCTGCCGAGCGCGAGGGGGAATCGTCGCCAGCGACGTCAAAAATGCGCGCCCAATCCTGCCACATATCGCCTGAATGTGGCCCCGGGGTGCTCATGCTTTCGCCATCATTGCGGCGTCATATCAACGGGCAACTGATCGAGACTGCCATGATACCCGACGTGACATGGAATACCGCAAATACCATCCGGCAGCCTGCCGCCAAGGACAGCGCGCTGTCCGAAGCCGGGTTCCTGCCCGGCACCCTTCTGCTGACCCAGGATGGTGAATTGCCGGTCGAGTATCTGTCCGAGGGGGACAGGATCATCACCCGGAATGCTGGCCTGGTTCGGATCGCTGGTATCGGTCACGGGAAGCAGCGCGTGCGTGCGATCCATTTTGCCGCCGGCTCCTCCGGCGATACGCGTCCCGAGAGCGATCTGACGCTGCCCGCAGGCCAGCAGGTTCTGGTGCGGGACTGGCGGGCGCAGGCCATGTTCGGCCGCAAACAGGCGCTGGTCCGCGCCGACGCGCTGGTCGACGGGATGTTCGTTCGCGATCTCGGCACCCGCGATCTGTCTCTATTCCAGCTCTATTTCGACGCCAGCCACATCCTCTACGCAGGCGGTCTTGAGCTTGCCGGCCATGGCGCGCCCGCTGAATTGCGACCCGCCGCCTAAAGGCCCTGCTTGCGGAACACGGCAGGCAGTTGTTCCGGCAAATCCTCCGCAATCAGCCCCGGCCCGAATTCCCGCGCGCATTCAACATGCAGCCAGGCTGCGGTCTCGGCCGCCTGCATCGGAGCAATCCCGCGCGCCAGCAGCCCGGTGATGAACCCCGCCAACACGTCCCCCGACCCCGCCGTGGCAAGCCAGGGCGCCGCCCGCTCATAATGCGCCGAGTTGATCGAGCACCTTCCATCCGGCGCCGCGATCACCGTATCGGGTCCCTTGAACAGCACAACACATCCCGCACGCCGCGCTGCCTCAAGGGTGGCGTCGACCTTGGAATAAGCGGGCCCCTTGGTGGGCGTCTCATTGAGCTTATCGGCGATATCCGGGAACAGCCGTGCAAACTCACCGCCATGCGGGGTCAGAACACTTGTCTCATGCAGCATGCCGAACAACTGGTCCGGCGCATCGGCAAAAGCCGAGAGCGCATCCGCATCCAGCACTGCCGCCCGCCCGGCGCGCAGCACCACCGGCACCAGTTCCCGCGCCCGCTCCACCCCGAGCCCCGGCCCGAGACACAGCGCGTTGAGCCGCTCATCCTTCAGTACTTCCGCCAGCCCGTCGCCATTCTCGACCCGCCGCAGCATCAAAGCAGTGATCTGCTCGGCGACCTCCATCTGCGCCGAGGGCGGCACCCCCAGTGTCACCAGCCCCGCCCCGATCCTGAGCGCCCCCCGAGCGGCCAACCGCGCCGCACCGGTTTTGCCGGAACCGCCGGAGAGGATCAGGGCATGGCCGTGGGCGTATTTGTGGCCAGCATTCCCTTTGCGAATCTTTGCCCATGGTCCAGTTGCCGGAACTGCAACAAGCCGCACGACAGCTTTGTGTTCCGATGCCAGCCTATCGGTTTCAGCTTTCAACTCTTCCGCACTCGGTCGCTTTCTTTTTGGATTGTTTACCCATGCCAGCAGCTCGGCCTCGTCCTTGAACGCGGGCACTGGCAGACCAATATCCTTCACGGCGATTTTGCCCGATCGCGTTGGCCCTTCACTCAGATAGTGTCCGACCTTGGATCTGTGAAACGTCACGGTCAGATCTGCCTTGCCTGACACTCCAAGTGCCCGACCGCTATCCGCACACAAGCCGGAGGGAGTGTCGACGGCGACAGCAACAAAATGTGCATGGTGTTTGTGCAAGTATGACAAAGAGTATGAAATAGCCTTCGGAATCTCGCGCGTCAGACCAGTGCCGAACAGGGCATCTATGTGCAGGTCGCAATGCGGCGACCAGGTGCCTTCTGGGAGGGGGAGGATCTCTCCCATCTCCACCCACCGCTCATAGTTTACCCGCGCATCCGGCGGCAGTTTTTCGGGATCGCCGTAGAGAAACACTTCCACCGCCCACCCCCGCTCACGTAACAACCGCGCTACCACAAACCCGTCGCCGCCATTGTTACCCGGCCCGCATAGAACAACCGCCCGAAAACCCTCTTCATCTTTTTCCAAATACTCCCGGGAGCGCGAGGGGCTGGACCCTCGCTTGCCCAACTCCGGCCATTCCTCGAAAATCGCCTCGACAACGCCCCGGCCCGCCCACTCCATCAGCTCCAGGCCGGTCACTTTACCGCTGTCGATTGCCGCCTTCTCGATCGCCCGCATCTGTGCCGCGGTCAGCAATTCCGTCATCTCCAAACCTCCCGCGATTCAATTCTGCGCATTTTTTGTGCAACACGCCCAAAACTTCACCGGCCGCCTGTTTTCGCAGCACCGCAGCCCGGCCAGATCCGCAATCCCGTTGCCGCCCGATCTTAGACGTGATCTGAGCCTGCGTGACAAGCTTGCGAGGTAACCCCCGATGAAGAAGATCGAAGCGATCATCAAGCCGTTCAAACTGGACGAAGTGAAAGAGGCGCTTCAGGACGTGGGCGTCCAGGGCCTGAGCGTGATCGAGGTCAAGGGCTTTGGCCGCCAAAAAGGCCACACCGAACTCTATCGCGGTGCCGAATACGTGGTCGATTTCCTGCCCAAGGTGAAGATCGAAGTGGTGCTGGACGACGATCAGGTCGACGCCGCCATCGAGGCCATCGTGGATGCCGCCAAGACCGACAAGATCGGTGACGGCAAGATCTTTGTCTCGCCCGTCGAACAAGCCATCCGCATCCGTACCGGCGAGACCGGCTCGGACGCGCTGTAACCCTATTTGAATTCTCAAAAGAGGACCAAGAGAATGAGCAAGGACGCAGTTCTTCAACTGATCCGGGACGAAGATGCGGAATATGTCGACATCCGCTTCACCGACCCGCGCGGCAAGCTGCAGCACGTGACCATCATGGCCGATCAGGTCGATGAGGACTTCCTTGAGGAAGGCTTCATGTTTGATGGCTCGTCCATCGCCGGCTGGAAATCGATCGAAGCCTCAGACATGAAACTGATGCCCGACACCGACAGCGCCTATGTCGATCCCTTCTATGCCGAGAAGACCATCTGCCTGCATTGCTCGGTGGTCGAACCCGACACCGGCGAACCTTATGAACGTGACCCGCGCGGCACCGCGCAGAAGGCAGAAGCCTACCTGAAATCCTCGGGCATCGGTGACGCTGCCTTCTTCGGCCCCGAAGCGGAGTTCTTTCTGTTCGACGATGTCCGTTTCTCGAACAGTATCAACAAGGTATCATACGAAGTTGATGCGACCGACGCATCCTGGAACACCGATACCGAATACGAGATGGGCAACATGGGCCACCGTCCCGGCGTCAAGGGCGGTTACTTCCCCGTGAACCCGGTCGACGAGAGCCAGGACCTGCGTTCCGAGATGCTCAGCACCATGAAGCGTCTGGGCATGAAGGTCGACAAGCACCACCACGAGGTGGCGTCGTGCCAGCACGAACTGGGCCTGATCTTCGACAGCCTCACCAAGCAGGCCGACGAGTTGCAGAAGTACAAATACGTGATCCACAACGTGGCGCACGCCTACGGCAAATCGGCCACCTTCATGCCGAAACCCATCGCAGGCGACAACGGCACCGGCATGCACGTCAACATGTCGATCTGGAAAGACGGCAAGCCGCTGTTCGCGGGCGACAAGTATGCTGACCTGTCGGACGAGGCGCTGTGGTTCATCGGTGGTGTTCTGAAGCACGCCAAGACCCTGAACGCCTTCACCAACCCGTCGACCAACAGCTACAAGCGTCTGATCCCGGGTTTCGAAGCGCCTGTTCTGCGCGCCTACTCGGCCCGTAACCGTTCGGGCTGCGTGCGTATTCCGTGGACTGAATCGCCGAAAGCCAAGCGTGTCGAGGCCCGCTTCCCTGATCCGGCAGCCAACCCCTACCTGGCCTTCGCCGCCCTGCTGATGGCCGGCCTGGACGGCATCAAGAACAAGATCGACCCGGGCGAGGCGATGGACAAGAACCTCTACGATCTGCCCGCCGAGGAACTGGCCGGTATCGAAACCGTCTGCGGCTCGCTGCGTGAGGCGCTCGAGGCGCTGGCCGCCGATCACGACTTCCTGCTGCAGGGTGACGTGTTCACCAAGGACCAGATCGACGGCTATATCGCGCTGAAGATGGAAGAGGTCGAAACCTACGAACACACGCCGCACCCGGTCGAGTACGGCATGTATTACAGCTGCTGATCCGGTTCCGGATCGATGCAAGGGGCGCCCCGACGGGGCGCCCTTTTTCGTTGCGCGCTCCGCCGATTTATTTGCACTTTGAGACGCGCGGCTGTGCCGCTAGGGTGGTCGCCGAATTCACCTCTCAAGGAAGATTTCATGCGCATTCTTTCCCTGGCCCTGACTGCCGCCCTGCTGGCAACCGGCGTCTCTGCCCAGACCCTCGACCGCATCAAGGCCAACAACGAAATCCGCTTCGGGTTCCGCACAGATGCCGCGCCGCTGTCTTATGTCAACGATCAAAACCGGCCCGATGGATACTCGCCGCGGGTCTGCGACCGGATTGCCCAGGCCATCGCCAAACGGCTGAACTTGTCGGAGCTCAACGTGCAGTTCCTGCCCGTCGAGCCCAACAACCGGTTCGACAAGGTAGCCTCGGGCGAGATCGACCTGCTGTGCGGGGCGGCCACAATCACCTTGTCGCGGCGCGAAAAGGTGGATTTCTCGATCCCGACCTATGTGGATGGCACCGCGGTCCTGCTGCCGCGCGTGGCGGATACCGGGCTAGCGTCGCTTGCGGGCAAGAAGGTCGGCATGCGCAGCGCCACCACCACCGAAGAGGCGGTCACGAACTCGTTCGCCGCTGCGGGGATCGAGGCCGAAATGGTGCGCTTTGCCTCGCATCCCGCCGGGATCAAGGCGCTGGCGGCGGGTGAGATCGATGCCTATTTCGCCGATCAGTCGATCCTGCTGGCCAATTACATCGCTGCCGGGCTGACCGACGGGTTCAAGATGTCTCAGGAAATCCTGACAATCGAGAAACACGGGCTGGCGCTGGCCAAGGGCGACGATGAGTTCCAGCTGCTGGTCGACGGGGTACTGTCGCAGATGTATGCCGACGGCACGATGGAAGAGATCTTTCGCGCCGCGCTGCCGGGCGTCGAGCCGGGCGATGCACTCAGGGCGCTCTTCGTGCTCGCCCCGACTCTGCCCTGACCTGCCTGACCCGGAGACCTGTTCATGCGCCCGATCACCCTGTTCCTGCTCATCGCATTGTTCATCGCCCCTGCTCCGCTCTCCGCCGCCAATTGCGGTAATACGAGCGCGGGATTTGAGGCGTGGAAAAAGGATTTCGCCAAACAGGCCCGGCGCTCGGGTGTGCGAAAGACGGGGCTGAAAGCGCTGGCTCAGACGCAATACGCAACCCGCACGATTTCCGCCGACCGCAACCAGAAGAGCTTCAAGTATTCGCTGGAGAAATTCATGCAGGTGCGCGGAGCCAACGCAATCGTGTCGCAGGGCCGCAAGCGCAAGGCGGCCAATCCGCAATTCTACGCCGCGCTTGAGCGGCAATATGGCGTTCCGGCGGGTATCCTGATCGCCATTCACGGCATGGAAACCGGGTTCGGCCGTTTCATGGGCGACAGTCAGGTTGTTTCCGCAATAACGACACTGGCCTATGATTGCCGCCGCTCGGATTTCTTCATTCCGCACGCCATCGGCGCGCTCAAGCTGGTGGATCAGGGGGCGATCACCATGGCGACAAAGGGGGCAAAACATGGCGAGCTGGGGCATACCCAGTTCCTGCCCGGCAACGCGATGACCTATGGCGTCGATGCAAATGGCGACGGTCGGGTCGATTTCTACAACCTCACTGACGCGCTGGCCTCAACCGCGAATTTCCTGCGCCGGAAGGGCTGGAAACCCGGCCGCGGCTATCAGCCCGGGCAGCCGAATTTCGCCGTGATCCAACAATGGAATGCCGCCTCGGTCTATCAAAAGGCCATTGCCATCATGGCGGGTCGCATCGACGGGTAGATACGGCGTCGCGCCCAATTTTTGCCGCAATTAGGACATGATTTCGACACGGGCCAAACCGTTAAGTCATATTTTATTGGTTTCCAATTCGTGGCCAATCACTCAAAAAATGCCGAATTTCACCCAGTGATCTTCGGGTCAGTCAAACTTTCTCCCACATCTTCCGGTAGAGGTATAACATTGAACACACGTCAAGGAGGATCTTCACTGTGACGCAGACATGCAGGTATCACGGTGGTTTAATTTTTTTGGGTGAAAGTAACGAAGCGTTGAACCGCTTCGGCCGCATCGCGGCGGCGACATTGGAAGATTATGGTCACCTGATCGAAAGACAGACTCTCCTGAGCACGCATGAGGCGCGCATTGTCGCCAGCCAGTATCTTGTCCGTCTGAACCTAGAAACCGATCTGCCAACGGCCGAAGACCGGCGTCGGCGGCTGGATCGCGCCGCCGGTCTGAACGGGGTAAGGATCAAACGCCCCGCCCGCCTCAGAAATCGTCTGGTCATTTCCCTGACGCCGGTGTCCGAGTTGCTGGATGACCGCGAGATTTCCGAATTGATGCTGGTCGTCATGTTGTATCGGATGATCGATCTCTGTGCGGTGGAACAGGTTGAATGGCTTGCCCCTGACGCGGCTCTGTCCATCGATCAGTTCATGGGCACGTTCGCCAACCTCTCGCCACGCCGGATACGCAGCAGGCGGCAGGCCTTTCGGTCCGTTTGCGGCCCGTTTACCGAGGCGGATATCGGCGAAGATACGGACCAGCCGGAGCCCGAAGGCAAGCCGGAGGTCATCAAACTTGGGGAAGAAGAGATCCTCGCCCTCTCCTTTCGTGCCCAGCCGGAGCCGGAACCGGTCGAGGCCCCGGACACCACGAACGAGGTCAAACGCGAAGAACGCAATGACATTCAGCGCCTGACCAGTTGGTGCATGACCGGCCTTGTGATGTCACTGTCGGCCCCCGTGGCCCTTTCGCTGGCCGCAGTCAATCTGATCCGAGGCGAGGATTTTCGCCTGAACACGCAGGTGCTCTCCTACACGGCGGCCATTATCGCGCTGCACAGAAGTGGCGCCTTTGCCGAAGCGGCGGGTTATCTGGGGGGTTGAGATCCTCTAATCCACTACCCCGGGCAGGTCCTTGCGGTCCAGCAGATAGGTGTGGATCGAAAACACCACCGCTCGACTTTGTGGCAGCCGCAGCAGGCTTTGTCGCTCGCTGCGCAGATAGCGGGCATCGACCCGGTCGCTGGCAGGGCGCGGTGCCAGCACGCTGCGCGGCTGGTGCAGTTCGGGGTCGGGATACCACAGCGCGTTGTAGCGCCAAAGTGGACGCCCGGGTTGCACCCCGTCGAACAGGCGCTGGACCCGGCGGGCGACATCCACGTCGTAGCTGGCCACCGGCATATGGATCGCGATCAGCGGGCGCATGAATTTCTCGGACAAAGTCCAACTGGCCGGAAAGCACAGGATCGCGCCGGTCAGCACATGCTCGTCGCCCCGTTTCTGCAAGATGCAGAAATCCTCCTGTACCAGCAGGCAGAGCGTGTCGAGGGGCCGGTCCCGGTCGATCCCGACCTCGACCCCATCGGGCCGCCGCACCCGCTCTCTCGCGCCCGGGTAAACCTGCGCCAACACCAGTGCCAGCAGCTCCAGCGCCGCGGGCCGGGCGCCCTCGTCCATAGCCAGAACCTCGTCCCGCCGCCCCGCCAGCAACTCGGCCCGCCGTGCCATCTGCGCGGCAAACGCGTCGTCCCGATGCAGCCAATCCTCCATGGAAATGGGCTGAATTCCCGGCAACGTGCGCGCGATCAACGGATCGTAAGGGATTGATTTCTGCAGAATCGCATTCATGCGCCTGATCTAGCATTGCCCATTGGCCCTGTCGGTCAAAAAACGACCGCCCCCCGGTCGCAATCCGGAGCGACCCGGGCGATCATGCCCAGCAGACTTGCCCGGCAAGCAGAGAGGCCCGCCGTGAACACGCATTACCGAGACACCCGCAAGATCGACCCCAGCCGTGGTACGTCCCTGGGCGACGGAACCCCGAATGACAATGACCGGGTCGAGATCGGCCCGACCCGGCTTGCCTTTACCGAATGGGCGACGGTGGGGCTGGAGCTGCCCAATCTCGAACGCATGCGCGAATATCGCTGGAAGCGGCTGACCCAGGCCATCGTCGATCGCGGCTATGGCGGGCTGCTGATGTTCGACCCTCTCAACATCCGCTACGCCACCGACAGCACCAACATGCAGCTCTGGAACACCCACAACCCGTTCCGCGCCCTGCTGCTGTGCGCCGATGGCTACATGGTGATCTGGGACTACAAACAGTCGCCGTTTCTGAGCACCTTCAACCCGCTGGTCCGCGAGCAGCGCTCGGGTGCCGATCTGTTCTATTTCGACCGGGGTGACAAGGTGGATGTGGCCGCCGACAAGCTGTCGAACGAAATCCGCCTTCTGATCACCGAGCATGGCGGCGGCAACATGCGGCTTGCGGTGGACAAGATCATGCTGCACGGCCTGCGCGCTTTGGAGGCGCAGGGCTTCGAGATCATGGAAGGCGAGGAAGTCACCGAAAAGACCCGCGCCATCAAGGGCCCTGACGAGATCCTGGCCATGCGCTGCGCCAATCATGCCTGCGAGACGGCGGTGGCCGAGATGGAAGCATTCGCCCGCGCCAATGTGGGCGACGGCAAGACTTGCGAAGACGATATCTGGGCCGTGCTGCACGCCGAGAACATCAAGCGCGGCGGCGAGTGGATCGAGACCCGCCTGCTGGCCTCGGGGCCGCGCACCAACCCGTGGTTTCAGGAATGCGGCCCGCGCATCACCCAGAAGAACGAGATCATTTCCTTCGACACCGACCTCATCGGCTCATACGGCATCTGCATCGACATCTCGCGCAGCTGGTGGATCGGGGACGAAAAGCCGCGCCCCGACATGATCTATGCCATGCAGCACGCGCATGAGCACATCATGACCAATATGGAGATGCTGAAACCCGGCGTGACCATCCCGGAACTGACCGCCAATTCGCACCGGCTCGATGACAAGTTTCAGGCGCAGAAGTATGGCTGCCTCATGCACGGGGTGGGCCTGTGCGACGAGTGGCCCCTGGTCGCCTATCCAGATCACGCGGTCGAGGGCGCCTATGACTACGCGCTCGAGCCCGGCATGGTGCTGTGTGTCGAGGCCTGTGTGGGTGAGGTAGGCGGCGATTTCTCGATCAAGCTCGAAGATCAGGTGCTGATCACCGAGGACGCGTACGAGAACCTGACCACCTACCCCTTTGACAAACGCCTCATGGGGTTGGCCTGAGGCTTCACTGCGGCCAATGCGACCGCATGACGTTGCCGTGCCAATCCTCAAGTACAGGCTGCGCCGTCGGCGTGGTCGTGTCGGTGCCAACAGGCCAGCTTTGACCTAGTGCAAAGCCGATCGCTCCGGCCAGAACAATCGCAAGAAGAATTCCGGGCCGTACTCCTGCGCCGTGCGGCGCGGATGCCGTATGTGCCATTTTGGGCCTCCATTACAAATGTCTCAGTGCATCGGTAATGTGGGTACGTCATGGGCATAATAAAATTGAATGTTTGAGCGGCCATCAATCACAGATCTTGATGAACTATGTCACCAAAAAAAATCGACACCGCCCATCACCTCACGGATCGAACCGTCGGGGGCAGGTAGGGTCTCGTGAGAGCCCCTCTTACCAGCCGCAAGGCACAATGATTGACCAACCTCGCCACACAAGCATCTGCAGCCACGACACAAATACAGACTTCAGGACGATCTGCCCTATTCTCACCTTCCCGTGACGCCTCTGACATAAGGGTTGAGGACCACAGTCCCCGTGCACAGTATTGGAACCGCCCCACAACTCAAGGAGCCGCCATGCCCACGGAACGCATTACTTTTGCCGGTCACGATGGCAGCAAACTCGCCGCGCGTCTGGATTTGCCCGATGGGCCGGTTCTGGCCACCGCGCTGTTTGCCCATTGCTTTACCTGCTCCAAGGACATACCCGCCGCCCGCCGCATCTCGGCCCGACTGGCGGCGATGGGCTTTGCAGTGCTGCGGTTCGACTTCACCGGGCTGGGCCATTCCGAGGGGGAGTTTGCCAACACCACCTTCACCTCGAATGTCGAGGATCTGATCGCGGCGGCGCAGTTTCTGGCCGGGCGCAACATGCCGCCCGCCTTGCTGATCGGCCATTCTCTGGGTGGCGCAGCGGTGCTGCGCGCACGGGCCGGCATTCCGTCGATCAAGGCGGTCGTGACGCTGGGCGCGCCCGCCGATCCGGGCCATGTCTCGCATCATTTCGAAGACGCCCTGCCCCAGATTCAAGCCGATGGCGCCGCAGACGTGACGCTAGGCGGGCGTCCGTTCCGCATCGGCAAGGCCTTTGTCGAGGATATCTCCGAGGCGTCCCTCAACGCCGCCATCGGCGACCTGAAAGCGGCGCTGCTGGTGCTGCATGCTCCGCGTGACACCACGGTCAGCATCGACAATGCGGGCCAGATCTTTCTGGCCGCCAAGCACCCCAAGAGCTTTGTCACGCTCGACGATGCCGACCACCTGATCTCGCGCCCTGAGGATGCCGAATATGCCGCCGACGTGATTTCGGCCTGGGTGTCGCGCTATGTGGACCTGTCGCCGCCCGCCCCACCGCCCGGCGCGCCCGAGGGCATCGTGCGAGTGACCGAGGCCGATCCGGGCGGGTTCCTGCAGGACGTACAGTCCGGCCCCGATCACCACGTCTTTGCCGATGAGCCGGTCTCATATGGCGGCACCGACCGGGGCATGTCGCCCTATGGCTTTGTCTCGGCGGGGCTTGGCGCCTGCACCTCGATGACCATCCGGATGTATGCCCGCCGCAAGGGTTGGCCGTTGACCAATGTCAGCGTCGATGTCAGCCACAACAAGGTGCACGCGCAGGATGCCGGGATGCGCGCCGACAGCAAGATCGACCATTTCATCCGCCGGGTGCGCCTGGAGGGACCGCTGGACCGTGAACAGCGCGCCAAGCTGCTGGAGATTGCCAACAAGTGCCCGGTTCACCGGACGCTCGAAGGCTCGTCCCACGTGACCACCGAACTGGATGAGCCGGTACCCGCCTGAACAGGCACCGGCCCGACCGAGGCTACCGCAGGCGTGCTGGCATCGGTCGCGCCACCGGAGGTCGGTGGATCGGGGGCCGGGCCACAGGCGGGCGCGCGACGGGCGGTCTGGCAATCGGATGCTCGGGCCTGACCGGCGGATGCGGGCGGTCCGGCGGATTTGGCCGGTCGGGGCGCGGCGGTCGGGGATAGCCGTAGTAGTAATCGTTCCACAGCAATGAGTCGTAATAGATCGAGCCGCCGCCGGAGTAGGTCGGATCGCAGGCCGTCATGGCCAGAACAGCGGGTCCCAGAACCGCAGCGAGAACGAGTTTTCTGAAGGTGCGTGTCATGTCATCCTCCCTCAGCGCACTGCCCGGAACGAGCCGTAAATGGCGTTGATATCCTCGACCAGATCCGGGTTTGCCCCGCCCTCGATCACAGCCATCGAGATTGCCACGCGGTTGTCCGGAAGGTCGATCAGCACGGCGGTGAAATTCACCGCCCGCCCGCCGCGCCGCCCGGTGCCCGCGTATCTCGCGGCAGGCAAACCGCCGACGCGGGTGCGGCTTTCGCTTTGTACCTGCGGGTCATCAACAACCGATCTGCCGATATTGCGCAGATAGTCCCGCGCCTGCTCGAAATTGGCCACGCCGTGCGGCGACATGAACCCGACCCACACGCCGCCCTCAGCGACCGGTTCCAGCCCGATCACCCGGTTGATCAGCCGCGCCTCATCCGAATCCGGTGGAGTGATCACGCGCGGCCCGCCTGCGCGCACCTGCCAGAAATCGGGCGCGTTCAGCCGAAACAGCGCCTGGCCATCGCTTTTGTAGACGACCGGCATGTCGGCGCAGGCCAGCGCCGGGACGAGGATCACCGCCAATGCGGCAAAAGAGGATCGGATAAATCTGGGGACGTGTCGCATATCTCTCACTTTCGTTCTAGTTGCATCGAGCATCCTGCGGTGGAGATGCAAAGTAAACGAAAAAGGGCCCGGAGACGCGCTCCGAGCCCTGTGTCATGGGATATGTCGGGCTTTAGCCGCGGGCGTCGCCCACCAGCTTCCACAAGCCCGGGATCAGCACGGCGGCCAGCACCAGCTTTATCGCGTCACCCACCAGGAACGGGGTCAGGCCCCATTCTAGGATCGGCTTGTCCCAGCCATAGAGTTGACCCAGCCACAGCAGGCCCGGCACGTAGATCACGACATTGGCCAGCACCAGAGCAAGCGCCATCTTGCCAAAGGAGCGGTCCCAGCCGCGAGTGGCAAGCGCACCCAGCAGGACGGTGGCCAGCAGGTAGCCCACCAGATAACCGCCGGTGCCGCCCATCATGTAGGTCAGGCCGAATTTCTCGGCCGAAGAACCGGCAAAGACGTCAAAGCCCAGCGCGCCGATCAGCAGATAGCCGACCATCGTGGTCAGCCCGAGACGGGCGCCATAGGCGGTGCCGATGGTCAGCACCGCGAACGTGCCCATGGTGATCGGAACCGGCCACATCGGCACCTTGATCTTGGCAGCCACCGCCAGGGCAACAATGCCCAAGGCAACCAGAACCACCTGTTTGACCCGCAGGGCCGTCCCCTCGCGCGGGCCGATTGCGTCAGCCAGAACGCTTGTGTTCATCTCTCGTGTCTCCCAGTTCAGACGGATATTTGGTTACAGCAATGCCCTCTCAGGGCGTTTCCTGCAAGATGATTACGCTATCGCGGCGTAAATTCGGTCCGCATTTCATAGGATTTGCGCGGGCCCGACACGGTCCAGCGCACACTCCAGCGGGGCCAGGTGGAGAAGTCATAGGCCGCATCGTAGCTGTCCGGCGGGCAATCATGGTGATCGGCCGGATGGGCTTGCCCCAGCGCTAAGTTGTGGAAAAACCGCCCGTCTTCAAAGTGGATCGCAATATGATCCGCCGCCCCGCGCCACAGATACCGGCGGGTTCCGCGCATGGGTTGCTGCCCGGGAACCTGCAGGACAACCTCTTCATCATACACGTATTCACCCTCGCCGCGACGCAGCGTCGCTGTTCCCTTCGCGCGCAGCACCTGACCCGACAGCCGGTCGTCGATCACGCGGCTAAGGCTCCAGCCGCCTTCAAAATCTTCGATCCGCTCAGGTCCCGTCACTCGGCATAAACCCCGTCGGTGATGTCCCCACCCTTGCCAATAAAGCGGATCATATCGCCGTTGCGCTCGATGTCATAGCAAGCCCACAGATCCGAAGGCGGCCAGAGCGAGCAATACTGATCCTCCTGCACCGCCCAGATCCCGGCGCTGGGACCACCCGAGAAATACTGGGTGTGCATCGACGGCTCAAAGGTTTGCGAAGCGCCGCCCTCATAGTTCAGCTTGCGGCCCGACAGCGCCTCAAGGATTTCGTCACCGGTCAACCGCTGGAACCCCTCGGCCATCAGAACCCCCGGCCAAAAGGCCACAATCAGGGCAAACCGTCTCATCCGCGCTCTCCCGCCTTGTCCACCGACCCGCGCGAGTCTAAACCCCGCGCCAACGCCTCATGCCAATCACAAAAAGGTGCCGCTGCCAATGATCCCCCGCTATTCCCGCCCCGACATGGTCGCCATCTGGAGCCCCGAGACGAAGTTCCGCATCTGGTACGAGATCGAGGCCCATGCCTGCGACGCACAGGCCGAGCTGGGCGTGATCCCGAAGGAAAACGCCGAAGCCGTGTGGAAGGCCAAGGATGTAGAATTCGACGTGGCCCGGATCGACGAAATCGAGGCGGTGACCAAGCATGACGTGATCGCCTTCCTCACTCATCTGGCCGAGATCATCGGTAATGACGAGGCCCGCTTCGTGCATCAGGGCATGACCAGCTCGGACGTTCTGGACACCACCTTCAACGTGCAGCTGGTACGCGCCGCCGATATCCTGATCGAGGACATGCAGGGCCTGCTGGCCGCGCTCAAGCGCCGCGCCTATGAGCACAAGGACACCGTTCGCATCGGCCGCAGCCATGGCATCCACGCCGAGCCCACCACCATGGGCCTGACCTTTGCCCGTTTCTATGCCGAGATGGACCGGAACCTGAACCGCCTGAAAAAGGCGCGGATGGAGATCGCCACCGGCGCGATCAGCGGCGCGGTCGGCACCTTTGCCAATATCGACCCGGCGGTCGAAGAGCATGTCTGCCAGCAGATGGGACTGGAACCCGAGCCGATCAGCACGCAGGTGATCCCGCGCGACCGTCACGCGGCTTTCTTTGCCGCGCTGGGTGTGGTGGCCTCGTCCATCGAGAACGTCGCCACCGAGATCCGCCACATGCAGCGCACCGAGGTGCTGGAGGCCGAAGAGTTCTTCTCGAAAGGGCAAAAAGGCTCCAGCGCGATGCCGCATAAGCGCAACCCGGTGCTGACCGAGAACTTGACCGGTCTGGCCCGTCTGGTGCGCATGGCGGTTGTGCCTGCAATGGAGAACGTGGCGCTCTGGCACGAGCGCGACATCTCCCACAGCTCGGTCGAGCGCAACATCGGCCCCGATGCTACCGTAACGCTGGACTTCGCGCTGGCCCGTCTGACGCAGGTGATCGACAAGCTGGTGGTTTACCCTGAGAACATGCTGGCCAATATGAACAAGTTCCGCGGTCTGGTGATGAGCCAGCGGGTGCTGTTGGCGCTGACCCAGGCCGGTGTCAGCCGCGAGGACGCCTATCGCCTCGTCCAGCGCAACGCTATGAAGGTCTGGGAAGAAGGCAAGGACTTCAAGACCGAGCTTTTGGGCGATGCCGAAGTGACCGCCGCGCTGAGCGCCGAGGAGATCGAAGAGAAATTCGACCTCGGCTATCACACTAAGCATGTGGACACGATCTTTGCCCGCGTGTTCGGCGCGTGACCGTAAAAAAAGGGCCCGGCATTCACCGGGCCCCGTTCAATGACTTGTCGGGCTGCAACCCGGACTAGGCATTTTCGTTTCACACACCACCCAGCTGAAATTTCCGGGTCGAACTCGTTACTCAGACAGCCCGGCAATCGACCGCAAACCACGCAGTCGGCACCGGGTACCAACTTTAAAAACACGCGACCTGCCGAGATTATTCATTCACTTTATTCTTAGGTGACAGCGGCCCCGAACTGTGGAAACTGCGGGGTATTAGGTTAACGGTCCCACCAATGACCTGGTTAAGTTCATGGGACATAGGAGACGAGCAAAATGATTAGACACATGATCGCGGTGGCAGCCATTGCAATTACGCCGACGTTGGCGCTTGCCGCAGGTGGAGATTCCAACCCACCGAAGCCGACCAAGACCACCAAGAAATGCCTGTTCGGGCGGGTCTGGGACAAGGACCGCGGCCGCTGCGTCCGGCCCAACAAAACCAATTTCACCGAAGAAGAGCTTTACCAGGCCGCGCGCGAGCTGGCCTATGCCGGCCAGTACGAGAATGCGCAGAACGTGCTACGTGCCATGCCGGACCAGAACGATGACCGGGTGCTGACCTATTGGGGTTTCACCTATCGCAAGATGGGCGAGCTGGAGCTGGCAAATGTCTTTTACGAAAAGGCCATTTCGGAAAATCCCGACAACATCCTAGCCCGCAGCTACATGGCGCAGGGTTTCGTGACCGAGGGCAAGACCGATCTGGCCATCGCCCAGTGGCGCGAGATCAAGGCGCGCGGTGGCGAAGGCACATGGGCCGAAACCTCGCTGCGCGAGGCGATCCGGACCGGGATCACCTATAGCTACTGAGGTTCAGCCTTTCTTTACCCGGCCTGCGGTAACGTGCCTGCGGAACTAAAAAATGCTGGGTGACGCAGGCGGATGCAGGACAACAATGCGCTGATACAGCTTGATGCGGGCGTTCCGGGCGGGACGCCCGCACCTGTTGCGGGGGCCGAGGAAGAGCGGGTCGTCCCCCGTGAACTGAGCGGGCGGGAAAAGGCCGCCATCGTAGTGCGGCTGCTGCTGACCGAAGGGGCGGACATCCCTTTGGAGGAGTTGCCCGAGGACCTGCAAGAGACACTGACCCACCAGATGGGCCGCATGGGACTGGTGGACCGGGTGACGCTTGCCTCGGTCGCGCGCGAGTTTTCCGACGCACTGGCCGGGGTCGGGTTGTCTTTCCCCCACGGTCTGGCCGGGGCACTCGATGCGATGAACGGCAAGATCGCCCCCACCACCGCCGCGCGCCTGCGCAAAGAGGCCGGAGTGCGCCAGATCGGCGACCCCTGGCAGCGCCTGCGTGCGCTCGAGGCCGGGGAACTTGCCACCATGGCGCAGGCCGAAAGCACCGAGGTCGCCGCTGTGATGCTGTCGAAGCTCGACACCGCCAAGGCCGCCGAACTGCTGGGGCAGTTGCCCGGCCCGGTGGCGCGGCGGATCACCTATGCGGTCTCGCAGACTGGCAAGGTCACGCCCGAGGCTGTGGATCGCATCGGCTGGTCGCTGGCCGCTCAGCTCGATCAACGCCCCATCGCCGCCTTCAAAGACGCCCCCGGAGAGCGGGTGGGGGCGATTCTGAACCAGTCAGCGGCGGCCACTCGCGACGGGCTGCTGAACGCGCTGGACGAAGAGGATGCGGAGTTTGCCGATACCGTGCGCAAGGTGATCTTCACCTTCGCCCACATCCCAACCCGCATCGCGCCGCGCGACGTGCCTGCGGTGATCCGCGGTGTAGATCAGGCGGTACTGATTTCCGCGCTTGCCGGGGCGCAGACCGAAGGAGATCAGGCGGCGACAGAATTTATTCTGGCAAATATCTCCAGCCGTATGGCCGACAACCTGCGCGAAGAAATGGGTGAACGCGGCAAGGTCAAACAGGCCGATGCCGAACAGGCCATGACCGAGGTGGTTGGTGCCATCCGCGCTCTACTGGACGAAGGCGCCATCACATTGGTCGAACCCGAGGAAGAGGAAGCCTGACTGGACGCGCACTGCTTGCACCTGATGGACAGGCAGGATAGTGCAGCCTATCAAGGCGCATGACCCGGCTTTTCCCTGCCCACCAAATCCCTGGACCCGCTGTGTGTGAGAACCATCCGCGTTTTTCGAACACGTCATGAGCAGCGGTGCCAACCGTCCGATTCTGTTCATGATCCTGGCCATTCTGTCCTTTTCGCTGATGGATGCCTCAGTCAAAGCGCTGGCGCCGAGGGTCGGTGTGATGTCGGCGCTCTGGGTCCGCTATGCAGGACAGATAGCGCTGGTTCTTGTGCTGGTTCTGCCCCGACTGCATCAGGTGATCCGCACGCGCTATCCGGTGCTTCAACTGCTGCGCTCGCTCTTGCTGATGGGCGCCACCGGGTTCTTCTTCACCGGCCTCACCCGCATCCCGCTGACCGACGCCACCGCGCTGATGTCGCTGAACCCGGTCCTGATCACACTGGGCGCCGGTTTGCTGCTGGGCGAGGCGTTGGACCCGCGCCGCCTGACCGGAATCGCCATCGCCGTTCTCGGCGCCCTGCTGATCATCCGGCCCGGTTCGGGCGTGTTCCAACCAGCGGCCCTCTACCCGCTCGGTGCCGCGATCTGCTATTCGGGCTATGCGCTGCTCACCCGCCGGGTGGGCCCGGACGAGGACCCGTGGACCTCGCTCTTCTACACCGGACTGGTCGGAACCCTGCTGCTGAGCCTGATTGCACCCGCCCAATGGCAGACACCAGATACGGCGGGATGGGGTCTGATCGCGCTGGTCGCCGGGTTTGGCACTCTGGCCCAGATGCTGCTGATCCGCGCCTTCAGCTTGGGCGAGGCGGCGATGCTCGCGCCCTATGCCTATTGCGGCCTCGCCTTCGCCGCGCTGTGGAGCGCTCTGTTCTTCAACGAATATCCCGATATCTGGACCATCAGCGGCGCGCTTGTGATCGCTGGGGCGGGTCTGTATGTCTGGCATCGCGAAACGCAAATTCAGTGAGATCGCCGCATGCCCGTCGAAAAATCGGAACTCAGCCGCATTGAACGCGGGAAATACTATGTCGCGAACCTGTTTCTGCAGGGCGTGATCAAGGCAATGCACCTGCTGCCCTATGACCGCCGCATCGGTGCCATGGGCGCGGTCGTGCGCGTCGTGGCGCCGCTGGTGGGGTTCCGCAGGCGGATCCGCAAGAACCTCAAACTCACCTGCCCCGACCTGCCCGAAGCGGAGGTTGCGCAGATCTGCCGTGACGTGCCCGACACGGCGGGCCGTGCCATCATGGAACATTTCTCGCCAGAGGACTTCAGTGCAAGGCAACGCAACGCCGAAGTGACCGGCCCTGGCATCGCCGCCTTTGACGGCGCCATCGCAGCAGGCCGTCCGATCATGATGATCACCGCCCATTTCGGCCATTACCTCGCCGCTCGCGTGGCGCTGCAGACCCGCAGCGGCAAACCTATCGGCTGCCTCTACCGCCGCATGGCCAATCCCTATTTCAACGATGTCTACGTGGATGCCTTCCACCGCACGGGCGAGCCGATGTTCGAACAGGGCCGCCGCGGAATGATGGAGATGGTGCGGTCGCTGAAGAAAGGCGGCATCATCGCCATCGTCTCGGACCTGCACGCCCATGGCGGCGAAGAGCTGACATTCTTCGGCAAGCCCGCCGTCACCTCGGTACTGAACGCTGAACTGGCGTTGAAATACAATGCAGTGATGATCCCCTGCTACGCGGTGCGCAAACCCAACGGGCTGGATTTCGAAATCGTGCTGCACGATCCGGTGCCGCATTCCGATCCAAAAACGATGACCCAGTTTATTAATGACGATCTTGAGGCGATGGTGCGCCAGCATATGGGTCAGTGGTTCTGGATTCACCGCCGCTGGAAGGCATGGAACGGCCTGGGCGTTCAGCCCGAGGACATGCCCTGATCACTCGACCCGCGCTGCCGCGATGATCGGGCCATGGCCCGCCCTCTGTACCAGCACGACGGCAGGCAGATCGCCTGAGACCGGCACGGTCAGTTCCACCGTCCCCTGCCCGTCCCAGCGCCCGACCACATCCAGGCTTTCGACCACGTTGGCATAGTCCAGCTCATGCCCCGCCAACTCTCCGCGACGGATCGAGGCATGGCGCATTGGCGTGTAGCGCACCAATTCCACCACATAATCCCCCGCGACCGGCCCTGACAGCGGTTGCATCGCGATGGTGACAGCCTCGCCCGCACGCGCCGCCGAAACCTGCGCCACCGGCGCCTCGGCCTTGTGCTGCGCGATCAGGTCCATCAGTTCCATGCCGCGCGCACCGACCACGTCCTCCTGCCCGTTCACGATCATCTGCGGGGTATAGATCATCGTCCGCCCGCCGGACCGGGCATAGCCTTGCTGCCTTTTGGTATGGCTCGGCTTCGCGTATTCATCCTTCCAGCCGATATAGTCCCAGTAATCCACATGCAGCGCCAGACCGATCACATCCTCGCGCTCGGCCAGCTTGTGCATCAGCGCGTCCGCAGGCGGGCAGGACGAGCAGCCCTGCGAGGTATAAAGCTCGACCACCACAGGGTTGTCGCCGGCCGCAACGGCAGTGGCAAGGGTCATCCAGAACAGGGTGAGCGGGGTCTTCAGGGCAGTCATATTGGCGGCTTTCGGATGTGAGCTTTCCTTTCGGTCTACTCCTGCCCCGACGCTTTGACCAATCAAGGTTTCTTGAGACTTCGGTGATTTACCGCCGGAATCGGCACTTTTGTGTGCAATGGTATACAAAAATTGCCGCACCCCCCGTCTTGGACCTTGAACCGGGGCCGCGTGTGATGCATCTAGCCCTCAGCGAATCCCGTAATCCACGTCATTTGAGAGGGAGGCCACCCGATGCCCATCAAAGTCGGACAGGATACCGCCAAGACACGCCGCAGCCTGAGCGTGAATGGCAAATCCATTTCTTATTACTCGATCCCCGCTGCGCAAGAGGCGGGCCTAGGTGATTTCTCGAACCTGCCTGCCGCGCTCAAGGTGGTGCTGGAGAACATGCTCCGGTTCGAGGATGGCGGCTTTTCCGTCTCAGTCGACGACATCAAGGCCTTTGCGGAATGGGGCGCCAATGGCGGCAAGAACCCGCGCGAGATCGCCTACCGCCCGGCCCGTGTTCTGATGCAGGACTTCACCGGCGTTCCGGCCGTGGTCGATCTGGCCGCGATGCGCGATGGCATCAAGGGCCTGGGTGGTGACGCGCAGAAGATCAACCCGCTGAACCCGGTCGATCTGGTCATCGACCACTCGGTCATGATCGACGAGTTCGGAAACCCGCGCGCGTTCCAGATGAATGTGGATCGCGAATACGAGCGGAACATGGAGCGCTATCAGTTCCTGAAATGGGGTCAGTCGGCCTTCAACAATTTCCGCGTTGTGCCCCCCGGCACCGGCATCTGCCATCAGGTGAACCTGGAATATCTGGCCCAGACGGTCTGGACCGACACCGACCAGAGCGGGGATGAGGTCGCCTATCCCGACACGCTGGTCGGCACCGACAGCCACACCACCATGGTCAATGGTGCGGCTGTTTTGGGCTGGGGTGTCGGCGGGATCGAGGCCGAGGCAGCGATGCTGGGTCAGCCGATTTCGATGCTGATCCCCGAGGTGATCGGGTTCGAATTGACCGGCGAGATGATGGAAGGCACCACCGGCACCGACCTGGTGCTGAAGGTGGTCGAAATGCTGCGTGCCAAGGGCGTGGTCGGCAAGTTCGTCGAATTCTACGGCGAGGGTCTGGACCGTCTGCCGCTGGCCGACCGCGCCACCATCGCCAACATGGCACCCGAATACGGCGCCACCTGCGGTTTCTTCCCGATCGACGGTGAGACCATCCGTTACCTGCGCAACACCGGCCGTGACGAGGACCGCATCGCGCTGGTCGAGGCCTATGCAAAAGAAAACGGCTTCTGGCGCGACGCTGACTATGCGCCGATCTACACCGACACGCTGAGCCTCGACATGGGCACCATCGTGCCTGCCATCTCGGGCCCGAAACGTCCGCAGGACTATGTGGCACTGACCGATGCCAAGGCCGCCTTCTCGAAAGAGATGGAGCAGACCTTCAAGCGCCCCATGGGTAAGGAAGTTGCCGTCAAGGGCGAGGATTACACCATGGAGTCGGGCAAGGTGGTGATCGCCTCGATCACCTCCTGCACCAACACCTCGAACCCTTACGTAATGATCGGTGCCGGTCTGGTGGCGCGCAAGGCCGCTGCTCTGGGTCTGAACCGCAAGCCGTGGGTCAAGACCTCGCTGGCGCCGGGAAGCCAGGTTGTGTCCGCCTATCTTGAGGCCGCGGGCCTGCAGGAGGATCTGGACAAGATCGGCTTCAACCTTGTGGGCTATGGCTGCACCACCTGTATCGGCAACTCGGGCCCGATCCAGCAGGAGATCAGCGAGGCCATCGCCGAGGGCGATCTGGTCGCCACCAGCGTTCTGTCGGGCAACCGTAACTTCGAGGGCCGGATCAGCCCCGACGTGCGCGCCAACTATCTGGCCTCGCCGCCGCTGGTGGTGGCCTACGCACTGGCCGGTACGCTGGATATCGACCTGACCTCGGAACCGCTCGGTCAGGACAAGGACGGCAACGATGTCTACATGAAGGACATCTGGCCGACCCAGAAGGAAATCGCCGATCTGGTCGAAAGCACCGTGACCCGCGAGGCGTTCCAGTCGAAATATGCCGACGTCTTCAAGGGCGACGAGAAATGGCAGGGTGTCGAGACCACCGATGCCGAGACCTATGACTGGCCCGCAACCTCGACCTACATCCAGAACCCGCCCTATTTCCAGGGCATGGGGCATGAGCCGGGCACGATCTCGAACATCGAAGGCGCCAAGGTTCTGGCGATCCTCGGCGACATGGTCACCACCGACCACATTTCGCCTGCGGGCTCCTTCGCAACCACCACGCCCGCGGGCAAGTACCTGATGGACCGTCAGGTGCAGCCGCGCGAGTTCAACTCGTACGGCTCGCGCCGTGGCAACCACGAGATCATGATGCGCGGCACCTTCGCCAATATCCGCATCAAGAACGAGATGCTGGACGGCGTCGAGGGCGGCTATACCAAAGGCCCCGATGGCGAACAGACCTCGATCTACGACGCCTCGATGGCCTATCAGGAACAGGGCACGCCGCTGGTGGTGTTCGGTGGCGAACAGTATGGTGCGGGGTCCTCACGCGACTGGGCGGCCAAAGGCACGGCGCTGCTGGGCGTCAAGGCGGTGATCGCTGAGAGCTTCGAGCGTATCCACCGCTCGAACCTGGTGGGCATGGGCGTGATCCCCTTCGAGTTCACCGGCGGCGACACTCGCAAGTCGCTGGGGCTGACGGGGGATGAGACCGTCTCGATCAGCGGGCTGGACACCATCCAGCCGCTGCAGGAAGTGCCCTGCACCATCACCTTCGCGGATGGGTCCGAGAAGGTGATCCAACTCAAATGCCGGATCGATACCGCGCCCGAGATCGAGTACATCGAAAACGGCGGCGTGCTGCATTACGTGCTGCGCAATCTGGCCAAGGCCAGCTAAGCCTTCAAAGCCCCGGCCATCGCGCCGGGGCTTTTTCGTTTCCGCGCTTTATGGGCGTTGGGAATTGGGGGCGCTGCCCCCGTCGCGCAGGGCGCGACTCCCCCGGGATATTTTTGAACAGAAGAAGATGTGGGGTTCGCCTCGGTCGAAGCGGTTGGTTTGACGAGGCGATCCGGCTGGATTGAGGCACGCCGTCGTCACTGGCGCCAATCAGGGATCGAGCGCGCGCCGTAGGCGCGCTCCGTTTGGAAACGGCCACGGGTTTATTGGGCGGCTTTTTCAAGAGCTGGGCGGATGGTCTTTTCGATCACCCGTTGCGTGATCGGCCCAGCAAAGCGCAGCACGATGGTGCCCTCGCCGTCGATCACGTAAGTTTCGGGCACTCCGTAGACGCCCCAGTCGAGTCCCATGCGCCCCTGCTCGTCGCGGCCGATGGCACGGTAGGGGTCGCCCAACTCGTTGAGGAAGGCCTCGGCGTTGGCCAACTGGTCCTTGTAGTTCACGCCGTAAACCGGGATGCCCTCTTTCGACAGCGCCTCGAGATTCGGGTGTTCGGCCCGGCAGGGCGCACACCAGCTGGCCCAGTAGTTGACCAGCTTGACCTCACCATCGCGCAGGGCGGCGTCGTCGAACCCCGCCTTGCCGGGGAATTCGGTCATCACCACCGGCGGCGCGGGTTGGCCTTCACGCGCCGAGGGCAGCGCTTCGGGGTCTTCGCGGAACATACCCACCGCAGCCAGCGCCACGAAGGCGCCAAAGATCAGCGGCGGCGCGATCATCAAAGGTGAGACCCTAGCCATGGCGCGACACCCTCTGTTCCACCTTCTCCATCTCGGCCCGCACCTTGCGCCCGCGCCAGATGCTGAACGCCACCAGCGCCACCAGCAGCAGCAGCGAAGCGGCATAAGCCGACAGCACCGTGTCGGCGTATTTTCCCAGATCGGGCATCATGCGTTCACCCTTTCACGAGCCAGAAGCGCCTTGATCCGACGCGCCCGGATCTCGGTTCCGGTGCGATAAAAGACCAATGCGATGAAGAGCAGGATGAAGCCAACGATGCACATCAGCAGCGGGTAGAAGAAGATGTTGCTCACCTTCTCCTCGGTATCCGTGCCAGTCACGGCGGCGGCCCGCATGACCGAGGCGCCCTGATGCAGGCCCTGGTTCCAGAAGTTCACCGCATAGCGGCTGAGCAGCGCAAAGACCGACCCCACCAGACACAGGACCGAGGTCAGATCGGCGGCGGTGTCGGGGTCCTCAATCGCTTCCCACAGAGCCATGTAGCCCAGATAGAACAGGAACAGGATCAGGAACGAGGTCAGGCGTGGGTCCCATTCCCACCAGGTGCCCCACATGGGCTGGCCCCAGATCGCGCCGGTCACCAGTGCGATCAGCGTCATCACGATGCCGATGGGCGCGGCGGCGCGGGCGGCAAGCGCGCTGACATGGTGGCGGCGCACCAGCCAGACGAGCGAGGTGGCCAGCATCATCAGCCAGCAATTGATCGCCATCAGCGCCGAGGGAACATGCAGGTAGATGATCTTGACGGTTGAGCCCTGCTTGTAATCGTCAGGCGTGAAGAAAAAGCCCCACACGAGCCCCACCACCAGACAGATGGCAGAGGCGACCCAGAAAAAGGGCAGCATGCGCTCGGTCGTGGCCAGAAACTTCTTGGGGTTGGCGTATTCCCAGAGGGCGTTGGCTTTGGCTGCGATAGACATGGGCCTTATCTAGTCCGAAACGGGGGGCTTCTCAATTGACATTGATCAACGCGGCAGGGCGGTCACCGCAAATTGACGCGCAGTACGGCGGCGCTGGCGAACGGCAAGAGCGCGATGGTGGCGGCGGTGATCCCGGCGAGCATCAAAAGCGGGGTGGCGGTCTCCATCCCGGTTGCCCCGCGCCGGGCCACTTCGGCGCCGAAGATCAGCGTGGGCACATAGAGCGGCAACACCAGCAGCGACAGCAAGAGCCCGCCACGTTTCAGCCCCACGGTCAGTGCAGCTCCGAATGTGCCAATGACGCTGAGCGCCGGGGTGCCAAGCGCCAGCGAGACCACCAGCCAGAAATAGCCCGGCCCCGGCAGGTTCAGCAGCACGCCTAACACGGGTGCGGCCAGCACCAGCGGCAGACCGGTGGTGATCCAGTGGGCCAGCGCCTTGATCGTCACTACCGATTCCAGTGGTAACGGCGCGGTGGCCAGCAGGTCGAGCGAGCCGTCCTCCCAATCCAGCGCCAACAGGCGGTCGAGCGACAGGAGACACGCCAGCAAGGCCCCCAGCCACAGCACGCCCGGAGCGATGGTGGCCAGCAGCGAGGATTGTGGGCCAACGGAAAACGGGACCAGCACGGTGACGATCAGGAAAAAGGCTAGCCCCAGGCCAAAACCGCCACCGGCGCGGAAGGCCAGTTTCAAATCACGCAGCAGAAGGGCGATCACAGGAACCCTCCGTCGAAATCGTCGATGGGTTTCGGTTTGGCCTTGTAGGGGCCCACGTCCAGCACCTCTCCGTCCAGGCCAAGGTCGATATGGGTGGCGATCAGGGCCGAGCCGCCCTGCCCCAAATGGCCGCGCACGGCATCTGCAAACATCGCCACCGCGTTGCGGTCGAGCGAGACGGTGGGTTCGTCCAGCATCCAGATCGGACGGCCCGTGACCAACAGCCGCGACAGACCAAGCCGCCGTTTCTGTCCGGCAGAAAGATTGCCCGCGTGGCGGTCGGCGAGGTCGTTCAACGCAAACGCGTCGAGCGCAGTCTGAATGCTCTTGGCGCCGAAGACCGAGGCCCAGAATTGCAGATTTTCGGCCACGGTCAGTGTCGGTTTCAGCCCGTCGGAGTGGCTAGCATAGGCGATCGTGTCCTCGGCGCCATCGACCCTGCCCGCCAATGGCGGTTGCAGCCCGGCCAGCGTGCGCAAGAGCGTGGTCTTGCCGATGCCGTTCGGACCGCGCAGAATCAGCGCCCGGCCGGGTTCCAGCGCAAAGCTGAGCCCTTCGAGAACGGGTACGCCGCCGCGGGTAATGGCGAGGTCGGTCACAGACAGTGTCATGGGTTCCGCTTATCCCATTGGCGACGGGGGCAAAAGGAGGGATTTGCCGCAGCATCCCAAGGTTGCGCGTGAGGTGGGGAGAGGGAGCGAGGGGCTGGCCCCTCGCGCTCCCCGGAGTATTTGGGAAAAGATGAAGAGGGTGTGGGGTCAGACCGGGATGAGAGCGAGCGCGATGCGGCGGCCTTCGGAGAGGAGCACGTTGTAGGTGCGGCAGGCGGCGGGGGAGTTCATGATTTCGACGCCGAGGCCTGCGTCCTCGAGCGTGCGGCGCAGATCGGCGGGAATGTGGGACAGCTCTTTGCCGGTGCCGATGAAGAGCACGTCGATGGTATCCGCGAGGTCGAGCAGCGGGGCCGCGTCGCTGTAACCACCCCAAGGGGCGGTGCCCTGCGGGCCGGTCAGCAGGGTGCCGTAATGGACCTCGCCGCCGATGCGGAAGAAGCCGGGGCCGTAGCCGTCGACGGGCTGGGCATCGGTGTAGGTCACTTCGTTGAGGCGCATCGTCCCCCTCCTTCAATCCAGAACCGGCAGGCCCGAGATCACCGCCGCCGCGATCACGCCGTAGGAGGCGACGCGGTAAAGTTTCTCCAGCGACGGGTCGAACAGCCGTTTGCCGATCAGCGTGGTGATCAGATAGGGCACAGTCAGGATCAGTGCCACCCAAAGCGTCGCGGTGTCCGCCAGCCCGCCCAGCAGGATGTTGGCCACGATGACGATGTCGAGCATCGCCAGAAAGATGATGGTGTTGGCACGCACCCTGCGCACGTCGCGGGCGTTGGCAAGGTAGAAGACGATCACCACCGGTCCGGTCAGGCCGGTCATGCCGCCCACGGTTCCTGCCCCGCCGCCGATTGCAAAGCGCCCCGGCCAGCCCAGCCTGCCCTGCCAGCGCCAGCCGGTGATCACCGCCAAAAGCGTCAGACCGATCACGCCAGAGGCGATCCAGCGCAGCGCTACCGGGTCGATCCGCGTCATCAGCCACAGACCCATTGGCACGGTCACGGCGGCGGCGAGCGCCAGTGTGCTGACCTCGCCCTTGTCGCATTCGCGCCACGCTTGTGGTGCCAGAGCCATCGTCGAGAAGATGCCCGTGGCCGCCATCATGAACACCACATCCGCAACTGGCAGGAACTGGGTGCCCACCGGAACGAAAATCATCGCCGTGCCAAAACCAGTGAAGCCGCGGACAAGACCCGCGGCTCCGATGGTGAGGCACAGCCAGATCAGGCCCGGCGTGGCCAGCGCTGCATGCAGCGCATCAGGCATCAACATTAGCGAACTGGTTTCCCGACGTGTTCGACGGTTTGGACCAGTCGCGCTTGACCCCCAGCCACAGCAGGATGGTCGAGGCCACGAAGACCGAGGAATAGGTGCCCACGATCACACCCCAGATCATCGCAAAGACAAAGCCCCGGATCACGTCACCACCCAGCACATAGAGCGAGATCAGCGCCAGCAGCGTAGTAACCGAGGTCATCACCGTCCGGCTGAGGGTTTCGTTGATCGAGAGGTTCAGCACCTCTTTGAGGTCTTTCTTCTTGTATTTCCGCAGGTTTTCACGGACCCGGTCGAATACCACCACCGTGTCATTCAACGAATAGCCGACGATGGTCAGAAGCGCCGCGATGATGGCGAGGTCAAAGCGGATCTGCAGTTCGGAGAAGATGCCGATGGTCAGGATCACGTCATGCACAAGTGCTGCCACAGCGCCCAGGGCGAACTGCCATTCGAAGCGCAGCCAGATATAGACCAGCACCGCTCCGATGGCGAGCATCACCGCGATCACGGCGGTCTGGATCAGCTCTCCGGACACTTTGGGGCCGACGGATTCGACCGAAACGAACTCGATATCCGGCACCACTTCGGTCAGGGCGCTCTGCACATTGCCGATCAGTTCGGCGGTCACCGACTCGGCATCCTCCTGCGCCTGAATGCGGATCATTGCCACGTTTTCATCCGGGCCAAACGTTGGGTCGAAAATCTCGGTGATGGTCACGTCGCCCAGATCCAACGGCGAGATCGCATCGCGGTAGGTACCTACATCGATGGGCTGCGCGCTTTCGGTGCGGATGGTTGTGCCGCCCCGGAAGTCGATGCCGAAATTCAGCCCCTGGATCAGGAACGAGGCAAAGCCCACCACCACCAGCAGTGCTGAAATACCCAGCCATAGCTTCCACCGGCTGAAGAAATCGAACGAGGTTTCCTTGGGAACAAGTCTCAGTCGCATTTCATACCTCGATCGTTTTGGGACGGCGGCGTTCGAACCACATCACGATCATCAGCCGCGTCACGAAGATCGCGGTGAAGACCGAGGTGAGGATGCCCAGCCCCAGCGTGATGGCAAAACCCCGGACGGGCCCCGAGCCCATGGCAAACAGGATCACCGCCGTGATAAAGGTGGTGATGTTGGCGTCCAGAATGGCCGAAAGCGCCTTTTCATAGCCCAGCTCAATAGCACGCGACGGGCCGCGCGCGGTCTTCAGTTCCTCGCGGATACGCTCGAAAATCAGCACGTTGGCGTCCACCGCCATGCCGACGGTCAGCACGATCCCGGCGATGCCCGGCAAGGTCAGAGTGGCTCCGATGATCGATAGAAGGCCAAAGATCAGTCCCACGTTGATGATCAACGCGACATTGGCGAAGAGGCCGAACAGGCCATAGCTGAGCCCCATGAACACAAGTACCGCGGCAAAGGCCACGATGGTTGCCACCTTGCCTGCGTCGATACTGTCCTGACCCAGCTCGGGCCCGATGGTGCGCTCTTCAAGGAATTCCAGTCCGGCGGGCAACGCCCCCGCGCGCAACAGCACGGCCAGATTGGTGCTTTCCTCGACCGTAAAGCGCCCGGTGATGATGCCTGAACCGCCGGGAATGTGGCTCTGGATCACCGGGGCCGAGATCACCTCGTCATCCAGCACGATGGCGAAGGGGGCACCGATATTTTCGCGGGTGTAGTCACCGAACTTGCGCGCACCCGTGGTGTTGAAGCGGAAGTTCACGGCGGGCCGCCCGTTCTGATCGAACGAAGGCTGCGCGTCGACCAGTTCCTCACCGGTGACAACCGGGGCGGCCTCGATAATGTAGTAAACCCCCTCTTCATCGATTGAGGGAACGAGCTTTTCACCCACACCGACGGTGGCGTCCGGATCGGTCCCACGCGAGACAACTGGGTTGAAGGTCAGCTGCGCTGTAGTGCCGATGATCTCTTTCAGTTCCGACGCGCTGCCGATGCCCGGCACCTGGATCAGGATGCGGTCTGCGCCCTGACGCTGGATGGTAGGCTCGCGGGTGCCGACTTCGTCGATCCGGCGGCGCACGATTTCCAGCGCCTGCCGGACGGTGCGGTCATCCGAGGCGAGTTTCTCGGCCTCCGACAGCGTCACCACTACGACGTCACCCTCGGCCCGGACCTCGATATCCATGGCGCCGGCATCGGTCAGCGACTGGATCGGACGGGCCAGACCTCGTACCACTTCCAGCGCGCGGGACATGCCTTCAGGTTGGCTGATCTTGATGCGAATCTCATCCGGGGCAGAGGGCTGTTTGCGGATGGTGCCGATGGTGGTGCGCTCGCCGCGCAGGGTGTCGCGGATTTCCGGCCACATCGCCTCCATCCGGGACTCGTAGACATCCTCGACCTTGACCTCGGCCAGCAGATGCGCGCCGCCGCGCAGATCGAGCCCGAGATTGACCAGCGAAGACGGCATCCAGCCGGGCCACTGATCGGCCTGCGCCTGCAGCTCGGCGCCGGTCGCACCCAGCTCGATCGCGGCCAGCGCGTCGTTGGATTGTTCGACGCGGGTATAGAACGCGTTTGGCAGGGCCATCAGCAGACCGACCGCACAGACCAGCCAGATCAGAACCCGCTTCCAGGTATCAATTTGCAGCATTACCCTGCCTTTTCAAGATGTTGTGGCGCGAAGTTACTTCGCCGGTTCGGTCTTGTTCAGAACCTGGGCAATGGTCGCCTTGACCACGCGCACCTTGACACCTTCGGCGATCTCGACCTCGAGTTCACCATCTTCCTTGACCTTGGCGACCTTGCCGATCAGACCGCCCTGCGTGACCACCTGATCGCCCCGGCGCAGCTGATTGACCATGGCCTGATGCTCTTTCATCTTCTTCTGCTGCGGACGGATCAGCAGGAAATACATGATCGCGAAGATCAGAATGAGCGGGAGAAACTGGGCGATGGCGCCACCTTCCATGGTATATTCCTTTGTTCATGAGAGCGGGCCTGACCCACAAATTTGGCGGGAACCTATGCGTTGCGGCCAAAAGGTTCAAGCGCGGCGAATACGCGGCGACCGGAAAGCAGTGTCGGTTTTGTACATGGCTTCGGACGTGGACTGTCCGATTTGTACAAAGCCCGGGTTCGCGCAGTTGATCGAAAACACTACCACAGTGAAAGACATGACGGCGACTGCAGTGAGGAATCTATGCACTCCACCCAAGCTGCCGACCGGTTAAAGCCCGATCCGCCCCCTTAAAAGCCGTGATTCAGGGAAGACCCGGGCCGCATGGCAGCAAAAAAGATGGCGACTCATACGAAACCCTGCGAAACCCACATCAGCGAGCCGCTTTCACAGAAGCCGCTATGACACTGGGCTGGGAACCAGTTGGTGTTTTACAGTTGAAGTTCGGCACGCACTCCTTCTCACTCATCGAGTGGACAACCCCACAGTGGCGTGGAAACTTTGCACGACGATGAAGGCCGGTGACGTCACCGACACGCTGGAATTGGCGCTGGAGGCATCAGGCTGTTCGTCTGCGACCGTCCAGCACAAGCTGAAGCTGCTCAGCGATAACGGCTCATCATACATCTCTGGCGACTTGGCGGACTGGCTCGAAGATCAGGGTATGGACCATGTTCGAGGGGCACCAAATCATCCGCAGACCAAGGGCAAGATCGAGCGATGACACCAGACGCTCAAGAACCGTATCCTGTTGGAGAACTACTACCTGCCGGGCGCTCTTGAAGAAGCGATCAGAGCCTTCGTCGACCACTACAATCACCGCCGCTATCACGAAAGCCTCGGCAATCTGACACCAGCCGATGTCTACTTCGGCAGGGCAGTTTCTATCCTCAGACGACGAAAGGAGATCAAGCGACAGACCATCGAGAAACGCCGCTTGCTGCACCGACAGACCGCGGCATAGATTGAAAACACAACGAGCCAGGGCCTCCGCTACAGATCAAGTCGCCCTGTCCTAAATCATCTGACGACGGACACTATATTGAGTGACTCCAGTTTTCGCGGCACAGTGTGACCATAGATTGCAGAAGGAATTTCAAAGATGCCGATGAGTGCTGCAGACAAGGACAGCCTGAAGGCGCAACTGGCGGCGTCCCGAAAGAAGGCGCTGAATTTCGGCGTCTGCATCGCAACCAAACCCGAGGAATGCGCGCTGGTCATCGACCGGATCAAGGCCCCCGAGATCCTGATGAAAAAGGCCAAGAAACTGGGTGGCTCGGCCAAGGTGGCCTGCGGCACCGTTGAAAGCAAGGGCAAGCTGGTGATGCTGACCTGCTTGGAAGATCCGCCGCCGGGTGCGGCCAAACGCCTGAAGGCATTCCTCAAACTGGCCACCGGTGACATGATGAAAGTCCAGCTAATGGACACCAGCGGCAGTGTCCTGGAAGGCGATGAGGACGAAGACAAGGCCGAGGCGGCACCCCAGGATCAGGCACAGGACGAACCCCAACATGACGATCAGGATGAAAGTGCCGAACTGTCTGGCAAGCTCGACGCCGTGCTGAAAAAATTGGCGCCGCGTATTGCCACGGCGCTAGGCCAGAACGCAAAGGCACAGGAGCCGATCCAGAAACTGATGGCGGCCATCAAGACGGCAGGTGCAGCAAATGACAGCGAAACTGCCAAGAAACGGCTGGGTCAGCTGACCGAACTGCTGGGCAAGATAGCGGCAGCCGCGCAAAAAGCCGAGACCGCCCCGCAGGCTCAGGACGAAGCTGCGGATGAAGACGCCACGGAACAGCAACATGCCGCGGATGAGGGGGAACAAGAAGAAGCTGGGCCGGTTTCACTGGTCAAACTGGGCAAGGTCCGGCTGGAATGGCCGGAAACGCGGACTAAGGCATTTGCCGATCTTGACCGTTTGAAAAAGCACATCGAATCCGAATATTCCGACATGCCGGAAGCTGCGGGCGCGGTGTCAGCCGCACTCAGCCAACTGGACAAGAGCCTGGCGACGTTCAACGAAAATCTGCATGAACAGCTGGACGAGGTCCTGAACGCGGACGAGTCAGATCGGAAAGCCCAGGTCGACGCGGCGCACGACATGATCAAGAGGTTCAACAAGCATGTTGACAGCGATCCGATCCTGGCGGAGCTGGATGGAAACGACATTCTGCCGGACGTCTCGATTGCGGCACCGATCCGGGCGAAGCTCTCCGAGATCGCAACAGCACTGGGTCGCTGAGCTGAGCTGTAGAGCACGCGCAAAAAGGGCGCCGATTGGCGCCCCTATTCTTTTCCGGGCCTAGACGTCTATCCCCGGTTTGGCGTTTTCCCGGGGCGTCATATCCGGCTCCGAAATTTTTTCGTCCAGCGCGTCTTCTGCGGATTCGCCGCCTCCGGCCTGAATGGTCGTGCCGCCATCAAACGCCTTGGGATCGAATCGCAGCTCCAGTTTGTAGAACCGTTTGGCGGTTTCCTGCAGGGCCGCCAGAAAGCCCGGCGTGCCGCGCTCGACCGGGATTTTGGCCATGCTGCCCATCCCGGTGCGTGGTGAGGTGACCATTTCGCGAAGGAAGACGCGATCCGAGGCGTTGAGTTCAGAAACAAGCGTCTCGACAGCCTTTTCCTGACCGTCAGCGATTTTGGTCGTTTCCAAAACGCCTTCGCGCGAAATCGTGCCCAGAGCCATGTCGGATTCGGCGCCGTCCTCGAATACGTAGACGATCCTCAGGGGTACAGTTTGGGCCATGCCAGGTGTCCTTTCGCCAGAATTACAGTGTTACGCCTTTGGGCGGCTCTTCTTCGGCCACCAGATCGGCAGAGACACCATCGCCGCTGTCCCAAGCATGCGCTTCGACCGGCTGCGTTTTGTAAGGGTTGGTGTCTTTTTCGTCATCATCCAGTTCTTCGCTCGGCGGGACATAGCCGTCGAAGTTTGCCGCGAATATCAACGCTTGGGTATATTCCGGGTCATCCTTGGTGATGATACCCTCCTTGAGCCGCTCAACTAGGGTGAACTGGTAGTTGTGCATGTTTTCATGCACCACTGTGTTCACAATTTCCTTGTAATCCAGCCAGCCCGCATCGACATGCGTGTTCAGGTTCAGCGTCTTGGCACTGGGGTCAAAGAAGCCGTAATCGCCGGGCGGTTCGTAAAACAGACGTATCTTAGGTGCAGGGATGTTAAAGACCTTGCACTCGGCCGTCATCACCTTGGTCAAAACCTTCATGCGGTCGTCATCCGTCATTTCCGCCCATTTACCGCGGGCCTTGGTGATCTCTTCGTCGGATTTGAGATCCTCCACCAGCTTGGATCGGCGGCCTTCGTCCGCTTCCTTGAACTCGGGATCATAATCGAGCGACGCGTAAAGCTTGCGCTGCAATTTGAGCTGGTCCTTGTCCAGCTTGGCACCTGTGGCGCGCAGGTCTTCCAGCAATTGCAGCTTGTCGTCGGTCGATTTCGATTTCAGGTCTTCCGGTGAGATAGCCGTCAGATCCTGCTTGGCCTTGTCGGCGCGCGGTTGCGCTTCCAGCATGGCCTTGTCGAAATCGGGTTTTGCGGCGGCCACCAGCTTGGCCAGACGCTCGTATTCGTCCATCAAATCCAGGGCGCGCTGCCAATCCAGTCCGCGATAGGCCTTCCAGAACTGGCCGTCGACTTTCTGAAAATCGTCGACCGCCTTCCGCAGATCCGGTGTGATCCCGCGCACTTCGTTGGCGATATTCAGATCCGCTTCCAGAGCCGAGTACCGGTCGTGAACTTCTTCAGCCTCGGGCGTCCAGGCGTTGTCGTTATCAGCCTCTTTGCCACTCCAGAGGATAAGCAGCCGTTCGATTTCGACCCATTGGCTGCGGGCCTCGGCAAAGTTCAGTTCATCCGAGGCGGTTTTCACCACGTTTGATGCATATTTCAGACGTGCCTGAATATCCTGGGTTTCCGGCAACAGCGCAAACCCTGCGACGGCGGCGTCCAGGTCGCCGCCTTTGTCCCTGACCTTGTCCTCGACCCACTGGCGATCGGCGACGGCCGCGTCATGCGCGGACTTCTGGGCCACCAGATCGGCAACGCCCTCTTCCAGGTCATCCAGAATTCCGCTGGCCTTGCCGATTTCCTTCTTGCCATAGGCAGAGTCCGCATCCGATTTCAGATCTTCGACGGCTTCGATGTCTTGTTGAAGCCCGGGCAGCACCCATTCATACAGAACAACCTTGTCGAAATCCTTGATGACCTTCTTGTAGCGCTTGTCATAGGCGTCCTTGTCCTGCGCAGCGGCGGCTTTCCATTCATCTTCCTTGTCATAGATGGCCTTGGCCGCGTCCGGAATGCCCTTGAGATATTCAATCGATTCCATGAAGCGTCCCGCCTTGAACGCCCAGTTGAAGGATTCCGCCAGCCTTGTCAGCGCGCGCAGTTCCAGCGTGCTGCGGGGTTCGTATTTTTTGGCAATGTCCCTGGCCTTGTTGTATTCCGGAATTGCCTTGTCGCGGGCTTCTTCGGCGGCCAATTCGCCCTCAAGCTCGCCCGCGTCATTGTCTTCCTTGCCATCAATTACCGCCTGGGCATCGTCGATCAGTTGCGGCAGCATATCGATGGCAATCGGATCGCCTTCGCGCCGCAACTTGTGGAATTCATCGTGGTTGGCCGTGAAGGTTTTGAAGAGCAATGCCATTTCCGGCGTGTTCGGTTTGACGTCCATCGCCTCGTCCCACAAGGCCTGGTTCTTGGCGTATTCTTCGTAGCCCTCGTTGCGCCGCTGAATTGCTTCGGCGTTTTCGTCCTTGAGGTCATCCACGGCGTCCAGATCAACCTTGAGCTTCTTTGCCAAAGACAGAGCAGTCGAAAAGTCGCAATCCGACAGGTTCTTGTTCAATTCGTCAAAGGTTTTCTCGGCCGTTGCAATCGCCGAGGACATCTCGGGCAGCGACCCGAGAATATTCTTCAAGTCTTCAAAGCGGTCGGCGCAATTATCGCTCCAATAGTCGATGGCCTCCTGTTCCTTGGCCAGTTCGTCGGCGGCATCCTCGGCGGCCTCGTCAAATTCCGTGTGCAGCTGTTTGATGGTGACCAGACAGGCGTGGGCCGTGTCCAGTTCGTTGGCATTGTAGGCATCGAAGAACGCGTCCAGTTCAGTCTGCGCCAGTCCCCAGATACGTTCCAGCTCGGGTGTGGCCTTGGGCACGGCCCCAAAGGCGTTTTCTTCTGCGCGCACATCAGATAGCAGGTCCTTTTTCTTTTTCTTCTTCCGCTCGTCCTCTTCCATCTCGGGGCGCAGCTCGACAACGCGCTTGGCGAGGCTTTCCAGCGTTTTGAGCAAGGTCTTGGCATCCTTGTACTCCCTGTCCGCCATTGCCCCTTCAAAGGCCTGGTCGGTATTCTTGAACTGCTCGACCAGGCTTTTGGCATCCTTGGTCAGGCCATAGGTCTTGCGGGCCAGGTTGACGTCGCCATCGATAGTCTTCCGTTTGGCCGTCACCTCGTCGCGCATCTGGATGGCCGCGGCGATGCCCGGGGCTTCGGCGTTGATCTTGACGATGCAGGCATTGCAGATGTCGATGTATTTCTCGGCCTCAAGGTAGTTCAGCTTGCCCGAATTGAACCCGATCTTGGGCAAGGCGTCCGCCAGGATCCGATTCTGTTTCAAAACCTCTGGCGTCTCGGTTTCGACTTTCAGCGCTTCGGTGGCGGCGGCCTCTACCTTGTCCTTTTCCGACAAAACCCGGTCGCGAGCGGCCTTGGCAGCCTTGATCGTCATATCGTTGGATATGTCTTGGGCCAGGGCTTTCAGCCCATCCGCCGCAGCGGGCCAATCCTGATCGGATTCCTTGATCAGTTTGTTGTACCGCTCGCGCAGGGCACCCATGTGATCCTTTGGCACGCCCAGCAATTGCGCCCCATCCAGCACGCCGCTGACCTTCGGGCTGATCTGCTCGGCGGCCGTTTTTGCGGTCTGGGCCCCGTTCATCTGATTGGCGACGACTGCTGTGGCGGCGGTCAGCCTATCGGTAGCTGCCTTGTATTCCTCATGCGCGACCAGCCCGTCGGCCTCTTCGCGCGCCATGCGAAAGGTCTTTTGCTGCGCCTCCGTCAACAGATCAAACTGCGCCAGGCCGGCCACCTGATCGGCTTTTTGCTTGATTGCCGAGTAATCTCGCGATTTTCCCTTGTCTTCCGAACTTGCCTTTTTCTTGGAGGGCTTGGGAGGCAGCCCCAGCAACGCACGCAGACCCATTGGAAAATACCTTGTTCTGATCAATTCAACCCAAGGTCGCAGGCATTCGCAAGCCTGTCAATTTCCGAGACTGATCAATCGCTCCGTGCGGCCAGCTTATAGAGAAACCAGCACCGGACGTTCGAGTTCACAAGTCGAGTGCGTGGTTCGTCCCGCAGTCTGTAAGTTCGGAAATCTGGTAAATTCAGCATCGCAGCGAATGACGGCTTTGCGGGCTGCGACCGCAGCATCGCGAGATGATGTTGAATGTCTCTTATGGGCCGCTGGACGCCATGCTGCGCCTGGACTCACCGTCCGCTAGTCGCTTGGACCGACATGCTGCGTCTGCGAACTGGATTGCCTACCGCATGCCAGATCCGATGCGTCCGATCTATGGAACGGTTATGCCACCGAAATTAACGCCTGACGGAAGCAGATCAAGCCGCATTCGGACGCTCGCAACAAGTTGGCAATGCCCTGCCTGTATCTAGTGACCGCCGAAATAGGCCTCAAGCAGTCTCTCATCGTTTCGAAGCTCGGCGGCCGTACCAATTGTCTGCATCCGACCCGATTCCAGTACATAGATCCGGCTGGCGAGCGACAAAGCGAAATTGGCATTCTGCTCGGTGATCACAACGGTCAGGCCGTAGTCCTTGTTCAGCTGTCGGACAACCTCGGCGATTTCCTGACATATTTTGGGTGCCAGGCCGATGGTTGGCTCATCTACCAATAGAAGCTCGGGGCTGGTCATCAGGGCTCGCCCGAACGATACCATCTGCCTTTCCCCGCCAGACTGGGTTGAGGTCTCTTGGCCTTCCCGCTCCTCAAGACGCGGGAAAAGCTTGTGGACCATGTCCAGATTGCTCTGGATGTCCTCGCGGGCCGTATATGCGCCGACCATCAGATTGTCGCGCACCGACATATAGGGAGACAGATTGAAGCGTTCGGGCGCATAACCAACGCCGTGGCGCACGATTTCCGATGGCGTTCGCCCTGCAAGGCTATGCCCCCTCAACCGGATGTCGCCCTCAATCTTGACCAACCCCATAATGCTGTCCAGCAAGGTGGACTTGCCCGCGCCATTTGGGCCAACAACGGCGACGATCTCACCCGGTTGCACTGTGACTGAGATGTCGGTCAACGCCTGCGCCTTGCCATAGAAAGCCGACAGGTTCTCGATTTCTAGATACGACATTATGCGCCCCCCAGATACGAGGCCTGAACAGCTTTGTCGTTCATCACCTCGCTAAATGAGCCCTCGGCGATCATGGTGCCCCGTTCAATGACGATAGCGCGGTCGATCAAAGGCTCAAGCGCGGGCAAGTCATGGCTGACAATCAAGAAGGTCATCCCATCCTTGCGCATCGACTGAATGAGATCTGAGATCTGAGCGATCTCCCCTGTGGTGAGACCTGCAAACACCTCATCCAGCAACATCACCCTGGGTGCCGTTGCCATTGTGCGCGCCATTTCTAGCTTGCGTAGATCACCCATGGCCAATTCTGTTGGCGTGCGATCCAGATCCGCTTCTGTAAACCCGACGCTGAGTGCAATTTCCCGCTCACGTTCTTTATCGGGGGGGGAGACAATCATTTTCCAGATATTGTCGGGCATCAGACCGACCCGGATGTTTTCGGCAACGCTCATGTCGCCAAACGGACGCGGGATCTGATAGGTCCGACTGACCCCGGCGCGAATGCGTTGAGGCGTCAACAGCGTCGAGATTTCCTGCCCGAACAGTTCAATCGTGCCGCCGTTCTGCCGTAGCTCACCCATGATCTGGCTGAACACGGTTGTCTTGCCTGCCCCATTTGGGCCGATCAATCCCAATGACTCGCCCTCTTTAAGCGAGAACGACAGATCATTCGTCGCGACCAACCCGCCAAATCGCTTCACCAGACCTGAAACCTGCAACGCTACGCTCATGCCGTCCGCCCCTTGCCCAGACCTTTGAAACCACGCTGGACCAGCTCTACCAGGCCTTTCGGTTGATACATGTAGAGGAGCAGCGCAATGGCACCGTAAACAAAGTAACGTTCAGCGCCGGGAAGAACCGGCCGCAAGTACTCCAACAGGAAAGTCATGAAAAAGGCGCCGATCATTGGGCCGATGATGGTTGAGGTTCCACCTAAGAGCGCTGCAACGATGATCGTGAACAGGAAGTTGATATCAAACAGCGCACGCGGCGCGAGTGATCCCAAATAGTGGACGTAGAACGCGCCACCCAGACCCGCGATCATTGCGCTTGTCAAGAAGGCAAAGGCTTTGAGGCGCGTGGTGCTGAGACCCGAGCCGCGGACACTTTCCTCGTTCATGCCAATCGCAGACAAGGCAGTTCCAAGCCGCGTTTTCATTAGCAGCCACATGCTGACGGCAATCGTCAACATAAGCGCGGTGGACAGGTAGTAACCGTTCGCCGCGCCGCGTGTCAGCGTTTGAATGCCGGACATACCGCGCGTTCCGCCAGTCAGATCTGGACGAATGACCTGAACCAATTGATACAGCAACTCCATGAAGGCCAGCGTGACCAAAGCGAAATAGCTGCCCCGAATACGCAGGGCCGGCAGCAACACGAGCAGGCTGGCAATCATGGTGACAAGAACTGCGATCGGGATCGAGATTTCGACAGCGACGTCAAACCGCTTGGTCAGGATCGCGGTGGTGTAGGCCCCGATGCCAATCAGGAAAGGGTGGCCAAAGCTGACATATCCTGTTCTTCCAGACAGCACGTCCCAACTGATGGCAAAGATCGCCAGATAGTTAGCAAAGATCATCGTGCGCAACGTCCCGTTTGAGACGAATTGCGGCAACAGGAACATTCCGGCGATCAATCCACCCCAGAGAGCAAAGTGAAACCAACGTAGCCCCATCGTTATAGCTCCTCGCGGCCAAACAGGCCCTGCGGTCGCGTCACCAGCACGCCGATGATCAACAGCATCGTGAATACACCTCGCAGTTCCGGTGCGAGCGTCGCCACAACGATGACTTCAAGAAACCCGACAATATGGGCCACTACCAGTGTGCCGAGGATGGAGCCGATCCCGCCCACGATGACAACGGCCACCGAGATGATCAGTGGTGCCACCCACATCGACGGCGACAATTGGGTATAGCTGGCGAAGAAAACACCACCGAGTGCTCCCAGCGCGCCGGAGATACCCCACGTGATCAGATTGATGCGATCAGGGTCGATCCCTGAAATCGCCGCGCCTTTGGCATCCATCGACACCGCCTGCATCGCCCGTCCGGTATGTGTCAGCCGTACAAAGGCATAGAGCCCAAGCAGAATGGCCCAGCTAATAAGGGTTGCAATCAGGATGTTATACGTGACTGAGGCCCCGGCCACATTGATCACTCCGGGAACAATCGGCAAAAGGATTTTGCTGCTTTCGCCAAAGACCAGAACGATCCCGGCCTGAATGACGACCGCAAGGATCAGCGTCGAAATCTCGACAGCCACGTGATCCCCTTTGAGCGTTTTGACAATCAGGCGGTACTTCAGAACTCCCATCAAAACACCCAGTACAGCGGCAACGGCAACCCCCATAAGTTTGGGCATTCCAAGCGATTGCGAGATCCAGAAGTAAATATAGCCGCCGACCATCAGATAGGCGCCATAGGCGAGATTCAGAACGCGACCGATGCTGAAGATCAGCGTAAACCCCATTGCAATAAGCGCGTAGAGACCGCTGAGCAAAAGCCCCTGAATCAGTATCTGCAACATGTGTAGATCCTTGGCTGCGGGTGCGCGCTGGCGCGCACCCGTTTCAAGCTATGGCTGGGTCAGGATTACTGCTTGACCCAGCTGGGCAGCGTGAACTCGCCGGTCGCGTATTTCTCGGGGTACACTACGGCGGCGGTGCCGTCTTCATACCACTGAACAACGACCATTGACGGGGCCGCATCATCAAACGGCTCGGACAGATCAAAGCGAATGTTGTGAGGATAGGTGCGGCCTGTCACAGGCTCGACCTCATCGTCGCCCCAGAAGGCATAGCGCAGCCAAAGCTGACCATCCATCTCAAGAACCAGGTCCTGTTTCTTCATCGCATCGGCCCAGCCTTCGACATTGTCGAAGCCACCCGCCTCTTCCGAGGCAGCCATGGCCTGTTTCAGACCGTGATAGGCGTTGAACCCATTGAAATGTGGCAGCAGCGGGCGGCTGTCATATTTGGCCTGATAGGTATCAACAAAGGCCTGACTGGCCGGGTCCAGCTTGAACCCCACAGACGGGATCGGTGACAAGGTCGAGATGCCGCCACCGGCTCCGCCAGTGTCTTCCCAATATTCCATGCCCAATGCGGCTACGTTAACGCCTGTCATCGCCATGGGCACCTGCAGTTTCACATATTGCGACGAGACCACCTGTGAATTCACGGATGAGACCTGATAGATGAAGTCGGCCCCAGTGTCTTGCGCCCTGCTGAAGATCGGTGCAAAGTCAACGGTGGCAACGTCATAGGTGATGATATCCTTGACCTCGATCCCGGCAACGAGTGCCAGCGCCTCGGTCACCAAACCTGTGATCGCTTCGCCAAACGCTGTATCCTCGGCCAAAATAACGACGGATTCCCATCCCATCTTCTCTTTCAGCACGTCCGCGCCAAAGTTGATGTAAAGTGTGGCCAGCGCCTCGTCAGAAGCGATGTTCATGAAGTACGGCGCCATGCTTTCGGGGTCTTCGACCACCATGTCGATGATGCCGATATAGGATGTCCAGGTATCCAGCGTCGGAATCCTGTATTCCTGCATCCGCGGCAGCCAGCCAAGCGATACATCATCGATAGTGCCCGAAATGATGAAATCCACTTCTTCGGTTTCCGCCAGATATTCATAGGCCCGCACACCTTCGGTCGGGTCCTGTCCCGTGTCGGCCGACACCAGAGTGATCTGCTCCCCCATCACGCCGCCATTCGCATTCAACTCTTCAATTGCAATTTCGGCACCGCGCAGCGTCGATAGTCCGGTATCCGAAGAAAGAGATCCGATAAATCCAACCTTGATTTCCGCTGCGGCCGCCGAGGCCATGAGCGCGATACATGTTCCGCTGAGTAGCGCTGTCTTGATCATCACATTAGCTCCCTGTGTCTTATTATGCCCTTCTTGTATTCTGTATACAGTACACAAGACGATAGTTCGATCAAATCCTTTCTTGGTGACTCATGTTCAGATTCCGCTGATTTCGCCGTTTTCGTCGTGAATTATCGCATCCACATCGATTTCCACCATCAAACCGGGTTGCGTAAGCCCCGCTTGAACGGCTGTCAGAACTGGATCGATATCCTTGAATACCTCTCCGTGAACGCGTGCGAATTCACCCGCGCGCGACAGATCGGTCAGATAGGCGCGGACCCGGCCTACATGGCGCATCTCGGCACCGACGGCCTTAAGCGCCTCTTCTATACGGGACAGAATGTATTTTGTCTGGGCGCCCACATCTCCTGGCGCATGAATACGCCCACTGGGTTCGATCGCTGTGGTCCCAGCAACCCAAACGAAGGGACCGATGCGCTTTGCGCGGGAGTAAGACGCGACTTCTTCGAACCGCCCCCCTGACTTCCAGGTGCGGATGGTCACAGGCCCAACCTCGAACGGAGGGCATCAGCCGCATTCTGCAAGGCGGCTTGCTCTTGATCGGTCAGCTGCAATTCCTCGACTTCAACCAACCCAGAGGACCCGAGATGGGCGGGAACGCCAAGAACCACGCCATCGATGCCATATTCCCCCTGCAACATGACCGAGACCGGAACCGAGCCCGTGCGTGCACCCCGGATATGGTCGATCAACTCGATCGACGCATGCGCCGGTGCGATGGTCGCAGAGCCTGATTTCTTGAGGGCAACAACCTGCCCCCCCTGTCACCGCGTCCTGAACGCAAGCCTCGATCTGATCGGATGACAGAAACACATCCAATGCCCTGCCCTTAATTCTGGCACGGCTGGGGATCGGTGCCATCTCGTCGCCATGACTGCCAAGCGTAAAGGCCTCGACATCGGCGGGGACAACTCCGGCCGCCATGGCCAGTGCGTTGCGAAAGCGGCTGCTGTCAAGCGTACCGGCCATGCCCAGCACCCGTTCGCGCGGGAACCCGGAGGCGCGCAGCATTTCGACGGTCATTTCATCAAGCGGATTGGTCACGACGATGACGACGGCATCTGGCGCGGCAGAGCGGATGGCCTCGGCGGCCTGACGGATCACGCGTGCGTTCACGTCGATCAAATCCGCGCGGCTCATGCCCGGACGTCGGGCGCGTCCAGCGGTCACCACCACCACCTCGGCCCCTGCCACAAGATCCAGCGACTCGCCGCCAACACATCGCGCTCGCGCTCCGGTAATGCCTGACGTGTGGTTCAGATCCAACGCCGTTGCTGCGGCCATTCCGGGTGCAATATCGATCAGGGTAATCTCATCGGCGATATCCTGCATGGCCGCCAGATGCGCCACATTGCCCCCGACGCCTCCAGCCCCGATCAATGCAAGCTTACCCAATCTGCGGGCTTTGCGTTTCGCCCGTACAGGTGCAACCCATTTGGGCGAGCGACGATACAGCACTCGCTGCATCGAAACCGCTGCATCGGAGCGTGGTGGCTGTGGTTTTTCCAACGGGCCGTCGACAAGTTTAATGCCAACACGTTCGGCCGTTTCACGAGCCAGGGCTGTCACGATATCGTCGGGCAGGACTTCGAACACGATCCTGCCGCGCCGGCGGGCGTCTTCGACCGCCTCCGAACCTATGACACGCGGCGCTGCCATCAGTTGGCTTGCCCGTCTATAACCTCGATGGCGCGGGTCGCGGCCTCGACAGCAGTTCTGACCGAGTTTTCCGATCCTGAAATGAACAAGCGGCCAAACCGCCCTACCGCGCGCACTTCGACGATGTCGATTTCTGCCGCCTTCTCTGCCTCATTCGCGGCAATCGAGATGTAAGCGGCCGGGGCACATTCCACGATCCCCAGCGTCTGCCCCGGAACGATCAGCGCCCCCTTGCGCCATTTGTTCAGCAATTGCGCCTGATAGGGTTCGACGCTGGTGATGATTTGCGTCGAACTTATCGCCGGTTTCAACCGGTCAGACATCGAAGCACCCAGTTCTGCCAGCATCGCATCCCGTGCAGCGGATACCTCGGCACTTGATGGAGAGCGCAAGATGAAAAATCCGAACTCGCGTTCGACCAGCTGTGTGGTCGCCTCAACCGAAGACGCCTTGAGGGCCCGGTCAATCAGCGAAAATACCCCGTTGCCCGGCGCGAATTCCCCAATCAGCACCGTATCCCCAGACAAAGGAACCGACCCTTGGACCGTCGCACCGTTATAGGCCGCGAATTTGGGTTGCAGATTGTCGATCTGCATCAGCGCCCGGATGGTAATCTCGCTCATGCGCCATACTCCTCATAAATGTCGCGCCAGGGTCTGCTTTCATAAGCAACCCGTTTGATGTTGATGAGATGCAAGGCCGTTACGTTGTCCGATGTGATCGAACCCGACCACGTGCCAGTGCCCAGCATGAAGGATGGTTCAAGATCGGTCGAATATCCCATGCCGCCCATGATGCCCGGCGTATTCACCAGAACCCGACCCGTCGGCACGGTAGCAAACCGGGCCACGACCTCGGGGTCGTCCGAATGGATGACCGAGGAATGGCCCCACCCTTCGAACTTGGCGATGGATTGCGCCAGCTTGATCCCATGGTCGGTGGATTTCGCCGCGTAAAACGCCAGAACGGGGTTCAACTTTTCGGCGGACAGCGGGCGTTGCCAGCCTACTTCTGTCTCTTCCGAGACAAGGCACCGGGTGCGTGGCGGGATAGAAAAACCTGCCGCATCCGCCAGCGCCTGCGGGCTTTGCCCGACTCTATCCGGGTCCATGGCTTGTACGCCTTTGAAGATGACCCCTGCCAAACGATCCGCTTCGGCAGACGTACAGAAATAGGCACCTTTCAGCTTGAGCTCGTGGCGCAGATCACGTGCGATTTCTGGGTCAGCAACGACAGCTTGCTCACTGACGCAAGCCGTTCCGTAATCAAAGCTTTTCGACGTCACGATCATCTCAGCCACTTCGGCCAGATCGCGCGCTTTCGACTTATGCACGTAGCAGGGCACGTTGCCTGCACCGACCGCAAGCGTGGGTTTGCCGCTGGAATAAGCCGCTTTGACCATTGCCGGGCCACCGGTTGCCATCACAACCGAAGTACGGCGATGCCTCATCAACTCGGCCGTTCCGTGAATCGTTACTGAATCCAGACACTGGATGAGGCCCTTCGGGGCGCCCATCTGCTCGGCTACACGTGCCATGACGCGCACGGTTTCGATCCCGCACACCACGCCGCGCGGGTGCGGTGCGCACACAATGGCATTGCCAGCTTTCACCGCTGAAAGCACTTTGTAGATGATGGTCGACGTCGGGTTTGTCACCGGGATCAGGGCCGCCACAACACCCATGGGTTCCCCGAAGGCTGCGATCTTTGTCGCGTCATCTCGCCAGAGCATGCCCAGCGTTGTCACGTCTCTTAGGTAGTCGGCGACCGAAAGCGCATTGAACAGGTTCTTGACCCTTTTGTCCGGCACATTTCCATAGCCGGTTTCCTCAACTGCCATTTGCCCCAACCGCTCGGCTTCCGGCTCAATAGCGCGCGCCATGGCGTCGACAATCGCGTTCACCTGTACCGGGTCAGTACCCAGAAAAGTGCGATAGGCTTCGAAAGCGCTGTCTGCGGCGCGCCTTGCGGCGGCGATCGATTTCAGATCTGCGTCCATCACGAAGCTCCGGTGACGATGGTGTCAAAGATACGGCGCGCTTGATCAACGTCGTCCGCTGAAACCCCTATGGATTCCAGACGCCGACCAGCCGCAGCCACGTCAGCGCCCAAAATTCGGTCAGACATCGCGATCAGGCTGTTCGTCAGCGGGCTTGGGATCCCCGCAAGCTCACCCGCAGATACCAGAGGCGCAAGCGAGCCCTGCACCCCGTCCCGCATCAAACCACGTGAGGTCTGCTGATCCGGGATCGGACGCGCGCCCGAGCCGCGTTCGGCACCGGCAAAGGTCGATATCCATTGTTCCGTCGCCGGCAAGTTGCGAACCCCGAAGGCAGCAGCAATGCGTCGCCGCTCATCGACCAGGCCATGGATCACCTCTTTCTGGTCAGGTCCGATCAGAGACGCAAAGGTCTGGTTGGCCTCTAACGGAACCCCACCCATCGGAATATCTGGGCCACCTGTGCCCATTGCGGTACCGCTGAGGATCAGTGCCGGTATCTCTACGGCGGCCGAAATATCGTTGAAACCAGACGCCAAAACGGATTCAACTGCCTGTACGTTCGGGAGGTACATAGACAAGGCATCGAGAACCTCGTCACGGCCGCGTGGCAATGTGGCCGCAGCCATCGGAGCCGCCTGCGAAAGCGTTAAAGCTGCGCCCTCGGAACGGAACCAATAGGGCAGCCCCTGAACCTCGACCAGCGTGATGTCTGCCGTGCAGCCTCCGATCCGCAAGAGCCAGGCAGTTTCAACCGCCCCCATGGAGCGTCCCGGCGCAAGCACCAAGATCTGACCATCGCTGAGATGGTCCGCCAGAACCATGGCATAGGTGCGCTGTTTGTGAAGCGGACCGGTCAGAAAAATCACCTGTGCATCGCGCACCGTTGCATCCAGTTCAGCGGTTGTGCGCACCGATGGCCCATCCCGATCAACTTGATAGGTCCCAACCGGACCCTCACCCCGAAGCGAGATACCCGAGGATTGGGCCAACAGCGACAGTTCGGCTCCGTAAGCCGAAAACAAAGTGACCTCAGCCCCTTCGGCAAGACAAAGAGCTGCCAAAAGGCGTGCATCCGCCTCCCCCCCCAACACCGATATCCGGTCGAGCGTGGGGCGTTCAGGCGCACCCCGGGTTGAGCCACGTGTCGCCGCAAGTGTGAATTCCTCGAAACCGGCTGACATAGCGTCTCCTCAAGACAGGCGGATTAAGCCGCAGAGCCAGCACCAAGGCCGTCGATGATGGCCTCAAGTTCATCATGAGGGCGCGCAATCACGTGGACCGATACGACTTCGCCCACTTTGTTTGCCGCCGTGGCACCCGCATCGGCTGCAGCTTTAACCGCGCCGACCTCACCGCGCACAAGGGTGGTGACCAGCCCACCACCCGCCTTGGTTTGACCGACGATCGAAACACTGGCCGCCTTGACCATCGCATCTGCCGCTTCGATTGCGCCGACCAGTCCGCGCGTTTCAATCATGCCCAGGGCCATTTGCCCCGCCATAGGTTTCGCCATTTTCAGTTCCTCCAAAGAAATGTAGATGTTTGGTGTTCTTGGTTCAGATCGTGGACACACGGTCCACAATCGCGATGATCGCCAGATCAACGGGCGCCGTGGACAGACCGGCCACCATGCGCGCCGCCGAGCCGCTGACCAGCAGAACCGTGTCACCGACCCCGGCGCCGCAGGTGTCGACTGCAACTCGTGCCGGATCGATCACCTTACCTTTGCTATCGACCAAATCCGTCACCAGCAGTTTCGAACCAACCAGTTTTGCGTCTTTGGTCGTGGCTGTGACGGTTCCGGCGATCTTGCCCAGATGCATCAGAACGTCCTCAGGTAACGGTCCAACTCAACCGAAGTGACCTGTTGATTGAAGAACTCAAGCTCGCGCTCGGCCTGCTGCAAAACCAGTTCCCACAGCATTTCGCCCATGACATCGCGAAGCCACTCGGACCCTCGTGCCAGTTCGATCGCCGTCGGCAGATCGGTGGGGATCGGATCGCCTATGCCTTCTTCATATGCGTTGCCGGGGGTTGGATCCGTCGGGGTTAAACCTTGCTCGATTCCATCCAGGCCCGCCCCAATCTCGGCAGCCAGCAGAAGGTAGGGATTGGCATCTGCGCCGGCATCGCGTTTTTCCACGCGCACCGCGCTATCGGACCCTTCTATGACCCGAATACCAACAGTCCGGTTGTCATAACCCCAGCTCGTGTTGATCGGGCAGAAAGTATAGGGCTGGCGACGACGATAGCCATTGACCGTGCCGCTACCACAGATCGATGTTTCGCACATGCGTTGCTGCAGCCCGGCGATGAAGGACTTGCCGATATCGTTTATCTTACCGTTGTCAGCGAAGACATTCTTGCCGTCTTTCCACAGCGAATAATGCGTGTGAAATCCATTGCCTGACTGCTCAAAGAACGGCTTTGGCATGAAAGTCGCCAGATACCCGTGTGCGATCCCCAACTGGCGGATCAGCGATTTGAACAAGATGACGCGATCCGCCGCTTCCAGAGCTTCTCCGTACCGGATATTCACTTCGATCTGACCGGCAGCGTACTCCGGATTCGACTGTTCAATGGGAATACCGCATTCATTGATCTGCTGGCGGATCGGTCCGACAATGTGTTCCATCCGCGCGGCACGGCCCAGGCCGTAGACCTGAATCCCACTGTCGCGCGGCTGCCCGGTTTCCGGATCCAGAAGATAGAATTCAAGTTCGGTACCAACATTGACCTCGAATCCCATACTGCGAGCACGTTCAACCTGCCGCACCAGCGCCTGACGTGGATCGATGGGGACAGGCTTATGGTCCATACCCTCTGCGCGGCCGAAGCAAACGGCGACGCCCGGCTCCCAAGGCACAGCAACGGGCTGGGTCATAGGGAAGACGTGCATATCGGGGTAGCCGTTGTCGAAATTGACGTAGGGCGTATCCCAGACGTCGCATGTCATGTCGATTGCCATCAATGCAATCGACAGCGCATTGCCGCTTTTGCAGACGTGATCCCAATGGCTGGCCGGAATGCGCTTGCCGCGCATGATGCCGTTGAGATCACCCACACCCAATATGACGGTATGCGTTCCCTCGGGCAGATCAAATCCCGAACTCATTGATGCGCTCTCCCTGTTTTTTGGCTTTATAAATGCTGTATTCTGTATACAGTATTCACAAAGACAGTCGATAAACAAGGAAAAACTGCATCATGTCCAAGAACTCGATCATCGTTGTCGGAGGCGGCATCGTCGGCGTCATGACGGCGCTTACACTGCAACGACGTGGTGAGGCAGTGACCTTGATAGATCGCTGGGAACCGGGACATTCCCGTGCATCTTCAACAGATTACAACCGTGTCATCCGCGCGATTTCTGGGCGGGACGAGTTTTATACCCGGTGGGCGCGGGAAAGTCGCCTGCGCTGGTTGGAACTGCAAGCAGAAAGCGGCCAGAATCTTATGTACGAATGCGGCGCCCTGATTCTGGCAACAGGCGGGCATTGTGATTGGGAGAACGCCACAGCCGAAACTTTCGACCGTGTTGGTGTGCCCTATTACAAATTCGCACGGCAGGATATCGAATCGCGATTTCCGCAGTTTCGCGTTCCTGACATCGAATACGCCCTGTTCGAACCCGAAGCCGGAATGCTGATGGCGCATCGCTGCGTCCTGACCGGGCTTGAGCTGTTTCGCCGCGCAGGCGGGATCGTACAGCGCGGTCGCGTGACCACCGATGGATCAGAGCGCCCAATGCTGGAAGGAAAGCCGCTTGAGGCTGATCTTATCATTGTCTCAACCGGCCCCTGGATGGCGGACATGTTCCCTAGGACGATCAAGCCGATATCGACGGTGGTTGGTGTGAATGTTCTCTACACATCAACACCCGACGGGTCTGAGGAGTTCGATATGAGCCGGATGCCCTGCTGGATCGATCATGGTCAGGGCTCATTCGGGCTACCCTCATCCGAAGGTTCAGGCGTGAAAGCCGCGGTCGTGATTCCGGACAAGATCGATCTGGACAATGACGAGCGGCTGATCCGGCAGGAAACGCTGGGTCGCACCCGCAGCTACATCCGTCATCGTCTTCCGGGCCTTGAGGGTGAGCGGGTCGTGGACTCCAAGTTCAACCAAATCATCCTGACACCCGACACACACTTTATTGTCGACTGGCACCCCGAGCATGAAAACGTGCTGTTCGCCGGAGGCTGCTCGGGACATCTGTTTAAACACGCGCCGGTCTTTGCCGAATTTGCGGCAGGTGTTGGAATGAAGGGTTTCGGAACGGCAGATCGTTTCAAGATCACTGGTCGAAGAAAACTGAGCCCGAAGGAAAGTCCAAGCGGGCGTTAAAGGTCCGACAGAGCACTATAAAACCCTGAGTTCGGGCACTTCTCCTGCGGCAGGCGACTACCTGATCGAATAGCATCGCGGCAGGTTTTCGCCTGACGGCAATGCCCACATTTTTCTGCAAGCTCAAGGCTAAGCTCAGGATGTGCATTGAGATCATCTTCGCTAAGACCAAACTGACTTGCCATAGAAAGGATACGCTCTCGCGCGTTGGGCGCGCCAGAGCGCAACATGGCTAGATCAGCACGGGAAAGACCGAGATCGGACAGTTCAAGCTCGCTGATACTTTCATCGCGTGGCGCATTGACGATCCGCGCAATTCGCTCAAAGAAATTCTTGTATCCCGTCATTCCAAAATCTCCATCTCATAGTGTATACAGTATGCACAAGGGGATCGACCGGACTTGATCAGGATCAAGAGGCGTTCGCCCAATGACGTCTCACGCCGGGTTGTAGGTGCCTCGGAACAGCTCCACCGCCTGACGCGCGGCAAGATCTTCCGACACAGTTGCGGCGTCGACCGTGGATAGGCTCGCATTCGCTTCCTCGGGCGTCAAAAGAACCTCTCGAACCCGCTTTAGCAGCTCGCGCACATGATCCGCCCTGTATTCAGGATGGAACTGCACAGACCGGGCCGGAAAGTCATAGTCCAACGCCCCGACGGGGCAATGACCTGCTGATCCCGTCACCCGAGCCGAGTTGGGAACGCGGGTCACCTGATCCTGATGCCACACAAATGCGTCAGCGCTGTCTCCGGCAAAGTCGAAAGACCGCGCACCGACGATATTGCCCACCTCAGCTTTCTCAGACCGTCCACCATAGATGTCGGCCATGATCTGGTGCCCGAAACAAATCCCGAAAACCGGTTTACGGTGATCTCGACAGAGTTCGAGGAATGTACGCAGCGGCCGCATCCATTCGGCGTCATCATAAACACCGCATTCCGAACCGCCGACGATGACACCATCGAAATCGTCAAGATCGGGAAGTGGAGCACCATCGACGACCCTAGCCACCTCGAACTCGGCCTCTGGCAGATGCGGAACGATCCACTCCTGTATCTGCTGCGCGGTTCGCGGCACCCCTTCGAGCAAGGGCAAAGGGTGGCTGGTCAGTTCAAGAAGCGAGATCCTCACCAGTCGAAGGCCCTGTCAATTCCGGCCATTTTCACTCCGGTGAACGCCGACGCTTCAAAGCTCAGGGCGCGCAGGTCTTCGGTTTCCAGATTGTGAACCGAGGACTTGCCACAGGCCTTTGCCAGCGCCGTAATCTCCATGGTCATAGCCGTCAGATAGCGTGCCACGCGCTCAGCGCCGGCATGCGGGTTCATCCGAGCTTCCAGGCTCTTTTCCTGGGTCGCAATGCCAACCGGGCAGCGGCCCGTATGGCAATGGTGACACGCGCCGGGGGATGTTCCCAAGGCCGCGTAATCCTCAAGATACCGCGGGCTGTTGCATCCAAGTGCAACCATGGCTGCATTGCCGATCATCACTGCGTCCGCGCCAAGCGCCAGACATTTTGCAGCATCCACGCCGGAACGAATACCACCAGCTGCCACCAGAGAGACCTTGCCGGTCATGCCGCATTCATCCAGGGCTTCGCGCGCTGCACGAATGGCGCTCATCGTTGGGATACCGGTATGGTTCAGCAGCAGCTCGGGCGATGCGCCGGTGCCACCTTCTGCACCGTCGACAACCACAACATCTGCACCTGCTTTGGCTGCAACTGCCACGTCAAACCGGGGCCGTGTCGCACCCATTTTGATGAAGATCGGCACCTGATAGTTGGTGGCAATACGCAGCTCTTCGATCTTGACCGACAGATCGTCTGCCCCCAGGAAATCGGGATGGCGGATGGTCGACCGCTGGTCTACGCCTTCGGGCAAAGTCCGCATCTGGCTGACCCGCCGGCTCACCTTCATGCCCAGCAGCAGGCCTCCGGTTCCGGGTTTCGCCCCCTGCCCCACGACTAGTTCCAAAGCATCCGCGCGGCGCAGATGGTCCAGATCCACGCCATACCGGGCGGGTGACATCTGATAGAGCAACCGTTGGGAGGCTTCGCGCTCCTCTTCCAGCATGCCACCCTCACCTGTGCAGGTCATGGTCCCCACTTTCGAGGCCCCATAACCCAGCGATGCCTTCGCCGATGCTGACAAGGCACCAAAGGACATTGAAGCGATGTAGATCGGGATCTTCAATTCAAGCGGACGCTCAACAAGACCACGACCCCCGCCCAGAACAGTCGTCGTATCGCAATTCTCGCGATAGCCTTCCAGAGGAAGGCGGGTCATCGTTGCAGGAACGAATGTCAGATCGTCGAATGTCGGCAATTGCTTGTTGAACGTGTTGTATCCACGCACCTGATAGCGTCCGAGCTGTGCCAGCGCGTGAACTTCCGAGATCGCCTCGGGCGTCCAGCGGGTCGACCCGCCTTCATCGTAGGAAGATGGCACCCCAGCCGGGCGGCCGTCGATCGCTCCCGCATCGCGGAACCTGATTTCCTCTTCCGAGGCGACGTCGAACGGATATTCGTAAGGTTTACTCAGATCATGAGCCATGCGCTTGCGTCCCTGCTTTCAAAATACCAAAGACGCTGGCCCGAAACCATTTTGCGCCAATTTCGCGAACTGTCGATAAGGCCGAGCGGTTCAAGGATCGCATCGACCTCGGCCACTTCCTCAGCCGTCGGTTCGATCACATCGACGTCCACTCCCAAGCTGTCGACCTCTCCGGCCACCCAGACCTCACCTTCCCAAAGCGCGTCAGCGCAGGATTCCCCTGCTCCACCAAGGGCGATGATCCGTCCGGAATGCGCCATGAAGCCAGACTGATAACCAATCTTTCCTTCGACGACGATGTTTCCACCTTTCATCGCGACACCGACTCGTGGCCCGGCATCGCCTTTGACGTGGATCGTGCCACCAATCATCGCCGCCCCGCAGGACATGCCGGCATAGCCACCAACGGTAATATGACCCTTGGCCATGCCTTCACCGACGGCCCAGCCGCAGTTACGTTCGATCGTGATGTTCGCTCCGGTGTTGAGGCCGCCGCAGTAATAGCCAACCGAGCCCTCAAAGGTGATATCCACATTATCCGGAAGGCCCACACCCAGATTATGGCGTGACAGGGTATCGACCACGCGGATTGGCCGACCTGCCGCGCAAGCTGCCATGATATCGCGATTTACCTCACGAATATGCCGCTTGCCGACTTCGATGACGATCTCATCCATCTTCGCTGCCACCTCGTTCATGCCGCCAGGCTCCGGATTCCGGCGCCCCAGATGCCGGTCAACGACGGACCGTCGTAATTGATCACGTTGCATTCCTCGGTCATCACACGGCGCACCGCCTGTTCTTCTGTTGCTGCAGCCAGATCGCCATTGCGGTTAACGACGACCAGAGGCTTCATGGCGAACCGGTCCTTGGCAAAGCCTATCCCGGACGGCGTTGCGATCATGTAGGTAAAGACGCCGTCGATGGAGTTGATCGACTTCTTCAGAGCCTGTTCCATCGTCAGGCCCGCTTTCATCTGATCGCTGACCCAGACCGCGATCAACTCGCTGTCATTCTCAGTCAGAAATCGATAGCCCATCCGGGTCAGCCTATCGCGCCAGGTGAAATAGTCGGTGATCTGCCCGTTATGCACGATCGCCACATCCGAAAACGGGCGCGCCCAGAACGGGTGCGAGGCGTTGGGCAGGACCGAGCTTTCCGTGGCCAGCCGTGCGTGCCCCAGCCCGTGCGTACCGATCATGTCACGCACACAGTGCTTTTCGGCCACGGCTTCGGCACCGCCGATATCTTTGATGATCTCAAGGCTGCGGCCGCAGGATTGCACCTCAATCCGATCCGTCAACCCATCGGCGTCCGCGACCCAAGCTTTCAAATTCGACGGATCCGAAATCTCTATCCGAAAGCAGTAATGACGGTTATCGTCCGTTACGATTTTAGGATCAGACAGAAAACTGCTTCCATGGGCGCGCAAGACAGACTCAAATACATCGAGGTCAGCATCCTGCTGCGACTTATCGAACCCCATTCCACGCAAAACATACCCGGTTTCCCGAGGCAGGCCGTAGACGGCAAATCCCGTGCTGTCCGCCCCCCGGTGTTCCTGCGCATCCATCAGGTCAACCAGGTCCGCCCCAACCTTTCCGGGCGCGGCTAGTATCCTACCAGCAATTCCACACATGAAGAGCTCCCTGTTCAGCAATATCTGTATACTGTATACAGTACACGGACAATGGCAACCCCATTCACCTTGGCACCCGCTGCTTTTTTGAATACAGCATTCAGAAAGAACAGAAAGAGAGGCTCTGAGTGGCTCTGAAAAAGATCAAAACTCAACGTAGACGCCTTGCGGACGAAGTCTATGAACAACTGGTCGAAGCAATCATGAGTCGCGAGATCTCGGCCGAGGACCGGCTGGTACAGGAAAAGCTGGCTGCCGAACTGAACATCAGCCGGACCCCTGTGCGCGAAGCACTCATGCGACTTGAAACCGAAGGCGTGTTGGAAGTTGCAGCAAGCGGCGGGTTTCGACTGGCGCGTATGGATCAGAATGAAGTACGACAGCTATACCAAGCCCGTGCCGCAATCGAGGGGCAAGCCGCGCGAATACTCGCCGTTCATGCAGAACAAGAGGTGCTGGATCGGTTGCGTGAGTTAATTCGTCGTGAAGAAGACCTCACAAATCCAACCACCCGCGATTATTTCATCGCCAATCGACGCATTCACCGTGCTTTCATGGTCGAGGCAGGTAACAAATTTCTACTGGACATGTTCGATATGATTTGGGGCAAGGCGATGGCGTTCCACCTGTTTTCAGCCATTGAAAACGTCGAAATCTCCAAGTCCCTCGGAGACCATCTCTCGCTTGTCGACGCAATTGCATCCCGCGACGTGACGGAAGCGTTGGAGACGTTCACAGCCCATATTCAAGCCGGTTTCGATCTGCAAATAGAGGGACTGAATGAAGTGAACAACGGCTAATAGCTTTGCATAAAACCGCCCAAATATGCAGCTTCTAGGCTGTTTGGGGTAGCACCACGCCACGTCTTGATTGGGTTTCCCGTGACGCGGAATTGCACTGCAGCTTTGGCCGGTTTTTCTTGTTAGAGAACAATCTGGACAAGGCGGAAAACGCGTTTCGAAATGCGTTCTCGTTAAAGCATCCCGCCGAAAACTTGAATCGGGGGATTCCCAAATGGTTGTCAGTGTG
>NZ_WPZY01000114.1 GCF_013031405.1 Ruegeria sp. HKCCD8929 | reverse complement strand
TGTCGATTTTCCCAAACCTGTAGACTGCTCTTGCTTGTTTTGACCATTTTTCATGGTTGGCCTTGTGCTGTGCTGGTCCTTTAAGTGTAGACTCGCGCTCGATTTGTGCCAATACTTGTTTACAAAATGGCAGATTTCAGCGCGGCGGAGACGAATGGGTGGTGTTGAGGCGATTGACGAAGCCCGTTGGGCGGAGGCTGTGCGGCGCGAGCGGGAAATCCGCCCCCTGAGTCAGCGACGGGGCAATCGGGCCGAGGTTGCACTGGCGGCCCGACGGCTGAACCTCTCCGTGGCCTGGGTGTACCGGCTGCTGAACCGGTATTCAGAAGATCCCCGAACGGTGTCGCTGGTCCCCGCAAAAGGGGGTCGCCCAAAGGGGCATCGTTTGCTCTCGGATGCGGTTGAGGTCATCATCGCCGGTCAGCTGGAAAGGTTTTATGCGTCGCGGCAAAAGCCGGTCCTGTCTGCTGTACATCGGGAGGTTTCGAGGCTCTGCCGGGCGCAGGGTTTGAAGCCACCAAGTTTGAAAGCGGTCAGAACCCGTGCCTCACGCCTGAATCAGGTCAAACTGACACGGGCACGGGAGGGGTATAGGGCCGCTCAGTCAAAGGTTGGGCCGTCCAGAGGGTCTCTCCAGGCCACTATGCCCCTCAGTGTCGTGCAGATTGATCACACGCTTGTTGATGTCCAACTGGTCGATGATGTTCGGCGCAAACCGATCGGCCGGCCCTGGCTGACGCTGGTACTGGATGTCGCCACCCGCATGGTATTGGGGTTTGTTGTCTCCCTGGACCCACCGTCCCGCCTGTCGGTGGCGCTGGCCATTGCACAGGCCGTCGGGGACAAGGCGGAGTGGCTGGCCGTGCGCAACCTCGCGCATATTTGGCCCTGTACAGGGCTTTTTGACACGATCAAGCTCGACAACGCGGCAGAGTTTCGGGCTGTTGCACTGAAACGGGGGTGCGAACAATACGGTATGGCGCTGGATTTCCGCCCGCCGGGTGCGCCCTGGTGGGGTGGCCACATCGAGCGTTTGATGGGCACATTGATGGCCGAATGCCATCTGTTGCCGGGCACGACGTTCTCCAACCCGGTCGAAAAGGGGGGGTATGACAGCGAAGCCCGGGCCGTCATGACGCGCGCTGAGCTGGAAACCTGGCTCGCGGGCCGGATCACCGGCATCTACCACAACCGGGTGCATACGGCGCTTGGACGCGCGCCGTTGAGCGCCTGGAGAGCGGCCGAGGCAACGGGGTGGGTGCCCAGAACTCCGAAAGATCCGGACCGGTTGTTGCTCGATTTTCTGCCCTTCGCGTACCGCACGCCGCGCCGCGATGGGCTGCAGCTGTTCAACATCGCCTATTGGCATCCGGAAATGGCGGTCTGGGCGGCGTCAAAGCCCGGCAAACTGCCGGTGCGTTACGATCCCCGGGATCTGTCCTGTATCTGGCTTCAGACCCCGGAGGGGCGGCTGGAGCGGTTGACCACCAAACATGCGGATCGCCCACCGATCACGCTTTGGGAGCACCGGGCGGCCCTTGCTGCGTTGCGCGAGGCGGGGCAGGGAACGGCAAATGAGGCCGCCGTATTCGACGCCATTGAAGCGGGCCGCTATCTGGTGTCGGCCGCAGCCGGGAAGAGCCGGGCAGCGCGGCGGGCTGAGCAGCGCCGAACCGATGCGCATGAGGGGCTGAACGCACCAGAAACCGGTGCTGAAGCTGAGGTGCCAGACCCGGATTATGTGCCAAAAATCTATGATTCCGAACTCTGGTGAGGACATGAACGCATCTTTCACGCATTTGCCGCCCGCAATACGCCCGCTGGCGGCTCTGGGCGACGCGGAGCGCAGGCGGATTATCCGGTCCGATCGTTGGGTGAGCTACCCGCTGGCGATGCAGACGGTGCGGCGGGTCGAGGAGTTGCTGCAGCGGCCCAGGGTGTCACGAATGCGCTCGCTGTTGATCCATGGGCCGTCCGGCATGGGCAAAACCCTGATCCGGCGCAAACTGGAACGGGATCATGCGGATGGGTTCACGGTGCCGGGAAGCGACAGGCCGCATCCGCTGGTGTCGATGCAATTGCCGGCCCGACCTGATGAGCGGCGGTTTTATGCACATCTTCTGGACCGGCTGGGCGCCCCTGCGCGCCCGCGGGACACGCTGGACCAGATCGAAATTGCCGCCCTTCGGCTGTTGCGGCACCTGCAGCCGGCGGCGCTTCTGCTGGATGAGTTCCAGCATGTGGGGGCATCGGGGG
>NZ_WPZY01000113.1 GCF_013031405.1 Ruegeria sp. HKCCD8929 | reverse complement strand
GGGGGCATGGCCATGGCGTCAGCCCGCAGGTCGAGCGGCTGGTCCGCACCGCGCGGGGCTTTCCCGAGGGCATCATCGAGGCCTGGGCCAACCTGTATACCGAGCTTGCCATGGCCGTGGCAGCCCGGCGGGACGGGGTGGTGCCGCCCCAAGGCTGGCTCGAATACCCGGATGTGGGGCAGGGCGCGGACGGGGTGCGCTTCATCGATGCCTCGGTCCGCTCGCACCGCTTCGGCGGCAAATGGGTGAAGCTTCGTACCGATCGTAGAAATTAGAATGACGATTTACATAACACCGGATATTCTGTAATACGTGAGATGACATCCTTAATATCTGACTAGAGAGAGTGGGTGTGAGACATGCCATCGACAAGCCGCAACACTGATGACCCTCTTTACTCGTTGGCGCATCTCACGCTGATTGGCTGCACGCCGCCCGAACTGGTCTACATCGCCGCCCGCGCCGGGTATGACGCGGTCAGCCCGCGGTTCATCCCAATGCATGTGCCTGGTGAATTCGAGCAATCCCCGATCGACAAGGCGCAGGTACAGGCCACCAAAACCGCTTTGTCCACAACGGGTTTGAAAGTTCTTGATGTTGAACTTGCGCGCATCACCGAAGATGTCGATCCGCGCAGTTTCGAGGCCTCTTTGGAAATCGGCGGAGAATTGGGCGCCAAACGCATAATCATGAGCGCGTGGACCAACACCCGCCATGATCGTGACTTCCTGATTGACGTCTATTCCGAGACCTGCGAACTGGCCGCGCCTTACGGGCTGAGTGTCGATCTGGAATTTCCGTCCTTTTCCCGTTTGCGCACGCTGGACGAGGCGCTGGATATCGTCCGCGCGGCCGATCAGCCCAATGGCGGCATTCTGGTCGACACGTTGTACCTGCACCTCAGCCGCGTGGACCTGGGTGAGCTTTTGCACGTCCCCTCGGAGCTGTTTCATTTCCTGCATATCTCGGACTGCCTGCCCGGCATCGCCGATACCCGAGAAGGCATGATCCAACTGGCGCGAGACGCGCGGCTCTATCCCGGTGAAGGCTGGATCGATTTCACCGGGATCATCGAACGGATGCCACCCGTCGACTATTCCCTCGAGCTTCCCAACCAAAGCCGTATCGCAGAACTGGGATATGAAGAACACGCGCGTCGCTGTCTAAGCCACGCCAAGCGAACTTTCGGCGCGGCGCGCTCGCAGCGGCGCTCGCCTGATGCAGCAATTCTAAAACACCAAGAGGATCACCATGGGCAAAGAGCTCACTGAAGAGGACCGCCAACTGGCGGCCGACATGCTGGCACGCGCCCGCGTTGCCATGTCCGAAATCGAGGACTGGGATCAGGACCGGCTGGATCGCCTGTCTCAGGCCATCGCGTGGTATGCGGGGAACGAAAAGACCTTTACGCGCCTGGCTCAGCAGGGCGTTGACGAAAGCGGTATCGGTGATCGCGAGGGACGCCCCGCGAAACGTTTCAAGATACACATGGTGCTGCGCGATGTCCTGCGCACCCCGTCAACCGGGATTGTCGAGGTTGATGAGAGCAGGGGGCTGGTCAAATACGCCAAGCCCGCCGGTGTTATTGCATCCCTGATCCCCATGACCAATCCGGCCATGACACCGCCCGTAACCGGTGTGTCCGCTGCAAATGCCCGGAACGCGATCATCTTCAGCCCGCATCCCCGCACCGCACACACGACTTACGAAATGGTCGAGGTCATGCGTACCGCCTGCCGCGCTGCAGGCGCGCCCGAGGACCTGTTCCAATCCATCCGCAAGCCGTCGATTCCGCTCACTCAGCACATCATGGAGATCTGCGATCTGACGCTGGCGACCGGCGGCAAACCCATGGTCAAGGCTGCCTACAGCTCGGGCCGGCCGGCCTATGGCGTGGGCGCCGGCAACTCGTCGATCGTGATCGACGAGACTGCCGATATCGAGATCGCCGCTGCCAATACCCGCATATCCAAAACCTCGGATTTCGGGTCAGGCTGTTCGGCGGATGGCAACATCATCATTCAGCGCTCGATCTACGACCGGATGGTCCGGGCGCTCAAGGCCGAGGGCGGATATCTTTGCAATGCCGAGGAAAAGGCCCTGTTGGAACAGGCCATGTGGGACGAAAACGGCAACCGCACCTTTCCGACCATCGCCTGCCGCCCACAACAGACCGCCGAGGTGGCGGGGTTTTCGATCCCCGAGGACCGAAAGTTCCTGATGGTCGAAAACCAGGGCCAGATCGGCAGGGAGCACAAGTTCTCGAAGGAGAAGCTGACCACGCTGATGGCGCTCTACCATTTCGACACATTCGACGATGCGCTGGACACCGTCCGGCAGATCTATGACGTGGGCGGCAAGGGCCATTCCTGCGGCATCTACAGCAATGATGACGATCATATCGACGCGCTGGCGCGGGTGGCGCCGGTCAGCCGCATGAT
>NZ_WPZY01000112.1 GCF_013031405.1 Ruegeria sp. HKCCD8929 | reverse complement strand
ACCGCACCCGGATTTTGTCCAGCGTGTCCCAGATATAGGTGTGATCGGACCAGTCGCGGTCGCCTGCAAGGGCAAGGGGCGTGCCTTCGATTTCGAACTGCGCGGCCTGCTGGCGCTCGTGGTTTTCCAGCCACTGGCGGGCTTCGAACACGGCACCGCTTAGATGCGCCATGCGTGATCGGCGGCCACCTGCCGCAGGCAGGAAGGCCGCGCCGGTCTGTAGCTCGTAACACTGCGCTGCGGTTTCGGCCATCAGGTCGAGCGCGTCCCGCAGATCGCGGGCGCGGTCTGCCTTGGCCTGGGTGTCCTCGATCTGCATGGTGACAATCTCTGACCCGTCCTCGGCGCGGATGAGACCGCGCAGGGTGTCGGAAAAAGCGGAAAGCGCTTTGTCTGCTGCATCCCTGCGACGGAAGATGAGCGAGGCCAGCCCGTGTGCGATGGGTTCGATTTCCCGATGCAGGCCGGTGTTGACCATGCCGGAGAACAGAGCCTCGAATGTCTCCCGGACAATTGCATCGCGCAGTTCATCGTCACTGGGGATCGGCAGATCGTCTGCTGTCTCAGTCATGCCGAACAGTTCGATAGTGTCATATGCGGTTGAGGTGTTGTCATGCATGGGTGGTGTCTCCCTGTCCTGTCCACCCGCCCTATTGCGGGGGTGTGCTGACGGGCAGGCTGAGGGCAGACAGCGGGACAAGGACCCGAAGGGCCGGCTTTCCGGGCGCAAAAGTTTTGCAGCCCACCACGCGCCCCAAAGCAAAGCACCTCGCACCACAGGCTGATGCGGAGGTTGGTTCCGCCCTGCCCGCAGGGTCTTCGGGGTCAAGGGCCGCGCCTGGCGCGGTGCACTTTACCCTTGATGCCGAAGAGCGGGACTGTCCGGAGCTGGCAGCCGGGCCGTCAAAGCACCCTCACCCCCCTGCCCCTGCAAAAGTTTTGTGATCCTTGGCGCGATGGCTGACCTCTGCCAGAACGGCAGCACTCCCCCGCAATGGAAAGAGTGAGCGTGACGAATGCAGCTGCTCGATCGGGATCGATTGGATTATCTGGGCGATCACGCGCGCCCGGTTCTCGGCCCCCTGCGCTGCGCCGCCGGCGCAGGGGTTAACAGCCGAGCCATTTTCGTGCTTCAGGCAGCAAACTGGATCCCCGAAAATAGTCGCGTTTCTGGCGGATCTCGTCCTCTGGCCGCGATGCGGCCGCGCGCGCGGCTCGAGCGCATTGCATTCAATTCAAAGGAGCGTTTTGTGAGTGGTCGTGGCAGTGCCTGCGCAGCAGGCGCGTTCGACCGCGCAGAAAACCCAATTCCTGCAATGCGACAAGCGCCGGTCCTGTGGCTTGCGGTCCAACGGGACCGGAAGCCACAGGACAACTTTTGGCATCTGAAGGTTAGCTCCGTGCCTATAATCACAGGTACTTCGCGCGGCAACGGCGTTCGCTCAGAATTCCCAAATCGATTATCGGGCCGGTTACCTTTATCTTAAGCACGCTCGCAATATAGGATGCACTCATTGTGAACGGGAAGGAGGAGTTAGTTTTGTTTCAGCGGAATCACGCCGCCATATGGGCTTTAGGGCTTCTCATGTTGGTAGATCCATCTGTGGCCTGGGCGGATCTTACCGCCAGAGTGGATGACCAAGGAGACCGAGGGTACAATATTGTCCTGCAGAACACGGGCGTTGAAACAGTTACAATACGATCCGCCGTGATTAATCGAAAAACTAGCGACCCGATTTGCAACCTAATGCCTGTCAATGATCTCGACGGAAGAGTGAACTTTTATCGGTCTGATACGGACATGGATGTTCATGGTTTCGGAAGAACCATCGCCGATGGGGCACTTCTGGATTTTGGTGATGAGACAACACTGGTTGTCTTTCGAACGTGCGGGCGTCTACTAGAGTTTTACTTAACCACAAACACTGGCTCTATCACATTTAGTTCGAAGGAGTAGTGATGCGCGTTTGGAGCAAGCTGGCGCGTTTGCCTAAGCGTCATGCGTGGGCAATTGGCTTCCTATTGCTCTATGCAGTCCTTGTCTCGATAAAAAGTGAACCGTGGACAGCTGGAAATGTAGTGTTGTTTATCTTTCTCGTAGCACTTGAGGTAGTCGATTTGATTTACTGCATACGAGCCGATGGCGATCGCCAATAGAAACTCGAAGTTTGAAGTGCCGCCTGGCGCTTTCATATCCTCGAGGCAAGATAACTTGCTTGTGGACGCGGTAGGCGAGGCCGACGGATCCGAGCCATTGGGGCCCGATGCGGAGCCAGGCGTGGCCCGGATCCGAAAGCTAAGTGAAGGTGACTTTGGGCAGAAGGGAATGGGTCATTGGGGATGGTTCCTGGTGGTTTTTGGCGTGGCGCCGCCGCCGGCTGCTGCTGGGCGGCGGCGGTGCTGTGGTTCTCAGGCTGCAGCGGGCAGCTGCGGGATGATCCGGTATTCGCCTTCACCGGCATCGTCGTCCTGGACCGCGTTGGCGCGGA
>NZ_WPZY01000111.1 GCF_013031405.1 Ruegeria sp. HKCCD8929 | reverse complement strand
ACACCCAACCGGAAGATTCCAGATCAAACCGGCCCTGATCGCGGGGGAAGGTCAACAAAATAAGCCAAAACTCATGCGTTTGTGTCACTGACGATTGCGACGGGTTTTGGCGCGCATGTTTCTTAGAAGCAGACGTACGCGCGGCCGCAGCGAAGGCTCACTTCGTCCTGCATATTGACGGTTGAAATCAGTCGCAGCGAAGGGACGCTTTGTATTCGGCGTCCAATGGCAGTCTTAAATGGCCGCTTCAGCGACCCGAGCTGCATTGCGGCCCAAAGCGCACCGCAGATGCGAGGTTTTTGCAGAAACACTGGCTGCGTCAGCATAAGGCGGCAAGGGCCGTTTCCCGCTCAATCTAATCTACTGAATTTTCCGCGCTCAGTGGTCTTGGGCCTCTCACTGCTCAGGCGCAGGCGATTTGCGATATTTCGGAGCACAAATCAGACCTATGTGTCTCGCGACACAGAACTATCTGTCATCCCACAACGGTTGTGGAATGACAGATAGTTCAGAGTCGATGCGTTACGTAACCCATTGATTTTGTTGGGTGGGAGAATTCTTGAACGCACCAACCTTGAGTTTTTAGACGCATAGATTTGAGTCAAAATACGCGCCCAAAATTATTCTTTTGGATCAGGAGCTTAAGGCGGGTGAAAACTTTGCCGTTCGCGCCGTGGTCATCGCTGTGGTAACAAACCTCGCCACGTGCGCATACCGAGCTCTTGCCTGCTGTGCTGCCAAGTGGCTTCCGTTGCATGGCAGAATGAAATGCAGCCATTCAGGCACATCGCCGCGAGCTTTCGATAGGCAATACCCGTATTGCGCAACCTGGATCTATCTGAGCCACTCGATATTTGCGCCCTGTGTCCTGGCTTGGGGCGAGATGAACTGGACGTTAACGGGCCGTTCTCAGTTCATTCAACTACGTTCTTGCATGCTGACTACTGGTCGCTTTGGCGACAATCACACGACAACCGATCAATTGGTGAGCTTGGAACGTCGAATGCTGAACTACCCTTTGACTTTTACTGTCGCCTCGATGGGGATCTTTTTCGGATTTTTAGCGGGCGTTGTTTTTGCCTAGACCATCGACTTGCGCGCCCTCATTCGTCCATGGCGTCTTGTGTAAAGCCCTCAACAAATTGGCTGTTGGGCATTCGCGGGCGCATCAGCAGATTGTCAATGCGGTTCGGCCTGAGAAAAGATGAACGGAGCATTAACGAGGCGTTCCAATTGCGTTCACCTGGTTGCTCACAAGCTGGCTTTTAGTCGCTGTGGCGCGACCTCTGGTTGGTTTGCGGTGGTCCCACCAGAGCACCCGAGGGGGAAAATTGGTGGAGTGCGCTGCAGCGGCGCCGTGCCCTTGGTCTAGCAGGCTGGGAATGGTGCCCGTCTTCGGAATCTGTGACGGAACGTGTGCAACTACATAAAAGACACCTGGTGGCCAACGACTTCGAGTGCCAGGTCACAGAGATGCAAGCCCGCATCGTCATACTGACTGACTACTCTACTCTTGGCACATCCTTCGCTGAGCCCTTAGGATAGGCCTCTCAGGGTAAGGGAGTGCGCCCCCAGCCCGCTTTTTTGCAGCGCCGCACCGCTAACCAATGTACGACGCGACCCATACCTTTTTTTAACGCCGAAGAACGTTGGAGCAGTCATGGTCATTTATTTCACACGTCATGCCGAAAAGGCCGACATCGGTACCAACCCTCCAATTTCCAACGCAGGTCGGGCGCGGGCCAAGGTCCTGGCTCATATCTTGACCGACACCAAACTCAAGGCAGTGTATGTCACGCAATTCCTGCGCACTCAGATGACGGGTGAAACCATTACGGAGGCGCTCGATCTGGCCGATCCTGTTCATTACGACGCCGGAAATCCCACTGAGGTGATTACCAAGGCGCGGAATGAGTTTCCCGATGGCAATGTGCTGATCATCGGGCATTCAAACACATTGGATGACATCGCAAATGAACTTGGCATCCCGTCGGTGCCGGAATTGGAGGAGCACCAGTTCGATCGCTTGTTTGCGATTCACATCCACGAACATACACCGCACCTGCAACGCCTGCGCTATGGCATACCCACGCCTTGATCAAAGAGGATGACAGGGCCCCGTGCGGCATCAAAGATTTTCGGGGCTATCCTGATATTGGAACCCGGATCGCGCACTTGTAGAGAATGTCTCCCTCGACGGGCCGCGCCACAGCATCCCAAACTCGTATTGGGTGCCCACATTAGACCTGTGGCGAGATTGAACATTTCAAATCGCGCCGGAGTTCAAGCTACCGATGCGCCAGTTTACGCACAGAATCCGTTTGAAGAACATGACCTTCGTAAAAAGTTTGGCTGCCTGCAGATTTGAAAACCAGCGTTGCTGAAGGTCCGTGTAACTGTGCTGCCCGCTGTATCGTGACGCTTCGTCTCTGCCTCACCATTGCTTGGCTAAAACGCGTTTGCGCAACATTAACCAAAGGTGAACGACGC
>NZ_WPZY01000110.1 GCF_013031405.1 Ruegeria sp. HKCCD8929 | reverse complement strand
TGACCTCCGTGCCCGGGAGGTTTGCGGAAATGGCCGTGAAGATGCCGGAGGGCTACGCCTATGGCCGCCTGCTGCTCGATCCGTTCTCTCTTGCCGTCTTTTCCTCGAAGGGCGCCACGGTCGAGCGGATGAACCGGTATCGCGACGCCGGCATGACCACGGTCGAGGCAATCCACACGATGGTCGAGAGGGGTGAGGTCGTATGAGCTGGCGCACCAATACGCTTATCGGCCTGGGCGCTGTGCTGCTGATGCAGGCTGCGCTTGCGACCGGGCTGCATCTGGGAAGAGGGCAGGGGGGTAGCCCGTCGGTGGTGACCTTCGATCCTGAACTCAGCCTGACTGCATTCGTCCTCTGGTCGGATGGAAGGCTGGAGACCGAAGAATTTGCCGGGAAGATTCCTGCGTTTCAGGAGCAGGTTGCCGCTGTGCTGCAGGCATACGCTGCTGAGAACGGCGTGATGGTGGTCCGCAAGGATGGGGTTTTGTCACACCACACGGAAGTCCCCGCCGATGTAACCGATGCGATCATGCGGGAGGTGCTAAACAGTGGCTCTCTTTAGAACCCGCTTCCGGATCTGGCCGCTGGTGTTGCTGGCGCTGTTCCTGTTTCACGTTCTGGCTTTTGGCCGGGTGGCGATCAACTTCACCGACAGCCTGCCCAGCAACGCCTTTGCCATGGTGACCTGGCCACGCCCGCTGTGGCGGGGGGCCGTGGTTGCGGTCTATGTGCCAGATGTGATCGCCGACAAGTTCGGCGAGCATGAGGTGTATCTGACCAAGCGCATTGCAGGGCTTCCCGGCGATGTTGTGCGCCGCGACGGAGATCAGATCTGCATTGGCGGCACCTGTGTTCGGGGCCAGCGCAAAAAAAAGGGCGCGATGGTCTCGCCGCTCTGGGACGCGGATGTGGTGCCGCCCGGCACGATCGCGGTGCTTGGTGAAAGTCCGGACAGCCTCGACAGCCGGTACCAGGTGATCGGGGCAATCCCCGAAGGCGACATCGTTGCCGTGGGCTTTGCCATCCCGTTTCCGCATTGGTCGTCGTTTGCGGAGGGGGCGGAATGAACGGTTACAAACCCAAGGCCTCCCTAAGCAGCGCGTTGGCGCGTGTTTGCCAGCCTTTTCCGTCGGCGCGGAGTTTTGAAAGCACGTCCGGGTCAAGCATCATTGTTACCCGCTGCTTGCGCTTTTCTTCCGGTAGCGGTGGCCGGCCTCGCACGGCTGTCGCAAAGAAATGGTCATCCAATTCCCGCACTTCACCATCATCATCGATATACGGCTCAACCTTTTTTCTGGTCGCCATACTTTCGCTCCTCTCTCGCGTTCGCCTTACGCAGGCTGATGATTCTCATTCTCTGGCCACGCCAGCACCACGCGAATACGCACAATCGTCCACGGATGGGTGCAAAGGTGGCATATCTCGTTTCCGGATAGGGCTGTCTGACGTCTTCAAGAGTGATTGCCTGATCCCAATCAGCCTGAACGACGTCCGCAAAATCAAGGCCGCGTTCCTTGAGCGTGTGCTTGCGTTTTGTTTCATCCCATTCCAGATCTTCATATTTAATATGCATACAATAAAGGACCGTTTCAAGAGTCAGGGCATGCGCCTTGGGCGCCAGATTTTTTTACCTTTGGTAATTGCTTTATTCGCCACCGCCGTTCAAGCCAAGGATCTCGGTACGCACGGTCCCCTCTTTGAGGTGATCGAGCCGTCGATCCTCGAGACGATCCACGCGCGGCTGCGGGACATGGAGGCCTCTGGCGAGCTGGCGGTGATGCAGCGGGACATGCAGGACCGCACCAAGTCTTACGTGAACCGTCCCCGTCCCGTGCCGGGCATCGGAAAAGCAACCGAATACGCGAGCTGGGAAGTGGATATGACCATCACGCTGACCGAGGATCTGGCCGATCATCAGGGTCAGGTTTTTGCGCGGGCCGGGACGGTGGTCAATCCACTGGCCTATTCGCGCTTCAACAAGCGGATCGTCCTTATTGATGGCGATGACGCAGCACAGGTTCGGTTTGCCCTTTCAGAGGGCGATGAGCTGGACACGCTGCTGGTTCTGGTGAAGGGCGATCCGCTTGGCCTGATGCGGGAGCATGGGCGTCGGTTTTACTTCGATCAGGACGCCGTGCTGGTCGACCGGTTCGGCATCAACAACGTGCCGGCCGTCGTACAGCGCGCCGATCCCGTGATGCGTGTCGAAGAGATCGTGGTGGGGGAGGCGGAATGAGCAAGGCTCTTGTCCTGACTTTTCTTCTCTGTGGCGCATTTGTGCTCGACCGGTGCTCGCGACCAGGTGCTGAGGTTCTGACGTTCAGAGCGCAGGACGTTCACGTGATCGACGGGGACACGCTTTCGGTCGGCGAGGATCGCTATCGCCTGATGGGGTTCGACACCCCGGAAATCCGTCATGCGCAGTGCGAGGATGAGCGCCAGCTGGGCGAAGCTGCGAAGCAACGTCTGTCTGCGCTTATTGCCGAGGCCGGCACCGTCTCACTGCACGTGGAACCTCACCGCGACAAGTATCGCCGGTTTCTCGCCAGGGCTTTCGTCACCGAACAGGACGT
>NZ_WPZY01000109.1 GCF_013031405.1 Ruegeria sp. HKCCD8929 | reverse complement strand
ATTGCAGCGCCTTGCGGCAGGATTTCGACGGCCATGAATATCCCCTGCGTCACCGTCTCATACTGGTGCCAGGGATAGTTTCCATCGGCGTCATACATGGGCCGGTGAGTGACACCGGGGGCCATCTGCTCTTCGAGGTAGAGCGTGCCGACATCCTGCGCGCGGCACTGCTGCATCTTGCCGAAACCGACGATCTGGGTGTGCACCTCGCGAAACCCGTGCACGGGGCAGAACGGATGATCCTTGTGCAGCCCCACGTTCAACGGGACCGAGCCCGCGTGATACATCGTCAGCCCGATATTGCCCCGCCAGATCTTGGGTGACATGTAGTGCTGGACGCCACGCAACCGCTCCTCCCCACGCACATCAAAGGCGGATGGCCAGACCGTGCGCACGCGGTCAAATAGCGCGTCGTTATCGGCATGGGCGTCAAAACCATCGACGATCACAGCCTGCTCCACATCGCGCAGCGCACAATTCTGCACGACCGCCGAGTTCAGACAGGACAGCGCCTGGCTTTCAACCCCCAGCGCCGCCTCGGCCAGATTGAGGACAATGGAGCGGCCCTCGACAGGCACCGCGCTTTCGCCCTCGACATAGCGGACGCCAAAGAACGGGGCCGCAAAATCCAATTGTTCAACGGGCATGGGCAAGCTCCTGTTCGATCTGCGGGCCGCTGCCGGGAAAATCCACGGGCAGCGGCGCAGGTGCCTCACAGCTGCTTTCGATGGTTTGATAGGCGCCGAATCTCGGCGCGCGTTCAATGGCGTCCATGACGTCGAACACGTGATAGGCAAGCGCCCCGCTGGCACGCGGCTGACGCCCCTCGCGCACCGCAAGCGCCAGATCCAGAAGACCCACGCCCCGGCTGTCCCGGTTCAACCCATGCAGGTTTTCCGCCACCTGCCAGTGCTCACGCCCCGCCGGACGGGGCTGATGCGACCAACGCGCGCTGTCCTTGGTCTTTACCCACACTTCGCCCTCAAATATGTTGGCCCCGTGCACCGGATCCGGATCGGGAATGCAGATGGTGCCGTCCTCTCCATAGATCTCGAAACGCGGCGTTTCGCTGTCCCATACGTCAAAGCTCATTGTCATCGAGCCGATCACGCCCGACGTAAACTGCAGAAGGCTGAGCGAATGGGTGTCGACCTCGACCTCCATCCACTCCCCATGTCTGGGACCGTTTTCGATCATGCGCCGGTCAAAGGTCCGGCGCGCCATGCCAGCGACCCGCTCGACCGGCCCCAGGCAAAAGACCATTGCGGTGAGGTAATAAGGCCCCAGATCCAGCAATGGCCCGCCGCCGCTCTGATAGTAGAAATCGGGATTCGGGTTATGCCGTTCGGTGCCGTGCGTGCCGACGTGGGCGAATACACCGGTGGGCGCGCCAATGGCGCCGTCGTCGATCAGCCGCCTGACCGTCTGCCACCTGCCGCCAAAGAACGTATCCGGCGCGTTGCCGATCAACAGCCCCCTGTCCTTCGCAAGCTGCAGCAAGGAGCGACCGTCGGACCGGTTCATGACAAAGGGTTTTTCCGAATAGACATGCTTACCCGCGTTCAGCGCATTGCGGCTGATCTCGGCATGTGCGGCCGGTATCGTCAGATTGAGCACGCAATCGATGGATGGATCGGCAAAGATCTCATCCGGGGTGCAGGAGCGTCCGATCCCGTGTTGCTCAGCCTTGGCGCGGCTTTCCGCTGGATCGAGGCTGGCACAGGCCACAACCTCAACCTGAGGAAAGCGCGCCAGAGTTTTCAGATAGATGTCACTGATACGGCCACATCCGATCAGGCCGACCCGGAAGGATTTCGTCCGGTCACTCATTCCACCTCTTGTGCTTGGTATAGGGGCAGGTATCGGGGCGGTATCGGTCCCTTGTTGCGCCCACCCTGGTTCATCTGTTCCCAGGCATGGGCAAGAATTCCGACCGAGCGCGACAGGCAGAACAATCCGCGCGACAGCGGTGCGGGAAAACCCAGCTCGCAGAAAATCACAGCGGTTGCGCCGTCGATATTCATGGCAATCGGACGCCCGCCGCGCTGGCGGCCCAACTCAGCCTGCACCTCCTCGCCGATTTCGGCGAAGCGGCCCGTCACGGTTCCGGCCTCGGCCGCCTGCCGGACCAGCTCCATCAGGCGCGGCGCGCGCGGGTCGACCGGCTTGTGAAAGCGGTGCCCGAAGCCCGATACGATCTTGCCATAAGACGCGCGCCATGCATCCAGCGCGTCCTGAACCGCACCGGACAGGTCCGCGCCGTCGTCGATCCGGCGCGCGATGTCGTAGTAGAGCTCGGCGCATTGCTCGCCCGCGCCGCCATGCACATCGCCCAGCATGTTCACCGCCGTTGCCATGGCATTGTTGAGCCCCACACCGCAGGTCGCAGCCATTCGCGCCGCAGCAATCGAGGGCGCCTGCGGCCCGTGATCGACACCGGCGACCAGTGCGGCCTCGAACAACCGGGCCTGCGCGTCCGAGGGTACCCCCCCGCGCACCATGTGCCAGATCATCTGCGGAAAGGTGACATTGCCGATCAATTCTTCGACCGGATGCCCGCGAAACGCGATGTGGCCCGGTTTCAT
>NZ_WPZY01000108.1 GCF_013031405.1 Ruegeria sp. HKCCD8929 | reverse complement strand
CGATGAACTCAAAGCCCGAGGCATGGACCCGCTCGGGAAGATCCGGAATGCCGAAGTTTGTTCCCGGCTCGGTCCGCGATACTTGGTCCAAGAGGTTGACCAGCGCCCGATAGCTGTCCCGCGCCATGGTCCGACCACCGAGTTGCGGAACCGTTTCGTTGACGCGCGCAATGGACCACGGCCCGTTGTATCCTGCCCGCGCCAGCACGCGAACGAAACCCGCCAGATTAAGAGAGCCAAGTCCGGGCAGAAGCCCGAAATGCCGCTTGAGCCTGCGAATATCCATCTCAAGCCGCGGCGCATCAGAGAGCTGTACATGAAACAGTCGCTCTCCGGGAATATTGCGTAGACGGGCAGGCTTGGACCCGTCGGCGAGCGAGAAGAAGGAGTTCAGAGCCAACCCCAGATGCGGGCTGTCGATACTTTCAACGATGCGCAGCGCCTGTTCATCTGAGTTGATGAGATTGGACCAAGGGAGGCCCAGATAGGCCAGGCGAAGCCCCATTTCTTGCGCTATATTTGCTGCCTCGCCAAGGTCGGCAATAACCTGATCTTCGGTGGCGGCCGCGTCCGCCTCGAAAGCGGACCCTATCAACAGCACGTCCGTTCCCAACTCGCTCATCAGGTTGAGTTTATGCTTCAGCCGTTCAAAGGCGTGTTCCCGATCTCCGCCAGTCTGGCCCTCGAGATTGTGAAAGGGCTGCAGCAGGCAGATCTTCAGGCCGTGATCGGAGGCCAATTCCCGAATTTGCGACGGCGGCCCGTCAAAAGCGATCAGATCCGGTTCATGCAATTCGACCCCGTCAAAGCCCGCCCCGGCAATCGCGCGCAGTTTTTCTGCCAGATCGCCGGGGATCGACGTTGTCGAAACCGAAAGGCACATTACCCCTGATATCCAAGGAGTCTCGGCAGCCAGAGGATCAAATCGGGCATAAGCATCATCGCAATTAGTGCGACAATCAGCACCGCCAGGAAGGCCCAGATCTCAGAAATGATCTCGCGCAGCGGAATGTCCGTCACCGCGTTGATCACAAAGAGCAGAATGCCATAGGGCGGCGTTATCAGGCCGATCATCGAGTTAACGACGACCAGAACTCCGAAATGCACCAGATCGATGCCAAGCGCTTCGCAGGTCGGGATGAAGAGCGGTACGATCACCAGGATAATCGTCGTCGCATCCAGTACACAACCCAGCGCCAGAATCAGCAGGTTCACCAGGATCAGGAAGATGATCGGGTGAACGTCTGCCCCTTCGAGCATGGCAGAGATCGACTGCGGGATCTGCTCCTGAATGACGATGAAATTCAGAATGAACGCCCCGCCGATCACGATACCGACTGAAGCCGATGACCTCGCACTGTCGACAAAAACCTGGTACAGCTTGCCCAGCGAGATCGCACGGTAGAACATCGCTGCCAGCATTAGGGCATAGAAGGCCGCGACGGCCGCCGCTTCGGTTGGTGTCGTGACACCGCCATAGATGCCATAAAGCAGGATCACAGGCATCAGCAGCGCCGGGAAGGCATTTGCGGTCTTGGCCGGCAGTTCACGCAGCGGAACCGGCTCTTCCAGCGCAAAGTTACGCTTGCGGGCCAGATAGCCGTTCATCGCCATCAGAACCGCGCCCATGATCAGACCCGGCAGGATACCAGCAAGGAACAGCGAACCGATGGAGGCTTTTGACACCAGTGCATAAAGCACCATCGGAATCGAAGGCGGAATGATCGGGCCGATGGTGGCTGTGGCCGCCGTGATCGCGGCGGCGTAGCCACGCGGATACCGATCACCCTTGGTCATCATCTCGATGATGATCTTGCCGATGCCCGCGGCATCGGCCACCGCCGAGCCCGACATGCCCGAGAAGATCAGCGAGGCAGCAACGTTCACGTGCCCCAGACCACCCTTGAACCGGCCCACCGCGGCGACGCAGAAACTCAGAAGCCGGTCAGTGATCGACCCGGCATTCATGATATTGGCGGCCACGATGAACAGCGGCACGGCCAGCAGGATCGTGCTCTTGTAGAACCCTTGCAGGATCTTTTCCCCGGCCAAAGCGACATCCAAACCAGCTACGCCGAGATAGACGACAGCAGACAGCAGAATCGAATACCCGATCGGTGTGCCTATCCCTGCAAGCAGGAACAGCGTTACCAGCAAAGAGAGCAGCTCGAAGCTCATTTTTTGTCTCCTTCCGCGGAGTCTTCTTCCTCGTGCAGTGCTTCGACCACGATTTCGAGTTCGGTCTTTGGGGGGCCATTCTTGGAAATGTCAAAAAACATCCACGCATAGCGCGCGGCTACGGCAACTATGAAAACGGCGTAGATCGAGAAGACATCGCGCATCGGGATCTTGTTTCCGGTGAACGGATTGCTCACGGTTGTTGTCTTACGGATCTTCATCCAGTCGATGTAGTCCCAGGTCGGCAACAGCGTATACAGCATGCCGATCACCAAAGCTGCCGCGGAAATAAGTGCGAAGATTGTGCGAGTGCGCCGGCTGACGGAAAGATAAATGATGTCGAACCGGACGTGATCTGATTCACGAACCGTGAAGGCACAGGCAAAGAAAATCACCCAAACCCATAGGATGCCGATCAGTTCCAGCGTCCATCCGGCCGGGGTGAAAAAGTACCGCAGAAGGATCTGCAGTAGAAAAATTCCGAAGATTGCGGCCAGCATGCCGGCCGCAATCGCTTCTGAAAGTCGGGAAACCCCCCGGATAAATTTTGACATGGCAGTTATCCCTCCCTGTTCTAAAGCGGCGATCAGTTGCCTAGCGCGTTGATCTTCTCCAAA
>NZ_WPZY01000011.1 GCF_013031405.1 Ruegeria sp. HKCCD8929 | reverse complement strand
CTGGAACTACTTCAAGGCTGCCGGCTATGTCTCAGGTTAATGGCGGGAGGCTTTAGGGCAGGTGCACCGAAGCCTCATCCGCCTGCATCGCCCCCTTTGCCCGGTCCAGCCGCAAATAGGCGATGGCCCGCCCGCCGGATTGGGTAAAGAGCGTGCCTGCGACTTTGCCATCCGCCTTGATCTCGGCCCCGACAGGTGCACTGCCGTCGATCTCGACCACCCGCAGCCCCTTGCGCAGCTCGGTCTTGTGTTTCATGCGCGCCGTGACCTCCTGACCGACGTAACAGCCCTTCTTGAAATCCACCCCGTTTAGCGTCTCGAACCCGGATTCCAGAACATAGCTGTCGGGCGTCAACTCGATCCCGCTTTCAGGGATGCAATGAGCCACCCGGATCGCATCCCAGTCGCTGCCATCGTCGCTCTCGGGCGCTTCGGTGTAGGCCCGCCAGCCCATATCCGCGTGCCGCGGGTCGGGCAGCGCACCCTCGGGGGCGGGACCGGTGCCGCGCTGCACCTGCAACCCGCTCTCGGCAATCGTCACGTCAGCGCGCAGCTTGTACATGCCCAGCCGTTTGACCAGCATGTCGGCCAGATCCTCGGCCACATCCAGCAGCACCCCGTCACCATCCCGGGCCAAGAAGAAATCGGCGATATACTTGCCTTGCGGCGTCAGCAGCGCCGCATAGACCAGCCCCTGTTCCAGCCGGGCGATGTCATTGGTGACCAGCCCCTGCAGGAAATCCTCGGTGTCTTTGCCGGTCAGGCGCAGGATGCGGCGGGTGGGCATGGGCGGTCCTCATGATCTGTTCGGACCCCGTGATATAGGAGATCATGGCCCCAAGACCAGAGCCGAGATAACCGTTCTACTTGGCCCGCTTCCCCTGACCCCGGCGCGGCGTGGGGGCGGCGCCCCGGCTCGCCCGCAGTTCGACAATCGATTTGCCCAGCCGGAACGGCGCCGCGAAGCTGACCAGACACAGGGCGATGATCTGCAACAGCAGGATCTCGGCGTTGTCCTGCAGATACTCCCACTCATCCTTGAGCTTGCCGACCTGCTCGACGAGATCGTCATAGCTCTGCGCGATGATCAGGTAATCCCCTGCAATCGCGGGCACCTTGCGGCGCAGGTTGTCGATGGCGGCCTGGGTGGGTTCGTCCAGCGAGGTGAAGACCAGGAACTGGTCGATCTCGAACGCATCCGCCTGCGCCACCTTCTCGCGCATCTCGTCCATGTCGTCCTTGTCCGACCCGCCGAACAGGAAATTCAGCCCCTGCAGCGGCGCCACCTCGTTGGTGACGGCGATGAACAGCGGCAGCTCGGAGTTGCTGGCGGTCGAGGCGGACAGGAACTCGACCTTTTCGCACAAAACAGCGGTATCGGGGTCATAGGCCGGATCGCAGAACCGCAGCCGGAACCGCGCTGCGTCGCGGTCAAAGGCGAGGCTGGCGGCATAGGCCACATCGATCTGCCGGTCGAGGCGCGAGCTGTCGGCGGTATAAAGTCCAGCTAAAACAGCAACTAAGGCGCCGATGCCGCCCAGCACGACCCAGACCAGATCCGCCAGCTTCCATGCCCGGTGCCCGGCGGGTTTACGGAACAGGAACGCGGTGCCGACCGATCCGATCAGAAAGAACAGGATCAGCAGCGGCAACTGGTTATCGGCAATGAACGTCATGTGGGGGAGTTTACGGGGGCAGGGGGCTCAGGCAACCGTCCTCACGAAGTTGTAGGGTTGCGGTGTTTTGTTCGTCTTGTACCGGCTCCGGGGCAGGGTTTGTTTGTTTTGTACAAAGTGTTTATGGCGTGTGGTGAGCGACGTTTGGCGCGGTTTTCGCGGTCCTGTTTGTTGGAGGGGTGGCGGGCTGAAGCCCGCCCTACGGTTTGTTGTGAGGTTTCGCCCTATTCACTCCCTTGCGGAACGCCTTGCATTCCGCACGCGCCCGACCCAACCTCGGGCCGGGCGCGAGGTCTGTGGTTGGGGTAGGATGGGTGTTTACACCCATCGTTGCGTCACAGAGAATTCCGAATGATGGGTGCGAGCACCCATCCTACGCTTGCTACGGTTTGTGGGAATGCCTCGCCCCATCCAACCCAATGCAGGGTGCAAGGCATCATGCACGCGCCCACCCTCGGGCCGGGCGCGAGGTTCGTGGTTGGGGTAGGATGGGTTTTTAACCCATCGCTGCGCCAGCGGATTTACAAATAACAGGTGGGGACACCCATCTCACGCCTGTGCGCGGATTGTGGTGGAGCAGTGGTGGGTTGGAAACCCATCCTACGGCTTGTTAGATTGGGTCCTTTTTTCGTGCCTTGTTCTCTGTAAGGTATACCGAGGCCAGTCATTCTCAGACCCAAGATATGTAACTTGGTACTCGCTTTCAAACGTATCACCTTCGCTGTCGTCGAAAGTGGCAATTGCAGTTAGAGGCTCAGTTATCGCCTCCAGATTGTTATTTGATCTGTGTTCTGCAGTATCCTCAAAGCGAAGCAGTTCTTTGTTTACATGGAGAAAACTCCTTGCATTGAAAAAGAAGTCTATTGAAAAGTTGGCGACTGTATGCCCTATGTTATTTACCCTGGCGAAGTACCTGTATTGGGTTCCCGTTTTGGAATTTGCGCCGAACTTGATATCCAATTTGGGTTGAAGGCGATTTTTTTGGGCTTGCGCTTGAAGACTGAGCACTTCCCGTTCGTGCTCAAGTGTTTCGCGGGTGACTCTGACCATCTCTTTTTGCTGTTCAACGGAGTGCGCGAGTTCTTTTGCCTGCAGATTCAGAGCATCTACACTATTTTGCAATTCTTTACTTTGCTGAAAGAATCCTAGGACGAGCCAAAATATCGCTAGAGGTCCAAATGCACCCGCGAGAAAGTCACCAAGCTCGTTTATTTCTAGAGGCTTTACATTCAATACGCCAAAATACATTGCGACAGGCAGGCCGCCAAAGAGAAGAACCAGATATATTTTGGTAAATTTCAAACCTAAGGATGCAAGTTGTCGGGACGCCATTTTTATTTGCCTCGCGTTTTTCAGCGGGTTTGCCGTTCAAACATCCAACTCCTCCACAAACCGCGCGTTCTCCTGAATGTACTGGAACCGCAGTTCGGGCTTTTTGCCCATCAGGCGCTCGACCAGATCGCCGGTCTCGCCGGGTTCGTCCTCGTCGATCGTCACCCGGATCAGCTTGCGGCTGCCTGGGTCCATCGTGGTCTCTTTCAGGTCCTTGGCGTCCATCTCGCCCAGACCCTTGAAGCGTGAGACGTCGATCTTGCCTTTACCGCCCAGACCTTTCTCAAGCCACTCGTCCCGCTCCATCTCGTCCAGGCAATAGACCCGCTTGGCGCCTTGGGTCAGGCGATAGAGCGGCGGGCAGGCCAAGTACAGGTGGCCCGCGTCGATCATCGGGCGCATCTGGGTGAAGAAGAAGGTCATCAGCAGCGAGGCGATATGGGCGCCGTCAACATCCGCGTCGGTCATGATGATGATCTTGTCATAGCGCAGATCGTCGATGTTGAACTTGGTGCCAAGGCCGACCCCCAGCGCCTGCGTCAGGTCGTTGATCTCGGCATTCGAGCCCAGTTTCGAGGACGCCGCGCCCAGTACGTTCAGGATCTTGCCGCGCAGCGGCAGCAGCGCCTGCGTCTTGCGGTTGCGCGCCATCTTGGCCGAGCCGCCGGCGCTGTCGCCTTCGACAATGAACAGCTCGGTGCCGTCGCGGTTGGTGGCCGAACAGTCCACCAGCTTGCCGGGCAGGCGCAGTTTCTTGGTGGCACTTTTGCGGGCGGTTTCCTTTTCCTGACGCCGCCGCAGCCGTTCCTCGGCGCGCAGGACGAGGAAATCCAGAATCGCCCCGGCCGATTTGGTATCCGCCGCCAGCCAGTTGTCGAAATGGTCGCGCACCGAGTTTTCCACCAGCCGCTGTGCCTCGACCGTGGCCAGCCGATCCTTGGTCTGGCCGACGAATTCCGGCTCGCGGATAAAGCACGACACCAGCGCGCAGCCGCCGGTGATCAGGTCGTCGCGGGTGATCTGGCCCGCCTTCTTGTTGTTGGTGAGTTCTCCATAAGCCTTGATCCCCTTGAGGATCGCGGCCCAGAACCCGGCCACATGGGTGCCGCCCTCGGGCGTGGGCACGGTATTACAGTAGGACTGGATGAACCCGTCGCGCGAGGGCGTCCAGTTGATCGCCCATTCCACCTTGCCGGGCGCGCCGAATTTCTCTTTGAAATCGACGGTGCCGGCAAAGGGCTGTTCGGCATAGGTGGAGGAGCCGTTCATCGTCTCTTTGAGGTAATCGCTGAGGCCACCGGGGAAGTGGAAGCTGGCCTCGGTCGGGGTCTCGCCATCGTCGATGGCCGATTTCCAGCGGATCTCGACGCCCGAGAACAGGTAGGCCTTGGAGCGGATGGATTTGAACAGACGTGCGGGTTTGAACCGGTGATGGCCGAAGATGTCGGCGTCTGCGTGGAAGGTGACGGTGGTGCCGCGCCGGTTGGGCGCCGCGCCGACCTTTTCCACCGGGCCCAGCGGCACGCCGCGCGAGAAGCGCTGCTCGAACAGTTGCTTGTCGCGGGCCACCTGCACCACCATCGAATCCGACAGCGCGTTGACCACCGAGGCGCCCACCCCGTGCAGGCCGCCCGAGGTCTGGTACGCCTTGCCCGAGAACTTGCCGCCCGCGTGCAGGGTGCAGAGAATGACCTCCAAAGCGGATTTGTCCGGGAATTTCGGATGCGGGTCGATCGGGATGCCGCGCCCGTTGTCGCGCACGGTCAGGGCGTAATCCTCGTGCAGTTCCACCTCGATCCGGTTGGCATGGCCCGCCACCGCTTCGTCCATCGAGTTGTCGAGGATCTCGGCGACCAAGTGGTGCAGCGCGCGCTCATCGGTGCCGCCGATATACATGCCGGGGCGTTTGCGCACGGGCTCCAGCCCCTCAAGCACCTCGATCGAGGAGGCGTCATAGGTGGTGGTCGCGCTCGGCGTCAAAAGATCTTCGGGCATGGCTGCTGCTCTTGTTCTTGGGTTTTCGCCATTATGGCAGGTGATGTGGTTCGGGGGAAGGGGGACGCGAGGTGTTGTGGATAATCCGCAGCCGAGCAGCGCCTCAGGCGGGCGAGTGTCCCTGAGATCCAAACTCCAGCCAAGCCCGATCCTTCGGACTCAGATGCGCGTTCATGATTTCGTCATATGCCGACAGCTCCTTGTCCGTCAGCTTGCCCACCCATTTGCCGCTGGTGCCGCTATGGAAGAACCCGGAGTCGGATTTCATGAACCCCTTGCCGCCGGACGGGGCAAAGCGCTCGGCCCTGGCCTTCATGTTGTCGAAGGTGGCCGTCTGTACCAGCCGATCCAGAACATGCGGAGGATGCGATATGCCCAACAAAGCGGCCAGCCTGTCAAACGTGCCCGCCAGATCGCGCGTCATATCCGCATAGTGAAAAAGCGAGACATTGGGGCGGTCCGCGAGGGCGGTTGCGGCCTCATAGTGCCGAAGGATATGCGCAAGCGGCATGGCATCGCCATCAAACCCTTCGGCGCCGCCGTCCAGAAAGCGGCGGAAGGTGATGCCGTCGGCATCGTCCTCGGGATACCAGCTATCGAAAAATGACATCGGGATGTTGCGCACGTGTTTGCGATACGAGAAATGCGCATCGAGCGGGTGACGAAACACGCAGATATAATGCGCCCGGTCATGCAGCGGCAGCCCGTCCATTGGCGTGTGGCTTTTCATACTGCGCCGGGTGGTCATTGCCGCCAGCCGCTCGGCCACCTCGGGCATCTCACGGAGGCGGATATCGACCCACGGCATTTTCACGGACAACTCCGTTTCGACCTCGGGATCGCCGGAAAACAGAAGCGCCACGATGGTCTGCATCCAGGTGGTTCCGCATTTCGGAGGCGTGACGACAATGACGTCGTCGGGCCGGATATCCACCGAATCCCAACGCCTGTTATCCGTCAGTGGGCCAAGGTAGAGTTTGCGGACGGTCAATCTGACGTCTCCTGTGCGCAGGTCCTGGTCAGGAAAGGTCCGGTACGGGAGAAACGCAACAGAAAAGGCTGGTTGGCCGCCATCCGCAGCAGCTTTTGTAACCTCGCGCGGCCGACCGAGGAGTGTTCCGCGTTGTGCGCGTCCCGCCATTCAAGGATGTGCCCGGAATAGAAGCAGGGCCGTCGATTGTGCCTCGAAGCCGGTCCCGAACCTCTCTAAGCTGCGGCTGATGCAGGACAAACACAAAGGGAGGGGGCTGCATGAGCTGGATCAGGACGGTGCCGTTTGAGGACGCGACAGGCAAGCTTAGGAAGCTCTATGAGCGGGTGACCGGGCCGGGCAACAATGTCGACAACATCATGATGGCGCATTCCCTGCGCCCGCATTCGATGGAAGGCCATATGGCGCTCTACAAGAACGTGCTGCATCACACCGGGAACCGCATTCCGAAGTGGTTCCTCGAGGTGCTTGGGGTCTGGGTCAGTTCGCTGAACGGCTGCGCCTATTGTGTCGAACATCACTTTCAGGGGGTGCAGCGGTTGCTCGGGGACGAGGCGCGGGGCGATGCGATCCGGGCCGCCATCGAGACGCGGCAGCCGGATGCGGCCCCGCTGGAGCCCGCGCGGATCGCAGCCATGGGCTACGCCCGCAAGCTGACCGAGGATCCGGCGGCGATGGTCGAGGCGGATGTGCGGGCGCTGCGGCAGGCGGGGTGGGATGACGGCGAAATCCTCGAGATCAATCAGGTCTGTGCCTATTTTTCCTATGCCAACAGGACGGTATTGGGGCTTGGGTGTTCGACCGAGGGGGATGTGCTGGGGTTGTCTCCGAACAACTCGGAGAATCCGGATGATTGGGGACATCGGTGAGGGATGGGAGCGAGGGGCCAGCCCCTCGCGCTCCCCGGGATATTTGTGAACAGAAGAAGAGGTTGGGCTGGTGTGGGGTAGGATAGGTCGGGTCAGGTATTCGCGGTCCAATCCAGGATGGCTTCGGCCACTTCCTGCGGTTTCTGGTGATGCAACCAGTGGTCGGTGTCGGGGATGGTGATGCGGGTAAGGTTGGGGGCAAACTCTTCCAGCCCTTCGGTGGCCTCGGGCAGCAGCGCCTTGTCTTCGGGCCCCCAGATCAGCAGATGCGGGCAGGGCACACGTAGCCTGTCGTGGGGCAGTTTGGGCATGTCGGTGCGCGGCTTGCCGGGGCTGGCGAGTATCAGCGGTGAGGCGCGGTACCAGTTCAGCATGGTGTCCAGGCGCCCCGGAAGGGCCCATTCGGTCCGGTAGTCCTCCAGTCGCTGCGGCGACATCCAATCCTGCCCCAGGTCATGACGGAAGAACTTTTCGAGCTTTTCAAAATTATTCGCGGACAAGCGCGCAGCCGCCTCGGGATCGCGCAGATAGCCGATATATTGCGAGGCCCGTGTCTGCGCCCCTCCGGCGGCCAGGGCGCGCTGGAACGGAACCGGGTGCACGCCGTTGGCAATGATCAAGCGGGACACCAGATGCGGCTGGAACATGGCCAGCCCATAGGCCACCGCCGCGCCCCAGTCATGGCCCAGCACCGTCAGCGGCGCGTCCAGTTGGCCGATCAGCGTCGCCATGTCCCGCACCAGTTCGGACGCCGTATAGTTTCTGACCCCCTCGGGCGCCCAGCTTTGCCCGTATCCGCGCTGATCGGGGGCGACGCAGTGGAAGCGGTGCGCGAGATGCGGCGCCAGATCGGACCAGGCACCGCCATATTCCGGGAAACCATGCAGCATCAGCAACGGCGGCAACGCCGGATCCCCCCAGCGGCGCAGAAAGAAGTCATGGCCGTTCAGTGTGGCGGTTCCGGTGATCATGGCGCGTCCTCCCGCTGCCCACTCTGCCCCGGTGGTGGGCGCCGGTCCAGACACGCCGGAACGTCACGTCAGGTCCACCGTTATGTGGCATTTTGTTGACACGGATCAACGCGTGCAAAGGCCCGTTCTGCTAGCCCATGCGCGACATCCAGAACAGGAGAAGGAACGCATGGAGACAGTCACCCGGACCGACGCGAAAAAAGTGAAACCTAATGGCGCCGACACCACGCCACCGCACGCTGCCGAGACGACGGCGGACAAAGTCCGCGATGCCTTTGAAAGCGGAAAATACCCCTACAAGGTCAAGATGGCCCGAAAGGAGTATGAGAAGGAAAAGGCGAAACTGCAGGCCGAACTGCTCAAGGTGCAGCACTGGGCGCAGGAAACCGGTGAGCGCTTTGTGATGCTCTTCGAGGGGCGCGACGCCGCCGGCAAGGGCGGCACCATCAAGCGCTTCATGGAGCACCTGAACCCACGCCAGGCCCGGGTGGTGGCGCTGAACAAGCCCACTTGGGAGGAGAAGGGGCAATGGTATTACCAGCGCTATGTGCAGGAACTGCCGACCCTGGGCGAAATGGTGTTCTACGACCGCTCCTGGTACAACCGCGCCGGTGTCGAGCGGGTGATGGGCTTTTGCACGCCCAACGAATACCTGGAATTCATGCGCCAGACGCCCGAGCTTGAACGGATGCTGGTGCGCTCGGGCGTCAGGCTTTACAAATACTGGTTCTCGGTCACCCGGGAAGAACAGCTCCGCCGCTTCAAATCGCGCGAGACCGACCCGCTGAAACAGTGGAAGCTGTCGCCGATCGACAAGGCGAGCCTGGACAAATGGGACGACTATACCGAGGCGAAAGAGGCGATGTTCTTTTACACCGACACCGCCGATGCGCCCTGGACCATCGTCAAGTCGAACGACAAGAAACGCGCGCGCCTGAACTGCATGCGGCATTTCCTGTCGACGGTCGATTATCCCGACAAGGACATGGATTTGGTGGGCGAGCCCGATCCGCTGATCGTCGGGCAGGCGCATCACGTGATCCATCGTTCGGAGCATATACTCGGCACCGCACTGCATCCCGAGGCAAGGGTGAAGTAGTAGAAGGTCCTGCGCCGGACCGGCGCTTCGGCGCGTCTTTCCCGCGCCGGGGCAGCGCCGTAGCAGGGCCCGATTTCAGGTGACGGTGAGAATAACGCTCGCCGCCGAACGCTCGGCGGGGCCGTGATAGACGGCCTCGATATTGTTGCCATCCGGATCGAGCGCGTAGGCCGCGAAATAACCCGGATGGTAGGGGCGTTCGCCCGGCCCTCCGTTGTCGGTGCCGCCATGTGCAAGGGCGGCCCGGTGAAAGGCGCGGACCTGGTCCTGATCCTCTGCCTGAAAGGCAAGGTGAATGCGGCTGGGCGTTTCCTCGGATTGTGAGACGAACAGCTCATCGGCAATGAAGAACTCTTCGGTCACCAATGTGAGGTCCCGGCCCAGCGATTTCAGAACGCCTTCGTAAAACCTTTGGCTGTTTTGCAGGTCACTGACCCGAAGATGGATGTGATCAACCAACCGGCCTTTGTGAAACTCCATGATTGCTCCTTTGTGACAGTTGGGTATGGCTCAAAGGGGTGCTGCATTCGACAACATCCATATCTCGACCAGGCTGAGGCCCACAAGCACGCAGACCAATGTCCATAGCACCAGGCGCCCGCGAAACGGCATTTCGAGCCTGGCAAACAAGAGCGTCAGCACAAGCATCGTGGCGCCGCAAAGGTTGATGGCAACCGCGCCGTGCAGGGACAAGCCGCCCGCGCCCGTCAGCCCGGGATAGGCTTCGAAAAGCAGGGCGAGGCCGATGCCGAACAGAACGGCGCCCAATATCCTGGCGTAAAACGTAGGCACAGCCTCGGGCAGCCCGAGGGCACGGATGAGCCACGATGGAAACGGCATGAGAACAAGACCAAGGCCAAGATTTATCCCCGCATCGATAAGAAGCAGTATCGTTTCCACGGTCATCCTCCCGGGTCCGGACACGTATTCATATCATGCGCATAAACGCGCGAGAGTAAGCGCCGCTGCGGTCATCCACTGACCTGCCGGCCCTGAACCGAGGGCGCGGCTCTTTGTCGGGACCTTTTGTGGAAAATCCGCTCTGGCCGCTCAGCGGCTGGGCGCTAAAGAAACTCCCGCAGCTTGTCGTAAAGCGGGAGCAGTTTCTGATAAGTCCCGCTCAGCGCCGCGAGCGGCGAGTGGAAGTCGCTCTCGGGCAGGTCGCGCCAGACCGTCAGGGCCTTGCGCCGTAACAGTTCGCCGCGCGGATGGCCCTTGTCGAACGGCGCCGGGACGCGCTTCAGTTCCGGCTCCCCGATCCGCATTCCGTCGGCGCGCAGCCCGTCCAGCACCTGCTTCAATTCAGCGCCCAGCGGGCCGTCCACCGCATTGCGCCAATCGGTCAGGACCGCCTTGTCGAACCCCATCACACCGCCGCCGATGCTGACATAATCCGGCGCGATGCCGAAGAAGAACCCGGGCGCCTGGCGGCCCCCGCCGGGCAGGGTCCAGAGCATGTGCAGATGGGTGTTGTAGGGCGTCTTGTCCTTGGAGAACCGCACGTCCCGGTGCGGGCGGAACAGCTTGGTCCCGGCGCCCCCGATTTCGGCCGCGAACTGGTCCAGCAGCAGCGTCGCGGGTCCCTTCAACTCGGCCTCGTACCGCGCCTTGTGATCATTGAACCAGTCGCGGCTGTTATTGGCGGCAAGCTCGGCCAGATAGGCGCGGGCTTCGGGGATGAGCTGTGCGAACGGGTCGGACATGGGCGGCCTCCTGATTGGTCGGCGCAGTCTATCAGTGAAGTCTCGGTTTGAAATATCTTATCGGGGCTCTTGTGGAATCCCCGCGGGCTGATAAGCGTGACGACATGTCCCAAGTCATGACATATCGCGGCCATTTCCGGGCGATCTCCGTGCTGGGCCTGCCACTGATCGGCGGGCATCTGGCGCAGTACGCCATCGGGCTGACCGATACCGTCATGCTGGGCTGGTACGGGGTCGAGGCGCTGGCGGCTGTGACGCTGGCCAACAGCTATTACTTTGTCCTGTTCCTGTTCGGCGCCGGGTTCGGCTGGGCGGTGATGCCGATGGTCGCGGCGGCAGCCGCCGAAGAGGATGAGACCAGCATCCGGCGCGCCACCCGGATGGGCCTGTGGCTGTCACTGCTCTATGCCGCGGTGATGATGCCCTTGCTCTGGTGGTCCTATCCGATCCTGATCGCATTGAAGCAGGAGCCCCAGGTGGCCCAGACGGCAGCGGTTTACCTGCGGGTTGCAGGCTGGAGCCTGTTTCCGGCGCTGCTGGTGATGGTGCTCAAATCCTATCTGGCCGCACTGGAGCGCACGCAGATCGTGCTTTGGATCACGGTGGTAGCAGCTGTCGTCAATGCTGTGACCAATTATGCGCTGATCTTCGGAAACTGGGGCGCGCCGGAACTGGGCGTGGTCGGTGCCGCCATCGCTTCGGTCGTGACACAGCTTGTGTCGCTGATCGCCGTCATTGTTTACGCGGTCAAAGTGCTGCCCGAACACAACCTGTTCCAGCGGTTCTGGCGCCCTGACTGGGAGATGTTTGCACGCGTCTGGAAACTGGGCGTTCCGATTGGGCTGACCACCCTGGCCGAGGTCAGCCTGTTTGCCACATCCGCCTTCATGATGGGGTGGCTGGGGCAGGTGCCGCTGGCGGCGCACGGGATCGCGCTCAACCTGGCCTCGGCCACGTTCATGGTGCATCTGGGCCTGTCGAACGCGGCCACCGTGCGGGCAGGCAACGCCTTTGGCCGGCAGGATCGCAACCATCTGGAACGGGGGGCCGTTGCCGTGACACTGATGTCGCTGATCATGTCCGCCCTGACCATCATCCTGTTCCTGACCTGCGCCGAGCCGCTGATCTCATTGTTCATGGAGCCGGACGATCCGCAGCGACCGGATATTCTGGCCATCGGAGTTGGCCTGCTGGCGATGGCGGCGCTGTTCCAGCTGGTCGATGGCGCGCAGGTGATCGCATTGGGGCTGCTGCGCGGCCTGCAGGATGCCAAGGTTCCCATGATCATGGCCGCGCTCAGCTACTGGGTCGTGGGTATCCCGGCCTCGTATTACTTTGGCTTCGTTCAGCACATGGACGGTATCGGCGTCTGGATGGGGCTGGTTCTGGGTCTGGCCTGCGCCGCTGTCATGCTGATGGCGCGGTTCTGGATGCGCTCGGTCAAGGAGATCGGCGTCGCCGCCGAGTAGCTCAGCCCCCCAGCTTCTCCAGCAACCGGCAATAGGCCGTCTGTCCGCGCCGGAAATTGGCCAGCCGAAAGAACTCGTTCGGCGCGTGCAGGTTCTCGTCGCCGACGCTGAAGCCGAACATCACTCCGTGCACGCCCAACTCGCGCAGAAACAGCGTCATGATCGGGATCGAGCCGCCGACGCGGGTGACATAGGGCGCCTCGCCATAGACCTCGCGCAGCACCTCTCCGGCTGCCTGCGTCGCATTGTGGCCGCGCGGAACCAGGAACGGGTCGGCATCGCCCGCCAGATGCTCGATGCGGGCGGTGACTCCGGGGGGCAGGTGGCGCTCGACATGGGCGCGGATCAACTCGGTAATCCGTTCGGGTTTCTGGTTCGCAACCAGACGGCAGGTGATCTTGGCGCTGGCGCGGGCGGGCAGGACCGTCTTGCTGCCATCGCCCTGATAGCCGCCGGTCAGCCCGTTCAGCTCCAGCGTCGGCCGCCCCCAGATCCGCTCGCGGATGGTATAGCCTTCCTCTCCGAACGCCTCCGGCACGCCCAGCCTGGCGCAATAGGCGGCCTCGTCAAACGGCACGCGCGCGATCTGTTCCTTGTCCTCGATGGTCAGGTCCACGACGTCGTCGTAGAACCCGTCGATGGTGATGCGCCCCGACTGCGGGTCCTTCATCGAGGCCAGCACCTGGCTGAGCGCCATCAGCGGGTTGTTGATCCCGCCGCCATGCAGGCCCGAATGCTGATCGGCAGAGGGGCCTTCCACGATCACCTCGACCCCCACCAGCCCCTTGAGGCCCATGACCAGCTGCGCCTCATCCGCGCTCCATTGCAGCCCGTCGGCGGAAAAGATCATGTCACAGGCGAGACGTTCGCGCTGGGCGGCGATGAACGGCGGCATGTCGGGCGAGCCGATCTCTTCCTGCCCTTCGAAGATGAACTTGACGTTGACCGGTAGCCGCCCGCCCGCCTGCAACAGCGCCTCGACCGACAGGATCGGGATGAACATGCCACCCTTGTCGTCCGAGGCCCCCCGGCCATACACGCAGCCCTGCCGGATTTCGGGCTGAAACGGCGGGCTGTCCCACAGCTCGAACGGATCGGCGGGCTGTACGTCGAAATGGCCATAGATCAGCACCGTGGGCTTGTCCGGCCCGGCATGCAGCCAGTCGCCATAAACCGCCGGATGCCCCGTCGTGGGCAGCACCGCGACATGCTCCAGCCCCGCGCCGCGCAACCGGTCCGCCACCCAGCCCGCCGCCCGCTTAACATCCGGCATGTGTTCGGGCATGGCCGAGACCGAGGGGATGCGGACAAACTCCAGCAACTCCGCCTCGAACCGGGATTGGTGTTGGTCCAGATAATCCTGCCAGCCGCTCATACCGCCCTCCGTCGCTCGCATACCCTGCCGGATATGGGGGGCAGAGTGCGCCGAAACGGTCAGCCAGACAAGCGCCGGGCTCAGGTCTTGCCGACCTTGCCCATCAGCCGGTCGGACTTCTTGCGCACCAGCACCGAGCGCAAATCATGCATCGCCAGCAACAGGGCGTCCGTCACTTCCTCAAGCTGGGCATCGGTGGCCTTGGATTGCGCCCAGTGGGCGGTGGTGTTGAGGTAATCCACCGCGCGGTGAATGTCGTCGATATCGCGCTGGGCCAGCAGTTCGGTCCGCTCGGCCATCCAGCGCGCGATCTCGTCCTTGTCCTCGGGCGACAGCGTGCGCCCGCCATGCGGTTTGATGTCCCCGTTGCGGATATTGACCACCGCAATCTGGTCCATCTCGATCCGACGTTGGCGGTTTTCCGTTTCGACACGGAACACAAAGGCCCCGTTGTCGCGAACGCGGAAATAGTAGCGTGGCAACTCTGCGGTCATTTTATCCCCTCGTCACACCAGCGACGCGCAAAACCGCTGAATGCGCGTGCAGGCCTCTTTCAACGCCTCATCCGAGGTGGCATAGCTGACCCGGAAGTTCGGCGACAGCCCGAAGGCGGCCCCGAACACCACCGCGACATCGGCCTCTTCAAGAAGGGCGGTGGCGAAGGCCTCGTCACTGTCGATGATCGTGCCTGCGGGCGTGGTCTTGCCGATCAGACCGGCGATCGACGGGTAGACATAGAACGCCCCCTCGGATGTGGGGCAGCTGATCCCTTCGATCTCATTCAGCATCTTCACGACAAGATCGCGCCGCCGCACGAAAATCTCGTTGTTGGGCGCAAGGAACTCCTGCGTGCCGTTCAGCGCCTCGACCGCTGCCCACTGGCTGATCGAGCAGGGGTTCGAGGTCGATTGCGACTGGATCTTGCGCATCGCCGCGATCACCTCGACCGGACCGGCGGCATAGCCGATGCGCCAACCGGTCATGGCGTAGGCCTTGGAGACACCGTTGCAGGTGAGTGTGCGCTCATAAAGCCGCGGTTCCACCTGTGCAGGGGTGCAGAACTCGAACCCGTCATAGGCCAGGTGTTCATACATGTCGTCGGTCATCACCCAGACATGGTTGTGGCGCAACAGGACGTCGGTCAGTTCTTTCAACTCCTCCCGGCTGTAGCCAGCCCCGGTGGGGTTCGACGGCGAGTTGAAGATGAACCATTTGGTTTTTGGCGTGATCGCCGCCTCAAGCTGATCCGCAGTCAGCTTGAAATTGGTCTGGATCGAGGTTTCCGCGATCACCGGCGTACCGCCCGCCAGCAGCACCATGTCCGGGTAGCTGACCCAGTAGGGCGCGGGAATGACCACCTCGTCGCCCTCGTTCAGCGTCGCCATCAGCGCGTTATAGAGCGTCTGCTTGCCGCCGGTGCCCACCGAGACCTGCGCGGGCGTGTATTCCAGGCCGTGATCGCGCCGCATCTTGGCGCAGACCGCCTGTTTCAGCTCGGGGATGCCATCCGGCGCGGTGTATTTGGTCTTGCCCGCTGCGATCGCGGCCACCGCCGCATCCTTGATATTCTGCGGCGTGTCGAAATCCGGCTCGCCCGCGCTCAGGCCGATCACATCGCGACCGGCGGCTTTCAGCTCAGCGGCTTTGGCCGTCATCGCAATGGTGGGCGAGGGTTTGACGCGCGACAGTGTCGCAGACAGGAAACTCATGGGCGGCCTCGGTTTGTATGTTCAGCCTGTCTGTCATAGGGTGCGCCCGAATGACGATCAAGCTGTATGAAATGACGGATGAGGGCACCCCGATGAGCGATGACAATGACTGGTACGGTCCCGATGCGGCGACCTTCGGCGACCGGGTGGCGGGCGCGCGTGAGGCGGCGGGAATGTCCCAGTCCGAGATGGCGCGCAGGCTGGGGGTCAAAAAGTCCACCGTAGCGGCATGGGAACAGGACCTGTCCGAACCGCGCGCCAACCGCCTTTCGATGATGGCGGGCATGCTGAACGTCTCGATCATGTGGTTGCTGACCGGCGAGGGCGAGGGCATGGACGCTCCGGCGGATATCGATGAGGGCGACGCCGATCTGGCTGCCATGGCGGCCGAGCTGCGCGCGATCCGGGGCGAGATGCGCACCACCGCCGAGCGCGCGGCCCGGTTGGAAAAGCGCCTGCGCCAACTGGTCGGAGCCGACCATTGAGCGAACCGCGCGAACACCGGATCAGGCGGATGAAGATGCGCTCGATGCGGCGCGGTATCAAAGAGATGGATCTGATCCTGTCCGCCTATGCCAACCGGAACCTTGACGACATGGATGCGGTGGGTCTCGACCTCTACGACTCGCTGCTGCACGAGAACGATCAGGACCTCTATCAATGGGTCACCGGGCAGGCCGACGTGCCCGACGCCTATGGCGCCCTGATTTCCGATATCGCGCAAACGTTTCAAAAATAAGACAGATTTGGACTTAACCGATTCTTCGGCATTTCCCCGCATCGTGTGCTTAAAGCACGAGCGAGTCGGAGAGTTGGATGAGTATCGAGACGCAGATTGCCACCGGCAACAAGGGGTTCATGACCAGTTATCTGGAGTCGCTGGCCCTGGTCGAGCGGCTGCACCGGTTGCTGCTGGACGTCATCAAGGATGAGTTCGAGCGGGTGGGCGAGTTGGAGATCAACGCGGTGCAGGCCCTGCTGCTGTTCAATATCGGCGATAACGAGGTGACGGCGGGCGAGCTGAAAAGCCGTGGCTACTATCAGGGCAGCAATGTCAGCTACAACCTCAAGAAACTGGTCGAGATGGGGTATATGCACCACCAGCGCTGCGAGATCGACCGCCGCTCGGTCCGGGTGCGCCTGACCCAGCGGGGGCGTGAAATCCGCGATATCGTCGCCGACCTGTTCTCGCGCCACGCCGAGGGGTTGCAGGCCAAGGGTGTGCTGGGGGCCGAGGGCATCGAAGAGATCACCAGCGCCTTGCGCCGGGTCGAGCGCTACTGGACCGATCAGATCCGCTATATCTACTGAGTGCCGGGGACCGGGACGGGCAGGGCGGACAGAACCAGCCCCTCCAACTCGCGCCGCAGTTTCCGCACCATCGCGGCCTCGTAATCCTCGAACCCCAGGGCGACCTCGACAAAGGCATCTGGCCCCAGAATGACCCAGGCCTTGTAATAGGCCGACAGCTCTCCGATCTGCATCTGGCGCTTGTCGCCGCCATGCGGATCGTCAGCGCCGATGACCAGACCGTTGATGGTTACACCCGAAGGCTCCAGCGCCTCGCGGATGTCGCGCGGATGCGGACCCATATTGTGTTTCCCGTCCCCCGACAGATCCAGCGTGCGCTTCCAGCACCCCGATTGCCGCGCCAGCAGATCGGCGCCATAGAGCATCGCCGCCCCCACGGCGGTGCCGTTCGGCGCCGGTTGCCGTGCGGTGGCCGCGAGATCCGCCGCGATCCCGGCAAGCGTCGCGGCGTCGCGTATCTCGGTCCAGTCCAGCAGCAGGCGCTGATAGCCCGGCTCGCTCCATTCAAAAACCGCCAGCCGCACCGGCACCCCGGGGGTGCCCAGCAGCGCCCGTTCCACATCGGGATGACGCAGGGCATTGGCCAGCCCGCCGATCTGCAAGCGGTATTCGGTACTGTCGACCGAGCCCGACACGTCCAGCCCCAGCGCCAGCGCCTGCCGGCACTGCGCCGAAAGCGGTGAGGCAACAAGGCAGCACAACATGGCAAGGGCCCGGATCATTTCCGGTCCCTGTCCACCGCACCGATCACCATATTGGACAGCTCCCGCTCCAGCTTGCGCCGCATCGCGCGCTCGTAATCCTCGAACCCCTGCGCGATCTCCAGAAACGCGCCGGGGCCGCGCAACACTTCGGAGCGGTAAAACGGGATCAGCCCGGTCTCGGCCTCGAAATCGGCACCGTTGATGACCAGCCCGTTCACCACCACGCCCTCGAACGGAAAATGCGCATAGGCCAGATGCGGCGCGTAGCCGTCATTATTCTCCCCGTCGCCCGCCACATCTATGGTTCGGGCAAGGCACGGAGGCGCGCGGCGCAACAGTTGCGAGCCATAGGCCAGCGCATGCCCCAGCGCGGTAGGCGACTCGGTCTGCGACCGGGGCGCGCGGGCAACAAGCGCCGAGGCCGCATAGAGATCCGCCGGGCTGCGGATCAGTTGCCAGTCCACCAAAACTTCCTGGTTGAACCGTCCGCTCCACTCGTACACCGCCAGCGCCACCGGCATGGGCGAGGCAAAAAACGCCCGTTCGACCTCGGGCGCGATCAGCGCGGCGGCCATTCCCCCGCGCTGCAGATCGTGCTCGGCGGCATCGACCGAACTTGATACATCCATGGCCAGTGCCAGGGCCAGACGGCACTGGGCCGCCCCACCCGGGCCGGCCGCAAGGGCCAGCGTCAGGGCTATTAGCCCCCGGATCACCAGTGGCCTGTGCTTTCCATGCTGGACCAGGGCTCGGCCGGGGCCAGCGCCTCGCCATTCTGCAACAGCTCGACCGAGACATTGTCCGGCGAGCGCACAAAGGCCATCCGCCCGTCGCGCGGCGGCCGGTTGATGGTCACGCCATTGTCCTGCAGGTGCTGGCAGGTGGCGTAGATGTCATCGACCCCATAGGCCAAATGCCCGAAATGGCGGCTGTCGCTGGGCAGCTCGTCATCGCCATCCCAGTTATAGGTCAGCTCGATGGGCGCCTCTTCCTGACCCGGGGGCGCCAGGAACACCAGCGTGAACCGGCCCTGTTCGCTTTCATAACGCCGGGTCTCTTTCAGCCCCAGCAACTCATAGAAAGCCATGGATTTCTCCAGATCCTTCACGCGGACCATGGTGTGCAGGTATTTCAACGCCATCTCGTGCCATCCTTCGTGGTATTTCGCTGGCACGAAGATTAGCGCGCCCCGCGCCGGTGTCGAGGGGCGCGGGCCCGGAAACCGGGGCGGGGCACGCGACCCCAGATAATCTGCATCAATACCTTATGTCGCGGTTCCGGTTCCTGTTTGGCAGAGATATAGTGGGACCCGACTCATTTCCGGAAAGGAGCCCCCATGCCGCTTTCGCCTGAGCAACTGGCCGAGATCGAGGCGCAGCGCGCGCAATCGCAGCAGACACGCCGCGTGGTCGCGCCGGGGATGGAGGATCACCTTTACACCGCCCATCCGGTGCTGGATCACGGCTTTGTCCGGGTGATCGACTATATGGGCGACGATGCCGCGATCTGTCAGGCGGCGCGGGTGTCTTACGGCAAGGGCACCAAATCGGTGCAGAATGACGAGGGGTTGATCCGTTATCTCATGCGCCACTGGCACTCGACCCCGTTCGAGATGTGCGAAATCAAGCTGCATGTGAAACTGCCGGTTTTCGTCGCCCGCCAGTGGATCCGCCACCGCACCGCCAACGTGAACGAATACTCCGCCCGCTATTCGATCCTCGACCGCGAATTCTATATCCCGGCGCCCGAACATGTCGCCGCGCAGTCCGAGATTAACAATCAGGGCCGCGGGTCCGCACTTGAGGGGGCCGAGGCCGCGCGCGTGCTGGAGATGCTCAAGGCCGACAGCGCCCGCTGCTACGACAATTACGAGGCGATGATCAGCCAGGACGGCCAGCAGGGGCTGGCGCGGGAACTGGCGCGGATGAACCTGCCCGCCAATGTCTACACCCAATGGTACTGGAAGGTGGACCTGCACAACCTGTTCCACTTCCTGCGGCTGCGCGCCGATGCCCACGCGCAATACGAGATTCGCGTCTATGCCGAAGCGATGTGCGCCATCGTCGCCGACTGGGTGCCCTTCGCCTACAGGGCGTTCGAGGATTACCGGCTGGGCGCTGTGAACCTGTCGGCGCAGATGGTCGAAACCCTGCGCCGGATGCTCAAGGGCGAGGATGTGACACAGGAAAACTCGGGCCTGTCGGCGCGGGAATGGCGTGAGTTCGAGGCGGTCATTCGGGAAGGCTGAGCGCGACCTTCCGGGCCGCATAGCGGTCGGACAGGGGGATCACGCCAACGTAACGGTCAACGGCCAAGCCCAGGCCGCCGACCTTTTTTGGATAGTCCCGTCGTGAATACGGAAAACGAATTACAAAGGTTTCAATTCTCCGGCCATCTGGCGGCCGTCGCGTCCATCCTGAAGTTCATAGGAAACCTTCTGGTTGTCGGCGAGCCCGGTCAGTCCGGAACGCTCTACGGCCGAGATATGAACAAACACATCTTTGCCACCTTCGTCGGGCGCAATAAAACCATAACCCTTGGTCGTATTGAACCATTTCACGGTGCCGGTTGGCATGTCCCGTGTCTCCTTCTACTTGCACGTGGCCCACAGGATTTGTGGGGTAGTAAATGACGATGCCAACTCCCAAAGGCGGACAGGTATTGGTCCCGGACCGGTTTCAAGCGCAGGTTTCGCCTGCCTCACAATTACACGCTAAAGCAAAAAATCAAGGACAAGGCGGTGGGATATCGCGCATTGTCCACAAAATGAGCAAAATGGGAGAGGGATAATCCATGCGGCTTTTTGGCCTGAAATCCTGCGACACCTGCCGTAAGGCGCTGAAATTATTGCCGGACGCGCAGTTTGTCGACGTGCGCTCGGACGGTTTGCCACAAGATGTTCTGGCGCAGGCCTTGACGCGGTTCGGCGAGACCTTGCTCAACACCCGCTCAACGACATGGCGCGGATTGGACGAGACCGAGCGTGCCCGCGCCCCGGCCGACCTGCTGGCCGACCACCCGGCCCTGATGAAGCGCCCGCTGATCGAACGGGACGGAGAGCTCTACCTTGGGTGGAACGCCGAAACGCGCACAGCCCTTGGCGTCGGCTGATCGCGCCCTTATCTGCACTCTCACGGTAACGGAGAAAGAGTATGCGCAACGCGGCACTGGTACTGGGTGTGATCGCCGGTCTGATCGGAATGATCGTCGGGTTTTTCGGCTTTGGCTATATCGAGGCCATCGAGCATTTCGGTGAGATCGAGGGCATCGCCGAACAGGTCGAGAATGCGGATCTGATACAGGTGATGTCGATTGTGGCGCCGATGCTGGCCATCGCCGGGGGCGCCATGGCCCGGGCGAGGGCGCTCTGGGGCGGCATCCTGCTGCTCGCGTCGGCGGCGGGGATGTATTACGCCTTCGGCTTCAACGTCTTCACCATGTTCCCGGTCGCGTTTGCCGGTGTCGCCGGGGTGCTGGCCATCGCGGCGGGCAAGCCGGATGAACCCAAGGCGCATTTCTGAATCAAAAACACCGGCCCTTGCAGGCCGGTGTCCAACACATTCACGGGGTTGAGGTCAGGCCATCGCCGGTTCCGCCCGGCGCCGCAACAGCGCGTCCACCGACAGAACACCAGCCCCCTTGACCACGATGAAAGTCAGCAGGAACACCCAGAACAGCCGCTGATCCATGATCACGCCGCTGGCCTGATTGTCGAACCACGCGCCCAGCGTCGCCAGATCGGTTGCGCCATGCCCGTAGACGTCGGTCAGCGACTGCACCACCACAAAGCCGATCATCCCCAGCGCCGCCAGACGGGTGGCCAGCCCGATCACGATCAGCAGCGGCAGAATGAACTCGGCATAGGTGCCCGCCATCACGACCGCCCAGTGAAACAGACCGAACTGCGAGGTGTCATAACCCACGGCTTCAAGCTGTTTCGGGAAGATCTGCGAATAGGCGCCGATCGAAGGGTTGAAAATGCCCAAAATTCCCTCACCGAGCTTGGTTTTTCCGGAATTCCAGTAGTAGATCAGCAGAACCGCTGCAAAGGTGAAACGCGCGAATAGCGGCAGCAACCAGTCCCCGGCCTTTTCGACAAGATCGAAGATTTTGTTGTGAATCGAGACTAGTGCGTGCATGGCCTCATCCTTTGTTGGTGGTGAGTGAAGTGATGGCGTTGCCCTGCAAGAGCAGGGCCAGCGTGGCGCCCAGATCGAAATCCGGGACTGTGGCGAGCGCGGTTTCGTGGGCCTCGCCGACGGTCTGTCCGGCGCGCAGGGCGTCGATCCAGTCGGCCCCGCCTGCGGGCAGCAGATGGGGGGCGGGATCGAACTCGGCCCGGGTGATCAGAACATCCTGAGCCCCGGCCTGCGGTTTCGGCGCACCCTCCTCGGTGTTGAAGCGCCAGATCGCATGGACCGGCCAGGGGGAACGCAAGATCTCCATCGCCGGGGCAAATTTCAACCGCGCGCGCATCAGCTCCTCGGGATCGATGGCCAGCGCCTCAGGCGCAATCGCAGCGCTGTCGGCCGCGTGGTAGGACCGGCGTAGCGTAAGTTCCAGCCGCGCCACATCCGGAAGATACCCCAGATGGGCCAATTGCTCCATGCCCGCCAGAAACTCGGGAAACGCCTTGCCGTAAAACATCATCAGTGGCGATGACGGCGGGTGCTGGCGCAGGAAGATGCCAGACAGCCCGTCCATGTTCTGTGGCCCCAGCAGCTTGGTGATGACCGGAAACGCCTGATGCATCGCTTCGGTCAGCGAGACGGCGACGTTGTTGCGATAGACGCTGAAGCGGCGGCCGGCGGGGCGGTCATACGCATCGCTCAGGCCCTGTGGCACTGGCTGTGCGGCGTCCAAAAGGGCGCCGCGGAACATGTCCTGCGACACGCTCATGCCGGGATACGCTCCAGCGCGGTCTGGGCGCGCACCGCCTCGTCGCGCAGGACCGGCCAGTCCGGCACATCCGTGTCCCATTCGATCAGGACCGGCTTGGGGCCCGAGCGGTCCAGCACGTAATCCAGCAGGCTCCAGACCGGGTCCACAACCTCGCGCCCATGGCTGTCGATCAGCAGCGGGCGGCCATGATCGTCCTCATCCTCGTCATGTCCGCCCAGATGGATTTCCCCCACCTTCTCAAGCGGATAGGCGTCGATATAGCCTTGCGGCGAGTAATCGAGATTGGTGGCCGAGACAAAGACGTTATTCACATCCAGCAGTAGCCCGCAGCCGGTGCGCCGCGCGATTTCGCGCAGGAAATCGGGCTCGGCCCAGGTGCTTTCGTCAAAGGCCAGATAGCTCGAGGGGTTTTCCAGCAGCATCTGCCGTCCGACCACCTCCTGCACCTGATCGATATGTTCGCACACGCGGTTCAGCGTGGCGTCGGTATAGGGCAGGGGCAGCAGGTCGTTCAGGAAATGGCTGTCATGGGTGGACCAGGCCAGATGCTCGGAAAAGCTGGCCGGGTCGAGCCAGCCCACCAGATGTTTCAGCCGGGCCAGATGATCGGGGTCCAGCGCGCCTTCGCCGCCAATGGACAGGCCGACGCCGTGGACCGAGATCGGAAACTGTTCGGAAAGATGGCGCAGCTGCGCCAGCGGGCGGCCACCGTCGCCCATGTAGTTTTCGGCATGGATTTCCAGCCATTCCACCGGGGCGGCTGCTTCGAGGATCTGGGCAAAGTGCTGGGGCTTGTAACCGACGCCCGGCGCGGCGGGCAGGCGGTTCGACCTGTTCGCACTATCCAACATCACCCTGTCTCCTGCGGAAAATGAAATTGGGGGCAGGCCATTCAACAGGCCCGCCCCCGGTCATTTACGTCCGGATTATGCCGGCAGGTCGCGTTCCAGCGCCTCGAGCGAGCCCTTGCGGTCCGTGCCGTCTGCCTGAGCCGGAAGTTCGATGGATTCGCAAGTGCCTGCATCCACCAGGGTCCAGGCGTTGCCCTGATAATCGACGGTCGAGGTGCCCGCGCAGGTGGTGCCGGGGCCGGCGGCGCAGTCGTTCTGACCGGCCAGCGACACGCCATAGCACTTTTCTTTGGCCTGTGCGCTTGCGGTGGTGGCGGCGCCGGTCATGGCTGCTGCGACGGCACTGGCGATGACCAGGGTTTTTGCGGTATTCGACATCTCGGAAATCCTCTTGATGACTGCGTATGTCTGTTGCTTACGAACTCAAAGGTAGCGACTTGGGCGCCGCAGTTGAATTCACGAGCCCGTGTCTCACAAGCCCGTCAGGCTTTGTCATGGCTCAGCTCTGGTTAACAATCTGTTTTTCAAGTGAAAATCTTGAAATGTTACAATCCGACCCACGGTTTGGGGCCGGATTGCAGGTGAATTTCCGCCGAATGTTACAGCAGATCGGGCGGGGTCGCGGCGCGGGCCAGCTCTTTTGTTACATCCGCCAGCGGCTGGACGCTGGTCTGCTTTTCACCCAGGCGGCGGACGCTGACGGTGCGCTTTTCAACCTCGCGGTGGCCGACAGCCAGAATCACCGGCACCTTGCCCACCGAATGCTCGCGGACCTTGTAGTTGATCTTTTCGTTGCGGATGTCGGCCTCGACCCGGATACCGGCCGCGCGCAGAGTTTCGACGACCTCCTGGACATAGTCATCCGCCTCAGAAGTGATCGAGGCGACGACCACCTGACGCGGCGCCAGCCAGAACGGCAGCTTGCCCGCGTGGTTCTCGATCAGGATGCCGATGAACCGCTCGAACGAGCCCAGGCAGGCGCGGTGCAGCATGTAGGGACGGTGCTTGGCCCCGTCCTCGCCGATATAGGTCGCACCCAGCCGTTCCGGCAGGTTCGGATCCACCTGGAAGGTGCCGCACTGCCATTCCCGACCGATGGCGTCGGTCAGCTTGAAATCCAGCTTGGGGCCATAGAAGGCGCCTTCGCCGGGATCGAGCGTATAGGAATGCCCGGTGGCCTTGATCGCCTTTTCCAGCGCGCTTTCCACGTGATCCCAGCTTTCCTCACTCCCCACGCGCTTTTCCGGGCGGGTGGCGAACATGATCTCGAATTTCTCGAAGCCGAGATCGGTGTAGACAGATGAGAGGTATTCCAGGAACGCCGCGCATTCGGCCTCGATCTGATCTTCGGTGCAGAAGATATGACCGTCATCCTGCGTGAACCCACGCACCCGCATGATCCCGTGCAGCGCGCCCGATGGTTCATAGCGCGAGCACGAGCCGAACTCGGCCAGCCGCAGCGGCAGTTCGCGATAGCTCTTGAGCCCCTGATTGAACACCTGCACATGGCAGGGGCAGTTCATTGGCTTGAGCGCGTTGATTGCCTTTTCGCGCGCGTGCTCCTCATCGACTTCGACGATGAACATATGCTCCTGATACTTGTCCCAGTGGCCCGAGGCCTCCCACAGCTTGCGGTCCACCACCTGAGGCGTGTTGACCTCCTTGTAGCCGGCGGCCCGCTGCTTGCGGCGCATGTAGTCCTGCAGCGTGGTGTAGATGGTCCAGCCATTGGGATGCCAGAACACCTGACCGGGGGCCTCTTCCTGCATGTGGAACAGGTTCATTTCTTTGCCCAGCTTGCGGTGGTCGCGCTTGGCGGCCTCCTCCAGCATGTGCAGATGCGCCTTGAGCTTTTCCTTGCCGGTAAAGGCACAGCCATAAATGCGCTGCAGCATCGGGCGGTTGCTGTCACCGCGCCAATAGGCGCCCGCGATGGACATCAGCTTGAACGCGTCGCCCGGCACCTGACCGGTATGCTGCAGGTGCGGGCCGCGGCACAGGTCCTGCCAGTCGCCATGCCAGTACATGCGCAGCGGCTCATCGCCGGGAATGGCGTCGATCAGCTCGACTTTGTAAGGCTCGTTGTTCTCGGTGTAGAAATCGACCGCGCGGCTCCGGTCCCAGACCTCGGTCGTCACCGGCTCGCGCTTGTTGATGATTTCCTTCATCTTTTTCTCGATCAGCCCGAGGTCCTCGGGCGTGAACGGCTCGGCCCGGTCGAAATCGTAATACCAGCCGTTTTCGATGACGGGGCCGATGGTGACCTGGGTGTCGGGCCAGATTTCCTGCACCGCGCGCGCCATGATATGCGCCAGATCGTGGCGGATCAGCTCATTGGCCTGCGCCTCGTCCTTCATGGTGTGGATGGCGATGTCGGCGTCGGCCTCAATGGGCCATTGCAGGTCCCAATGCTGGCCGTTGACCGTGGCCGAGATGGCCTTTTTCGCCAGCGAGGTCGAGATATCGGCCGCCACCTGCGCAGGGGTCACGCCCGCGTCATAGGATCGTGCATTGCCATCGGGAAAGGTAAGGGAGACGGATTGTGAGTCTGTTTGTAGCGCGGTGGCCATATCGGCACTCCTCGTCGGTTTGGCGCCCACTGAACGCCCGGTTGCGGGTTGTGATGTCCGGCCCATGTGGCAGGAGGGTGCGCGCGTGTCAAGGGGCGGAGCGAGGGGCCAGCCCCTCGCGCTCCCCGGAGTATTTTGGAAAAGATGAAGCAAGGAAGCGGGGAATTGCACTTGGGGGCGGGGCGTGCATGATGCTGGAAAAGCAATGAGGATTTCATGGCAGCGACGGATTTTCTGGAGACGCCGCAAGGGCGGCGGCTGGCCTATCACCGGAGTGAGGGGGCAGGGCCCACCATCGTGTTTCTGGGCGGGCTCAAGTCGGATATGGAGGGCACCAAGGCGGTGCATCTTGAGGCCTGGGCGCAGGCGCGCGGGCAGGGCTATCTGCGGTTCGACTATTCCGGGCATGGGGAGAGTTCGGGCACTTTTGCAGAGGGCTGCATCGGCGACTGGCATGAGGACACGGTGGCCGCCGTCTCGGCCCTGACCGAGGGGCCGCTGATCGTGGTGGGGTCCTCCATGGGGGGCTGGCAGGCGCTGTTGCTGGCACGCGCGATGCCGGACCGGATCGCCGGTATGGTGACCATCGCTGCCGCGCCAGATTTCACCGAGAATGGCTATTGGGCCTCGTTCAGCGACGACCAGAAGGCGGCACTGGAAGAGGTGGGCCATGTGGAACTGCCCTCGGACTACATGGAGCCCTATATCATCACCAAGCGGATGATCGAGGACGGACGGGAACGGCTAGTCCTGCGGCAGCCGTTGAACCTGCCGTTCCCGATGCGCTGCCTGCAAGGCACCGCCGATACCGCCGTCTCGACCGAAACCGCCCTGCGGCTGATGGGTCATGTCACCTGTGACGACATGCGCCTGCTCCTGGTCAAGGATGCCGACCACCGGTTCTCCGACGGGCCTTGCCTGGGCCTGATCGAACAGGCGGTGCTGGACGTGATGGGAGAGGCCTGATGCGGATGTTCGGTTGGCTGCTGGGGCGGCTTTTGCTGGCCCTGATGATCGTAGGCGGCGTGCTGTGGGTGGTCGGACCCTATGAAGAGGTCGACCTGTCGCCGTCATTCGATCCGGGCAAATTCGGCGAAGGGGTTCAGGTCTATTTCGAGAGCATCGAATCCGGTTTTGACGACATCACGCCCGGCGTCGAGAAACGGGTGATCTGGCAGCCGGGGGCCGAGGAACAGCGCACGCCGTATGCGGTGCTTTATATCCACGGGTTTTCAGCCACGTCGCAAGAGATCCGCCCGGTGCCCGACAAGGTGGCGCAGGCGCTGGGCGCCAATCTCGTCTATACCCGCCTGCAGGGCCACGGGCGCGGCAGCGCGGCGATGGCCCAAGGCACCGCCTCGGGCTGGATGCGCGACGCCGCCGAGGCTCTGGCCGCGGCGCGGGCGGTGGGCGATAAAGTGGTGGTGATTTCCACCTCGACCGGCGGCACGCTGTCCGCCGCCGCGGCGCTGCATCCCGAGCTCAGCAAGGATGTCGCCGCCATGGTGTTCGTCTCGCCCAATTTTGGTGTGAACTCCGGGGCGGCCTGGGTGCCGACCCTGCCCGGCGCGCGGTACTGGTTGCCGCTGGTCATGGGCGGCGAGCGCGGCGAATCCGACCCGCACCCCGACAAGAACACCTATTGGACCACGCGCTATTCATGGGAGGCCATCGTGCCCCTCTCGGCGCTGGTCAAAGAGGTGGTCGCACTGGATTTCGCCCGGGCTCAAATCCCGGCGCTGTTCCGGTTCTCGGATGACGATAAGGTTGTGCGACATGACATCACCCATCGGATTGCAGGCGACTGGGGTGGACCGGCGACCATACAACGGGTCGTTTTGGAACCGAACGACGACCCCCACGCGCATGTCATCGCCGGGGACATCATGTCGCCGGGGCAGAACGAAGCCACCGTGGCGGGCATTCTGAACTGGCTGAAGGAACAGGAGATCGAATGATGGAACAACGGGTCAGCCTCATCACCATCGGCGTCGAGGATATTGAGGCCGCAGCCGGGTTCTACGAAAAGCTCGGCTGGAGCCGGGTCGACAGCCCCGACGGTGTGATCGCCTTCGATCTGATCGGGCAGACGCTGGGGCTTTACCCGCTCTCGGCGCTGGCCGATGAGATGGGTGTGGATGTGGCCACGCTCGGGCGCGGTGCCCTGACGCTCAGCCACAATTGCCGGACCAAAGAGGAGGTGGCGGCACTGCTGGACGCCGCCAAAGCCGCCGGGGCCGAGATTCTGAAACCCGCAGCAGACGTGTTCTGGGGCGGCCATCACGGCTATTTCCGCGCGCCCGACGGCACGATCTGGGAAGTGGCCTTCAACCCGTTCTCGGCGCTGGGCCCCAAGGGCGAGTTCCGCTGGAACGGATATTGATGGCAGAACCGGTCTGGGGCCCGAAGGTTTACGAATTCGTGGCCGCTCGCGTTCCCAAGGAGGAGCGCGGCTTCAATGACCACGCAATGACCGCCTGGCAGTTCGGTTGCATGCTGATATGCGCGCTTGGATATGCCAATGAGCAGCCATGGGGCGCATCCCTCCGCGAAACGCCCATCCACCCAGCCGCGTTACCACCGAACGAGGATATCGCCGTTGCCGTTTTGACCATCGCCGAGCAATGCAACGAGGTCGCCTGGCTCCGCCAGAATGGAACCTCGATGCCGCCGACGCGTCCGCAAGCTGCAGGGGCCGTGTGGATGCGGGTCGGGGAAACCAGCCCGTGGCCTCCCGCACCTCCGACCGTGCACGCCGCAGAAGGGCTGGGCCCGGCGCGCCTGTCGGACGAGACGCAGAAGATCCTGGTCCTGCTGGGCATGATCCGCGAAGATCATTGGACGCCCGCCGCCCGCCCTATGCTGTGGAGAATGCAACCGCGCGCGTGGGGCATGGATGTTCCCTCTGATCCGGCGTTCCGGCAGGGCATCGAACGATGCCTGACAACTCTGCCCGACGCTGTGCGTGATGCGATAGAGCGGATTGCAACACCGCCTGACGCCGCACTGATCGACGCCGACCTGAACCAGATGCTTGCCTTTCACGCAGAACGCCAGGCGCAGGCCAAGGCGCATGGCCATAAGCTGCCACCTCCGGACAAGAATGTGCTACGTAAACGCATTGTCGCAGGATGGGCAACACGAATGACACACGAGGCCGAACATATGTTCCACGCCCGCTGGCGGCTCGATACAGGGTGGCAACCTGAGAAGAACACACTCCTGACGCTCTTTCACGACCCGTTGGCCCGGCAGATGGGGCAGGCGGTGCGCGAGAGGCTCGGCTGATGCGCAAACCGGGCAGCATGTGGAGCCTTGAAACCCTTGGCCGTGTGCGCCTGTCGCGCCATTTCTTCATGCGCGATTTCCTCTATTCCGAGATCGGCAATTTTCACGAGAAACAGAACATCCCCGAAAACCCCGATCTGGCCATCGAGACGGGGCGGGCTTTTTGCGAAACCCTGATGGACCCGCTTGAGGAAACCTTTGGCCGTATCGCGGTGCGCTCGGGCTACCGCTCACCTTCGCTCAACCGGTTCGGCAACGAGAACAAGCTCAACTGTGCCCGCAACGATCACCCGCTGGAATGCCACATCTGGGACCGGGGCGAGGGGGATGCGCGGATCGCGGGCGCCTCGGTGGTGATCCCGTGGTTTGCCGACCGCTATGCCGAAGGGCGCGACTGGCGCGATCTGGCGTGGTGGATGCACGATCATCTGGACTACTCCGAGATCTGGTTCTTTCCGAAACTCTGCGCCTTCAATCTGGTCTGGCGGCCCACGCCGCTGCGCCGGATCGACAGCTATATCGCCCCGCGCGGGCGGCTTCTGGCGGCGGGAACCGAGCCGTCCGAGCCACTTTCCGCGCGGGCCAGACGCTATGCCGATTTTCCGCCGTTCCGGGGCATCCGATATCCTTGACGCCGGGCGCAAAACCTTCATTCTGCGCGCGAAAAGCCCGGGCTTTCCGGGCCGGGCGAGGGGGGCTGTCATGATCGAGCCATTGGTTCTGCTGCCGGGGATGATGTGCGATGCGCGGGCGTATCAGCACCAGATCCAGCACCTGTCGCGCGACCGCGCGGTGATGGTGGCGCCGATCACGGTGGGCGAACGGGTCGAAGAGATCGCCTCGGGCCTGCTCGACCAACTGCCGCACCGGTTTGCGCTGGCCGGGCTCTCCATGGGCGGCATCATCGCGATGGAGATCGTCCGCCGCGCGCCCGAGCGTGTCTCGCGCCTGTGCCTGATGGGGACGGATGCGCTGGCCGATACGCCGCAAATCGCCGCCGCGCGCGAGCCGATGATCGTCGGCGCCAAAGCCGGGCGGCTGGACGAGGTGATGCAGCAGGCGATCCCTGCCGACGTTCTGGCCCCGGGGCCGGGCCGGATGGCGGTGCTGGAACAGGTCTACGCCATGGCGCGCGATCTGGGGCCCGAGCTGTTCGTGCGGCAGTCGCGCGCCCTGCAGCGCCGCCCCGACCAGCAGGGCACGCTGCGCAAGATCAAGGTGCCGACGATGATCCTGTGCGGCGCGCATGACGGGCTGACGCCGGTCAAACGGCACACGTTCATGGCGGAACTGATCCCGAATGCCGAGCTACGGATCATCGAAGATGCCGGCCACCTGCCCACGCTGGAAACCCCCGAGGCGGTCACCGGTGCGCTGCAGCACTGGCTGGCAATGCCCGCCTAACGATAAAGCGCCGCCCGTTCGTCCTTGGTCAGGATCGTGGCCTCGGCCACCGGCTCACCGGTCTCGGCATTGAAAAACGGCGTGTTGCGCCAGCGGCCCGAGATGCGGGTCGAGATCAAACGGCCCAGCAGCGCAAAGGCCGCGCGCCCGAAATTCTCGTGCTTGTGGCCGCTCTCGGTCTGGATGAACCCCTTCGCGACAACCGGGCCCAGACGCTCGGGCTCGGCAATCCGCCGGACGTTGAAGCCCGCAAACGGCAGCTTGACCGAGCGCATGGTGGTGGCAATCGGCGCGTTGCAGCATTTGGCGTACCATCGGAACAACCCCTTGGGGCTCAGCCGCATCAGGGCCAGATGCTCGGCGCCTTTTTCGATAACCACCGCGTCGGGGCTCATTTGAAAGATGTCCACCGGCCCCGGCGCCGGATCGGGCTGATCGAAATACAGCTCTCCGGCTCGGCAATCGGGGCAATAGCACACAACATGCGTGCCGCTTTTGACGCCCTTTGCGGTGATGTGGCCGCTCAGGCTGCCGCAGTCACAGGCGAACGCAACCGGACCCTGCGCGCCCCGGGCCATGGATCAGGCCGCCGCGTTCTTGTTCGCGGGCTTGCGCTTGCGCGCCGGGCGCCGCGAGTTGGTGTTCATGAAGTCGATGACCAGCGGGCGGATGTTGTCGCGCCAGCTGCGGCCCGCGAAAATGCCGTAGTGACCGGCGCCGGGCTCGACATGGCTGGCCTTCTTGCTGTCGGGCAGGCCGGTGCACAGATCCAGCGCCGCGATGCACTGGCCGGGGGCCGAGATATCGTCATTAGCGCCTTCGACCGATTTCACGGCCACATCGGTGATCTTGCCGATATCCACCTTGTGCCCGGCCACGATGAACTCGTTGCGGGCAATCTCGCGCTTCTTGAACACCCGCTCGACCGTCGACAGGTAGAACTCGGCGGTCATGTCCATCACCGCCAGATATTCGTCGTAGAACCTGTTATGGGCATCGTGGTCCGAGGCCTCGTCCCGCATCACCCGCTGGATCTGCTCGGAAAACGCCTTGGAATGGCGTTCGGCATTCATCGACATGAACGAGGCCAGCTGCAGCAGGCCCGGATAGACCATGCGCCCGACGCCCTTATACTTGAAGCCGACGCGCTGGATCATCGTCTCTTCCAGCTGGCCCATGGTCACGCGGCGGCCGAAATCGGTCACTTCGGTCGGCGTCGCATCCGGGTCCACCGGGCCGCCGATCAGGGTCAGGGTGCTGGGCTGCGCCTTGGGGTCCAGCTCGGCCAGATAGGCGGTGGCCGCCAGGGTCAGCGGGGCAGGCTGGCAGACCGCGATCACATGGGTGTCGGGCCCCAGTTCGCGCATGAAATCAACCAGATAGAGCGTATAGTCCTCGACATCGAATTTGCCCGCCGACACCGGAATGTCGCGCGCATTGTGCCAGTCGGTGATGTAGACCTCGCAATTGACGAGCAGGCTCTTGACGGTCGAGCGCAGCAGCGTCGCGTAGTGCCCCGACATCGGCGCAACCAGCAGCACCTTGCGCGGCTGCTCCTCGCGCCCGTGCACCTTGAAATGCACCAGATCGCCAAAGGGCCGCTCGACCACCGTGGCGATCTCAACCAGATGGTCCTTGCCGTCTTCGCAGGTGAAGGTGCGGATGCCCCAGTCGGGCTTGACCACCATGCGCTGGAACGTGCGCTCGGTGACCTCGCCCCAGGCCGCCATCCAGCTGAAAGCCGGGTTCGGCACCATCGAAAACAGCGGGTAGGATGCCATGGAATTCGCCGTCGCGCCCAACCACTGGTTGGTGTTGCGCATGGTTTCCATCAGGTCGTAGGTCATCATGTAGCGCATGAAATGGGCCTCCTGAGTATCAGCCTGAGAGTTCGGACCATTCGTCGCTTTGCTCCACCCTGCCCACGACGTTATTCTGCATAGCAGCGAGGTTAGGGGGGATTCCTTAAAATGACAACTAGTGACGGCAACACACCTCAGGTGACCGACGAACATATTGAGCGGCTTAAGGAAAATATGGAAAAAGTCGAAGCGCTCTCCAAACGTCTCGTCGACGTCATGGCCGGGAAAACGCCGCACACCCCCGCGCTCGACGGCCCGAATCAAGAGCTTTTCGCAAAGGCAGCAACGGCTTATTTTGCCGAGGCGTGGCAGAATCCCGCCAAGATCTTGGAACACCAGATCGAATATTGGGGCAAGTCCGTCCTGAACTTCGCCGAGGCGCAGCAGGCGATGGCCAAGGGCGAGATCGAGACGGATGAAAGCGCGCCAAAGGACCGCCGCTTTGCCAACCCGATGTGGGACACCAACCCCTATTTCAACTTCATCCGGCAGCAGTACCAGACCAACGCCAAGGCCATCTCGCAGGCGGTGGCCTCGGTCGAAGATATCGATGACAAGGACCGCCGCCGCCTGACCTATTTCTCGCAACAGATCATCGATATGATGGCGCCCACCAACTTTCTGGCCACCAACCCGGACGCGCTGGAAAAGGCGGTCGAGACCGAGGGGCAATCGCTGATCAAGGGGCTGGAAAACCTGGTCGCCGATCTTGAGGCCAATGATGGCGAACTGGTGGTGCGGCTGGCCGATGAAACGGCTTTTGAGGTCGGGGGGAATATCGCGACGACGCCCGGGGATGTGGTCTATCGCAACCGGATGATGGAACTGATCCAGTACAAGCCCGCGACCGAAACGGTGCATGAAACGCCCATCGTGCTGTTTCCGCCCTGGATCAACAAATACTACATCCTCGACCTGAAGGCGCAGAACAGCCTGATCAAATGGGTGACCGAGCAGGGCTATACCCTGTTTGTCGTCAGTTGGGTCAATGCGGACACCTCGCATGCGGATATCGGGATGGAGGATTACATTCAGGACGGGTTCCTGACCGCCATCGAAGAGGCCAAGAAAATCTGCAAGGTCAAGCAGGTCAACGCCGTGGGTTATTGCATCGCGGGCACGACGCTCAGCCTGACCCTGTCGCTCCTGAAGCAACGCGGCGACAAATCGGTCAAATCGGCCACGTTCTTCACCACGCTGACGGATTTTGGCGAGCAGGGGGAATTCACCCCCTTCCTGCAGGATGATTTCGTCAACGGGATCGAGGATCAGGTGAACAAAGACGGTGTTCTCAAGGCGTGGATCATCGGGCGCACCATGTCCTTCCTGCGCTCGAACGACCTGATCTATTCGCCCGCGATCCGCAGCTACATGCTGGGCGAAACCCCGCCCGCCTTCGATCTGCTCTATTGGAACGGGGACGGGGCCAACCTGCCGGGCCGGATGGCGATGCAATATCTGCGCGGATTGTGCCAGGGCAACGACTTCGTCACCGACGGGTTCGAACTGATGGGCCACACCCTGCACATACGCGACGTGGACGTGCCGCTGATGGCGATCACCTGCGAGACCGACCACATCGCCGCCTGGAAGGACTGCTATCGCGGCGTGCAGCAGATGGGCTCGCGCTCCAAGACCTTCGTGGTCTCGGAATCCGGCCATATCGCCGGCATCGTCAACCCGCCCAGCAAGAAGAAATACGGCCACTACACCAATCCCGACCTGAAAGGGGATGCCGACACCTGGCTGAACGAGGCCGATTTCCACGAAGGCTCGTGGTGGCCGATGTGGGAAGCCTGGCTGAAAAAGCGCTCGGGCAAGCAGGTTCCCGCCCGCGATACCGGCGATTCGGATCACCCGCGCCTGGCCCCGGCCCCGGGCGACTATGTGACGGTCAAGGCAAGCCGCTGATTTCAAAGTGAAACCAGATTTTTTCTGCGTTGCAGCAACAAAAAACTTGAAATGCTGCGATGCAGAAAGCATATTCCTCTCAAGCTGATGAAACCCGGGGTGGGCCCGGACAGCACAAAAGGATTAGGACAATGGCAAAGACCCAAGACTTTACCGCGATCATGAAAGACATGATGGGCGCATTCCCCGTTGACACCACCGCCATGGAAGGTGCCTTCAAATCGACCGCAGCTCTGAACGAAAAGCTGTCGGGCGTTGCTCTGGAAGCTGCCGAGAAATCGGCCGAGATCTCCAACAAATGGACCAAGGATACCCTGGCCAAACTGTCGGACATGTCGAAAGCAAAAGCTGAGCCCGCCGATTACGCCAAAGCCGCCACCGACTTCGCGTCGGCATCGGCCGAGGTTGCAGCCGAGAACATGGCCGCTTTCGCCGAGATCGCAAAGAAGGTTCAGATGGACACCGTCGAGCTGCTGATGGCTGCTGGCAAAGACATCACCGAAGATGCCACCGCCGCCGTCAAAAAGGCCACCAACGAGGTGACCGCCGCTGCCAAGAAAGCTTCGGCAGCCAAGTAAGACCCGCGTATTTGCACCCCTCTCCTCCCAACCAGGTGCAATCGCGAAGGGCAGGTCGCCAGACCTGCCCTTTTTCTTTTGGGGGTGTATTGTTGTCTGTGGGGGACACTCGAATCCTTGTTGTGATGCTGAATGGCGCGGCCAGTTTCTGGATTGCGGCGTGAACATGTCTGCCGGCCGCCTACATTGTTTGTAAGTCGGAACAGCAAAGGGAATGCAGACCCGCTTTCCAAGCATGATCGGTGAACGGAGCGTTACAACGGCATCCCGGAAGCCTCCATGGCTTCAAGCCATCGGTCCAGGGCACCCGGAGCGCTCCACATGCCAGTCAGGACATCCCGCTCCCGCGATACGGACCATTCGGGGTTTTCGGCAACGAAATCAGCCATCGCTTTGGCCGCCTTCTCCCGTTCACTCAGGCACTGGTAAATCGCCGCAAGAACTTTATTGGCGGCCACCGGCATCGAGGGCGTCGATTTAAAGGTTGCCAGCGCCTGTTCGCATTCGCCAATCTGCCACTGGATCAGTGCTTTGTCCCAATACAAGCTGTGTCCGTAGAATGGATCAATGCGCGCTGTCACCTCGATTTCTGCAAGAGCCTCGTCCGTTTTTCCGAGCCGGGTTAATGCGAGTGTCAATGCGCTGCGTGCGAAAGAAGACGATGGATTCAGTTCGATTGCACGACGAAAAGCGACGGCGGCCGCCTCGAGATCGCGGCTAAACATCAGGGCGCGTCCCAAAGCGTGGTAGGCTAGGAAGTTGTTGGGGTCGAGCTCAACACCCCGGCGGGCGAGATCAATCATCCTTTTACGAAGTGCCTTTTCATCGCCTTCAATCCAGCCATAGCGCAGCCCGATGCGAAGCGACAATGCCTGTCCAAGATGGCCCCACGCGGAATCAGGGTAGTCTTTGAGGGACTGCTCCTGTTCTTCGATGTTTTTCAACAGGCTCTCGCGGCTGAAATTCCGCATGATCCGGCTTTGTGCGGCATTGGCAATCAACAAGGCGCTGACATCGCCTTCGGTCATACGTGCTTCGGCAGTGGCGACCACTTTGGCACCCACGGCATTGGCGACTTTCCGACTGATCTCGCTATTTGTTTTCAGTAGTGCCTCCAGCGGCACGTCGATCTCGTCGGCCCAGATATGGGTTTCCGTATCCGCATCAATCAACTGTGCCGTCACTCTCAGCCGCTCCCCGTCGTATTGTTGGGAACCTTCCAGAACGAAGTCCGCCCCGAGTTGATCGGCAATCTCGGAGATACCTTCTTCGGAGTTACGGAATTTGAAACTAGAGCGACGCGAAATAACGGTGAATTCCTTGTAGCGCGCCAGCGACGTGATGATACCATCGCCTATCGTGTCGTTCAGTATGCCTTTAAGTTCCTTGGGGCTTAGGTCTTCGAATGGCAGTACCGCGATCACGGGCGGTTTGATGGGTTCTGATCGGAAGTAATACGCCCCGGCCACAAGAGCCAGAATGACGAGTCCCGCGGCAATGGCAAACTGCAGAATCCCGCGACGCGGTGGCGCGTCCTGTGGTTCGGCTATGGGTGGTGGAGCTTCCATGGCCAGCGCCTGTGAGCGGTCGTCGAGCTCGATCCGATAGACCTCCACCGGCCCGGGGATGTTCTTGACAATCCGTGGCCCCATCGGAGCAAAGGTGAGGTCGAGTTTTTCGTTCACCTGATCAAAAGTGCTGCGCGAAATGCAGATCCCCCCCGGCTCCGCTAGCCCTTCGATCCGGGCGGCGACATTCACCCCGTCGCCATAAATATCATCACCATCGACGATGACATCGCCCACATTGATGCCGATGCGAAACTGGATCCGGTCGTCTTCTGGGAGCTCTCCCTGAGCCGCTGCGATGGCGTGCTGGACGTCGACCGCAAAGCTGACGGCATCGATCACGCTGGCAAACTCGACAAGGCTTCCATCGCCCATGAGTTTGACGGTCCGGCCATGGTGCCGTTCGATCCGAGGGTCGATTTCGCTGCTCCGGAGTGCCTTCAGTGCCGCTAGGGTGCCGCCCTCATCTTGCCGCATGAGGTTGGAATAACCCTCGACATCCGCCGAAAGGATCGTTGTCAATCTGCGTTCCTGATGGTCTGGCTCCATCACATTGGCCTCCTGTGGACCAGCCTAGCGCAAGGAGGAGCGCTGCGTCGAGGAGACTGCGAAAAGGACGAGGGACTGGATAGCCGGACGGAAGACCGATGCCTGCTTCGGACCCATCCCGCCATTCAAGGATGGATTGAGCACTCCGCAGCATACCTCGGTTTGCTTGACGGGTGTCCACATAAGAAAAGGCCCCCGAAACCGGAGGCCCTTCATCCCCAAACCAGCGCTATCTCACAACCGCTCGACCTTGACCGAGTCCAGTTTCTCGAAGGCCAGATACTCCTTGATCTCCGCCACCGCCTCAATCGGGTTCTCGTAGGTCCAGACCGCGTTTTCGGTCACCGTGGACATGTTGACGATCGAGTAGTAATTCGCATCTCCCTTGTGCGGGCAGTGGGTCACCTTGTCGGTGCGGTCCAGAAAGGCCATCGCGATGTCCGCGCGGGGAAAGTAGATCACCGGGTCCAGATCACCCTCGCTGAGTTCCAGCGCATTGGTGGTCTCGCCCAGAATGGCGCCGCCCGAGCGGACGCTCCATTTTCCGGGCGCTTTGCGAATCCTGATGTGATCGGTCATTCCTTCTCCTTCCCTTCGTCCTGGCCCTTCGTCCTGGGCCGAACGTCTCCCCTGACTTGTTAAAGTAACAGCCCGGTGTCAGACCGGCGCAGTTGCGGCATCCAACCACACCCGTGCGTCGGGGCCCACCCTTGGCCGCACCTTTTCCACAACGTCGCGGTGGTAGGCGTTCAGCCAGGCGCGTTCTTCAGGCGTCAACATATCGGTCACAATCAGCCGCCGGTCAATCGGAACATAGGTCAGCGTGCGCCAGCACAGCATCGCCCGCTCGGCATCGCCGCCGGACAGGGCGGGGGCCTCTTCCACCACCACCAGATTTTCGATGCGGATGCCAAAGGCGCCCTCGCGGTAATATCCCGGCTCGTTCGACAGGATCATGCCCGGTTCCAGCGGCACATGGCTGGTGCGCGCCAGCCGCTGCGGGCCCTCATGCACGCTCAGATAGGCGCCGACACCATGGCCGACCCCGTGGTTGAAATCCTGTCCCGCCAGCCACAGGGGCAGCCGCGCCACGCATTCGATGTCACGCCCGGCCAGCCCCACCGGCCAGCGCAGCATGGACATGGCGATCATGCCCTTCAGCACGCGGGTGAAACAGGCCTTCTCCTCGTCCCCCACCTCGCCGATCGGGATAGTGCGGGTGATGTCGGTGGTGCCGTCCAGATACTGCCCACCGCTGTCGAGCACCAGCAGATGCCCGTCCTGCAACCGGCTGTCGGTCTCTTCGGTCACCCGGTAATGCATGATCGCACCATTGGGGCCGGTGCCCGAGATGGTCTCGAACGAGATATCCCGCAGCGCGTTATCCTTGCAGCGGCAGGCTTCCAGCTGTGTGACCACCTGCGTCTCGGTCAGGCTGCCCGCAGGCCGCGCATCGAGCCAGCTCAGCAGTTCGACCACCGCCGCCGCATCGCGCAGATGCGCCTCGGCGGTGCCACTGATCTCGGCGGCGTTCTTGCGCGCCTTGGGCAGGGCGCAGGGATCACCGCCATCGACCAGCCGGTCACCCAGCCGGTCCGCCACGATCTGCGGGACCGAGCCCAGATCCACCCGCACCGTCCCCTCCAGCGCCGCCACGGCGTCCAGAAACGCCTCCGGCGCGTGCGGCGTGACACCATCCCCGAGGTCCAGCCCCGCAAGCTTCTCAACCGCCATGAACAGGTCCACCCGGCCATCGCCGTGCAGAATGGCAAAGCCATGCGCCACCGGGTTGCGGGGGATATCCGAGCCCCGAATGTTCAACAGCCACATGATCGAATCCGGCAGTGTGATCACCGCCGCCGCATGTCCCGCTTCGCTTAGTTCCTGCGCCAGCCGGGCGATCTTGTCGCCCGCACTTTCGCCCGCAAATTCCAGCGGATGCGCCTTGGCCGGGTTCATCGGCGGGGCAGGCTGATCCTCCCAGACCCGGTCCACCAGATTGTCACAGCGCACCAACTCGATGCCCGAGCCCTCAAGCTCTTTCCGAGCCGCCTTGATCTGCCCTGCCGCATGCAGCCACGGATCGAACCCCACGCGACCACCCTCGGGCAATTGCTCCTTGAGCCATTGGGACAGGCTCACATCCGGCCACGGCACCGGCGTATAGACATCGGCCACCTGCGCCTTGACCTGAGTGCGATAGCGCCCGTCGATGAACACCCCTGCCACATCCTTCAGCGCCACACAGAACCCCGCAGAGCCGGTAAACCCGGTCAGCCAGGCCAGCCGCTCATCCCGCGGCGCCACATATTCGCCCTGATGCGCATCCGCCCGCGGGATCAAAAACCCGTCCAGCCCCTCGCGCGCCATCTCCTCGCGCAAAGCGGCCAGCCGGGGCGGCCCTTGTTCCGGGCGTGCGGTTACTTCGAAGGACTGGAACATGACGGCCTCATTCTTGTCTTGCTACGGCGAAACCTGTGGCCTGCGGCGGCAAATGTCCATGTAGAACGTCAGAAGACATCGACCTTTGGTCGGAGACTGATCCGGCGAGATGTCCTGCGGTTGTGGCAAATCGCCGGAACTGAGCGCAGACTACCGGACAATAGCGCAAGCATGAACGGCCGCTTTGCGAGTTGCCTGGGTTTCTACTTTCGAACTTTGAAACTGCTGACAAAAATCGCGGCGATTGTCGAAATTGTCGTGACGAATATCCCGATCCCACCAATCGTGAAGATCATTGTGAATATCTTCCCACCAGGGGTTTCCGGAGCAATGTCGCCATATCCAACCGTCGACATGGTGATAACCGAGAAATAGGCGGCGTCCAGAATGCTCCACCCCTCCACAAGCACATAGAATGTAGTGCTGACCACCACCAGCGACGCGGACATGGCAAGCAGGTGTAGGGACCTGCCATCAACCAATGCCTTTGCCAAAGCTCGAAACAGGTTGAAATAGTTGAGAAGAAGATTGCCCACTACGCAAACCCGCCGGTTCTTCAGGCTGACGCCGCATGCTGCGCCGGGGTATCCGCCAAGTGCTTTTGTCTGTTTTCCTTCCATTTTTTGATATCGGCGACATCGAAATAGATCGCCAGCACACTCGGGAACACAAAGATCACCAGAAGCGTCGACGCCAAAAGCCCAAAGGCCACGGCGGCGACCAAGGGGACGAGAACCTGCGCCTGGGGGCTGGTTTCAAACAGCATCGGCAACAGTCCTGCGAAGGTTGTGGCAAAGGACAGAATGACCGGCCGAAATCGGTGCCTGACAGCCTCGACAGCGGCAGTCATATAATCGTCTGCCTCAATCTCTGCCTCGAAGAACGTCAGAAACAGGATGGCATTGTTCACGACGATCCCCGCCAGCGAGGCGAAGCCGATGAAGCTCGGCATGGAAATGTCGAGATCCAGTGCGTAGTGACCAAGTATCGTACCGATCAGGGCAAAAGGGATGCTGAGCATCACCATGAAAGGCAAAGTGTAGCTGTGGAACTGAAACGCGAGGATCAGGTAGACACCCACGAGCCCCATCAGCAAGGCGTTGGAAATCGAGGCCTGGGTTTTCTGCTGCTCTTCGGTTGCGCCGCCAATCCCGATGCTGACATTGGGAAACTGCTGACGTAGCTCTGGTGCCAGATTATCGGTGATCAAGGCCGAGATTGCAGTTGAGGTTGTCGCCTTTCGATCAATCTTGCCCACGATCCGCGAGATGGCTTTTCCGTTCTTTCGGGTGATTTGTGCATAAGCGTTCGTCAACTCGATATTGGCAACAGTGCCCAATGCAACCTGTTCACCGCCGGCGACCGTCAGCGGGAACTGCTCCAGATCAGTCAGTGCCGGAACGGTGTCACCCAGTTCGACACGAATGCTGACATCCGACAATTGCTGGCGAAAGCTGTCGGTCTCGGTTCCGGAAAAGGCGGCGCGAAGCTGTCTGCTGATTGCCTGCGGCGTCAACCCGATCACATAGCCGAACTCGTTCAGCGAAAGGCGTATCTCAGCGCGTCCTTTGGAAAAGTCCTGATAAGCCTCGGTGACGTCGTCACGCAGGATCAGCCTTTCAAGCAGGGCGTTGGTTGCGGCTTCCAGTTCATCCAGATCTCGCGAGGCGAGTTCGACATCCAGATCATCGCCACCGGGGCCGGCCGCGATCTGAGTGAAATTGATCTGGACAAGGTCGGGCAGGGGGCCCGTGGCTTGTTTCCAGTGTGCCAGCACATCGTTGGCAGCGATGTTTCGCAGATCGCTTTCCAAGAGATCCGCCGTAACGGTCGCGGTATACGCGCTGTTGTCTTTCACATCCTGATTGGCGGAGTACTGGACCAGCACGCGCTCGATCAGGGGCCGGGCACCTTCGGTGTCTTTCGTCAATTCGGTATCGACCTGCTCAAGCCCGTCCAGGATCTGCGCCACGGCGGATTGAGTGTGTTCGATGGACAGTCCGGATGCCAACGCAAAACGCACCTCGACCGTGTCGCCCTCTGTTTCGGGAAACCCCACGACCTTGACCAAACCGGATGCCAGAAATCCGACGCTGAGGATCAGGATTGCAAAGACCGAGCCCAGCGTCGCGTAACGCCATCGCAATAGCGCGGCCGCGATGGGAATGATGATCTTGTCTCTGGCCTGATCGAGTAGCCTGGGCACTATTCTCCCGGCGTTTTTCTCCGGATCTGCATGCGTATGGTTCATGTGGTTCGGCAGGATCAAAAACGCCTCGACCAGGCTGGTGATCATGGTGAGAAGCAGCACGATCGGAATGACTTGCAGAACCTTGCCCGTCTCACCGGACAGAAACATCAGCGGTCCGAAAACGCAGGCCGTGGTCAGAAAAGACGAGATCACACCGGGCATTACCTCGGTCGCGCCCATTATTGCGGCCTCTTTCGGACCAAGCTTGCGTCGCCATTTTGCTATGTTGTCGGCGATGACGATGCTGTCGTCCATGATAAGGCCAATCGCCATCAAAAGACCGATCAGAGAGATCGTGTTGATGGTGACCCCCGCGGCCCCCATGAGGAATATGCCACCCAGAAACGAAAACGGAAGAGAAAAGGAAATCCAGATAGCCTCGGACGTGGAGAAGAACAGGCACATGACCAGCACGACCAACAGAAGGCTTTGTCCGGCATTGCTCAAAACCAGGTTGATCCGCGTTTCAACGGTTTCCGTCAGATTGTTCACAACCGATATGCGAAACGGATCTGGAAACCGGTTTTCTTCCTCGGCGATCCTCTCGGCCACTTGAGCAAAGGCCTTGATCGCGTCATCGCTTTTGGTTTTGCTGACTTGAATGATCGCGGCGCGATCTCCGTCGATATAGGACTGCTGTTCAGGGGATAATTCCGTCAGGTAAACCTGCGCAACGTCGACCAAGCGTACGACACCCCCGTCGGGGTTTTCCAAAAGCACAAGGTTTTCCAGGTCGCTCACGGAGCGGCGCGCATCGAAATACCTTAGGGTCACTTCACGCCCGGTGGTGACGACAGTGCCAAGTGGAGCGCGAAGGCTGCGCGCTTCGACCGCGTCAGCCACATCCTGTGGGCTGATCCCGAAGCGGCGCAGTGCGAGTTGATCGAATGAGATGCGGTATTCCGCATCAGAGATGCCGGTGACTTCGGCGGTCGCAATCATCGGCAGTGCACCAAGTTCGTCGGCGAATTCATCTGCGTATTGGATCAACGCGCCTTGCGTATCGATCCCTGAAACCGCAATCGACGCAATGGTTTCGGTTTGCCCCAGGATCGTGACAGACGGCAATTCTGCCTCGTCCGGCAGGTCGTTGATGCTCGATACTTCGGACGAAATATCATTGTAGAGCTGGCCGATGTCGCCGCTTTCAGCCATGGTCAGTGTCGCGGTGGCTGCGTTTTCCACCGACAGGCATTCAAAGTCTTCCAGGTCGTTCACCGCACCAAGCGCGTCGTCGAGAACAAGACAGACCTGTTCATCCACATCGCTTGCCGACGCGCCCGGATATTCGACCGAAACCGAAACTTCGCTAGCCGTGAACTCCGGAAAGCTTTCCCGCTCCATATTCAGCAGGGCGGACACGCCAATGAAACAGACCGCCAACAGAACGAGGTTTGCCGCGACCGGGTGACGTGCAAAATACGAAATCATGAGCCTTGGCCCAGAGTGATTTCAAGCGGCTCCAGCAACATTCCGATAACGGCAGGGCGTGGGTCGGACAACACCAGGCGGTCGTTTTCCGAAAGGCCACCGAGAACCACGACCTGATCGCCCTGGACCGATCCGACATCGATGTTTCGACGGGCCAAACGAGATTGATCATCGACCACATAGACAAAGCTGTCCGCTCCCTCAGAATGTATGGCTGCGCGCGGGATGCGCAGCGCCTCGACCGGCTCGGGTGCAAAAAGACGGACCTCGACAAACATGCCGTTCGTCAAAGGGGGACCGCGCCGTTTCGGATCAGGGGCGCCCGGATTTTCGATCCGAATAACCAGCCCGACGGTTCCGGTGGTCGGATCCGCGCTGCCATCAAAGCGGACAAGCTCAGCGGGCCAGACATGGGATTGACCGCCGGCAGACATGGTCACTTCGGTCTGCAGATCGAACCTCTCAAGCAAATCGAAGGCATCCACCATGCCGAGATCGGGCGTTGCATCCAAAGGGCGGATGCCGTCGATGACGGTAAACAGATTGCCCAGCACTCGGGTCTGGAACTCGGCCGTAACCTCAGAGGCGCTGGTGCTTTCGATAGTGGCAAGGGTGTCACCGACGCGGATGAATTGCCCCGGTGACACCGATTTGGCGATCACACGTCCGATCAGGGGAGTTTTTATGGACGTGTTCGCCAATGCGCGCTCCGCTTCTTCGATCTCCACGATGCGGGTATCAATCGTGGCCTGAAGCGATGCGCGTTGCGCGGGAAGCAGGCGCAGCGCGTTTTCGAGGTTGAGAACCATCTTTTCCTGAGACAGAAGATCTCGGATGGCCGTATCCACGACCGCTTGCGCGACGCTTCCCCGCTCCAACAGGGTTTCCTGCCGCTCCAGTTCCGCGCGACGGACATCCTCGATCCGGGTTTCCAACTCAATCGTTGCTTTCGTGTTTTTCTCCGTCGCTTCCAGCTCGTCCAACTCGGCCTGTGCGCTATCGCGCGAGGCCGTGGTACGGGCCAAAGCGATCTCGTAATCCCGCGGGTCGATCCGGACAATTTCGGTGCCACTGGAAAGGACGCTGCCCACAGTCAGATCTTCATCCACAAAAACCGCCCGACCCTGCACCTGGGAAATGGCCAGCCAGGTATCTTGCGCCACAACGCGGCCATATCCCGACGCAGAGGGCACTGCCTTTGACGGCGCAACGGTCAACGTGCGCACGACCGTGGCGGATTCATCAGGTGTTGCCTGCTCCGCGGGATCGGGCGCGGTCAGCCACATGTAACCGCCGATCCCAAGCGCCAATGGGGGGAGAAAAAGCAGCGGGCGGAGGTTCATGTCATACCTTTCCTCGTGTCAGCCAGACGTGGTTCTACAACTGCCGGAGCCTTGAGTTCATGAGACGCGCCTTGTCAGGTTGTGCTCGTGGATCCAGCACGTTCGGCCTTTGTAATGCCGGGCTTGAATGCTCCCATAACCATCTCGGTTATCAGCGGCGCAATGTTTGACATGCCGACCATTTTTTCTTTGTTTTCCAAGGCATGAAATGCATCGCTCAGTTTCCCATCGGGAATCGAGGCTTGGGCCAGCTCAAGAAGCTGCGGCATCATCGGCACCAGAAAGACAAACGCGTTGACGGTCAAAAAGGCGGTCATCGCCAGCTTGATACGCATCCACCATGCGCGCTCACCGAACCCAAAGAACAGGATCAGATCGATCAAGATCTTCAGGCCCAGCCCCGGCAGGATCAGGATGTAGGCACTTTGCAGTTTGTAGTTGTAGATGAATTCCGCGGTTTCCGGTGCCGGATGCGGATTGATTGCGCCGATCACGATGTGGGACAGAATACCGCCCACATACATGATGGTTCCGATTTCTGCGACAAAGGAGAGCAGCTTTTTCATGTGATTTCTACTTGTATTGTAGGAGCTTACCGGAACTCAAAAGCTTCGGTGTGGATCTTGCGACATGGTACGCCCTCGGCCTTCAGGTCTTTCATGAGACCATCAACCATCGGCTTGGGGCCGCACATGAAATACTCGTAGCTGTTCAGCGGATCGGGCAGCTTCTGCTTCATCATGTCGACACGCGCAAAGTTGCCTTCGTCCGAAAAGAGAGGCACCAGGGTGACATTGCCAAGCTGGGCTGCGCGGTTCCTCAACTCATCCAGAAAGATGGCGTCTTGTTCCTCGCGCGCGGCGTAGACCAGATGAATCTGCCGCTTGTCACCGGGTTGCATCGCCCGAAGCTTGGACAAAAACGGGGTCAAACCGATCCCACCGGCCAGCCAGATCTGCTTCTGACCAGCGCCTTCGGCGTCGAAGCGCCCATAGGGGCCGCGCACCATGACCTCTCCGCCGGGCTGCAACTCTTCACGTACCTTGCGGGTCCAGTCGCCCAGCACCTTCATGGTGAACTTCAGCCGGTCATCTCCCGGCGCGCTGGAAATGGTGAACGGGTGCGGTTCGTTCCAGCCTTTCTCGGATATCTCAACAAAGGCAAACTGCCCCGGTTTGAAGTCCAGCGTGCGACCGGAGGGCTTCAAAACAACCTCAGTCGCCCGTTCCAAAGCGTTTACGGCTTCGATGGTGAACGGAATGGCTGTACGTCGGTTCATTCCAAACACCGAGTAGAACAGGCAAACGATACCCATGATTGCAGCAGCCAGTAGCAACAGGCCCGAGGGGCTGAACTGTAGGACAAAAACGGGGGGAGCTGTGAAGAAATGGCCAAAGATCAGCAGGTAGACCAGCCCCATGATCTTGTGCGTCGGGCGCCAAAAGGAATAGCGGATTTTTCGGTTCAGGGCGATGAACAGCCCAATCACCAGAAAGATCAGCCCCAGCATGCCCAACGGTGCTGATGGAACCATGGCATTGAGCGCCGGATCGGCACCGGCCGGCAACGCCTTCGGCACGCCAAAGAAATGAACCAGTGCAAACAAGGCCGCCAGAACGCCGATGACACGGTGCACCTGGTACATTCGATCCAGGCCTCCAAGCCAGTCCTCAAATATGGCGGCCCGGGTGGACAGGATGATGGCACATGTCATCAGCAGAAACGCGATCCCGCCCAAAAGGGTCGTGCCCGTCGTACGTGGGTCATGGGTTTCGGGGGCAAAGCCCAGATGCAAAACCGTGAATAGTGCAATCAGGCCAATGATTGCAAAAATACCTTGCCTTCTCAGCATCGCTCCATTTCCTCTTGTTTGATCGACACATCAAAGATCGGGGTCCAGGGCGGCCCTCAACGCCACCATGACGGGGAACCCATTTAGGAACTCACGCTCTGTCAGGACCGCATCCCCATTCAGATCCGCTCGCTGGAAATCGAAGTTCATCGATTGGCGATGCTCGGTTTTGTTGATCTCGCCGTCTCCGTCACGATCGCGGAAGGCAAAGACGACCCGTAGCGCGGTCTCGTAGGCATCCATCCGATCCCGCTCTTCGGCGACCGAAACCATGCCGTAATCCCATCCCATATACTCGTCGAGCGAGATCTTTCCGTTTTCATCGCCGTCCATCGAGGCAAACACATCCGTCCCGAAAGTCGTGAATTCGCCCATGTCGATGAATCCGCGCTCCGCGCTGTCGACGGATGCAAAGGCCAGTTCTGCCAGCCTGCGCCCCTCATTCTCATCTGCGGCAAGTATCGTTGGCGCAACCAGCAATACGCCTAGGGACAGGGAGATGATCTTCTTTTTCATGAACAGTGCCTTTCGAATGGTCCGACTCAAAGGTGTGCTTGACTTGTTTTCGCAATACTTGCATCTACAAGAATTGTAAATGCAAAATCTATTGCAACACTTGTTCGTTGCAAGCATTGGGGTTAATGCCATGATCAGGAGTGCATTCCTGATGACGCAGATCAAAAGTACAAAGCACATTCGTGAGGGAAGCTTCGGGTTCCTCATCCAGACGCTTGCCCGCGACATCGATGCAAAGATGAAGTTGGCGCTGAAAGAAGTGGACGTCGACGTCAAGATTTTCGCCAACTTGATGCTGTTGGCGGATGAAGATGGCATCAACCAACGGTCCCTGGGGGAGAAGCTGAATTTTCCTGAGTACTTCACCAGCCGAAATGTCGATGCGCTGGTAGAGGCCGGTTTTGCCGAGCGACGACCTGATCCCAACAGCCGCCGGTCGTTTCTGATTTACCTGACCGAGGCGGGGCGGCAAAAAGCTTCTGAGCTTCCCAGGATCGTCAAACGGGTGAACGATGACGTGCTAGCCGATCTTACGACGGCAGAGCGGCAGAGGGTTGTGAAACTGCTCCAAAAGGCCGCCGGTATCAGACCTGAGTAGGGCATCGAAACTCCAGGGCGATCATGTGAATCGCGACATGAGGGTTCAAGCGGAACACATGGTGGATCATGTTACTTGGTTGGCAGCACCTTGATGGCACCGGCCAGATAGATAGACGCAAAGAACCGGACATTCGCCTGCAGTTTGCAAATGGTCCCGACAGGGGTCATTGGGTCAGAAATGCTCGAAGTTTGGGGCAAGCATGCCTGACGACCCGGCGTAGCTGTATCCAGAACCCAGCTTCGTCGGCTCGTAGGCGCGACGGTCAACAGTCCACAATCCAGGCATCAAGCTACTCCCCACCCCCAAGGAACTCCTGCAGGGTCTCGATATAGGTGTCATAGACGTCGTTGCCCGGCAGCGGGATGTGGTTTGCGGTTTCCAGAATGACCAGCGAGGCGTCGGGAATGCCCGCCGCCAGCTTCCGCGCCTCGGACAGCGGATGCACCGCACTGTTGCGCCCGTGCAGAACCAGGGTCGGGCATTGCACCTGAGGCAGCAGATGCAGCACCGACGCGGTGTTCCCGCTGTCCCGCTGATACAGCTTTTGCTCGACCGAATAGAGCGCCTGCATCTCGCGCACGATCTCGCGCACGGTGTCCAGCGGCCCCTCGGGGAAATAGCTCAGCAACGAGCCGACGGCATATCCGCTGCCGGGGTCCTTCCAGCCTTCGATGATGAGGGTGCGGATCGAATCCGGCCCCTCCACATCCTCGCGGTGGTCACGGCCCTCGGCCCAGCCGCCGACGATGGCCAGCCTGCTGACGCGATCCGGATACCGGGTCGCAAACCGAAGCGCCGAGAATATGCCCCCGAACTCGGATACGATGGCAAAACGGTCAAACCCCGCAGCTTGGGTCACCGCGAGAATATCTTCGGCCACGCCTTCGTAATTGGTGTGACAGGGATCGTCCCAATGGGTCTGGTCGCGCTTGTTGTAGCGCAGCATGGTGAACCTGGCCTCCATCGCCCTAAGATAGGCGCGTTCCGAGGCCAGCCGCCATTCGGCCTCTAGATCGTAGACGATCGAGCCGACCCGCAGGACCGGCGGGCCGTCTCCCGACAGAGCAAACGCAATCGCCTGACCGCCGCTGCCGCGCGCATATCTCAGCTGCTGCGTGCTCCGGTTGCTGTCACGCGCCGGCCCGGCATCGTTCCTGACCTCCGCCGCCATCTGCAGACCACGCCGCACAACCGTTTTGATGATCCGCTGCGCCTTGCCATCGTCGCCCACCGCCTTGCGGGCCGCCGCGATCCGGGCGCTGATCGTCGAGTCCGAGACAAAGCGGCCGTTCCAGACCCGTTCGATGATCTGGTCCCGCGCAACCAGCTTGCCCGGGCTCTCGGCCAGCAGTTCCAGCAGGTCGAACACCTGCGGCTCTACCGGAACCGTCTTGCCGCCGCGCAGCAGCACGTGGCGGTCGACGTCCAGCACACAATCTGCAAATTCATAGCGCATGGGCCGAATACACTCCGTTTCACCCGGGGTCACAAGGTTGAATAGCTTTCCCAAGGGTTTCTCGGGCGTTTCTCAGGACCGCCTTCAAGCGGGCAGGCCGGGCGATCGCCACATTGGAGGCAACCAGACAGGAGACCCCCAAATGATGCCTCCCTTCGATACCGCATTGCTGCGCCATCCCGCCGTCCGGCACAGACCCAAGCACGCCGGTCCACAATTCAAACCGGAAATGCGGATCATGCAGATCGCGCTCAGATGGCTCTCAAGTTTCGTGCTCCGCCCGACACGGCAGGGCCAGCAAACCTAGCTGGCCTTTTTCATCCCCATCACCCGGGCCCGCGCCCGCGGGTCGCTGTCGAACAGGGCCGCCAGTTGTTCGGTCATCGCACCGGCCAGTTGCTCCACATCCGTGATCGTCACCGCCCGGTCATAGTACCGCGTCACGTCGTGGCCGATGCCGATGGCCAGCAGCTCGACCATCTTTCGTTTTTCGACCATGGCGATCACGTCACGCAGGTGTTTTTCCAGGTAATTCGCGGGGTTGACGCTCAAAGTTGAATCGTCGACCGGCGCGCCATCGGAGATCACCATGAGGATCTTGCGCTGCTCGCGCCGCGCCAGCATCCGCCGGTGCGCCCATTCCAGCGCCTCGCCGTCGATGTTTTCCTTCAGCAGGCCCTCTTTCATCATCAGGCCCAAATTGGGCCGCGCCCGCCGCCAGGGCGCATCGGCGCCCTTGTAGACGATATGACGCAGATCGTTCAGCCGCCCCGGCTGCTGCGGACGGCCATCGTTCAACCACGCCTCGCGCGCCTGACCGCCTTTCCACGCCCGGGTGGTAAAGCCCAGAATTTCGACCTTCACATTGCAGCGTTCCAGCGTCCGCGCCAGCACGTCGGCACAGATCGCCGCGATCGAGATCGGACGCCCGCGCATCGAGCCTGAGTTATCCAGCAACAAAGTCACCACCGTGTCCCGGAACTCGGTATCCTTCTCGACCTTGAAACTCAGCGGCGTCGTCGGGTTCGCCACCACCCGCGCCAGGCGGCCTGCATCCAGAATGCCTTCTTCCCGATCAAACTCCCACGACCGGTTCTGCTGCGCCTGCAACCGGCGCTGCAGCTTGTTGGCCAGCCGCGACACGGCGCCTTTCAAAGGCTCCAACTGCTGATCCAGATAGGCCCGCAACCGCTCCAGCTCGGCAGGCTCCGCCAGATCCTCGGCGTCGATCTCCTCGTCATGCGTGTTCAGATACACCTTGTAATCCGGGTCCGCCTCGGACGCGGGCGGCGGGGCAGGCGGCTCCAGCGGCGCCTCGCCCTCGGGCATCTCGGCCTCATCGCCCATCTCATCCTCGGCCATCTCGTCCATCGAGACCTGGGCCTGAGATTGGTCCTGCTGCTCTTCCTGCGTCTGTTCCGGGTTGGCGTCGGCGTCCTGTTCGTCCTGATCGTCCTGCCCGGTGCTGTCGGGATCGGGCTGTTCGTCAGCGTCGTCCTCGGCCTGATCCTCCTGATCCTCGTCCAACTCGTCGGGGTCCTCGCCCAACTGGTCGCCATAGCCCAGATCGTCGATCACCTGCCGGGCGAACCGGGCGAACTCGGTCTGATCCGACAGGATGTCTGCCAGGTTCTCCAGCGTCCCGCCCGCCTGCTCCTCGATGAAGCCGCGCCACAAGTTCATCACGTTCTCGGCGGCCGGCGGCAGATCGCGCCCGGTGGCCAGATGCCGGATCAGATAACCCGCCGCCACCGGCAAGGGCGCCTCGGACGGCTGCTTGCACTGGTCATAGCCGCGCCGGATCGCCTCGTGGCTGATCTTGACGTCGATATTGGACGCGGTCCCGGGCATGTCCCGCGCGCCCATCGCCTCGCACCGGGCCGTCTCCATCGCCTCATAGAGATCGCGCGCCATGTCACCGGGGGGCGCATAGCGGTTGTGCGTCGCGTCGTCGTGATATTTGCGCTGCAACGCCAGTGCATCCGCCGTCCCGCGCGCCAGCAGCACCTCTTCGCGGCTCATCCGGCGGCTCACCTGCGGCAGGCGCATCGAGTCGCCCGACATGCCCGACGGATCGACCGTATAGCTGACGGACAGCTCCGGGTCGTCGGCCATCACCTTGGTGGCTTCGGCCAGCGCCTTCTTGAACGGATCGGCAGGGTTGTCGGAGGGTTTGCTCATCTGTCTGCCCCTGCTTGCTCAAGCGTCATCTCACGGGTTGCCAGCCGCGCCAGCACATCCACATGCACATCCAGCGCGTCAACCACAGTATACCCCGGGCTCTGCCCGTCAAAGGCCAGATTCAGATCGGTGCCCGCCAGCACGATGGCATCCGCGCCCAGATCATCCACCATGCGCTGTCCCGCGCTCAGAAACGTCGCCCGATCCGCGTCAGAGCATGCGCCAGCCACGGCCATATCCAGATAGGTCTGCCCCAGGGTCTCGATCTCGTCCTCAAGCGCCACCGCCCGGGACTGCACCAACTGCCCGTAGAGCTTCGTCCGCATCACCACCCGCGTGCCCAGCAGCCCCACGGTCCCGTACCCTTGCGACGCGAAATACGCATCCAGCGGTTTGACCGCAGACACCATCGGCAGGGACGACCGCGCAACGGTTTCTGCGTAACAGAAATGCCCGCCCAGCGAGGTGATCGCCGCGCAATCCGCCCCGGCCGCTTTCAGCCGGTCGATCAGCCCCGCATAAACCTGCGCCTGCGCCTCCCGCTCATCCGCCAGATTGTTGCGGATCAGCTCCTGCACATCCGCCTGCACGATGGTCAGCTCCAACGGCTTGCCACGCGCAGCCACAGCCGCACTCAGCCGCTGATAATAAACCACCGTCGCCGCAACTCCGATCCCGCCAATCAAGCCGATATGCATCTTCATTACCTTCCAAACAGGATCGGTGTAGCCGTTTGAACCTTGCTCATCCCGGTTGCTCGTCGCGGAAGTAACAGGTCATGCCAGCCGCCGGCAGGAACAGCCGGCCGGAATATGCGCATCTTTCAGAGTTGCCCGGTACGGTGCCCAGGTAGATCTTGCCATCGACACTACGAACCTCGTCGAAAAGAAAGTAGGTCGGACCCTCACCAACTCTCCAGCCCAGCGGTGACAGACCACCATCGCCATCCGGCTCATAGTAGAGTGCAGGCTGTCCCGCAAAAACCAGACACGACGCAATTGAGTTAGGCAGCAGGTTCCACTGCGCATGCGCAAGGGCGCCGCTCGAAAAAGGATAGCCACAATTCATCGCTCTCGCGGGCGAGGCTGAGGTGAAACTCAGCAAAGCCGCTGTCGCGAGAGCTATGGCTGCTCCCTGTCTCACCCCAAGCTCGCACTCGCCGCACTCTCCGGCAGCTCTTCGTCAAAGCAGCGCTGATAGAACTCGGCCACGGTCTGCCGCTCCAACTCGTCGCACTTGTTCAGGAACGACAGACGGAAGGCATAGCCCACATTGCGGAAGATCTCGGCATTCTGGGCCCAGTTGATCACCGTCCGCGGGCTCATGACGGTGCTGAGATCGCCGTTCATGAACGCGGTCCGCGTCAGGTCGGCCACCGTCACCATCTGGCTCACGGTCTTGCGCCCCTGCGCGGTGTTGTAATGCGGCGCCTTCGACAGCACGATCATGGTCTCGGCGTCGTGGCTCAGATAGTTCAGCGTCGAGACCAGCGACCAGCGGTCCATCTGCGCCTGGTTGATCTGCTGCACCCCGTGATACAGGCCCGTCGTATCGCCCAGACCCACAGTGTTGGCGGTGGCGAACAGGCGAAAGTTGGGGTTCGGCGTGATGATCTCGTTCTGGTCCAGCAGGGTCAGCTTGCCGTCATGCTCCAGCACCCGCTGGATCACGAACATCACATCCGCGCGGCCGGCATCATATTCGTCGAACACGATGGCCACCGGATTGCGCAGCGCCCAGGGCAGGATGCCCTCGTGAAACTCGGTCACCTGCTTGCCGTCGCGCAGCTTGATCGCGTCCTTGCCGATCAGGTCGATCCGGCTGATATGGCTGTCCAGGTTCACCCGCACCGCAGGCCAGTTCAGACGTGCGGCCACCTGCTCGATATGGGTCGACTTGCCGGTGCCGTGATAACCCTGGATCATCACCCGCCGGTTATGGGCGAAACCGGCCAGAATCGCCAGCGTGGTCTCGGGGTCGAACTTGTAGGTGTGGTCGATCACCGGCACCCGGTCGCTGCGCTCGGCAAAGCCCTTGACCGCCATGTCCGAGTCGATGCCAAACACTTCGCGGACCGAGATATCCTCGGTGGGTTTTGCATTGATATCAATCGATCCGTCGGCCATGGGTTTCGTCCTTATCCTTTGCCCCGTTCACCGGGTTTGAACCCGTGTGTGGTGCAACATATAGCCGGGGAGAGCAAGGGGAAGTGCGCCGCCTGCGCAGAGCTAGCCAGATGTTTATTTCAAACTGGCCTTATGATCATTGGAGCGTAACCTTTTTCCGCTCACGCCCTGATACAGGCGAGGATGTCGCACCAGCCGCTCAAAGCGACAGCCAGAGCTTGCCCTGCCTGTATCCACCCTGAACCGGGGCTCTGGATTTCAACACATCAGAATAGTCTTCGGCCCAGTCTCGAAACCGGTCGTTCGTCACGATCTGAGCGCCGGACTCCCTTGCGGCGCGCAAAATCAATGGATCCGCGGGCGTTCCTTTTGGTGCGACCATGATGCGGCTCACCGGCAGGCCCAGCGCGCGTGCCAATACGCGATCATTCATATGCCGGTCGGCGAGCTTGTATCCTGCGTTGGCATCGAAGACGACACTCGGTTTCAGGCCAGCGTCTACAAGCGCGGACAACACTTCGTGCAGGGTTCCGATATCTGGTGTGCCCTCTTTCCAGTGCATGACATTCGACCCGTCCACAATCACCCAATTGCCGGACACCCGGATACGGATGCGCCACGCTTTGACAAGCAGTATCAAACTGGCCGCCAAACAGGGGAGGACCAGCAACAGCCAATCGGACCCGGCAGGGTAAAGCAGTGCCGCAAGGAACCCGCACAGGGAAATGGCACAAATAATCAAGGGGATGCGCATCAGGACGGGTCGTTGCCAGAGGGGATATCAAAGCACCGGAACTATGCTTTGAAACGCCCCCGAGTGCCAGACAGGAATTCCGATCAGGCCGCGCTCGACAACAGCCCTGATTAGCCGAACTCGTTTTAAGAGAGACGGCCAGCCCCGCAGGGCACGGCCTGTCCAAACCCTACTTGAAGTTCTTGCTGTCCTTGATCTGGTCCCAAGCCCAGACCACTTCCTGCAGCTGTTCTTCCTGGCTGCGGTCGCCGCCATTCATGTCCGGGTGCAGCACCTTGATCAGCTTCTTGTAGGCCTTGCGCACCTCGGCCTTGGTCCAGGTGTCCTTGGCCTCCAGGATCTCGACCGCCCGGCGCTCGGTCGGAGGCAGCCGCCGCCCGCCGCCGGCGCTGCGGCCCGGGTTCTTGGTGGCGTTCTCGCCCAGCACCTGATGCGGGTCCTCGATGCCCAGCCGCGCCCAGGCGCGCGCCTCGGGATCGCCCATCGGCTTGGTCTCGCGCTCCCACACCTTGTCCTTCGAGCGCTGCGCATTCAGCTCGGCCTCGGTGGTGCCATCGAAGAAGTTCCACTTCTGATTGTACTCGCGCACATGCTGCTGGCAGAACCAGTAGAAATCATCCAGCACGTCCGGCGCCTTGGGCGCGCGGAACTTGCCCGCCTCCTGGCAGCCCTCGTGATCGCAGACACGGACCGAGGTCTCGGACGCGCCCGACATGCCCCGCCGCCCGCGCGGGTTCTTCTTCTTGGCACTCGAGACCGACATATCGAACCCGAACGGGTCTGGTTTCGTCATCGCACTGATCCTTACGAACTCGGCTTTTCGACTCGGAGGCAGCAGTTTAATCTATGTGGCGACAGATAGAAGAGGGGGCGGCAAATTATTTGCCGCCATTTTTGACATGAGCCTGACCGATGACATCCGCAACCGGCTGAATTCCGCCTTCGACCCGCGCGAGCTCGAGGTGGTGGACGACAGCGAAAGCCACCGGGGCCATGCCGGCTACCGCGAAGGCGGCGAGAGCCATTTCAACGTCCGCATCCGCGCCGACGCGTTCCAGGGGCAATCGCGCGTGGCGCGCCACCGGGCGGTGCACAAGGCGCTGGGCGACATCGTGCCCCGCATCCACGCGCTGGCGCTGGATATCGGCGACTAGGGCACCGCGCGAGAAACTTCACACACCCAGCATCTCCTGACGCGCCCAAAATCTTTGATTTCGGGCGGCGTTGGGTGAGTCAGGCGTATCGCGAGACGCAACAAACCGGGCCGCGCTGATCGGAAGTGTGACCCCAGCGGCAATGGCGCCGCAGCGCGTCTCAAGCAGTCTCGCCGTGTGCCACGGATATCGAAGATTGCCGCGCGCAGCGCAACCGGGCCTATTATTCCGGTTTGTCCCCGGGCTTTGCGTCCGTCTCGGTGTCGGCTGCTTCGGGGTCCTGAGCGCTCTTGAAAGACAATGGCGGGTCTTCCGCCTCCTCGGAAATCGGGGCAGGGGCCTCTACCGCGTCAGGCCCCGGCACCGGCCGGGCCAGGGGTACGCCCTCGGGCGTGTGGCTGGGCATTTCGACCGGATGCGCATGGGCCTCGGCCGCGTCCTCGGCGGTTCTGCGGAACACCAGAACATTGCGCCAGTTCACGGTCGAACCGGTCAGCCCGGTGCGTTCCTCGCTCGGCAGCAACTCGGCCCGCAGATACTCCCAGCCCTCCAGCCCCAACTGGTTCAACACCTGCTCGATCGACAACGCAAACCGCGCCTCGGGCGTCTTGATGCCCTTGGCCTTGGTTCCCTTTTGCGGAGCGGGAACAACCTTGTATTCGTAAAGGGTCATGCTCGGGCCTCTGTTATTTGCGCGCAGCTTATAGCAACCTGCGATGCAAAGACCAGAGGCCGTCTTGTGCGCCCGGAAACCAGCAACGACCCGCGAGGGACGACGGTTCGCGGTCATTCACATGGCTCAACGGGTCAGGAAGCACAGGGGTCAGAGAGGGCAGGCGCCGCCAAGGCAGGGCCTCCCGGCCCAAGGCATCAAAAGTCATCCTCGGGATGCCAGGACTGATAATGCAGGAACGGCCAGGCCCCGTTCCGCTTGGCAAACCAGATGGTCAGGTTGCTTTCGGGCGACAGGGTCCAGGTCGCCTCCCGCATCAAGGGCGGCGCGTCTCTCAACTGAGCTTCGGTGTAATAGTTAAGCAACTCGATGCGAAACTCGGTCTCGCCCCGCGACAGTCTGAAATCCTCCTGCGTTGCGGGCGGGCCCAGCTTGGCAACCGCCGCCTCATAGTCTTGCGTAATCAACTCCATCACGATCTCTGGCTCGGTCATGGTGTCATCTCCGTTGTCTTGCTGTGTCGTTTGCGCCTGGGTGCACCCGGCGGCGATGGCGGCCATGGCCACCATCGCAATGGCCAGTTTGGTGGGCGTCACTTGACGCTCTTCACAACAAAGGTGGTGTCGGGAATGATCTTGTTCAGTTCGATGACCAGATAGTCGGCATGGCGTTTCTTCACTTTCATGCCGACATTCATGATGCTCTTCTTGTGATGCTTGTAAGCGCTGGTTTTCTTGTATTCGTCGGCATGCCCGGCGGGTGAGCCCGTCGCGTTGCCGATCGCGTGCCCGAACTCATGCGCCGCCGGGTCCTGGGTCACGCCCTTGGGCGCGCCTTTCTTTTTGGCAGGATTCATGTCCTCGGTATCCAACTCGATCGTCTGATTGCCCCAGTTCACCTTGCTGCCGTGAAAATCGCCCTTCGGGATCTTGGCGGCGGTCACCGTCCAGTGCGCACCCGACGAGACCGGGTCCACGTCGAAGTGAACCGTCAGGGTCTTGCCCTTGTAATGCGCGGCAAACTCGGACTTGCCCTTGACCGTCAGAACGAACTTTCCGTTCCAGGCTTTCCGGATCGTCTTTTCAATCGCGACATGGAAATCCTTCTTTTCCTTCGGCGTCCATTTCGAGGCTTTCTTCTTGGTCACATAGACGTAGTTCCAGGTCTGCCGGACCCAGACCTGCCCCTTTTTCCCGTCGATGCGGAAATCCATGCGTTTGGTTTTCTTCTTGTGAACAAGGTCAATGGCTTTGTCGCCCATAATCAATCTCCCCGGCTGCAGAGGAACCGGTTTCAAATGTTGGTTTCGGGCGGGTCGAAATGCGAATAGCGGGCCGCCCAAATGATAAAAATTTGTTCAAAAACGCCTTGGGGTTACCACAGAACCGGTTCTGTCACAACTATGGCTTTCCACCATTGCCCAGGGTGCCGTCCCCGCTCTGAGAGGCAGCGGATCGACGGCGGTTCAGGTGCCGAACCGGCTCATGTACAAAACGTACAAACCCGACAGGGGGGCCTGCCGGGCGTGTACAAAACGGAAGATCTCGGGTCGGTCAGAGGCCCAGCTTCTGGCTCACCAACTGGTTCACCGCCTTCGGGTTGGCCTTGCCGCCGGTCGCCTTCATCACCTGACCGACGAACCAGCCGGCCAGTTTCGGGTTCACCTTGGCCTTCTCGACCTGCGCCGGATTGGCGGCGATGATCTCGTCCAGCGCGGCCTCGATGGCGCCGGTGTCGGTCACCTGTTTCATGCCACGTTTCTCAACGATTTCAGCAGGATCGCCACCTTCGGTATAGACGATCTCAAAGAGATCCTTGGCGATCTTGCCGGAAATGGCGTCCGAGGAAATCAGGTCGATGATGCCGCCCAGCTGCGCCGGGCTCACGGGGCTTTCGGTGATGTCGTGATCTTCCTTCTTCAGGCGCCCGAACAGCTCATTGATCACCCAGTTCGCCGCCAGTTTCCCGCTGCGTCCCTTGGCCACTTCCTCGAAATACGCCGCCGATTCCACCTCGGCCGTCAGCACCGAGGCGTCATAGTCGGTCAGCCCGAAGTCATTGATGAAACGTGCTTTTTTCTCGTCCGGGAGCTCCGGCAGGCGGGCCGCGATATCGTCCACCCAGGCCTGCTCGATCTCAAGCGGCAGAAGGTCGGGGTCGGGGAAATAGCGGTAATCATGCGCCTCTTCCTTGGACCGCATCGAACGGGTCTCACCCTTGTCGGGATCGTAAAGACGGGTCTCCTGATCGATCATACCACCGGCTTCGACGATAGCGATCTGGCGGCGGGCCTCGACCTCGATCGCCTGCTGGATGAAGCGCATCGAGTTCATGTTCTTGATTTCGCAGCGCGTGCCCAGATGCGAAAAATCCTGTGTTTCCTGATACTTCTCGTAATCACCCGAACGGCAGATCGACACGTTGACATCCGCGCGCAGGTTGCCGTTCTGCATGTTGCCGTCGCAGGTGCCCAGATACCGCATGATCTGGCGCAGCTTGGCGATATAGGCCGCAGCCTCTTCCGGCCCGCGAATATCGGGGCGCGAGACGATCTCCATCAGGCAGACACCGGTCCGGTTCAGGTCAACAAAAGACATGTTCGGATCCATGTCGTGGATCGATTTGCCCGCGTCCTGCTCCATGTGGATGCGCTCGATCCGCACCTTGCGCGCTGTGCCGTCACCCATCTCAACCAACACTTCACCTTCGCCCACAATAGGCTGATAAAGCTGGGAAATCTGGTAACCCTGCGGCAGATCGGGGTAAAAATAGTTCTTGCGGTCAAAGGCCGATTTCAGGTTGATATCCGCCTTCAGACCCAGCCCGGTCCGCACCGCCTGTTCCACGCAATACTCGTTGATCACCGGCAGCATCCCCGGCATTGCTGCGTCCACAAAGGCCACGTTCGAGTTCGGCTCGGCCCCGAACTGCGTCGATGCGCCCGAGAACAGTTTGGCGTTCGAGGATACCTGCGCATGCACCTCCATCCCGATCACCAGTTCCCAATCGTGCTTGGCACCGGCAATGGTCTTGGGTTTGGGCATTTCATAGGTCAGGTCGAGCATGGCGCGCCTCTTGTCCGCAGAAGTCTAAGCCTGCGTATTAGGCCCGGCGCGCGACAGGGGCAAGGGGCAAAGGCGCTTTGCGTTGGTTCCCGGCCAACCCGCCGCCGGTTACGCGCAGCGCAGACCGGTCGGAGTAAAGGTGATGTGTTGTCCCCGGCGCAGCTCGGCGCGGAAATGCCCGGCGAGGGCCTGCAGTGCGTCGGCCCGCCCGCGCGCGGCAAAACGGCGGGGCGAGGAGAGACGCGCGGTGTTATCGAACCCCTCGGCGGCATGGGCCCAGATCAGCGGATGCAGCTCGGTCAGGTGATCGCGGATCAGCCAGTCCGCCGCCTCGCACAACTGAACCCGGACCAGATCGGCCTCTTCATGCAGGCCCAACCCGGCGGGCAGGGCAATCGCGCAATAGGCGGCAAGCAGGTTGATCATCTCCTGCCCAGGGTGCCGTTGCAGAATGTCGCGCAGGCCGTCCAGAAAGAACGCCACATCGACGCGGGCGCAGGCCTCTTCATCCTGTGTGATCGCGTCGAAATACACCCAAGCATAGCCTGCGGCACCCCAGATTTGCTGCGTGCGGGCGGCAGTGCGGCGGGCCTCAAGCTCCAGCGCGTCTAAGCTGCTGGACCAGCGGGGCAGCAGATGTATGCCCAGAGCGCGCATGTGCCGGGGGTTCCCGGGGTCGAGGTCAATCAGGGTTTCATATGCATCGGCCAGATTGGTGTCCGGGGCAGGGCACCCAGCCAGAAGCGCACAGCGCGCCGAGGCGAGCGCGGTGCTGTCCGGTTCGGCGTGAAGCAGAGGGGCCAGGATCTCGGCCGCGCGGTCGAAATGGGCGGCGCAACGCTCGCGGTTGAGCTGTGACAGGGTGGCGTCCCAGCCGGTGCCCCGCCATGCCCCGCCGATCTCCATATGCGCCTGCGCCACCACGAGCGCGATCATCGGATCGCCGTCATGTTCGTTGAGCACCGCCTCCAGCGCCCTTATACCTGCGACCAGGCGCGGGTCATCGGGGTCAACATCCTCGGCCAGCGCGTGATCCACAGCCAGCGTCACATCCGAGTGCGCGCCAAGGGCCAGAAGCTCGGCAACCGGCATGCCTCCTTGGGCTGCGGCCCGGGCCTGGTCGGCGGCCCGCATCTCGGCCGAGAGTTCTGCCCACATCTCTTGCCGGGCCAGATGACGTCCGCGTTTCAGGGCGTCAAGACCGGCCAGACCCTCGGCATTGCGCTCGGCAACAGGGATCGAGAGGCGGTCTTCGGCGCGGATCAGGGGAGAAGGGGGCAGAGCGGGGTGTGGGTCAGGCCGTGCCGTCAGTCTGGCAAGGATGTCTCTGGCAAAACCGATCATCTTGGAACCCGCATGAAATGTCACTCGCAACTTGCGGGCATTTGTGACCGGGCTTTAGGGCGGAATGATGGCCGGGGCCGGGGGATTTGGTGAAATTGCGGTTCGAATTTGGGTCAGAACACCCTGAAATGATGGCGCACCACCTGCAGGCCCAGATCGGTTAGCCTCTGTTCGAACGCGCGGTGTGGTGGCAGGGCTTCATCCGGCAGCCGGATACGTTTGCCCGAGCGCAGGCAGGCCGAGACCCGCACCGAGAAGTCCCAGCGGGTGTCGAACCGCATGTATTTGATTTCCTCCAGCCGCACCGCGCCACTGCGGCTGCCGGTGAACCAGCGCAGCTCTCCGCCCTCGATCGAGAGCCCGGCGCTGGTATCGGCATAAAGATCCCAGAGCGCGGGCAGGGTGGGCAGCGCTAGCAGCGCCATCAGCCACCAAGCGGCGTCGAACAGGATGATCGCGGCAATGAGCGCGGCATAGATCAGGATCAAGATCGCCACCGTGCGCGGGGCACGGTTGTGGCGGGTAAAGCGAAAGGGCTCTGTCACTGATCGCCCGTCACGTTATCTGTGGTCAACATGATGTGGACGTGCAAGACCAGTGGCGGGATTGGACCGCTACATGCAACCTCATCGGCGCTTGCCGTGGTGATCGGTGGGGTCTTGCGCACGCGCACTTTCTCAGAGCTTGAAGACACGCTGGATGTCCCCCAGCGCCTCTTTCTGCCGCACTGTCAGATCGGCGTCCGCATCCAAACTGCCCCGGATTACACTCAACAGAGGTTGCAGCGTTTCTGTTCCCGCGAGTTTGAACAGTTTGCGCCCGATACGCGATAGCGCCGGATCGGCGCCGCCGCATTGCGCAACCAGCCAGCGCGACAGGACGATGGCCTCTTCTGCGGTTTCTGCATCCATGCTCAGCGTTTTGCGTAGTTGCACATGCAGGCGGTCGCGCTGATCCTGAGTGGGCAGGCCGTCGAGCTCCTGAAACGCGATGGCCATGGCGGCGATTGCGAGGTCCGGATCGTCGATCGCTTCGACCGGGTGCAGGCTGCTATTGCGGCGAAAACCGAAGCGGCGGGCCGCGAGGCGCACGTCATTGGCCATATCTGCCAGCTCTCCCGCCATTTCGGCAGTACGGCGGGCGTGTATCAGAAAAAAGAAAACAGCGGCAAGGATGCCAACGGCGGCAATGAGGATGGGCACGAAATCAACTCCTGAATGATCTACTCGCGTACAGCACACTTGGGTTTAGATCAGGCCGCCTTGATCCGTTCAAGCATTTCCCGGCTGTCGCGGCTCAGATCGAGTTGGGCCAGAATGCGCATCAGCTGCGCCCGGATCAGGTCCTGCCGGTCCGCATCGTAACGTTTCCAGGTCTGGAAGGCGGTGCACATGCGGGCGGTGGTCTGCGGGTTGACCGGGTCGAGGCGGATCAGCCAGTCGGCCAGCAACTCGTACCCCGCGCCGCTTTCATGGTGAAAGCCCGCGTGGTTCATCGCCAGCGCGCCCATCACCGCGCGGAAGCGGTTGGGGTTTTTCCAGTTGAAATCCGCGTGTTCGGTCAGCGTCTTGGTCAACCCCGGCGTCTTGTCCGGCGCCGCCAGCGCGATCTGCAGGCCGAACCACTTGTCGATCACCAGACGGTCGTGTTGCCACTGGTCGTAGAAGGCGGCCAGTTCCGTTTCACCCTTGCCGGACTTCAACAGGCAGGACAGCGCACTCAGTTGCAGCGTCATGTTGTCGGCCCGCGCGTATTCTCCCGCCGCCTGCGCCCCGCCATCGAGACGCGAGATCAACGCCAGCGCAGCGCTGCCAAGGGCGCGCTTGCCGGATTGTTCGGCATCGGGCCGGTAGGGGGCGTCGATCAGCGATTGGCCGTGCAGGCGTGGCAGCAGGTCCTGCATGTGCTGGGCGGTGGCCTGTCGCAACGTCTCGACCGCGGTCCAGATCGCCATCGGGTCGGGCGTGGTGCCGCGCTCGTGCAGGGCGGCGGCCAGTTCCGACTGGGTGGGCAGGCCGAGCATCAGGGCGCGATAGGCCGGGTCGAGGCTGTCATCCCGCAGCACGGCGAGCAGGCCGTCGAGATAGTCGGCATTCGGGGCCGCATCCTCGGTGATCATGCGTAACAGCGTGTCTTGCGCCAGCGCGCGTCCGGCCTCCCACCGGTTGAAAGGATCGGTGTCGTGGGCCAGCAGAAAGGCGCGTTCGGCGGGGGTGGTGTCTCGGTCGATAACCACCGGCGCTGAGAAGCCGCGCAGGATCGAGGGCACCGGTTTGGCCGCCAGCCCGTCGAAGGTGTAGCTTTGGCTTTCCTTGGTCAGTTCCAGCATTTGCGTGCCCAGCACCTCGTCACCATTTGGCCCCAGCAGGCCAACCGCGACCGGGATCACCTGCGGCTGCTTCTCGGACTGGCCCGGGGTGGGGGCGGTGCTCTGGCTGAGGGTCAGGGTATAGGTGCCATCGGCCCAATCCTCTTCGACCTTCACCCGTGGCGTCCCCGCCTGCGAATACCAGCGCTTGAACTGGCTCAGGTCGCGGGTCGTGGCATCCTCGAAAACTTGTAACCAATCCTCGATGGTGCAGGCCTGCCCGTCGTGACGGTCGAAATAGAGATCCAGCGCCTTGGCATAGGGCTCATCCCCCACTAGCCGCTTGAGCATGCCGATGACCTCGGCGCCTTTTTCATAGACGGTCGCCGTATAGAAGTTGTTGATTTCCTGAAAGCTTTCCGGGCGAACAGGGTGCGAGAGCGGCCCCTGATCCTCGGGGAATTGCCGCGCGCGTAGGTCGATCACGTCGTGGATGCGTTTGACCGAGGCCGAGCGCATGTCGGAGGTGAACTGGGCGTCCCGGAACACCGTCAGCCCCTCTTTCAGGCAGAGCTGGAACCAGTCGCGGCAGGTGATGCGGTTGCCGGTCCAGTTGTGGAAATACTCATGCGCGATGATGGCTTCGATGCGTTCGAAATTGGCATCCGTCGAGGTTTCGGGGCTGGCCAGAACGGCCGAGGAGTTGAAGATGTTCAGCCCTTTGTTCTCCATCGCCCCCATGTTGAAATCGTCCACCGCGACGATATTGAAAACGTCCAGATCGTACTCGCGGCCATAGACGTCTTCGTCCCAGGTCATCGACTTCTTCAGCGCCTCCATGCCGAAAGCGCATTTACCCTCGTCGCCGGGGCGGACATAGAGATTCAACGCCACGTCGCGGCCCGAGCGGGTGGTGAAGCGGTCGGAATGGGCTACCAGCTCTCCGGCGACCAACGCGAACAGATAAGCCGGTTTCGGCCACGGGTCGGTCCATTCGGCCCAGCCGTCACCCGATCCGGTTGGGTTGCCGTTCGACAGCAGCACCGGGTGGGGGCCGTTGATGCGCACGGAGAAGGTGGACATCACGTCGGGGCGGTCGGGGTAATAGGTGATCTTGCGGAAGCCCTCGGCCTCGCACTGGGTGCAGTACATGCCGTTGGACATGTAGAGCCCTTCGAGCGCGGTGTTGTTGCCCGGGTCGATTTCAACCTCGGCTTCCCACGTGAAAGGTGCGTCGGGGACGGGGCATGTGAGGCCCTTATCGGTCAGTTCCGGCGTGACCTCTTGCCCGTCGATGGCGGTGCGGATCAGTTTCAACTCTTCGCCATGCAGGAAGAAGGTTTTGTCCTCGGCGTCCGGGTTCGGACGGAACGCGATGCGCGAGGTGACGCGGGTGGCGTGCGGCACAAGGTCGAAGGTCAGGTGGACGCTGTCCACGATATAGCCGAACGGAGTGTGGTCCTTGAGATAGATCGTGGTGGGGGAAGCGTCGCGCATTGGGGGCCTCATCGCGTTGGTCTCAGGCGCGACGTTATGGAGTTCGCGCGGGGGCTGCAAGCGGGTGCACGTGTGCTGCGGGTGCGCGGATGCCGGGTTCCGGCGGGCAGGACGCAGCGGAGCACGTTGCCTATCGGAAACATTCGTTCTAATTGGGCTGCATGCAGTGGCACACAATGGCAAGAGGGACGGCGGATATGAGCGGCAGACAGAACCGGAGCGGGTTGCAGGTGGCCTCGGAACTGGTGGATTTCATAGAAAATCATGCCTTGCCCGGAACCGGGATTGACGCCGAAAATTTCTGGGCCGGAATGGCGCGTATGGTGACCGAACTGGCGCCGAAGAACCGCGCGCTTCTGGCCAAACGTGCCGAGATGCAAAGCCGGATCGACGCCTGGCATGTGGCGCGCCGAGGCGAGGCACATGACCCTGCTGCCTATGAGGCCTTCCTGCGCGAGATCGGTTATCTGGTCGATGAGGGGCCGGATTTTGCCATCGACACCGCCAATACCGACCCCGAGGTTGCCGCGATCCCCGGCCCGCAACTAGTGGTGCCCATCACCAACGCCCGCTTTGCACTGAACGCCGCCAATGCGCGCTGGGGCAGCCTCTATGATGCGCTCTACGGCACCGATGCGATGGGCGATGTGCCTGCGGGCAAGGGCTATGACGCAGCCCGTGGTGCGCGAGTGATCGCGTGGGCGAAAGGGTTCCTAGATGAGGCCGTGCCGTTGGCGGGCGCCAATTGGGCCGACGTGACAGGATTCGATTTGGAACCGGATGGGCTTGTGTTTAGGACGGAAGACGCTGAACGCAAACTGCTTCGGAGCGAACAGCTTGTTGGGTTTAAGCAGGACTGTCAGGAAATCGTTTTCAAAAACAACGATCTGCACATTCGGATCGTTTTGGACGACAACCATCCTATCGGCAAAACAGATCCGGCTCGCATCGCTGATGTCATACTGGAGGCCGCGCTCTCCACCATCATGGACTGTGAGGACTCTGTGGCGGCTGTTGATGCCGAGGACAAGGTGCTGGCCTACGGCAATTGGTTGGGTCTGATGAAGGGTAACCTGACCGAAGAGGTGACCAAGGGCGGAAGGACTTTCACACGGGAACTAGTCGATGATCTGAACTACACGGCGATTGATGGCTCTGAGGTGATGCTCAAGGGCCGCTCGCTGATGCTGGTGCGCAATGTGGGCCACCTGATGACCAATCCGGCGGTGCTCGATGCCGAAGGCAACGAGATCGGTGAGGGGCTGCTGGATGCGCTCTGCACCACCATGATCGCGATGCACGATCTGCAGCGCGAGGGCGGCAACTCGGACCATGGCTCGGTCTATGTGGTCAAGCCCAAGATGCACGGGCCGGAGGAGGTGGCGTTCTCGGTCGAGATCTTCGATATGGTCGAGGCCATTCTGGGTCTGCCGCGCAACACGGTGAAGCTGGGCATCATGGATGAGGAGCGGCGGACTTCGGTGAACCTCAAGGAGTGCATCCGCGCTGCGAAGTCGCGGGTGGCCTTTATCAATACTGGCTTTTTGGATCGCACCGGCGACGAAATCCATACCTCGATGGAGGCCGGGCCGATGCTGCCCAAGGGCGATATCAAGAACACGCCGTGGATTGCGTCTTACGAGGATCGCAACGTCGATATCGGGCTGGCCTGCGGGCTGAAGGGCCGGGCGCAGATCGGCAAGGGCATGTGGGCGATGCCGGATCGGATGGGGGATATGCTGGAGGCCAAGATCGGCCATCCGATGTCGGGCGCGACCTGCGCCTGGGTGCCGTCGCCCACCGCCGCGACGCTGCACGCAACTCATTACCACAAGGTCAACGTATTGACCCGGCAGGACGAGCTGGCCGCTGGTGGCGCGCGTGGTACGTTGGACGATCTATTGACCATTCCGCTGCTGGGTGGGCGCAACCCGAGCGACGAGGAAATCGCCCGCGAGGTGGAGAACAACGCGCAGGGTATCCTCGGCTATGTGGTGCGCTGGGTCGATCAGGGTGTCGGCTGTTCGAAAGTGCCGGATATCCACGATATCGGGCTAATGGAGGACCGCGCGACCTGCCGGATCTCGTCCCAGGCGCTGGCCAACTGGCTGCATCACGGTGTGGTCGATGAGGCGCAGGTGATGGCGGCGATGCAGAAGATGGCCGCCGTGGTGGATCGGCAGAATGCGGATGATCCGACGTACAGGCCGATGGCGCCGGGGTTTGACGGGATCGCGTTCCAGGCGGCCTGCGATCTGGTCTTCAAGGGGCGGGTGCAGCCTTCGGGCTATACCGAGCCGGTTTTGCATGGGCGGCGTCTGGAACTGAAGGCCAGCCTGGGCTGAGCGGCAAGGGACGGGAACGAGGGGGCTGTCTGCCCCCTCGCGCTCCCCCGAGGATATTTTTGAACAGAAGAAGGAAGCAGGGATGGTGATTTCTTTGCGCAAGGCGCGCACGATCATTCGCAAGACGCTGGACAAGGGTCGGGAGATGGAGCTGAAGCCGCTCTCGGTCGTGGTGCTGGATGCGGGCGGGCATGTCATCGCGTTCGAGCGCGAGGATGGTGCGGCGCCGGGGCGGTTCGCGATCGCGCATGGCAAGGCTTATGGCTCGGTGATGCTGGGCATGGCTGGCACTGCCCAGATGCAGCGGGCCGAGGCACAGGGGTATTTCATGGCTGCGGTGAATGGCGTTTATGGCGGGCAGGTGGTGCCGGTGCCGGGCGGCGCGCTGGTGCGTGATAAGAAGGGTGCGGTGATCGGGGCGGTTGGGGTCACCGGCGACACGTCGGACAACGATGCCGCGGCGGCTCTGGCCGGGATCGAAGGCGCTGGGCTGAGCGGCGAAATCTGATCCTTAACGCGCAGCCGGACGGGGATCGCTGGCCAGTTTTCCGGCCAGCCAGGCGGCGATGGCAAAGGTCGCGATCCCGCCCGCCATGTCCGTCAGGTAATGGCCGCCATGTGACAGGATCGCCGGCACCATGGCGAGGTTGAGGGCGAGCGCCGGCAAAAACAGCACCGTGCCCCGCAGATACCAGATCATCAGTAGCGCCATGACCGTGTGATAAGACGGAAAAGCGATGGTGCCGACGATGTCGGTCGGTGAAATCACTGGCAGGCCATGATCCACCAACTGTCTCAGATACGCGCCATATTGCATATTGGTGACCAGGTTCATGGCTTCGGCCGTCTCGGCCGGGATATTGTGGAACGCCGAGGGGCCAATGCTGGGGGCCAACCACCAGATCAAGGTGGTAAGCAGTAGGCCGAGGCTACCGGCCAGCAGCGCGCGGTGGAGCTGCCCGATCCGGCCCGTCAGTGCCAGAACTGCGATCAGCACGAAGAGCTGCGGCAGGGAACTGTGGTAGACAAGCGCCAGAACGCGGGCGATTTCGGGGTAGGTGGCCACGGATTGCACGAAATCGGGCCAGGAATAGCCAAGAGCGGCGTCGACGCGCTCCAATTGTTGATCAAACAAGGCACCCGTCATCGGGAAGCGCAGATAGATCAGCAGTGTCGTGGCGCCCGTAAAACCCAGATAGAGGCTGTTGGCGATTGCAAGATGGGCCAGATTGGGCTGGTTCTTTTTCATGCGGATGTACAGGCCAGCGGCAAACAAACCCAGAGATGGCACCAGAGTCAGCCCGAACGCCCCCCAGGCCACCGCCTGCCCCTTTAGCGCCGCCAGAGCCACGCATAGCATTGCCGCCCCGGCGAGAAGCCCGATCAGGACGCGCTCATTCCGGTCAAGAACGATACGCGCGCCTTGCGTGGGGGATGTCACGTTGGTCTGAACCGACAACTCGGTCATGTGATGCCACACTCCTGCTGTTTGGCGCAATTTCCACCGGCTTTGTGTCCAATCTTTGTTACTTTTGCGGGATTGTTGAGAAATTCACAGTCGAGGCTGCGAAACCGCACTTTGAAACCCGGGCTGGTTTTGGCATGAAGGTCTGAACGGTTTGATTGTGTACGAGGATTGAATGGCGCGTCCGGTTGTTGGCATCATTGGCAACTCCTATCTGATGAACGACCAGTACCCCACCCATGCGGGGGGGACGATGAACTCGGACGCGGTGGCCAATGTGTCGGGATGTTTGCCGCTGCTGGTTCCTGCCGATCCGCGTTTTGTCTCGGTTGCCGAACTGATGGAGATCTGTGACGGGTTCCTGCTGACCGGCGGACGGCCAAATGTGCACCCTGAGGAATACGGCGAGGCCGCGACCGAGGCGCATGGGGAGTTCGACCGGGCGCGCGATGCCATAACCCTGCCGCTGATCCGGGCCTGCGTTGAGCGCGGCCAGCCGTTTCTGGGCATCTGCCGCGGGTTTCAGGAGGTGAACGTGGCGCTGGGCGGCACGCTTTATCCTGAGATCCGCGAGCTTCCGGGGCGGATGAACCACCGGATGCCGCCAGATGGCACTCTAGAAGAGAAATTTGCCCTGCGCCACGTGGTGACGTTGACCGAGGGCGGCGTCTTCCACCGTCTGTTCGGGGCGCCCGAGGTGATGACCAACACGCTGCACGGGCAGGGGATCAAGGTGCCGGGGCAGGGGATCGTGATCGATGGTCATGCCCCGGACGGCACGCCCGAGGCCACCTATGTCAAGGATGCGCCGGGCTTTACCCTGTCGGTGCAGTGGCATCCGGAGTGGGATGCGGCCAACGATCCGGTTTCGCGCCCGCTGTTTCAGGCCTTTGGCGATGCGGCGCGCGGTTGGGTCGAGGGTAAGCGCACCGGTTTGTTCCAGAAATCTGCCTGATTACAGAACTTCGCAGAGAACTGGATCCATCCGGCATCGCCGAACGTGCCCGAAATCTTTGATTTCAGGCAGCGTCAGGTGCTTCAGGTATTTCGCGAAGTGCTATGGGCCGGTCCAGGTCACCTGCCAGTTCCAGCGCTTCGCTTAGAAAACGGTCCCGGACCGGGGCGGCAAACGGGTTGCTGCGCTCAATAGCTTCGAACACGCCGGGTGGGTCGTGGCGGACCATGTCGATGGCCTCGCGCAGCTTGTCGAAGCTGACCGTGGTCAGGCGGTCGGGCAGCGGGTCGATCCGGGACACGATCTGCGCGATGAAATGAGTCAGGCCCTGCACCACCGCCGCCTCCCGGTCATGATCCTCGGGCGAGACCAGATGGGGGCGCAGACCCAGCAGTTTGCGGCAGAGGGCGGCGAGTGTCAGGCAGGCATTTCCGCGTACCCGGCAGAGGGCGATCTTGCGGCCCGCGATGCCGTCAGCGGAGCTTTGCGGGCCGAACAGGGGATGGGTGCCGACAATGCTCACATGCGCGGGCAGTAGGCGCTCCATCAGCTGGACGGGTGTGACCTTGACCGAGCTGACATCCGCAACCACGGCGTCGGGCCGCAGATGCGGGGCGAGGTCGGTCAGGACGGGTTCCAACTGCGCCACCGGGACCGCGAGGATGACCAGATCGCAGGCGGCAGCCTGTGGCAGCGTGCCAAAGGACACTCCTGCCATATCCGCCGGGACCGGGCGGGGATCATGCGCCACCAGCGGTGTCAGCGGCGCGAGGTGCCGGGCGATGAGGCGGCCAAAGGCGCCAAAGCCGATCAGGCCAACAGAACGAATGAGGGGTCGGGATTGCATCGGGATACTCCGGGAGAAAGCCGCGATGCAGGGATGTGTTTCGTTCGAACCGCCTGTCGCGGCGGTTGAACATGAGTGAGCGCCCGCCGTTATCTGGACGGGATATAATAGAAATTACGGATGAAGGTCCGGTTGCTCATGCCTGCCCGTTAGCGGATCAGGATGGGCGAAGTCAACAGCCGGGAACAGGAAGAGGCCCCGCCCGTTGCCGGGTGGGGCCTATGTGCATCGTCAGACCAGCAGGTCGAAGTGATCGGCAAATGGCAGTGTGCGCACGCGCTTGCCGGTCAGGTCGAACAGCGCATTGCCCAACGCAGGCATCGAGGGCGGCGTGCCGGGCTCGCCCGCGCCGCCCATGTGGCGGTTGGTTTCAAGCACCCGGACCTCGACCTGCGGCGATGTATGCATCCGGATCGCGTCGTAGTCGGGGAAGTTGAACTGCTCCACCTCACCATCCGCAAAGGTGATGGCGCCATAGCAGGCCGCCGACAGGCCATAGATCATGCCGCCGAACATCTGCGCCTTGACCGTTTCCGGGTCCAGCGCCAGCCCCATGTCGCAGGCGATCCAGGCCTTGTTGATGCGGATGGTACCGTCTTCGTCCAACACCTCTATGACCTGCGCCACAGGCGTGCCGAAGCTGTAGGTGAAGGCCACGCCGCGGCCCACGCCGTCTGGCGTTTGGCCGGTCCAGCCGGACATCTCGCGCACCGCTTCCAGACAGCCTGCCGAGGGGGCGTGTTCGCTTTTCATCAGCTCCAGCCGGAATTCCAGCGGGTCGCGGCCGGCGGTATGGGCCATCTCATCCATGAAGGTTTCGTGGAAGAATCCGTTGTGGCTGTTGCCGACCGAGCGCCAGAAGCCGACCGGGATCTGCAGATCTGCGATATGGCCGCTGATGCGATAGTTGGGAACCGCATAGGGCTGGTTGAACAGACCTTCGACCAGCACCTTGTCAGGGCCGCCGCCGGCGAAGCCGGTGATCCGCTCGACCGCCTGGTGAGTGCAGGATTGCGAGGCCACCCGACCGTCGATCAGCACCGCCTTGCCGTCCTTGACCGCGCCGCGCATCCGCGCCATCGCGCCGGGGCGGTAGAAGTCGTGGCGCATGTCCTCTTCCCGGCTCCAGGTGGTCTGCACCGGCACGTTGGGCATGGCCATGGCGACCTTGGTGGCGATGACGCCGAAGTCGAACTCGCCCCGACGGCCGAAACCGCCGCCCAGATAGGTGGTGTGCACCTCGACCTGTTCGCTGTCCAGATTGGCGGCGGCGGCGATCTTCATCTGCATGAAGGTGGGCGCCTGATTGCCGCCCCAGAACTCCAGCTTGCGGCCCGAGAACAGCGCGGTGGCGTTCATCGGCTCCATCGTGGCATGGGCCAGATAGGGTACGGTGTATTCGGCGGTGATCTCGGTGGCGCCTTCGGGCATCACGCCGACATCGCCATCGTCACGCATGGTCGAGTTGGGGCTTTCGTCGAAAGCCTCGGCGATCTTAGCAAAGATCGCGTCGGTCTCGGGCGGGTAAGGGGCGTCCTCCCACTCGACTTCAATCGCTTCGACCGCCTGAATGGCCAGCCATGTGTTCGAGGCGACCACGGCCACGCCATCGCCCAGATCGACCACCTTTTCGACACCGGGCATGGATTTGGCGGCGCTGTCGTCAAAGCTCTTCATACTGCCGCCAAGTTTCGGGTTCATACGGACAGAGGCGAATTTCATCCCGGGCAGGCGTACGTCGATGCCGAACTCGGCGGTGCCGGTGGATTTGCCCACCATGTCGAGGCGGGGCAGGTTCTTGCCCAGATAGCGCCATTCGCCGGGGTCGCGCAGATGCGCCTCGACGGGGTCGAGCTTTGCGGCATCCATTGCCAGTTCGGGATAGGGGATCTTGCTGCCGTCTGGCGCGATCACGTGCCCCGCCTCGGTCGTCAGTTGCGACCGGTCCACACCCAGCCGCTCGGCCGCGGCCTGTTTCAGTGTCTCGCGGGCCGAAGCGCCGGCCTCGCGCATGCGTACGAACCCGTCCTTCATCGACGTCGAGCCACCGGTGACCTGCAGGCTGAGCACCTTGCCGATCACCCCAAGCGCCTCGGCCAGGTTGTGCTGGAAGTTCGAGATGTCATAGCCCTTGTTGGGCAGACCCTCGCCGATCATCGCGGTATTGTAATAGGCCGCTGCCGCCGGTCCGTGCAGGACGGTGATCTGATCCAGTTCCACATCCAGTTCCTCGGCGATCAGTGCGGCCCAGGTGGTCTTGACCCCCTGACCCATTTCGGCACGCGGCGCGAACAGGGTGACGCCGTTCTGGTCGATCAGGACAAAGGGGTTCAGCGCGGCCTCGCCTTCGCCCGGTTTCAGCGGGTTGGCGGCGGGGCGAGTGACGTAATAGGCGCCGAAGGCCACACCGCCGACGATGGCGGCTGAGCCGATCAGGAAGGTGCGGCGTACGATTTTACCAATGCTTGCCATCTCTTACGCCTCCTTCATCCGGGCGGCCGCATCATGGATCGCGGCGCGGATGCGGGGGTAGGTACCGCAGCGGCACAGGTTGCCCTGCATCGCCTCGTCGATCTCGGCATCCGTCGGCGCCGGGTTCTGTGCCAGCAGCGAGGCCGCCTGCATGATCTGGCCCGACTGGCAATAGCCGCATTGCGCCACCTGATGCGCGACCCAGGCCCGCTGGATCGCGGACATGGCGTCGGGGGAGCCGACGCCTTCGATGGTGGTCACCTCGCCCTGCACATCCGACAGCGCGATTTGGCAGGACCGCACCGCCTCGCCGTCGATATGCACGGTGCAGGCGCCGCACGCGGACACACCGCAGCCGAATTTGGTGCCGGTCAGTCCGATCTCGTCCCGCAGGACCCACAAAAGGGGCACGTCGTCAGGCAGGTCCACCTGATGCGCCGTGCCGTTGATGGTGAGAGAGGTTGCCATGGCGCGTTTGTCTCCGCTGAAGCTAGGGTTGCTGACATAATTAATTGAAAGTGTCAGCATGTCAATTGACAAATAGTGTTCGAACTGTCAGAGGTCGGATCATGAAAGATCTGGATGTCGATCCCAAACAGAAGGCGATTCTGATGTCGGCCTGGCAGGCCTTTGCGGCATATGGATTCCGCAAGACCTCGATGGATGACATAGCGCGCGGCGCGGGGATGTCCCGCCCGGCGGTGTATCTGCATTACAAGAACAAAGAGGCGATCTTTCGCAGTCTGGCGCAGCACTATTACGACATGGCGGCGGCGGATGTGGCCGAGGCGCTGGGCGGGGAGGGAACCATACGGGATCTGATCGCCCGTGCCTTTTCGGCGCAGGGCGGCGACGTGATGGCGGCAATGCTCAGCTCTCCGCATGGAATGGAGTTGCTGGATGCGAGCAACGCGACGTCCTCGGATATTTCCGACGCGGGCGAGGCGCGGCTGCGCGATCTTTATGCGGACTGGCTGGAGCGTGAGGCGGCGCAAGGCCGGGTGCGGCTGACCGGCGAGGCGCAGGATGTGGCCGCGACGATCACCGCCGCTCTCAAGGGGATCAAGGCCGCGGTGCCGAGTTATGACGACTACACCACCCGCGTGGCCCAACTGGCGGCTTTGATCGGGGCAGGGCTGGAGGTCAGGTGACCTTTTGCCGGATCTTGTATTCCGGCTTGTCCCACAGTCGGTTGGTCATGATGTCGGCAAGGATGTCGACGGCGCCCTGCACATCGCTCTCGTCGATATAAAGCGGTGTAAAGCCGAAGCGCATGATGTCCGGCGCCCGGAAATCGCCGATCACACCGCGCGCGATCAGGGCCTGCATGACGGCGTAGCCTTCCTGGAAGCGGAACGAGACCTGACTGCCGCGCAGGGCCGGATCGCGCGGGCTGGCCAGTTGCAACTCAGGGCAGGTGGCCTCGACCCCGGCGATGAACAACTCGGTCAGTTCAACGGATTTCGCGCGCACATCGGCGATATCGGCCATGTCCCAGACATCCATGGCCGATGTCAGCGCGGTCAGTTGGATCACCGGCGGCGTGCCGACCCGCATCCGCTCGATCCCTTCGCCGGGACGATAGTCGAGGTCGAAGGCAAAGGGTGCCTCATGCCCCAGCCAGCCCGACAGCGCCGGGCGTGCGGTGTCCGCGTGGCGCGGCGCGACATAGATGAAGGCGGGCGCGCCGGGGCCGCCGTTGAGATACTTGTACGTGCAGCCCACCGCGAAGTCGGCCTTACAGCCCGCCAGATCCACCGGAAACGCCCCGGCGGAATGGGCCAGATCCCAGTTGGTCAGGACGCCCTGCGCATGGGCCTTTTCGGTCAGCCGTTTCATGTCATGCAGGCGGCCGGTGCGGTAGTCGACCTCGGTCAGCATCAGCACCGCAATCTCATCGGTGATGGCGTCCTCGACCGCCTCCGGGTCGACCACCCGCAACTCGTAATCGCCGCCCAGTGAGCGCAGCAGCCCGTCGGCCATGTAGAGATCGGTGGGAAAGTTGCCGTTGTCCGACAGCACCACCTTGCGGTCGGGGTTCAACTCCAGTGCCGAGGCGAGTGCTTGATAGACCTTGATCGACAGCGTGTCGCCCATCACCACATGGCCTGGCTCGGCCCCGATCAGCCGTCCGATCCGGTCGCCCAGCCCTGTGGGCAGCGCCATCCATCCGGCCTTGTTCCAGCCGGTGATCAGCATCTGGCCCCATTCGTCCGCCATCATCTCCTGCACCCTCGCCTGCGCCGCGCGGGGCAGGGGGCCAAGCGAGTTGCCGTCCAGATAGAGCACGCCCTTAGGCAGATCGAACATCGCCTTGGTGGCGGCAAAATCGGTCATGATGGCCTCGTGATATTTTAAGCTTGAAGTAATTGCTTCCTGACCTAGCCGATTGGGCGCGGTCTGTCTACTACGGCGGCCTCAACTTCGGCGCAGGACCGACCAGATCACTGTGCCGCCCAGCCCGGTCAAGATCAGGCCAAAGAGAGCATCAATGGCCCGCCGCCCGCGTGCGAACGCCGCCATGGCCTGCGGCGTCGAGAACAGCGTCGCGGTGATCGTGTGCAGCAGCATGGCCAGCACCCCGCAGACCGCCACCACACCGATCAGAACCGGTGCCGAGGCATGGGCCGGAACAAACGCAGTAAGGATCGAGCCGTAAAACAGCGCCGCCTTGGGATTGCCCATGCTGACGAGCAGCCCGCGCCGAAAGGCCTTGCGCCAGGACAGGCGTGCACGCTCCGGTGTGCTCGGTGGTACATCCTGTAAAGCGGACCGCAAGGAGCGGACCCCGATCCAGAACAGATAGGCCGCGCCTGTCAGCCGCAACGCCTGCACCGCCCATGGGAAAAGCTCGAACAGGATCGAGACCCCCAGAACCGCGAGCGAGGCCCAGATCACCGAGGCCAGCGCCAGCCCGGCCGCGGTCGCCAGCCCCGCCCGCAGCCCGCCACTGAGCGAGGCGCTGATCACCGCGATCATGTTCGGCCCCGGTGTGATCCAGGCCAGCACGTTCACAACGAGAAACCCCACGATGGCCTCGGTCGTGCCCATCAGGTCTGACCGCCCGCGATCTCGATACACTGCCCGTTGATGCTCTGCGAGCCGGGGCGGACCAGCCACAGGGCCGCCGCCGCGACCTCTTCCGGAAGGATCAGACGCTTGTGGCGGTTCTGATCTGTCATGACCTTGAGCGCATCGTCTTGCGACAGCCCCGCGCGCTGAGAGATCGAGGTGATGTTGCGCTCGACAATCGGGGTGTCCACATAACCGGGGCAGAGCGCGTTGAACGTGTAGGAGGTGCCGAGGAATTCCTCGGAATAGCTGCGGGTCAGCCCGATCAGCCCATGTTTCGAGGCCGCATAGGCTCCAGCTCCCGGCGTGCCGCGCAGCCCGGCGATCGAGGCGACCGAGATCACCCGGCCCCAGTCCGTCTCAAGCATAGACCGCAGGCTCTCGCGGATGGTCAGGAACGCGCCGTCCAGATTGGTGGCCATGATGTCGCGCCAAAAACTCATGTCGGTCTTTTGCAGCGTCTTGCCGACGGCGATGCCCGCATTGGCGACACAGATCTGGATCGGCCCGCGCGCTTCAGCGACCGTAGCGATGCCTTTAGCCACACTCTCTTCGTCACGGACATCCATCGCCATGCCAGTGATGCGGTCGGTTGCGACCTGATCCAGCACCTCCTGTCGCCGCCCGGTGATGGTCACGGTCGCGCCTTCGGCTGCCAGTGCCCGCGCGATGGCCAGACCGATCCCGGTGCCGCCGCCGGTCACCAGCGCGTGTTTCCCGTCGAGTGTCATCTGTGCTCCTCCTTGCTGACCCGAACCCTATAGGTTGCGCTGCCTGTGACAAGACGCGCCGTCCCACGGGTGCACATTAAATGCAAAGATGTGAATGTAATTGTGAATCCCTGAGGAGGTCTGATGACCAAAACCTTGTCCGTCCTGCTGTTGGCCGCACTCGCCGCTCCGGCCTTTGCCAGCGAAGACATTGCCGACCAGTACCCGCAATCCGAGCTGTACTCGAAACCGGTCGAGGTGATCCCGCATGTCTATTCCGCCATCGGTGCTACCGCGCCGCCGACCTACGAGAATGCCGGGCACAACAACAACCTCTCGTTCATCGTGACCGGCGAAGGCGTGGTGGTGATCAACTCCGGCGCCTCCGACCGACTTGCCGCCGCCCTGCATGACGAGATCCGGCTGGTCACCGATCAGCCGGTGGTTCTGGTCATCAACGAGAACGGGCAGGGTCATGCCATGCTGGGCAACGGCTATTGGCGCGATCAGGGGGTGGATGTTCTGGCCCATGCGGACGCGGTGACTGAGACGCGCGAGAACGGAGATTTCATCCTGCAGGGGATGCGACGCTACAACAAGGAACGGGCCGAGGGCACGCGGGTCGAACATGCCAACCTGATATTTGAGGATGAGTACGTGCTCACTCTGGGTGGGATCGAGATCAGGGCACTGCACCTTGGCCCCGCGCATGATCCCGGTGATACGCAGGTCTGGATCCCGCAATGGGAGATCATGATCGCCGGCGACATCGCCTTTCACGAGCGTATGCTGCCGATCTTCGAACACACCTGCACCAGTTGCTGGATCGAGACCTGGGAGACCCGGCTGGAACCCATCGCCCCCACCTACATCATCCCTGGCCACGGCCACCCGACCAATTTCGAACAGGTGCGGCGCTATACCCTCGCGTATCTCAAGGACCTGCGTGCAAAAGTGGGCGCGCATATCGATGCGGGCGGTGATCTGGCCGAGGCCTATTATGTGGATCAGTCCAACTGGGCCCATCTGGACACGTTCGAAGAACTGGCGACCAAGAATGCGGGGCGTGTCTTTGAAGAGATGGAGTGGGAATAGGTCCGCAGGCAAACCGGTGTTCTGCCGTCACGTCAACGGCAGGAGATCATCCTGCTTGTCCCTCCGGTCCGGCAAAACCGTTCTTTTCTTGGCGATCCCGGGCACGCGACATGCACTTCCCCCACTGAAACAGATAAGAAGGCCCGCATGAACGGCATGAAGACATTTGCAATTCGGGCGACGGAGACCGCGCATGCGCCGAATTGATCTGCCGCCGGTCTGGCTGGTTGGCTTTGCCGTTCTGGCCTGGCTCCAGTCGCGTCACCTGTCGTTCGGTCTGTCTCTGGAGGGTGGGTTTACCGATCTTGTGAGCGGTCTGCTGATCGGCGGCGGGGTGCTGCTGATGGTCCTCGCCGTGGTCGAGTTCCGCCGCCACCGCACCACCATCATCCCGCATGAAACACCGTCGGCCATGGTGCAGACCGGCATCTACAAGCGCAGCCGAAACCCGATCTATCTGGGGGACGTGCTGATCCTGACCGGCCTTGTCCTGCGCTTTGATGCGGTGCTGTCGCTGGTACTGATTCCGGTTTTTGCCTGGGTGCTGGAACGCCGCTTTATCCTCCCTGAAGAGGACCGTCTGCGCCGCACGTTCCGGGCCGATTTCGCCCGCTATGAACGCAAGACGCGGCGCTGGGTGTAGGGGAAATCGGACCATGATCTGACGTTCCGAATGCTGCACTTGCGAAATAATCTTGCGCGAGATACATGTTTGCTTGGCAAACAATACTGACCTTCTGCTTGGCCTGACTGAAAATTAGGGGGACCCGACTGGTGAAGATAGGGACACCGAAAGAGATCTTTGACGGCGAGAACCGGGTGGCGATGACCCCGGACAGTGCGCTGCAGCTGCAAAAACTGGGCTATGAATGCGCCATCGAAACCGGGGCCGGTGCGGCTGCCGGGTTCTCGGACGAGGCGTACAAGGCCGCCGGTGTCGAGGTCGTCAAGACGGCGGCAAGCCTGTGGAAAACGGCCGATATCGTCGCCAAGGTGCGCCAGCCGAACGCCACCGAGCTGAAACGCCTGACCAAGGGCAAGACGCTGATTTCCTTCTTCAATCCCGCCGGAAACGAAGAGGGCATGGAGGCCGCCAAAGCCAAGGGCGCCAACGTGATCGCCATGGAAATGGTGCCACGTATCTCGCGCGCGCAAAAGATGGACGCGCTGTCATCCATGGCCAATATCGCGGGCTACCGCGCGGTGATCGAGGCGGGCAACAACTTTGGCCGTTTCTTCACCGGTCAGGTGACCGCCGCCGGTAAAGTGCCGCCCGCCAAGGTGCTGGTCGTGGGCGCGGGCGTGGCCGGCCTGGCCGCCATCGGCACCTCGACCTCGCTGGGTGCGATCACCTACGCCTTCGACGTGCGCCCCGAAGTGGCCGAGCAGGTCGAATCCATGGGCGCCGAGTTCGTCTATCTGGATTTCGAGGAAGAGCAGCAGGATGGCGCCGCCACCGGCGGGTATGCCAGCGTGCAGTCGGAAGAATTCCGCAACGCACAGTTGGCCAAGTTCCGCGAACTGGCTCCGGAAATGGATATCGTCATCACCACCGCCCTGATCCCCAACCGCGAGGCGCCCAAGCTGTGGCTTGAGGATATGGTCGCCGCGATGAAGCCGGGCTCGGTGATCGTTGATCTGGCCGCCGAGCGTGGCGGCAATGTCGAAGGCACGGTGGCCGACGAAAAGGTTGTCACCGACAATGGCGTGACCATCGTCGGCTACACCGACTTCCCCAGCCGGATGGCGGCGCAATCCTCGTCACTGTATGCCACCAACATCCGTCACATGATGACCGACCTGACGCCCGAGAAGGACGGGCAGGTCAATCACGACATGGAAGACGACGTGATCCGGGGCTCGACTGTGACGTTTGACGGCGAGATCACTTTCCCGCCGCCGCCGCCCAAGGTGCAGGCGATCGCCGCTCAGCCCAAAAAGGAAGTCAAGGAGCTGACGCCGGAAGAAAAGCGGGCGCAGGAGGTTGCCGAGTTCAAGCAGCAGACCAAAAGCCAAGTGACGCTGCTGGCCGTCGGCGGTGCGCTGATGCTGCTGGTGGGGGCCATCGCGCCGGCCAGCTTCATGCAGCACTTTATCGTGTTCGTGTTGGCCGTATTCGTGGGCTTTCAGGTGATCTGGGGCGTGTCGCATTCGCTGCACACTCCGCTGATGGCGGTGACCAACGCGATCTCGTCGATCATCATTCTGGGTGCGCTGATGCAGATCGGGTCGGGGTCCTTCCTGGTGATCCTGCTGGCGGCGCTCAGCGTCTTCATGGCCGGGATCAACATCTTCGGCGGCTTCCTCGTAACCCGGCGCATGCTCGCCATGTTCCAGAAATCTTAAGGAGGCCGGGTAGATGGAATTTGGCTTCACCACCGCCGCCTATGTTGTCGCGGCTGTTCTCTTCATTCTTTCGCTCGGCGGCCTGTCGAACCAGGAAAGCGCCAAGCGTGCGGTCTGGTACGGCATCGTCGGCATGGCGCTGGCGGTCTTTGCAACGCTGGCTGGTCCGGGCTCGGGCCTGTGGCTGCTGTCGCTGCTGCTGATCGCGGGCGGCGGTTTTATTGGCACCTATGTTGCGCAGCGTGTGCAGATGACCGAGATGCCGCAGCTTGTGGCGGCGATGCACTCGCTGGTCGGTCTGGCTGCGGTTTTCGTGGGTTTCAACGCGCATTTCGAACTAGGCCGCGTTCTGCTCATGGACGACACCGGGAAGAAGGCGCTTGAGGGCTTTGCCGCGCTTCTGGCCAAGAAAAGCAGCGCCGAGATCAGCATCCTGCGGGTCGAACTGTTCCTTGGTATCTTCATCGGTGCGATCACCTTTACCGGCTCGGTCATCGCTTATGGCAAACTGGCGGGCAAGGTAACCTCGGCGGCCACGAAACTGCCGGGCGGTCACATGCTGAACGCGGGCGCGGCGGCGCTCTCGTTCCTCTGCCTGATCTGGTATTTCAACACCGGCGGCTTCTTCCCGCTGTTCCTGATGACGCTGGCGTCACTGTTCATCGGCTATCACCTGATCATGGGTATCGGCGGCGCCGACATGCCCGTGGTTGTGTCGATGCTGAACTCCTACTCAGGCTGGGCGGCGGCCGCCATCGGCTTCTCCTTGGGTAACGACCTGCTGATCGTGGTGGGCGCGCTGGTGGGCTCAAGCGGTGCGATCCTCAGCTACATCATGTGCAAGGCGATGAACCGGCATTTCGTCAGCGTGATCCTCGGCGGCTTCGGCGGCCCGCAGGGTGAGCAGATGGCGGTCGAGGGCGAGATGATCGCCATCGAGGCCGACGGTGTTTCTGCGGCGCTGAACGACGCCGATAGCGTCATCATCATCCCCGGCTACGGCATGGCGGTGGCGCAGGCGCAGCAGGCGGTCAGCGAGTTGACCCGCAAACTGCGCGCGCAGGGCAAAGAGGTACGGTTCGCCATTCACCCCGTTGCGGGCCGTCTGCCGGGGCACATGAACGTGCTGCTGGCCGAGGCCAAGGTGCCCTATGACATCGTTCTGGAAATGGACGAGATCAACGAGGACTTCCCGGAAACAGATGTGGCCATCGTCATCGGCTCGAACGACATCGTGAACCCGGCGGCGCAGGATGACCCGAACTCTCCCATCGCGGGGATGCCGGTTCTGGAGTGCTGGAAGGCCAAGCAGGTCTTCGTGTCGAAACGCGGTCAGGGCACCGGCTACTCCGGCATCGAGAACCCGCTGTTTTTCAAGGAGAACACCCGCATGTTCTACGGCGATGCAAAGGCCAGCCTCGACAAGCTGCTGCCCATGATCAACTGACGGCAGGGCAGTGATTTAATCAGGGCGCTCTTCGGGGCGCCCTTTTTCTTTCGGGAGTCTCACCCGCTCTGATCCCATACTGGTGGCGCTCACATGGGGTGTATACTTTGGTATCCCGGTAAGTAACTGAAACAAAAGAGAATTGATGTATTTCCGATACTGCGTATAGTGGCGCGGATCTGCAGGAGCCGCCGATGACACCGATAGACGACCATCCCTTGCGCTATGCGCTGGCCAACGAGCTGCACGCGCGGCCCTTTCCGTCGTCTGCGGCCCCGTGCACGGTTGTGTTTCTGGCCATCAAACAGCCGGTCAACGCCGCCGGGCGCGATCGCGAGCAGGATCGGGCACATCTGCTGAGCCTGCTCGACCGGCACGGTGCCCCGCATCCTCAGCCCGGTGCCACGCATTATTCCGGGCAAATCGGGCGGCACTGGCTGAAATGGGAACAGCACACCGAGTTCGTCACCTACACCGCCTTTTCCCAAGGCGTCAGCGACCGCGCCTTCAACCCCGCCGATTTCGAGATCTTCCCGCCCGACTGGCTGGCGGACAGCCCCGGTCAGCGGGTGACTTCGATCCTGATGCGGGTGGCACCGTGCCCCGCCAACGATCAGATCAATGCGAGCCTGTCGGAGTGGTTCGCTGCCGAAAGCCTCGCCGCCGCGCGGGTGCTGGACGATGCGGCAGTCGCCGCCAGTGACTTTCGCATCGACCCGGCGGGGCATATGCGTTTCGCCGTTTTTACCTCGGAAGGCACCGGGCGTCAGCGTACCGGGCAGATCATCCAGCGCCTGTGCGAGATCGAGACCTACAAGGCGATGTCGATGCTGGGCTTTGCCCGGGTCAAGAAACTGGCCCCTGAACTCGGTGAGCTCGATAGCCGGCTGACGGAGCTGATGACCGAGATGACCGATGGCGACGCCGGCCCCGAGGAACTGCTGCCGCAATTGCTCTCGACCTCCACAAGGCTTGAGACCATGGCAGCCCGCTGCACCTTCCGCTTCGGCGCGACCGGCGCCTATGAGGCCATCGTGACCCGGCGGGTCGAGGCCCTGCGCGAAGACCGGTTCGAGGGGCGCCAGACGTTCTCCGACTTCATGGTGCGGCGATACGAGCCCGCGATCCGCACCGTCAAATCCACGGAAACCCGCCTGCGCGCGCTGTCAGACCGGGCCATCCGCGCTGGAGAGTTGCTGCGCACCCGGGTCGATGTGGAGCGCAGTGCCCAGAATCAGGCGCTGTTGGAAAGCATGGACCGCCGCTCCGCACTGGCGCTGCGCCTTCAGCACACGGTCGAGGGGTTGTCGGTCGTGGCGATCAGCTATTACGCTGTGTCACTGGCCGGCTATCTGCTCTACCCACTCACCGCGGCCGGGATCAGCAAGGGCACACTCACGGCCCTGATCACCCTGCCGGTCGTTGCCGCCGTCTGGTGGTCGATCCGGCGTATCCGCAAACGGCTGGACACGCGGCAAACCTGACCGGCCTTACCCACCCCCTGCTTCTTCTTGCCAAAAATACGCAAAAGAAAACGGCCGCCCCAAGCGGAGCGGCCGCCATGTCTTCGCAATGCTTCGGCTCAGCGCCCCCGGATCCTCGGGTCCAGCGCATCGCGTAGCCCGTCGCCAAGATAGTTCACGCTCAGCACGGTCAGTGAGATCGCCAGACCGGGCCAGAACACCCGCTCGGGGTACTGCTGCAGATAGTCGACACCGTCGAACAGCAACCGGCCCCATGTCGGGAAGTCAGGCGGGAAGCCGAGACCCAGAAAGGACAGAGCACTTTCCGTGATGATTGCGGTTGCAATCCCCAGCGTTGCCGACACCATGATCGGTGACAGCACGTTGGGCAGGATGTGCCGGGTGATGATCTGCGAGTTACTGGTGCCGATAGATCGGGCGGCCAGCACGAACTCACGCTCCTTGATCGCGAGAACATCGCCACGCACGATCCTTGCGGTCGGCATCCAGGACGTGATGCCAATGGCACAGACGATCAGGATGAAAATCCCGCGCTCCAAGCCGAAGGCGGCGGACAGGGGCTCGCGGAAGAGCAGCATCATGACCAGCAGGAGCGGCAGCAGGGGCAGGGCCAGGAACAGATCGGTCAGGCGCATCAGCGGCCCGTCCAGCCGTCTGAAGAAACCGGCGACGACCCCGATGAACGAGCCCAGGAACAGCGCCAGCAGCATCGCGGTGATGCCCACCGAGACCGAGGTCTGCCCGCCGGACATCATCCGCGCCAGGATATCGCGGCCCAGTTGGTCGGTTCCGAACGGGTGCGCCCAGCTTGGCCCCTGATTGCGTGCGCGGATGTCGATCTGCGTGGGATCGATACTCCACAGGTATGGCCCCAGATAGACGCCAGCGACGATGAAGATGAACAGCATCGCGCCCAGCATCGCGCCCTTGTGCGATTTGAATTGATCCCAGACATCCCGCCATTGGCTGCGGGGTGGGGTCGCCAACTCCTCCATCACGTCGGTGGTCGGCAGGGCGGTCGAGGCCGGGGCGAGCCCCTCGTCGGGGACCAGTGTGTCTGTGCGATCCTTATCAGTCATAGCGGATCCTCGGGTCCAGAATACCATAGAGAACGTCGGCGATCAGATTGAAAAGCACGATCAGCACGGCGAAGATAAAGGTGAGCGTCTGCACCATTGGCAGGTCATTGGCCTGAATGGCGCCGATCAGCAACTGGCCGATGCCATTCACCTTGAACACCTGCTCGGTGATGATGGCACCGCCGAAAATGGCCGGAATTCCCAGCGCGATCACAGTGACAACCGGGATCATCGAGTTGCGCAGGACATGCACCATGACCACGGTATATTCACTCAGACCCTTGGCGCGCGCGGTGCGGACATAGTCCTGGTTGAGGTTGTCCAGCATCGAGGCGCGCATGAACCGGCTGAGCTGCGCGGTGATCTGTAGCGCCAGCACCATCACCGGCATGATCATCTGCCTGAGCTGGTAGACGAAGCTGTCCCAGTCGTCGACCCGGTGCGTCGTGTCATAGATCGACGGGAACCAACCCAACTGAACTGAGAAGATCACGATGACCAGAACCCCGGAGAAGAAGGGCGGCACAGAAAAGCCCACCATTGACACGAAGGTACCGGCCTGATCGAACCATGAATACTGGCGGTAGGCCGAATAGATGCCGATTGGCAGGGCGATCAGGATGGCGACGACATAAGCTGTGCCGACAACCCACAGAGTCTGCGGGATGCGCTGCACGACGATGTCCATCACCGGCGAGCGGGTCTGCCACGAGATCACCCGCAAGTCGCCTTGCGAGAAGGTGGTGCCGAACATCGAATCGATCAGCACCTGCGGCTCGATCCAGAAGAACTGCACGATCCACTTCCAGAACCGGATATGCATCGGCTGGCCCAGCCCCAGCGCCTCGCGCATCTTTTCCTTGACGTCCGGAGGCACCGTCAGTGGCACCTGCGCCATGGGATCGCCCGGGGCAAGCTCAAGTAACAGGAAGATCACAAGACTGATGAACAAAAGCGTCGGAACGGCAAGGACCAGACGGCGGATGGTGAAGGTCAGCATTCGGGTGCGCCTTTGTTTATGAGTCTTTTTCTTGAGTCAGATGCCAGAGGCCGCGCCCCGAAAGAGACCGGAGCGCGGCATTGCAAGACTAACGCTTAGGAACCGGTCTTGCGGAACCAGTCAGCTGCGTTCCACAGCTCACTATCCCACACATTCAGAACCACACCGCCCAGCGTGGTCGAGTGTGCGGAAATACGGCCACGGTGCACCAGCGGGATCATGCCGCCGTTTTCCACCATGATGTCGTTCAGACGACGGGCGATCTCGGCCCGGGCGTCTGCATCGGCGGTTTCGGCCAGTTGCGCGTGCAGTTGGTCGAACTCTTCGTTGCAGAAGCGGCTGATGTTCTCACCCTGCCACTGGCTTTCCGGCTTGGGTGCCTTGTCGCACAGGCCGTTGCCCAGATAGGACTGCGGGTCGGTGCCGTTGAAGGTGTTGGCGTACATTTCAACGTCGGCATAGAACTTCTGGAAGGTGTCGGGCGAACCCGGGTCACCGCCGAAGAACACGGATGCGTTGATGTTGCGCAGCTCGGTTTCGATGCCGATCTGGCTCCACCACTCCTTGATCAGCGCCTGGAAGTCCTGACGCACCGCGTTGGTCGAGGTCTGATAGACGATCTTGAGCGGCACGCCGTCCTTTTCGCGCACGCCGTCACCATTGGTGTCGACGATGCCCGCATCGTCCAGCAGCTTCTTGGCACCTTCGATGTCCTGCTGGTCGCAGGTGAAGGTGGTCGAGTTCACCGCAGCAGGCGCGGGAACCCAGTTACAGGTCACCTGACCGGCCTTGCCATAGCCAATTTCAACCAGCAGCGGACGGTCGATGGCCAGCGACATCGCCTTGTAAACGGCCGGATCCTGCAGGAACGGATGCGGATGTGTGGCGGTCGAGCGTTCGCCTTCGGCCAGATCGGGCGAGGGGTTGGTCTGGTTCAGCATGATGCGTTCAACCAGCGGGCCGAAGCCTGCCACCGGAACGCCTTTGCCGCCTGCTTCCATCTGCGCGATCACTTCCGGCGCCAGTTGCAGGTTCCAGGCATAGTCAAACTCGCCGGTTTCCATCACGGCCCGGCCGGCCGCAGTCGCATCGCCGCCGCCCTTGAAGGTCAGCGTCGCAAACGCCGGCTTGTTCGGGTCACGATAGTTGTCGTTGGCCTTCATGGTGATCACGTCGTTCGGCTTGAACTCGGTGACGACAAACGGGCCGGTGCCGATAGGGCCAAAGTTCTCGGTGGTGCATTCGGGGGCCTTGGCGCCCATGCACTCAGCGAATTGAGCGGCCTGAATAATTGGACTTTCGCCGCCCACGAAGGGTCCGTATGGGAAGGGGGTCGGCTTGTCGAAGGTGACCTTGACGGTCAGATCGTCCAGCGCCTCGACCGAGGTCACGCCTTCGAACTTGGTCACCTGCGCGCAGCCGCCTTCGGGATGCATGCAGTAATCGGCAGTGAATTTCACGTCAGCCGAGGTGAACGGAGTGCCGTCGGACCACGTGATGCCTGGCGCGATCTTCCAGGTGATCGAGGTCAGATCCTCGCTCACGCCGCCATTCTCGACGGTCGGAATCTCGGCGGCCAGATAAGGCACCATGTTGCCGTCCTGGTCGTAACGGGCAAGCGGTTCGATGACGAGCGACGAGGATTCGACGTCCTTGGTGCCGCCCGACAGGAACGGGTTCAGGATCGACGGGGCCTGCCAGTAGATAATGCTGACATTGCCGTCCGATCCGCGCTCGGCAAAGGCCGCGGGGGCCAGCGCCGTGCTCGCAATCGCGCCGAGTAAAAGAGCTTTGACTTTCATTATACACTCCATGTTGGACACTTACGTGTCTCGATTATCTCCGCAGTGCCTGCGGATTTGGCGTTGCCGTTTCGGGTTCAAACTGTTGAAACAAAATCGAAACGCAGGCTGCGTTCCGTGAATGTCGCTCTCTCCCCCAGAACGGTTACGAGCTGTATCGAAACAGAGTTTTGGAAAATTGCAAGCCTTGCCGTCGGGAAAAACCGCAATGGATTTGACTTTCCCCGCCTCGCGGCCTTAGCGTTTGGCTCTCAACCATCAGGGGCGGCCAAGGGGAGCGCACACGTGCTGGATCAGCCTATTGCACAGATCAGGAAACTGCGTGTCGAATTTCAGACCAAGGACGGCCCTGTTGTCGGCGTCGAAGATGTTTCGTTTGAGGTGAAACCGGGTGAAACGGTTTGTATCGTTGGCGAATCCGGGTCAGGCAAGTCGGTCTCGTCTCTGTCTCTGATGCGGCTTGTGGAATTCGGCGGTGGCGAGATTGCGGGTGGTGAACTGCTCTTTGATCGCCGTGACGGCGGCGAGGCGAATCTGGCCGATATGGATCAGGATCTGATGAAGCAGATTCGCGGCAACGAGATCGGAATGATCTTTCAGGAGCCGATGACGGCGCTGAATCCGGTCTTTACCGTGGGCCGCCAATTGACCGAAGGTCTGCGCATCCACAGGGACATGTCCAAGACCGATGCCGAGGCGCGCGCGCTGGAATTGCTGCGGCAGGTTCGTATTCCCGAACCCGAGCGGCGGCTGCGGCAGTATCCGCACGAGCTGTCGGGCGGGATGCGTCAGCGGGTGGTGATCGCCATGGCGATGGCCTGTGAGCCGCGCCTGCTGATCGCGGATGAGCCGACCACGGCGCTGGACGTGACCATTCAGGCCGAGATTCTGGCTCTGATGGACCGGCTCAAGCGCGAGACCGGCACGGCGGTGATGTTCATCACCCATGATATGGCCGTCGTGGCGCAGATGGCCGACCGCGTGGTGGTCATGTTCCGCGGCAACAAGGTCGAAGAGGGCACGGTCAACGAGATTTTCGAGAACCCGCAGCACGACTACACCAAATCCCTGCTGGCGGCAGTGCCGAAGCTGGGCGAAATGCGCGGCAAGGCGGCACCCGAGCCGATGAAGCTGCTGGGGGTCGAAGGCCAGAATATCGACCCGATCCCAGGCACCGAAGAGGTGCTGCTGACGGTCAAGAACCTGACCACAAGGTTCCCGGTCAAAGGCGGGCTGCTGCGGCGCACCATCTCGAACGTGCACGCGGTCGAGGATGTGTCGTTTACGCTGAACAAGGGCCAGACGCTCAGCCTCGTGGGCGAATCCGGCTGCGGCAAGTCGACGGCGGGCCGCTCGATCCTGCGGCTGGTCGAGCCGATGGCGGGTGAGGTCAATCTGGACGGCGTCGATATCATGAAGCTGGACCAGAAAGGCCTGCGGCAGGCCCGTCTGGACATGCAGATGATCTTTCAGGACCCGTTCGCCTCGCTCAATCCGCAGATGCAGCTGGTCGATCAGGTGGCCGAGCCGATGCGGAACTATGGCGTTGCCTCGGGATCGGAGTTGCAGGATCGGGTGGCGAACCTGTTCGACCGGGTACACTTGCCGCGCAGCTTCATGCGCCGCTTTCCGCATGAGATGTCGGGTGGCCAGCGCCAACGGATTGCCATCGCGCGGGCTCTGGCGCTGAACCCCAAGCTGATCATCGCGGATGAAGCGGTCTCGGCGCTGGACGTGTCGGTGCAGGCGCAGGTGCTGAACCTGATGATGGAGTTGCAGGCCGAGCTGGGGCTCAGCTATCTCTTCATCAGTCACGACATGGCCGTGGTCGAGCGCGTCAGCCATCATGTGGGTGTCATGTATCTGGGCCGCATCGTCGAGCTTGGCCCCCGTGCGCGCGTCTTCGAGAACCCACAGCATGCCTATACGCAGGCGCTGATGAAAGCGGTGCCGATCGCCGACCCGAACAAGAGGAAATCGGAAAAAGACTTGAATTTCAAACCGATCCCGTCGCCAATTCATCCTCTGGATTACAAGCCGGAACCGTCGGAATACCGCGAGGTCGAGCCGGGGCACTACATCCTGACCACTGACAGCGGGTATTGATCCGATGTCCCAGCGCCTGACGCCTCTGGAGATCATGACCAAGCTGATCTCCTTTCCCACCGTGAGCCGCGACACCAACCTGCCGCTGATCGACTGGGTCGAGGATTATATGGTCAGCCACGGCATCACCGCGCATCGCTGGCCCGACCCGGATCAACCGCACAAGGCTGCGCTGTTTGCCCATGTCGGGCCTGTGGAAAAGGGTGCGATTGTCCTTTCCGGGCACACCGATGTGGTGCCGGTCGATGGCCAACCCTGGGACAGCGATCCGTTCACCGTGACCGAGCGCGACGGCAAGTATTTCGGGCGCGGCACCTGCGACATGAAAGGCTTCGACGCGCTGGCGATATGGGCTCTGGTCGAGGCACAGCACCGCGGGATCAAGCGCCCGCTGCAACTGGCGCTGAGTTTCGACGAAGAGGTGGGCTGCACCGGTGCCCCGCCGATGATTGTTGCGATGCAAGACGTCTTGCCCAAGGGTTCGGCGGTTGTCGTTGGCGAGCCATCGATGATGCAGGCGGTCACCGGGCACAAGGGTGGGTTCGGCTTTGACACTCATGTGGTGGGGTATGAGGTTCACAGCTCGATCATGCACACGGGCGTCAATGCCGTCATGTCCGCCGCGCCGCTGATCGACTGGGCCAACCAGAGAAACGCGCGCAACATGGCGGCCCAGCCGATGGGCGTCGCGGCCATGTTCGATCCGCCCTGGACCACCTGCCATGTGGGCATGATCGAAGGTGGCACCGCGCATAATATCACCGCCAAGGATTGCCGTTTCATGATGGATTTCCGCACCGTGCCCGGTGAGGTGCCCGAGATCTGGCGTGAGGCCTATCTGGATCAGGTGCGCGAGGTCGAGGCTCAGATGCAGGCGGTGCATCCCGAGGCCCGCATCGACGTGACCGAGAAATTCGCCGTCCCCGCCTTACAGCCCGAGAATGGCGGCGAGGCAGAGACGCTGGTGCGTACCCTGACCGGCGACAACGCCACGCATGTGGTCAGCTACGGCACCGAGGCCGGGCAGTTCCAGGAAGCAGGCTACTCCGCCGTCATCTGCGGCCCCGGCGACATCGCACAGGCGCATCAGCCAAACGAGTTCATCACGGTGGAGCAATTCAACGCGGGCCATGAGTTCATGGAACGATTGCTGGACCGATTAGTGGAGTGAGGCATGTCAGCGGCGCGGTCAGAAAGAATACACTCCTATTTCGAAGCCCTGACCGCCGGTGACATCCCCGCTATTCTGCAGCTCTTCGCGCCGGATGCCGACGTTCATTCTCCGTTTCTGGGGATCATGAAGGCACCTGAGTTTTTCGCCAAACTCGATGCAGCTTCGGCATCAAGCAAGCTTACGGTCCTGGATGTTCTGTTCGGTGAAGGCGGTCGAACCGCAGCGGCTCGTTTTCAATACGAATGGGTTTTGAACAGCGGCGAGCAGATCGTATTTGAAGGCGTGGATCATTTCACCTTTGGGCCCGGCGACAGGTTTGTGGCCATGCGGATCTACTACGACACCCATCCGGTGCGCGAAGATGTTGGTGACAAATACGCCGGAAGTTCAAGGTAAACGAGGAGGGAGGACCGGATATGCCGATCAAGAACCGACTGGCCGATATGCATGACGAGATTACCGGCTGGCGCCGCCATCTGCATGCCCATCCGGAACTGCTGTATGACGTGCATGAAACCGCGGCCTTCGTGGTCGAGCGGCTGAAATCCTTTGGCGTCGATGACATCACCACCGGCATCGGCAAGACCGGTGTGGTGGCAGTGATCAAGGGCAAGAGCGGCAGTAAGGGCCGCGTGATCGGCCTGCGCGCCGATATGGACGCGCTTCCGATCGAAGAGGCGACGGGGCTCGATTATGCCTCGAGCGTGCCCGGAAAGATGCACGCCTGCGGCCATGACGGCCACACCTCGATGTTGCTGGGTGCTGCGAAGTACCTCGCCGAGACGCGCAATTTCGACGGCACCGCCGTGCTGATCTTTCAGCCCGCCGAAGAAGGCGGCGCTGGAGGCCTTGCCATGTGTCAGGACGGGCTGATGGAGCGCTGGGGTATTCAGGAGGTTTATGGCATGCACAACATGCCCGGCATGGCGGTGGGCGAGTTTGCCATCCGACCCGGCGCGCTGCTGGCCTCGTCCGACGAGTTCGAGATCGTCGTGACTGGCAAGGGCGGCCATGCGGCGGCGCCTCATGACGCGGTGGACACCACGCTGGTCGCCTCGCAGATCGTGGTGTCCCTGCAATCGGTGGTGGCGCGCACGGTCGATCCGGTCAAGCGGGTGGTGCTGACGGTGGGCACGTTCGAAACCGACAGCGTGGCCTCGAACGTGATCGCCCATACCGCGCGCCTTCTTGGCACGGTGCGCACGCTGGACCCGGAATACCGCGCCATCGCTGAGGAACGGGTGCGCCGGATCGCCGAAGACACCGCCTCTGCCTTCGGGGCCAGGGCCGAGGTGACCTGGACCCCTGGCTATCCGGTCACGGTCAATTCCGAGACCGAGACGCGCCACGCCGCCGAAGCGGCCGAAGCGGTTGCCGGCAAGGTAAATTCGAACACCGACCCGATCATGCCGTCAGAAGATTTCGCCTACATGCTGGAAGAACGGCCCGGCGCCTATATCTTCATCGGGAACGGGGACACGGCCATGTGCCATCACCCCGCCTACAACTTTGATGACGGTGCCATTCCCGCCGGGTGCAGCTGGTTTGCGGAATTGGTGGAACGGCGCATGCCGGTGGCGTGACAGGGAGAGACAGATATGCCGATCAAGAACCGCCTTGCGGAGATGCGTGGCGAGATCACCGCCTGGCGGCGCGACATTCACGAGCACCCCGAGATCCTCTATGACACCCACCGTACCAGCGCGCTGGTGGCGGAAAAGCTGGCTGCTTTCGGCTGTGACGAGGTGGTGACCGGCATTGGCCGAACCGGTGTGGTCGGCGTGATCCGTGGCAAGACGGATACACAAGGCAGGGTGATCGGCCTGCGTGCCGACATGGATGCCCTGCCGATGCAGGAGCAGACGGGGCTGGACCACGCCTCGAAGACGCCGGGCGCGATGCATGCCTGCGGTCACGACGGCCACACGGCAATGGTGCTGGGGGCTGCGAAATACCTGGCTGAGACGCGGAATTTTGACGGCACGGCGGTGGTGATCTTTCAGCCCGCCGAAGAGGGCGGCAATGGCGCCGGGGCGATGTGCAAGGACGGGCTGATGGACCGGTTCGGCATTCAGGAGGTCTATGCCATGCACAACATGCCGGGGCTGCCCACCGGACAGTTCGCCATCCGCTCTGGCCCATTGCTGGCCGCAGCGGACGAGTTCGACATACACCTCGAAGGCCGCGGCGGTCACGCCGCCAAACCGCAGGAGACGATAGATACCACCGTGATGCTGTCTCAGGTCATCGTCGCGCTGCAAACCATCGTGTCGCGCAATGCCGATCCTATTCTGCAGGCGGTGCTGTCGGTGACGTCGGTTGAAACCTCCTCGAACGCGTTCAACGTGATCCCGCAATCGGCCCGTCTGCGCGGCACGGTGCGGACCCATTCGAACGAGATGCGCGAGTTGATCGAGCAACGTCTTGGTGAGGTAGTGCAGGGCATCGCCGCCACGTTCGGCGGCAATGCCGAAGTCACCTATTCGCGCGGCGTGCCGGTGACGATCAACGCCGCCGAGCCGACTGCACATGCCACCGAGGCCGCGATTGCGGTAGGTGGCAGCTGCGACGAGGCGCCGATGGTGATGGGGGGCGAGGATTTCTCATTCATGCTCGAGGAACGCCCGGGCGCCTTCATCATGTTGGGCAATGGCCACAGCGCCGGGCTGCACCACCCCGAATACGATTTCAACGACGAGATCATCCCGCTGGGATGCTCGTGGTTTGCCGAAATGGTCGAGCGCCGGATGCCGGCGGCTTGAGAATTCCAAGGAGAGACAAGATATGCCAGTCAAGAATCGTTTTGCCGAGTTGCAGGGTGAAATCACCGCATGGCGACAAGACATTCACGAGAACCCGGAAATCCTGTTCGAAACCCATCGCACAAGCGCGTTGGTGGCCGAGAAGCTGAAGGAGTTTAGCTGTGACGAGGTGGTCACCGGCATTGGCCGCACCGGTGTGGTCGGCGTGATCAAGGGCAAGTCCGACAGCAAGGGCAAGGTCATCGGTCTGCGCGCCGATATGGATGCGCTGCCGATCCTTGAGGCGACCGGGCTGGATTATGCCTCGAAAACGCCGGGCGCGATGCATGCCTGCGGTCATGACGGCCACACGGCGATGCTGCTGGGCGCGGCGAAATACCTGTCCGAGACCCGCAATTTCGACGGCACCGTGGTGGTGATCTTCCAGCCCGCCGAAGAGGGTGGCGGCGGTGGCCGCGAGATGTGTGAAGACGGCATGATGGAGCGCTGGAACATTCAAGAGGTTTACGGGATGCACAACTGGCCGGGCAGGCCGGTTGGCTCGTTCGCCATCCGTCCCGGTGCGTTCTTTGCCGCCACCGATCAATTCGACATCACGCTGGAGGGGCGTGGCGGGCACGCGGCCAAGCCGCAGGAAACCGTCGATACCACGGTGATGGCGGCGCAGACGGTGCTGGCGCTGCAGACGATTGCGTCGCGCAATGCCGATCCGATCGATCAGGTGGTGGTCTCGGTCACCTCGTTCGAGACCTCGTCCAAGGCGTTCAACGTGATCCCGCAGACGGTGCAGATTAAAGGCACCGTGCGCACGATGAGCAAGGAGATGCGCGATCTGGCCGAAAAGCGGATTGGCGAGATCTGCAACGGCATCGCGGCGACCTTCGGCGGTACGGCGGACATCACCTATATCCGGGGCTATCCGGTGATGGTGAACAGCGACGAGCAGACCGAGTTCGCCGCTGTTGTGGCGCGGGCCGTCTCGGGCGAGTGCGAAGAGGCGCCGCTGGTCATGGGGGGCGAGGATTTCGCGTTCATGCTCGAGGAGCGCCCGGGGGCCTACATTCTGGTCGGCAATGGCGACACCGCGATGGTGCATCACCCGGAATACAACTTCAACGACGAGGCGATTCCGGCCGGGTGCAGCTGGTGGGCCGAGATTGTCGAACAGCGGATGCCTGCGGCGTGATGGAGAGGTCGGGTGCGAGGGGCCAGCCCCTCGCGCTCCCCGGAGTACTTGTAAAAAGATGAAGGTGTGGGGTCATTTGAGGGACAACTGATCGCAGAGCGTGTCGATGACGGTGTCGAGGGCGGCTTGTTGCTGGGTGACGCAGCTGCTGGCGGCGGTGCGAGCTGCGGAGAAGGATGCCTCGTCCTGCAGCCAATGGGAGACGGCGTTCGTTAGATCTTCGGCGGTTTTGACCTCGACGGCGCCGCCGTTTGCGATGAGCGGGGCGAAGGTTTCGGCGAAATTGTAGGTGCCGGGGCCGGTGATCACTGCCGCGCCCGCCTGCGCCGGTTCGAACGGGTTGTGGCCGCCGATCTGCAGCAGGGAACCGCCGAGGAAGACCAGCGGGCAGAGCGCGTACCAGGTGCCGGTCTCGCCCAGCGTATCGGCGAGATAGATCTGGGTATTTTCGGTGACGGGCTCGTTTTCCGTGCGCCTTGCGCAGGTGAGGCCTGCCTTTGCGATCAGCCCGGTGACCGCGTCGCCGCGTTCGGGATGGCGCGGGATCAGCAGCAGCAGCAGGTCCGGGTGGTGTTCCAGCAATTCGGCATGGGCGGTCAGGACCACCTCTTCTTCACCGTAGTGGGTGGAACTGGCGACCCAGACCGGGCGGGTGCCGATCTCGCTGCGGATTTTTGCGAGTGTGGTTTCATCCACGGGCAAGGGGCCTGCCATGGCCTTGAGGTTGGTGCCGGGGCGCACCAGCTTGGGGTCGGCACCCATGGCCACGAGATTGTCTGCGGTCTTGTCGTTTTGGGTAAGAAACAGGCTGAAGCGGCTCAGGATGAAACGGGCGGTATTAGGGCGTTTCTTCCAGCCCGCAACCGATGTGTCCGAGAGCCGGGCGTTCAGCAGGGCCAGCGGGATGCCAGCGGCATCAGCCTCGACGATGAGCTGGGGCCATAACTCGCTTTCCACAAAGATGCCCGCGTCGGGGCGCCAGTGGCTGAGAAAGCGGCGGACCGGCCCTACGGCGTCGAGCGGCGGGTACTGGTGGCGGGTGCGCGGCGGAAGGCGTTTTGCGATCAGCGCTGCTGAGGTGGGCGTGCCGGAGGTGATCAGGAACTCCGCGCCCGGCAGCCGTTCGCCAAGCAGGGTGATCAGGCGCAGGACCGAGAGGCTTTCGCCGACGCTGGCGGCGTGAAACCAGATCAGCTGGCCCGGCGGGCGGGGCAGGCTGGCATGGCCGAGGCGCTCCTGCTGGCGTTCGACTGGTACTCCGGCACGGCTCAGCTTGCGCCGCACGGTGGTCCAGGCAAACGGGGCGAGTACCGCCGTTGCGCCGCGATAAACGGAGTAGAGCAGCGTCGGGCGGCTGCCGTCAGCGGACATATCAGCCGCCTGTATGGCTCATGTGACGCGACATCTGACCGTCCGCCCGTTGCCGGGAGTAGTCGAAATCGTGCCCCTTGGGCTTGTGGCTGATGGCGGCGCGGATGGCGGCCTGCAGCGGCTCGGTGCTGTCCGGGTGATCGCGCAAGGGTTTGCGCAGATCGGCCATGTCTTCCTGCCCGAGGCACATATAGAGCTCACCGGTGCAGGTCAGGCGCACCCGGTTGCAGCTTTCGCAGAAATTGTGGGACAGCGGCGTGATGAAGCCGATCTTCTGCCCGGTCTCCTCCAGCCGCACATAGCGGGCCGGTCCGCCGGTGCGCTCGGCCAGATCGGTTACCTGATAATGGTTCTCGTATTCGGCCCGCACGTCCTTGAGCGACCAGTATTGATCCAGCCGGTCCTCGTTGCCAATATCGCCCATCGGCATGACCTCGATCCAGGTCAGGTCCATGCCCCGCTCGGCGCACCATTCGGTGATGGAGGGCAACTCATCCTCGTTGAAGCCCTTGAGCGCGACCGCGTTGATCTTGATCCTCAGCCCCGCCTTCTGCGCCGCGTCGATGCCGCCCAGCACCTGTTTTAGGCGGCCCCAACGGGTCACATCGCTGAATTTCTTCTCATCCAGCGTGTCAAGCGAGACATTCACCCGCCGCACGCCCGCCGCATAAAGCTGATCGGCAAAGCGGTGGAGCTGTGATCCATTGGTGGTCAGCGTCAGCTCTTTCAGCGCGCCGCTGTCCAGATGCCGGGTCATCGATTGGAAAAAGGTCATGATATCCCGCCGCACCAAAGGTTCGCCGCCGGTGATGCGCAGCTTTTCCACCCCCATGCCGATGAAGGTCGAACACATGCGGTCCAATTCTTCCAGTGTCAGAAGGTCTTTCTTGGGCAGAAAGGTCATGTTTTCCGACATGCAATAGACGCAGCGGAAATCGCACCGGTCCGTGACCGAGACACGGAGATAGGTGATGGCGCGGGCGAAGGGATCGATCAGTGGGGCAGTCATGCGCCATAGGTAAAGCGGGCGGATGCCTGCGGCAAGGGCCAACCGCAATTTGGCTGGCACATTGGCAACGGCACAGCTAGGCTCCGTTGCATGAGATATGTTGCTTTGGTTTCTTTGGTTCTGATGACCGGTTGCGACAGCATCCGCGCGACCTCTGATCGTTTGTTTGGCGGTGCGGGCGCGCAGCCCGAACCGGTTGTGGCCGAAGCGCCGGTTGATGCTGTCGAAGTGGATGATGCCGGGGGCATTGAGCAAGTCGCAGCAGGCCCCGGATGGACCGGGGCACGCCAGACCATCGCCGGGCTTGGCGACCCCACCAAGCCGGGCCGCTGGATGGAGACGCCGCTGGTTCAGGTTGAGCGTAATGGCCGGGTGGTGTCGCGGAAAACTGGCGCGCAGGCTTATGTGACGCTGATCCCGGTCCCGGGTGATCCGGGCGCCGGCAGCAGGCTGTCGCTGGATGCGATGCGGGCGCTGTTGGAGCCGATCGACCAACTGGTCGAGTTGGACGTCTACGCCAACTGAACCTTCAGGTATTTGCCTGCTTCCTTGCGGGCAAAGGCCTTCATCTGATCCCCATGTTCCTTCAGAAAGGCGTGAACCCGCAGGGCGTCGTGTTTTGACAGATCCCGCAGCCACCAGGCGATGGCCTTTTGGATGAACCAGTCGCGGTCAGGCACATAGCCCGCCGCCCAGCCCAGGATGCGGTCGCGGCGGTCCAGATCCTCGGGCTTGGGGTGGTTCTGTTTGGTCCAGGGCAGGGTGGCCACCAGCGCCGCGCGGCGGGTCCACATGTGATCCGACTGGGTCCAGAGTTCGACCTGATCCAGCCGCGCGGGATCGGCCATTAGCCGCTTCTGGATTGCTGAACACGCGTGATCGGCCACCGCCCAGCCGTCGAAATCGGGCACCCAGCCTTGCAGCAAATCCCAAACGGCGTCATCGGGGCGGATGCGCGCCTGCGTCAGCAGTTTGGAGGCGGCGACACGGGCTTCGTGAATGTTGGTCTGCCAGAGTGCGTCGGCCAGCGTCACCCGATCCTCCACCGACAGCTCCCGCCGCCACGCCTTGGTCAGGTCGTTCAGGACCGGTACCGGCACACCCAGATAGGAGCGCTCGGCCTTGTGATAGGCGGCGACCTGCGTTGCGCGTTCAGGGTCGGCGTGAGCTTTAATTTGGTCAAAATAGGCGGTGAGCATCGTGCCGCCTCAGACAGGGACGCCGGTGGGTTTGCCGTCGATGGTGGTCTGGTTCTTTTCGACCCAATAGGCGCGGATATCGGCGTCGGACTTGTTGTCCACCCATTTCTGCATGGTGTCGCGGTCCGCGCGGTAGTCCATGAACGGCACCGCATAGCCGCAGGATGTCTGAACCATTTCCAGTTCCACGTCGAAAATCTGCCGCGCGCTGCGATGGGGCGGGAAGTGCTGTGCGAGCTTTTCCCAGTCGGCGTCACCCGCCTGCACGGTGCGGGCGGTGCCATAGGCGCGCAGGATCATCGGGCGCGTTGTGAATGAGCACCACATCAGCGTCATGCGATTGACCTCAAGGAGGTGCCCGGCGGTTTCGTTGCCGCTGCCGGTCAGGTTCATCCACAAGATCCGGCTCGGCCCCATCACCCGCAGCGAGTCCATGCCCTTGGGCGAGATATTCACCCGCCCGTCGGTCCCGGCTGTCCCGACAAAGAACATGTGCTGCTCTTCGATGAACTTGCGATGGGCGTCATCGAGGGCAGGAAACTGCTTGGCCATGGTTCACTCCACCGTCACGGATTTCGCCAGATTGCGCGGCTGATCCACATCCGTCCCTTTGGCCACCGCCGTGTGATAGGCCAGCAGCTGCGCCGGAACCGCGTAGAGGACCGGGGTGAGGCTGGGGTGGATATGCGGCATACGGATGGTGGACCAGACGCCATCCTCGGCCTCGGCGATGCCTTCGTCATCCGAGATGAGGATGACCTTGCCCTTGCGCGCCATCACCTCCTGCATGTTTGACACGGTCTTGTCGAACAGCGCATCGCGGGGCGCCATCACCACGACCGGCATGTGCTTGTCGATCAGCGCGATGGGCCCATGCTTCAGTTCGCCCGACGCATAACCTTCGGCGTGGATATAGCTGATTTCCTTGAGTTTCAGCGCCCCTTCCAGCGCCAGCGGATACATCAAGCCGCGGCCCAGGAACAGCACATCCCGCGCCTCGCTCAGCCGTTGTGAGGCCTTGCGGATCGGGCGATTCTGATCGAGGGCGGCGTTCAGCACGGAGGGCAGCCCACGCAGAGCGGCGGCGTGATCTGACAGTTCCTCATCGCTCAGCGTGCCGCGGTCGGCAGCAGCCTTGAGCGCCAGCATCAGCAGCACGCTCAGCTGGCAGGTGAACGCCTTGGTCGAGGCCACGCCGATCTCAACCCCCGCATGAATGGGCAGCGCAATGTCGCTCTCCCGCGCAATCGAGCTTTCCGGCACGTTGACCACCGAGACGATCTTGTCCGCCTTGCCCTCGCAATAACGCAGGGCTGCCAGCGTGTCGGCGGTCTCGCCCGACTGGCTGACGAACAGCGCCAGCGTGCGGTCGGTGACGGGCGGTTCGCGGTAGCGGAACTCGCTGGCGATATCGACCTCAACCGGCAGTTTCGCCAGTTGCTCAAACCAGTATTTGGCGGTGAGACAGGCGTAAAAGGCGGTGCCGCAGGCGACCATGGTCAGCCGGTCGATCTTGGTGAAATCCAGCCCTTCTCCGGGCAGGCGCACCCGGTCGCTGCCGGTGGGCAGGTAGGAGCGTACCGCTTCGGCCACCACCACCGGCTGCTCGGCGATTTCCTTGGACATGTAGTGCTTGTGCTCGCCCTTGTCGGTGCGCGCCTGATCCAGCTTGATCTTGCGCATTTCGCGATTGGCAAGCTCACCCTGCTCGGTGCGGATCTCAAGCGAGGTTCGGGTGACCACGGCACGGTCGCCCTCTTCCAGATAGGTGATCCTGTTCGTCAGTGGCGCCAGCGCGATGGCGTCCGAGCCCACATACATCTCGCCATCCCCATGCCCGATGGCCAAAGGCGAGCCCTTGCGGGCAGCAACGATCAGATCCTCCTGCCCGTCGAACAGGAAGGCCAGCGCAAAGGCGCCGTCGAGCCGGTCGATGGTCTTGAACGCGGCCTCAACCGGCGCGAGGCCGGATTGCAGGTAATGCTCGGTCAGCAGGGCGACGGTCTCGGTGTCGGTCTCGGTCTGGAACGCGATGCCGTTCTCGGCCAGTTCCGTCCGCAGCTCACGGTAGTTTTCGACGATGCCGTTATGGACCACGGCCACCGGTCCGGCGCGGTGGGGGTGCGCATTGGTCACCGAGGGCGCGCCATGGGTCGCCCAGCGGGTATGGCCGATCCCGGCCTTGCCCGGCAGCGGGTCATGCACAAGCAGGTCACTGAGATTGACCAGCTTGCCCACCGCACGGCGGCGGCCCAATGCGCCGTCATTCACGGTCGCGATCCCGGCGCTGTCATAGCCGCGATATTCCAGCCGCTTCAGCGCCTCGACAAGAATGGGGGCCGCTTCGTGGCTCCCCAGAACTCCAACAATTCCACACATAAATTCAGGCCCCTTTATTCTGGCGAGCCTTTTTCGCCTTCAACATATCAAACAATTTGCGCGCATAACCCGGTTTGTTTTCCTGCCTGGCGCGCGCCACGGCCAGGGCATCGGGGTCCACATTCTTGGTGACGACCGTGCCGGTGGCGGTCATGGCGCCGTCGCCCAGCGTGACCGGCGCCACCAGCATCGTGTTCGAGCCGATGAACACTTTCTCACCGATCTCGGTACGGTGTTTCATCACGCCATCATAGTTGCAGGTGATGGTGCCCGCGCCGATATTTGTCGCCGCTCCGACCGAGGCATCGCCCACATAGCTCAGGTGATTGACCTTGGCACCTTCGCCGATCTCGGCGTTCTTGATCTCAACAAAATTGCCGATCTTGGCGTTCTCGGCCAGTTCCGCACCGGGGCGGAGGCGGGCATAGGGGCCGACCACGGCGCCTTGGCTGACATGGCAGCCTTCGAGATGGGAAAAGGCGCGGATCGTGGCGCCGCTTTCGACGGTGACGCCAGGGCCGAAGACCACGTTGGGTTCGATCACCGTGTCGCGGCCAATCACGGTGTCGGCGGCCAGATAGACGGTCTCGGGCGCCATCAGGGTCACGCCCAAATCCAGCAGCTCGACTCGTGCGCGGGTCTGAAACACCGCATCCGCGGCTGCCAGATCGGCGCGGGAGTTGACGCCCAGCGTCTGCTCCTCGTCACAGGCCACGGCGGTGACCTTGAGGCCGCGACTGCGAGCGATCTCGACGATATCCGTCAGGTAGTATTCGCCCGCAGCATTTCCGTTGCCGACCTCGGAGATCAGAGAGAACAGCGTTTTTGAATCGCAAGCCATAAGGCCTGAGTTACAGAAGGTTATGGCGCGTTCCTCATCTGATGCGTCCTTGAACTCGACGATCCGCTCCAGCGTGTCGCCCTGCATCACCAGGCGGCCATAGCGCGCGGGGTCCGCCGCTTCGAACCCGAGGATTACCAGATCATGGGTCGCCCGCGCCGCCACCATACGTTCCAGCGTATCGGGTTGTAGAAACGGGGTGTCGCCATAGAGAACCACCACATCGCCGCTGAACCCGGTCAGCGCCTCGCGCGCCTGATCCACGGCATGGGCGGTGCCGAGCTGTTCCTCCTGCAGCACGACCTGCGCGGTCTCATCCTCAACCGCGACCGCCTTGCGCACGTCATCGGCGCCGTGCCCCGCGACCACCACGGTACGCTCGGGCGACAAAACGGCGCCCGCGCGCATGGCATGCACCAGCATCGGAGCGTGGGCGATGGGATGGAGAACCTTTGGTAAATCCGACTTCATCCTGGTGCCTTTTCCAGCGGCGAGGATGACAAGGGCAGTGGTCATGAAAATGATTTCTCTTTTGTTTTGCTGCGGTCCGTTTTATCCGCTGAGGGCAAAGGCGCAAGCGGTTGAGCGATCAAACAAGGTTGCCGTTTGCAACAAGGCGTGGCGGAAACCCGCCGAACATGAGGGCAGGATGCGCACAGTAATCTTCGATCTGGACGGCACGCTGGCGGACACGTCGGGCGACCTTTTGGCCGCGGCCAATCACTGTTTTCGGGACATGGGGCATGGCGATGTGCTGGTGCATGGGGATGACGCCGCCGTGGCCCTGCGGGGTGGGCGAATGATGCTGACCCATGGGCTGAAACGGGTGGATGCCTATGAGGCGGCGACCGTCGATCAGTATTATCCGGTGCTGCTCGACGCCTATGCGCAGGCCATCGACCATCACACAGAGTTCTATCCCGGCGCGCTGGAAGCGGTCGAGACGCTGAAGGCCGCCGGTTATGGCGTCGGCATCTGCACCAACAAGCCCGAAAGGCTCGCCGATTTGCTGCTGACACGGCTCGGCGTGCGCGGCGCCTTTGCCTCGCTGATCGGTGCGGACACGTTGCCAGTGCGAAAGCCCGACCCCGAGCCACTGCGGGAGGCGGCACGGCGGGCCGGAGGCGATCCGGCACTCTGCGTGCTGATCGGGGATTCCGATACTGACCGAAACACGGCACGTGCGGCGGGGGTGCCCTCGGTGCTGGTGACCTTCGGGCCCTCGGGCGCCGATATGGCCGCGTTGCAGCCCGAGGCGCTATTGGATCATTTCGACGACCTGCCCGGGCTGGTGCCGGGGCTCATCGGTCAGGCCGCGTGAGGCGGGCGATTTCTGCATCGCGCCCCTTGACCACCTGCACAGCGCGCCGCACAAACGGCGCATGACTGAGATATTTTCTGGCAGCTTCACCCAGCAGGAACCCATTCCGGACGAGGCGATCGAGGCGGCGGTCTCGGTCCTGCGCCATGGCCGGTTGCACCGCTACAATGTGGCGCCCGGAGAGCTGGGCGAAACTGCGTTGCTGGAACAGGAATTCGCTGCGTGGATGGGGGTGAAATACTGCCTCGCCGTTGCCTCGGGTGGCTATGCGCTGGCCACGGCGTTGCGCGCGGTGGGCGTGGTGCCGGGCGATCCGGTTCTGACCAATGCGTTTACGCTGGCGCCGGTGCCGGGCTCGATTGCGTCCGTGGGGGCGCAGCCGATTTTTGTCGGTGTGACTGAGGGCCTGACAATCGATCTGGACGATCTCGCGGCCAAGGCGGATCAGGCGAAGGTGCTGATGCTCAGCCACATGCGCGGGCATCTGTGTGACATGGACCGGCTGATGCAGATCTGCGATACGGCGGGCATCACGGTGATCGAGGATTGCGCCCACACGATGGGGGCCGCGTGGAACGGCGTCGCCTCGGGGCGGCAAGGGGCCATCGGCTGCTATTCCTGCCAGACCTACAAGCATGTGAATTCCGGCGAGGGCGGGCTTCTCATCACCGATGATGAGAAGCTGGCGGCAAAGGCGGTGATGCTGTCGGGGTCGTATATGCTCTACGAACGCCATCTTGCGGCGCCGTCGCCGGAGGTGTTCGAGCGGATCAAGTATCACACCCCCAATGTCTCGGGCCGGATGGACAATCTGCGCGCGGCGATCCTGCGGCCTCAGCTTTGCGATCTGGACGCGCAGGTGACGCGCTGGAACGAACGTTACCGGGTGCTGGAGGAGGGCCTGCGCGGCACGCCGGGCTTGACTGTTGTCGAACGGCCCGAAGCCGAGACCTATGTGGGCTCGTCGATCCAGTTCCTGCTGCTCGACTGGGCAACGGAGCGAGTGAACGAGGTGATCCGGCGCTGTGGTGCGCGGGGGGTTGAGTTGAAATGGTTCGGCGGCGCCGAGCCCACCGGTTTCACCTCGCGCTATGACAGCTGGCGTTACGTGGAAAGCAAGCGAATGCCTGCAAGCGATCGCGTTCTGGCCGGGATCATCGACATGCGGGTGCCGCTGACCTTCAGCCTTGCCGATTGCCAGCTGATCGCTCGCATCATCCGGGCCGAGGTCGGCGCGGTCTATCAATCATAACCAGATTGAGTGCGCCTGCAGCGCACGCTCGAGTCTTTGGATTGGCGCCCTTCCCCAGCGGAGCGGCGCCATTTTCCGTTGGCGTGTGCGGAAACGCCGGGTCGTGTGAAAGGCTTGGCGTTGACCGGTGGCGGATTCGCTGTTATCCCGGTTATTGAACAAGTGTTCATTAACGTGAGAGGAGGCCGCGATGTTCACCGCAACCATGCAATTCGACCTTGGCGAGGATGTGAACGCCCTGCGTGAGGTGGTGCATCGCTGGGCACAGGAGCGGGTCAAGCCCATGGCCGCCGAGATCGACCGGACCAACGCATTCCCGAACGATCTGTGGAAGGAGATGGGCGAGCTTGGCCTTCTGGGCATCACCGTTCCCGAGGAATATGGCGGCGCGGGGATGTCTTATCTTGCCCACACGGTTGCGGTGGAAGAGGTCGCGCGGGCTTCGGCGTCGGTGTCGCTGTCCTATGGTGCACATTCCAACCTCTGCGTGAACCAGATCAAGCTGAACGGCAATGACGAGCAGAAGAAGAAGTATCTGCCGCGCCTTATTTCGGGTGAGCATGTGGGCGCGCTGGCGATGTCCGAGCCGGGGGCCGGGTCGGATGTGGTGTCGATGAAGCTGCGGGCCGAGAAGCGGAATGATCATTACCGGCTGAACGGCAACAAGTACTGGATTACCAACGGGCCGGACGCGGACACTCTGGTGGTTTACGCCAAGACCGATCCGGAGGCCCGGTCGAAGGGGATCACCGCATTTCTGATCGAGAAGGAGATGAAAGGTTTCTCAACCTCGCCCCATTTCGACAAGCTGGGGATGCGCGGGTCGAACACGGCTGAGTTGATCTTCGAAGACGTCGAGGTGCCCTTCGAGAACGTGCTGGGCGAAGAAGGCAAGGGCGTGGCAGTGCTGATGTCGGGCCTCGACTATGAGCGTGTGGTGCTGGCCGGGATCGGCACCGGTATCATGGCGGCCTGTCTGGATGAGGTCATGCCCTATCTGGCCGAGCGCAAGCAGTTCGGAAAGCCGATCGGGACCTTCCAACTGATGCAGGGCAAGATCGCGGATATGTACACGGCGATGAACTCGGCCCGAGCCTATGTCTACGAGGTCGCCAAGGCCTGCGATCGGGGCGATGTGACCCGCCAGGACGCGGCGGCCTGCTGTCTCTATGCCTCGGAGCAGGGGATGGCGCAGGCGCATCAGGCGGTGCAGGCGATGGGTGGGGCCGGTTTCCTGTCCGATGCCGCCGTGAGCCGCATTTTCCGCGACGCCAAGCTGATGGAGATCGGCGCGGGCACCTCGGAAATCCGCCGGATGCTGATCGGGCGCGAGATGATGGGCACCATGGGAGTCTGACCATGCGCGCGGCGCTTGCATTGGCTCTGGTGGCTTCCGTTGCGTGGCCCGCTTTGGCGGCTGATCCGGAGTTGGACAGGAAGCGCGCGCAGTTTGAGCGGGACATCGCCGCGATCCGCGACTGCATGCAGACAGACGCATTCACCAAGGCCGGTTCGGCCTGTTCAGAGATCACGGTCCAGGACTGCCGGGACAGGCTGATCGAACCTTACTCGCGCCTGGATATGGAGCAGTGCCTGGTGGCGGAGATGCGCATCTGGGACCAGCTTTACAGCGAGACCGTGTCCGGGGTTGTCGACGCGGCTATTGCCTTTGATGCGGACTCAATCCGGTTTGAGAGTGCAGCCGACGACAGGCTGGAGTTGTTTCTGCGAACCGAAGCCGCATGGCTGACCTATGCGCAAGAGCAGTGTTTTCTGGAAAGCGCCCATCGGGGTGCCGGAACGGCTGCCAGCAGCACGCAATACGTATGCAGAATCCGCCTGCGGGCCGAGCGGGTTTCGGATTTGCGCAATCTGGGGTTGGTGAAATGACGGCCCGCGCGCCAGATGGCAAGCGGGCCGTTCGCCGGCGGCGCGGGGCCGCCGGTACCGAGGGATCAGAAGCTGTGGACGTAGGAAATGCCCACCAGAATGGGGTCGATATCGGCGGTGCCGATGGGCGCGCCGTTCAGGGTAACGTCGCTTTCGATGTCGAACCAGCGCACGTTCAGGCGCAGTGCGCCCCTGTCGGTGATCTGATAGTCCAAGCCGGCCTGCACCGAGATGCCAAAGGAATCGTCCGCCTCAAGGTTTCCGAGCGGCGATTGCTCGTCGAAGAAGGTGGTGTAGTTCAGTCCCAGCCCGACATAAGGCTTCCACGCGCTTTGGGTGGCGAAGTGGTAGTTGACCGACAGGGTGGGCGGCAGGTGCTTGACCGAACCGGCATTGCCGAGACCCGCCAGCGTGACGTCATGTTCGAACGGCGTCGCGGCCAGCAGTTCGATCCCGATATTGTCGCGGATGAAATACTCCATAGTGAAGATCGGGCGGGTGTCGTCGTCGATGGACGCAGCCGCGCCCGCCAGCGTGCCGTTGTCGGATTTCGGATCCAGGTAACCAAACCCGACGCCAACCGTCCAGTCGCCCTGCGATTGCGCCGCGACAGGGGCGGCAAGGGCGGTCAGGGCCGTGGTCAGAACCAGAGCGGCGGCTGTGCGTTTCATGGGAACTCCTATTCTCATACTGCATTAATTGGTGCCGGTCCCGTTCTGGACACCGGACCGGACTGCGGCTCTGATCTGGATCAAGTGCCGAGTGGCCAGAAGCCGTACTTGCGGCCGAGGCGGTTGGGGAAACTTTGGCAAGGCTTTGAAAGTAAAAAACATTTTTGTGAGTGCGCGAGGGGCTATCCATGAGGCGCATACCGGGTCTGCATCAAGCGGGAGGCTGGGACATCCCCGAACGCCTCAACATGGCACAGCAATGCCTGCGGGGCGGGGATGGCCAAACGGCGATCATCGACCTGACCGGTCCGGAGCGGGTGGATGTCTCCTACACGCAGCTTCGCCAGATGGTCGACCGCTTGTCACGCCGCCTGCTGCGCGAGGTTGCGCCGGGTGACCGGGTTGGCGTGCTGCTCAGCCAGTCCCCCTGGTGCGCCGCCGCGCATCTAGCGATCTGGAAGACCGGCACGATCTCGGTGCCGCTATTCAAGCTGTTCAAAAGGGACGCGCTGCACTCCCGTGTGGGCGATGCCGGGGCGCGGATCGTTCTGACCGACGCCGAGGGGGCGCAGGTGCTGGGCGATCTGGCCACCCCGCTGATGGTTGATGAAATCGGCGAGGAGGGCGGGCCGGTGCATTTCGCGGATACCGGCCCCGAGGACCCGGCGGTGCTGATCTATACCTCCGGCACCACCGGCAGCCCCAAGGGCGCGCTGCATGGCCACCGGGTGCTGACGGGTCATCTGCCCGGCGTGTCGATCAGCCACAATCACCTGCGCGAGGGCGATTGCCTGTGGACCCCGGCCGACTGGGCCTGGATCGGCGGGCTGTTCGACGTGCTGATGCCGGGTCTGGCGCTGGGCATCCCGGTGGTCGCGTCCCGGCTTGACAAGTTCGACCCGCAGGCCTGCGCCGACGTGATCGCACGCGGCGGAGTGCGCAACGTGTTCTTCCCGCCCACGGCGCTCAGGATGCTCAAGGCGGCGGATAAGGCGATTCCGGGGCTGCGCTCGGTCGCTTCGGGCGGCGAGCCGCTGGGCGCCGAGATGCTGGCTTGGGGCGAACAGGCGTTCGGCCTGACGATCAACGAGTTCTACGGCCAGACCGAGTGCAACATGGTGGTGTCCTCCTGTGCCGAGGACTTCCCGGTGCGCCCGGGCTGCATCGGCAAGCCGGTGCCGGGGCACGAGGTGGCGGTGATCGACGAGGACGGCACCCCGACGACGGATGAGGGCGACGTGGCCATCCGCCGGGGTTCGGCCTCGATGCTGCTGGAATATTGGGATCGGCTTGATGCGACTGCCGAGAAATTCCGTGGAGACTGGCTGATCACCGGTGACCGGGGTGTATGGGAAGGCGATTATCTGCGCTTCGTGGGCCGCGAGGACGACGTGATCACCTCATCCGGCTACCGCATCGGTCCGGCGGAGATTGAGGATTGCCTGCTGACCCATCCGGCGGTCGCGACAGTTGGAGTGGTTGGTAAACCCGATCCTTTGCGGACCGAGATCGTGAAGGCTTATGTCGTGCTGAAACCGAGGGCTGAAGCCTCGGTGGAGGAGTTGCAGGGCTGGGTCAAGGACCGTCTGGCGCAGTATTCCTACCCGCGCGAGATCGCGTTTTTGGAGGAACTACCGATGACGATGACGGGGAAGGTTATTCGGAAGGAACTAAAACGTTTGGCGGCGGAGGAGACTGCTGAATGAAGTACTTTCTGGTTGCCATTTCGTTTTCTATGTCCTTCGTCTGCAAAGCTAATGCGGAAACCGATCCATTGCCAATCGACGTTATTGATTGGTTCGACGGCTGCGCCCAACTTACGCAGATAGGCAATGGGATGGTCATGGACATCAACTGCGCAGATCTGGCCGTCCAATACTGTGTGGCCGGTCGCACTAAAGATAAACAACTACAGTGCCTTACTGATTTTGGCGATCATGTGGTTTCGGTTTCTCTCGCGATCAAAGACAGAATACCTCAAAGAATTGAAGGATCGACTTGGACCGCGCGTAACTATGAACGTAAATACCGGCAGTTAGTCGAAGACGTGTTTGATGTCTGTGACGCATCGCCCATTGACGAAATCCCAATAGAAACGTGGTGCGACATTTATCTGAAAACTGGTGATTGGGTACAATGGCGTTATTTGCAGCGACTTGCCTTGGAGGTTAAGGAATGAAACTCACATCCAAAGCCATGCCCGCCTCTGAAGGTTTCAAGGCAAACCGCGCCGCGCATCTCGACGCGCTGGCTCAGATCTCTGCCGCTGCCGAGGACGCACGCATGGGAGGCGGCGAGAAATCCCGCGCGCGGCATGAATCCCGCGGCAAGATGCTGCCGCGCAGGCGGGTGGCGAACCTGCTGGACCCGGGCTCCCCCTTTCTCGAAATCGGCGCGACAGCGGCGCATGACATGTATGACAGAGCCGCGCCCTGCGCCGGTGTCGTCGCGGGCATTGGCCGGGTCGCGGGGCAGGAGGTCATGGTGGTCTGCAACGACGCCACCGTGAAGGGCGGCACCTACTATCCGATGACGGTCAAGAAACACCTGCGCGCGCAGGAGATTGCCGAGGAAAACCATCTGCCCTGCATCTACCTCGTGGACTCGGGTGGCGCGAACCTGCCCAATCAGGACGAGGTCTTTCCCGACCGCGACCACTTTGGCCGCATCTTCTACAATCAGGCGCGGATGAGCGCCAAGGGCATCCCGCAGGTCGCGGTCGTCATGGGCTCGTGCACTGCCGGTGGCGCCTATGTTCCGGCCATGTCCGACGTCACGATCATCGTCAAGGAACAGGGCACCATCTTCCTCGCCGGTCCGCCGCTGGTGAAGGCAGCGACGGGCGAGGTGGTCAGCGCCGAAGACCTCGGCGGCGGCGACGTCCACACGCGTCTATCCGGCGTGGCCGACTACCTGGCCGAGGATGACGCCCATGCGCTGGCACTGGCGCGGCGGGCGGTTGGGTCTTTCGGGGGTGCCGGGCTGAAGCCCGGCCTACGGTTGGAGGCGCCGGAGGACCCGGCGTATGATCCCGAGGAAATTCTGGGGGTCGTTCCCGCCGACCTGCGCACGCCTTACGACATCCGCGAGGTGATCGCACGGCTGGTTGACGGCTCGCGCTTTGACGAGTTCAAACCGCGGTTTGGCGAGACGCTTGTGACCGGTTTTGCTCATCTCAAGGGCTGCCCCATCGGCATCATCGCCAACAATGGTGTGCTGTTCTCGGAATCCGCCCAGAAGGGGGCGCATTTCGTGGAGCTGTGCTCGCAGCGGAAAACCCCGCTGGTGTTCTTGCAGAACATCACCGGCTTTATGGTCGGCCGCAAATATGAAAACGAAGGCATCGCCCGGCACGGCGCCAAGATGGTGACTGCCGTGGCTACCACGAATGTGCCCAAAATTACCATGCTGGTCGGCGGCTCGTTCGGGGCGGGCAATTACGGCATGGCGGGCCGCGCCTATCAGCCGCGTTTCCTGTGGACCTGGCCCAACTCGCGCATCTCGGTCATGGGGGGCGAGCAGGCGGCCGGGGTTCTCGCCACCGTCAAACGCGACGGGATCGAACGTACGGGCGGCACCTGGTCTGCCGAGGAGGAGGCCGAATTCAAACGCCCCACGCTGGAGATGTTCGAACACCAGTCCCACCCGCTTTACGCCTCGGCGCGGCTCTGGGATGACGGCATCATCGACCCGCGCAAGAGCCGTGACGTGCTGGCGCTTTCCCTGAGTGCGGCGCTGAACGCGCCGATCGAGGAGACACGTTTTGGCGTGTTCCGGATGTAAGGGGCTCGACATGCTTGCATCGAAACGAAAGGCACCGCACTCTGCCCTGACACAACTCCTGTTTGATCAGGGGTGCCGGGGTTCAACTTTTAACTTAAGCGATTGCGATGAAGACAAGACTGTTCGCCGGGCGTACATCAGGCCGAAATGGCGACGTTCAAGGGCGCCCGGATGCAGACCCTCGGGCGGCGAACATGCCTTTGCTGCCAAGCATCCTGAACCCGCGACTTTATCTCAGGGCAGTATTGGCCGCGATAGTTGTGTCGTTCGTTCTGTTTCAGATACTGCCGGACTTGTTTTTGTGGTCGAAGGACGCCGATCAGGACGACCGATGCCGGATCGTGTCGGTTGTCGATGGCAACACCGTGCGTACCTGGTGTCCGGCGCGCGGTGTCGAAGTCGGGCGGCTGCAAGGGTTCAGCGCGCCAAAATTGTACTATGCCAGATGCAAGTCGGAGTTTCTCGAGGCCTTTGCCGCGCGTCGGGCGCTACGTCTGGCCGTCATGGGGGCCAAGGACGTGACAATCGTCCGGGAAGGAAAGGACGTGGACAAACGGGCCCTGATCAAGGTGTGGTTGGATGGTCGATCTCTCGCCAGTCTCATGGTGGAAACGGGCCACGCCCGGCCGCATTCCGGTCGGGGTTGGCCGAGTTGGTGTCACTGACGCAGCAGGAGAAAAGCAATGTTTGACAAGATCCTGATCGCCAATCGGGGTGAGATTACGTGCCGCGTCATCGAAACGGCTCAATCCATGGGGGTGGCTTGTGTAGCGGTGTACTCGGACGCCGACACCTCGGCCAAGCATGTACAGATGGCCGATGAGGCCGTCCGCATCGGCGGTGCGGCTCCGGCGGAGAGTTACCTGAGGGGCGAGGTGATCATTCAGGCGGCGCTCGATAATGGCGCGCAGGCGATCCATCCCGGTTATGGTTTCCTTTCTGAGAACCCCGAATTCGTCGGTGCCGTCGAGGCGGCGGGGTTGGTCTTCATTGGCCCTTCGGCGGATGCGATCCGCAAGATGGGGCTTAAGGACGCGGCCAAGGTGCTGATGGAGCAGGCAGGTGTGCCCGTGGTGCCGGGTTATCATGGAGATAATCAAGATCCGGAACATCTGTCCGGCGCGGCGGACGCCATCGGTTATCCGGTGCTGATCAAGGCCGTAGCGGGCGGTGGCGGCAAAGGGATGCGGCTGGTCGAGCGTCCGCAGGACTTTGCTGCCGCGCTGGACAGCGCCCGGGGCGAGGCGCGGACGGCTTTCGGCAACGACGCGGTGCTGGTCGAGAAATACGTCGCCAAGCCCCGCCATATCGAGGTGCAGGTCTTTGGCGACGGCACCCATGCGGTGCACCTTTTCGAACGCGACTGCTCGTTGCAGCGGCGGCACCAGAAGGTGATCGAAGAGGCTCCGGCGCCGGGTATGACGGCTGAGATGCGCGAGGCGATGGGGCAGGCGGGCGTGCGCGCCGCCGAGGTCATCGGCTACAAGGGCGCGGGCACGGTGGAATTCATCGTCGATGCCTCGGACGGGCTGCGGCCCGACCGGTTCTGGTTCATGGAGATGAACACGCGTTTGCAAGTGGAACATCCCGTGACCGAGGCCATCACTGGCGTCGATCTGGTGGAATGGCAACTGCGCGTCGCTGCCGGGGAAAGCCTGCCAAAGCGGCAGGAAGACCTGACCATCACCGGCCACGCTTTCGAAGCCCGGCTTTATGCCGAGGACGTGCCCAAGGGCTTTCTGCCCGCCACAGGTACACTGACCCATCTGCGGTTCCCGGCGGGCTGCCGCGCTGATAGCGGCGTGCGGGCGGGCGACACGATCAGCCCGTGGTATGACCCGATGATCTCGAAGGTTATCGTGCACGGGGCCACGCGCGAGGTGGCGCTGGCGAAACTGGACCGGGCGCTGAGCGGCACGCAGGTAGGCGGCACCGTCACCAATTTGGCCTTCCTTGGCGCGCTGACCCGGCATGCGGGATTTGCGGCGGGCGACGTGGATACCGGCCTGATCGCGCGTGATCTGGACACGTTGGTGCGGGAGCCCGCGCCCGAGCCCCGGCACAAGGTGGCGGCAGCGATGACGGCTTTGGGGCTGTTCGAGACCGGTGAGGAAACCGGTTTCTCGCTCTGGGCGCCGCTACACCGAGCTGTGGATCTGGCCTGGCAGGGTGAGGTTTTCCCGATGGATGTGCAAGTTGCCGGGCCGGACCGGCAGCTCTGGCAGTGGGGCGAGGATCAAGTGCTTGCCGAGCGTCGCGACGGAGGCTGGCGGATCGCCGGGCAGGCGATGCCGGATGTGGCCGTGGCCGGTTCGGTTGTGACCGTGTTCGACGGATATGGACTGGCCTTTGACGTGATCGACCCGCTGGACCGGGATGCCTCCGCAGGCGGCGATACCAACGTGATCGAGGCGCCGATGCCGGGGCTGGTGAAGGCGGTGTTTGCCGAGGCCGGGCAGGCCGTGAAGGAAGGTGACCGGCTGGCCATTCTGGAAGCGATGAAGATGGAGCATTCCCTCCTGGCCGCCCGCGACGGGGTGGTGGCCGAGGTGTTGGCCGGGGCAGGGGCTCAGGTCGAGGCCGGGGCGGCGCTGGTGCGGCTGGAAGAGGAATGAGGTTGCTTCCCCTCCGGCGGCGGCGCAGGCTGCGGCGGTGGGATTTGCGTATTTGCAGCAAGAAGAAGCAGGGAAGGGCGCCGGGATGAGCGAACGGGTCGAGATATTCGAAGTGGGGCCGCGCGACGGGCTGCAGAACGAGGCGCGCGAGATCCCGGTGACCGAGAAAGTGGCGCTGGTCGATTGTCTGAGCCGGGTCGGGTTCAACCGGATCGAGGTGGCCAGTTTCGTGTCTCCGAAATGGGTGCCGCAGATGGCCGGCTCGGCTGAGGTGCTGGCGGGGATTTCCCGGGCGGACGGCATCCGCTATGCAGCGCTGGCGCCAAACATGCGTGGCTATGAGGATGCGCTAGCAGCGAAGGCGGATGAGATCGCGGTGTTTGCCTCAGCCTCCGAGGGGTTTTCCAAGGCGAATATCAACGCCAGCATCGACGAATCGATTGAGCGCTTCGTGCCGATCCTCGAGGCCGCGCGGCATATCGATCTGCCGGTGCGGGGCTATGTCTCCTGCGTGACCGATTGCCCTTATGACGGACCGACGCCGCCGGAAAAAGTGGCCGAAGTGGCGGACCGGTTGTTTGCACTGGGTTGCTACGAGATTTCGCTGGGCGACACCATCGGGCAGGCAACGCCGGCCTCGATTGCCCAGATGCTGCTGGCGGTGCGCGAGCGCGTACCGATGACGCGGCTGGCGGGGCATTATCATGACACTGCCGGGCGAGCCATTGACAATATCGACGCTTCACTGGCGCTGGGCGTGCGGGTGTTTGATGCCGCCGTCGGGGGCTTGGGCGGATGTCCCTACGCTCCGGGAGCGGCGGGCAATGTGGCGACCGAGGCGGTGGCGGCGCATCTGGAGCGGCTGGGCTATGAAACCGGGCTGAATGCGGAGGTGCTGGAAGAAGCCGCCGGGATGGCCCGGGCAATGCGTGGGGCTTAGGTGCCGGTGCTGATGTGCCTGTCCGGCTTGCCGGGCGTCGGCAAGACCACCATTGCCCGCCAGGTTGCGCGGCAGACGGGCGCGCTGTGGCTTTGGATCGATCAGATCGAAACCGCGATAAAGGCCTCGCATATGCAGACCAACGATCTTGCCGATGGCGGTTATGCGGCGGCGCAGGCGGTGGCACAGGGCGCTCTGGAGCAGGGATTTGACGTCATTGCCGATTGCGTGAACCCGATTGGCCTGTCGCGTGATGCATGGCGGGAGGTTTCTCGGAAAATCGGCGCGCGGCATCTGGACGTGGAGATCTGGTGCTCTGATGAGGTGGAACACCGCAAGCGTGTCGAGACGCGCTCGGTCGATCTTTCGGGCCGGGTTGGTCCTGATTGGCAGGCGGTGCAGGCGCGCCGATACGAGCCTTTTCCGGCCCCCGATTTCCGCATCGACACGGCCAGGACAACTCTGCGGGAGGCTGTCGCCCTTCTTGGGACGGCCATCCGGAATGAAACTCAGGAGAATGGTGATGTTTGAAACCATTGATGTTTCCACCGACGCGCGTGGCGTCGCGACGCTGACCCTCAACCGTCCCGAAAAACACAACGCCATGTCAGCGCAGATGCTGGCCGATCTGAGCGCGGCGGCGGGCCAGCTGGCTGCGGATAACGCTGTGCGGGTGGTGGTGCTGACCGGTGCAGGTAAGACGTTCTGCGCCGGCGGCGATCTGGGCTGGATGCAGGACCAGATGGCTGCGGATCCGGAGACGCGTTTTGTCGAAGCGCGCAAGCTGGCCGAGATGTTGCAGGCGCTCAACACACTGCCCAAGCCGGTGATCGGGGCCTTGCAGGGCAATGCCTTTGGCGGTGGGGTGGGGCTGGCCTCGGTCTGTGACATCGCCATTGGGGTGGACAGTCTGAAGATGGGCCTGACCGAGACGCGGCTGGGTCTGATCCCGGCCACCATCGGGCCCTATGTCATCGCCCGGATGGGCGAGGCGCGGGCACGGCGGGTGTTCATGTCGGCGCGGCTCTTTGACGTCGCCGAGGCGGTGGGACTGGGCTTGCTGGCCAAATCCGTGCCTGCCGACCAGCTGGCCGAGGCGGTCGAGGCCGAGGTGGCCCCCTATCTCGCCTGCGCTCCGGGCGCGGTGGCGTCCGCCAAGCAACTGGCCCGCGACCTTGGCCCCCGGATCGACGAAGACGTGATCGACCGGACGATTCAGGCGCTGGTGGACCGGTGGAAGACCGACGAGGCGCGCGAGGGGATCGCGGCGTTTTTCGGCAAGAGAAAACCTTCATGGAACAGTCAGGTTTGACGTCTGTTGCGCAGCGGGCGCCGTTTGCGAAATCATCCGAAATTCCGGGCGGCTAGCGCCGCGACTAAACCGCCGCTGCGCGTTTTCGCTTGGTTGACCCTCTGACCCCGCGCAGGTAGAGAATGTCCAGTCAACACGCCAATTGACGGCGCGCTTAAGAGCCGCGCGCAGGAAAGGAGCCACTCGTGGAAGAGCTGTTGCGGGAGTATCTCCCCATCCTGGTGTTTCTGGTCGTCGCCGTCGGCCTTGGAATTGTCCTGATTCTCGCGGCGGTGGTTCTGGCCGTCCGCAACCCCGATCCCGAAAAGGTCAGCGCCTATGAATGCGGCTTCAACGCCTTCGACGATGCGCGGATGAAATTCGATGTCCGGTTCTACCTGGTGTCGATCCTCTTCATCATCTTCGACCTCGAGATTGCCATGCTGTTCCCCTGGGCCGTCGGGTTCCGCGACATTTCGGATGTCGGCTTCTGGTCGATGATGGTGTTCCTGGCGGTGCTGACGATCGGCTTTGCCTATGAATGGAAGAAAGGGGCCCTGGAATGGGAGTGATGACGGGTGCAAACACCGCCGGCGTCGACAAGGAAGTCGCCACCCAGGCCCTGAATGCAGAACTGCAGGACAAGGGCTTCCTGCTGACCTCGACCGAAGACATCATCAACTGGGCGCGCACCGGTTCGTTGCACTGGATGACATTCGGTCTGGCTTGCTGCGCGGTCGAGATGATGCACACCTCGATGCCGCGCTACGATGCGGAACGGTTCGGCATCGCGCCGCGCGCCTCCCCGCGCCAGTCTGACGTGATGATCGTGGCTGGGACGCTCACCAACAAGATGGCCCCGGCGCTGCGCAAGGTCTATGATCAGATGCCCGAGCCGCGTTACGTGGTGTCGATGGGCTCCTGCGCCAATGGCGGTGGTTACTATCACTATTCCTATTCAGTGGTGCGCGGCTGTGACCGCATCGTTCCGGTGGACATCTACGTCCCCGGCTGCCCGCCGACCGCCGAGGCGCTGCTCTATGGCCTGATGCAGCTGCAACGCAAGATCCGCCGCACGGGGACGATTGTACGATGAGCGAAGCACTGAACGAACTCGGGCAGCATATCGAACTCAAGCGCCCCAATTGCGTGCTGGCCTGGGATGTGACGTATGGCGAGTTGAACATCGACGTGGCGCCATCCAACCTTGTGGAATTCGTCGAGTATCTGAAATCCGACCGGAACTGCCAGTTCTCGAGCCTGGTGGACATCACAGGTGTGGATTATCCGGAGCGGGCCAAGCGGTTCGACGTGGTCTATCACTTCCTGTCGATGTATCAGAACCAGCGCATCCGCCTGCGGGTGTCGATCCGCGAGGATGACATGGTGCCGTCGATCATCGATGTGCACCCCTCGGCCAACTGGTTCGAGCGTGAGGTGTTCGACATGTTCGGCATCCTGTTCTCGGGCCATCCGGACCTGCGGCGCATCCTCACCGACTATGGTTTCCGCGGCTATCCGCTGCGCAAGGATTTCCCGACCACCGGTTACACCGAGGTGCGCTATGACGAGGCGCAAAAGCGCGTCGTCTATGAGCCGGTCAACCTGGTGCAGGAATACCGCCAATTCGACTTCATGAGCCCGTGGGACGGTGCGAACTACATTCTGCCGGGAGATGAGAAACAGGAGAACACGTGATGGGAAGCATCTGGTGGCTGATCCTTTCTGCGCTGACTATCATTCCGATGGTCAAGCTGCTGCCGTTCTTCGGGATCAACAAATACTGGTGTCTGGTCTGTCTGATCCCGTTCGGCACAATTGCGCTGTTGTGGTGGATGGGGATGAAACTGCAGGAGCTGGAGCGCCGCTGACATGCTGACATTGCTTGGAGAACTAGCGGCCCTCGGCGCGTTGGGGTTGTTGCTGGCGGGGGCGGCTGCCAAGGCCGCGCAGGCGGAAAAGGCCCGCGTCCCGGCCGAGGCGAAAAAGAACAAGCGGGGGCGGCGCTGAGCCGACCCTGAGCACCGGCCTCCGGGGCCGGACCGAATGACAAGCCGGGCACTGCGCTCGGACAGGAGAGACACGATGATGGATGGCGGCAAGGGCTTCGAAGACGCTCTGACGGGCGAGCAGAAGATCCGCAACTTCAACATCAACTTCGGCCCGCAGCACCCTGCGGCCCACGGCGTGTTGCGTCTGGTGCTGGAACTGGACGGAGAGATCGTCGAGCGCTGCGACCCGCATATCGGCCTGCTGCACCGTGGCACCGAAAAGCTGATGGAAAGCCGCACCTACCTGCAGAACCTGCCCTATTTCGACCGGCTCGACTATGTGGCGCCGATGAATCAGGAACATGCCTGGTGTCTGGCCATCGAAAAACTGACCGGGGTCGAGGTGCCGCGCCGGGCCTCTCTGATCCGGGTGCTCTATTCCGAGATCGGGCGCATCCTGAACCACCTGCTGAATGTGACCACGCAGGCGATGGACGTCGGCGCGCTGACCCCGCCTCTGTGGGGCTTCGAAGAGCGCGAAAAGCTGATGGTCTTCTACGAACGCGCCTGCGGCGCCCGCCTGCACGCGGCTTATTTCCGTCCCGGCGGTGTGCATCAGGACCTGCCACCGGAACTGCTGGACGATATCGAAGCGTGGAGCCACGAATTCCCGGCTGTTCTGGACGACATCGACGGGCTGCTGACCGAGAACCGCATCTTCAAACAGCGCAACGCCGATATCGGCGTGGTGACCGAGGAAGACATCCTGAACTACGGCTTCTCGGGCGTCATGGTGCGCGGCTCGGGTCTGGCCTGGGACCTGCGCCGGGCGCAACCCTATGAATGCTATGATGAGTTCGAGTTCCAGATCCCCGTCGGCAAGAACGGCGACTGCTACGACCGCTATCTCGTCCGCATGGAGGAAATGCGTCAGTCGCTCTCGATCATCCAGCAGGCCATCGCCAAGCTGCGCGATTGCCCCGGCGACGTGCTGGCACGCGGCAAGATCACCCCGCCGAGCCGTTCGGACATGAAAACCTCGATGGAAAGCCTGATCCATCACTTCAAGCTGTACACCGAGGGCTTCCACGTGCCCGCGGGCGAGGTCTATGCCGCTGTCGAGGCGCCCAAGGGCGAGTTCGGCGTCTATCTGGTCGCCGACGGCACCAACAAACCCTACCGCGCCAAGCTGCGCGCGCCGGGGTATCTGCACCTGCAAGCCATGGACCACGTTGCCAAGGGCCACCAACTGGCCGACGTTGCCGCCATCATCGGCACCATGGACGTCGTTTTTGGAGAGATCGACCGATGAACCGCCTTCTTACTCTGAGTGCTCTCTCCGTTGCGGGGCTTCCCGCCTTTGCGGGCACGCAGCCTGATATCAGCGATCTGGTGACCGATACGATCGGGTACACGACGATCCGGCCCGGTGTGGTTTTGCTGGAAGGGGAATCCATGGGGACATTCATCTGCCGCTTCGATGTCAGCGACGAGGACTTTCAGGCTTTTGCCGCGAGCGGCGAGCTGAAGCAGGCCGCAGACCGCGTGGTCTGCATTCCGATTGAGGAGCTTGAAAAGTAAATGCTGCGCCGTCTGCATCCCGAACAACCCGACAGCTTTGCCTTTACCTCCGCCAATCAGGCTTGGGCCGAAGCGCAGATCACCAAATACCCCGAGGGCCGTCAGGCCAGCGCGGTCATCCCGCTCTTGTGGCGTGCGCAGGAGCAGGAGGGCTGGCTGAGCCGCCCGGCGATTGAATCCGTCGCCGACATGCTGGGCATGGCCTATATCCGCGTGCTTGAGGTTGCTTCCTTTTACTTCATGTTTCAGTTGCAACCGGTTGGCTCCGTTGCACATATTCAGGTCTGCGGTACCACGTCCTGCATGATCTGCGGCGCCGAGGATCTGATCGCGGTCTGCCGCGAGAAAATCGCCGACAAGCCGCATGTGGTGTCCCCCGATGGCAAGCTGAGCTGGGAAGAGGTGGAATGCCTCGGCTCCTGCACCAACGCGCCGATGGCGCAGATCGGTAAGGACTACTACGAGGATCTGACCTCCGAGAGTTTTGCCCGGATCATTGACGATCTGACCGCAGGCAAGGTGCCGGTACCGGGTCCGCAGAATGGCCGCTACGGCGCGGAACCGCTCAAGGGGCTGACCAGCTTGACCGAGTATGAAAGCGGCCGGACACAATACAACGCCTCGGTGCAACTGGCCGCCGATATTGGCGACAGCGTCAAACGGATCGACGGGACCGAAGTGCCGCTGTTGACCCCTTGGCTGGGCGAGGATGGCAAAACCGCTAGCACGAAGGCGTCGGAAAAACCGCCAGCAGCGCCAGCGGCGCCGAAACCCGCCGTGAAACAGGCCGAAGAAGCCAAGGCGGCCAAGCCTGCCGCGAAACCGGCCGAAAAGGCGGATGCAACCGCCGAGGAGCAGCCCCACACCCTGCAAGCCGCGCGTGAAGGCGGGGCGGACGATCTGAAACTGCTCAAGGGCGTGGGCCCCAAGCTGGAGCAGACGCTGAACGAACTGGGCTTTTACCATTTCGACCAGATCGCGGCCTGGACCCCGGCGCATGTGGCCTGGGTCGATGCCCGGCTCAAGTTCAAGGGCCGGATCGAGCGTGATGGCTGGATCGAACAGGCGGCACAACTGGCAGCGGGCGAAGAGACCGATTTCGCCAAACGCGCCAAGGATGAAGGCACCTACGAGAAATAGGGGCCGGGAATGAGACAATGGGCGTCCTCATCCGATGGGCGCCGGGATGAACCGGAAGCGATGAGCACGGACAAGGAACACGCCATAGCCCGCAAGGGCCGCTACATCGGACTGGTCATCGCGGTGACCATGCTGGCTTGGCTTGCGCTGACCCTGTTCATCGGTCCCGCCATCGGCCTGCCGGGCCGGTATGCCCTGCTGTTCGACTTCGCCGCGCTGGCGGGGTTTATCTATGCGGGGGTCAACATTTTTCAACTCTGGCGCATGCGTCAGGATAGCCAAAGGTAAGTCGAGCGATGCTGAAGGATCAGGACCGGATCTTTACCAACATCTACGGGATGCACGAGCGCACGCTGAAAGGCGCGCAGGCCCGGGGGCATTGGGACGGCACCGCTGGCCTGATCGAAAAGGGGCGTGACTGGATCATTCAGACGATGAAGGACTCAGGTCTGCGCGGGCGCGGCGGCGCCGGCTTTCCCACTGGTCTGAAATGGTCGTTCATGCCCAAGGAAAGCGACGGGCGTCCGGCCTATCTTGTTGTGAACGCGGACGAATCCGAGCCCGGCACCTGCAAGGACCGCGAGATCATGCGTCATGATCCGCACACGCTGATCGAGGGTTGCCTGATTGCGTCCTTCGCGATGAACGCGCATGCCTGCTACATTTACATCCGCGGTGAATACATCCGCGAGCGCGAGGCGCTTCAGGCCGCGATTGACGAAGCCTATGATGCAGGGCTGCTGGGCAAGAACGCTGCCGGTTCGGGATGGGATTTCGACCTGTTCCTGCACCACGGCGCAGGCGCCTATATCTGCGGCGAGGAAACCGCCCTGATCGAAAGCCTGGAAGGCAAAAAGGGCATGCCGCGCATGAAGCCCCCGTTTCCGGCGGGCGCGGGCCTTTATGGCTGTCCGACCACGGTGAACAACGTCGAATCCATCGCCGTGGTACCCACCATCCTACGGCGCGGCGCTGATTGGTTCGTAGGCTTTGGCCGCCCCAACAATGCGGGTACCAAGCTGTTCGCCGTCTCGGGTCATGTGAACAATCCCTGCGTAGTCGAAGAGGCGATGTCGATCTCATTCGAAGACCTGATCGAGACCCATTGCGGCGGCATTCGCGGCGGCTGGGACAACCTGTTGGCGGTGATCCCTGGCGGCTCGTCCGTGCCATGCGTGCGCGGCGAGAACATGCGCGACGCGCTCATGGATTTCGACTATCTGCGCGGCGAGCTGGGCTCGGGCCTTGGCACGGCTGCGGTGATCGTGATGGACAAATCCACCGATATCATCAAGGCGATCTGGCGTCTGTCGAAATTCTACAAGCATGAAAGCTGTGGTCAGTGCACACCCTGCCGGGAAGGCACCGGCTGGATGATGCGCGTGATGGACCGTCTGGTGCGCGGCGAAGCCGAACTGGAAGAGATCGACATGCTGTTCGATGTCACCAAACAGGTCGAGGGCCACACCATCTGCGCGCTTGGCGACGCTGCGGCTTGGCCGATCCAGGGCCTGATCCGCAACTTCCGCGAAGAGATCGAGGACCGCATCAAGGCGCAGAAATCTGGCCGCATGGGAGCGATGGCAGCCGAATGACCAATGGTCCCAGAAATACCCTCCGGTCTCTTGCCGCAGTCGCTGCCACGGCGGGTGCAGGCTCTGCGTCTGCCGACAGCACCGCCGCGCTTGACCAGGCTGTCGGCCAGATTTTCGCGGCGGACATGATCAGCAGCTCATGCCAGGGGATCGGCCGGATCGGTGGCTCGGACTATCAGCAGTTCGTTCACGCTGCGTCCGACATGGCGGCAGAACAGGGGCTGAACAAGCGCATGATGCGGCGGCTTTTGATTTACGGAAAGACAGCCTGGCTGGAACAACAGGCGGCAGCGGTTCTGAGTGCTCGGGGCGTCGATCCCGGAAATACCGGCAAGATGTGTGCCTTTGCGCAGGAAGTGGCGGGCAAGAATGACACGATCGGGCGATTTCTGATCAAGGAGTGAGTTGATGGAAGGCTTTGACGCATATTCCCACGCGATTGCCTCACTGGTGATCTTCACGCTGATCGTTTTGGCCATGTCGCCATTCTCGGCGCTGGCCAAACAGGGCAAGGGGTTGGCCCCTGGAGCTACGCCTGAACAGGACTATGCGGACAAGGCCTATCGCCTGAACCGGGCCTATCTGAACGGCACCGAAACGCTGCCGGCATTCCTGACGGTGACCGTGGCGGCGATCCTTGCCGGCGCCAGCCCGTTCTGGGTGAACCTTCTGGCCTCGCTCGCGCTGCTGGCGCGGATCTTGATGCTGATCATTCATCTGCGCGGCACAGGCAATCCGCATGGCGGGGTGCGCTCGATCTTTTACGTGGCGGGATGGGCCTGTATGGCGGTTCTGGGCCTCATGGCATTGGTGGCGGCGTTTTGATTCAGCCGGACGGATATCACCTGGCCGAACTGAACGTCGGTCGCCTGCTGGCCCCGACGGACGATCCGCGCGTGACCGAGTTCATGGAGGCGCTCGACCGTGTGAACGGGCTGGGCAAGCGCATGCCGGGTTTCGTCTGGATGATGGAAGGCTCGGGCGAGCCGGGGACCGGCAACACCGAAAACAATATCGGGGACGATCCGCAATTCGTTGCCAATCTTACGGTCTGGGAGGATACGCCCAGCCTGGAACGGTTCGTCTGGGGAACCATCCACCGGCAATTCTATGAGCGTCGGCAGGAGTGGTTCGAACTTCTGGGCGAGATGCATTTCGTCATGTGGTGGGTGCCGAAGGGCCATAAGCCAACGTTGAGCGAGGCATTGGAACGCCTGAAGCACCTGCGGGCCCATGGTCCCAGCGACCATGCATTCGGCTGGAACGAAGTGAAAGAAGCCACCATGTGGCGCAGCCATGGCTGCGCGCCGGTAGCGGCGGAGTGAACGCGATGACGCAGGATTCGCATATCCAACAGGCCGCCGGAGCGGGAGGGCACGGAATGACACGCAAGCACGCGATAATGCTCGGGCTGATTGGCGCATTGGCTGTGACCGCCGGCTGCTCTATTCAGCGCAAGAAGGACCGGGTTCTTTTTGATGGCCACGCCTTCCGCACCAAGGCCAAGGTGGTGGACAAGAAGGTCAGCCGCGCCGACTTCACTGTGTCGATCAACGGGGTTTCGGCCTCGCTCGACGGTGCGCGCGAGGCCGGGCGTTATGCCGGCACCCGATACTGCATCGAAAACTACGGTACGTCCAAGATCGACTGGAAAACCGGACCCGACACCGAGCAACTGCGTGTCGTCGATGACAAGATGACCTTTGCGGGAACCTGTCAGCGGCCATGAGATCTGTTACGGCATATCCCCGCCTTTCGGGCCTCTCGTTATTGAATAACGCGCCCGCAACGCCTCGATCTGGTGCTTCCAGATCGAAGGGATATGTCATGTCAGTTCTCAAAACCGTTGCCCTGTCGCTCCTGCTGACTGCGCCCACGCTGGCTCAGGCCAAACCGTCCTTGCGCGAAGTCAAGGAGATCGACAACGAGCTCTACTACATCGCCATCGCAAACGAGATTTCCAAGCAATGCGACGCGATCGCGGGACGGCGCATGAAAGCGATCGGGGTGATGTGGAGGTTGCGGTCCAAGGCAAATTCGCTGGGCTACTCGGATTCCGAGATCCGTGCCTATGTCGAATCGGACGCGGAAAAGGCGCGGATGCGGGCCAAGGGTGAGGCGTATCTGGCGCAGAAAGGCGTCACTTACGAAAGACCGGAAACTTTCTGCGCGCTGGGACGCGCGGAGATCAAAAGAAACAGCGCGATCGGCGTGTATTTGAGGGCGAACTGAAAGCCATGTCTGACCTTCGCAAGATCAATATCGACGGACAAGAGATCGAAGTGGACGGGGCGATGACTCTGATCCAGGCCTGTGAACAGGCCGGGGTCGAGGTGCCGCGCTTCTGCTATCACGAGCGTCTGTCGATTGCGGGCAATTGCCGCATGTGCCTGGTCGAGGTCGTGGGCGGCCCGCCGAAACCGGCGGCCTCCTGCGCCATGCAGGTGCGCGATTTGCGCCCGGGACCGGAAGGTCAGCCGCCGGTGGTCAAGACCAACTCACCCATGGTGAAGAAGGCCCGCGAGGGGGTGATGGAGTTCCTACTCATTAACCATCCGCTCGACTGCCCGATCTGCGATCAGGGTGGGGAGTGTGATCTGCAGGACCAGGCAATGGCCTATGGTCTGTCCGGCACGCGCTTCCGGGAAGCCAAGCGGGCGGTTGATGATCTCGACCTCGGCCCGCTAGTTGGTACTGCGATGACGCGCTGCATTAGCTGTACCCGCTGCGTGCGCTTTACGACCGAAGTGGCCGGGATCACTCAGATGGGCCAGACCGGGCGCGGTGAAGACGCCGAGATCACGTCCTATCTGAACCAGACGCTAGATTCGAACCTGCAGGGCAATATCATCGACCTGTGCCCGGTGGGGGCGCTGACCTCCAAGCCGTATGCCTTCACTGCCCGCCCATGGGAACTGACCAAGACCGAGAGCATCGACGTGATGGATGCTCTGGGTTCGAACATTCGCGTGGATACCAAGGGTCGCGAAGTGATGCGCTTTCTGCCGCGCAACCATGACGGCGTGAACGAGGAATGGATCAGCGACAAGACCCGCTTTGTCTGGGACGGCCTGCGCCGCCAGCGGTTGGACAAGCCCTATGTGCGCGTCGACGGCAAGCTGAAACCGGCCACCTGGCCTGAGGCGCTGGCGGCAACGGCAAAGGCGATCAACGGTGCGAAAAAGCTGGCCGGGATCGTCGGCGATCTGGCACCGGTCGAGGCCACCTTTGCGCTGAAGCAGATGGTCGAGGGCAAGGGCGGTGTCGTGGAATGCCGCACCGATGGTGCCAAACTGCCTACGGGCAATCGCGGCGCTTATGCCGGGACCGCCGCCATCGAGGATATCGACAGCGCCGAACGCATCCTGCTGATCGGCACCAACCCGCGCGACGAGGCGCCGGTGCTGAACGCTCGCATCCGCAAGGCCTGGGCGCATGGTGCCGAGGTGGCGCTGGTCGGGCCTGCCGCCGATCTGACCTATGACTACTACCATGTGGGCAACGACCGAGCCGCGCTGAACCAAGTCGTGGACATGGGCGGCGATGATGAGATCAGGGCCAAGCGCTCACTGGTCATCGTGGGGCAGGGCGCCCTGCAAGAGGCTGACGGTGCCGCTGTTCTGGCCGCTGCGCAGACCATTGCCGCCAACACCGAAAGCGGCCTGCTGATCCTGCACACTGCCGCGTCCCGCGTGGGCGCGATGGATGTGGACGCCACCAACGAACGCGGCATGGGCGCGGTCAGCGAGGCGGACGTGATCTACAATCTCGGCGCCGATGAGATCGAGATCGGCGTGGGCGCCTTCGTGATCTATCAGGGCAGCCATGGCGACCGTGGTGCTCACCGTGCCGATGTGATCATGCCGGGCGCGGCCTATACCGAGGAAAACGGCCTGTTCGTGAACACCGAAGGCCGCCCGCAACTGGCCATGCGCGCCGGTTTTGCCCCAGGCGACGCCAAGGAGAACTGGGCCATCCTGCGCGCTCTCTCTGCTGAGCTGGGTGAAGCACTGCCCTATGACTCGCTGGCGCAACTGCGCCAGAAATTGGTTGAGGTGGTGCCGCATCTGGCCAAGATCGATCAGGTCATCGAGAACGAGGTGCAGGCGCTCGACGCCGCGCCGCTGGGTCAGGCCACCTTCCGCAACGCGGTCAAGGATTTCTACCTGACCAACCCGATCGCGCGCGCCTCGCAACTCATGGCCGAGCTGTCGGCTCAGGCCAAGGCACGCGGCGCCGAGAAGATCGCGGCAGAATGATCCGGCTGGCGCTCATATCTCCCTTGGCTCTGGCGGCCTGCGCCGAGCAACCCGGCGCGGACGAGACGCGGGAGCCCCCGGAATATCTGGGGGCCCAGGCGGTGCCGCTGGACGACGATCTGGTGCAGATGGATGTCTCGGTCTCGGGGACCGATCAGGGTGAGGATGTGGTGGCCTACGCCCAATGCGCGGTCGCGCAATATGCGCTGGACAATGGCTTTGGCTATGCCCGGCATTTGCGGACGAATGTGAACGAAAAGGGTGGCGTATGGACGGCAGATGCTGTTTACACCATCTCGCCCGCCCAGCCGCAGGGGTTGAAGATCATCGACGCGCGCGTCGAGGTCGAAGCCTGCGCGGAAAACGGAATACCCACGGTGTGAGGACCAATGGCTGAATTCTTTGACACCCCAGGCGGCATAGCCATCATCATCCTGGCGCAAGTGCTTGCAGTTGTTGCCTTTGTGATGATCTCGCTGCTTTTCCTCGTCTATGGCGACCGCAAGATCTGGGCCGCTGTCCAGATGCGCCGGGGCCCCAACGTGGTGGGCGTCTACGGCCTGCTGCAATCGGTGGCGGATGCGCTGAAATACGTGGTCAAGGAAGTGGTCATTCCCGCCGGGGCCGACCGCACCGTATTCATCCTCGCGCCCCTGACCAGCTTCGTATTGGCCATGATCGCCTGGGCGGTGATCCCATTCAATGACGGCTGGGTGCTGTCCGATATCAACGTCGCCATTCTCTACGTCTTCGCCGTCTCCTCATTGGAGGTTTATGGCGTGATCATGGGCGGTTGGGCGTCGAACTCAAAGTACCCGTTTCTTGGTTCACTGCGCTCGGCCGCGCAAATGATTTCCTACGAGGTCTCCATCGGTCTGATCATCATCGGTGTGATCATCTCAACTGGATCGATGAATTTCGGCGACATCGTTCAGGCGCAGGATGGCCGTTTCGGCTTCTTCAGCTGGTACTGGCTGCCGCATTTCCCGATGGTCTTCCTGTTCTTCATCTCGGCGCTCGCCGAGACTAACCGGCCTCCGTTTGACCTTCCGGAAGCGGAATCGGAACTGGTTGCGGGTTATCAGGTGGAATACTCGGCCACGCCGTTCTTGCTGTTCATGGCAGGTGAATACATCGCCATCTTCCTGATGTGCGCGCTGACGTCGCTGCTGTTCTTCGGTGGCTGGCTGTCGCCGATCCCGGGCCTGCCCGACGGCGTGCTGTGGATGGTCGCCAAGATGGCGTTCTTCTTCTTCATCTTCGCGATGGTGAAGGCCATCACCCCCCGCTACCGCTATGACCAGCTTATGCGGCTGGGCTGGAAGGTCTTCCTGCCCTTCTCGCTGGCCTGGGTGGTCTTCGTGGCCTTCGCGGCGAAATTCGACTGGTTCTGGGGCGCCTTTGCCCGCTGGAGCGTGGGAGGCTGACAATGGCAAATATCGACTACACCCGCGCGGCCAAATACTTCCTGCTTCAGGACTTCTGGGTCGGCATGAAGTTGGGTCTGAAGTATTTCTTCGCGCCCAAGGCCACCGTGAACTACCCGCATGAAAAAGGCCCGCTCAGCCCGCGCTTTCGTGGTGAACACGCGCTGCGCCGTTACCCGAACGGAGAGGAACGCTGCATCGCCTGCAAACTCTGCGAGGCGATCTGCCCGGCGCAGGCCATCACCATCGACGCCGAACCGCGTGAGGATGGAAGCCGCCGCACCACGCGCTATGACATCGACATGACCAAGTGCATCTATTGTGGTTTCTGCCAAGAGGCCTGTCCGGTCGATGCCATCGTCGAAGGCCCCAATTTCGAATTCGCCACGGAGACCCGCGAAGAGCTGTTCTATGACAAGGCCAAACTGCTTGAGAATGGCGAGCGCTGGGAGGCTGAGATCGCCCGCAACCTCGAACTGGACGCGCCGTACAGATGAGTGAGACGGCCAAAAACCCATTCGAGCAGATGCTCAAGCAGGCCCAGGACATGGCCAGGGCGTTCAACCCGGGGCTCGAGAACTTCTCGCCCAAGGGGTTCGAGGCGCTGTGGCCGACCATGCCCAAAGAGGTCATGGAGATGATGTTCGGCAATGCCGTCAACACCGACGGTCTGGATGCCAAGACCCGGTTGCTGCTGACGCTGGCCGGGCTGACCTGCCAAGGCGCGCAAGCCGACACCGCCGTGCGCCAGACCGTGCGCCACGCCGTCGAGGCGGGCGCCAAGAAACAGGAGATCGTGGAAACGATCGGTCAGATGTCGGTATTCGCTGGCATCCCGGCCATGACCCGCGCGCTGGAACTGGCGCAGGAGGCCATGGGCGAACAAGGGGACGATGACCAATGAGCGTATTTGCCTTTTACCTCTTTGCCATCAGCGCCATCACCGGGGGGCTGTTCACCGTGATCAGCCGCCAGCCGGTGCATTCGGTGCTGTGGCTGATCCTGTCCTTCATCTCGTCGGCGGGGCTGTTCGTGCTCCTGGGGGCCGAGTTCGTCGCGATGCTGCTGATCATCGTCTATGTGGGCGCGGTCGCGGTGCTGTTCCTGTTCGTGGTGATGATGCTGGACGTGGACTTTGCCGAGCTCAAGGCCGAGATGGCACGCTACATGCCGCTGGCGCTGCTGATCGGGCTGGTGATCCTGATGCAGTTCGTCATGGCCTTCGGAGCCTGGGAAACCGCTGAAGGCGCGGCGGGGCAACTGGCCCAGCCGATCCCGACGGACCGCCACAACACCGAGGCGTTGGGGCTTATCCTCTATGATCAATACTTCCTTCTGTTCCAACTGGCGGGCCTGATCCTGCTGGTGGCCATGATCGGCGCCATCGTTCTGACACTGCGCCACCGTCAGGACATCAAGCGTCAGGATATCATCGGCCAGATGATGCGCGACCCGGCGCAGGCGATGGAACTCAAGGACGTGAAACCGGGGCAGGGACTATAAGACGATGATCGGACTTGAACACTATCTTACGGTCGCGGCGACGCTGTTCGTCATCGGCATCTTCGGTCTCTTCCTGAACCGCAAGAACGTCATCATCCTGCTGATGAGCATCGAACTGATGCTGCTGGCGGTGAACATCAACCTCGTGGCGTTCTCCAGCTTCCTTGACGATCTGGTGGGGCAGGTCTTCACGCTTTTCGTGCTGACCGTTGCCGCTGCCGAGGCTGCCATCGGGCTCGCCATTCTGGTTTGCTTCTTCCGCAACCGCGGCTCCATCGCGGTGGAAGACGTCAACATGATGAAGGGGTAAGAGATCATGGAAACAACCATCCTCTTTGCCCCGCTGGTGGGCGCCATCCTGTGCGGGTTCGGCTGGAAATTCATCGGCGAAAAGGCTGCCATGTGGACCGCCACGGGCCTGCTGTTCCTCGCCTGTCTGCTCAGCTGGATCGTGTTCTTCGTCTTTGACGGCCATACCCAGCAGATTGAGATCCTGCGCTGGATCGAAAGCGGTTCGCTGTCGACCTCATGGGCGATCCGTCTGGACCGGCTGACCGCCATCATGCTGATCGTGGTGACGACCGTTTCGGCTTTCGTACATCTCTACAGCTTTGGCTACATGGGTCACGACCCGCAATGGCGCGAGGGCGAGAGCTATAAGCCGCGTTTCTTCGCCTATCTCAGCTTCTTCACCTTCGCGATGCTGATGCTGGTGACCTCGGACAACCTGGTGCAGATGTTCTTTGGCTGGGAGGGTGTCGGCGTCGCCTCGTACCTGCTGATCGGCTTCTACTATCGCAAACCTTCGGCCAATGCCGCAGCGATCAAGGCGTTCATCGTCAACCGCGTGGGCGATTTCGGCTTTGCGCTGGGGATCTTCGCGCTGTTCTTCCTGACCGACAGCATCAACCTGTCGGACGTGTTTGAGGCCGCGCCCTCGCTGGCCGAAAGCCAGCTGACCTTCCTGTGGGGCGAGTGGAGCTCAATCGAGCTGGTTTGCGTGCTGCTCTTCATCGGTGCCATGGGCAAGTCTGCGCAGCTGATCCTGCACACTTGGCTGCCGGACGCGATGGAAGGCCCGACGCCGGTCTCGGCACTGATCCACGCTGCGACCATGGTGACCGCTGGCGTGTTCCTGGTCTGCCGCATGTCGCCGCTTTATGAATTCGCGCCGGGCGCTGCTGGCTTCGTGACCGTGTTGGGCGCCTCAACCGCGTTCTTCGCCGCGACCGTTGGTCTGGTGCAGACCGACATCAAGCGCGTCATCGCCTATTCGACCTGTTCGCAGCTGGGCTATATGTTCGTGGCCGCCGGTGTGGGCATGTATTCGGCGGCGATGTTCCACCTGTTCACGCACGCCTTCTTCAAGGCGCTGCTGTTTCTTGGCGCCGGCTCGGTCATCCATGCGATGCACCATGAGCAGGACATGATGAACTATGGCAATCTGCGGAAAAAGATCCCCTATACCTTCTGGGCGATGATGATCGGCACACTGGCCATCACCGGCGTCGGCATCCCGCTGACCACAATCGGCTTTGCCGGGTTCCTCAGCAAGGACGCCATCATCGAAAGCGCCTACGCGGGCGGATCGAGCTATGGCTTCTGGCTGCTGGTTATCGCCGCTGCCATGACCTCGTTCTATTCCTGGCGCCTGATCTTCCTGACCTTCTACGGCGAAGAGCGGGGCGACAAGCACACGCATGAGCATGCGCATGAAAGCCCGATGTCCATGCTGGTGCCGTTGGGCGTGCTGTCGCTGGGCGCGATCTTTGCGGGCATGATCTGGTATGGCCAGTTCTTCGGCCACACTGACAAGGTGGGCAAGTTCTACGGCATCCCGGTTGCCGAAGCACATGCCGAGGGGCACGACGCCGATACCCATGCCGAACATGTCGCCGACGGCACCGCCGCCGAACATCACGATGAGGCGCAGGACAGCGCGCATGGCGAGAACACCGCCGCCGCAACCGCCGATGATGGTCATGGTGAGGCCGCCGCTGAGGACAGCCATGATGAGGCCATGGCCGAGGGCGAGCATCACTATGTGTTTGCCGGCAAGCCGGGCGAGGGCGGCATCTATATGGGCCCCGACAACACCGTGCTGGATGACGCGCATGCCGCACCCAAATGGGTCAAAGTTTCACCCTTCGTCGCCATGGTGCTGGGCTTTGCACTGGCCTATCTCTTCTACATCGTGAACCCGTCTCTGCCGGTGCGGCTGGCGGCGAACCAGCGGCCCCTCTACCTGTTCCTCAAGAACAAGTGGTACTTTGACGAGATCTATGACGCGATTCTCGTCAAACCCTTCGTGGCCCTTGGCCGGTTCCTGTGGAAACACGGCGACGGCAACACAATCGACGGCTTCCTGAACGGAGTAGCGATGGGCATCGTTCCCTATTTCACCCGTCTCGCAGGCAAGGCGCAGTCGGGCTACATCTTCACTTACGCCTTCTGGATGGTTCTGGGGATCGCTGCCCTGGTCACCTGGATGTCGATCGGCGGAGGCGCACAGTAATGGATAATATCCTCTCCATTGTCACCTTCATCCCCGCACTGGCCGCGCTGATCCTGGCGCTGTTCCTGCGGGGTGAGGATGCCGCCGCACAGCGCAACGCCAAATGGGTGGCGCTGTTTGCGACCACGGTGACCTTCCTGGTCTCGATTGGCATCTATACCGGCTTTGACCCCTCGAACACCGGCTTCCAGATGGTGGAAGAAGGTGAGTGGCTGATGGGCCTGAAATACAAGATGGGCGTGGACGGCATCAGCATCCTGTTCATCCTGCTGACCACCTTCATCATGCCGTTGACCATTCTGGCCAGCTGGCAGGTCACGGATCGCGTCAAGGACTACATGATCGCCTTCCTGCTTCTGGAAACGCTGATGCTGGGCGTCTTCATGGCGCTAGATCTGGTGCTGTTCTACTTGTTCTTCGAGGCCGGCCTGATCCCGATGTTCCTGATCATCGGCATCTGGGGCGGCAAGGACCGGATCTACGCGAGCTTTAAGTTCTTCCTTTACACCTTCCTCGGGTCGGTACTGATGCTGGTGGCGATGGTGGCGATGTATGCGGATGCGGGCACCACCGATATCGAGGCGCTGATGACCCATCAGTTCTCGTCCGAGAGCTTCAGTGTGCTGGGCATCTATATCGTCGGTGGCATGCAGACGCTGATGTTCCTGGCCTTCTTCGCCAGCTTTGCCGTCAAGATGCCGATGTGGCCGGTCCACACCTGGCTGCCGGACGCGCACGTCCAGGCGCCGACCGCCGGGTCGGTGGTACTGGCCGCGATCCTGCTAAAGATGGGCGGCTATGGCTTCCTGCGCTTCTCGCTGCCGATGTTCCCGGTTGGCTCGGCGGTGATGACCGATCTGGTGTTGTGGATGTCCGCGATTGCGGTGGTCTACACCTCACTGGTGGCGCTGGTGCAGGAGGATATGAAAAAGCTGATCGCCTATTCCTCGGTGGCTCACATGGGCTTTGTCACCATGGGCATCTTTGCGGCGAACCAGCAGGGGATCGACGGCGCTATCTTCCAGATGCTCAGCCACGGTTTCATCTCGGCGGCACTCTTCCTTATCGTCGGTGTGATCTATGACCGGATGCACACCCGCGATATCGAGGCCTATGGCGGTCTGGTGAACCGGATGCCCGCCTATGCGCTGGTCTTCATGCTGTTCACTATGGCCAATGTCGGTCTGCCCGGCACCTCGGGCTTTGTCGGGGAATTCCTGACCCTGATGGGCGCGTTCCAGGTCAACACCTGGGTGACTGCGGTGGCGGCCTCAGGCGTGATCTTCTCGGCGGCCTATGCGCTGTGGCTTTACCGCCGCGTGGTCTTTGGCGACCTGATCAAGGAAAGCCTGAAGTCGATCACCGACATGAGCAGCCGGGAACGCGCGATCTTTGCCCCGCTGGTCGTGATGACCATCCTGTTGGGCGTCTACCCGTCGCTGGTCACGGATGTGATCGGCAACTCGACCGCCGCGCTGATTTCGAATTACGACATGGCTCTGGCCGCGGCTGAGGCCGCGACCCAGGTCGCCTCGCATTAAGGGAGCTTTGGAGACATGATCCAGGCTGATCTGACTGTAATCCTGCCGGAAATCATTCTGGCGATCTATGCGATGGTGGCGCTGATCGGGGCGGTCTACACCTCGAAGGACGGGTTGGGGCCTCTGTTGGTCTGGACCACGGCGGGGCTGATGGCACTGCTGGCCTTCGGCATTGCCACGCAGGGCGGCGGCACGCGCGAGGCGTTCGGCGGCATGTTCGTCGATGACGGATTTGCCCGCTTCGCTAAAGTGGCGATCCTGCTCTCGGCGGCGTCCGTGCTGCTGATGAGCCAGGACTACATGGCCCGCCGGGGTCTGCTGCGGTTCGAGTATCCTCTGCTAGTGGCACTGTCTGCCGTCGGTATGATGATGATGGTCAGCGCCGGCGACCTGATGTCGCTTTACATGGGGCTCGAACTGCAATCGCTGGCGCTCTATGTCGTGGCGGCGCTGCGTCGCGACAGCGCGAAATCGACCGAGGCGGGTCTTAAGTATTTCGTACTCGGCGCGCTCAGCTCGGGCCTGCTGCTCTATGGCGCCTCGCTGATCTATGGCTTCTCGGGCACCACGCTGTTTTCCGGCATCATCCAGACCGCGCAGGCGGGCGAGGTCTCTCTGGGTCTGCTCTTTGGCCTGATCTTCCTGATCTCGGGTCTTGCGTTCAAGGTCTCGGCGGTGCCGTTCCACATGTGGACGCCCGACGTCTACGAAGGCTCGCCCACGCCGATCACCGCTTTCTTCGCCACCGCGCCGAAAGTGGCTGCCATGGGCCTGTTCGCCCGGGTGTTGCATGATGCCTTCGGCGCCGCCGTGGCTGACTGGCAGCAGGTCATCGTGCTGCTGTCGGTGCTGTCGATGTTCCTCGGCGCCATCGCCGCCATCGGGCAGCGCGACATCAAGCGGCTAATGGCGTTTTCGTCGATTGCGCACATGGGCTATGCCCTGATCGGCCTTGCCGCGGGCACCGAGCTGGGCGTCAAGTCGATGCTGATGTATCTGGCGATCTACGTGACCATGAATGTGGGCACCTTCGCCTTTATCCTGATGATGGAGCGGGATGGCCAGCCAGTCACTGATATCGACGCGCTCCGCCAGTATTCCCGTCGCGATCCGGGCAAGGCGCTGGCGGTGCTGATCCTGATGTTCAGCCTTGCGGGCGTGCCGCCGATGCTGGGGTTCTTCGCCAAGTTCGGCGTCTGGCAGGCGGGCGTGGATGCGGGCCTGACCGGCTTGGTCGTCGCGTCGGCCATCGCCTCGGCCATCGGCGCGTTCTATTATCTGCGGATCGTGTTCTACATGTATTTCGGGGAAGAGAACGAGGACCCGATCGAGACCCGCTCCTCCCCCGTTCTGTGGGGCGCGCTGATGGGCTCGGCCGCGCTGATGCTGATCGGCGTGTTCTATCAGTTCGGTGTCGAAGGCGCGGCGGCAGCTGCGGCGGCAACGCTTGTCAACTGACCGCGGACACAGGAAATACCGGAGGGCTCGGTCGCAGGACCGGGCCTTTTTGCCATGAGAGAATGGCCGCACGGATACGGGCTGCAGGTCCTGCAAGAGGTGGACAGCACCCTGAACGAGGCCGCCCGGATCGCGCCCACCGCGCCGGGGCCGCTCTGGATCATGGCGCGTCGCCAGACAGCGGCGCGCGGGCGCCGGGGCCGGGCCTGGGCGCATCCCAAAGGCAATCTGGCGGCCACGCTGCTGCTGCGTCCCGAGGGGTCGCCAGAACAGGCGGCGCTGCGCAGTTTCGTGGCCGCGCTGGCGCTGTTCGATGCCTGCGTTGCGGTCACGGGCCGAGCTGCGGGGTTGGCGTTGAAATGGCCAAACGACGTGTTGCTGAACGGCGGCAAGCTGGCGGGCATCCTGCTGGAAAGCACCGGGCAGGGGAATGGCGTGACGCATCTGGCCATCGGCATCGGCGTCAATCTGGCCGAGGCGCCGGGGGCGGACGCGGTTGAACCCGGGGCGGTACGCCCGGTCTCGCTGCTCTCGGAAACCGGCGCGCAAGTGGGGCCGGAGGATTTCCTGACCGAACTGGCCACGGCCTACGCCCGCTACGAGACCCAATTCACCACCTACGGGTTCGAACCGATCCGCACCGCCTGGCTGGCCCGTGCGGCGCGATTGGGCGAGGTGATTACCGCCCGTACCGCAGCGTCCGAGACCGTCGGCACCTTCGAAACGGTGGACGCGGGCGGCAACCTTGTCTTAAACACCGCCAAAGGCCGCGTCGGCATTCCCGCGGCGGATGTGTATTTCTGAGGGGGCGCGGATGCTTCTGGCCATCGACTGCGGCAACACCAACACGGTGTTCTCGATCTGGGACGGGGAGAAATTCCTGTGCACCCTGCGCACCTCGACCCATCACGCGCGCACGGCGGATGCCTATTTCACCTGGTACTCGACGCTGGTGAAGCATTATGGGATTGAGGCGAACATTACCGATGTGATCATTTCGTCCACTGTGCCGCGCGTGGTGTTCAACCTGCGGGTCTTTGCCGACCGCTTCTTTGGCTGCCGCCCGCTGGTGGTGGGCAAGCCCGAAACGCTGCTGCCGTTCAAGCCGCGCGTGGATGAGGGGACGCAGGTGGGGCCTGACCGCCTGGTCAACACCGCTGGCGCCTTTGACCGATACGGCGGCGATCTGATTGTGGTGGATTTCGGCACAGCCACAACCTTTGACGTGGTGGCCCATGATGGCGCCTATGTCGGCGGTGTGATCGCACCCGGCGTGAACCTGAGCCTAGAGGCGCTGCATCTGGCGGCGGCGGCACTTCCCCATGTGGACATTTCGAAACCACAGAAGGTGATCGGCACCAACACGGTCGAATGCATGCAATCCGGTGTGTTCTGGGGCTATGTCGGCCTCGTGCGCGAGATTTGCGAGCGCATCAAGAGCGAGGCCGGGGTGCCGATGAAAGTGATTTCGACGGGCGGGCTGGCGCCGCTGTTTCAGCAGACCGCCGACCTGTTCGACGCATTCGAAGACGATCTGACGATGCACGGCCTGACCGTGATCCATCGCTATAACAAGGATAACGGCTCCGCATGAGCAGTGAGAGATTGATTTACCTGCCCCTCGGCGGGGCGGGCGAAATTGGCATGAACGCCTATGTCTACGGCTACGGCAAACCGGATGAGGAGCGGCTGATCCTGGTCGATCTGGGCGTGGCCTTTCCCGACATGGACACCACCCCCGGGGTCGACCTGATCTTTGCCGACATCACCTGGCTGAAAGAGCGCGTCGACCGGTTGGAGGCGATCTTTGTCACCCACGCCCACGAGGATCACGTGGGCGCGGTGGCGCATTGCTACGAAGCGCTCGGTGCGCCGGTTTATGCCCGTGCCTTCACCGCCAATATCGCGCGGCGGAAGATGGAGGAACATGGCCACCCCGAGGATGCGGTGATGACCGCCTCGTCCTGGCCCGAGCAGATCTCGGCGGGCCCCTTTAAGGTGGGCTTCCTGCCGGTGTCACACTCGATCCCCGAAAGCGCGGGACTGGTGATCGACACGCCTGCAGGCCGGGTGGTGCATTCCGGTGATTTCAAGCTTGACCCCGATCCGGTGGTGGGCGAGGCCTTCGACCCCGACCTGTGGGCCGAGGTGGCCAAGCCTGGTGTGCGGGCACTGGTCTGCGACAGCACCAACGTGTTCTCGTCCCATCCGGGCCGCTCGGAATCCGAGGTGGGGCCTGAGATCACCAAACTGGTGGCAGGGGCCTCGGGCATGGTGGTCGCAACCACCTTTGCCTCGAACGTGGCGCGGGTGAAAACGCTGGCCGAGGCGGGCGAACGGGCGGGCCGCTCGGTCGTGCTGCTGGGCCGGGCCATGCGCCGGATGATCGAGGCGTCGATCGAGACCGGTGTGCTGGGGGATTTCCCCAAGGTGATCAGCCCGGAAGAGGCGGCGCATATACCGCGCGAGAACCTGATGCTGATCGTGACCGGCAGTCAGGGCGAACGCCGGGCCGCAAGTGCCCAACTCGCGCGTGGCAAGTATCGTGGGCTTGAAGTGAAAGAGGGCGATCTGTTCCTGTTTTCCTCCAAGACCATTCCCGGAAACGAACGCGGTGTGATCCGCATCATCAACCAGTTCAGCGAAAAGGGCGTGGATGTGGTGGATGACAGCTCGGGCCTCTATCACGTCTCGGGCCATGCCAACCGTCCCGATCTGGAGCGGGTGCATCAGGTCGTCGATCCGCAGATGGTGATCCCGATGCATGGTGAGCACCGGCATCTGCGTGAACATGCCAAGCTGGCCGAGGCCGGGGGCCGCCCGGGCATCGTGGCGGTGAACGGCATGATGCTGGATCTGTCTGGCAATGCACCAAGCGTCGCCAAGTATATCGAGACCGGGCGCACATATCTGGATGGCTCGGTCAAGGTCGGTGCGATGGATGGCGTCGTGCGCGACCGCATCCGTATGGCGCTGAACGGGCATGTGACGGTGACGGTCATTCTCGATGAAGAGGACGAGCCGCTGGGCGAGCCCTGGTGCGACACGATGGGTCTGCCCGAGACCGGCACTTCGCGCGCGGCGCTGGTCGAGGTGCTGGAAGAGGATCTGAACCAGTTCCTGATGCGGGCCGAGGCGAAGACCCTGCGTGACGACGACCGGCTTGAGGAATCGCTGCGCCGGATCGTGCGGCAGACGGCGCAGGGCGAGATCGGCAAGAAGCCCGAGGTTACGGTGGTGGTCAGCCGGATGCGCTGAGATACGCGCCTCTCGGCGCGTGCCTCCGGCGGGGATATTTTTTGGCAAGAGGAAGAGGGGCGTCTTTGAATGGGGGTGCTCTATCCGAGGCCGCCGTGTGGTCTAGTCCACCTCGGGCATCGGGTAGCCGCGCAGGCGCAGGAACAGGCTGGCCTCGTCGTTGTTGTGGAAATAGGGCACCGAGGCGGGCGGTGTGGGGTCGGTGACGCGGCCTTCGACCTCGGCGAGGACGACCTCGGTTATGAAAGGCAGGTCGAACCGGCGCGCCTCGCTCAGCTTGATCCATTGCAGGTGCGACAACTCGTCCGAGGCATGGGTGAAATCGTCGAGGTCGCCCTGAATCTCGTCGGCATCCACCAGAAAAAAGCGCGCGTCGAACCGGCGCGGACGGCCCGGCGGGGTCAGGGCGCGAAACACGAATTGCAGCGCATGGGCGGCGGGGCAGTGGCCGGTTGCTGCAAAGCTCTGCCAGTCGGCGGGGATGTCTCCGGACCATGTGCCGGGCGTGCCGAGGATCAGGCCGGTTTCCTCCCACAGTTCGCGGATGGCGGCCACGGCGAGCGCGTTTTGCAGACCTTTTGGGGCGTTTTCGTACAACCGGTCGAGGCAGACTTGGGGCAGCGGGCTGGCCAGCGGGATATCCGCGTCTCCCGCATCCACCGCGCCGCCGGGAAAGACGAACTTGTTGGGCATGAACGCAGCCTTGGCGCCGCGCTGGCCCATCAGGATCGCCGGATCGCTCATGCGGTCGCGCAGGACGATCACCGTGGCGGCGTTGCGAATTGCGGTCTTGTCTGCGGTCATGTCCCCTCCTGCCCGATGGAAGGGGTCAGCGGGGTTTGTCGAACCCATGCATCCGGCGCGCCCATTGGTAGGCGACGACCACACCCTTCAGCCTGGGCAGAAGGTAGAGCGAGAGCGCCAGACAACCAAGCGCAAAGATGAGGAACAGCATCAGCGGCGTGGGGCGCCATTGCACATAGGCGATGTGCAGCAGCGGTGCCATCAAGTGACCTACGATCAGGATGGTCAGATAGGCCGGGCCGTCGTCGGCGCGGTGATGCAGAAACTCCTCGCCGCACTCCGAGCAGGCATCGTTCACCTTGAGATAGCTGTGCAGCAGCCGGCCCTTGCCGCAATTGGGGCATTTGCAGCGAAAGCCGCTGACGATCGCGGGCCAGGTGGGACGGTCCGGCGTGGTCTCGATGGTCTGATCTGTCATCTTGTCACTCATGCGTTTCCGCCCGCCATTTAGCTGGGCTTTCCACCGGGCCGAAAGGGGGTGCGGGGCCTTTGCGTCGCGATGTCGCAAAAATAGGCGTTTTCGAGTCAGCTTCAAACCCCGGCGCCGAGGCCGGGTGAAAAAAGTTCCAAAAAGCGCGACGGAAAGCGTGCGGGCCCGCGTTTGAGAACTATGATCGGCGGCATGGGGCCGCTTGAGAGCAAGGGAACACCCGATATGAAACATGCAGGCTTTATCGCAGGGATCGTCGTGGCAGCTCTGGCCGTGACCGGCACATCGGCACTGGCCATGGGGCCGGGCCGGGGCGCGGACGTCACCTTCCAGGAGCTTGACACCGACGGCAATGGCGAGGTGAGCAAGGCCGAGATGGACGCGCATCGCGCTGCCCGGTTCACCAAGGCTGACACGGACAATGATGGCAAGCTGAGCCTTGAGGAAGTTCAGGCCAGCGCGCAGGAGCGGGCCAAGGACCGCGCCTCGCAGATGCTTGAGCGGCACGATGCCAACAAGGACGGCTTCCTGACCGAGGACGAGTTGCCGAAACCGCGCCGGGAAGGCCGGTTCTTTGACCGCATGGATGCGGATGGCAATGGTGCCATCTCGGAACAGGAATTCGCCGAGGCACAGGAGCGGATGAAGGAGCATCGCGGCAAACGTGGCCACCGCTGGCACAAGCAGAACTGACCCGGGGTGGAGGATTTGACCTCCATATCCGCTACGACCCATGGCGGGGATGCCGCCATGGGTGACCCCGGTGACGACGCGTTGCTGGTGCTTTTTGCCAATGGCGACGGGCAGGCAGCGCGCGATCTGACCGGGCGGCTGGGCCCTCGGGCCTATTCGGTGGCGCTGCGCGTGTTGGGAAATCGGGCCGAGGCCGAGGATGTGGCGCAAGAGGCGATGATGCGGCTCTGGCAGATGGCGCCGGACTGGCAGCCGGGGCGGGCCAAGGTCTCGACCTGGCTATACCGGGTCACGCTGAACCTGTGCCTCGATCTCAAACGGCGGCGGCGGACCGAAGACCTGGATGCGGTGCCTGAACCGCAGGACGACAGCCTCAGCGCGCCGGAGCGGCTGCAGGAGGCGGCGCGGATCGATGCGCTGCAGGCGGCGCTGATGCAACTGCCCGAGCGGCAGCGGCAAGCGGTGATCCTGCGCCACATCGAGGAGCTGTCCAACCCCGAGATCGCGGGGATCATGGACATCAGCGTCGAGGCGGTCGAAAGTCTGACCGCCCGGGGCAAACGGGCGCTGGCCAAGGCTTTGGCCGGTCGGCGCACAGAACTGGGATATGACGATGGCTGAGAACGACACCGACCTTGACGCCCTGTTCGCGGCGGCGCGGCAGGAACGCGATTTTCTCCCCGAGGATCTGGCGGCCAGGATGCTGGCCGATGCGCAGGCGGTGCAAGCCGTGCGTGCCGCATCCGAGACCGCGCCTGAGCAGGCAAAGAGGCCCGGCTTGTGGTCGCAACTCGGCAGCGCATTGGGCGGCTGGCGGGGTATCGGCGGTCTGGCAACGGCCTGCGCGGCGGGGGTTTGGATTGGGCTGGCGCCGCCCGCCTTTCTGCCGGACCCGGCAGAGCTGCTGTATCCGCAGAGCGATACGGACCTGTTCGCCGACCTGAGCCTGTCGGACCTGAATGCGGAGGAAGGGTAGATGAGCGACGCAAACCCGAAAAAGCGGCGGTGGCCGCGCATTTTGCTGGGGGTGTCTCTCGCGCTGAACCTGCTGGTGATCGGGTTGGTTGCCGGCACTGTACTGCGGTTCCGGGGCGACGGTCGGCATCCGCCCGCTTTTGGCCCGGCACTCTACCGCGCGCTGCCCGATGCCGACCGCAAGGCGCTTCACGGGGAATTGCGCGGCCGGCACGACGGCGGCTCAAAGTCGCGGGGTGAAGATTTCCGCGCGCTGGCTGAGGCGCTGCGGGCGGTGCCGTTCGAACCGGGCGCCGTCGAAGCGGTCATCGAGGCGCAGGCACAGGCCCGGGCCGAGGTGCACAAATCTCTCAACCAGGCCTGGCTGGCGCGCGTGTCCGACATGAGCGATACCGAACGCGCGGACTATGCGGACCGTCTGGAGGAAGTGGTGCGCAAGGGCGATCGCCGCAGACGCCATCGGGACTGACCGGCTCAGGCCGCGCTCTGGATCATCGAGACCTGATTGCGGCCCGCGCCCTTGGCGACATAGAGCGCCCGGTCCGCCTGTTCGATCAGGCCGGACACGTCCTCCGCCCCTTGCAGAGTGATGGCACCCGGTTCGCTGACCAGCAGGCCGATGCTGGTGGTGACCGGGATCGGCTTTCCACATCCGGGCAGGGTAAAGCTCTGCCCGTTGATCCGCTGGCACAGATCGTCGGCCATGTGCTGCGCCTTGCGGCGCCCGGTATCAGGCAGCACGATCATGAACTCTTCACCACCAACGCGTGCCACGATGTCCGACGGGCGCAGGGCGGTGCGCAGGCGCCGGGCGGTCTCGATCAGCACTGCATCTCCTGCTGGATGGCCATATTGGTCATTGATCCGTTTGAAGTGGTCCAGATCCGCCAGCATCACCGCAAAGCTTGCGCCCCGGTCCCGGGCCGAGGCGGCGATTCGCTGCAGGGCAGGCATGGCGTAGCGGCGATTGTGCAACCCGGTCATCGGATCGGTTAGCGCCGCGCGCCACCCATCACGGACCGAGGCGCGGTAACCGTCGCTACGGACCTTACGGGCCAGCTGGGTGTCCAGCCGCAGCGCCAGCTCATCGGCACAGAACCCGGCGGGCATCACGTCGTCCGCGCCCCGGTCCAGCGCCTCGGCGGCCAGATTGGGATTGCACGGCTCGGGCACCGCGATCACGGCGGCATGCCGGGTGGCGCTGCGGGCGCGCAGATCGGCCAGCAGGTTCAGCCCCTTGCCGCCCGCGCCCAGCTCCATCACGATGGCATCCGGCACAGGCTCGGTCAGCAGCGAATGGATATCGTCCAGCCGGTGAATGTTCAGCCGGTGCCGCGTCAGTGTGCGCAGCTTGGACCGCCACACCGCCCCCGTGCCCGACTTGCGGGTGACCAGCGCCACCGAAGCGGCAGGGGCAGGGGCCAGCAGCCCTGCTGCCGGTTCGGCAAAGCCCAGCGCCTGGGGGCCGCCCTGTGCCCGCAATTCCTCGGTATTGGCATGGGAGCGGATCAGGCTGCGGATGCGCGCCAGCAGCAGCACGTCGTCATAGGGCTGCACCAGAACCTCGTCCAGCCCGGCGGCCAGCGCCCGAAGCCGTGCTGCGCGGTCGTTCTGCGGGGCGACGGCGACGACGGGGATATCCGCCAGCGTCTCGTCGGTCTGCATCAGCGCACGCACGTCCAGCGCGCTGCCATCGGGCAGGAACATCGCCGTTAGCACCAGATCGGGCCGCACCCGTCGCAGCAGAGGCAACAGGCCGTCGACCCGGTCGCCTTGCGCGACACGGTACCAGGCCGACGTCAACTGCACCTTCAGCATGATGCGGTTGGTCGACACCCCGTCGAGAACCAGTATCGTTCCCTGCACAGCCCTGACCTTTCGGCATTTGTTTCCATTCCTTTCCGAAGTGTTTATGAGTCTGGTTAACAAACCCTTTCCAACGCCCGATCCGAGGTCCGCATATGCCGATTTCCGCCGATGCAGCCGAGACTCTGGCCCTCAGGGCCCTGACCTGGCTGGTTGGAAATGACGAATTGCTGCCGGTGTTTCTGGGATCGACCGGCGCGTCCGAGGCCGATTTGTGGGTACGCGCCGGTGAGTCGGAGTTTCTGGCCTCGGTTCTCGACTTTCTGATGCTTGACGACGCCTGGGTGGTGGCGTTTTGTGACGCTCACTCGGTGCCCTACGACCAGCCGGTTCAAGCGCAGGCCATGCTTGCCGGGGCGGCCGGGATGCACTGGACCTGAAACGACGCCCATTCTCTGGAGTACCGGGATGCCCATCGACGCCCTTCTGTTCGACAAGGACGGCACGCTTTTCGATTTCGCCGCCACGTGGGAGGCCTTTGCCCGCGCCTTCCTGCTGCGGATCACGCAAAACGATCTGGACCGCGCGACCGTAGTGGGCCGGACCATCGGCTTTGGCATGATCGAAAACCGGTTCTCCCCGGACAGCATCGTGATCGCGGGCACTCCGTCCGAAATCGCCGACGCGCTGATGCCGAGCCTGCCCGAGATGGAGCATGCCGCCATCGTCGATCTGATCAACGAAGAGGCCGCCCGCGCGCCGCAGGCCGAGGCGGTGCCACTGATCCCGTTCCTCGACGGGTTGCGGCAGCGGGGGATCAAGCTGGGGGTGGCGACCAATGACGCCGAGTCTCCCGCGCTGGCGCATCTGGGTGCAGCGGGTATTGAAGATCGGTTTGACTTCATCGCCGGCTTCGACAGCGGCCACGGGGCCAAGCCGGGGCCGGGGCAATTGCTGGCCTTTGCCGCTCATGTCGGGGTCGATCCCTCGCGCGTGGCGATGGTGGGCGACAGTACCCACGACCTGAAGGCCGGGCGTGCCGCCGGGATGGTCACTATCGGCGTTCTGACCGGTCTGGCGGGGCCTGAGGATCTGTCGCCGCTGGCAGATGTGGTGCTGCCGGATATCGGCCACATCCCGGGCTGGCTGGCTGCATAAACCACCAACGCGCCGAATTCGCCGGTCCGTCGGCGAAAAACGACAAAACCTGTCGCGGACAGAGCGGCCACGGCCCGTCCATCAAGGCTTGCTTATGGCGAAGCAAGTTAAAGAGGTTCCCATGGCAGACAGTGCGACTCGTAGACGCCGCGGCGGCGGCCGCGCCGGAGCTGCAGCTCGCCGGGGCGCTGCCGTCATCGACCAGATGCCCTGGGCACCTCCGATCAACACGGATCGTCCGACCGAACCGCTGGATCAGGAGGGGATCGAGGCCATTCACGAGGGCGCGATGCGCATCCTCGAAGAGATCGGCATCGCCTTTTATAACGAAGAGGCGCTCGGCCTCTTCAAGGAAGCGGGATGCTCGGTCGATGGCGACGTCGTGCGCCTGGGCCGCGACTTTGTCATGGAGATGATTGGCAAGGCGCCGGATAAGTTCACCATCACTCCGCGCAATCCGGAACGCACCATCGAGATTGGCGGCAAGACGATCCTGTTCGGCAACGTCTCCTCGCCCCCCAACTACTGGGACATGGAGATCGGCAGGAAGGTCCCGGGTAATCGCGAGATGTGCCGCAACCTGCTGAAATTGACCCAATATTTCAACTGCATCCACTTCGCCGGTGGTTACCCGGTGGAGCCGGTGGATATCCACGCCAGCATCCGGCATCTGGACGTGCTCTACGACAAGCTGACGCTCAGCGACAAGGCCATGCACGCCTATTGCCTGGGCAAGGAGCGGGTCGAGGACGTGATGGAGATGGTCCGCATCGCGGGCGGCCTGAGCCATGACGAATTCGAGGCCACGCCGCGGATGTACTCCAACATCAACTCGACCTCGCCGCTGAAGCACGACCACCCGATGATCGACGGCTGCCTGCGGCTGGCCCGGCGCGGGCAGGCCATCGTGGTGACGCCGTTCACGCTGGCCGGTGCCATGGCGCCGGTGACCATGGCCGGAGCGGTGGCGCAATCGCTGGCCGAGGCGCTCTGTGCCATCGCTCTGTTCCAGTATGTCCGGCCCGGAATTCCCTGTGTTATCGGGACCTTCACGTCCAATGTTGACATGAAATCCGGCGCGCCCGCCTTTGGGACGCCCGAGTATATGCGCTCGACCCAGATGACCGGCCAGATGGCCCGGTTCTACGGCCTGCCGATGCGTTCGTCCGGTGTCTGCGCCGCCAACGTGCCGGACGGACAGGCGATGTGGGAGACGTCGAATTCGCTCTGGGCCGCGGTGCAGTCGGGCACCAACATGGTCTACCACGCGGCGGGCTGGCTTGAGGGCGGGCTGATCGCGTCCCCTGAGAAATTCATCATGGATTGCGAGATTCTGCAGCAGATTCAGCGCTACATGCAGCCCGAAGTGACCGCCACCGGGCCGGATGAGATCGCGCTCAATGCCATCAAATCCGTCGGCAATGACGGCCATTTCTTCGGCATCCAGCACACCCAGGACCGCTACACCACCGCCTTCTACCAACCCTTCCTCAGCGACTGGAAGAACTTTGAAGGGTGGGAGGCCGCCGGAGGCATCTGGACCCCCGAGCGCGCCCACCACCTGTTCAAGGAGATCATCGGCAGTTTCGAAGCACCGCCGATGGATGAGGCGATCCGCGATGAGCTGGCCGATTTTGTTGCCCGCCGCAAGGCCGAAGGCGGCGCGCCCACCGATTTCTGACCCCCCGTTAAGCAAATGTCCGACACAACTCGGTGTTGAATATTCTGGCCTCCATCTTTTGCTGCCGGTTGTGCGCATCGCAAGCAATCGACGTTGAGTGGCCTCATTCCGAGATTAGCCGGAATTGGAGCGATTTAACGAAGCAAATCTTGGGGTTTTGTTAAGCACTCCCAAGCGAAACTGCCCGCAGAGTAATTCGGGGACCGTGCATGCATGGGCTGATCAACAGGGCCATCCAATCCTTTGTCTGCAACACGTATGGACAAAGCCGGTGGATTCGCGTGACCGAGGCCGCTCATCTGGGATTCGTCGAGTTTGAAGCGATGCTGGTCTATGACGACGAAACTTCTCAGAGGGTTTTGCACGAGCTTTGCGCCGAACTGGGCCGCCCACGCGATGAGATACTCGAAGATCTTGGAACCTACCTAGTCTCGAACCCGAACACCGAGGCCCTGCGCCGGTTGCTGCGCTTTGGCGGCGTAAGCTATGTCGAGTTCCTGCACTCGCTGGACGACTTAGCTGACCGTGCGCTTCTGGCGGTTTCGGACCTGCATCTGCCGGAGCTGGAGTTACATGAACATAACCCGGCCGAATTCACTCTGACCTGCTATCCGGGTCTGCCGGGATACGCCAATGTGATGATCGGTGTCTTGCGCGCGATGGCAGACGATTACGGCGCCCTGGTGATGCTGCACCACAATGACAGTCAGGAACAAACCGAGACAATTTCGATCAAGTTGATCGAAACCGCCTTCGCCGAAGGGCGCCGGTTCGAATTGGGGGCTCGGGCGGTATGATTGGCGACAGCGACATCGCCGCGTTGCTCGAACGGCTCTGCCCGATGTTCGTGTTGTTGGACGAAACCGGGCATATCAAAAATGTCGGACCGACCCTACAAAAGCTGCGCACGGATCAGGAGATGCCCGGGCAGCGCTTTTTGGACCTGTTCGAACTGCTGCGACCGCGCACCGTGACGACGATGCCGGCTCTGTTGGCCTCGGCGGGCGCCAAGCTGCATCTGCGGTTTCGAGATCAGCCGCAGACCGCTCTGAAAGGCCTGATCGTGCCTCTGCCCGGGCGGCAGGGCGCGGTGGTGAACCTGTCCTTCGGTATCTCGATCCTGGATGCGGTGCGCGACTATGCCCTGACCAGCGCCGATTTTTCCGGCACCGATCTGGCCATCGAACTGCTCTACCTGGTCGAGGCGAAATCCGCTGCCATGGAGGCATCGCGCACCCTGAACCTGCGCCTGCAGGGCGCGATGATCGCGGCAGAGGAGCAGGCCTTTACCGACACGTTGACCGGCCTCAAGAACCGCCGGGCAATGGACCACATACTTGAACGGCTGCTGAGGGCGGGCACCCCCTTTGCGCTGATGCATCTGGATCTCGACTTCTTCAAATCCATCAATGACACATTGGGCCACGCAGCCGGGGATCATGTCCTGCAGCAGGTGGCCCGCATCATGGTCGAAGAGACCCGTGGCGATGACACCGTGGCGCGGATTGGCGGGGACGAGTTCGTGCTGATCTTCAAGCTGCTTCAGGACCGCGAGCGGCTGGACAGCATCGCCCGCCGCCTGATCACCCGCCTGGAGGAACCAATGCCGTTCGGCGGTGACCTCTGCCGGATTTCCGCCAGCATCGGCACCGTTCTGTCGTCACAGGTCACACAGCCAGATCCCGGAACATTGCTGCAATCTGCCGACCTGGCGCTCTACGCTGCCAAACGCGCGGGCCGCGCCTGCCACTGCTTCTATTCCCAAGATCTTGATCAGAACGTGGATCAAAACAGGGTGCCTTCGCGCGCAAATGCCGAACCCGAGGCGTGAATCTGCCGACGGAAACCCGGCCGATTTGGCGCGGCGGTTTTTCGCAAAGCTGATCTCCTTTTTCTGAACCACATCCGCGCAGAGGGGCGCAAACTTGACAAACAGCGGGCGGTTTGTTGGGCTTGAGCTATCATTTGAATTAATAAGTAATGCTGGATTCCGCCCGCCGGCGGGTCCCGAAATCTGAGAGGTTGTTGTTATGATTGCAAAGTATCTGTGCGCCACCGCTGTGGCCGCTGGCCTTGTCCTCGCCCCCGCAACAGAATCACAAGCCGACGAAGGCGCCGCATTTCTGGGCGGAGCGCTGGTTGGGGGTCTGATCGTCAATGAGGTTCACAAGAACAAGCAGCGTCAGCAGCGGGCCGCGCGCCAGTCGACCAGACGCGCAACCGGTTATTCCGGTACAACCGCCGCGCAGCGCCAGCAAAACCGCGAGGTACAGTCCGCGCTGAACTACTTCGGCTATAATGTCGGCGTGGTCGACGGCCAGCTCGGGCGCCGCAGCCGGGCAGGTATTTCCCGCTACCAGGCTGACATGGGCTACAACATCGACGGCTATCTCGACGCGCATGAGCGCAATTTCCTGCTGACCTCGCATCAGCGCGCGCTGTCCAGTGCCCATGTGGCGCCGTACAACCAGATTCTGGCCAGCCAGGGGCAGGCCGGGTTGCTCAGAACCTACCGGAACGAGCAACTGGGCATCGCCACCCCCGCGCAGCCGCAATCCCAGCTCGCGGTGGTTCCGCAGACCCAGCAGCAGGGCACGGCCCCGCAGGGCACCGTGACGGCGCGCGCGGATACCGGCGGTCAGCTGCCGTCCTTCGGGTTCGCCTCGACCGGCAAATCGCCCAATGCGCTCTGCAACGAGACCAATGTGGCGACTGCTTCGAATGGCGGTTCGGCACAGCCCGGTTCGGTGACCAATCCCGCGCTGGCGCTGAACGAACAGTTCTGCCATGCGCGGGTACAAGCCATGGCCGAGGCCAGCCAGTTGGAGGAGGCAATCCCCAACATGACTGCCCCGCAGATCGAGGATCAATGCCTGCGCCTGACCGAGGCGCTGGAGCCGCAGGTCTCGGGGATCGAATACACCGCCATGGGTGAAGTGATCGACAAGACCTCGGGCTTCCTGCGCAATTCAGGTCAGCCGATGGACCAACTGGTCTCGGGCGGCAAGGTGTGTCTGGGCGTCGGTTATCGTCTCGATGATGCCGACATGGCGCTCGCCTCGGGCGTGCTGCTCGCCGCTGCCGGTCAGTCCGGCTATGGCGAGGTCGTCAGCCACCATCTGCGCGAAGGGCTTGGGGTGAACAAATCGACCGGCTCGCAGCCCGGCGACTGGATGCGGCTTGCACTGGGCGCGGCCCAAAGCGGCAATACAGTACTGGGACAGACACCTGACCGCATCGCGGTGCTGAGCGAGGCAAGCGGTGGCGCGGGCGGCGGCTCGCTGCCGGTGTTCTCGACCTCGTCAGGGAACTGATCCTGAAACACGCTTAATCAGCGAACCCCCCGCGGGCGTTGCGTTCGCGGGGGTTTTGTATTGTCCAGCTAAGGCGATAGACATCAGGTGACGCTCTCGAAGTGCTCCGACAGCCGTTGACCGATATGCGCCGGGATTGGCGGCAGTTCACCCAGAACCGGCAGCGTGCGGCCCTGAAACCCAGCCGCCTCAAGCGCCTCGGGCACGTCTTCCTGCGCATGCCCGCCCTGACAAGCGAAGAAGGGCAGGCACAGGGCGGTTTCCCCGGTTCCATGCGCGGCATCGGTGATTGACGGCGTTTCCTCGACAAAACCGACATGAAGCCCCGCAAGCGGCAGCCGCTGTTCCAGCTCTGCCGCAAATCTGCGGGCGACCTGCGATGGGTTGCGGCTGCGGCCCGAGCCGTGCGCGGCCAGAACCAGTTGCGTCTGTTCGGGCGTCCATTCCAGTCCAGCGATCTCATCCTTAAGAGAGGCTGCTGCCAGATCTGGCAGGGCGGTGTCCACTCCCAGCGGGTCCAAAATGGCCAGCGGGCGGTCTCCAAGTCGTTTGGGCAGGGCGCTGGTGACAAACCAGCCTTTGGCCATGAACAGCGGATAGATCACCGCGTCTTCGGGCAGGTCTGCCAAAGCAGCCTCGAACCGCCCCGGAGCGGCCAGCGTGGCCGAATGGACAGTGACACCGGATGTCGCTGCCTGCACGCGGCGGGCAAAGCTGGACAGGGCGGCCTCAGCAGGGGCCGGGTCCGAGGGTTGGCCATGTGCGACGATCAAAGCGTGTGGCATTCTTGGGGTTCCTGTTTGTCTGCCGCAAAGATGCGTCCACAGCTTATCATGTCAATTGAAACACATCGAAATCGTGTGGCTTTTTGTATGAAGACCGGCGCGTAATATTATGATAAATATGCATGAAAATTACTCCAACATGGTCAGCCACACCCAGACCGTCAGGATCGACGCCCCGGTGGCAATCAGCACCGACGAGGCCGCGACCCGTTTGGCCCGCCCATACATGCTCGCGAAGATATAGCCGTTGAACCCCGTTGCCATCGAGGCGTTCAGCACCGCCGAGCGGAACAGGTCTTGTGGTAGTGACAGTGCCTTGCCGAACAACCAAACCAACGTCGGGTGCAGGATCAGAGAGATGCAGCAGACGAACAGGATGGTGCGCAGATCGCCCTCGGGCCGGTACTGCACCAGCACGCCACCGAGTGCAAACAGCGCCCCGGGCAGGGCAGCGCGGGTGATCAGGCCCAGTGCCTCGTCCACCACCAGCGGCACCGCAAGCCCTGAGAGGTTGACGACAAAGCCCAGAGCGATTCCAAGGATCAGCGCGTTCTTGAACATCGCCGTCAGCACCGAGCGCGCCATGCGCCGCCCGCCATCGCCGCGGTTGCGGATGATCTCCATCATCGTGATGCCGACGCCGTAGCAGAACGGCGAATGGAAGGCGATGATGGCGTAGTTGCCGGTCAGGTTGCCCGCGCCGTAGGCGCGCTCGGTAATCGGCAACCCCAGCAGGACCGAGTTCGAGAACAGGCAGCAAAAGCCGATGGCGACGCAATCCTCCCAATCGCGGTCAAAGATCAGTCGGGCGCCGAACAGACCGGCGGTGAAACACAGAGCAGCGCCGGTGTAAAAACTGGCCAGCAGGCGGGGGTCGAAGCTGGCCTCAAGGTCCAGACCTGCAATGGCGTGAAACAGCAGGCAGGGGATAGCGAAACTCTGGGTGAACCGCATCAGCCCGTCGATATGATCGGTGCGGAAATACCCCGCCCGCGTCGCGGCATACCCTGCGCCGATCACCAGAAAGACCGGCAGGATGACGTCGATCAGGCTTTGAAACATGACCCGCGCCTCGGGTTGGTGGACGCCTTGGGCGGGGATATGCTCGGTCGGCCTGGCAAGAGGTCTAGAGCGGGTAGCGGATCACCATGCCGTCATAGGCAGGCGTGATGTAATCCGGGGTTTCGCCGTCGAGCGCCGCATAGTCGAGGTCGATATGCATGTTGGTCAGGATGGCGCGTTTCGGTCGCATCTGGTCGATCCAGCCCAGCGATTTCTCAAGATGCGTGTGGGTCGGGTGTGGGCTGCGCCGCAGCGCGTCCAGTACCCAGCAGTCGAGGTCTTGCAGCTCGGGCCAGGCGTCGTCATAGATCTCGGCCACGTCCGGCAGATAGGCCAGGTCGTGAATGCGAAACCCCAGCGAGTCGATCGAGCCGTGATTGACCCGAAAGGGCCGCAGCGGGATCGGGCCTCCGGGGCCGTCGATTTCGAAGGGCCCGTCGATGGTCTTGAGGTCGAGGATCGGCGGATAAGGCGAGCCTTCGGGCTGGATGAAGGCGTAACCGAACCGTCCCAGCAGCGCATTCTGGGTGTCGCCGTCGGCCCAGACTGGAATGCGCGAGCGCATGTTGAAGACGATCATGCGCAGGTCGTCGATGCCGTGGACATGATCGGCGTGGGAATGGGTATAGACCACGCCGTCGAGCCGCCCGGTGCCGGTGTCCAGCAACTGGCTGCGCATGTCCGGCGTGGTGTCAATCAGGATCGAGGTCGTGCCGTCCCGACCCTCACGCTCCACCAGCATCGAGCAGCGGCGGCGGCGGTTTTTCGGGTTCTGCGGATCGCAATCTCCCCAATGGCCGCCCAGCCGGGGCACCCCGCCCGACGAGCCGCAGCCGAGGATGGTGAAACGCAGTTCGTTGGTCATGCAGCCGCCTTGTAGGCCGCGACCTTGGAGAACAGCCGGTCAAAATTCGTCTGCGTCTGAGCGGCGAACTCGGCATAGTCCATGCCGAACACCTCGGCCCCCTTGCGGGCGGTGTGGGCGGTATAGGCCGGTTCGTTGCGCTTGCCGCGATGGGGCGGCGGGGCCAGATAGGGCGCGTCGGTTTCGATCAGGACGCGCTCCACAGGGGCGGCGGCGAAGATATCGCGCAGCTCCTGGCTTTTGGGAAACGCGGCGATGCCGGACATCGACAGGTAGAATCCCAGATCCAGCGCGGCGCGGGCCAGTTCCGCCGAGGAGGAAAAGCAGTGCATCACGCAGGAATAGGGCGCGTTGCGATGTTCTTCGGTCAGAATGCGGGCCATGTCGTCATCGGCAGCGCGGGCATGGATAATCAGCGGCAGGCCGGTGCGCTGGGCAGCCTCGATATGGATGCGCAGCGATTGTTTCTGCACCTCGGCGCTGTCGCTCGTGTAGTGGTAATCCAGCCCGGTCTCGCCGATGCCGACGAATTTCGGATGCTGCGCCAGCGTCACCAACTCGTCTGCCGTGGTCATCGGTTCCTCGGCGGCGCTCATCGGGTGGGTGCCTGCCGCGTAGAACACGGGCGCGTGCGCCTCGGCGATCGCGCGCACGTTCGGTTCGTTGCGCGGGCGGGTGCAGATTGTGACCATGCGGGTCACGCCGGCCTCGGCGGCGCGGGTGACGATATCGCCCAACTGCCCTTCGAAATCGGGGAAGTCGAGGTGGCAATGGCTGTCGGTGATTTCCGGTGTGTGAACGGCGTCGCTCATGTGCCCCAACTGGCGGTTTCCTGCATCTTGAAAACCGTATCTAGGACAAGGGCGGCGGGGTCAAGGTTCACCGCCTGCCCGTGGCGGGCGCGGGCGGTGATGGTGGCTGCAACCTCGGCCCATTTGCGGCCACGCTGCGGGTCCGAGGCAAGACGGGCGAGGGTCTGCGCCTCACCGTCGGCGGCCTCGGGCGTCGGCGGCTGGCCGGTGGCGCCGGTACGGGCAAGGCGGGCGAGCGCCACGTCGATCAGGGTCAGGAGCAGTTCGAACCGGTCGGCGGCGCCACGTTGCGCCGCGGACTCGGCCAGCCGCAATGCCCGCTGGCGGTCTAGGCGCGGCAGGGTGCCCAGAATTCCGATCAGTTCGGCATAGAGTTCCAGCCCGCCCAGATTGATCAGCCGCAGCGCCGCACCGACCGAGCCGGAAGCCAGCGCCGCGAGGTGATCGGTATTGTCGGGCAACTCGGTTCCGGCCTGCGCAAGGGCGGCCTGCATATCAGAGGCGCCCAGCGGCGACAGGCGCAAGGTGCGACAGCGTGAGCGGATGGTGGGCAACAGGCGCGAGGGCTGGTGCGAGATCAGCAACAGCGTGGTGCGCGCCGGGGGCTCTTCCAGCATCTTCAGCAGCGCATTGGCCGCGCTGACATTCATCTCATCCGCCGAATCGACGATCACCACCCGCCGCCCGCCATCAGTGGAGGACAGGCCGAAGAACCGGCCCAGCTTGCGGATATCATCGACCACGATCTCGGCCCGCAGCCGTCCCTGATCGTTGAGCGAGCGGGTGATCGTGGCCAGACCCGGCTCGGCTCCGGCCAGAATGCGGTGCGAGACCGGATGCTCCGGGTCGAACTCCAGCGAGGTCGGAGGCGGCGGTGCGCCGAACAACCCGCCCTCGTCCGCCTGAGGTGTGGCCAGCAGAAACCGCGCGATGCGCCAGGCCAGCGTGGCCTTGCCCACACCCTGCGGTCCGGTCAGCAGCCAACCATGGTGCAGTCGGTCCGAGGTGTAGGCGCCCAGAAACGCCTCTTCCGCCGCTGACTGGCCGAAAAGCTGCGCTGTCTCACGCGGGTGGGGGGCGCCGGGGGCCTGATCCGGGGTCGGTGTGTTGTCGCTCATCAGATTTATCGCAATGTCTGCATCACGATATCTGTCACATCCGCCGCCACGCTGTCCACGTCACGATTGCCGTCGATGATGCGGAACCGATCCAGGAATTCCTCGGCCAGCGCCAGAAAACCCGCCCGCATGCGGTGCTGCAGATCGGGGCCAAAATCCTCGAACCGCTCTTCCGTGCCCTGCCGCCCCTTGGCGCGGGACAGCCCGGTGTCGGGGTCCATGTCGATCAGCAGGGTCAGATCCGGCTCACGCCCGATCATCAGCGTATGCAACTGGTCCACCACCGGGCGTAACTCGCCGCGCGAGAGGCCCTGATACATCCGCGTGCTGTCCGCAAAACGGTCGCAGATCACCACCTTGCCCGCCTCCAGCGCGGGCTGGATGGTGCGCTCCAGATGATCGCGGCGGGCGGCGGTGAACAGCAGAATCTCGGTCTCGGCGGACCAGCGGTCAGGGTTGCCTTCCAGCACCAGCCGCCGGATTTCCTCGGCCCCGGGTGAGCCGCCGGGCTCGCGCGTCAGCACCACCTCGCGGCCCTGCGCGCACAAGACATCTGCCAGACGCCGCGCCTGAGTGGATTTTCCCGATCCGTCGATCCCCTCGAAGGTCAGGAACAGCCCTTTTTGCGTCACATCGCCTCCAGCGGACCGTTGATGATGTCGTCAAGCACGATCCCGGCGACGGTCATCATGCGGATCACGAACCCGCCCAGCGGCACGTCTTGCGAGGCGACCAGAGGTCGGCGGATCTCGGGTAGACCTTCGGGCTTGATGACCAGTTCGGCAAGTTGCTGGCCCTTGGTCACCGGCGCGTTCACCGGCCCTTCATAGACCACCTCGGCCTCGACGCTCTTGCCCGAAAGAATGGGCAACAGCAGGCTCAGATCCTGCGCGGGCACCAGCCCTACCGATCGCTCTGCCCCCATCCAGACGTCCGCTTGCGCGACGGGCGTGTCCGCTTTGGCAATGGTTTTCTCGACAAAATGGCGAAACGACCAGTTAACGATGGCCTCGGCCTCCTCTGCGCGGCGGCCGGTGCTTTCCAGCCCGGTCAGCACGAAGATCACCCGGCGGTCGCCCTGTTTGGCCGATCCGACCAGACCGTAGCCCGCCTCGACCGTGTGCCCGGTCTTGAGCCCGTCGGCCCCGATCCCGAGTTTGAGCAGCGGGTTGCGGTTGCGTGTGTTCGAGGGCGCGCGGCCATCAAATTCATACTCTTCCTCGGCAAAGAGCGGATAATACTCCGGGAAATCCGCGATCAGCCGGTCCGCCAGTGTCGCTAGGTCCCGGACCGACATCATATGTCCCGCTGCCGGCCAGCCGTTGGAATTGGCGAAGGTCGAATTGTTCATGCCCATCTGTTGCGCCCGCTGGGTCATGTAGCGGGAGAACCCGGCTTCGGTCCCGTCGGGGCTGAGCGCCTCGGCGATCACGGCGCAGGCGTCGTTGCCCGACAGCACGATGATGCCGCGCAACAGATCCTCGACCCGCACCCGGTCCTGCGTGTTCAGGAACATGGTCGAGCCGCCATAGCTCATCGCATGCTCCGATACCGGCAGGCGTTCATCCAGTGTCAGCCGCCCGTCGCGCAGCGCCTCGAACGCCACATAGAGCGTCATCAGCTTGGACATCGATGCTGGCGGCAGGGGCTGATCCGGCTCTTTCGACAACAGCACCGTGCCGGTGGTCTGATCCAGCACATAGGCCGCGTTGGCCGAGGTGTCGAATGCCTGCGCCGGCAGCGCGAGCAGCGCAAGGCTTAAGGCAAGGGCAGTTGAGCGAAGCGAAGACAGCACGGCGGCTTCCTCCTTATTTTCTTACGATATAGGCGTCCGAGAACCCGAGTTCCGCCACCTTTTTCTGCAACTCCTTGCGCTCGGCCCGGGTCTGGACCGGTCCGGCCAGAACGCGCCAGAGTGGTTTGTCTCTCCGGGTTCCTTCACGCACGGTCGCGGTCAGCCCGGCAGCCTGCAGTTGTTCCGCGGCGCGATTGGCGTTTTCTTCCACGCCATAGGTCCCGATCTGGACATAGGGCTTCATCAGCGACGAGGTTTTTGCCGGAGCAGCCGGTGCTGCGGCAACCTCTGGCTCCGCCGCCTCGATCGCGGCGGCTGCGCCGACGATCGGATCAAGCGGGGTCTCGGTGATTTCACCACTTGTTTCCACCGCTGCCGCCTCGACAGGTGCGGCAGCATCTGCCGGTGCAGGGGCGGGCTCAGGCGGCGGTGCCACTTCGACTTTTTCGCGGCGCAACACGATCACATACAGTTCGGTCGGAGCGCCGGCCAGCATCCCAAGCTCTTCGGCGGCCTCGGATGAAACCTGCAAGCTCGGCCCTGGAATATCGCGTTCGCGCCGGAACAGGGCGCCGTTCACCGATTTGCCGTTGGAGGTATTCCGGATGATCACCCGCTCGGGCGTTTCTGCGTCCGGATGCGCAACCCAGATGCCACCCAGCGACGGGCGCCCGTCCCACAGACCTTTTTCGGTGGTCTCGAACACGTCGGGCTTTTCGACGTCGCGTTCGATCACATTCCCACTTTCGCTTTCGCTGCTTTCGGGGGTCTCGGTCGCAGGCTCTTCCTTGGGTTTCAAAAAGGACATCGGTGATCCTTCTTCACAGCCCGCCAATGCGCCAAATGCCACGGCCAGCATCACCAGACGATACGGCCTGTTGCGTGTCGCTGTCGCTCGCTTCATCTTCTTGTCCCTTGCCTGAACCCGGGCCACTTTCCGCGCCCTGCCGCCGGTTGACCGACGTTGTCTGATAGGCCTTTGCAGGCCCGCCGCGCAGATGATAGCGCGCAGCCCTTACTAATGAAAGCCCGCTGCGGAAGGCTCGGCAAGATTTCCCTCTTTTGGCTTGCCACCGCCGCAGCTTGGCCTTAGACCCTGCCTGCGCCGGGGAGGTGGCAGAGTGGTCGAATGCGGCGGTCTTGAAAACCGTTGAACGTGAGAGCGTTCCCAGGGTTCGAATCCCTGTCTCCCCGCCACTCAGAATAGGTCACCGCCAAGCGGGAGATGGGACCTTTCAAGACGCCGATAAGGCCTCCATTGGTGCTTTGGCGAATGGCTGAATTGAGTGAACCTTTTCAGCCTACGGCTTTCCTGAAAGAAACTCTGACACCCGCGCGAGGCCTTCTTTCAATATCTCCGGACCGTTGGCATAGCCGATGCGGACATAGCCCTCCATACCCAGGGCCGAGCCGGGGGTGAACATCACCCCGGTCTCTTTCAACAGCGCCACGCAGAAATCCCGCGAAGGCATCGGTAGGTCGTATTTCAGCAAGGCGGTGGTGCCCGAGCGCGGCTTCACCCAGGAGATAAGCGGCTCCCGCTCCACCCAGTCGTCCAGAATCCCCAGATTGCCACGGGTAATTCGCTGGCTGCGCGCCAGCACCTGTTCACGGTTTTCCAGTGCCAACGCGGCAAAGTGATCGTCTACCATCCCGACCGAGATGGTGTCATAGTCGCGGTGGATCGAAACCGCCTCTATCACCTCCGTCGGGCCCGCGATCCACCCGAGCCGGAGCCCGGCCAGAGAATAGGCCTTGGACATGCCGGCAGTCGAAATGCCCTTTTCATAGATATCGGCAATCGAAGCGGTCATGCCCGCCCCTTCCTGATCGGTGCCGCGATAGACCTCGTCACACAGGATCCAAGCGCCCGCCTCGCGGGCAATGGCCGCGATCTCCTCCAGCATCGCCCGATCCATCAGCGCGCCTGTCGGGTTGTTCGGGTTGTTGATGGCGATCAGCTTGGTGCCCGGGACCGCCAGCGCGCGCAACTCGTCGAGATCCGGCAGAAACCCGTTCTCCTCACGCAGGCTGAGCTGGAGCACATCCGCCCCGATGCTGACGGGGATCGAATAGTGCTGCTGATAGGTCGGCACCACGGCCACCACCCGGTCCCCGCGCGATACCAGGGCCTTGTGCACCAGCATGTTCGCGCCAATGGTGCCATGGGTGACGACGGTGTTCTCAACCTCCTGCCGGTCATAGAGCGAGGCAATCGCGCGGCGCAGCCGGTCCGAGCCCTCGATGGCGCCATAGGTCATCTTCATGCCCAGCAATTCCGACAGGCTGTTCTCGTTCCTGCCCGCCAGCCGCAGCAGTTCCTCAATCGTCAGGCTTTCGACGCAGGTCTCGGCCAGGTTCCATTCGCACCTGGTCTCCCACTCATTCATCCAGATTTCGACGCCGAAAGGTTCGATATGCATGAGGGTTTCTCCTTCGTCTTCAGGCGCTGGCAGCGCGGTAGATGGCATTGGCGATGGCGATGTCTTCCAGCCCCAGCCCGACCGAACGGAAAAAGACCGGGCGGTCAGGCTCTGGAAGTGGACACGCCCTGACGGACAGCCCGGCCAGATCACCCCGGACCTGCTCTGCGCTCCAGCCGTGATGCTGCGCCGCCAGCGCCATCTCACCGGCTGTTGCGGGCGTGGTCTCACGATAGTCGCAATCAAGAACAAGGGGGGTGGTCATCATGGGTTTTTCCTCGTTGATTGCGAGTTTTAGTAGAGCGCAACGGGTCTTTCCATCATCCCCAAGGATGATGCACTGCCCGCATGTGCGTGGTATTGCGGCACGATCTGGAGGGTGAAATGGGCGACAAAGGTCCTGACATCGAAGCAGTAAGCACCGCGCTGGCAGACGTCATCGAAGGCCGCAGCGGCGCGCTGGAGATGATCGCCGCCGCCCGCCATCTGCTGCCCTTCACCGCCGCCTTCTGCGTGGTGAACCGCAAGGGACAGCGCCCGCATTATCTGGCCGACACCTATCCCGAAGGCCCGGCCAAGGACGCGGTGCAACTCTATGTAAACAGCACCTACCTGCTGAATCCGATCTACAACGCCATTCTCGATGGGGTGCCGTCAGGGCTGCACCGGATGGCGGCCCTGGCGCCCGATAACTGGAACCCGGTCCCAGAACCCTTGGGAATTCTGGTCGAGAACCAAGAAGAGATCGGCTATCGCACCCCTGGCTGGCCCGCCGGTCTGCAGGAACTGGCGTTGCTAGTGGATCTGCCGCGGGGTGCGATGGGCGAGATCAGCTTTGCCCGGCCTGCAGATGCGGGTGGATTTCCCGAGGAACTTCTGACCCGGTTGCGCCCCTTCCTGCCGCTGTTCGCTACCGCGTTTCGGCAGTTCTGGGCCCGGCAGGGCGATGCCCAGATCCCAACCGAGTCCGAGCGGAAACTGCAGGATTTCGCGCGTGCCACCCTGTCCCCGCGTGAGGCGGAGATTGTGCAGTTGATCCTGAAGGGCCATTCAAGCCTGTCGATCAGTCTGACCTTGGGTATCGCGCTGCCGACGGTCAAAACCCACCGCAAGAACGCCTATGCCAAGCTTGGGATCAGCACCCAGCAGCAGCTGTTCAGCGCTTTCCTCAAATGGCAGGGGGCCGCTGTATAGAGTCCAGGCTGGTGGCACCCTGCGGAGAGTGTCACAGCGCTTAGCGCAGTGCTCTACATGGCGTTCAGCGTGTGTTCCAGGCCATTGCGGATGTGGGCCTCCAGTAGGCTCTTGGCCTTGCGGGCGTCGCGGGCGAGGGCGGCGTCGAACATGTCCTTGTGTTCCTGCACCGCCTCGGCGCCGCGATAGGTCAGAACCAACATCTGATACCGCAGGTACTTGTCATAGATGAGCGAGTGTGCGGACAAAAGATTTCGGGAGTTGCAGGCGGAAATCATCGCCTGGTGGAACTCCCAGTCATAGCGTTTCCAGGTTTCCTTTTCCGACTCGTCGCCGCGCAGCAATTGTTGTTCGGTCAGGTGCAGCTTGTGATGTGCGGCGACCAGATTGCCTTCCCAGTCGGTATCTCCGTTCCGGACCGACAGCTCAAGCGCGTAGCATTCCAGCAGGACCCTCAGTTCGGCGATCTCGATCAGATCCTCTCGCGACACCGGTGTCACCAGAAAGCCGCGCTGCTCGGGCGCCTCGACGAAACCTTCGCTGGCAAGCCGGTTCAGGGTTTCGCGCAGCGTCGACAGGCTGGCGGCATAGCGATCCTTGAGGGTGTCGAGCTTCAGCTTCGATCCCGGCTCAAGTTTGCCGAAGATGATGTCTTTTTTTATTCGCTGGTATGTGCTTGCGCCGACGGTCGAGGGGGCCTTGGCCATAGGTTTGTCCGATATTTTTGACCTGAACACCCCGAGTAACACTTTTTTGGGGTGTCAGCAATCTTGATGTGTATATGGCATAACAAAAAATATCAGATATTATTGCGAAAGCTGAAAAACCTGCCTACGATCCGGGAAAGTCACCGAGTCGCGGTTGCCGGACGCGCGGACAAGGCATTTCGAAAGGGAAGACGTGTCTAAGAACTTTGCAATCGCGATCGTTGGGGCAGGTCTGGTGGGGCGGCGCCATGTGGTCGCAAGCAGAACCCTGCGCGATGTCGATCTGATCGCAGCCGTTGACCCGAGCGCACAGGGCCACGCCTTTGCCACCGAGAACGGTGTGCCGTGCTATGACACTCTGGATGAGCTGTTCGCAAACCAGACACCGGACGGTATCATTCTGGCGACGCCCACAACGCTGCATGTTGAGCAGGGGATCGAATGTATCCGCCGCGGCTGTCCGGTGTTGGTCGAAAAGCCGATTGCGGTTGAGGCCTCGGATGCGCTGAGCCTAGTGAGAGAGGCGGATCGCCTTGGCGTGCCGTTGCTGGTGGGCCATCACAGGCGGCACAATCCCATCATCCGGGCGGCAAAGGACGCGATCGAAACAGGCGAGATCGGAAACGTCAGGGCCGTTCACGTCAATTGCTGGTTTTACAAACCGGATGAGTATTTCGACGCGGCCCCGTGGCGCAAGAAGGTTGGGGCGGGTCCGATCTCGGTCAATCTGGTGCACGACATCGATCTGATGCGGCATCTGGCCGGAGAGGTCGTCAGCGTTCAGGCGCAATCCGTGCGGTCCGAACGCGGGTTTGAGAACGAGGATGTGGCGGCGGCGCTGCTGACGTTCGAGACCGGGGCCATCGGGACCATCAGCGTGTCGGACAGTATCGTGGCGCCGTGGAGCTGGGAAATGACCTCACGCGAGAACCCGGTTTATCCGCCGACGTCGGAAAGCAGCTATATGATTGGCGGATCGCATGGTTCGCTGTCAGTTCCGGATCTGCGGCTGTGGACGCATCAGGATGGGCAACGCGATTGGTGGACGCCCATTTCGGCGACCGCGATGAAATGCGGCGCATCCGATCCGCTGGTCAATCAGCTCAGGCACTTTGCCGACGTCGTACGTAACGGCGTTGCGCCGATTGTGTCCGGATGGGAGGGGCTGAGGACGCTCCAGGTTATAGAAGCCATTCAAAACTCATGCAAATCCGGGCGTGCTGTTCGGATTTCACCGCTGAATGGCCTGGGTGGTTCTAAACAGGCTGCTGGTTAAAATATCTGATATTTTGCAAAAAATATTGCAAAATCGACGTAATATGCCAAAGATTGGAATCGCAACAAGAACAAGACGTGACGTCGCAGGGAGGAACACCATGACGATCAAATTCACACGGCGAGCCGCAATGTCGGTTCTCGCGGCAATAAGTATTCTTGTGTCCGCCTCAGGCGCGACTTTTGCCGCAGACAAAGTCACACTACGGATGGCGACCTCGGGGTCGGAGACGGATCAGCGCTCGGTGGCGATGGCCGAGGTCTTTGCCCCGATGGTGGCTGACTTCGTCGACTACCAGCCGAGCTACAACGGCACGATCTTTGCACAGGGCACCGAGCTTGATGCAATCAGCCGGGGCAATCTGGAGATGTCGATCACTTCGGCGCAGGAACTGGCGCAGTTCTTCCCCGAGTTCTCGATCTTCACCGCCGGCTACGTGCATCAGGACGCGGCGCATCAGGTGGCGGTGTTCAACGATCCGCTGATGGATGCGTTCAAAGCGACCGTTGAAAACGACTTGGGCGTGAAACTGCTGTCGGTCATGTATCTGGGCCGCCGTCAGGTGAACCTGCGCCAGCCCAAGGATGAGCTGACCGTAAGCACTCCGGCGGATCTGGCAGGGGTGAATCTGCGGATGCCCGGAACGGATGCGTGGCAGTTCCTAGGCAGTGCCCTTGGTGCAGCCCCCACGCCGATGTCGTTTTCCGAGGTTTACACGGCCCTGTCGACCGGCGCGGTTGACGGTCAGGACAACCCGCTTCCGACTGTCGTGGACGCCAAGTTCTACGAGGTCACCAAGCAGATCGTTTTGACCTCGCATCTGGTCGACCTCAACTATATCGCGATCGGCAAGGGCGTCTGGGACAGTCTGACCGAAGAGCAGCAGGCGAAGGTTCAGGAAGCCGCCGATGCTGCAGCCGAATCCGGTC
>NZ_WPZY01000107.1 GCF_013031405.1 Ruegeria sp. HKCCD8929 | reverse complement strand
GGGGGCATGGTCATGGCGTCAGCGCTGAGGTTGAGCGGCTGGTCCGCACCGCGCGCGGCTTTCCCGAGGGCATCATCGAGGCCTGGGCCAACCTTTATACCGAGCTTGCCATGGCTGTGGCGGCTCGGCGGGACGGGGTGGTGGTGCCCGAGGGCTGGCTCGAATACCCGAATGTAGGGCAGGGCGCGGACGGGGTGCGCTTTACCGATGCCTCGGTCCGTTCGCACCGCTCCGGCGGCGAATGGGTGTCGATACAGGGCAGGTAACAGGACAACGGCAGGACATGAGCGAGCCCGGGCTCATTTCATTTTCGGTCCATGTTGAAGATTGATATTTGTCAAAATATCAGATATTTTTTAATACATGTGATGAAATTGGATTCGCGGTCGATACCCTGGGGGATGCAGCATATGTCAGGCACTGACGCGGCAAGCGTCTCACGATACTCGTTGGCGCATCTCACGCTGATTGGCTGCACGCCGCCCGAACTGGTCTATATCGCCGCCCGCGCCGGGTATGACGCGGTCAGTCCCCGGTTCATCCCGATGCATGTGCCCGGAGAGTTCACCCAGTCGCCCATCGACAGGGCACAGGTGCAGGCGACGAAAACCGCGCTGGACACCACCGGCTTGCAGGTTCTGGACGTGGAGCTGGCGCGGATTACCGAGGATGTCGATCCCCGCAGCTTTGAACGCTCGCTCGAACTCGGCGGAGAGCTGGGCGCCAGGCGCATGATCATGAGCGCCTGGACCAAGACCCGCGATGACCGGGATTTTCTGATCGACGTCTATTCCGAGACCTGCGAACTGGCCGCGCCTTACGGGCTGAGTGTCGATCTGGAATTTCCGTCTTTTTCCCGGTTGCGCACGCTGGACGAGGCGCTGGATATCGTCCGCGCCGCCGATCAGCCCAATGGCGGCATTCTGGTCGATACGCTTTATCTGCATCTCAGCCGCGTCGATGTCGGCGAACTGCTGCATGTGCCCGCTGATCTCCTGCATTTCCTGCACATTTCGGACTGCCTGCCCGGCATCGCCGATACCCGGGAAGGCATGATCCAGCTGGCCCGCGACGCGCGGCTCTATCCTGGTGAAGGCTGGATCGATTTTGCCGGGATCATCGAACGGATGCCGCCGGTGGATTACTCGATCGAGCTGCCGAACCAGAGCCGGGTGGCCGAGCTTGGCTATGAGGAACACGCGCGGCGCTGCCTGAGCCATGCGAAACGCACCTTTGGCGATGCCCGCTCGCAGCGGCGCAGGCCCGACCCTTCCACACTCCATTCAAACGAGGACTACCATGAGCAGAGAGCTCACTGAGAACGACCGCCATCTGGCGGCGGACATGCTGGAGCGCGCCCGCGCAGCCATGGCCCGGATCGAGGACTGGCCGCAGGACCGGCTCGACAAGCTGGCGCAGGCCATCGGCTGGTATGCCGGGAATGAGGCCACGTTCACGCGGCTGGCGCAGATGGGGGTGGACGAGAGCGGGATCGGCGACCGCGAGGGGCGCCCCGCCAAGCGCTTCAAGATCCACGGCGTTCTGCGCGACGCCCTGCGGCAGAAATCGACCGGCGTGGTCGAGGTGGATGAGGGCAGGGGGCTCGTCAAATACGCCAAGCCTGCCGGAGTGATCGCCTCGTTGATCCCGATGACGAACCCGGCGCTGACCCCGCCGGTGACTGGCATCTATGCGGTCAAGGCGCGCGACGCGGTGATCTTCTCTCCGCACCCGCGCACCCGGCAGACCACCGCCGAGATGATTCAGGTGATGCGCGCGGCCTGTGCGGCTGTCGGCGCGCCCGAGGACCTGTTCCAATGCGTGACGCATCCGTCGATCCCGCTGACCCAGCACCTGATGGAGATCTGCGATCTGACGTTGGCCACCGGCGGCAAACCCATGGTCAAGGCTGCCTACAGTTCGGGCCGGCCGGCTTATGGCGTGGGCGCCGGCAACTCGTCGATCGTGATCGACGAGACTGCCGATATCGAGATTGCCGCCGCCAATACCCGCATGTCCAAGACCTCGGATTTCGGGTCGGGCTGTTCGGCGGATGGCAACATCATCATTCAGCGCTCGATCTACGACCGGATGGTCCGGGCGCTCAAGGCCGAGGGCGGCTATCTCTGCAATGCCGAGGAGAAGACCCTGCTGGAAAAGGCCATGTGGGACAAAAATGGCAACCGCACCTTTCCGACCATCGCCTGCCGCCCGCAGCAGACCGCCGAGGTGGGGGGGTTCTCGATCCCCGAGGACCGAAAATTCCTGATGGTCGAAAATCAGGGCCAGATCGGCAAGGAACACAAGTTCTCGAAGGAAAAGCTGACCACGCTGATGGCGCTCTACCATTTCGACACGTTCGACGATGCGTTGGACATTGTCCGGCAGATCTATGAGGTCGGCGGCAAGGGCCATTCCTGCGGCATCTACAGCCATGATGACGATCATATCGACGCGCTGGCGCGGGTGGCGCCGGTCAGCCGCATGATGGTGCGCCAGCCGCAATCCAAGGCCAACGCGGGCAGCTTCACCAACGGAATGCCGATGACCAGCTCGCTGGGCTGCGGCATCTGGGGCGGCAACATCACCAACGAGAATGTCAGCCTCAAGCATTTCATGAACTACACCTGGGTCAGCCGGCCCATTCCCGAAGACCGCCCCAGCGAGGTTGAGCTGTTCGGCGAATTTTACGGACAGGAGGTCGCGTGATGGACGGCGCACAAACCAAGGGCAAGACCGTTGCCGAACATATCGTGGATTATCTTGAGCGGCGCGAGGTCCGCCATGTCTTTGGCCTGTGCGGCCACACCAATATCGCGGTGCTGGCGGCGCTGGCCGAAAGCCCGATTG
>NZ_WPZY01000106.1 GCF_013031405.1 Ruegeria sp. HKCCD8929 | reverse complement strand
ACAACGCCATGATATGCCGCCCCTCAGGGCCATCACCAACTTTTGGCTATAGCTCTTTCGGAGCCCTCGGAGGAAGGTCAGGAAAGTCCCGCGACCTGTGAATTGCCGCCGCAATCCTTGCCGCGACGTGCATCAATGACCGCACTTTCCGCCGCCGCGCAGCATCATCATCCGAGCACGTGCAGAGATTTTCACGCGGCGTGCGCGCGCAGCGAGTTTTCAAGAGTTCCGGTGTGGGCTCGCTGCCGCCATTCTCTGCGGCGAGCCTCAACAGCTCCTTGAGAGCCCCTACCAGACCTTCATTGGTGGCGTAAGTATCGCACGTGCAGCAAGTTGTGAACGGCGCAGATGCGCCATCGCCTCACGCAATACGACTGATCCCAAACGCTAATTTTCTGAGCGTGTCTTTCATGGGCCTCGTAGGATTCATTACAGTTCTGTTCCTTTGGGCTGCCGTCTTCATAATCTATGTTCTGGCGACAACCTACCTTTGAACTTGATGCGCAAGGCTCACTCTTCTTCGCGAGTATGTTGACCCAAAAAAAACCCTCGCAGCTGCGGTGCGAAAAATTCGGCGGCGCAGCTGCTTTTCACCGGACCGGTCATTCACCTGTGTAGATCGCGCGGAATTTCATACCGCCCTTTCGCTGCGTTCTGCTGCGACAATCGAGACGCGCCGCTTGCTGCACTGACAGACCTCGGCATAGACTGAAACCACAACGAGCCAAGGCCTCCGATATTGATCAAGCCGCCTTGTCACAAGTTATCTGACGGCGGACATGCGCGCACCGTTCATCGATCAATCGAACTTCTTAAAGGAACTGTATACGAAGATGCTACGAAGCTGGATGTTCTCGGCGGCCATGATGGCAGTCTTCTCTGGACCCTCAGTCGCGCAACAGTCGAACCCGATTATCATCCAAACGGCCGACAGCGGGGCAACTGACGCGGATTTTGTGACCTATCCGACCCTGTGCGCAGGCGAGGATTGGGTTGTCTTTAATGCAACCTCCAATACCAACGGAAAAATCGTTTCAATATGCATGACAGAGGGTGACAACAGCACACCCAGCCATCTTACGTATCGCTTTGGGAGACCGGGAGCCGTGGAACTGGTCTATCCTGCCAGTGGGGCAAGCTGGTCTGAGAAATTCACATATCGGCGTTACACCCGGCCTGGGACGACCTATTTAAAGCTCGAATTCACAAACAATGGGTACAACTACGAAGTCCTGGAAGGCTATGATGAGAATGAAGGTCAGTATACCGGCCTGAGGGCGGTGCGTGTCGATGACGGCGAGATCGTAACTGAACATCAGCTTACACCCGCAACAGAGTCGTTGTCGCTGATGGAACTGGAAAATCTGGTCAGAACCGAACCGTTCGACGAGTAGGCGACTGAACGCAGGCGTGTTGCGTTGCGCCGGTAGCGAATAGCTGCGACTGAAGTCATATCTGACGTAAGCGCTTCTTAACTCGACGCGGCGGCCTATGGCAAACGCCGTTCTACAACGCATCTAACGGATGCCACAATGAGAACAAGATCAGTTGGCAACCCTCCCATAGCGAGCCAAAATGACAGATGCTGCGTTAGTGCGCATGGCCGGTCCAGCTACGCCGTCCGTTAGGTCGCAGAGGTTTCTAAAGGACCACACAAAGTGGCATCTCTATCCGTAGTCCAATGACGCCAGGTCGTAGATTAACCAATGCCGATCAGAAAACACGTGAAGTTTTTCGCCGCGCGCAGTCATTCTTATCTGATCGGGGCTGGTCCCCTCAGGTAGAATTAGTGAAAGCTTACGTCTGTGAACCAGTTTTCCCTTATACAAGTTCGTCGCATGGAAAGTTGTGGTTGGCTCGCGATACTGGCTCGAAAAAACAAACCGGTGACCATCAGTGACAAAGCTATTCGCTCCACCTATCGATGTTTCGAAGTACTCTACCGAAAAGTCTTCTGTAACCCTTGCGACCTTGAAGGCCGAATAGAAATAGAACCAGACCCCCGATGAGCTGACATTCATGGCGTAGCAATCATCGATGTGTTCGGATGCGTCTTCATTATTATGTTGCCAGAGCAACTTTCCCTCTCGGTCGAAGCAGTTGATCCCTCCGGCGCCAAGCCCAATTGGTCCGGGGTGCGACCAGCCAAAGTTACCGAATACGCCTTCATCGAAATAAGAGACCCAGATACGGTCTAAGTTATCTATTCCAACACCCTCAATACCGTCTCCAAAGCATACGCGCTTTGCAGTTTTTGTTCCGCGTCCGATCAACGCGCCGTTCAAGTCAAAATCACTTTCAGAGCGCCAAGAGCTTCTTGCACCGACCAAAAGGCATCCACCATCTGAAAAAAGATCAAAGTAGGGGAAGGTAATATTTAGTGGTGGAAGGCTGATCGTTTCTGCCCCCGCATCTCTTTGAACGGTGAGCGAAAAGGCCAAATCCGACGGTGAACGCGACTTTGGAAATATACCAATCCCTCGCGTTTCTTTCTCAGACGCTTTGGCTTGGTCGTCTTTGTTAGCAGTTAGTACCAATGCGTTTCCGCAAGGGTCGACGGAAGTGCCGACTATAGAAACACCGCCGCTTTGCAGGGCTAGCGTTTCTACCGATGCGGGTTCCCATGTTGCATTTCTCATAGCATCTCACTTCGCTCTTGGATTGACCATTAGCCCGCTACCGCAAGAATGACCATTCTTGACCGTCATTTCTGACAGCTGACATTGACCTGACTGCGGCGGGCGGCAGTTTTGTCCGCTTTGTTCGCGCTCATGCACGGCGTAGCGAATGGGCGTAGCGGCTGGGACCGGCCATTCGTGATCGGCGCGGCGAAGGTGTTGTGTAGCCCGTATTGCAGGATGCTGCGCAGTGCGCGAATGTTCGACCTTGGGGAGCGTCGAGCCCGAGCCCGCTTCCTAAAGCCTCCCGCCATTAACCTGAGACATAGCCGGCAGCCTTGAAGTAGTTCCAG
>NZ_WPZY01000105.1 GCF_013031405.1 Ruegeria sp. HKCCD8929 | reverse complement strand
CTGGAACTACTTCAAGGCTGCCGGCTATGTCTCAGGTTAATGGCGGGAGGCTTTAGGGGTTTTAATCGAGAAGAAAACGGACCCCAACTTACACCGGAAAGCAATCTGCTATAGATTCCTCCAAGCTGAGAAACGTCGGATGCATAGGTTTCGATCAATGAAATAAACTGGGCAGTCCAAAAGAGACTGCTCTCGTCTCCTTTTTCGACCAACTCGACCCATTCAAGCACGAATTCAAGCCGCTCGTAGGGCTTCTCACTTATCCAATTCAGATAAATTTCATCGGGGAGATCATTCAGAATTCCAGCTTGGCCGGGCGTTCGATCCGAACCTTTTAGTAGGTTATGTAACCGCCATTCTGTTAGGGCATCTGCATCTTCAAATGCTATCAGCACTCTTTTCCACACCAAGGCGGGATCGTACTGTACAGCGAGTAACAAAACCTTGCACGCTGCATCATCCATTTTCAGCTGAACGTCATGTTCCGCTTTGGTTGCCAGTTCTAGCGAGCGATCACAAAGGGCTCCCACGAACGCGTCGTCCAACTGATCCGAACTAAAGAGTTTTTCAATACTTGTTTCCCAATGATGTGCGTCCATTACCCCGATGGCTTCAACGGAGAAAATGTCGGGATGAGAGCAAAGCTCCTTCACATAAGATGCTTTTTCCACAAAGCTTTCGGGTTGTCCGTATCTGTACATAAAAACCAAGTCCAAGGCGGACCATATTCCCTGCGGTCCGGTTTGTTTGATTGCATCTGCGAGCGGCAGGATAGTCTCGAAGTCATGATCATCAAAGCCGCGGCCGCAACTCAGCGTCGCAGCATGTCGTGGATCGCACAAACCATCCGTAACTAACTGGGCAACGCGTGACGCAATCTCAGAATCCATTTGAGCAGCTGAAATCAACGAAATGGCGTGACCGTCTAGTTCAGGCGCGCTCAAAGAAATCTCCAAGCTGGCCATTCCGACATCGCGAGATCGACTAAAGCCCCCAGCTATCATGCCACAAAATGTTTTTAGGCATATTACCGTTTCTGTTGGGGTGCGAAGCGCCTCACAAGCCAAGCCCATCAATGCTTCGGGATCCTCAACATGACTGGCCAGCGCATGTCCAAGCGCCCAAGCGCTGTTGAATTCACCACGGACAATCTTGCCAACTAACTCTGAGTTGTCTTTCGCATCTCTTGAAAGAGTGGAGACAATCTTGCGAATGCAATTTATTGCATATTCATGGTCTGTGTCACTCTCAGGGTCATACGGGACACCAATATCGTGGAAGTCACCGGGCCACCCTCCGGACAAAAGCAACAGCTGGTCAACTTTGGAGTCTGGAAACAACTCGTCATACCAGTCACGCACTTGAGTGACATAGTCCGTCGGAGCTTCTTTGCTGTCGAAGAAAAACCATTGGTTTATCGACTTAATAGGCTTGGTCCATGTAGGAATTTTCTCAATAACCCTCGTTACTTGGCTTCGTAGATTATCGAAAATATTGGGGTATGAAAGCAATCCACGAATATTGCCTCCAAGATGCGAAGTAGCCCTTTCATATGTCTCGACGTCCGCTTCCAAAGCGATATCTGTAAGTCGATCAATCGCTGCGTTATAGAAATCGAAAATATCTTGATAGATTGCGGGTTGCCAGTCTTGGAGGGCTGGTTCTGCGCCAATCCGTTCGTTGCCACCAGACCTTGAAAAGTGCCCCGTATCCAGCATCTTGCCGAGCGCATCGATACAAACCGACCTTACTCTGGCATCTTCATGCTTCAGCCCAGCATCTAAGATCGCTAGTCGTCTTGTTGGTTCAACCTCAGTGCCTGATAGATGCAGTTGAAACAGTCCAACAAATTGACCGTGAGCATTGTTCCCCCAATTTTCGTTCTCCGCCGCAGCTAGTTTCAGCAATAGATGGGCCGCCTGCTCAAAACTCTCATCCCGAAAAACAAGCTTCTCTAACGCCCAAATTGTATTGCGGCGACCGTCTCTGAACGCCAAGAGCTCATCGATTGACAAGTGTGAAAGGAATTTCTCAAACGTAGCCATTGCCAGATCGGGTTCCAGATGAACTAGCCGATCCATGAATTTGGAACCTTCGTCTGTGTTGAGCGCATCGATATCGGGGATAACTGTTTCGACAATGCTTAGCGCAAGACCAGCAACACGATGATCGAAGCTTAGCCACCTCAACCTCCCAAGCAATCTAAAACGCAAGTCGGTGTCGATGCTCTCAAATAGCCGGGTAAGTTCGCCATCTGGCGAGGTGTCAAGCAATTGAACTGCTAGCCTTACTGCCAGTGGTTGTGGCCGCGCTTCTGCAAAGTCCCCCACTCTCCCAACAATACCGCGATCACCAAAGACCGCCAAACTTCGAAAAACCTCTTTGGCCGATGCTTCCATAAAGCTTGCCAATTGCTCCAGTTCAAATTGCCTATCTCCTTCCACACCAACAAGTGTAAATAGGCTTAAAAATTGCAGCGCTCGAAGGGCTTCTGCATCCTCCTTGTCTTTCCCCCAGACAATCCGATCCACCAATGCATCAACCGAAACTAGCGCTGCGTCACCGTTCTTCGCCGCTTCTGCTGCCACTAGAGCCATTCTGGGAAACCCTTGAGCTAGGTCTCGAATGAATCCAATGTCATTCTTTGCGCTAGGATAGGGACTGCCCTCTACAATCCTGCTAATAAGGTCATCTGAAGCGGGCAGTAGTTCGATGACAAGGTTGCCATGGACTCCCTGAGACCGCGTTTCCACGTTCAAAGTGATCAGCTTAACCCTGGACCCCTGTCTTTGAGCTTTTCTGAACAAGTCGGTGTGAGAACTGTCAGGGCAATCATCGACGATCAGGATGCTTTCGGCTCCGCTCGAGACCAAATTCAAGGCAAGGCTGCCAAGACGTGAGCAACATCTTCAAATTCGCAAAAAACCACTGACGAAGTATCGAGTGTTGGGCAGTCATCATATTGACCTTCCCCCGCGATCAGGGCCGGTTTGATCTGGAATCTTCCGGTTGGGTG
>NZ_WPZY01000104.1 GCF_013031405.1 Ruegeria sp. HKCCD8929 | reverse complement strand
AGAGCCGCAGCGCCTCGCGCACTTCCGCCACCACAAACAGGCTGCGCACATTCATGGGCCGGTCCCGGAACTGCTCCAGATCACAGCCCTTTTCCGGGGTCAGCGGCACCGAGCCCTTGGGAGTGAGAATGCACTGCCGGATCTCCTGCGCGAGATCGTCGAGATCAGGCGCAATCTCTCCCCACACAGACCCTTCGACCGTGCGCTTCATCTGCCAATGTACGTTTGTGATGGTGTTCCGATCCAGCATGGCAGGGTGATGCCGGATCGCAGGGGGCACAAGATACCTGAACTCAGTTCAGGGGAGCAGACCAATCACCAGTCAGTTGGGTGATGCTATCACGTTCCACGGGTATGGTGATCAGTCAAGAGCCCGATTAGGGTCGAGGGAAGCGATGTTCGCAACAACCGCTTTGAGCCAATTTCGACCAAAGGGTTAGTGCGATCTAGAGACCAATGCGGGCTGGCTCGCGAACAGCCTCACGCACTTGGTTTGTAACCCTCCAAGGAGCAAACCCGAAACGTTGGCGGAAGTCCCGATGTAAAATCACGTCGATTGCTGCGGCTGCCTCAATGAATGAAACAGTATGCTGTCTGATGAGATCGGCTGTAAGGCGGTCCTCTGGAGCCGCCTCGCCAGTATGAGCGATCTCGCCCCTTAGAGTGACAATCTCGTCCAATCTGCTGCAGAGCTGGGGTTCGGCCAGAAAGTCCTCAATAGAATCCGATACTCTGGCTCCGAGTACGAGGCGGAAGAGCCCGTCCAAATCCTTACCACGCTGGCGCCTGAACTTCGGGGTATTGAAGTCGCGAATATACCCGTCCAATCGATCTGAGAGGAGCTGCTTCCAACCTCCGTCAGGCAGCAAGGCGACCTTTTCGTTTAACGGGTCTTGGTTTCCTTTGAACTCGCTTCCAGCGTATTGCAGCAAATCTCTACGAAGTTTGTCAGTAAGTTGATCGAACCGGAGATTGTTACGCTCAAGGATCATTCGAGCGGCCTGACGGCAAACTTCTTCACAGTAGATTTCCCAGCTGGATACGAGGAGAACAAGTGCGCCGTTGAGCAACGCGTGCCTTGTATTGGGTCCTGGGCGATTATTGACCTCCTCAAATACAGAAGCCATCTCCAAGACCTCTTTCTTGCGTCGCCCGTTGAAAAGAGCAAAGGCTGCACTGGGCAATGGCGTTCCTCCGTATTCGTTTGTAGCTGCTTACGGGCGAGGACCATACTATCAAGTTCATCTGAAGGTATACAGCCCGCCGACCCAGGCAACCTTTCAAGAAGCGAAGGCAAACGACAGGAAGGTCTGCATAGAGAACCTCTGTCTCAATCTGCCACCTGCGTGACACCGTTGATCTTGGTGGCCTTCAGATCGGTCTTGCCGGTGACGGTGACATCACCATGGACCTCAAGATCGCCCTGCACGATCATCTTGCTACCCGCGATGGACAACACAATCCCACTGGCGTGGTCGATGGTGAACGTGCCACCTTCCCAAATCACTGTGGATCCGTCCGGCATCTCGAAATGCACAGTGCCCTCGTCCCCGGAAGGGGCGGGATCGGCGTCCGAATAGAGCGCGCCCAGGACAACGCCAGCCTCACGGTTTGCATCCAACTGGCAGACAACCTGACTGCCCGGCTTGGGTCGCGTGAACGCCCGCATGCCCGCCGTGCTGCGCTGAACGACATCGAGCCAGCCGGAGACAACCTGATCGTTGTCCTCAAACCGGACCTTCACCTGTGATCCGCGCCCCTCGACGACAATGCCCCGTTTCATCTGTTCCGACATGATCAGGCCGAGGCCCCAGTAAAGGTCTGGCGAAAGAACACCGTCACGCCCTCGTCCTTTATCGAGCGTTCGATTGCCAGCCCGGCGCAAGGCGCGTACCACTCAAGATGAACTTTGTTTTGCAGTGTCTTCTCTAGCTCCCCGATACGCCGGTCTTTCCAATCCATATTGGCCAGCTGCGCCAGATGGTGCGGGCTGCTTGGAAACACCTGAATCGCCAAATCGAAATCGCTGTTGGCGTGCTGTGTGCCCCGTGCCCTGCTGCCAAAGAGTATCACGCGACGGATTATCGGTTGCCGTTCTGCCCAGCGAGTGATTTCCTGCTTGTCCTGATCGCTTAAGCCGCCGTTCACCAGTCGCTCCAGTTTGGTTGTGCTCTGTGTTTCGCATGTAGTTGTCCCGCGCACCGTATTCTACTCCACCAACTTAACCGTGATGCTTGTTGTGTACCCATCCGAACTGAACCGATGCCGGGCCATGGTGATCAGCCAACGGCCCGTGTAGCGGCCATAGGTCTGGCCCAGGTCAATCACCTGTCCGGCGACAAGGAGCGGATCGCCCACAGTGGTGATGCGGCCGGTGCCGAGACGGTCATTCTCCCGCGCCAGACGGGCCACACAGAGGCGCTCGGCATGGGCCTGCGTCTCGGTGCGGTCATCGAGCTTGAGCGTGTCACCGGACGGTACACGGGCGTCCTCGGCCTCTGCCGACAGGACGGTCTTGCGGCCCGGATGCAGGTATTGAGCGACGGCTTTGGCATAGAGCCGATGGGTGGATTTTCGGAAGCTGTAGCGGGTGACGGAGTCACCTTTGACCAAGTCAAAGCGTCGGACAACAGGTGCGGCCTCGATGGACTCGCGCGCGGAGAAAACCAACTGGTCGCCCTTGACACTGAAGTAGCATCCCCAGTCCTCTGCAAGCCGGGTCAGAAAGGCCAGATCGCTCTGCTTGTTCTGGCTGATACGCTCGAAGTTGAGATCGGGGATCGTGCCCACCACCTTCAACTGATGACGGCTGGCGACCTTTTCAACGATGCCCTGCAAGCTCATCTGATCGTAGGCCTCGGATCGGTCGGTGCGCAGCTCCTTCGAGGTGAAGGCCGACAGTGCCCGGAAGGTGGCCACATCACCACCTGCGTCGCCCGAGGTTTCGGTTTCATCGACGGCGTAAAGACCGCACGGTATCTTCAGGCCGAACAGGCCCTCATAACCCATCACGGCGGAGATCTCGGTGCCTTCATCGATACTCCAGCTCGAGCGCCACAGCCCGCTGCCGTCGGCCAGTTTAAGGGTGATGTCATCGACCTCGCCATGATGCACGTCGCGATAGATAAACTCGCGCAGGGAGCCGCCCAGGGATAGTCCGGACGGCGTGCCCGCAACGGTGATATCCACGAAGGGCTGTTGTGGGCCGATCATGACGTGGCCTGTTTCCAGGGCGGCAGCTGCACCGCCGCGATCTGTGCTTGCTCGAGTACTGGGATTCGAAGCGTGAGGCCGGGCCGCAACACCAGCGGCACAGAGTTTTCGGGATCGCCAAGCAGATCAGGATTTGCCTTCAGGATATGATGCAGCAGC
>NZ_WPZY01000103.1 GCF_013031405.1 Ruegeria sp. HKCCD8929 | reverse complement strand
AGGCTGGCATAGGTCACACCGCCGGTTTCCGCTTCGCGGCGCGAGAGCGAACGGGCGATATCGGCGGGATCCATGTCATGCTGAAGAAGCAGGGAGATCAGCACGCACATGTCCTGCATGTGATACTCCAGGTCGCTTCCGGATTTCAGGCCACCGCTATAGAACACTTCGCGGGGCCGCGCCGGGTTCTTCGGGTCGTAACCCACCGACAGATGCACAGTCTGTCCGCGCGGGATCGAGATCCGGCGGGTTTCCGTGAACCGGCGATGCGGTAAATTCTTCCTGATGGACGCGCTCATGGCTTGCCCTCCTGGACAACTGCCGGTTTACTTGCATCCGCCGGGCGTAAACCGACGGACGCTCGGCCCCTCCCCGGAACATCTGTTGCCTCAGTGAGCGGGGAGGGTTTTCCTCCCCTGCCCGGCAGCGCCGGCATTGGCCCGTCATCGAGCCAGAGCCAGGCGCCATAGGCCCCCTCTTCCGCCGTGGTCCGGAGATCGGCCACCTCATCGGGGCCGGCGCTGGGATCGGCCACGAAGAGCGACACCGGTTCCGGCAGATCGGTCAGCACCGCCGATGCGATCGGCGTTTCCCCATCGAGGTTGAAGCGCAGGGATTTGAGGAAGGCGCGTTTGCTGCTGGTCAGCGCATCGATCACCTCCCATTCCCGGGCATGTTCGAACGGGATCCAGTTGCGGGTGGTCAGCATCAGACCGATCTCCTGCAGCACCGGGTAGCCCTTCCTGGCGATACTGAAGGTGGCGATTGCCATCACATGAGAGCCGGCCTCCATATCGGCCAGCCTGAGATCGTCACTGAAGATCCGCTCGAACCGGTCCACCAGCTCCTGATCGGCAAAGAACGGGCAATCGGGGATCTGCTTGAACAGGAACCGGGCCCCGAACCGGGCCGGCTCGTGGATCTTGTATTCCGCGACCAGCAGACCCAGCGGTGTGCGGCGCCCTTCCCGCTTCAGCCCGCGGAACAGGATCTGGCGCCGGGAGGCGGCATCCCGCATCCGGTCCACGTGCCAGGGTTCCGGCACATAGAGAATGTCCGACAGCGTCTTCGACTTGGCCGTCTTGCCCTGCACCGCATTGACCAGCAGGCGATGGATCAGGCGCCAGTGGCGCTTGCCTTCCATTGCCGGCACCCATTTCACCAGCTCCGCCTCATGCCATAGGTAGTGCAGCAGGGCCGTGAGCCGGAGTTTCTTCGGCGGCGCCTTGGCTTCCGTCTTCTTCTTGCCCGACGGTTCGGGCGGTGCCGGCCGGGTGCCGCTCAGCGTCAGCGGGAAGTCCAGCTTGAGCGTGGTGGTGCCGTCATCGGTCTGCTCACGGATTGCGTCCCCCCGGACCTGCGCGAGGCCTGACAGCTCTTCGGGTGGCAGAAACGAAGCGCAGCCCGGTGCGTGTTCATCCCCGGTCGATGGCATGCGCTTGACGATGAACCGGCCATTGACGGCGGCGATATACATCAGCGGCCGTGGCGTGCGGCAGGCGCACTGCACCCGATCACGCGCCTTGTAGGCATAGGCAAGACGGGCTTGTCCGGCATCGGTTGCGGGGTCCACGGGGGTATCGCCGATGAAGTAGCTCATGACGAACCTCCATCGGATCCGGCGATTGACCGGCGGGTCCGCTTCGATTTGAAGAAGTGGATGGCATCACACAGGAGCAGCAGGGTGAGGGCGGCCACGAGGACCTCCACGGCAAACAAAGTCCAGGCCTTGTGAGTGATGATCTCTCCCCACGATGCCCAACCCTGCATCACAATTGCCCGGAACAGACCAAAAATAGCGTGTGCGGCTGCAATCAAGCCGCTCATCGGGACAACCCAACGCAACGGCCTGAAAAACACATGCCAATCGGCGTCTGTCTTGACGCCCGACAGGCGATCCGCTGCGCGCGGGGCCGTGTTGGTCGCGAACACCTCATCGATGTTCGGGGCCGAGCGAACCTCCCGTTTGGATTTCAGGAACCGGTCCGAACCACAAATGAGCAGCAACACCCCGACGCAAACCAGAAACTCCATGGCAATCAGAGGCCAGGCTCCAGAAGCAAGGATCTCGCCCCAGGAGGTCAAACCTTCATCCACAAGCCTCCGCATGACCCCGTAGATCAGGTGCAGGGCTGCGATCAGGCCGCTCAGGGGAACAACCCAAATCAACTGGCGGAGGAAGAGCCACCTGTAGGTTCTGGAACTCGGCGACGACTGCTTAAAACGGGACCGGAGAGGCTGTCTCATGACGTTTTCCTTTCGCTGGAACCATTGGCTACTTTGAAGTCATCAAACGAGACAAACGGCACCAACCGGTCATCGTTTGTCAGGCCTCCAGACAGCGCATCCTTTAAAACGCAGAGGACGAAGAAGCACAGCACGGTACACAGACCTGCGACCTTCCAAACAACGCCAACGAAGACCATTTCCCGAATGGCCAGGACGGGCGCTTGTTGAAGAGAAAGAGATACACCGTAAGCGACCACGCAGGCGGCGACGGTGACCGAAATTGCCGCGAACAGGGTTGCATAGGTGACACCGTGTGATCCGGACGCGTGGCTGTCATAGCAGATCCGGGCTCCAAAAACGGCGCCTACCGGTATCCAGACCCAACCAAAGAAACTGATGAAGCCGTGAAACACCACGCGGTGAAGGGCGCAGTCTTCCCGACTGCACACGGCAATCATGTCGTCGCTTCCGGTGGAGATTGTGAGCGCCGTCAGGATCGCCGCCTGAATGGCAGCCAGGATCATCATCGTGAACATCAGTTCCCTGTTGAGAACACCGACATTCCAAAACCAGAGGATCATCTGTTTCATACCTTCCTCCTTTCACTCGAACCGTGCGCCGTAGGGCACTTCGCGGATGACGTAGACGCGATCGAGGATCTGGTCCTCGGTCAGCAGGCCACCGCCCAGGAGCTGCACCTCTCCGGAGGTGACATCGACGATGGCAATGAAGGGGCGGGGTGTTTCGGTCAGACCGAGCGCCTCGAGCTGGCCGTTATTGGCAACCGCATCGGGGAAATAATCGATGGCGCTGCCATCGGTTGACACAGCGAGAACCTCAACGCCGTATTCTTTCTGGACGGTATCTAGGATCTGCGCCTGTGCCAGGCAGAGACGGCAATCGACCGGATCGTCATAGACAAAGAGCAGACCGGCTTCGCTGGCCGCGCGGCGCAGGGCGGCCTGTTCGGCGGCGGTGCGCTGATCCTGGAAGATGTTGGTGCCCATCTGGGTGAGCGGCCGGCGCACATTGGCATCGAGGCTCGGCGTCTGGAACAGAACCCGCTGCCAGACTGCCGAGAACCGCGCCGCCATCTGCGCCATCTGGGTGTTGACCTCCATATAGGCCTGAACGTTCTCGGGCGTGGGATCGAGAATGGCGCGATGCTTGAGTTCATCGGCGTATTTGCGAAACGCCTCGATCTCTTCCGTGGCGGTCAGTTCTTCCGCTTGTTCTTCCGGCTGGGCGGGCTCGGCCGCCTGCGGCTCAGGCTGAGGCTCCGGTTCCGTCTCTTTCTTCGGGGCGGGCTTCGGCTCGCAGTAGAAGTGCCAGCCATCGACTTCTTCGCCGTTGCAAAGTAGTCTTGCATCCGCTGTGGGAACATGCAGCACACTGAGGGTTGCGGCCAGAAGGACCATGCAAGCGGTGCGCGTTT
>NZ_WPZY01000102.1 GCF_013031405.1 Ruegeria sp. HKCCD8929 | reverse complement strand
ACCTACGTCCCGCAACAGATGGTTAGGCAATTCATCCATGCGGCAATATTTCCGTTTCCGGCGCAGTAGGTGTCTGAAGAGTTGGTAAGCGTTCGTGATATACAGCCGCCAACCCTTTGGCGGCGACTGCATCAGTGCGGAGTCTGAGAAGTTCACCGCCCCGCTCCGTCCAGAGACTGAACGTACTGGCTTGTACCTTGCGGCAGACGCCCTGATGATTGAACTTGGGACGACGCGTTGGCACGCGTTTCGATGTGGTTTGCAATGCGATTTGCGCTGATACCTGCCGCGTGGAAAAACCCCTGAAACAACAACCCGTACCCTGTGAACCACAAACCAGGATTTTGGGGATCTTCCTGACCCATTGGATGCAATGGATAACCTTTGTTGTCCAACGCACCCAGGTGCCCAAAAAGCTCATCCAGATCGGCTCGATAACCAGTGGCGCAGATCACGACATCAGCGTGTATCTTTCGACCGCTGGCCAGTTCAACGGCATAGGGCGAAAAGCCGATGGTTTCGCTGACGGCCGCAAAACGACCAGATTTTAGCGCAGAGACGAAACCATCATCCAGAGCGAAGGTTACTCCATCTTTCAGCATCCGCGAACCACCGCCCATGACATGGCGGCGCAAGCCATGGCGGCGCAGGTTCCCAAAGAAGGCGCGCTGCATGATCGAGAAGATCGGATCGAGCGACCATTTGGGGAATAGCGTGAACAGGTTGGCAAGTCGCTGTAACGAAAAGCCGAAGACGCGGGATGGCAAGATCGACGGCCCGTGCCTGACCGAGACCCAGACCTGTGCCGGGTTACTGCGCGACAGATGATTCAACACATCTGTTCCTGAATTCCCAGCCCCGATGACAAGGACGTTCTTCCCGTCGTACTCATTGGGGTCGCCGAAATCTGCGGCGTGTATGATTTGACCGCCAAACTCCTCCATGCCTGGCCAAACCGGCATATCAGGCACTTTCTCCCGCCCCGTCGCGACAATCAGATGAGCGCTGAAATAGATACCTCTGTTGGTTTCGATCTGCCAAATGTCGTCTTCGCGACGGATTGAGAGGACTCGGGTCTCGAAATGGATATCGGCGTCAAATTGACTTGCGTACTCGCTCAGATAGTCAACGACGGCATCCCGGGGCAAAAAGGTGTCGGGATTGCGAGGCGTGTGATGGCCCGGTAGCCGGGCGAAATGGCGATGAATGTTCAGTCGCAACTTCGGATGCCGTGCACGCCACGGGTCGGCCACCCTGTCGGATGCTTCCAGAATGGTGATCGGGATATTCCGAGCGCGCAGTTCGGTGGCCGCTGCCAAACCGGAAAGACCGGCTCCGATAACGATGGCGGTTGTTGAATGGGGAACTGTCATATGAGAACTCCGATAACGGTGCGCTTAATGGCGCGCGAAGAAATATGCGTTGAGTTGGTCATGAGGCAGGTGATGGGTCTCGACCTGCCCGAAGCCTGCATTGGCGAGGTATTCCTGTGCTGTCTCAATGCCCCACATTGCCCCGAGACCTGGCCCGCCTTGCCCAATCGACACTGGCGTGCAGTGCATCAGCGACAGGGAGTAAAGCAGGGGTGCAAATGGGTTCTGGATGTTGGTCTCCAGATTCCGGGACCCACCGATATCCTGCATCAGGAACAATCCGTCCTTTGCGAGTGAGCGGTAGACAAGGTCCAGCAATCCCTGCGGGTCTTTCTGATCGTGGACCGCATCAAACGCCGTAATCAGATCGAAACATCCCAAAGAATTGACCTTGGAAAGGTCTTGTGCACGAAATGTCAGGTTCTTCAGACCCATGCGTGCCGCTGAGACTTGCGTTTCAGAAAAGGCGTCCTCACACAGATCAATCCCGACAAAGCGGCTTGCGGGAAAGGCCTGGGCCAGTTCCATCATTGCGCGGCCTGCGCCACAGCCTACGTCCAGAACATCAATCCCGTGTTCAAGACGTTCGATCAAACCACGTTCAACAGGAAGGATGTGCTCGATCAGGGCCGATACCACCAGCTGGGCGCTGTCTTCTGCCATAACTTCGTGAAAGCGACAGTAGTCATGGTAATGGGTGCCCGCACCATCTCGAAACCGCGCGACCATATCTTCTTCGACCGAGGCCATAACGCCAATGAATTGGCAGGTTACAGCCATGTTGTCGGGTGTTGCCGCGCGGGTAAGCAGCGCCGCGTGTTCAGGGGGAAGATTGTAGATTCCAGCTCCGGGGTCGTAATCGACCACCCCCGATGTCACCATCACGGCCAGCCATTCGCGCACGTAGCGCTCGGCCAGGCCTGCCTTCTCAGCCAGAGTAATCGAGGTCGCCTTGGGTAAATCAGCGAGCACGTCAAATAGATTGGTACGGTGGCCAATCGACGTCATCAACGCAAGCGCGGCACTATTCAATGTGCCGACCATCTGCTCACCAAAACGCTCTGCCTTGGCTTCATCAAAAGTAACTGCTGTTTGTTCGTTCAAGGGGCTTCTCCGATGTTTTTTGGGGTTTCATTTCGTCTGTTTCTTCATCGGTATTGCCGCAAGGTTGCGAGTCGTGATATGCCGACAAATGACTATATCGGTGAATATCGGACATATCGATGCAAGCATTCAAAGCCCCCTGCCGTTCAGCGGTTGTGACTTTGCCCTGCGTCGGAACCTCGACGGCTTACAGTATTCTCGATGCGCTTGCTTCAGTCGGCCGGGACTGGGAAATGCTGCATGGGGCGCAGCCCAAAGCGCAGGTTTTCGACGCCAACTTGCTGTCGGTAGATGGAGCGCCTTATGTCGACATCAACGGACGGCGGATCACGCCGGAGGGTTCACTGGCCGATTTTGGTCAGCCTGATCTGGTAATCGTTCCTGACCTGCATCTTGCGCCTGACGCACCGTTGCCAGATGAATTCGCGGTGGCGATCCCGTGGCTTGTCAAGGCGCACGCTGACGGTGCGATCATTACGTCTGTTTGTTCTGGTGCGCTCTTGCTCGCGGCAGCGGGTTTGCTGGATGGGCTTGATGCCACCAGCCATTGGAGTTTCTGTGATGTCATCGCCCGGAAATTCCCGGATGTCCGGGTACGTCGTGAACGGATTCTGATACCTGCGGGTGACGGGCATCGGATCGTGACGGCAGGCGGAGCGTCTGCGTGGGGTGATCTGGTACTGTATCTGGTCGGCCGAGTTGCTGGCCAGGATGAGGCCCGACGCCTCGCCAAGATTTACCTGCTCCAGCCTCACACTGAAGGACAGTTGCACTACGCTTCCTTGACTGCGGGAGCACAGCATGAAGATGCGCTGGTTGCAGATGCCCAGGTTTGGGCCGCGGATAACTATGCCCTGCCAACCCCGGTTGCCGCCATGGCCGCCCGAAGCGGTCTGACCGAGCGAAGTCTGTTGCGGCGGTTTCGCAAAGCCACGGGGCAGACGCCAGTCGAGTACATTCAAACGCTCAGGGTCGAGGAAGCCAAGCAAATGCTTGAGACGACCGATTTGCCCATTGATGAAATTGCTGCGGAAGTTGGATACACGGAACCCTCAAGCTTCCGAAATGCATTTCGGAGGTACGTCGGTATGCCAGCATCAGCCTATCGCAAGAAACGCTTACTATCCCATCAGTGATCAAGGGCAACCCGAACCAGACCCTCAAAATCGTGCTTTGCAAGCTCCAAGTTGCGG
>NZ_WPZY01000101.1 GCF_013031405.1 Ruegeria sp. HKCCD8929 | reverse complement strand
GACACCCAACCGGAAGATTCCAGATCAAACCGGCCCTGATCGCGGGGGAAGGTCACTGTTAGCGGCTGACGTTGGCGCATTTGTCCACGAACTTCTGCTATAGCCCAAATGTCGAATGCTGCGCATCGCGGTGATGGCTACCTTCTGGTTTGTGCAAAACAGACCGGAAAGGGAGAACTTCTGCGGACGCGACCTAGCTGTAGAATTTAAACAACTTGTTTCAACACACTATAAGGATATTTCAATTGGCCCAAGAAAAAGCACCAGGCGTGACATGAGACAGGTCGCGATCAATAGACTCAGTGACTGCTAAACTCCATACGACGGATTGAATTTCGTCAAAGCACTTCTCGTCGACAGAAACCGACCCTTCGTTTACGGCAATATGGGGAAGAACTGCACCAATATATCTAACACAACGACGGTATCGCCGTCTGGTTTCACAATTAAGGCCATTTCGGGTCAGCCTTGCTTGAATCCGGTTCCGGAGTTTCGTTAGATACAAGGTGTTCAGTTCAGGCATTTTGTCCCCCCTTAGCCCAAGCTCGCTTTAAGACTTTGGAATGATTTTGTCGCTTCCGCAACTTCAATTGGGTTTGACCCTGTATGACGGGCGCTTATCACAATCGACTGACATTCTTCCAACAAAGCTCGCCCGTAGTCTGCCATTGACGGTCGAAGGTCTTTGTATTTTCGCCAAGCTGAACGCGAGTTTTCCTTCATTGTTTTGAGAGTATCTTTCTCGATCTCCAAAAGGTGTTCAAGCAGATGGCAAGCATTAACCACCGCTAACAATGTCGCTTCAAGAAAGGTGGTATTAGCACTTCGGAAACCACCCTCAACCACTAGGCTGTCAGGCCAATACCCTGCAAACGAAGCGCTATCGAGATATGAAACCCGAAATGCAGACCCATTAATTAAAAAACGTCCGCATGGCGTGATTCTAAATGCTCGATCGCGGGGTGCCACATTGCCAAATTGTGTTACAGGAACAACCAGGCCAACAATTGTCATCCAGCCGAGAAGAAATTCCGTTAGTCGTAATCCCTCAATGTCCTGTTCGACAGTGCCGACACTCACTAGAAATTTATGGAGTATAGCAGCGGTCACGTAACCCCGTTTACTTGTCGCCAACCTTCCCAGCAACATGTAGGGCGCAATAGAAATTCGCTCCACGCTGACCGAGAAAGAAGCGTCAACAAATCCATTGAAAATCAGATCGCCGACCGATCCGTCATCTAATTGAACGTCCATAGCGCCAATAACATCTGGCGGAAACTCGTCCCCTTCTAGGCATTTGCCAAGATGTGCCGATGATAGATAAATTCGGCAACCAATCTCCTTTGAATGAGCCTGAAAAACGAGAGACCTTCCAACCTCATAGTCGCGGATAGATTCGCGTGTCAGCCCCTCTACAAACTCGTCAAATATACGTCGTTGGACACCCGCCTCGATCACCCTTTGCCTAAAAACTTCGTTATCATGGGTGAGACGGTTAAAAAGAATTATGAGTAATCTTCCAAAATGGGCTTTCATATTTCGCACATTCCATGAAAATAGCGACGAAATTGGGCGTCTTTCGATTTCTGGAAGATACCTGCTAATATGCGAACTTAGAGAAGAGACAATTGCGTTGACAAATTCCCTCCGTTCGGATGAGGCAACACGATCTCCACAAATTCTCCGGGTGATAATAGTTCCAACTGACCGATAGGACGGAGGGCAAACCCAGTTGAAATCTGTCACTCTTCTTCCAACTGGATTTCGAGTTAACTTTCGTTGTACGATGCTAAGGGTAGTGTCGCGAATATATATCAGAAAGTGAGCGTTAGCGTTTGTTAAAAAGACGCGTTTCGATTTCTGACTTATCAAACTTCTATCAAGAAACTCGCATAGCTTGGCGACAGGTTCCGAAATTTGCTGGCCGTTGAACGCTTCTAGGGGGCTCACCGCGTCAAAGCCGTCAAAAGAAAAAACAAACTTAATTCCCAGCTGATAAATCGCTCTCTCAACTAGGGCCTGATATTCTTCAGGATCGACGCTTCCAAGCCAATTTCTTACAACTTTCGAAAATTCACCTAACCAAGGTGTTTCATCGATATAATCTATATTTTCGCCTTGGTTTCGTAAATTCTCTAATTCTCGGGAAAACTGCGTTTCTCTGAATGGCTCTATCAGGAGGTCGAATTCGTTGGCTGAGGCGCCAATGCAAACATAAGAAATTAGATCTCTTGCCGCAGCGTAAAACACATAGTCGTCAAGCTCGTAATCATGACTCCAACGATACTCAATTCTAGAAGGAACGACTTTTGAGGACCAGAATTCGACAACCCCAGCAGTGAATAGACCTTTGCTAAAAGCTGTCTTTCCGGAACCCGTAGGCCCAACAATAATTTTGACTGTCTCCTGGGGTGCGTTTCGAATGAATACCGAAAGCGTCTCAGCTTTCCTCTTGTAGACCTCACCGGCTTTTCGCACTGTGGCGTCCTTATCGGCCAACTGAAGGTTTACCACTAGAGATTCAAGCGGAGCGTCTGGTTCTACACCTTGGAGCAGTTCAGGGTTCAGAATGGCGAGGTTTTCAAAGAAATTTCTTGCGTCTTGTCCGGAAATGAAATTGTAACGACTACTTATCTCGTCTACAGAAACGCCAAATGCGTACCGACCGGTTTCGTTCTGAATTTGCCTTACCATGTTGTCATATCGAAGTGAGTCATAACCCGAGACAGGACTCTCAAACCACGGCAGGCGCGATGCTCGCGGCATCCGCGTGAGGACACTAGGCGCCTTCTTCAAAATTTACTCGCTTTCAGAATTTCTATGATAGTCGGCTCCAATTTTCTTCCACCGTCAACAAGTAACCCAACACTGCAGAGGTATGTAAGGACCGAGTTTATTTGCTGCCTGTAGTCAATTTTTAATCGCTCTAATTGTTGTATCTCTTCGGCAATATGCACGTCTCCTTCGGTTGGGACAAACCCGGACTTCTCAAGCAAAATCACGGCCTCAACTAGCGATAGGCGACATATTTTGTCTATATAGTACTGCGCAATCGTCTCTTGATCGGTTAGATGCCCATTGATAGCCAATATACCTGCTAGATAAGCGCCCGCATGCGTTTCGCTGTTCGGGACTCTCTCGCCGACCCGGACAATTGCGCGCAGTGTGGCTTCGTTGTCGTCAACCCTCTCCTTTAGCTTCTTGAGCCTGAATTCAATTAGCTGTGCGAAACGAGCGGCCTTGAGCTCTGCGTTCTCGGCGCGATACTCATCGATGTATCTCATCAGGGCAGCTGTCGCAGGAGTTAGCTGCATTAAAGAGGGAAGCATCCTTTTCACAAGAAGCCAACTAAAAATAAATATTGCATCGCTTGCCGACAATCAAAATCAACTACCGACTACCGTGACGAGTGCATGTAGTTATGTCAAGGGAGGGTAGTATGGGATCCATGGATGGGTCCTAGCGAGACCCACATGGTGCTCACCATGTCTTAATCACAAAGACGCTCTGTCGATGATTGTTGACTTTGCTCCCTGCCGAAATCCAGCGCAGCTCGTGCACAATTTGGGTTTGTTTCAATGATATCAACATGAAGGACGCATTTGTGCTACTCATGAGTTTGCAAACCAACGCTGATCGATTGCGAATAGGCTTTACGTCCAGCCTAGGGTCAGGATTCATAACTAATAGATGACGAGAGCGGCGAGCGCGATGGCCGAGAGGAACACCTTTGGGGATCGGTCATAGCGTGTTGCCACGCGGCGCCAGTCCTTGAGCCTGCCGAACATGATCTCGATCCTGCAGCGGCGCTTGTCGTATCGGACAGGCTTGTCGCGTGATTGTCGCGCTGGGATGCAGGGCCTAATTCCCCTGT
>NZ_WPZY01000100.1 GCF_013031405.1 Ruegeria sp. HKCCD8929 | reverse complement strand
TGCCGATCAATTCTTCGACCGGATGCCCGCGAAACGCGATGTGGCCCGGTTTCATGTCAATGATCGAGGTGCGCCACCATTCCCGGATGGCCTGTTCGTCTTCGTTCATGTCAGTCGTCCCCGTGATCGTCATTCCGTGCCCGCCTCCGCCGGATGCTGCTGGCCGACCTGAGCTGCCAGCCGCACCGAGGCGTTGCGTGCACCATAGCCTGCATATCCCATGCGCCGCTCAACAATCTCAAAGAAGAAGCCGTTGAAAATCGGCCGGCTGTAGATCTGAAAATACGCGCTATCGGCAATCCAGTCATAGAGGATGTTGTGGTCCCGTAGTCGCGACACCAGCGCGTCATCCAGACCGAACTCGGCCTGCAGATCGGCATAGTAGTTGCCGGCAATGATCAGACGGGGAAAGCCCGACCGGGCCAGTTGCGCCGAGGTCTCGAATATCTCGTCGGTTGAAAACGCGAGATGCTGAACCCCGGCGCCGAGCCCGTCCTGCAGAAAGGACGCCGCCAGCGTGCGCCGCCCGACGGCGCCGTTCAGGTTCAGCCGGACCTCGCCTTCGGGGCTTTCGATCGCCTGGCTCTGCACCACGCCGGAGGGATCGGCCACATTCACGATGGGCGATTTCGCCATGTCGAAGGTCGACATGTAATAAAGCAGCCAGCTTTGCATCTCGTCATGGCGCATGGTCTGCGCCAGATGGTCGATCCGACGCAGGCCCGCAGGTTGGACTGCCCGGGCCGTGTTGACCGGTTCGAACTCAATGTCCCAGACACGGTGCAGATCGGATTTCTCGTCGATGAAATGCACGACATTCCCGCCCACGCCCCGGATCGCCGGGATATCCAGTTCGCCGGTTCCTACGGGCTGTGAGAAATCCGGCGCGCCCAGCGCGGTGGCACGGGTCACGGTCTGAACCGCGTCTCTGACCCGCAGCCCCATATCGCAGACCGACGGCCCGTGGCCCAGAAAGGCCGAATGCGCAAACCCGTCCTTTTCCGTGTTCACCACGATATTGATCGCGCCCTGCCGCCACAGCTCGACCGATTTGCTGACATGCCGCCGCTCCATGCGGAAACACATGGCGGACAGGAGATCGCAGAGCTGCGCACCGCTCGCCTCATCCGCGGTGAACTCGATGAACTCAAAGCCCGAGGCATGGACCCGCTCGGGAAGATCCGGAATGCCGAAATCGATATCCGGTTCGGTGCGCGCAACCTCGTCCAGCAGGTTGACCAGCGCCCGGTAGCTGTCGCGCGCCATGGTCAAACCACCCGGCTGTGGTGCCGTTTCGTTGACCCGCGCCACCGACCACGGCCCCGCATAGCCCGCCCGCGCAAGAACCCGCACGAAACCAGCCAGGTTGAGCGATCCCAGACCGGGCAAAAGGCCGAAATGCCGCTTCAGGCGCCGGATATCCATCTCAAGCCGCGGCGCGTCCGACAACTGAACATGAAACAGCCGGTCGCCCGGCACATCCCGCAACCGTGCCGGTTTCGACCCGTCGGCGAGAGAGAAGAAGGAGTTGAGGGCGAGCCCCAGATGCGGGCTGTCGACCGCCTCGACAATGCGCAACGCCTGTTCATCGGTCTGAACCAGTTCGGACCATGGCAGGCCCAGATAGGCCAGACGCAGACCCCGGCGCCCGGCCCGCTCGGCCGCCTCGGCAAGATCGGCGATAGTCCGGTCTTCGCCCCCTGCCACATCAACAGCCGTTGCAGCCCCCACCAGCAGCAGGTCGGTTCCCAGTTCCTGCACCAGATCCAGCTTGAACTCGAGCCTGTCAAAGGCGCGTTGACGCAACTCGTCAGGCTGGCACTCAAGATTGTGAAAGGGCTGCAGCAGGCAGATCTTCAGCCCCAGATCGGCGACCAGCGCACGAACCTGCGATGGCCCACCGTCATGGCCCGTCAGATCGGGGTCATGCAGTTCAACCCCATCGAACCCGGTCTCGGCAATGGTCTTCAGCTTGTCTGCCAGATTTCCCGGGATCGAAGTCGTCGAAACCGAAAGGCACATTGTCCCTATCCCTGATAACCCAACAGCCTCGGCAGCCACAGCACCATGTCAGGCATCAGCATCATCGCAATAAGCGCAATGATTAACACTGCCAGGAAGGCCCAGACTTCAGAAATGATCTCGCGCAGCGGAATATCCGTCACCGCGTTGATCACAAAGAGCAGAATGCCATAGGGCGGCGTTATCAGGCCGATCATCGAGTTCACGACGACCAGAACTCCGAAATGCACCAGATCGATGCCAAGCGCCTCGCAGGTCGGGATGAAGAGTGGAACGATCACCAGAATGATGGTTGTCGCGTCCAGCACACAGCCCAGTGCCAGGATCAGGATGTTGACCAGGATCAGGAACACGATGGGGCTGACATCCGCGCCCTCAAGCAGCGTCGAGATGGATTGGGGTATCTGCTCCTGAATGACGATGAAGTTCAGGATGAAGGCACCGCCGATAACCACGCCAACGGCAGCGGACGACCGGGCACTGTCGACAAAGACCTGGTACAGTTTACCCAGCGAGATCGCACGGTAGAACATCGCTGCCAGCATTAGCGCATAGAAGGCGGCGACCGCCGCCGCTTCGGTTGGTGTCGTGACACCGCCATAGATGCCGTAGAGCAGGATTGCGGGCATCAGCAACGCGGGAAAGGCGTTCGCCGTCTTTGCGGGCAATTCGCGCAACGGAATGGGCTCTTCGATGGCAAAGTCGCGCTTGCCGGCCAGATAGGTGTTCATCGCCATCAGCACGACGCCCATGATCAGGCCGGGCAGGATGCCGGCCAGAAACAGCGATCCGATGGAGGCCTTGGACACCAGCGCATAAAGCACCATCGGAATTGACGGCGGAATGATCGGGCCGATTGTGGCCGAGGCGGCGGTGATCGCTGCCGCATATCCGCGCGGATATCGGTCGCCCTTGGTCATCATCTCGATGATGATCTTGCCAATGCCCGCAGCGTCGGCCACCGCCGACCCGGACATGCCGGAGAAGATCAGCGATGCCACCACGTTCACATGCCCCAGACCGCCCTTGAACCGGCCCACCGCGGCGACGCAGAAACTCAGAAGCCGGTCGGTGATCGACCCGGCATTCATGATATTGGCGGCCACGATGAACAGCGGCACAGCCAGCAGGATTGTGCTCTTGTAGAACCCCTGCAGGATCTTTTCGCCGGCAAGTGCCACGTCAAGCCCCGCAACGCCGAGATAGACGACCGATGCCAGCAGGATCGAATAACCGATCGGTGTGCCTATCCCTGCAAGCAGAAACAGTGTCATCAGCAAAGAGAGCAGTTCGAAGCTCATTTCTTGTCCCCTTCTGCGGCGCCTGCTTCTTCTTCGTGCAGTGCTTCGACCACGATTTCGAGTTCGGTCTTGGGGGGCCCGTTCTTGGAAATGTCAAAAAACATCCACGCATAGCGCGCGGCCACGGCAACTATGAAAACGGCGTAGATCGAGAAGACGTCGCGCATCGGGATCTTGTTTCCGGTGAACGGGTTTTTGACCGTCGTCGTCTTACGGATCTTCATCCACTCGATGTAGTCCCAGGTCGGCAACAGCGTATACAGCATGCCGATTACCAACGCTGCAGCGGAAATAAGTGCGAAGATTGTGCGAGTGCGCCGGCTAACGGAAAGATAAATGATGTCAAAGCGAACATGATCGGCTTCGCGCACCGTGAAGGCACAGGCAAAGAAAATCACCCAAACCCATAGGATGCCGATCAATTCCAGAGTCCAGCCCGCAGGTGTGAAAAAGTACCGCAAAAGGATCTGTAAAAGAAAAATTCCGAAAATTGCCGCCAGCATGCCGGCGGCAATCGCTTCTGTTATGCGGGAAAACCCCCGGATGAAACTTGACATGGCAGTTTTCCCTCCCTGTTCTAAAGCGGCGATCAGTTGCCTAGCGCGTTGATCTTCTCCAAA
>NZ_WPZY01000099.1 GCF_013031405.1 Ruegeria sp. HKCCD8929 | reverse complement strand
AAGGGCAACCCGAACCAGACCCTCAAAATCGTGCTTTGCAAGCTCCAAGTTGCGGACAAACCGGACACTCCCACGTGAATTGAAAGTGGCGATTTTGCTCCACACAGCCTCTAAGAGATCACCAAAAGGTCTGCATTCTTGCTAGCTCGTCCCTTATTCCAATCTCAATTCGCTGTAGAACTGCTCGCACCCGTTTTGGCATCGGCTGGCGGGGAGGCCAGAGCAGATTTACAGCGCGTTCGGGGTTTCCACTTTCCATGACCTTGACCAAGGTACCGCCGCGCAACTCCTCGACCACCTGGTAGCCGTAGAAAGCCGCATAGCCCAGACCCGCTCGGCAAGCGGTTCGTGCTAACGCGACACTATCACACACAAATCCTGCGTCAGGACGCACCACGACGGGCGATCCCCTGAGCTCATCAAATTTCCACTCTAGGCCAAATCGTCTTCTGGAAATGTCGATCCCCACGCATGGCAGGTTGGCTAAGCATTGTGGATTTTCAGGCACACCCAGGCGTTCGACTAAGACTGGCGCTGCACATACGAAAGACGGCATTTTGCCCACCTTTCGAGCAATCATCCCGCTATCTGGTAACTCTCCGATCCTGACGGCGGCATCGTATCCTCCACCTACGAGATCAAGCGGCTGGTCCGTCAGATCAATTTTGAGGCGAAGTTCCGGAAACTCAGATTGCAGAGCAAGAAGTGTCGGTGCCAAAACCAAGTTGCCAAATTCAACTGGTGCTGTGAGTTTGATCTGCCCACGTGCACTTTTCTGAATTTCCTTAATTCGTTCCTCAGAAGTATCCAATCCCTCCAAGAGCCTTTTGCAATCGTGATAGTACTGCTCGCCCTCAAGCGTCAGAACCGACTGCCGTGTGGTACGCGTTATTAGTTTTACATCCAAGGACTTTTCCAATTCCGCGAGGCCTCTCACGACTGTTGGTTGCGATCGACCCAAGCGCCGTGCTGCTTCAGTCTGAGAGCCATGCTCGACGATTGCCACAAAGGTTCTGATCGCAGTCAGTTTGTCCATTTGATCGATTTTTCTGATAAATGTAATTCAATCTTAGCATAAATCATGGCGCCAGGTTTCTCTACCCTGTGTCCTCGCGACGAGGAGGCAAATTATGAGACACCCCATTTTGATTGCATCACTGGCCCTTGGCCCGTTGGCCACTAGCGCCATGGCGCAAACCGAGGCACCCAGCTTGGGCGAAATTGACTTCCCAACGAGTTGCAGTTCGGCCGCGCAAGACGCCGTCACAGAAGGCACCTTGCTTTTGCACCACATGATGTATCGCATGGCCAACGCCCGTTTTGAGGCTGCCGCTGAAGCTGACCCGGTTTGTGCAATGGCTCAATGGGGCATTGCCATGAGCAACTTCCATCCGCTCTGGCCTGGCATTCAATCGCCTCCTGAACGCCAAAAAGGTCTCGCGGCCATCGATCGGGCTGCAAGTCTCGATGCAGGGACCCCGCTGGAACAGGCCTTTGTTGATGCCGCCTCAAAATTCTATGATCCGGCTCTTACCACGTATCCTGAACGCAAAGCCGCTTGGTCAGACGCGCAACGTCAAGTCCTTGCGGACTTTCCCGACAATCCTGATGCCGCGGCTTTTGCCGCTTTGGCTATGTTGGCGGTCGCGCCCCCAACCGATCGATCGCTGGCGCTTCAGCGTGAGGCCGGTGCCCTTTTGGAAGACCTGAACGCACGCGTGCCCCAGCATCCCGGGATCCTGCACTATCTCGTTCATGCCTATGATCACCCGCCATTGGCCGAAGCTGCCCTTCCGTTCGTTCAGGCATACCTGGAACTCGCACCTGAAAACCCGCACGCTCTTCATATGCCCTCGCATATCATGACCCGGCTTGGTCGATGGGAAGAGGCCGCGGACCTCAACCGCAGATCCGCTGCCGCCGTGCTTGCGCAGCCGAAGATCGACGGGACAGTGTCCGACCACTATCCCCACGCGCTGGACTACCTGACCTATGCGCTGTTGCAGATGGGTGAGGTGGAGGAAGCCACCGAAACGGTCGCGACGCTGCTCAATACACCAGACATGCAGGATGTCTTTGGAACAGCGTACGCCGTAGCGGCGGCTCCGGCGCGGCTTGCGTTGGAACAAGAAGACTGGGAGGCCGCAGCAGCACTTCCTGACATTCCCTATGAAGAACTTGAATGGGGCCGATACCCGCATGCACTTGCCATCGTTGCGTTTGCGCAAGGTGTGGGCGCGGCGCGAAGCGGAGACGCTCTAGGGGTTGAAGCCGCACTCGCTCGGCTTTCCGATCTCAAAGCAATCATGGACGAGCGTGGGATGAACTACTGGGTGACTCTTGCGAACGCTCAAAGTGGCGCCATCAGGGCGTGGCAGGCGTATGAAACCGGTGATCCCGCCGCGCATTCCATGATCGAAGCTGCCGCAGAAACAGAGGATTCGGTTGGAAAGGCACCAGTCACTCCAAGCCATGTCCTGCCGGTGCGTGAACAGCTCGGAGATATGCAGCGTTTGCTTGGTGAGACAGACGCGGCCGTGGTCGCTTACGAAGCTGCATTGGCAATTTCTCCCAACCGTCGTCGATCTGTTGCAGGGATTGCAGAGGCATCAGGAAACTGAAGCCGAGCGGTCTTGACCAATTGCCAATTGGATACCTCGCAGGCCCGCGTCTTGGGTCTGCTCCAAGAGAGACGTCTTCGTTGAGTCTGGAAGTAGTTTCAGAGCGAAGACCACGCGGGGTGCCCGTGTAGTTTCGGCAAATTCAATGATGCCATTCGCACAATGCGCAGCATTCGCGAAATATTGGGCTCCCGGCCCGGTTTCGCCGTTTGTGGCGAAAACGTTGGCTCCTGAGATGCGAACGACCGCGTTTTGAACGAGGCGACACAAGCTCAGAGGTTTGGCTGAATTTGCCGATGGACGGTTCCGTAGCGCTTTCACAGAAGTGCTTGTTGTATGAGCATCGGGTGACTGTGAGTCTTTTGCAACCGTCGACGATTTGAGTGGATTGGTTGCGGCGAAACCTCTCTGCGCCTACGGTCAGAGAATTGTGGCGGGAGGTTTCAATGATCCGATCAATTGTTGCAGCGTGCCTGTTTTTGGCGGCCCCCTCGCTACCAGCATTCGCCGAGATGATCCATTTGCATGCCAAGAATGGAAACATCGAGGGCGTTCTGGCTGAGTTGGATAAAGGTGTCGCGCTGGAGATTCGCAGCACCAACATGACAAGCGCTCCAGGCGTAACTCCTCTATTTGTGGCGGCGAAATTCGGCCACGCGGATCTTGTGAAAGAGCTTCTCGCGAGAGGAGCTGACCCCACAGTCTTTTTCTACCAAGAGAATGGCGCCTATACTGTGGGAACAGCACTGCATCACGCAGCGGCCTACGGTCACACAGAGGTGGTTCGGGTTCTTATTGCAGCGGGTGCAGACCCTGCAAGCTATGAGCCTTATATTTCCACACCATTGCACCAAGCCCTCCGAGCCGGAAATTTGGAGATAGCCAATATGCTGGTCGAAGCAGGGGCTCCACGCCGGGTTGAATTCCCCTCAATCGCAAATTCAATTGAAGGCGCCGACCACGTTAGAGGGGCACAATTGGCAAAAGGATGCGAGATTTGCCACGGGGTCCCTTCAAAGTCCCTGTCGTTGGGTGACAACGGCCCAAATCTGTGGGGCATCTATGGCAGTGCCACGGCGTCCGATCATAACTTTGAATACTCAAGCTATCTACGCAAACTCGATACAATTTGGGACGCGGATGCGCTCAACAACTATCTGGCAAGCCCGTATCAGTTTGTACCGGGGACCAAAAAAGTAATGCTCGGGTTTGCCAATGAAGACGATCGCGCATCATTGGTCGCGTTTCTCGCAACTTTGTCTGATTGACGCGAAGCACGAGGGACGGCTCCGTCGGCATCCTATTCCTTGGCCGCTCGATTTTCGCTGCTATTAGAACCAACGGCCGCCTTCGCCGCTGCAAATCAGCGTGCTAAATTATGCTATTGCAGAAAATCTCGCGTTGCGCGCGCACGCAGCGAGAAAACACAAGGTTCAAGCTGGGCTCGCTGCCGCCACTCTCCGCGGCAAGCCTCAACAGGTCCTTGGAGCCCATTGCGGATGAGGTGGATGGCTCCT
>NZ_WPZY01000010.1 GCF_013031405.1 Ruegeria sp. HKCCD8929 | reverse complement strand
CACCTTCGCCGCGCGGTGCATGAGCGCCCGCTTTGCCCGATGGGTCAGCGACACTGCCGGAAAAAGTCAATCTATCTGGCCATAAGGGTCAAAATGCTGGCCATAGGTTTCAAACCATGTGTCACGCAAGAATTGTGTCGTGCCACATAGTTTGACCCTTGGGCACCTGCTAACCCATTGACTTCCGGTTGCGCAAAAGCCGAACAAAGCACCGGATTGACCATTTTTTGACAGATAGGTTGACTCCGAAGCCTGGATTTCACCGACAGTCGCCGTTCGATCTGGCTACATCAGTGGTAATGAGCGCAACTAAGTCGCCGTTTGAATGATCGATAAAAAAGGTCTACTTCCGCATGAGTACTAACCATCCGAACAGATAGATCTCCGCTGCGCATGGTGGTCTTGGACAGCTCTGGACTCAAAGTGCCCAAGACACGAAAATGCCTCCTGATGAGAAGGCCTTCTCTTTTCATAGAGCGGGTCCGCATATAGTCTGCACCTGAATTCTAAGTCGTAGGCTTGGAGTTCGACATGCTCGGTCGAACAATCATCCTAGGAAATATCTTGCGAAATATTGCGACACTAGCCCGAGCACTTTCGCTGATCCTTGGGCTTCACTTTCCGTCTTTTGCGTTGGCCGAAATTTCCTGGGATAACGCGATTGAAGCCGTCAGCGCGAAAAGCTCAGAATACTACGATTACGCTTTGCGCTTGGGCTCTGGCCATCCAGGTTCAGCGCTTCATGGCATTGGACATGACAGGCATATTTGCGCAATTGCCGGTCGAATGCTTGGGTTTAGGGATGAAATCGCGCGAGCGGAGACGTTTGAAGATCCACCTCTTACGCCACAGGCTGATCCGTTTGAGCTTATGGAGCACAGCGTGTTCTTGGACTCTTGGGTCGCAGCAGCGCGACGCGCCACCGCTATGACAGAAAGCCAAAAGAAAAGCTTATGGAATCTCGAATGTATCGGAAACCATGGCATACCGCGAACGGCGTATATTGATGAGCCCGAATTAAAGGGCGACTTCTCAGTTCTTGAAAACACTCTCGTGGTATATGGCGACATTGATAGTGGCTTCCATGATCGTTTTCGAGCGGTATTGGACGCCAACCCAGAAGTTGATTTGATAGCCCTAGGGAGCGCGGGCGGTAGTGTTGTAGATGCCATCTTGTCTGGTTCAGAGATCAGAAAGCGAGGATTAACCACCACACTGCATGGGCCATGTTTTTCCGCGTGTCCGCTTGTGTTTATGGGTGGCGAGAGGCGAACAATCTGGATGGGACCGGGACCACATCTCGGCTTCCATCGTGTTTACACCCCATCTGGTGAGATCTCTCTGGACGACAGGGTTTATCTACAAATCGCGGAATATCTGGCGGCGATGGATGTCGACCCTATCCCTGTACTGGAGTGGATGGCGCGCGCAGGGTCGAGTGAAATCTTTGAACCACGCTTGGAGCAGTTGTGCGAGCCAAGAGTGGCTACATGGGTTCAAAGAATATGTTTTTAATGCGAGTTCCAATTCTAACTCGATCTTCCATCGTGTCAGCTTGACCGGCGCGACGTTCGGACGACCATTCGGAATGACTTACACTGCTTAACAGCAAAAGTGTAGTGAGGCGGGACAAACCCACCATTGGCTCGAAATTGTTGAAGGCCCACTTATGCATGCGCCCGCCGCCGCTACGGGGGCACAGTAGAGGTGGGTTCGACCAATAGGAACTCTAAAAGCTCTCTAAGCTCCAAGAGCCAATTGCGCGACGGTGAACGGGGTCGAGAGAATAAAAATAGTTGGGCTCTTTCTCTTCCCGTTCATTCGCCAAGAAGGATTTCAGGATCGCACGGAGTTCCGCCTCGGCGCTCCTACCGTTTCTCGTGGCGCGACGGTTGAGCGCGGAAATGATCCAAGTATCTAGATTTCTTACCAAAAACTCAGGCATCGGCAGCACCTTTCCGTCTTGATAGCGAGATTGTAGCACAACCTCGGTTTCCGGACAAAAAAGCTGATGCAAGGGAGACCTACGAACAAAGAGACGTTGGACAGCGCCGCGATCCTGGTGGGGTCGATTCAGGCTGAGTGCAGAACAGGGCGGCAAGGAATTTTCTGAGGTCTGAAACTCTAAGCCAGGTTCCTCGGTGTCTCCGACAACTGCCGTTCGATCTGGCTACATCAGTGGTAATGAGGCGGGACTTTGCGGCCTTTTGCCGACGCAGCTATTGCTCACGCAGAATCCCTTCGCGCTTGCAGCACCGCTCATTTTGGTTGCGCAGCAAGTTCACCGAAGCGGTCATCCCACCATTTCGTGTGGCGCCAGATCCAAACTGAACTTCTCGCAGGATCATCACTTAGCCGATGGAACTATACCCGCCCGCAATCCAGTTCCGCATCATTTGCGCGAATTCGGAACTCTTGTCCTGATAGCAGAAATGACCGCAGTTCTTGAAGATATGCAAAGAGCTGTCGGGCAAGTGTTTGTGCAGGTGATGTGCGTTCTCGACGTTTAGAAAAGCGTCCTCATCTGCCCAGAACACCTGTACCGGCACCTTGAGCTTTTCAATGTTCGCTGTCAGGTCCGCGCATCCTTCGGGATATTGTTTGAAGAACTTTGTCACTTGGTCGATCCGCCCGGCGTAAGAACTGATATAGTCCTCAACTTCGTCTCTCTTCGGGCTGTAGTGCAGATATCCAAGTTGGAATGCCCCTGCGATAAAGGTCCTGGCACCGTTCAGCCTGACCATTGTTCGCCAGAACCCGGAGCCTACGATCTTTCTGATCAGGCTTCCGTCGGACGACGGCAAAATGCCGGGGCCGTCGCCAACCAGCAGGCTTTTTGCCTTGTGGTTGCGGTGTATCACGTAGTGCATCGCAACGGGCTTGGCGATGTCTGCGGCAGCGATATGAACATCCGACAGGCCCATGGCATCGATGAACTTTTCCAAAAATGCACTTTGGGCTGCGAATGTCATATAATCGCTGCCACCCTCGCTACGCCCGAATCCGGGCAGGTCGACAGCAATAAGGTCTGCATCGTCAGACAATTGCGCCCACACCGCATCGTAACACAGAATGCTCTGGGGAAGCGGACTGAGGAACAGGACTGTCGGGCGATCGGGTTTTCGGCTCGTGGCAATGCGGATGTTGAGCCCATCAAGCTGCATGACCTCTGGCTTCATTTTAAACAGCGCAGGTTCGTGGTCGATCTTTGAGGCCCGCGCAGGCCTTAAACGCCGGACTCTGTAGAACTCAGGGGTGATCAACATCAAGCTCAGCGCATTCATTCGTGCTGTAATGCCCAAGGGATTTTTCGGCATTTCCTGGTCTCCTGACTTTGGACTGGCAGGTGTTTTTGTTTTTTCGTAACTAGAGGTACGTAAAACCGAATGTCAATATTTAAATACTTAGCGGTACGTTAATATGGATGAACTTCCCAAACTCCGAGGCCGCCCCAAGACGCTGGACCGGGTGCATGTGCTGGAAACTGCCGTTATGCAGTACTGGGAACATGGCCCGACAGAGGTTTCGATCAACGACATCTGCAAGCTGGCTCAGGCCTCAAAGCCGGGTATCTATCGGGAATTCGGCAGTGATGACGGCCTCAAGGCGGCGGCGCTGCGGACTTATCAGGCTCTGGCCGTTGATCCATTCCTGGCGTTGCTCACGGCCGAACAACCGCTTGCCAGAACCTTGGAGGAAATCGTCGCTTTCCTAATGCAGGACAGGGACAAACTGGGCATTCCCAAGGGTTGCTTGTTCGTCTCCATGCGATCGCAGCGCGACATGTTTAGCCCGGAAACCTTGGGTACCATGGATCAATTGCGCGAGCACTTTCTCGCTCGTCTTGCCCTTTGGATAGATGCCACAAAAGTTGCTGGTGAGTTTCGGCCCGAAGTTCCGACCAAAATTGCAGCGCACCAAATCGACACCCTCCATTCCGGCGCGATGCGGATGCAAAGAGAGAATGTTCCCGCCAGCGAGATCGAGGGATTTCTTAGGTTTGGATTAGCAGCAGTGTCCGGGGAAACTCGAGTATTGACCCTTCGATCGAGAAGCGGAACGACCGATATCTAAGAACCAAACGCAATACCTACAGTGATCTAACGTGACTGTGAACCGATGCTGCTAGAGAACAGGCTGCGCTCGAAAAGGCGGCTCTGACCGCGTCTCGCTCTTTGCCTACCAAAAGCTTGCCGTGCTTGGCACGAATGGCGGCTCTTCACGCTGCGGTATCGCAGTCAAGGCGATGCGCACGCAGCGAAATCCGTGATGTGAGCGCTTGCAGCAAAAACTGAAGGCTCCCGAGGGGACTCGATCCGAACCATTACTGCGGCGGGAACATACGCCCGGTCAGGATTGGCAACGGAAAATGTCACCCGCCAACTTGCATTAGATGTCGATTTTCTCGGCGATACTCAGTGCCTCTTCAAGTTCGACACCAAGGTATCGGACTGTGCTGTCGACCTTGGTATGTCCGAGCAGAAGCTGAACCACTCGGAGATTTCCGGTTTTCCGGTAGATCTCTGCCGCCTTGGTCCGGCGAAGCGAATGCGTGCCGTATCCGCTTGGTTCCAGGCCAATCGCGGCCACCCAGTCCCGGACAAGCCGACCGTACTGGCGCGTCGAGATGTGCGGTCGGTCGTGGAACCGGCTCGGAAACATGAACGGGCAAGCAAACATCTCGGGCGACCGCACGCATGCCAGGACAGAGTCCCTTTGTGTTTTCCGTGAGTTCAATTTGAACGGGTCGCTTGGTTTTTGCTTTGGATCACCGATACACGCTCTCGGACACGATCATCTTTGACGAGATCGGTCACGGCAAGTTTGACCAGATCGCATCCACGCAGTTTGCTGTCTATGGCGACGTTGAACAGCGCTAGTTCACGCAGATTGCGTGTGAGTTCGGGACGCGCGCGAATTGCCCAGACCTGTTTTGGCAGGAGTGGGCGCTTCTGGCCGATGATACGCCCTTTCTTCCAAGCCTTGCGTTTTGGAGTGACCGCGGGAAGTTGGACTCTTGGCACGATATGCCCTCCGATCCATCCTCCGCGCCCTGGCGTCAGCACGGCGCTGACGGGATGATTGTACAATCGGAGCGGATGGCCGGTGTCTGATGCCCGTTAGATGCGCTATCGCTGCGACCGCAGTCGGCAGCAGCGAACCCTATTAGTGTGATGCTGCGCTGAGCACGAATTGGAGCAAAGCTCGGAAACTAGTCGTCATTTGGAAAGTCGTCGGAAACCACTCGCAAATCCAGCTCAACCCTGGTCGCGCAACTTCATGCGGGTCGATTTCCCTTACCTTGCTACATCATGGTTCAAGATTTCACCTGGCGAGCTACAGCCAAACTTTCGTTTCAAAGAGACTAGCTGCCCGAATTCGATCGTGTGAGTTTCGCGTTATTGGCCGCCCGATTTCAGGGCGACGCCCAATTACAAAAAACTCTCGGGCGTAAACTCGCAAGAGTCGAATGGGGGGATCACCATTCGGAATGCCTAGTGAGGCCAGCCACGATGTTAGCGTCCAGACACGTTATTAAGAGCGAGGCGCAGTCGATGAAATTTGGGTTTGTAGGATTGGGGCAGATGGGGGCGCCAATGGCGATTAACCTCGCCCAGGAACACGATGTGCTGGTCTATGACCGAAACACGAACGCCGTCGCCAACGTCGAGCAAAGTGGCGCCAAAGGTGCGGACGAGCCCGATCAATTTTCCGATGTCGATGTCCTGATAACATGTCTTCCTGCTGCAAAGATCGTCAATAGTGCGCTATTCGATCCAAAGACAGGATTGGTGCAGCACCTGAAAGCGGGCGCTCTCGTTATTGACACCAGCACCATTGAATATGGCGCAACGCTGGAATTGAGAAACCGGCTGCAGGCTGCAGATTTGCGATTTCTGGACGCTCCAGTTTCCGGCATGCAAAAGTGGGCTGAGGGCGGTTCGCTGACCATGATGGTAGGCGGTGACGCAAGCGATCTGGCAGAGGTTCAGGGCGCTCTCTCCACCATGGCATCTAAGATTCTGCACATGGGCAACGTGGGCGCGGGTCAGCTGACCAAGCTGATCAACCAATTGCTGTTTGATATCAACGCCGCCGCCCTTGCGGAAATTCTGCCGCTTTCGGTCAAATTGGGGATCGATCCTGTGCAGGTTGCGGAAGTGGTGAATTCCGGAACCGGACGCAGCTATGCCTCGGAGTTTTTCGTTCCACATATCCTGAAAGGTGATTTCAGCAACGGCTACCCCATGCAGGCCGCCTACAAAGACCTGATCAGCGGCGCGGAGATATCTGCGCGCCACAACATCCCCACACCGGTTTTGGCTGCAGCGACCGCAACCTATCAGCAGGCCCTGTTGGAAGGCCATGGCGACAAGGACAAGGGCGGCATGATCCTGGTTTATGAACGCCTGCTGGACGCCACCTTTCGCGCTGCATCGACACAAGGAGGCAAAGAATGAGTGGAGAACACGGCATTCGCGGCGGGCTGACCAACTACGGCGACAAGGATTTCGCCGAATACCTGCGCTCGTCCTTCGCGCGGTCCATGGGTTTGTCAAAGGATATGCTCCGCAAGCCGATTGTCGGCATCGCCGAAACGGGATCAGGTTTCAACAATTGCCACCGCACAATGCCCGAACTGGTCGAGGCCGTGTCGCGTGGTGTGTTGGCGGCGGGCGCGTTGCCAAGACCCTTTCCCACAACGTCCCTGGGCGAGGTGTTCCTGAACCCCACCAGCATGGTCTATCGCAATCTGATGTCCATGGACACCGAGGAAATGGTGCGCGCGCAACCCATGGATGCAGTTGTGCTGATCGGTGGCTGTGACAAAACGGTGCCCGCCCAGTTGATGGGGGCCGCATCGGCAAATATCCCAGCGGTGCAACTGGTTACAGGGCCTATGATGACAGGTCGTCACAAGGGCGAGCGGCTGGGTGCCTGCACCGATTGCCGCCGGTTCTGGGGCAAATACCGCGCGGGCGAGGTCGAGCGCGAAGAAATTGACGTTGTCGAAGGGCGTTTGGCTACGACTGCGGGTACTTGTGCCGTTATGGGTACGGCCAGCACGATGGCCTGTATTTCCGAAACGCTCGGCATGTCACTGCCCGGAAGTGCGGCGATCCCGGCGGTGCATTCGGACCGGCTGGTCGCGGCAGAATTCAGCGGAAAAACTTCGGTTGATCTGATCGCCAATCCGCGCCTGCCCAGCGAGATCATAACCGAGAAATCTGTAGAAAATGCCTTTCGGGTTCTGATGGCTGTCAGCGGCTCGACCAATGCGATTGTGCATCTGACAGCGGTGGCCGGGCGGTTGGGCATTCGCATTCCGAACGCGCGTCTAAACCAGATTTCTGACGAAACCCCGGTGCTGGTCGACCTGAAACCGGTGGGCGACGGCTATATGGAAGATTTCTTTGCAGCTGGCGGTGTGGGCGCGATCCTGCGTGAAATCCGCCATCTGCTGCATCTTGATACGGTTGACGTGACGGGTCAGGTTCTGGGGGATCGACTGGAACCTGAAATGTCTTGGGTTGATCGGCGGGTGATCCGCGAATTTGACACACCTGTTTCGGATCAGGGCGGGTTGATCGCGCTTAAAGGTAATATCGCCCCGGATGGTGCTATTTTCAAACGCGCGGCGGCCACACCGGCTCTTTTCGAAACCGAAGGTCGCGCCATTGTTTTCGAAGGTCTGGAAGACCTTGCCAAGCGGGTTGACGACCCTGACCTTGATATCGAAGCGGGCGACATCATGGTCCTGAAAGGCGCCGGCCCGATCGCCGCAGGCATGCCCGAAGCTGGTTATTTGCCGATTCCGAAAAAACTGGCGCGGGCTGGTGTGAAAGACATGGTGCGCATTTCGGACGCGCGCATGTCGGGCACCGCCTTTGGCACCATCGTTCTGCATATCTCTCCCGAGGCAGGTGCGGGCGGGCCATTGGCAGCTGTTCGAAACGGTGATCGGATCCGCCTTTCGGTGAAAGACAAATCCATCGACCTATTGGTGTCAGATCAGGAAATCGCCAGCCGGCTTGACGAATTTGCCCCAGTCGAAGGGCACAAACGTGGCTACCGCGCGCTTTATGAACAGACGGTCCTTCAGGCTCCCGATGGGTGTGATTTTGATTTCCTTACGCATTCCGGAAAATCCAGCAAGCAAGGTGATCAATGAATCTCTTCAAGAAATTGCAGGAACGTGCGGCCGCCGGGAACCCAATTCGGGTAGGCATGATCGGGGCTGGAAAATTTGGTACGATGTTTTTGGCGCAAGCCGTTCGCATCCCTGCCATCCACGTCGTGGGTGTGGTTGATCTGTATCCGGCAAACGCGAAATCCAACATGCAGCTGGTCGGCTGGTCCGATGAAGCCTGCAGCGCGGCAAGCCTTGATGACGCGGCGATCTCGGGCAAGACCTATGTGGGCGATAACTGGCAGACGCTGGTTGCCCATCCGGCAGTCGACATTGTGATCGAAGCGACCGGCAATCCGCTGGCCGCTGTGACGCACTGTCTGGCGGCCTTCGCGCAAAGCAAAAACGTGATCAACGTAACCGTCGAAGCGGATGCGTTCTGCGGTCCCGGTCTGGCGCAGAAAGCCACCGAGGCCGGTGTGATTTATTCCATGGCTTATGGGGACCAGCCTGCATTGGCCAGTGACCTGGTCGATTGGGCGCGCACCTGTGGCTTTTGCGTGGTGGCAGCCGGGCGCGGCCATAAATGGTTGCCGCATTTCCGCCAGTCCACACCTGACACGGTTTGGGATCACTGGGGCCTGACCCGTGAACAGGCCGAACGTGGGCGCCTGAACCCCAAAATGTTCAACGCCTTTCTTGACGGATCTAAACCGGCCATCGAGTCTGCCGCTATCGCCAATGCGACCGGGCTGGAAGCGCCCGAAAATGGGTTGGTGTTTCCTCCTGGTGGGATTGACGACATCCCCACCTTGATGCGTCCAAAATCTGAAGGTGGTGTGTTGGAGCGCAAAGGGCTGGTCGACGTGGTGTCCTGCCTAACCCGTGAGGGCGAGCAGATCCCCTATGACATTCGCAAAGGCGTCTGGGTCGTGTTCGAGGCCGACACCGAGTATCTGAAAAACTGTTTCGAAGAATACAAGGTCGTGACCGACCCCTCGGGCAAATATATGACGCTCTATAAACGCTGGCACATGATCGGACTGGAACTGGCTGTGTCCGTTGCCTCGGTTGCGCTCCGGGCCGAGGCGACCGGCGCCGCGATTTGCTTTAATGCTGATTGCGCCGCGATTGCCAAGCGTGATCTGGCCGTGGGCGAGATGTTGGACGGCGAAGGAGGCTATACGGTGTCGGGCGGTTTGCGGCCCGCCGATTCCTCGGTTCGACAAGGCAATGTGCCCTTGGGACTGGCCCACAACGTGCCGCTGATCCGGGCCGTGAAAGAAGGCGCTGCGATCACCTGGGATGACATCCAAATCGACAGATCCACGGATGCCTATCAGCTGCGCACCCAAATGGAAGAACAGTTGTTGAAATGAGCAAGATGCGTGCAGCGCTTATCGTGATTGAGAGAAACCATCATGGCCAATAACGCAGATATGTTCGACTACGTGGTTGTCGGTGGCGGCACTGCCGGGTCTATCATGGTGAACCGTTTGAGTGCCGATGGTGCCTCTGTCTGTCTGCTTGAGGCAGGCCCCACGGACCGGCATCCATTCATCCATATCCCTGCCGGGTACATCAAAAACATTTATTCGCCCAGATTGACCTGGGGTTTTAAATCCAAGCCTGAACCGGCAACTGCAAACCGAAGCTTCCCCCTGCCACAGGGCCGGGTGCTCGGCGGTTCAAGTTCGATCAACGGGCTGAACTATGTCCGCGGCCAGCCTGCGGACTATGACAACTGGGCGCAATTGGGCAACGCGGGTTGGAGCTACGACGAGGTACTCCCATACTTCAAACGCTCAGAGCGGCGCATTGGGCCGGGTGACGACGCGGTGCGCGGGCGCAACGGCGAGCTGCCGATCACCGATCTGGATCTGATCCATCCGGTCTGTGAGGCGTTCATTGAAGGCGCCGCGCAAATGGGTATCCCGCGCAATCCTGACTACAACAGCGGCGATCAGGCCGGGACCGGGTATTTCCAGCGCACCGTCCACAAAGGCTATCGCTACAGCGCGGCCAAGGCATTCCTGCGCCCGGCGCGCAAGCGGCCCAATGTCGATATTCGTACCGATGCGCAGGCAGCTGAAATTCTCTTTGACGGAACCCGTGCCAGCGGCGTGCGGTATCATCAGAGCAAGCAAGACAGTGCCACAATCAATGTCAACGCGCGTTGCGAAGTCGTCTTATGTGCCGGGGCGCTGAACACGCCCAAACTGCTACAATTGTCGGGCATCGGCCCTGCCGAGGTTCTGGGCGATCTGGGCATCAAGGTGCGGGCCGAACTGCGCGGCGTCGGCAACAATCTGCGCGACCACTATGGCGTGCGCATGGTGTCGACCCTGAAAGATGTCAAAACTTTCAATTCAATGGCAGAGGGTCTTCCGCTGGGTCTTGAGATAGCGAAATGGCTCTTGGGACGTCCCAGCGTCTTATCTGTCAGCCCGTCGCTAACGCACCTTTTCTGGAAGTCTTCAGACGCGCTGGAAACCCCGGATCTTGAATACGTGATGACGCCCGCCAGCTTCCGCGAAGGCACCGTTGGCCTACTGGATAAAATGCCAGGTATGACCGTTGGCGTCTGGCAGATGCGCCCTGAAAGCCATGGATATGTACGCCCGGTGTCGCGCAATCCGTTTGATCCGCCAGAGATCAATCCAAACTACCTATCCGATCCGCGCGATCAACGGGTGCTGCTGCGGTCCATCCGGCTGGGGCGAAAGCTGATGACCACGACGCCTCTACAGCCTTGGCTGACCGGCAAAACCAACCCCGATCAATGCCTGCAAAGCGATGATGAGCTGCTGGATTGGGCACGGCGCGAGGGCATCACGGTTTACCACATGATCGGAACCGCCCGGATGGGGCCAGACGGCGACCCGGGTGCGGTTGTCGACAGCCAGCTTCGCGTGCGTGGCCTGCAGGGTCTGCGTGTCGCAGATGCCTCGGTCATGCCGGTCATGCCTTCGGGCAACACCAATGCGCCTGTGATGATGGTCGCGGAAAAAGCCGCTGACATGATCCTTGGCAAAATACTGACACCCGCGGACCTCTGACGGGTTTTCAATAGGAGAGAACACATGAAAGCCTATCAGATGTATATCGACGGCGCGTGGACTGATGCCGCCAGCAAAAAAACACTCGAGAGCAAGAACCCCTACACGGGCGCGCCTTGGGCGATGATCCCTCGCGGGCAGCAAGAGGATGCAGACCGCGCCGTTGCTGCGGCCACGCGTGCCTTTCACTCGGATGATTGGGCAGGAATGACCGCCACCAACCGCGGACACCTGTTGCGCAAGCTGGGTGATCTGATTGCCGAAAACGCCGAGGCGCTGGCCCGTACCGAGGTTCAAGACAACGGCAAGCTGTTCAACGAGATGTTCTTTCAGCTGAAATACGTACCCGAGTGGTTCTATTACTATGCGGGTCTGGCCGACAAAATTGAAGGCAGCGTGATCCCGATTGATAAGCCGGACATGCTGAACTTTACCCGGTTTGAGCCGCTTGGTGTCTGTGTTGGCATCACCGCGTGGAATTCGCCTTTGCTGCTTTTGGCCTACAAACTCGCTCCGGCATTGGCCGCTGGCAACACGTTTATCGTGAAGCCGTCCGAGTTTACATCGGCCTCGACATTGGAACTGGCAAAGATCGTTGATCAGGTCGGGTTTCCCAAGGGCGTTTTCAACGTAGTGACAGGGTTTGGTGTTGAAGTGGGTGCCAGCCTTGTCGAACATGAAGGTGTGGCCAAGGTGGCCTTCACCGGCTCCGAACAAACCGGACGACATATCGCAGAGGTCGCTGCACGAACATTCAAAAAAGTGACGCTGGAACTGGGCGGCAAGTCCCCCAATATCGTATTCGCTGATGCCGAATTGGACAATGCCGTGAACGGCGTAATCTCGGGAATTTTCGCTGCCTCGGGCCAAACCTGCATCGCCGGGTCGCGCCTGCTGGTCGAGCGTAGTGTCCATGACGCGTTCCTCGACAAACTTCTCAAGCTCGCCAAAACCGCGCGGATCGGCGATCCGATGAACACCGATACCCAGGTGGGTCCGGTCACAACGGAACAACAGTTGGAAAAGGTTCTGGGCTATATCGACGTCGCCAAAGGCGAAGGCGCCGAGACCTTGATCGGCGGCGGCAGGCCGGACCGACCCGAGCTAGGCAATGGTTGGTTTGTAGAGCCCACCATCTTTGGTGACGTGCGCAACGACATGCGCATTGCACAGGAAGAGGTGTTTGGCCCGGTCCTGTCTGTCATTCCCTTTGACAGCGCTGATGAAGCGCTGAGCATCGCCAATGACAGCAAATATGGCCTTGCTGCAGGGGTGTGGACGCAGGACATTCGCAAGATCAAACACTTCGCAGAGCGACTTCAGGCGGGGACCGTTTGGGCGAATACTTACCGGGTCATCAGCTACATGGCCCCGCTCGGCGGCTACAAAAGCTCAGGGTTGGGGCGAGAAAATGGGCAGAACGCGATTTACCAATACCTACAGACAAAAAGCGTGATGATTTCAACGGCCGGCGAAGTGGCCAACCCCTTCATCATGAGATAACTCTTTTCGTAGCCAAAAAAGCCGCCTGTGTATGTGCACCGGCGGCTTTGTTTTTGTCACGCGACTTGCCTTGCCCACAGAGCTTGGCAAACCTCGAAGCGCTGACCAGTGGGCGCGGAGCTCAGTTGAGCAGAGCCCTCGGAAGCCAAAGCGCGATCTCCGGAAACAGGATCACCAGGATCAAGCCGAAAAGCTGCAAGAGAACGAAGGGGATGATGCCGCGATAAATCTGTTGGATCCTAACCTGTGGGGGGGCGACAGCCTTGAGGTAGAACAGCGCAAAGCCAAAGGGCGGCGTCAGGAACGAGGTTTGCAGGTTGATCGCAATCAGGACTGCGAACCAATAAACGACGTCAATTCGTGCGACGTGATCGCCGAAGTCCAATTGCGCAATAATGGGTGCGAACACGGGCAGAATTATCAGGGTGATTTCAATCCAGTCAAAGAAGAACCCCAGCACAAATACCAGGCCAAGCAGCAGGAACAACAGACCCCAAGGGCCAAGGCCCATCGCTTCGACAGTGCTGATTACCAGTTCATCGCCGCCAAGCGCGCGGAATATGTAGCTAAAGAAGGTCGCTCCAACAAACAGGCCAAAGATCATCGCGTTGGTTTGCGCGGTACTGTCGACCACACCGGACACCGTGCGACCAAACTGCGTCAGTTTCTTCGACAGACCTGAAGCAACAAAATTGGCGGATTGCGGGGTGGCACCCGATTCCTCAAGCGCGAATTCCTTCACCCCCATCGAAGGCAGGATCACCAAATTTAAGAACCCCAATACGATGGCGCCAAGCGCACCAACCCCAGCCGCCTCTGTTGGAGTTGCCACGCCACCAAGTATCGAACCAAGCACCATGCCGATCAGGATTACAGGTGGTACAAAACTACGCAGGATCATAACCGCCACACCGCTTCGAGTCTGCGGGCCCAGAGCGTCAGAAATAGGAGGAGCCAAAGACGGGTTAAGCTTACAGCGAATAACGATGTAAGCCATGTAAAGCGTCGCCAGAATAAGGCCCGGAAAGATCGCTGCCACAAACAAGTTGCCCACCGAGCGCGACAGCAAATCCGCCATGATCACCAGCATGATGGATGGCGGAATCAGGATGCCCAACGTCCCTGATGCTGCAATTGTACCCGTTGCAAGAGCGTGATCGTATTTGCGTTCGACCATGATCGGCAGGGCAAGCAGGCTCATCATGATAACCGAGGCGCCAATGATACCGGTGGTGGCCGCCAGAATGGTGCCCATGATGGTCACAGACAAAGCAAGGCCGCCCGGGACACGCCGCATCAGAACCTGAAGACAGTTTAACAAGTCGCGCGCAACTCCGGATTTCTCCAGCATCGTGCCCATAAAAACAAACATCGGAATTGCCGTCAGGATCAGGTTTTCCATGACACCGCCAAAAATCCGTGACGGCAGAGTAGAGAACTGAATGAAGGCAAGTTCATCTGCAGCAATGCCAATGAGACCGAATGCCAGACCGACCCCGCCCAAGATCCAGGCAACAGGAAATCCGGAGAACAGTAGAAAGGCGAGCGCTGCAAACATTAGCACCGGGAGAAGTTCGACAATATCCATCAGTGCTCGCCCCCGATAGTCGTTGGTTTCAAGTCGCCCGGTAGCCTTCCGGCCAGTCCCGCGATAGATTTGATGAGTTGGGAAATCCCGGCCAGTCCGATCAAAACGAACAGAATGATCAGCCCGCTTTTTAGGATCCACAGATCAGTCAAACCGGTTTGAGATTTCGAAATCTCGCCAGAGGTGTAGGATCGGACAACGTAGGGCCAGGACAGCCAGACGCCCAGCATGGCATAAGGGATCAAGGCCAGCAGAATGCCAGCTATTTCAATTATGTACTTTGCCCGTTCCGATAGGTTCTCGCGGATCAGGTCAATGCGCACGTGGGATTGCCTAGTATAGGCGTAACCCACCACTAGTACGATCAGGAAACTGTGCAGCCAGTATTCAGACTCCTGCAACATGGTTGAGGTCAATCCAAACACCTTAGGCACCCCCAGATATCGGGTGAACACATCGTAGGTTACAACGGCCACAAGCAGCACAGCGCACCAGGCTCCGATCTTGGCCACCGACCAAAGAAAACGGTCGATCGCGCGGCTGGCCCCCAAAGCTAAATCCATATTTTTCCCCCGGTGAATCATTTTATGTGTGCTTTTTTGGGTCTGACCGAATTCCGGTCAGGCCCCAAGTGCACGTCGGTTGGTCGACTTAGTCGAGGTAAGCCAGATCTTTCCAAACAGCGTATTCCGCGCGGAAGGCTTGGAGGTTTTCCCAAACTCTTGCAAAGTCGGGATTTTCCGCAGCCATTTCAGCGGCAATGCCGTTCCACTCGGCCTCAAGAGCATCGAGGAATTCACTGGGCCAACGGTGGGTTGTTACGCCCTCGGAGCGCATTTCAAGCAGTGCTTTGCCCTGGATCGCTTCACCCTCGGCCAGTTGCGTTGCAACATTCGCGCGGCAGGCAGTAGTGATGATCGCTTGCTGCTGCGCGCTCAAACCATCCCAGACCTCTTTGTTGATCATAAGCTCCTGAATGGTCGATTGCTGGTGCCAGCCGGGAAAATAGTTGTGCTTGGCAAGGTTGTAGAAGCCCAGGTTCTGGTCAATGGCAGGCATCGAAAACTCAGTCGCGTCAATGGTGCCGCGTTCAAGAGCAGGGTAGATATCCCCCCCCGCGAGAAGCTGGGTGTCGACGCCCATCCTTTGCATGACCAGCGCGCCAAGGCCATAGAAGCGCATCTTGAGACCTTCGAGGTCTTCCGTCGAGGTGATCTCTTCCTTGAACCAACCGGAGGTCTCCGGTGCATGAATACCACAGGCCTGCGCGTGGATGCCAACAGGGTGGTAGATCTCGTTCAACAGCCTTTCGCCATCGCCGTACCACATCCACGCCAGATACTCGCCCGCACCCGGCCCGAAGGGCACCGCCGCGAAGAGGTTGAGCGCCGAGTTCTTGGCGCCCCAGTAGCCAGACGTACCCCAACCGGCATCCACCGCGCCAGTTGACACGTTGTCGTAGATCTCCAGCGCGGGGATAAGGGCGTTTGGGTCGTAGAACTTGACCTCAATGTCACCGCCCGAAATCAGGTTCACAGTTTCTGCGAACCGCACGCCAGCAGTACCCAGCTGGGTCAGCGACCCGGCGAATGTTGAGGGCATGTTAATTTTGACCTCTTCCGCGGATGCCGAAGCGGCCAAGGCACCTGCGAGCATTGCAGCGCCGGTGATCGCCTTGATTTCTTTTCTCATGGATTTCCTCCCATAAACTACGTTCGTTGTGCAAACTATGGGTAACGCCTGTATCGCTGCTTTCAGGAGTCTTGAAATCCGAATGGGGGTATCACCGTTCGGGATGGCAATTTGCAAATACAAAAAAACCGGCCAATACAATGTACTCCGGCTGCTTTATGATGCCCCGGCTTGGCGCTTGCCCCGGATTAAAACGAGATACGTACTATTTGTCAGCCAAATTTTGGGAGATCAAATGTTCCACCAAAGCGCGGACAGGGCGCGACACTGCGTTAAGGTCTTTCACAGCGAGCTTGAGTGTCCGAACGGCCCAATCCTCGTCAATTTCCTGCATTCGTAATTGAGCACTTTCAAGGTAGGGTTCAACCGCTCCGAGGGGAAGCACCGCAACCCCCAGACCCGCTTCGACCATCCGGCGCACACCATCGAAGCTAAGTGTTTCGACACGTGTATGGAGTGTCAGCCCCTGTTCGACGGCCCGCGCTTCCAGGAACGCCTGCAGCGAACTGCCCGCTTGCAAACCCACCATATCAAGCTTGGCGAACTCAGCGAATTTCACTGGATGGTCGGGCCGGTAAGGATGATACTTCCCCATGACCACGACCAATGTGTCGCGACGATAGGTGAGAACTTCCAGTTCCGGTTCTTCGACCAAGCCCGAGAATATTCCAAGATCCGCCAATCCATCCCGCACGGCCGTAAGTATTTCGTCAGAGGTCTGCTCGCTGAGGTCGATCCGCACATCTGGGTAATCCTCTACGAAACCGGCCAGATCCTCGGGGAGAAACTGCGTAATTGCCGATGTATTCGCCGCGATGCGAACCGATCCTTTTGCTCCGGATGCGAAATCGAGCATCTGGGTTTCCATGCGCTCTACCAAACTGAGCACATTCGAGGAATGTCGGGCGAGTTCACGACCCGCCGGCGTTAGCTCTACGCCACGCGTTTGCCGATAAAATAACGGCGTTCCGATCTTATCTTCCAAATCCGAAATGCGTTTGCTGATGGCGGATGCCGCGACGTTTTCCAATTCAGAAGCCTGCGCAATGCTGCCGGATCGGGCGACGGTCAGAAACATCTTCAATGTTATCAGGTTATACGACATGGCCCTCCCACAAAGATTTGCGAAAATTGGGACTGGCTCAAACGCTTGAGACATTCCAGGCAGCAAAGCTGGCGGCCTGATCTCACCCTACACCTGTTTGGATCTTTGTGCGCAAAAAAGTCTTAGAGCTTGCTTCCGATATACCCACAGATTTCGAATTGCACTTATATGTGCGGCTCGTTTGCCGTTATGCGACCGCGCTCGGCTCGCCTGTCGCCAATGCAATCTCAACGATACTCAGACCCGCATCCGTTATTCTTGATGGGTAATAGCCGGGCAAGCGCTCCTCGTGCGCAGCGATGACACGTTTGCGATCACCGCCCACTGCTTTCACCATCCGATCCATCGTCATCAGAATGTTGGTTTGTGAGCCAGTCGCCAATCCGACGGGAATGTAGTGCGGGTCGTCCGGGTCGCCACCTGTAAGATTTTCATCCCGGTACACCAAATCGCCAGCCAGAACATAACCGTCAGAGCTTTCACGCAAGCCATCATTGCGGACCACCACATATTGCGACCCAGGCGTGTGGGATTCCTTGGACAGCATGACATCAACTCCCGGAAACAGGTCTTCGTGATCGCCCGACAGGCTGACAAGACGTCCCTGTTCAGCCAAAGCCACGCAGCGCAGGATATCTGCCGGATCCGTGGCGACCATCAGCCAGCGGAATTGCCGGGGAAGCGACATGATCTGGATCCATTTGGACAATTCCCGTTCCTGAATATAGAACGTCGCATTCGGGAAAAACTGAATGCCGCCCATATGGTCGAAATGCGCGTGGGTTATGATGACATCGGTAATGTCCGCAGGTGTCACATCCACTTCGGCCAATACGTCCGCCGGGCTGCGCCAGTTGATTACGCCGAACCGGTCCGACAATGTTTTCCCGTATGCCGCATAGTCATGGCCACAATCGACAAGGATGTTGTGCCCGTTGCCCTTGATCAGGACATACCCATAAGGCAGCTTGCAGGTTCCCTGATTGTGTGCGCCATAGACGAGTCCACTCAACGGGAATTCTTCAACAAAAGCATATTCCAGCACATGAATTGAGTATTTACTCATAAGATAGCTCCCGGTCCGGATTTTCGGTTGAGGTCAGCATCGGGAAGTGCACAGCACGCACAGGTTAAGTCCACCATTGACAGACCCGGGGTCATGGACGCCGCGAACCGCAGTTCCCGAATGGCTGCCGCAAGCGCGTTTTTGCAACTTTCAGCACCAGAAAACAGGTCATCTGAAAGAGCGTCCATTGAGATTTGTAACAGGGAGACTGCCCGGTCGATATGCGACAGAGCATGCTGATCCGAACTGTTCGCGTCGTCGAGGGATGCCCTTTGCGATTTGATTTGATCGAAGGTCTCCTGGCAGGCCGATCTCAAGGGCTGGAGAGGGACCTTGCCTTTCATGACCGAAGACCTCGCCAGAAGCAGACCGCCAATCTGGGTTGCCAGATGTCGGCATTCGTCAAAGCACCGGTCATATCGATGCAAGTGGTCCAGTTCGGTTTCAAACAGCGTTTTTTCCATAGTCCCCCACGTCAGCGCATGTCTTTCCGCCGCGCATAGATTGCGACGGCGCAGATTACGACAACACCCTTCATGATCAGCTGAAAATGAATGGGAATGCCGAGTTGCAGGATAAAATTGGACAGAAGCACCAGCACCGCAGCGCCAAGAAGCGCCCCAATGGTTCCGCCCACGCCGCCGGTCAGGGCCACGCCGCCAATCACTGCCGCGACGATGGAATCGAGCTCGTATCCCTTGCCAACCCAATTATCGACCTGGTTCAAATATCCTGCCAGCACCATGCCGGCGATGCCCGCAAAAATGGAACAAAACACATAGCAGCTGATCGTGATCCTGTCGGTATTGATCCCGACCAGACGGGCTGCCTGTTCGTTTGATCCAACCAGATAGACCTGACGCCCAACGATGACCCGCTGCAGAACAAATGCCGAAGCAATGCCCAGACCCAGCAACAATACGGTGTTGATCGGAACGATGTCCCAGATCATGCCCCGGCCAAGGTCACGGATAAACTGAGGTGTGTCGCCCAGGGGCGCACCCCGTGTGATCGCAGACCGGATGCCTTGGACAACAATCAGCATCGCCAGCGTGCACAGAAAGGGTTCAATGTTGCGTTTGGTGATCAGCAATCCATTGATCAGACCGATCCCCCCCGACACGACAATGACGGTTGGGACCACTAGGAGCAGCGCCGAAGGTTCTGAGCCGAAAGAGGCGGAAATGACTGCGGCGGTTGCCATCACGGTCGCCACTGATAGGTCCAACCCGCGCACCAGAATGACAAAAGCCTGACCCATCGCCACGACGCCCAATGGACCCAGCTGCACCAGCATGTTTTGGATGCTGCGGGCCGTAAACATGGCAGGTGCCAATACCGCGACAACCAACAGCAATCCGGCCACAACACCGGTGACAATGAGTTTTCGTGGGATGTTGCGCGCCGGGCCTGACTTCGAAGTGAGTTGTATTTGATCGGCCATCACGCGCGCTTTCTGTGCGAAAATGTCGAGACGGCGACCAGAATAATGACCCCCTGAATGACCCATTGGTAGAAGGTCGAAACCTGAAGGAAATTCAGCAGACTGTTCAGAAGCGCCATAAAGAACACCGCGAGCAATGTGCCGCCAACCCCGCCGGATCCACCTGCCAGCAATGTGCCGCCAAGAACGACCGGCGCGATGGATGTCAGCTCGTAACCCTGACCCATGATCGGGCTGCCGCTTCCGAGCAGCCCAACCATGTAGATACCGGCAAAGCCCGCGCATCCCGCCGAAAACACAAACGCAATGCAGACAACGAATGTGGTGTTGATCCCCATGATCCGGGCTGCATGTTCATCGCCGCCCACAGCGTATATGCGTGCTCCGATCGGAAATTTGCGTAAGGCCAACAGAGTGACTGCAAATAGCGCGAGCGCCAGCAATGTGCCGTTCGGAATGCCCAACGTGTCCTCAAATGCGAGATTTTCCAGCTGATACGGACCAAGTTTCGGTACAGGGGCGATCAGCAGGGCGCACCCCTGAACGATCGCCGAGGTTCCGAGTGTACAGATAATGGGGTGAACCTTGAGCTGCGTAACGATCAACCCGTTGATCAGCCCAACCGACATACAGATCACCATGACGGTCGGAATGACCCACCAAAGCCGCGTTGCATCCTGTTCGGCCAACACCGCAGTCAGCACCCCCGAAAGGCTGATGACAGAGCCAATCGAAAGGTCAATTGCGGAAGTCAGCACAACAACGGTTTGCCCGATCCCGATCAGCAGCGGCACAACTGCGGCACGCGCCACGTTGAGCATGTTTGATGTGCTGGCAAAACGGTCAGTATAAACTGCCCCCAATCCGATCAAGGCAAGGATCAGAACAAGCAGCCCAACATGAACCAGATTGATCCGGGATCGGCGCCAAAGCGGTTTATCGTCGAAAGGAATGATTGCTTCTGTGTTCATGCCATGTCCTCAGGTGCCAGTTGACGTAGCCAGATGGACAATCGCTTCTTCCGCAATGTTCTCACCTTTTAATTCACCCGAAACCTGCCCCTCCCTCATCACGAGCACACGGTCACTCATGCCGACAATTTCCTGCATTTCAGAACTAATCAGCAATATGCTCACACCGTTCTGCGCGCATTCGCGGACCAGGCGGTAAATTTCGGATTTTGCGCCGATATCGACACCACGTGTCGGCTCGTCCAGGATCAATATCTTGTCACTGATGTGGCGCCAGCGCGCGATCAGCACTTTTTGCTGATTGCCCCCCGACAAGTTGCCGACACGTGTGGCGGGTTGGGCGCCCGCAATCGACAGCGCATCAATTTCAGATGTCGCAAGTGCGGTTTCAGCCTGAAGGCTGATTACATTCGACGAAGACAGCGATTTCAGCCGCGGCGCACTGATGTTGGCCGCCACGCTGAGGTTCAGCATCAATCCCTGCCGCTTGCGATCCTCGGTCAGAAAGCCAACACCTTCAGAGATCGATTTGGCCGGTGTAGGATCAAAGGGATGCCCATTGATTTCAATGGAGCCGTCGGCCGGTTTGCGCAGACCGAAAATCATTTCCGCAAGCTCACTGCGTCCGGATCCGACCATGCCGGCAATCCCGAGGATCTCTCCGGCCCTGAGTTGCAGATCCACCGATTTGACCATGCGCTGGTCCGAAAGACCGTCGATTTTCAGAACGATCTGGTCGGCTGGATTTGGCTGTTTGGCGGGGTAGAGATCGGAAATCTGGCGGCCGACCATCATAGACACCAGCCCGTCGTGGGTCACGTCCGCAACATTTTGATGCCCGACAAGTTGGCCATCCTTGAGCACGGTCACCTCGTCAGCAATCTCGAAAATCTCATCCAGACGGTGCGAGATATAGACAATCGCAACACCCTGTTTCCTGAGTTGCGCCAGCCGCTCAAACAGCAGATCAACCTCTTGTCCGGAAATCACAGCGGTGGGTTCGTCCAGAAACAACACCTTGACCTTTCCGATCAGCGCACGCGCAATCTCGACCATTTGCTGATCGGCAACAGTCAGATCCCTGACCTTCTGGTCGACATCGATATGCGTCCCGAGATCGGACAAAATCGCGGCGCTGCGCCGACGCATCTCGCGCGCGTCCACCATGCCCAGCCGGGTTCGCGGCTCTTCCCCCAGAAATATATTCTCTGCAACGGTCATATCGGGAAACAGGATCAGTTCCTGATGCACCACGTGTATCCCCGCTTCGCGGGCCACACGGGCGGAATTCATTTCTTTGGGAACGCCATCCATAAACACGGCGCCAGAGTCGGGCTGAACCGCGCCGGACAATACACCCACCAACGTAGATTTCCCGGCCCCATTTTCGCCCACCAAGGCGTGAATGGAGCCGGGTGCAATCTCTATCCCGACATCATCAAGAGATTTGACGCCGGGATAGGATTTACAGATTCCTTCGCAAGAAAGAACTGCGGTCATAGGTTGGAGGCATCGAAGGTCGCAGGATCGTAATCCGGCCCAAGCCCTCCAGACAATAGGAAGTCATTCGGTTTGTCGGGCCGAATATAGTCATCAGCCCATTGATCGGCATGAACCGACGTTGTTTCGTCTCCTCGGGTCAACGTCATCATGTTGTTGATCGAGTGGATTTTGGCGACCGGAAGACCCTGAAGCGTGTTCAGCGCGATCTGCACCGCTTCCCCGCCCATCGCAGGCGGATAGTCGAAGTTGAACAGCGGGAACCCGTGCTCAATCGCCAGCTTCATTGGCCCGTTATAGTCGGTTGACGTGTGTGCCGGAATTTCTCCATGCCCATAACCCGCATCAAGGAATGCTTCGATGGAACCTGACACCTGTCCACCGAACTGCCCAAACACACCGTCGATCTGATCGCCGTATTTCTGGATCATTGCGGCCATGACGGTCTTGCCCTTGGCCGAACTGAAATCGCTGTAGACCCGATCCAACACGTTGATCTCCGGATATTGGTCAAAGATCTGCATGGCGGGAATGACACGATTGGTGTCAGGGCTGGCGCCAGCTGCACCTGAAAGGATGATAACATTGCCTTGATAGTCGAGCTTTTCCACCAGCCATTGAGCCATCATCCGCCCGATCGGGGCGTCGGCCGCTGTAGCAAATGAAACGTAATTGCCCGAGGTCACCGACCGATCGGTCATAACAACTGGAATGCCCCGGCGCATGGCGCGGGACACAACCGGATCGAGCGCGTCAGAGGTGTTCGCGGACACGATCAAAAGGTCCACACCCTGTGAGATCAGGTCTTCGACGTCTGAAACTTGCTTGGCGTCGTTGTGGTTCGCATCCGTTACGATGAAATCGCTGACCAGATCCTTGTTCCGGGCAACGGCGGCCTGCATTGAATGCAGCATCACGACGCGCCATGTGTCCCCCAGACCTGCATTCGAAAACCCGATCTTGTACGGACCATCCTTTTTATATTGTGTCGTGTCGGTGAATTCGATGTCGTTTGGCGACCACAGGTTCGGCCTCGGAATCCCATGATAGCCATTTTTCACACAACCGGTCTTTGTATCGGCCATGGCGGCGCCGCCGGCGGCGGCGGTCGCGACAAGCGCCCCGACGCCTGTCGCTGCCGTATTTTTGAAGAAATCTCGTCTGCTTTGGCGTGTGATCGACATCCCAGTCCTCCCAAATGTTCGAATCTGGTTTGATCTTATCCACGCCTCCCAGACCCCGAAGCACCGAATGGTTATGCTTGGCATCTCGGATCGCGATGGCTGTTGTAAAAGCAGCCGATCCTGCGAATACGCCGATATGTGCCGTCATCACTGCAGTCGTGCCAACGCCTGCCGGCCCAGAAACACAGGGTAGCGCAAACCCTTTTTAACCGCCGGAAGTCGGTTGTTCGAACCCGATAATGGGAGAAACGTTTGTCGCAAAAAGCGGACAGTAGCCGTTAAGTCTTTCGCAGTGAATTGGTGCTTTGTCCACGCTGCATGATTTCATCGTTTCGGATTTGCCGCACGCTGCATCAATGGCCGCAGTCTCTGCCGCACTGCAGATCAGATTTTGATGCCAGCGCAGAAAAATTCTCGCTGCGTGCACTCGCAGCAAGATTTTGACACTTCCGCTCAGGGCTCTCCTGACACCTTCGCCGCGCGGTGCATGAGCGCCCGCTTTGCCCGATGGGTCAGCGACACTGCCGGAAAAAGTCAATCTATTTGGCCATAAGGGTCAAAATGCTGGCCATAGGTGTCAAACTATGTGTCACGCAAGAGTTTGGGTCTGGTGGAGCCTAGGGGAGTCGAACCCCTGACCTCTTGCATGCCATGCAAGCGCTCTCCCAACTGAGCTAAGGCCCCGATCCGGTGCCGCTGTTGCGGCGGTGGACGGACGTTTATGAAACACTGCCGCCGAGCGCAAGCCCAAAATCCGGTTCAGACAAAAATATTCTGGTCAGATATTTGCCGCCGCCGGTAGGTCGGCAGCTGACAGGCAAGCGGAGCGGACACGCCCCGGTAAGGATCAGGACTCGTCTTCCGATGCTACATCGGTGATTTCGTCGAGCGAGACGTTATCCTCGTCGTCGTCATCGAGTATGTCGTCGTCGAGCTCAACATCGACATCGTCGTCGTCGAGGACAATATCGTCATCTGAGCTTGCTTCGCGTGCCTTGGCCGATGCCGCGTCCTCGGCATCTGCGGCGATCATCCGGCTCTTGCCGGTTTCCAGTTCTACGATCTCGCCGGTGTACGGGCTAACAATCGGGTTCTTGTTCAGGTCATAAAACCGCTTGCCGGTGGTCGGGCAAACGCGCTTTACGCCCCATTCTTCCTTGGGCATGTCAAATCCCCTTGATATCTGGTGAGTCTTAGCGACGATTCAGGTCACCTGCCATATGCAGTGGGGACTGTCAAAGCCTTTGCGCAAGAGGGAGCAGCACCATGGGAGGACACGCATTGCCGGGCCGGCCGCCGGTGCCGCTGACTCTGCGCCGTTCGGCCCGGGCGCGCAGGATCAGCCTGCGGATTTCCCAACTGGACGGGCGGGTTACGTTGACTTTGCCGCCCGGAGTACCAGAAGCCGAAGCGCTGGATTTTGCACGAACAAAGGAGGACTGGATTCGCCACCACCTAAACACCCGACCGGAGGATGCGCAGGTGGGTTTCGGCCAGCGTATTCCAATTGAAGGTGAAGTGCGGCGAATCGTGCGGGCCGAGGGGCGCAGGGTTGCGTTGCGCACGGATGAGGTGGCTGTTCCCGAAGGTGCCGAAGCGCAGCGATTGCGGAGTTTTCTAAAGGAGCTGGCGCGTGATCGGTTGACTGCGGCGTGCGATTATTACTCTGGGCAACTGGAGCAGTCCTACACCCGTATGACTTTGCGCGACACGCGCTCTCGCTGGGGGTCGTGCAGTTCGGCGGGGGCGTTGATGTTCTCCTGGAGGCTGATCCTTGCCCCGCCCGAGGTGCTGCGTTACGTCGCGGCGCATGAGGTCGCGCATCTGGTCGAGATGAATCATTCGCCCGCTTTTTGGGCGCAGGTTGAACGGATTCACGGGCCTTACGATAATGCGCGCCATTGGTTGCGAGAGCGCGGGGGCGGGCTGCACCGGTATCGGTTTGATGGCGCGCCGAGTTGACCTCGCTGAAATTTGTGATCACATGAGGGCATGTTGACTGCGCGCGCCACAGACACCCATTCGGCGACCCATGATCGGGTCTACCGTGCCTTGCGGTCCCGGATCATGCATGGCGAGATGGCGCCGGGGCAGCCGTTGACGCTGCGCGGTATCGGCAAGGATTTCGACGTATCGATGACACCTGCGCGCGAAGCGGTCCGCCGCCTGGCCGCGGAGGGGGCGCTGTTTCTGTCGTCATCAGGCCGGGTGTCGACGCCAGAGCTGACCAATGACCGGATCGAGGAACTGGCGGCATTGCGCGCGCTGTTGGAGGTCGAGTTGGCCAGCCGCGCCTTGCCACGGGCGCATATCGCGCTGATAGACCGGCTGCAGAGTATCAACATGACCGTGGCCGAGATGGTCACCAAGCGGGATGCGGTGGGGTATATCCGGGCCAATCTGGAATTTCACCGCACGCTTTATCTTCGGGCGCAGGCTCCGGCGATGCTGGCCATGGCCGAAACCGTTTGGCTGCAGTTGGGGCCGACGATGCGGGCGCTTTACGGGCGTCTGCGGCGCACCGATCCGCCGCATTTCCACAAGCTGATCATTGCGGCGCTGAAGGCGGGGGATGAGCCCGGGCTGCGTCTGGCGGTGCGGTCGGATGTGACGCAGGGGTTGCGGTTGCTGGTGACCTGAGCGCCTGTGGCGCGGGCGGGATTTGCGTATTTTTGGCAAGAAGAAGCAGTTGGGGTCTGGATTGAGCGGCGATGCCATCGAGATCTTGAGCGGCTTTTTGCCGGGGCGGTGATCTCTTCCGCGATGATCGGATCAACAGGCCGGATTGCCGCCGGGTTGGAGAAACGTCTGCTGGTGTCGTGCGGCTGATCGGAGTACCGTCAGGCAGGGCAAGAAGAGCAGGTTTCAGTCATGATCAATCGACGTGTATTTTCCGTTGGGCTTGGCGCAGCGCTGGTGTCGGCATGCAGCGGCGGGGGGGTGTCGCAAAGTGCGCCCAAGACGCGAATGCAGGCGGTTCCCAACGCAGGCTGGGACACCTGGGTTGCGGGGTTCAAGGGGCGTGCTGCGGCGCAGGGCATCTCGGCATCCACCATCGACCGCGCCTTTCGCGGGGCGGGATATCTGCCCGGTGTGATCGAACGCGACCGCAACCAGACCGAATTTAAGCGCTCGCTTGAGGATTATCTGGCCATCGCTGCCTCGGATGAGCGGGTGAGCACCGGTAAGGCGAAGCTGCGCCAGTATGGCGCGACGCTCAATCAGATCGAGGCGCGCTATGGGGTCGAACCCCAATATGTAACGGCGGTCTGGGGGCTGGAGAGCCGCTATGGTGCCCGGCGCGGTGATATTCAGGTGGTCTCGGCCCTGTCGACGCTGGCCTATGACGGGCGGCGAGGGGCGTTCTTTGAAAAGCAGCTCGTGGCGGCGCTGAGAATCCTGCAGAACGGCGACACAACTCCCGACCGGATGACCGGCAGCTGGGCCGGGGCAATGGGGCACACGCAGTTCATTCCGACCTCGTATCTGGCCTATGCGGTTGATTTTACCGGGGACGGGCGGCGTGATATCTGGGCGGACGATCCGACCGACGCGCTGGCCTCGGCCGCGGCGTATCTCAAGCGATCAGGCTGGACCTATGGCCAGCCCTGGGGCGTTGAGGTGCGGTTGCCGAACGGGTTCAATCGGGGGCTGGTGGGGCGCAGCATCCGGCGCAGCCCGGCGGATTGGGCGAGCCTTGGCGTTCGGGACGTGCGCGGGGGCAGAGTGCCCAATCACGGTGCGGCGTCGATCATCACGCCTGCAGGGACAAGCGGTCCAGCCTTCATGATCTTCAACAACTTCACCGTGATCACGCGCTACAACAATTCCGAAAGCTATGTGATCGGGATCGGGCATCTGGCCGATCGGATCATGGGCGGGCCGCCGATCCAGGGCCGCTTTCCGCCCGACGCGCAGGGCATGACGCTGGATGACCGCAAGGAGTTGCAGGAGCGGCTGACCAAGGCCGGGTTCGACACGCAGGGGTCCGACGGGGTGATCGGCTCGAACAGCCGGGCGGCGATCAGTGCCTATCAACGCGCGTCAGGGCTGCCGGTAACTGGGGAGCCGACGATGGAACTATTGCAAAGGCTGCGGCGCGGATAGGCCCCAAGGGCCTACCGCGACCAACGCGTTTGCAAACGGCTTAAGCCGCTTGCAAGCGGCTTGGTCCCTGGTCTCGATGCCGGTGCAGAGTAGCCCTGATCAGGCCGCCAGCCCCTTGGACCCGATATCAAGGAATTTCTGCCGACGGTCTTTGACTAGTGCGGCGCCGTCCTTGCCCTCAAGCTGGCCCAACATTGCAGCAATGGCCTTTCGAACCGAGTCGATCGTCGCGATCCGGTCGCGATGGGCGCCGCCCTTCGGCTCAGGAATTATCCGGTCGATCACCCCCAGTTTTTGCAGATCCTGCGCAGTCAGGCGCAGCGCCTCGGCGGCCTCGCGCATCTTCTCGGCATCCTTCCACAGGATCGAGGCGCAGCCCTCGGGCGAGATCACCGAATAAACCGAATGCTCCAGCATCGCCACGCGGTTGGCGGTCGCGAACGCCACAGCCCCGCCAGAGCCACCCTCGCCGATGATCACCGACACCAGCGGCACGCCGATCTTCAGGCACATCTCGGTCGAACGGGCGATGGCCTCGGACTGGCCGCGCTCTTCGGCGCCCTTGCCGGGATAGGCGCCGGCAGTATCGATCAGGGTGATTACCGGTAGGCCGAACCGTCCTGCCATCTCCATCAGGCGCACAGCTTTGCGATAGCCTTCGGGCCGGGCCATGCCGAAATTCCGCTCGATCCGCGATTTGGTGTCCGAGCCCTTTTCGTGCCCAATCACCATCACCGGCTGATCGTTGAACCGCGCCAGACCGCCCATCACTGCAAGATCGTCGGCAAAGTTCCGGTCGCCCGCCAACGGCGTGTATTCCGAGAACAGAGCCTCAATGTAATCCTTGCAATGGGGCCGCTCGGGATGCCGCGCCACCTGGCATTTCCGCCAAGGCGTCAGGTCTTTATAAAGCTCTTCCAGCAGCGAGGCCGCTTTGGCATCCAGCGCCGCGGCCTCGTCGGCCACATCCATCTCTTCATTGGCCCGGGCCAGTGCCCGCAACTCCTCCGCCTTGCCTTCGATCTCGGCCAGCGGTTTTTCGAAATCCAGATACTGGGTCATGGCGCCTCACGTGAGCGGAATTTCACGCTATATGACGTTCTCGCCCCCGGAATGCAACATCGCGGCCCCGCTGGCGGGGGTCATCCGATGCGGGTCCCGATTCACCTTATTTGGAAGGCACGTAACTGGCGGGGTTTCCATCGTCGCCTTGGTTGACCATGTAATACTGGCTCTCGCCGTCGTCCCAGACCAGGAAGGCGTCCTGCCCGGCAGGCTTGGTCTGCTCGCCCCAGGGCGCCTGGATGGTCAGCGCGTCGGATTGTGGATAGCCCAGCGCGCTGGCGCGGATCATTTCGACCGGAGTGGTCTTGAGCGCGCCCACCAGCCCCTCGGCACCGGAGTCGAACATGGCCTTGACCTCGGGCGCCATGTCCAGCCGTTCGATCAGGCGCGTGTTTTTCTCGGCCACATCGGCCAGCGGAACCAGTTCGTACTTATTGTCGAACGTATCCTTGCCGATGATGTAGAAATCGGTCCCGTCCTTCTGCATCTGCAAGGCGATGATTGAGCCCTTGTTGGCGGTCAGATAGGCCTGATCGTAACCGGTGGCATCCACGCTCCCCAACGCGGCGCGGATGGCGTCGGGGATATCCTCGAACCGGTCGCTGGTCAGGTGCCAGCCCAGAATCGGGCGGTCCTTGATGTAGCTTTCTTTGGTAGGGCTGTGTTCGCTCACCCGGGTGTTCAGCATGTCCTGGGTCTGCACCGGCAGATCCTCGCCCAGAACCGGGGCCGCGCAGGCTAGCGCAAGCCCGGTGGCGGCGAGGGTACGGCGGAGTTTGCGGGCGATCTTTTTCATGGCTGTCCTCCAATGGTCTCCCAGTCCAGAATGAGACGGGTTTGGTGCTGTCACGGTCCAGTCTAACAGGGGTGCGCGACGCAGGTAGGGGCAAAACCGCAAGATTTGCAAAGACCGGATGTGCGATCCGGGTGGGGCGAAAGGGCAAGGATGGAGCACCAGCAATGACAGCCAGCTACGAAGACCGCGTCCTGCGGGTTCTCAACCACATTCACGACAATCCCGCAGGCGATCTGTCGCTGGATGCGCTGGCCGATGTCGCCGCGATGTCCCGGTTCCACTGGCACCGGGTATTCCGGGCCGTGACTGGCGAGACCTGTGCGCAGGCGGTCCGGCGGATCAGGCTGCACCGGGCCGCCAACTGGCTGGTAAAAGGCGACAAGCCGCTGGCGAAAGTGGCGTCTGACGCGGGCTATTCCAATCTCAGCTCTTTCACGCGGGCCTTTGCCGAGGCCTATGGCGCCAGCCCCGCCGCCTTTCGCAAGGCGGGCCGACTGTTGCCACCTTACCCAGAGTTCAAAACCGGAGGATACCCCATGCATCCCGTCACCACCCGCACCGAACCCGCCCGTCGCATCGTCGGTCTGGCCCACAAGGGCGCCTATATGGAGATCGGCAAGAGTTTTGAGGCGTTCGGCGCCATCTGCGAAACCCGCCAGCTCTGGCAGCAGATGGGGCCGATGCTGGCCATCTATTTCGACAGTCCCGAGGACGTGCCCGAGCCCGATCTGCGCAGTTTTGCCGGGGGCGAGTATCGCGGCGAAGATGTGCCCGAGGGGTTGGAGGAACGGCAGATTCCCGGCGGCAAGACTGCCGTGCTGACCTACAAGGGGCCGTATTCTGGTATTCACGGCGCCTATCAATCACTCTTCGGCAACTGGCTGCCGCAATCGGGCGAGGAACCGGCGGACGTGCCCTGCTACGAGGTCTATCTCAACAATCCGCGTGAAACAGCGCCTGAGGATCTGCTGACCGAGATCTGCTTGCCGCTCAAATAGTCAGGCAGGCCAGAGCACCGGATAGAGCGAGGCCACAAGCAGCGCCGCCATGGTCCAGTTGAACATTGTTAGCCGACGCGGATTCGTCAGGAACCGCGCCATCTGCTGCCCCAGCACGGTCCAGGTGCTGACCGAGGGCAGGTTGATCGCGCCAAACACCGCCGCTACGACCAGAATGGCGCTTAGCGACTGGGTGGGGGCATAGGCGGTGGTGGCGGTCAGCGCCATCGCCCAGGCCTTGGGGTTCACCCATTGGAATGCGGCCGCCTGCAGGAAATTCATGGGCCGCCCCTCGGCCTCATGTTCCCGGATCGGCGCGGCGTTGGCGATTTTCCACGCCAGATAGAGCAGGTAGGCCACCGAGGCCGCCTTGAGCACCGTGTAACTCACCGGATAGGCGTCGAAAACCTGCACTAGCCCGGCGCCCACCATCAGCACCATGAAGGTGAAGCCCAACCCGATCCCTAGCATGTGCGGAATGGTGCGGCGAAAGCCGAAATTGGCGCCCGAGGCCATCAGCATCAGGTTGTTGGGCCCCGGCGTGATCGATGAGACAAAGGCAAAGGTCACCAGTGCGAGGAGCAGGTCATGGGTCATGGCGCAGAGAATCGGCGCAAATGGCCCAAATGAAATTGCGTTCTGGTGCGCGATGCGGCAGTTTGCGCAACAAATGGCGAAGATGGATGAGATAAACCACCGGATATTGCGTGAGCTCACCCGCGATGGGCGGGTCAGCAATCTGGAACTGGCCGACCGTGTTGGTCTGTCGCCCTCGGCCTGCCTGCGCCGGGTGCAGGAGCTGGAGCGCGCAGGCGTTATCGCGGGCTATCGCGCGGTGCTGAACCCGGCGGCGATGGGGGTGGGGTTCGTGGCCTATATCGGCGTTGGGCTGGGGGAGCACACCAAGGCGGCGCAGGAGGGGTTCGAGCGTGCATTGCAACAGGCGCCGGAAGTGGTCGAGTGCCACAACATCACAGGCACCATCGAATACCTGCTGCGCGTCGAATGCGCCGACCTGCCGTCGTACAAAACCTTCCACACCGAGGTGCTGGGCACGCTGCCCCATGTGACCTCGATCACCTCTTATGTGGTCATGGGCTCGCCCAAGGATATGCGGGCCTGATGGGGTAATTGTGATCCGCGCCGGGCTTGCCGCACAAAAATTTGAAGCCTAGGCTCATCACGATTTCGTTGCACAAGACCGGCATCAGACCGGCAGCGATGCGACCAACAGGGAGAAACGTATGAAATCCATTTTGACCGGAGCGGTTACCGCGCTGGGGCTGATGCTGGCCTCGGCTGGCATGGCCCAGACATTGAAGCTGAAACCCGCCAGTCCACAGCCCTCCAGTGTAAAACCGGGTCTGTCGGTGAAATACGCCTGGGGCGGACGGCCACCCGCAGCGATCAACAATCTTAAGATGGCTCGGAAGCTTCTGCAGAAAGAGGCCGAGCCGGGGCAGCCATTGAAGGGGCTGGACTACCGGGACACCGACAAGGGCGATCCGGTGATGACCTACAAGCAGCATTACAACGTGGCGGCGGACATCCGCGGCTATATCCGCTTCGATGCGCCGGGCGTGTATGAGCTCGAGACCTGGTCAAATGACGGGATCGACGCGCGGGTGTCGGGGCAGCAGATCGGGTTCGTGCGTGGGCGCCAGCCCTGCGAGGCCAATCAGCGGGTGACGGTCGAGGTTCCAAAGGCCGGCTGGTACGACCTGAGCATCCTCTATTACCAGAAATACGGCACCTCTTGCCTGATGATGAAATGGGGCAAGCAGGGGGAAAAGATGAAATGGGTGCCAAACGGGGCCTTCGGGCGCTGAACCCGACACTTTCCTGTCTGACGACTGCTTTACCGCCAAAAAGAAGAAGGGCGCCCCTTGGGCGCCCTTCTTCCGGATTTGCCAAACGGCATCAGCCGTTCGCGGCGATCAACTCGGCCTGTGCCACGATCACTTCGGCCTGCTTGATCGAGGCGATGTCGACCAGACGGCCCTTATAAACCGTCGCGCCTTCGCCGTTGGCCTTGGCCTGCTCCATTGCGGCCAGAATTTCGCGCGCCTCGCCTACGGCTTCATCCGACGGAGTAAAGACTTGATTGGCCAGCGCGATCTGTTTGGGATGGATCGCCCATTTGCCCACCATGCCCAACGTGGCCGAACGTTTGGCCTGCGCGATATAGCCTTCGTCATCCGAGAAGTCGCCAAACGGCCCGTCCACTGGCAGCACACCGTGGGTGCGGCAGGCGGCGACGATGGTGGCCTGCGCCCAGTGCCAGGGGTCCGACCAGTGCTTTTCGCCCTCGCGCAGCATATAGTAGTTTTCCTGCGTGCCGCCGATGCCGGTGGTCTGCATCCCCATCGAGGCGGCGAAGTCCGCCGCGCCCAGGCTCATCGCCTGCATGCGCGGGGACGATGCGGCGATTTCCTCGACATGGGCGATGCCGGCTGCGGATTCGATGATCACCTCGAAACTGACCGGCTTGGTCCGGCCCTTGGCGCGCTCGATGGCGGTGACCAGCGCGTCCACGGCATAGACATCCGCCGCGCAGCCCACCTTTGGGATCATGATCTGGTCCAGCCGGTCGCCCGCCTGTTCCAGCACATCCACCACGTCGCGGTACCAATAGGGCGTATCCAGCCCGTTGATCCGCACCGACATGTATTTGTTGCCCCAATCGACGGTATTCAGCGCCTCGATCACATTGGCGCGGGCCACGTCCTTGTCGCTGGGTGCCACCGAGTCTTCGAGATCGAGATTGATCACATCCGCCGCCGAGGCCGCCATTTTCGGGAACAGCTTGGTGTTCGAGCCGGGGCCGAACAGCTGGCAGCGGTTGGGGCGCGCGGGGGCAGCGGGCTGGGTGCGGAAACTCATGGGTGGTCCTCTCGCGGGTAAGGAAATTGCGATTTTGTCCTGAGATGGGGTATTAAATTGCGCGAGTCTGCGCAAGCGTCTTTGTGCACATGCAGCATTGGCGGCGCAGCATCTTCGCGATGGGCGCCGTTTGAGGCGATTAAAGATTAATCAGTTTGAAAACTTCGAAGGATTTTGCGCGAGCTAACAGGTATGCGCGAAATTCTTCCGTCCGGGCCGCGCGAGGCCGGAAAAAACGCGAAACGCTCGTCAGGGCCGTTCAATACCTTACGCCGGAATCAAAGGAGTGCACCGCAATGATCGAGACACCGTATCTGTTGTTTTTGGGCGATGCGCCCGACCAGCTGGCGGCCAAGGTGGCCCAGGGCATCAAGGACTGGCGTCCGGAAAACGCCGTGGGTCAGTTCCGCATGGACGGTTGCAAGGCCGATCTGGGGCTCAAAGACATGGATCTGGTCGAGGCCCGCGAGGCCGGTGCCAAGACGCTGGTGATCGGCGTTGCCAACCGTGGCGGCGTGATCAGCCAGGAATGGAAGAAGGTGCTGGTGATGGCGCTGGAGGAAGGGTTCGACTTGGCCAGCGGTTTACACAACCTGCTGCGCGACGAACCCGATCTGGTGGCCGTGGCCGAAGCGACCGGGCGCACGCTGCACGATGTGCGGGTGCCGTCGGTGGATTACCCGATTGCCAACGGCATCAAGCGCAGGGGCAAACGGTGTCTTGCGGTGGGCACTGATTGTTCGGTGGGCAAGATGTACACCGCGCTGGCGATGGATGCCGAGATGCGCAAGCGGGGGATGAAATCCACCTTCCGCGCCACCGGCCAGACCGGCATCCTGATCACCGGCGACGGTGTGCCGCTGGACGCGGTGATCGCCGATTTCATGGCCGGGTCGGTGGAATGGCTGACCCCGGACAACGAAGACGATCATTGGGATCTGATCGAGGGTCAGGGCTCGCTGTTCCATGTCTCTTACTCGGGCGTGACCATGGCGCTGATCCATGGCGGCCAGCCGGACGCGCTGATCCTGAGCCATGAACCGACCCGCGAGCATATGCGGGGTCTGCCGACCTATCAGTTGCCGTCGCTGGAAACGCTGCGTGACACCGCGCTGAGTCTGGCGTTGGTGGCAAACCCCGACTGCAAGGTGGTGGGCATCTCGGTGAACACTCAGCACATGAGCGAAGAGGACGCCAGTGCCTATCTGGCCAAGGCTGAGGCCGAGATGGGCCTGCCCGCGACCGACCCGTTCCGGTTCGGGCCGGACAAGCTGGTGGATGCGCTGGCCGCGATGTGATCTAAGCTCGGCGCCGGTGGCGGGGTGGTGCGCCTCCGGCGGGAGTATTTGAAAAAAGATGAAGGAGCGGGCGCGTGCAGGTTGAGATCTCTCGCGATGTGTTCCGGCTGGCGCAGGTATTCACTATCTCGCGCGGGTCGCGGACCGAGGCAAAGGTGTTGACGGTTCGGGTGTCGGACGGGGCGCATCAGGGCTGGGGCGAGTGTGTGCCTTATGCCCGCTATGACGAGACCCTGGAGTCGGTCGAGGCAGAGATTGCCGGGCTGCCTGCGGAGTTCACCCGCGAGGGGCTGATGGAGTTGCTGCCTGCGGGTGCTGCGCGCAACGCGGTGGATTGCGCACTGTGGGATCTGGAGGCCAAGCGGGCGGGCAAGCGCGCGTGGGAGTTGGCCGGGCTGCCAGTGCCAGAGCCGGAGATCACCGCCTATACCCTGTCGCTGGATACGCCCGATGCAATGCGGGAACAGGCGGCGAAAAATGCGCATCGGCCTCTGCTCAAGATCAAGCTGGGAACGCCGGATGACATGCCGCGCTTGGAAGCAGTGCGCGCGGGCGCACCCGATGCCAAGGTCATCATCGATGCCAATGAAGGCTGGTCGGCGGAGGTGTATGCCGATCTGGCGCCGCATCTGATGCGGTTGGGCGTGGCGCTGGTCGAACAGCCCTTGCCTGCCGGGGACGATGAGGCGCTGATCGGGATGGAGCGCCCGGTGCCGGTTTGTGCCGACGAGAGCTGCCATGACCGGGCCAGTCTGCCGGGGCTCAAGGGTAAATACGATGTGGTCAACATCAAGCTCGACAAGACCGGCGGTCTGACCGAGGCGCTGAAGCTGCGCGAGGCGGCGCTGGCCGAGGGCTATGGCATCATGGTGGGCTGCATGGTCGGCTCGTCGCTCGCCATGGCTCCGGCGACGCTGGTGGCGCAGGGTGCGATGGTGACGGACCTTGACGGCCCGCTTCTGTTGGCCGAAGACCGCGATGAGCCGCTGATTTTTGACGACGCCGGAGTGCATCCGCCCAAGGCGGCACTTTGGGGTTAAGCCCCTTACCCCGAACCTCTCCCCTGAGGAGAGAGGGGGCGCAATTGGAAAGGACTGTGAGACGCATGACCCGTACCGTGTATGTGAATGGCGAGTATCTGCCTGAGACCGAGGCCAAGGTTTCGATCTTTGACCGTGGGTTCCTGATGGCTGATGCGGTGTACGAGGTGACCAGTGTGCTGGATGGCAAGCTGATTGACTTCGAGGGCCACGCGGTGCGCCTGAAGCGCTCGCTGGACGAGTTGGACATGGCCGAGCCGTGCAGCAAGGAGCAGCTGCTGGAGGTTCACCGCAAGCTGGTGGAGCTGAACGGCATCGAAGAGGGGCTGGTTTATCTGCAGGTCTCGCGCGGCTCCGATGGTGATCGGGATTTCGTGTTTCCTTCGGCGGATACCAAGCCGACCATCGTGCTCTTCACTCAGAACAAGCCCGGCCTGGCCGACAGTCCGGCGGCTGCGAAGGGCAACAGGATCATCTCGATCGAGGATATCCGCTGGGGCCGTCGCGACATCAAGACGACGCAGTTGCTTTACCCTTCCATGGGCAAGATGATGGCTAAGGCGGCGGGCTGTGACGATGCATGGCTGATCGAGGATGGTTATGTGACCGAGGGCACCTCGAACAACGCCTATTTCGTCAAGAACGGCAAGATCGTCACCCGTCCGTTGTCGACCGATATCCTGCACGGCATCACCCGCAAGGCGGTGCTGCGGATGGCGGCGGAGGCACAGATGGAGATCGAAGAGCGTCTGTTCACCATCGACGAGGCGAAAGAGGCGGATGAGGCGTTCACCACCTCGGCCAGCGCCTTCGTGATGCCGGTGGTCGAGATCGACGGGGTGACACTTGGCGACGGCACGCCGGGCCCCGTCGCGAAACGTTTGCGCGAGATCTATCTGGACGAAAGCCGCAAGGCGGCGGTCTGAAGCGGCAAAACCGACCCCAACCTGACGAAAACGGACCGTTTTCCAATCCTCCCGCTGCTAGCCTGCCGGTGGGAGGATTTTTCATGCGACCATTCGAGGGGCTGCGAGTTCTGGATCTGACACATGTCTTTGCCGGGCCGTTCTGCGCTTATCAGCTGGGCGTGTTGGGTGCCAAGGTGATCAAGATCGAGCCGGTGGACCGGCCCGACATGACGCGTGCGGATGGAGCCGATGCGGAGCTGAACGCGGCCGGAATGGGGCTCTCCTTTCAGGCGCAGGGAGGCGGCAAGCGGGCACTGGCGCTGGATCTGAAATCCGACGCAGGGCGAGCAATCTTCGACCGGTTGCTGGCGACGGCGGATGTGGTGGTGCAGAACTATACCGCGCACGCGGTCGAGGAGTTGGGGCTGGGTTATGACCGGCTGGCGGCGCTTAAACCCGATCTGATCTATTGCGCCATCAGCGGGTTCGGGGCGACCGGTCCCAAGGCGGCGCATCCCGCCTACGACGTTGTGATTCAGGCCTATGCGGGCGTGATGGCCGCCAATGGCGAGGCCGGGAGCGATCCGGTCAGGGTCGGTCCGGCCATGGTCGACTACGGCACCGGCGCGCAGGCGGCGCTGGCGATCTCGGCGGCGCTTTATGGCCGGGCGCTGACAGGGCAGGGGCGGCGGATCGACGTTGCGATGGCCGATTGTGCGCTGATGCTAATGAACTCGCACACCGCAACGACGCTGGCGACCGGAGTGGCGCCCAGGCCGCACGGTAATCGGGATCCGTCGCTGGCGGGTTATGCGACCTATGAGACCGCTGAAGGCACTCTGATGATCGGGGCCCATACCAACGCTCAGATGGCGAACCTGATGCGGGCGGTTGGAGAGGATGCGGTGGCCGATGAGTTGGCCGCGACACCACGCGCAGAGATTGCCGGGCGCAGGGAAGGCGACGCTGCGCTACTGGCCGGTGTTTTGCGCGGCAAAACGGCGGCGGAGTGGGAGGAGATCCTGAACACTCATCACGTTCCCGCCGCGCGGGTGAGGGGGCTGTCCGAAGCGCTGGATGAGCCGCAATTTGGGGCCCGCAACGTGGTGCAGCAGGTCGGGCAGGACCGGTTCGCGGTGGCCGGCTTTACTTATGACCGCGGCACGCCTTCGCTGGACAGCGCGCCCCGCGCCCATGGGGCCGACAGCCGGGCGGTGCTGGAAGAGTTGGGCATCGACGCGGCCACATTCAACGATCTGGCCGCGCGGGGAGTAGTGTTCAGCCCTTCTTGTGCACGTTTTCCTCGAACGCGACCTTAAAGGCGGCCTGTTTCTCGGCACTCGCCTCGGTCTGATAATTGGCTTTCCACTCGTCCATGGTCATGCCGTAGAAAACCTCGCGGGCCGTATTCTTGTCCATCTCGATGCCCTTGTCGTTGGCCGCCTCCTGATACCAGCGCGCCAGGCAGTTGCGGCAAAAGCCGGCCAAATTCATCATGTCGATGTTCTGCACATCCGTCCGGTCCTCCATCAGGTGTTTCTGAAGGCGGCGAAAGGCGGCGGCCTGGAGTTCGATTTCGGTCTGCTGGTCCATGTCTTGGCTCCGAAGTGAGTATTTGGCGTCCCTGTGCCCGAGGTAGCAATCAACGCCCCCGGTTACAACAAAAGAGGGGGCCGGCAGGCCCCCTGCGGTTGGTTTCAGGCCATAGGATCAGGCCAGTTTCAGCGCCAGCCAGGGCATCAGGCAGAACACCAGCGTCAGCACCTTGTAGTTGGCGAGGTACTTGAAATACGCCTTGCGCACATCCGCCGGCTCCATCTGGAACATCCGGCCATGCACGCGCACGGCCCAGTCCTGCAGAACCAGCACCATCAGCGTGCTGAAGATCAGCAGGCCAAGGTTCAGCACGGTCATCCATCCGAAGACGGCAGTCAGGGTTTCATGGGTCATCTGCGCCTCCTGTTCGTGGAATTTCCTGTTGGGCCTTCCCTATTTATATGGGGTCGCAAGAGCGCCCTCACAAGAATGTGAGGGTCGAATTGGGGAGCATATGACCCCGCGTCAGACGCCTGAGTCTTCCAGGGCCGCTTCCAGAATCGGGGCCAGGCGTTCGGCCCAGGCGCGCTGACCGGCGTGGTCGGCGATCAGGTCATTACGCAATTCGATGAGGGCATTTGGGCGGTTATGCGCCGTGCCGTGCTTGTCGATGGCGTCGCCGGGCAGATAGCCGGTATAGGGCTCGTTCTCGCCCACCGTCAGATCGCCCTCGGCCCTCAGCCGTTCGATGAACGGGCGTGAGAAGCGTTCGTCCTGCGTATAGAGCACTCCGATCTCCCACGGGCGCGGATCGCGGCCCCGCAACTGGCGCGTAAAGGAGTGCATCGAAACGATCACCGCGTGCGGCAGGGCGGCCATCCGCGCCAGCGCCTCGTGATAGGGGCGATAGCACATGTTCAGCCGCCGCTCGCGCTCGGTCGCGTTGGCATGGCGGTTGCCGGGAATGATCGAGCCGTCATAGAGCTTCATAAGCAAGGTCGGATCGTCCTCACCGCGGTTGGGATCGATCACCAGACGCGAGAAATTGGCGGCGATCACCGGGGCGTTCAGGATTTCGCCCAGATGTTTCGACACTTCATAGGCGCCGACATCATAGGCGATATGGCGCTCCATATCCTCACGCGGCAGGCCAAGGTCGCCGCCGTTGACTTCGGGCGGTACGGTATTGGTTGCATGATCGCATGTGATCAGCCAGCGGGACGGCCTGTCCTCGCCGTGAATGAAGAACGGAGAATATGTCATCAGCCTGTCATCTTGTTTGCCGCAGGTGTAGGGCAGTTGCCTGCGAAAGGGAATTGCGCGATAAGCGGCCTCAAGCGCTGTTTGCGGTAACATTTGCGAATTGAGGAGATCAGGGACGTGCGACGCCTGAGAAATGTGAAAATCGTGGCGACGCTGGGACCGGCGTCGGAAGACTATGACGTGATCCGCGCGCTGCACGAGGCCGGGGCGGACGTTTTCCGTCTGAACATGAGCCACGGCAGCCATGACGAGATTCGCGAAAAGCACCGCATCATCCGGCAGGTGGAAAAGGATCTGGACAGCACGATTGCGATTCTGGCCGATCTTCAGGGTCCCAAGCTGCGCGTGGGTGTCTTTGCCAATGACGCCGAAGAGCTGGAAGAGGGCGCGGCATTCCGGCTGGATCTGGACGAAGCACCCGGCGATGCCTCGCGCGTGTGCCTGCCGCATCGCGAGATTTTCGAGGCGCTGGAAACCGGTGCGCATCTGCTGGTCAATGACGGCAAGATCCGTCTGCGCGTCGAAAGCTGTGGCGCGGATTTCGCCGATTGTGTGGTGGTGACCGGTGGCACGATCTCGAACCGCAAGGGGGTGAACGTGCCGGATGTTGTGCTGCCCCTGGCGGCGCTGTCGGACAAGGACCGTTCTGATCTGGAATTCGTGTGCCAGTTGGGTGTGGACTGGCTGGCACTGAGTTTCGTGCAGCGGGCCAAGGACGTGTTCGAGGCGCGCTCGCTCGCCGATGGCCGTGCCGCGATCCTGTCGAAGATCGAGAAACCGGCGGCGGTCGAGGCGTTTGATGAAATCCTCGATGCCTCGGACGGGATCATGGTGGCACGGGGCGATCTGGGAGTGGAATTGCCGGTCTCGGCAGTGCCGCCGATCCAGAAGCGGCTGGTGCGGCGCTGCCGGGCGGCGGCCAAACCTGTGATCGTGGCGACCCAGATGCTGGAAAGCATGATCGAAAGCCCGATGCCCACGCGCGCCGAGGTTTCGGACGTGGCCACTGCCATCTATGAAGGAACGGATGCCATCATGCTCAGCGCGGAATCGGCGGCTGGCGGGTATCCGATCGAAGCCGTACAAACGATGGACAAAGTGGCGACCGAGGTCGAGGCCGATCCGACCTATACCCAGATCATCGCCGCGTCCCGCAGCGCGATGGGCACCACGATCGCCGACGGTATCGTGGCCGCTGCGCGCGAGATCGCGGAAAAGACCGATATCAAGGCGATCTGCTGTTTCACCCAGAGCGGTACGACCGCCCTGCTGACCGCGCGCGAACGGCCCGGCGTGCCGATCATCGCCATGACCTCGCTGCAGGGCACCGCGCGCAGGCTATGCCTGAGCTGGGGTTGCAACTGCGTGATGACGCCCGAGCTGGAGCGGTTCAAAAGCGCGGTGGTCAGCGCTGCGCGGGCGGCGCGGGCCGGTGGGTTTGCCATCGAGACGGATCAGATCGTGGTGACCGCCGGTGTGCCCTTCAACGTGCCCGGCACCACCAACATTCTGCGGATCGCGCCCTGTGACGAGCGCCTGATCTATAACACTGATCCGGGCTGATGGTCGCCTGACATTTCAATAGCTGACGGCCTTCACTCCGACAGGTTCCTTGACGGTCTCCATGACGGTGAAGGAGCTTGTCTGATGAATGCCGGGTAGCTTGTTGATTTTCTCTCCGAGCACCATGCGGAAATGCGCGATGTCGCGGGTTCTCACCGTCAGGAGATAGTCGAAAGAGCCTGCAACCATCAGGCAGCTTTCAATCTCGGGCACTTTGCGAACGGCTTCGTTGAATTTGTCCAGCGACTGTTCGGCGGTTGCCGCAAGGGACACCTGAACGACCGTCAGATGCGCCAGCCCCAGCCGCTCCTTGTCGACAACCGCGCTGTAGCCGGTGATATAGCCGGTCCGCTCCAGCCGTTTGACCCGTTCCGAGCATGGCGTATTCGTCAGATTGACGCGCGCGGCAAGCTCGACAATTGGCAGGCGGCCATTGGCCTCAAGCTCCTGCAGGATGCGTTGATCGATCTTATCCAAATCTCTGTCTATCAGTAAAAATCCCTGCATTAATACCAAGAAACGACAGTTATCACTGATAATAGCCCAAAAAAATCTCCATTTCCTAGTGATTTTTCCTGATACTTCCGTAAGGGCAGTCTTCAAGTCGAGTTCCCAAATCTGGCTGCCCTGTCGGGGAACAACATCCCCGATCAAATGAAAAAACGGAGGAAGGACATGACAGCTAAAATTGTCATAGGACTTGACGGGACAGAAGCCGGCGAACGGGCGATTGCCTTTGCCAAGGATCTGGCAGGACGGATCGACGGCAGTGAATTGCTGGTGGTTTATGTCATTGAGTGGTCCCCATTCACATTCCAGACCCCTGAGGAGAACGCTCAACGGCACAAGCGGAGGGAAGAAGAAATCGAAACGGCGATGACGCGGGTCGTTACCCCGGCGGTCGAGTCGCTCAAGGCGGCGGGTTTCAGCGCGCAAGGTGTCGTGCGTCATGGCGACGTGGCCGAAACGCTGAACGCCATAACGGTGGAAAACAACGGGTCGCAGATCGTGGTCGGACGATCCTCGGCAGATGGCTTTACCAAACGCATCTTTGGCAGCGCGACGCAGAACCTGGTCATGCATGCCGATGTTCCGGTCACCGTTGTGAAATAGGAGAGGGACGATGAAACAGACATGCAAATTCGGACTGGCGGGTGCGGCGACCGCGCTGCTGGCCAGCTCCGCCGCCGCGCAGGAGGCGCCGGGCCTCGACGAAACAATCAATCAGGCCTTTGCCGATCTGACCGGGCCTTTCGTAAGCTTCATCTTTGCACCGTTCCCGGGAACCGGCTTCCCGTGGATCGTGATGTGGCTGGTGATCGCCGCGTCGGTGTTCACGCTCTACTTTGCCTTCGTGCAGATGCGCTTTTTCAGCCACGCCATCAGCCTGGTCAAAGGGGACTACTCCGATCCCAATGACGCGGGCGAGGTCAGCCACTTTCAGGCGCTGGCGACCGCGCTTTCGGGGACGGTTGGCCTTGGCAACATCGCTGGTGTGGCCGTCGCGGTCGGTATCGGCGGGCCGGGGGCAACGTTCTGGATGATCCTTGCCGGTCTTCTGGGAATGGCGTCGAAATTCACCGAATGTACGCTGGGCGTGAAATACCGCAACGAGTATGACGACGGCACCGTATCCGGTGGTCCGATGTATTACATGTCCAAGGGCTTTAACGAACTGGGCCTGCCAGGCGGTAAAATCCTCGCGGTTCTGTTCTCGATCTTCTGTATCCTGGGTGCCCTTGGCGGCGGCAACATGTTCCAGGCCAACCAGGCCCATCAGCAGATCGCCGGCATTGTCGGTGACTATCCGGGCTGGATCACCGGTCTGGTCTTTGCTGCGGTCGTGTTCCTGGTGATTGTTGGTGGCCTCAAGTCCATCGCCCGCGTGACGGAAAAAGTCGTGCCGTTCATGGGCGTGATGTACGTGGTAACGGCCTTGGTCATCATCGGCATGAACGCCGACAAGATCGGCTGGGCCTTTGGCCAGATCTTTGCCGGTGCCTTTACCGGCCTGGGTGTCGCGGGCGGCATGGTCGGTGCGCTGATCCAGGGCTTCAAGCGCGCCGCATTCTCGAACGAGGCGGGCGTTGGCTCGGCGGCCATCGCACACTCGGCCGTGCGGACCAAGGAGCCGATCACCGAAGGGTTCGTCTCGCTGCTTGAACCGTTCATCGACACGGTCGTGATCTGCACCATGACCGCCCTGGTTATCATCATCACCCAGCAGATGATCATCGACCCGGAAACCGGTAATTATATGCTGAACGAAGCCGGCACGGCGATTGCCACAGTAGACGGCAACTCCGGCGTCAGCCTGACCTCGGCCGCCTTCGGCAGTGCCTTCAGCTGGTTCCCGTATATCCTTGCGATCGCGGTGATCCTGTTTGCCTTCTCGACCATGATCAGCTGGTCCTATTACGGCCTCAAGGCCTGGACCTATCTGTTCGGTGAAGGTCACACCAAGGAATTGGTGTTCAAGATCATCTTCTGCATCTTCGTGGTCATCGGTGCCGCCGCCAATCTTGGTCCGGTCATCGACTTCTCGGATGCGGCGATCTTTGCCATGGCGGTTGTGAACGTCTTCGCGCTCTACTTCCTGATGAAAGTTGTGCGTGAGGAGCTTGCATCCTACGCCTCGCGGCTGAAAAGCGGTGAAATCCGCAAGTTTGCGGGCTAAGTGACAACTCGCCGGGGCGGCCAGATCGCCCCGGTGACCGACCGGCGCTTGAAAAGCGCAGATTCCGGTCCAAACCCCCTTGCCAGTATGACCGAACTTGCGTAAACGGCGCTTCTGATCGCGTGACCGGCCAGTGTGGCATGCCGAGTCGCGTTTTGTACCGAACCTTTGAAAGGAGCCGGAAATGCCCAAGATGAAGACAAAGTCGAGCGCCAAGAAGCGCTTTAAGGTGACTGCGACCGGTAAGGTCATGTCGGCTCAGGCCGGCAAGCGTCACGGCATGATCAAGCGGACCAAGAAATTCATCCGCGACGCCCGTGGCACCACCACCCTGTCCGCCCCCGACGCAAAGATCGTCAAGGGCTACATGCCCTACGACCGCTAAGAGGAGATTTGAGAGATGTCCCGCGTTAAAGGTGGAACCGTAACTCACGCCCGTCACAAGAAGGTCATCAAGGCCGCCAAAGGTTACTATGGCCGCCGCAAGAGCACCTTCAAGGTTGCCCGTCAGGCCGTAGACAAGGCCAATCAGTACGCAACCCGCGACCGCAAGAACCGCAAGCGCAACTTCCGCGCGCTGTGGATCCAGCGGATCAACGCTGCTGTCCGTTCGCACGACGAGGCCCTGACCTATTCCCGCTTCATCAACGGCCTGAACCTGGCCGGCATCGAAGTGGACCGTAAGGTTTTGGCCGATCTGGCCGTGCACGAGCCCGAAGCGTTCGGCGCAATCGTTGCCAAGGCACAGGCCGCTCTGACCGCCTGATCAGGCTCAGATCCCGAGATTTCCTGAAACCGCCGTCCCAACCGGGGCGGCGGTTTTCGTATTGAATTCCACCATCGTCAGAACGGGGTTGTTATGGCAGATTGCCCGAGATTGTGAGGCAGGGGACGACCGTGAAACTCATTCGGGACATCATCGAACAGCTGGAAACACCGCGCGATCAGCGACCTTTGGGCAGCGGCTGGCTGTCCGGCACCATGGCGTTGCTGGCTGCGCTGACCGGGCTGCTGCTGGTGCTGTTGCGCTGGTACCCCGAAACTTTTTCGTATCCACAGATCGCATTCGTTCATTCCAGTGGATACGTCACCGCCTTTCTGCGCTTTGTGCTGCTGGCGGGATACGCGCTGTCGCTGCTCAGCCTGATCCTGAGCCGCCGCAAGGCGCTGGGCTGGGCCGCGCTGGGGCTATCGGTCATCGCCTCGCTGATGGCGACCACCCAGCCGCAGCATGCGGGCGAAGCGCCGCAGAGCCTGTATTTCGGGCTGGACTATTTCATCGTCAACGTCTTGCTCGTGGGGTTCCTGTTCGTGCCGCTCGAACGCTTCTTCCCTGCGCGCGGCGATCAGACCGTGTTCCGCGCCGAATGGCAGGAGGACATGTTCTATTACCTCGTCAGCTCGATGCTGGTGCAGGTGCTGTCCTTTGTCACGCTGGCCCCTGCCAATTTCGTCAACGCACAGATCCCGCTGGACGATATCCGCATGCATATCACCAACCTGCCCTTCTTCGTGCAGGTGGCGATCATCATGGCGGCCACCGATTTCGTGCAATACTGGGTGCATCGGGCGTTCCACACCTTCCCCGCGCTCTGGCATTTCCACGCCATTCACCACTCCACCAAAAAGATGGACTGGCTGGCGGGCGCCCGCATGCATTTCATCGAAATCGCTGTCCTGCGTAGCCTGACAGCGCTGCCGATGTTCACGCTGGGCTTCAAGCCCGAGGCGATTCAGGCCTATCTGCTGATCGTCTATTTCTACTCCAGCTTCATCCACGCCAATATTGGTTGGAAGCTGGGCTTTATCGAACGCTTCTTCGTCACCCCGCGCTTTCACCACTGGCACCACGGCAGCGACCGTGAGGCGATCGACATCAATTATGCCTCGCATTTCCCGATCTATGACTGGCTGTTTGGCACCCACCATCTGCCCGATGAGGCATGGCCTGAGAACTATGGTGTCGTAGGGGATTCGGTGCCGCGCGGCTACTGGCGGCAGTTTCTATACCCCTTCAACCACCAGCGTTGGAAAAAGGCGCCCGATGGCGCCTCGAACCCCGACACGTAAGGCGCGCGGGCTTGAAGCCTGCCTTGTGCCGGGGTAGCAGGGGGCAAGGATGCAAAAGGGCACGGCCGATGGACGATCTTAAGGCGAAATATCTGGGACAGATTGCGGATGCGGGCGACGAGTCCGCGCTTGAGGCGATCCGTGTGGCCGCTGTGGGCAAAAAAGGCGAGGTCGCGCTGAAAATGCGCGAGCTGGGCAAGATGACCCCCGAGGAACGCCAGGTCGCCGGCCCCGCGCTGAACGCGCTGAAGGATGAGATCAACTCGGCGCTGTCCGCCAGGAAGGCCGCCTTGGCCGACGCCGCGCTGGATGAGCGTCTGCGCACCGAATGGCTGGACGTGACACTGCCCTCGCGCCCGCGCCGTCAGGGCACGCTGCACCCGATCAGCCAGGCCAGCGAAGAGTTGACGGCGATCTTTGCCGAGCTGGGCTTCTCGGTCGCCGAAGGCCCGCGGATTGAGACCGACTGGTACAATTTTGACGCGCTGAACATCCCCGGCCACCATCCCGCGCGGGCCGAGATGGACACGTTCTACATGCACCGCGCACCGGGCGACAATCGTCCGCCGCATGTGCTGCGCACCCATACCTCGCCGGTGCAGATCCGGTCGATGGAAAAGCAGGGCGCGCCGATCCGGGTGATCTGTCCGGGCGGTGTATATCGCGCCGACTACGACCAGACCCACACGCCGATGTTCCATCAGGTCGAGGGGCTGGCCATCGACAAGGATATCTCGATGGCGAACCTGAAATGGGTTCTGGAAGAGTTCGTGAAGGCGTTCTTCGAGGTCGATGACGTCGAGCTGCGCTTCCGCGCCTCGCATTTCCCGTTCACCGAGCCGTCGGCCGAGGTCGACATCCGCTGCTCGTGGGAGGGCGGTCAACTCAAGATCGGCGAGGGCGACGACTGGATGGAGATCCTCGGCTCGGGCATGGTGCATCCCAAGGTAATCGAGGCCGGTGGCATCGACCCCGAGGTCTATCAGGGCTTTGCCTTTGGCATCGGCATCGACCGTCTGGCGATGCTGAAATACGGCATCCCGGATTTGCGGGCGTTCTTCGATAGCGACCTGCGCTGGCTGCGGCACTACGGGTTCGCGGCGCTGGATTTGCCGAACCTGCATGGTGGTTTGTCTCGGTGATCTCCTCTGCTCCCACAACAATGGATTGGCTACAATTGGCTGCTCCATTTGTCGCGGCTGCATTTGGTGTGCTCGTTTATGGTAGGCAGAAAAGAATAGACCGGAAAGAAGCTCTGATCGAGGCGAGGCGCCGCGTCTATAAGCACTTCCTAGACGCGGTTTTTGAACACGCGGAGAGGCGTTCTGAAGAAAGTCGGTACGCATATGACAAGTCTAAAACTGAGCTGATTCTAGTCGCTTCGAACGAGGTGCTGGAAGAGTTGGTCATGCTTCAGGAAGCGAGTGTTATGGACGATATCGCTCTTGGGGAGTGGGACGTACATGAGCGAATTTTGCCCGTCATTTCAGCCATGCGTGCTGACTGCTTCGAAATCACTGAGATTTCTGAAGATAAGCTCAGCTACTTGACCCCAATTGGGAAACCAACACCGCTTCATCCCAGGTCGGAAGGTCACTTTGAACCTCAATGAGACCAGAAAACTAGATAGTCGCGGCGATAAGAGCGCGGAATCAAGGCCGATAGGCCGCCGCGCAATCGCCAGACCGCCCGCACGGGCTGGCGATATGGCTCCAGCAGCCCCACGCTCGACCTTCACACGGATTTGGCTGCCATAAAGTGACCTGCTCCGAGTTCGGATCGCCATCCCGCGGTCTGGCGATTGCGCGGCTTGTCTCCTCTTGGTCACCCACAGATATGTGACGTGACACTTGCCCCCAAGCCTTTAGGCTCCGGCTCATGATCTACCGATTGATTTGCATCTTTCTGCTCACCGCCTCCCCAGCCCTCGCGGTTGATACCTGCCACGGCGATACCGCGTGCCAGCTTGGCGACCGCTCGTATCACATCCTCGAACCCGACGGTTGGGACGGAGAAACCCCGCTGCCGGTGTTGCTGCATTTCCACGGCTGGGCGCGGCAGGGGAACGTCGTGGTGAACCACACGCGCATCGCGGGTGCGACCAGACGGCGGGGCGTACTGCTGGTGGCCCCGAATGGGCGGCATCGAAGCTGGGATTTCTGGACGTCCGAGACCGATGATGTGGAGTTCGCCAACCGGGTGCTGACGGATGTCGCGAAACGCTATCCCGTGGACCCGCAGCGCACTTATGTCTCGGGCTATTCCTACGGCTCGGCCATGGCCTGGCGCTACGCGTGCCAGTCCGGCAACAGCGCCGCGGCCTTGCTCGCCATCGCAGGCACCCTCAGCCAGACCGAGGCCTGTCCCCAAGGCCCCGCCGAGGTTCGCCATGTGCACGGGCTGGATGACACGGTGATGGATTTCCCTTTCGGCCCCGGTGCTGACACCACCTATCCGGTGGCCCTCTGGCGGGAGAAATACGGCTGCGCCGACCCCACGCCCGGCGGTGACTGGCAGGCAAAACCGTTCCTTACCCTCACCCGCACCGAATGGACCGATTGCGCCGCAGGCAAGGTCACTCTGGACGTCCATCCGGGCGGGCATTTCATCCCGCATGGCTGGATCGCGCGGCAGTTGGATGAGCTTTTGGGCCTCACCCCCAGCTATCCGTGACGCCGCTCTGGCCCAAGACTTGCACCTTGGTCCATTCTTTGTCATTGCCTCTGGCAACCGCATGTTTTTGCCAAAAGGCCCCGCGCAATGAAATTCACTCTGTCCTGGTTGAAAGATCACCTTGAAACCGATGCGTCGGTCGAGGAAATCGTCGAGGCGCTCACCGATCTTGGCCTTGAGGTCGAAGAGGTGGTGAACCCCGCCGACCGGTTGAAGGATTTCACCCTCGGCAAGGTCATACATGCCGAGAAGCATCCCGATGCCGACAAGCTGCGCGTCTGCAAGGTGGACACCGATGAGGGTGAGATGCAGATCATCTGCGGCGCTCCCAACGCGCGCGAGGGGATCACTGTCGTGGTCTGCAAGCCGGGCATGTATATTCCCGGCCTCGATATCACCATCGGTGTGGGCAAGATCCGGGGCGTGGACAGCTATGGTATGATGGCCTCCGAACGCGAACTGGAGCTGAGTGACGAGCATGACGGCATCATCGAGCTGCCGTCGGGCGAGGTGGGCGACCGGTTCGTGGACTGGCTGGCCGAGAATGACCCGGCCAAGGTCGATCCGGTGATCGATATCGCGATCACGCCGAACCGCCCTGATGCGCTGGGCGTGGCGGGCATCGCCCGCGATCTGGCGGCGCGCGGTCTGGGGGCGCTCAAGATCCGCGATTACACACCGGTTCCGGGTGAGTACGAAAGCCCGATCAAGGTGACCATCGACGAGGATACGCTGGACGGCTGCCCTCTGTTCACCGGTCGGGTGATCCGGGGGGTGAAAAACGGCCCCAGCCCGCAATGGCTGCAGGATCAGCTCAAGGCCATCGGTTTGCGTCCGATCTCGGCGCTGGTCGATATCACCAACTACATGACCTACGACCACAACCGCCCGCTGCACGTCTTCGACGTGGACAAGGTGGCGGGCCATCTGCGGGTGCATCGCGCGGCGGGTGGCGAGACGCTGACCGCGCTGGATGAGAAGGAATACACCCTGCAGCCCGGCATGATGGCGATTTCGGACGACAATGGGCCGGAGTCCATCGCCGGGATCATGGGCGGTGAGGAAACGGGCTGCACCGGGGAAACCGTGAATGTATTCCTCGAAAGCGCCTATTGGAACCATGTGCAGATCGCGCTGGCGGGCCGGGCGCTCAAGATCAATTCGGATGCGCGGTACCGGTTCGAGCGCGGGGTGGACCCGGAATACACGCTCGAGGGGCTGGAGCACGCGACCCAGATGATCCTCGATATCTGTGGTGGCGAGGCGTCCAAAGTCGTCGTTGCGGGCAAGGTCCCGGATCACTCCCGCGCCTACAAGCTGGATGCCGAACGGGTGCAGTCGCTGGTGGGCATGGACATTCCCGAAAGCGATCAGCGCCAGACCCTGACCCGGCTGGGCTTCCGGCTTGAGGGCAACATGGCGCATGTGCCGAGCTGGCGCCCGGATGTCATGGGTGAAGCCGATCTGGTGGAAGAGGTGGCGCGCGTCGCGTCGCTCACCAAGCTCGAAGGCAAACCGCTGTCGCGTTTGACCGCTGGTATTCCGAAACCGGTGATGACCCCCAAGCAACGTCGTCAGGCGATGGCACGCCGTACCTGTGCCGCGCTGGGCTACAACGAATGCGTGACCTACACCTTCATCGACAAGGCGGCAGCGGCGCTGTTTGGCGGTGGCGACGATGCCACCATGCTGGAGAACCCGATCTCGTCCGAGATGAGCCATATGCGCCCGGCGCTACTGCCCGGCTTGTTGCAGGCCGCCGCCCGCAACCAGGCGCGCGGCTTCATGGATCTGGCGCTGTTCGAGGCCGGGCCTGCCTTCCATGGCGGCGAGCCGGGTGAACAGCACAGCCTGATCTCGGGCCTGCTGGTCGGCCGCACCGGACCCAAGGACGTTCAAGGCGCCTCGCGCCCCGTGGATGTCTATGACGTCAAGGCCGATGCCGAGGCGGTACTGGCCGCCATCAGTGCGCCGGCCAAGGTGCAGATCCTGCGCGGTGCGCGCGAGTGGTGGCATCCGGGCCGCCACGGCAAGATCTGTCTCGGCCCGAAAAAGGTGCTGGGCGTTTTCGGCGAACTACACCCGCGTGTGTTGCAGGCCATGGACATCAAAGGCCCGGCAATGGCGTTCACCATCTGGCCGGACGAGGTGCCGCTGCCGCGCAAATCCGGTGCGACCCGGCAGGCGCTGGAGCTGCGTGATTTGCAGGCGGTCGAGCGTGACTTTGCCTTTGTGGTCGACGCGGAAATCGAGGCGCTGACGCTGGTCAATGCCGCCGCCGGGGCCGACAAGGTGCTGATCGAGGATGTGCGCGTTTTCGACGAATTCATCGGTGGCAGTGTGGGTGAGGGCAAGAAGTCTCTGGCCATCACCGTGCGTTTGCAACCGACCGAGAAGACGCTGAAGGAACAGGATATCGAGGCAGTCAGCGCCCGGATCGTCGAAAAGGTGGCCAAGGCCACTGGCGGCGTTCTGCGCGGCTGAGGCCCGGTTTCCCGAATGGATGGGCCGGATCAACCGGCCCATTTCCTCAGACGTTTCGATAAATGACCGGGAACGTGTCGCTGGCAAAAACCTGACCGGCGGTCATGCCGGGATCGTGCAACCACTCGGTCACACTGTCGCGCGGATTATAGGTCGCGCCATCCACGGCGAAACGGATTGCGTATCCCCGCCGTCTCCGTGTGGAGGTGCGGTTGCCCATTGCCGAGTGCACGATCATCCCGTCAAAGGCCAGCGCGTCGCCCGGGTCCATGTTGTAGTGGGCGATATCATATTTCTCGCGGTCCGCCTCGAAATCCGGCATGTCGATATAGTCCGGATTGTCCTCCTCAAGATAATGCAGAAAGCCACCCAGCTGATCTGTCTTGAAGGGGCGATAGTTGGCGCCCCAGGCGTGCGAGCCGCGCACGAATTCCAGCGCGCCGTTGTCCTCGTCAACCGGGTCCAGTGCGATCCACATTGTCATGATCGGTCCCTTGACCGGCCAGTAGGGCTGATCGGTGTGCCACCCTGTCTGCGTCTTCGTGCCCGGCTCCTTCACGAAGATCTGGTCATAGATCAGCGATGCCCAGCTTGATCCGGCGACCTCGGCCACACGCTGGCCGATGTCGGAGGTCAGGCAAAAATCCTGGAAGGCGCCCGGTTCCTTGCGCATGTTCTTGTAGGCGAAATACCGGTCGCCTTTCTGTACCTCGGCGTCGATGGCCGCGCGCAGAGTTTCCAGCCATTCATCGGTCAGAATGCCCTTCAGATGAACGACCCCTTCGGTGCGGTAGCTGGCCCGCACGGTTTCCAGGTCCGGTGTAAGTGTCATGGTTTGATCTCCCAACAATTGCTTAGGTCCCGCGATATGCGGGGCGGTTGTCAATTGTCAGGTGGCCGGAGAGCTGCGGTTATTGATAATGAAATTCGGCCAGCAGGACCGGCAACTCCAGGTTCCGGTCAAACGGTGTACGAATTGTTGCAGGCGCATCTTCATGGATCGAGATTGCACCCGATCGCCGATTGGAGCAAGAATATCCTGTCCCGACTTGCGGGCAGTCCCCATCACAGCAGCAGGAACGCACGATGACCCTTTCCGTTTACCTCTCCGGCGAGATCCACACCGACTGGCGCGAACAGATCGTTGAAGGAGCAGCCGGGCTGGATGTGGCATTCAACAGCCCGGTGACCGACCACGGTGCTTCGGACGATTGCGGCGTGTCGATCCTGGGGGCCGAGCCGAACAAATACTGGCATGACCACAAGGGCGCGATGGTGAACGCGATCCGGACCCGCAAGGGGATTGCCGACGCCGACGTCGTCGTTGTGCGCTTCGGCGACAAGTACAAGCAATGGAACGCCGCCTTTGATGCGGGCTATGCCGCGGCACTCGGCAAGTCGATCATCGTGCTGAATCCGCCCGAGCATCAGCACGCGCTGAAGGAGGTGCACGCCGCCGCGCTGGCCGTCGCCGAAGAGCCGCGTCAGGTGGTCGAAATCCTGCGCTACGTGTTGACCGGTAGCCTGCCGGGCTGAGCGCCGTCACGTCATTCTTGTCTGCTCGCGGGGTGCCTCCTACCGTCACATGGCAGAGCTTGGGGAGATGCTCGTGACGGAATTCGATTATGTGATTGTCGGCGGCGGGTCCGCCGGTTGTGTGCTGGCCGCGCGACTCAGCGAGGTACCGGATGTTTCGGTCTGCCTGATCGAGGCGGGCGGTAAGGGCGAGGATTTTGTGATCCGGGCGCCGGCGATGGTGGCGGCGATGATCTCGGGCCGACCAAAGATCAACAACTGGGCGTTCCACACCGTGCCGCAGCCCAGCCTGAACGGGCGCAAGGGCTATCAGCCAAGGGGCAAGGCATTGGGCGGCTCGTCGGCGATCAACGCCATGCTCTATGTGCGCGGTCACCCCTCTGACTACGACGGCTGGGCCGATCTGGGCTGCGAAGGCTGGGACTGGCAGAGCGTTCTGCCCTATTTTCGCAAGGCCGAGGGGAATATGCGCGGCGCCGACGATCTGCATGGCGGCGACGGTCCGTTGCAAGTCGCGGATCAGTCCGAACCGCGTGCAATCTCCCATGCCTTTGTCGAGGCCTGTGGCCAGCAGCAAATCCGCATCAACCCGGACTTCAATGGTGCCGAGCAGGAGGGCGCCGGCCTCTATCAGGTCACGCAGTTCCACTCCGGCAAGGCCCGGGGTGAGCGGTGCTCCGCCGCCGCGGCTTATCTGCGCGGCAATCTGAACCGCCCCAACCTGACCGTCCTGACCCGCGCCGCCGCCCAGCGCGTTCTGTTCGACGGCAAACGGGCAATTGGTGTGGAGCTTCGCCGCAAGGGCCAGCCCGAGCAGGTCAGGGCGCGGCGTGAGGTGATCCTGTCGGGCGGGGCGTTCGGCTCTCCACAACTGCTGATGCTGTCGGGGATCGGTCCGGCGGATGAGTTGGCGCAACATGGGATCGCGCCGGTTCACGAACTGCCCGGAGTGGGGCAGAACCTGCAGGATCATCTGGATTACGTGATCAGCTATCACTCCAAACGCAGGGACGTGGTCGGGCTGACGCCGGGCGGGTTGTGGGATCTGACCAAGGCCGGGCTGAAATGGCGCAAGGACGGGCGCGGGATGTTTGCGACGCCCTTTGCCGAGGGCGGCGCCTTCGTCAAATCCGACCCGTCCCAGCCGCGCCCCGATCTGCAATTGCATTTCGTTGTCGGGATCGTCGACGATCACATGCGCAAGATCCACTTTCGGCACGGGTTCTCATGCCATGCCTGCGTGCTGCGACCCTTCTCGCGCGGGCATGTCGGCCTAGCCTCGGCCCGCGCCTCGGACGCTCCACGGATCGATCCGGCCTTCCTGAGCGATGCTCGCGATCTGGATCTGCTGAAGACCGGCGCGCGGCAGATGGAGGCGATCCTGCAGACGTCCCCGCTGGAGCCGTGGCGCGGCAAGCGGCTTTATCCTCTGGACGGGAGCGATGCGGCGCTCGAGGCTGATATCCGCGCCCGGGCGGATACCATCTATCACCCGGTGGGCACCTGCAAGATGGGACAGGATGAAATGGCCGTGGTGGACCATCAGGCGCGGGTGCACGGGGTCGAGGGGCTGCGGGTCGTCGATGCCTCGATCATGCCCACGCTGGTTGGCGGGAACACGAATGCCCCCACCATCATGATCGCCGAAAAGATCGCCGACGAGATCAGTCGCGCGGCGGCGTGACCAGCCCCGTCTGAACCGCCGGGCGGTCGAGGAACCGGTCGAGATAGGCGGTGACGTTCTTGTTGTCGTCCCAACCGACAACCTCTCGGGCCTCGTAGAAATCCAGCCCGCGTAGCCAGGGTGCGATGGCGATGTCGGCGATGGAATACTCTCCCGCAATCCAGTCGCGCCCGGCCAACTGACCCTCAAGCACGGCCAGCAGGCGTTTGGCCTCGTTGACATAGCGTTCACGCGGGCGCGGATCTTCGATGTCGGCGCCTGCGAATTTGTAGAAGAATCCAAGCTGCCCGAACATCGGACCGATACCGCCCATCTGGAACATCAGCCATTGCGTGATATGCGCCTTGTCGCTGGCGGTCTGGCCGATGAACTTGCCGGTCTTTTCGCCCAGATACAGCAGGATCGCGCCGCTTTCGAACAGGCCGATGGGCGCGCCGTCCGGGCCGTTCGGGTCGATGATCGCGGGGATCTTGTTATTGGGGTTCAGCGACAGGAACTCGGGGCTTTTGACGTCCGCATCGGCCAGCGTGACCTTGTGCGCCTCATAAGGCAGCCCGGTTTCTTCAAGCATGATCGAAGCCTTCACCCCATTGGGCGTCGGAAAGGAGTAAAGCTGAATGACGGACGGATCGGCGGCAGGCCACCGTTTGGTGATCGGAAAGCTCGAAAGGTCTGGCATGGTGTCTCCTGAAATCGACTGGTTGGGGAAAAATAAGCACGCTTTCCCATAAAACCATTCTCCCGTTCATGCGAATTGCGCACATTGAATCTGCGCAGATGCGGAAACCACTCACCGCATGGCGGTTGGAAATAGGGAGAACAGAGCCATGATAAACGAGTTCAAGGACTTCATTGCCAAGGGCAATGTGATGGATATGGCCGTCGGGATCATCATTGGCGCGGCCTTTACGGCCATCGTGACGTCGCTGGTTGGGGATCTGATCAATCCGATCATCGGTTTGTTCACAGGTGGCGTCGATTTCACCAACAACTATGCCGTTCTGGCGGGCGAGGTGCCTGCGGGTGCGAGCCTTGAAGCCGCGCGCGAGACCGGGGCTTCGGTCTTTGCCTATGGTGCCTTCATCATGGCCATTATCAACTTTCTGATCATCGCATGGGTCGTCTTTATGCTCGTCAAGATGGTCAACCGCGTGAAGGAAGCGGCAGAGAAAGAGGAAGAGCAGGCCGAAGAGGCACCGGCAGGGCCCAGCGAGTTGGACATCCTCATGGAAATTCGCGACGCGTTGAAGAAGTAACCGCAGTCGTCGAGAATGAGCGGGGCCTGTGGCAGTTCGCAGGTCCCTTTTTCTTGGGTGCCGCACCAAGGCTCGTGTGGCGAATGATCAGGATTTGATATGGAACAGGTTGTAGAACTGACAAACGGTGCATGGCCGCTGTTGTTGAATGCGGGCAAGGCGCTCATCGTCCTTGTGCTGGGGTGGATCGCCGCTGGTGCAATCAGCGGTATGGTTCGTCGGCGGATAAACGCGACGCCTCAGATCGACCCCACGCTGGGCAATTTTGTTGCCAGCCTGGTGAAATGGGTTGTCCTGGCCATGGTCCTGGTGGCTGTGTTGGGCATTTTCGGAATCCAAGCCACAAGTATTGTCGCCATTCTGGGTGCGGCCTCGCTGGCCATCGGTCTGGCTTTGCAGGGCACGCTCAGTGATCTGGCAGCCGGTGTGATGCTGGTGGTGTTTAGGCCCTACAAGCTGGGCCAGTATGTGGATATCGGCGGGACTGCGGGAACGGTGAAGGACCTGAACCTGTTCACCACCGAGCTTGTGACCCCGGACAACGTACAAATCATCGTGCCGAACGGGCAGTCCTGGGGCTCGGTCATCACCAACTATTCCGCCCACGAGACACGGCGCGTGGATCTGGTGTTCGGGATCGACTACGGCGACAGCGCGGATAAGGCGATCGAAATCATCCATAGTGTGACAAGTGCAGACAAACGCGTGTTGGCCGATCCCGAGCCTTGGGTGAAGGTTACCAATCTCGGGGACAGCTCGGTCGATCTGACGGCCCGTGTCTGGTGTGCGGCAGATGACTATTGGGATGTGAAGTTCGAACTGACCAAGGCCGTGAAAGAGGCGTTTGACGCCAAGGGTATCTCGATCCCCTATCCGCATTCGGTGGAGATCAAGAAAGAGGCGTGACAAGCGCTCCCGCCCGTCGTTCGGGCATTTTGCAATGCCCTCCTCCCGTTGGGCCCAGCGCCGCGCTTTCAGCGCGGCGCTGCTGCGTTTTGAACAGAGGCTGGGCACTGGTGTTTCCAGCCGCGCCTTTGGCGCGGCGCTGGGCCCAACTCTGTAAAGCGCCCTCGACAGAGGGCGCTTTCAGGGGCGGGAGCACCTCGTCTCTCAGGCTTTCACCACCACGCCCGGCGACACCACGTCGATGCCGAGTGCCTTGCCGACAGCGTAGTAGGTGAGTTGACCGGCATGCACGTTCAGACCGGCCAGCAGGTGCGGGTCGTCCTGGCAGGCCTGTTTCCAGCCCTTGTCGGCCAGTGCCAGCATGAACGGCATGGTGGCGTTGCCCAGTGCGATGGTCGAGGTGCGCGCCACTGCGCCCGGCATGTTGGCCACGCAGTAGTGCATGATCCCGTCCACGTCATAGATCGGGTCCGCATGGGTGGTGGCACGCGAGGTTTCGAAACAGCCGCCCTGGTCGATGGCAACGTCCACGAGCGCCGCGCCCGGCTTCATGGTCGAAAGCTGTTCGCGGGTGATCAGTTTGGGGGCGGCGGCACCCGGGATCAGCACCGCACCGATCACCATGTCCGCTTCGGCCACAAGCTCGGCGGTGTTGCCCTTGGAGGCATACGAGGTCTTGAACTCGCTGCGCATGGTGTCGTCGAGATAACGCAGACGGGGTAGACTCATGTCCAGCACGGTTACTTCCGCGCCCATGCCGGCCGCGACGCGCGCCGCATGCGTGCCCACCACGCCGCCGCCGATCACGACGACCTTGGCCGGTCCCACGCCGGGAACCCCGCCCATCAGCACGCCACGGCCGCCATTGGCTTTTTGCAGCGTCCAGGCGCCCACCTGCGGTGCCAGTTTGCCCGCCACTTCGGACATGGGCGCCAGCAGAGGCAGACCGCCGTTGCGGTCGGTCACGGTCTCGTAGGCGATGGCAGTGCAGCCCGAGGCCAGCAGGTCATGGGTCTGATCCGGGTCCGGCGCCAGGTGCAGGTAGGTGAACAGCAACTGCCCCTCGCGCAGCATCTTGCGCTCGACCGCCTGCGGTTCCTTCACCTTGACGATCATGTCGGCGGTGGCGAACACCTCCTCGGCGGTCTCGACGATGCGGGCCCCGGCCTCGACATAGGCCGCGTCATCGAACCCGGCGCCAAGCCCGGCCTTGGTCTCGATGATCACCTCATGCCCACGCACAACCGCTTCCTGGGCCGCGTTGGGGGTCATGCCCACGCGGAACTCCTGAGGTTTGATTTCCTTTGGACACCCGATTTTCATTGTCCATCCTCTCCATTCATAAACTGCCTAAATTATGTGCAAAATGGGGCGCAATTTCTGTGAAACTCCACTCGTCTTTACTGTGAATTGCGGGATAGAATTCTACGGTATGCCAATTCTCTGCAATGGATGTGCGTGAATGAGCCTCGATGCAACAGATCGAAAGATTCTGGCCGCGCTTCAGAACAAGGGCCGGATGTCGAATGCCGAGCTGTCAGAGCAGGTCAATCTGTCTCCCTCAGCCTGCCACCGACGCGTACAGCGGCTTGAGGCGGACGGCTATATTCGCAATTACGTGGCGTTGCTGGATGCGCGCAAGATGGGCGTGCCCACCACGGTCTTTGTCGAGATCACACTGCAGGGTCAGGCTGAAGAGGTGCTGGACGCGTTCGAGCGGGCAGTGGCGCGGATACCGGATGTGCTGGAATGCCATCTGATGGCGGGAACGGCGGACTATATCCTCAAGGTCGTGGCCGAAAACACCGAGGATTTCGCCCGCATTCACAAGCAATACCTGTCGCGGCTGCCGGGGGTGGCGCAGATGCAAAGCTCGTTTGCGCTGCGGACGGTTTTCAAAACCACGGCCCTGCCGGTCTGAACGGCGGAAATCCGCACCGGGCTTGCGTCAAAGTTGTCGCTTGTAAACCCGGGACATACATAGGATTTTAGAGTGATCCCGCGTCTCCTGCCTGCACATCGGGCATCCCGCCCGAATACTCCGTTCAAACGGGGGGTGCCGGATTTGTTGCAGGCGGCGATATCGCGCGGATGACGCCTGAAATTTACAATACTCCGGTAACGGAGTGCGACGCATTGGACGAGAAGGAGCAGATCTTGAACTACGACGCTGAAGACCCGAACAAGGACTGGCTGGCTGCCGAATTGGAGGACACGCTGGACGAGGATTTCGAGATCGAGTTCAGCGAGCCGATGCTGTCGATGGAAGTCCGCAAGATCTACAGGAACCAGCACCCGAACATGCTGGACCGCAAGGTCTATTTCCGCAACCTGCTGCGGCTGCAGGCCGAACTGATCAGGGTGCAGGACTGGGTGATGCATACCGGTGCCAAGGTCTGCATCCTGTTCGAAGGCCGCGACAGCGCAGGCAAAGGCGGTGTGATCAAGCGGATCACCCAGCGTCTGAACCCGCGTGTGGCCCGTGTCGTGGCCCTGCCGGCCCCCAGCCGCCGCGAGCAGAGCCAGTGGTATTTCCAGCGTTACGTGCCGCATCTGCCGGCAGCAGGTGAGATCGTGCTCTTCGACCGCTCATGGTACAACCGCGCAGGCGTCGAGCGGGTAATGGGGTTCGCATCAGACGATCAGGTCGAGCAGTTCTTTCAGGACGTTCCCGAATTCGAACGCATGCTGGTGCGGTCAGGGATCATCCTGTTGAAATACTGGTTCTCGATCACGGATGAAGAGCAGCAGTTGCGATTCCTCATGCGGATCCATGATCCGATGAAGCAATGGAAACTGTCGCCTATGGACCTGGAGTCCCGCATCCGGTGGGAGTCCTATACCAAAGCTAAGGAGGATATGTTCTTTCGCACCAACATCCCCGAGGCGCCGTGGTATATCGTCGAAGGCAACGACAAGAAGCGCGAGCGCCTGAACTGCATCGAGCACCTGTTGACGCGGATACCATATGACGACGTACCGCAGGAAAAGGTCACGCTGCCGGACCGCAAATACAACCCGGACTACGAGCGGCGGGTTCTGCCGGACGAGCTTTACGTTCCCAAGGTCTACTAAGAAAAAACGCCCCGTCTCGACGGGGCGTTTTCTTGAGCGGGTTGATTGCCTGGATCAGAACAGGAAGTCGCCAGCGTTCAGATCGGAAAGCAGGGTGTTTTCCAACAGCATGGTGTGACCCGCGCCGTCGTCAATAAGGACATTTCCGCCCGACTGGGTCATGTGGTTGGCGCTCAGATCCGAGAAATTGGTGATCTGCGCCGAGGATCGCAGGTCAATACGATCAAGGCCCTCGAAGTCCTTAACCGTGTCGATCCCTTTGCCAAAGATGAACGTATCAGCGCCGGCGCCGCCGTGCAGGACATTGGTGCCGGTCCCTCCGGCAATGATATCATTTCCATTGCCTCCCCAAACAAGATCATCCCCGTCTCCGGCAAAGATCTTGTCCCAGCCATTGTCACCATACATCCTGTCGGCACCGCCATGGCCTTCTAGAACGTCATTGCCGTTCATTCCGCGCATCGTGTCGTTTCCGGCACCGCCATAGGCAAAGTCATTTCCGATACCGGAGTAGATTACATCGTTTCCGTTTCCGCCTCTGGAACGGTCATGGCCATCACCGGCAAAAATCTTGTCGTTGCCATTGTTGCCGAAAATTCTGTCGGCACCAGCATGGCCTTCCAAAATGTCATCGCCGTTCATGCCGTGCATGGCGTCATGCCCTGCGCCGCCATAGACAAAGTCATTTCCGATGCCGGCGTAGATTATGTCGTTTCCGTCTCCCCCCCATGCGCGATCATGGCCGTCTCCGGCAAAGATCCTGTCATGTCCGCCATTGCCATGAATTCTGTCCGCTCCATCGTTACCCTCAAGAGTGTTGTTTGCTGAGGATCCCTCCAGGATATCGTTGCCCTCACGGCCTACCAGCTTTCCGGGTGCGGCAGCAGCAAGAACAAGCCAGTCCGCGGCATCCGTCCCTTCGGTGCCGGCAGGAACCACTTTTCTGACCGGGCCTCCACCCCCGCCGCCACCGCCGGTATCCAGTTGCACAGCCGCAGAGGTCTTCGCAAAGTTCTGGGTGACCATGATCGCGTCGTAGCCCTGGAACCTTCCGGTCTCGATCCCGATGCCGATCACCGTGACGTCAGGATTGAGAATGTTCGCCCGGTGGCCTGAGCTGTTCATCAGGCTGTCGTGCAGGTTCTCCACATCGTCGCTCAGACCCGGAGCGCCCCTCAAGCTTTGCCAGGCAATGTTCTCGGCCCAGGTCCAACTGCCTGAAAACACAAATCCCGCGTCGCGCATCCGGTCGCCGGCGGATGACCCTCCGCTGCCGGTATGCGAGAAATTACCGGATCGCAGCATCCAGTCGCTGTGGTCTTCGGATGAATCGTTCAGCCTGAGTTCCAGCTGGACCGGGTTGAGCCCGCGCGATGCGCGCTCGGCGTTGATTAAGTCCAGCATTTGCCGTTCGAGTGAGCTGGCTACGGACATGTGAGTGACTCCTGTGAGTGGTGCTATTATCCCCACCCCCCTTTAGTGGCAGCAATAAGGCAGAGAAAAGGAGCCACGCGGTTGTTACCGGTCGGCGGCAGATTGCAGCCGGATTTGTAACGCAAGATGTGCGGGAAGCTGCACGGCAAACAGCGTTTCCGAAAGGCGGCAGAAAGCTGCGCAGGCCTGCCCTCACGGATGGCGGTTCTTCACGCAGAATTTTGGTTTGCCCGGGTCCGGAAACGACTCGGTTGTCGCGGATCTGCAAGATCGCTCCGCCCGATCGGGCAGCCTTGAGCAATTCTCACGCGCGGAGTTGGACATGGTTGCAACCGACCCCAACACAATGGCGCGAGGCGGTGGAACGTCCGAGTCGCGCCCCTTGTTCGGCATCCTGTGGCTGTTGCTGGCCACCACCCTGTTTCCTGTGCAGGACGTCATCATCAAAAGCCTCAGCGGCGATCTTGCGGTGCACCAGATCGTCTTTTGGCGCGGCCTGTTTGCCTTGCCGCTGGTGGTTGCAATCGCCTGGTACGAAGGATCGCTCTGGCCCTTGAAGCTGGGTTCGGTGCCACTGCAATTGCTGCGGGCAGGGGCGGCATTCTGCTCTTATCTGGTCTACTACATGGCGCTGGCGGCGATCGGCATGGCTGAAACAGCGTCAATCACCTTTTCGACGCCGATCTTCGTCACCATCCTTGCCACCATCTTTTTGGGCGAGCGGATCGGTTGGTACCGCTGGCTGGCCGTTTTTATGGGGTTGGCAGGGGTGGTGGTGATCGTGCAGCCCGGCGCCGCGGTGTTCGAACCGGCGGCGGTGCTGGCACTGCTGGCGGCGATGGCCTATGCAATCTCGATCATCTGCACCCGCCGTCTGGGCAGCCGTAGCAATGGCGGCACGATGACGCTGTTCTCGGTGATCTTCTTCATCCTGGGCGGAGGCGTTCTGGGGCTGATCTTCTCGGGGCTGCAAACCGCGTCGCCGCATCCGAGCCTTGCCTTCCTCTACCGGGACTGGGTGGCGCCGGGTGCAATGGGCTGGCTGTTGCTGATGGTTCTGGGCTGTACCTCTGGCGTCGGGTTCTTTGCGCTGAGCCAGACCTATCGGCTGGCCGAGGCCAGCGTGGTCACCCCGTTCGAATACACCTACCTGCCATGGGCGATCCTGTGGGGGTATCTGATGTTCGGCGCGTTGCCGGGGGTATCCACATGGATCGGCCTGACCCTGATCGTGGGGGCCGGGCTGCTGATCGTGTTCCGCGAAACCTTGCGGGGCCGCAGTGTGGTGCGCCGCCGGGGGCTGGGGGTGCTGCGGCAGAGGTGAGCCGCAGCGCCGCTACATTTCGTCGATCAGATCCAGCATCTCGGGCGAGAGCTGGTCCTCGCGCAGTTCGAATACCCGGGGTTCCCCGTCCTCTCCGGTCACCACGATGCGATAGGTGATCATGTCCGCCCCGACGCCCTCGAAACCTTCGGTCTCTGCGGCGATCTTGCCAAGCTGTTCGGGATCGAACGCCGTGCAATAGGTTTGCGCCAGTTCCGGCGGCTGGCTGGAAGGGTCGAACCGCTTGTCTATGCCAGCCGCTGCCAGTCCGGCAAAGCCGCCACTTGAGGTGATTTCGATAATCATTGCAAGACATCCTGCTATGGCATCGGGCGTTCCCAACGGCGGCTCCTCGTGCTCAGACCGAGATACCCACAAGCCGCCAGGCCCGGCGAAGCATCATCATCTCATAGCTGCCGACCCCGTGCAAATCGATTGCCGCGTCCAGGGTCTGCGCCGCCCAGTCGCCGAACGTGGCCAGGGGGTTGTTGAGGTTCTGCAAGGCCCGGTACCAGATATGGCCCGGCTTCTCCCAGGCATTTCCGCCCAGATACATGCAGTAGAGATAGAAGGCGTGATTGGGAATGCCCGAGTTGATGTGGACGCCGCCATTGTCGTCGGTGGTGTTGACGAACAGGTCCATGTGATAGGGCTGCGGGTCCTGACCCAGCAAGCCGTCGGAATAGGCGGTGCCCGGGGCCTTGAGGCTGCGCAGTGCGACACCGTTGACGCCTGAACCCAGGATGCCCTTGCCCACCAGCCAATCGGCCTCATACACATTCTGTCCCAGCTTGCGCTGAACCGTCATCGAGCCAAAGACATCGGCCACGCTTTCATTCAGTGCACCAGACTGCCCCTGATAGACCAGCCCGCCCGAGAACTGCACCACGCCATGGGCCATCTCATGCCCGATGACCGACAGTTCGGTGAAGGTCTGGAAAATCTGCCCATCCCCGTCGCCATAGGCCATCTGATTTCCATTCCAGAAGGCGTTGTTGTAGTTGCGGCGGTGATGCACGGTTGCGATCAGCGGCAGGCCCTGACCATCCAGCGAGTTGCGATTGAATTCGGTGGAAAACAGGTCGAAAACCTCGCCTGCCCCATCATAGGCCTCATCTGCGGCTGAATCGCCGGTGGCCGGGTCGCCCTCGGCCCTCACCAGAGTGCCGGGCAGCGCGGCTCTGTTGCCCCCGTCGTGGATGCGCCGGTCGCACACATGCGCGGCTGCGGCGGGTTGGGCCAGCGCCGAAGTGACAAAGGCCCCGACCCGGCCCTCGTTCGGCACCATCACGCCGGTGCTCTGGTCGGCACGGTCCTTCCGAACCTGCTTGTTCTGCTTCAGCATCGAGCGGGCCATTTTCTGAACGGAGGCATCGCCACGCATGGCCATGACGCGCAGCATGTGAGGTGGCACGATGCAGTTGATGGGGTTGTGAGAGGTACACATGATAAAATTCCTTCGTGTTAAAGAAGGAAATTATACCACAAAACGACAGATTCGGGCAGGCGCGGCACCGCTCTCGGCAATCCGGTCCCTAAACGACAAACCCCCGGGCGTGGCCTCGGGGGTCGTCAAATAGTGTCATCCAAAGCTGGACGAGCGAGATCTTAGAGCAGACCTTCGCGCTGGGCTTTCTTGCGTGCCAGCTTACGGGCACGGCGGATCGCTTCAGCTTTCTCGCGCGCTTTCTTCTCGGACGGCTTCTCGAAATGTTGCTTGAGCTTCATTTCACGGAACACGCCTTCGCGCTGCAGCTTCTTCTTCAGGGCACGGAGCGCCTGATCGACATTGTTGTCGCGAACACTAACCTGCATGTGGTTGTCACCACCTTTCTAAGTTTCGAGTTGCAAGGAAGTTTGCAGGAGTTGGCCGTATAGCAAAGCCCCGGTAAGTTGTCTAGTACTGGGGCCGAGATCGGGAGATTTGCCATGACGACGCCATACGAAGACGCCAAGGTTCAGTTGCTGGACGCCGCCCTTGCCCATGTTCCCTTTGACGGCTGGTCCGAGGCGACGTTCCGCGCGGCGATCACCGACAGCGATCTGGACGAGGGGCTGGCCCGCGCCGTCTGCCCGCGCGGCGCGGTCGATCTGGCGCTGGCCTATCACGCGCGCGGCGATGCGTTGATGCTGGAACGTTTGACCTCCGAGGACCTGTCGCATCTAAAATTCCGCGAAAAGGTCGCCACTGCCGTGCGCTTTCGGCTTGAGGCCGCCTGCGACCGCGAGGCGGTTCGGCGCGGCACCACGCTGTTTTCGCTGCCCGCCTATGCCGCTGACGGGATCAAGGCGATCTGGGGCACCTGCGATGCGATCTGGACCGCGCTGGGCGACACCTCGGACGATGTGAACTGGTACACCAAGCGGGCGACGCTGTCGGGGGTCTATTCTTCGACCGTGCTGTTCTGGCTGGGCGACGATTCGCCTGACCATCAGGCCACGTGGGACTTCCTCGACCGCCGGATCGAGAACGTGATGCAGTTCGAGAAGTTCAAGGCGGCGGTGCAGAAGAATCCGCTGCTGAAACCCTTCCTTGCCGGACCGAACTGGCTGGCCGGTCAGATTAAGGCGCCATCCGGCATGCCAGACCTGCCCGGGTCGCTTTCCCCACGCCGCTGACCGCGCCCGGGCTTTGCGCCTGGGAATGCACCTGCTAGGCATGGGGCACATCAACAGGAGGTCCCATGTCCCAGGAAATGCGCGCCGTCGAGATCAGCCAGCCCGGCGGACCCGAAATCCTGCAACTCACCACCCGTCCCGTGCCCGAGGCAGCCACCGGCCAGGTGGTGCTCAAGGTGGCCTATGCCGGGGTGAACCGCCCCGACGCGTTGCAGCGCGCAGGCGCCTATGATCCGCCGCCCGGTGCAAGCGATTTGCCGGGGCTGGAATGCTCGGGCGAGGTCGTGGCGGTCGGCGCCGGTGCCGAAGGGCTGTCGGTGGGCGACAAGGTTTGTGCCCTGCTGCCGGGCGGAGGTTATGCCGAATACGTCTCCACCCCCGCCGCGCATTGCCTGCCGGTGCCCAACGGGATGGGGATGAAACAGGCCGCCTGTCTGCCCGAGACCTTCTATACCGTCTGGTCCAATGTCTTCACTCGCGGCGGGTTGAAGGCGGGGGAGCGGTTTCTGGTTCATGGCGGTTCCAGCGGTATCGGCACCACGGCAATCCAGTTGGCCCATGCCTTTGGCGCGCGTGTCTTTGCCACCGCCGGATCGGATGAGAAATGTCAGGCCTGCCTCGATCTGGGGGCCGAAAAGGCGATCAATTATCGCGACGAGGATTTCGTCAAGGCGATGCGCGCCGAGGGCGGGGCGAACCTGATCCTCGATATGGTGGGCGGCGACTACATTCCGCGCAACGTCAAGGCGCTGGCCGAGGATGGGCGACTGGTGCAGATCGCCTTCCTTCAGGGTCCAGTGGTCGAACTGAACTTTGCCCTGATGATGGTCAAGCGCCTGACCCTCACGGGCAGCACCCTGCGCCCGCAGAGCGATCTGGCCAAGGCGCGGATCGCGCAGGATCTGCGCGAGGCGGTCTGGCCGCTGCTTGAGGCGGGCAAGGTTGCGCCGGTGATGGACAGTGAGTTCGAACTGGCGGATGCGGCGGCGGCCCATGCGCGGATGGAAAGCTCGGGCCATATAGGCAAGATCGTTCTGAAGGTTTCTGGCTGACGCGAAAAGCCCCGGGAACGAGCCCGGGGCTTTTTGAGTGGCGGCAATGGACCTCCAAGGATACTCGGGGATCTGTCAGGCGACGGCCCGGCGATAGAGATGCCAGGTTGCGTGCCCCAAAACCGGCACCACCACGATCAGCCCCAACAGCAGCGGTATGGAGCCTACGACCAGCAGACCCACCACGATGGCGCCCCAGCTCAGGATGACCACCGGATTGTGCCGCAGCACCCGTACCGAGGTCACCACCGCCACCGGCACCCCGACCTTGCGGTCGAGCAGCAGCGGAAAGCTGACAACGCTGATGGCCAGTGCGGCCAGAGCAAACAGGAACCCTACAAGAGTGCCGACAACAATCATGGTCCAGCCTGCGGGCGTGGTCAGCGTGTCCCGGACAAAGGCAGTGAGCGAAGCCGGCGGCTCGGGGCCGAGGGTCTGGACATAGACGCTCTGCGCCATCATCAGCCAGATCAGAAACAGCATCGTCAGGTAGAACCCCAGCACCAGGATTGCCCCGAACGAGGGTGATCGGAAAACGCCGAAGGCGTCCAGCCAAGACACTTCCGCCCCCTGTTCTCGACGGCGGCTGATCTCGTAGAGGCCAACTGCGGCGACGGGACCCAGCAGCGCGAACCCGGCCACCAGCGGCGCCAGCAGCGGGATCATGTCCATCTGCATGCTGAACCCGAACAAAACCAGCCCCGCCAGCGGATAGACGATTGCAATGAATATCGCGTCGGCACGGATTGCGAGAAAATCCTGATACCCCGCCCTCAGGCAGTCGGTCAGATCCTGCATCGTCAGCGTCTGCACCATCGGAAGCTCGCGCGTGTCCGAACTGCCGATCTGGCTGACACTATCCGAGACATGTTCGCCGGTGGCGCCCAGATTGCGGGCGGCCCACGAGATTGGGTTTCCGATTGTCTTTGCCATGGTCATTCCCTTCCTTGGCGTGAGCGGTGCGCCGCGGAACGGGTCCGGCATCCGGAAAGCGTCAGACCGGACCGACCGGCAACGCCTGAGCCAAGTATAGCACAGATCGGTAAATGGACGAATCACCTCTGTGCGACAGGGCATTGCGTAGCCGGACAGGATCGCTTCAGCCTTTCGAGAAATCGATGCGCCACGTCTATCGCAAATATCACGTGAACGCCGAAGCTACGGCAGGGTATTGGAGATTCAACTTTTACCCGAAACGCTATAGCTTGGCTGCAAACCGGAGGAGCACATCATGAGCGACACTGCACGTACCGTTGTCATTCACGAGGTTGGCGGGCCCGAGGTTCTGCGCCTTGAGGACCGCCCGTTGGGCGAGCCGGGGCCCGGCGAGGTCCGCATCCGCCATCACGCCTGCGGGCTGAACTTCATCGACATCTACCAGCGCACCGGTCTCTATCCGATGGAGCTGCCCCATGCGCTGGGCATGGAGGCGGCGGGCGTGATCGAGGCGGTGGGCGAGGGGGTCACTCACCTGCAACCCGGCGATCGTGCCGCCTATGCCGCAGCCCCATCTGGGGCCTATGCCGAGGCGCGGCTGATGCCCGGCGCGCAAGTCTGCCCGTTGCCCGAGGGGATCGAGTTCGAAACCGCCGCCGCCGCGATGCTCAAGGGGATGACTGTCGAGTATCTCTTTCACCGCACCACCTCGCTGCACCGGGGCGATACGGTGCTGTTCCACGCCGCGGCGGGCGGCGTCGGGCTGATCGCCTGCCAATGGGCGAAATCCGAGGGGATCAGGCTGATCGGCACGGCAGGCACGGATGAGAAATGCGATCTGGCGCTGGCTCATGGCGCCGCCCATTGCATCAACTATCAGACCGAGGATTTCACCGCGCGTGTGCGTGACCTGACCAAGGGCGAGGGTGTGGATGCGGTGATGGACGCGGTGGGGGCCGACACCTTCGAAGGCTCGCTCGACAGTCTCAAGCCGCTGGGCATGATGATCTCATTCGGCAATGCCTCGGGCCCGGTGCCGCCCGTCAATATCGGTATTCTGGGGCAGAAGGGTTCGCTCAAGATCACCCGGCCCACGCTGTTCACCCATATCTCCCGGCATGAGACCTGTCAGGCCATGGCACGGCGGCTGTTTGGTAAGATCACAGGCAGCGAGGTCAAGATCCGCATCGACCAGCGCTTCCCGCTTGAGGATGTGGCGGATGCTCACCGCGCGCTTGAGGCGCGGCAAACCACCGGCAGCACGGTGCTGACACCGTAAACGCAGACCAAGCTTTGAACCGAGCACCGAGCGCGTCGCCCGAACCCTCAGCCGCGCGGCTTCTCCAACTGCCATTGCAGATTTGCCTTCACCGTCGGCCATTCGGGCGTCGTGATCGAGTAGACCGCCGTATCACGCAGGGTGCCGTTGGCCATGATCATGTGCGTTCGCAGAACCCCATCCAGCTTGGCGCCAAGCCGTTCGATGGCGCGGCGGCTCTGGTGATTGATGAAATGGGTGCGGAACTCGACCGCAATGGCATCCAGTGTCTCGAAGGCATGGCGCAGCAAGAGCAGCTTGCACTCGGTATTGAGCGGCGTGCGCTGCACCGCCTTCCGGTACCAGGTTGAGCCTATCTCCAGCCGCCGGTTGGGGTGGTCGATATTCATGTAGGTGGTCATGCCAACCGCCTTGCCCGAGGCATCGAGCACCGCAAAAGGCACCATGCTACCGCTTTCCAGCAAGTCCAGACGTCGGGCGATTTCATCTTCGACGCCTTCTGGGGCAGGCACCGTCGTGTACCAAAGGCGGTGCAGCTCGCCATCGGCCGCCGCCTCGCGCAGCTCGCCCGCATGTGCAGAGGACAAGGGAACAGCGGCGCAGTGCTGGCCGGTCAGGGAAACGGATGTGGCCCACATGGAAAAACCCTCCACAAAAGACAGGACCGGCGCGGTGAGCGCGCCGGTCCCGGTAAACCTGTCATGATCGGGGAGAAACAGACAGGTAAATAAACAGCTTACCCGAACACGCGGCCCAGAGCGCCGTCCACGGCGTCGGTGATCTGGTCGATATCGTCGGGGGTCGCGATCAGCGCGGGTGAGAAGCACAGCGTGTTGTTGCGGCCCGGCAGCGAGCGGTTGGTCACGCCGATGATCACGCCCTGGTTCATACAGTCGGCCACGACCGCCTGCGCCAGTTTCTCGTCCACCGGTTCCTTGGTCGAACGGTCCGCAACCAGTTCGGCGCCCAGGAACAGACCCTTGCCACGTACGTCGCCCACGACCTTGTGCTTTTCCATCAGAGCCTGCAGATTGCCCATCATCCGCTCGCCCATTGCGGTGCAGTTACCCAACAGGTTCTCATCCTCGATGATCCGCATGTTCTCGATCGCCGCAGCCGGACCGGCGGTGCAGCCGCCAAAGGTCGAGATGTCGCGGAAATAATTCAGCGGGTCCGAGGTGTCGTCCTTGAACATCTCAAAGACCTCCTCGGTGGTCACCATGCAGGCAATTGCCGCATAGCCCGAGGCGACACCCTTGGCCATGGTCACGAAGTCCGGCTTGATGCCATATTGCTGATAGCCGAACCAGGTGCCGGTCCGGCCCACCCCGCAGACAACCTCGTCGATATGCAGCAGCACGTCGTATTTCTTGCAGATCTCCTGCACCCGCTCCCAATAGCCGGCGGGTGCCTCGATCACGCCGCCGCCTGCGGTTACTGGCTCAAGGCACAGCGCGCCGACGGTTTCGGGACCTTCGCGCAGGATCACCTCTTCGATGGCGTCGGCTGCGGCCTGACCGAAGGCTTCGCCCGACAGGTCCTCCTTGCCCAGCTCATGCTTGCGGTATTCCATGCAATGCGGCACGCGCACGAAATCGGGCGCAAAGGGGCCGTACTGCGCGTTGCGCTCGTCCTGACCGCCTGCCGACATGGTGGCAAGGGTCGAGCCGTGATAGTCGCGGTCGCGATAGAGGATCTTGGTCTTCTTGCCGCCATAGCGCTTATGCGCGATCTGGCGGACCATCTTGAAGGCCTTCTCGTTCGCCTCGGAGCCCGAGTTGGTGTAGTAGACCCGGCTCATGCCCGGCATCTTGTCGATCAGCATCTCGGCAAAGTTCGAGCCTGGGATCGAGCCTGCGGTATTGGCGAAATAGCACAGCTTCATCAGCTGGTCGTAAACCGCCTTGGCAATGGATTCGCGGCCATAGCCGACGTTGACGGTCCAGACACCGCCCGAGACGGCATCCAGATGTTCCTTGCCCTTCTGATCCCAGACGCGCATGCCCTTGCCCTCGACAATGATGCGCGGATCGTTGGTTTCAAAGGGTTTGTGCTGGATCAGGTGATGCCAGATATGGGCGCGGTCGGCCTCGACCACACGGGAAAGATCGTTTTCGTTGAACGTGCCGTCCATGACATGCCCTTTCAGAGTGAAGCGGTGCGCGGGAATCGGGATTGGTCCCGTCCGGGCAGGTTGTTTTCCATGTTTCAGATCAGCGCGAAAGGGCCATGTTAGATAGGGCCAGTTCGCCCGGTCGCGTATCGCCAGTCTTGCAGCCTTGGTATTTTCACGGGTTTGTCAGAGCGGTGCCTTTGTGCTCAAACTCGGATCGAAGACCAGGGAGGAATGGCAGATGACATCGACGAATATATACGAGCGCCATCTGGATCAAAACCGTGCCAATCACACACCTCTGTCGCCGCTGAGTTATATCGAGCGGACAGCGGCGGTGTATCCTGACTATCCGTCGGTGGTTTACGGAGATCGGCGCTATAGCTGGGCCGAGACCTATGCGCGGTGCCGCCGGCTGGCCAGCGCGCTTGTGGCGCGTGGGATCGGGCGCGGCGACACGGTGTCGATCATCGCCGCCAATATCCCCGAGTTGTACGAGGCGCATTTCGGCGTGCCGATGGCCGGTGCGGTGCTGAACGCGATCAACACCCGTCTGGACGCGCCGGTCATCGCCTTCATCCTAAACCATGGCGAGGCCAAGGTGCTGATGGTGGACCCGGAGTTTTCAGGTGTGGTGAAAGAGGCGCTGCAACAGGTCGAGCGCCCGGACCTGCTGGTGATCGACATCGAGGACCCGAGTTATGACGGCGGCGAGAGGTTGGGCGCGCTGACCTATGACGCGCTGCTGGCCGAGGGTGATGCGGATTCCGACTGGTCGCTGCCGGGTGACGAGTGGGACGCGATCACGCTGAACTACACGTCGGGGACCACAGGCAACCCCAAGGGGGTGGTTTATCACCACCGGGGCGCGGCGCTGAACGCGACCTCGAATATTCTGACCTGGGGCATGCCGCAGCATTCAGTCTATCTGTGGACGCTGCCGATGTTTCACTGCAACGGCTGGTGTTTCCCCTGGACCATGGCCGCCAATGCGGGCGTGTCGGTCTGCCTGCGCGCGGTGCGGGACGAGCCGATCTATCGCGCCTTCCGCGAGGAGAAGGTTACCCATTTCTGCGGCGCGCCTATTGTTCTGAACATGCTGGCCAACGCGCCGGATGCGCTCAAGGATTTCGATCACGAGATCAAAGTGATGACCGCGGGTGCCCCGCCGCCCGCCGCGGTGATCGAGAAGATGGAAGGGATGGGGGTCGAGGTGACCCATGTCTATGGTCTGACCGAAACCTACGGCCCTTCGGTCGTGTGCGCCTGGAAAGGGGAGTGGGACGACCAGGATGCCGAGCAGCGCGTCGCGCTGAAGGTCCGTCAGGGGGTCAAATACGTGGCGCTTTCGGGCCTGATGGTGGCCGACCCTGAGACGATGGCACCTGTGCCCGCCGATGGCGAGACCATGGGTGAGATTTTCATGCAGGGCAACATCGTGATGAAAGGGTACCTGAAGAATCCCGATGCCACGGACAAGGCGTTCAAGGGCGGCTGGTTCGCTTCGGGCGATCTGGGGGTGATGCATCCTGACGGCTACATCGCGCTCAAGGACCGGTCCAAGGACATCATCATCTCGGGCGGTGAGAATATCTCGTCGGTGGAGGTCGAGGGCATCCTCTACAAGCATCCGGCCGTGATGGAGGCGGCCGTGGTGGCGCGGCCGGACGAGAAATGGGGTGAGACCCCTTGCGCCTTTGTCGAGTTGAAGCCGGGGGTGGAGGCCAGCGAGGCCGAACTGATCGCCTTTTGTCGGGACAACATGGCCCATTTCAAGGCGCCCAAGACGGTGGTCTTCGGGGCGTTGCCCAAGACCTCGACCGGGAAGATCCAGAAATTCGTGCTGCGCGATCAGGCCCGATCGTTGTGAACGGTTGGAGCGGGGTCAAATTTCTTCGAAGAAATTTGGGCGCCGGCCGGATCGGTTACGCGACAGTCTTGATCGGGACATCAGGCTGAAATCAGCGCGGGGAAAGGCGTTTGAAAACGCCTTGGGAAGCGGTTTTAACCGCTTGCAAGCCGCTTCGAAGCGGCTTTTCCCCGGCTCACGCCTGATCGAAGATCGAAAGATCCAGTTGCAGCACCTCTCCCATCCAGATCGCCCGGTCACGGTGGTCAGCCAGGTGATCCCCGGTCTCGGGATGGGTGAAGATCGTCAGCCCCTGCCGGTTCAGCATCAGCCATGGCATCACCCGGGCGAATGCATCGGCGGCAAAGCCCAGCTGGCAACTCCAGCGCGGGTGAGGGCCCACGTTGCGGGCATGCATCCGGCCCATCTGCACCGGGAACAGGCGTGCGGCATCCTCGCAGACCTGCTGCGCGGTCTCCTGCGTGTCGGCGTCGAAATAGACATGGGCGTGATAGCCGGTGATTTCGGGCATCGGGACCTCTTTGAGCGCATGCCCTCAAACTAGGGCGTGCGGGTAGTGGTGAACACCCGCAACCGCACACAGATTCTGTGCATGAAGGAGAAGCTATGCAGGCGCGTTTGCATCCGGATGTGCCGCGGCAAAGGCCGGGTGTTCGGCGCAGGCGGCCTCGGCCCCCAGCAGGCGCGGCATGTCCGACAGGTCCACTTCCCACCGGCGCGCGTTGTAGAGCTGTGGCATCAGGCAGATATCGGCCAGCCCCGGCGCGTCGCCGCAGCAATAGGAGCTCTGATCGAACCCGCCCAGCAGGCGTTCAAAGGCCAGCAGGCCGGGGCGGATGAAATGCCGCATCCAGTCGCCCGGCATCCCCTCGGCCCCGCCGCTCAGCGCCGTTGCGTGTTTGGCGACCTGCAGGTTGCAGACCGGGTGGATGTCGACCGCAATAGCGTGGGCCAGCGCCAGTACCCGCGCGCGCGCGGCAGGCGTGGAGGGCAACAGGCGCATACCCCGGGTCTGATCCAGATAGTCGAGGATCGCCAGTGACTGCGTCAGCCGAAGCCCGTCGATCTCGAGCACCGGCACGAAGCCTTGCGGGTTGCGCGCCAGATGCTCCGGCGATTTCTGCGCGCCCTTGGTCAGATCGACCATGACCGGGCGATAGGCGATCCCCGCCAGATTCAACGCGATCCGCACCCGGTAGCTGGCCGATGATCGCCAGTAGTCATAGAGCACAACGTCGCTCATCCCGTTCCTCCCAAACGCAAGGCAACCGGCGCGGGGCCGATTGCCTCTGTCGCACGGATCACCTGTGGTCAGACGTTACCCAGTTCCTTGGCATGCAGCCAGTCCGCGTGTTTGGGCGCCTTCTTGGTCTTCGACCACTCTTCCAGCATCTCCCATTTCACCGTATCCAGCTTGGCCAGCATCGCCTCTTCCTCCGGATCCGGGCAGGCCAGTTCGATGCGGTGCCCGCTCGGATCGAAGAAGTAGATCGAGTGAAAGATCGAGTGGTCGGTCACACCCAGAACCTCGACACCATTGGCCTCGAGATGGTCCTTGAATGCGATCAATTCTTCACGGTCTTTTACCTTGAATGCGATGTGCTGCACCCATTTCGGCGTATTCGGATCGCGGCCCATCTCGGGCTTAGTCGGCAGTTCGAAAAACGCCAGCACGTTGCCGTTCCCGGCATCCAGGAACAGATGCATGTAAGGATCGGGCTCGTGGGTCGAGGGGACGTGATCCTCGGCAATCGCCAGGATGAAGTCCATGTTCAGCATCTTGCCGTACCACTCGACGGTTTCCTTAGCGTCCTTGCAGCGATAGGCAACGTGGTGGATCTGTTCGATTTTCATGGGGGTCACTCCTGTTTCAGGGCGGCGGCCTTGAGCGCCTGGTCCAGCACTGCGCGGTCGCCGATATGGTTGGCCAGCACCAGCACAAGACGTGCGCTCAGTGCATCGCTGGCGGATTTGTCGAGGCCTTCATGCGCGGCCAGAAGATCGGCATAGAAATCGTCTGCGCCGTCGATATTCGGGGTCAGGATCAGATCGGTCATGTCGCTTACTCCTTGCCGGTGGCCCGGCGGATCGCGTGCCGGAACATGTTTTCGTCAAAGCTGGGACGGCGGGCGGCCACGTGCTGATCGGGGCGGATCAGGTAGACGGCGCTGTCATTGTCGCCCAGATAGCGGCGTTTCAGCTCCAGCGTCGGGTCGTCCTTGACCGAAAGCGCGAGGCGGGTGACTTCGACCCCGTCCTCTTCGATCACATCCGGCGCATCTGCGTCGATGGTCAGCAGGGTGAACTTGCCGCCCAGTTTCGGCAGCAGGAACTCGTCCTTCAGTGGCGCGTCGGGGCAGGGTGAGCCCGGACGGGTGCGCGCCGGTCCATCCAGCGCGTCCGCCGAATTGAGCGGCGAGCCATCATAGGTGCAGGGCACGCTCAGGCGGCCGGAATTCACCAGGGGTCGCGCGAATTCATAGTGCTCGCTCAGATCCAGCACCGCATCGCGCAGGGTGCGGGACATCTCGGACTTGGGCGTGATGAAATCGGTCGACCGGGTCGAGTTCAGGATATTCTCGTCCGCGCCGTGAATGCGCTCGATGTCATAGCTGTCCAGCAGCGCCTCCGGCGCCTTGCCGTCAAGCACCAGTTTCAGCTTCCAGCACAGGTTATCGGTATCCTGCAGGCCCGAATTGGCCCCGCGCGCACCGAAGGGTGAGACCTGGTGCGCCGAGTCACCGGCAAAGATCACCCGGTCGTGGCGGAACTGTTCCATCCGTCGGCACTGGAAGGTGTAGATCGACACCCATTCCAGATCGAATTTCACATCCTGGCCCAGCATCGCCTTGAGGCGCGGGATGACGTTCTCGGGGCGCTTCTCGCGTTCCTTGTCGATGTCCCAGCCCAGTTGCAGGTCGATGCGCCAGACGCCATCGGGTTGCTTGTGCAGCAGCGCCGACTGGCCCTTGTTGAAGGGCGGGTCGAACCAGAACCAGCGCTCGGTGGGGAAATCGGCCTCCATGATCACGTCGGCAATCAGGAAATTGTCCTCGAACACGCGTCCGACAAAGTCCTTGCCCAGCATCGCCCGGATGGGCGAGCCCGCGCCGTCGCACGCGATCAGCCAGTCGGCCTCGACCGTGTAAGAGCCTTCGGGCGTTTCCACCTCAAGCTTCACATGATCGGGATGAGTGCCGATGGCCTCGACCTTGTTGCGGCCCCGGATTTCGATGGGTGCGCCCTCGGCCTGCAACTCGCGAACGCGGTTCACCAGGTATTCTTCGAAGTAATACTGTTGCAGGTTGATGAAGGCCGGGCGCCGGTGCCCCTCCTCGGGCAGCAGGTTGAACTCATAGACCTGCCGGTCGTCGAAAAAGACCTTGCCGACGTCCCACTCGACACCCTTGTCCACCATCGGCTGGCCACAGCCCAGACGGTCGAGGATCTCCAGCGGGCGCTTGGCGAAACAGATGGCACGGCTGCCGAAGCTGACCTTGTCATTGTCGTCAAGAACCACCACTTCAACACCCTGCTGGGCAAGGTCGATGGCCGCGCCAAGCCCGATGGGGCCGGCGCCGACGACGATCACCTTGTGGCGTACCGGAACGGGCGCGTCCTGATCGGGACTGCGCTCGTAGGCATAGAGTGGAACTTCGAAAATCTTGTTCATGGGCTCTCCCCCCAATGGCTGTGCGTCCGAACTGGATGCAGGACACAAATCTCCTGTCCTCCGCCACGATGGCGCCGGAGGTCTTGGCTCATGGTCACATCGTTTTTCCCGGGGCGACACGATCTGGATCAAGGTCGCCCCGCGATTTGTGGGTCAACCTTGCAGGGCTTCCCACATTTCCAGATCGCGCTGGGCGGTCCAGATGCGCGGCGTGTCAATGCCGCGTGCTTCGTCATAGGCGCGGGCCACGTTGAACGGCAGGCAGTGTTCATAGATCGCGTAGTCGGCGAACTTGGGATCGCACTCGGTGCGTACCGCGTCCCACGCCTCTTTCAATGTGCCGTTGCGGGCGGCCACGCGGGCGGCGGGGCGATAGGTGCTTTCAACGAAATCGCGGGTGTTTTCGATGGCGGCGTTCACCATCTCTTTCCCGACCAGCGCATCGCCGCGGCCCGGTGCGATGGCATCCACGTCGAAGGCCCTGATGTTGTCGAGCGTATCGCCCCAATCCCCAAAATGCCCGTCACCGCAATAGCAGGCCGAGTGATATTCCACGATATCGCCGGTGAACATCACGTTCTGATCCGGCACATGGATCACGATATCGCCCGCCGTATGAGCACGGCCCAGATGCATCAGGTCCACCCGGCGGTTGCCGAGATAGACGGTCATGTCCTCAGAGAAGGTCGTGGTCGGGTAGGTCAGGCCGGGGATGCTCTCGTGCCCCTCGAACAGACGCGGGAAGCGTTGGAACTCGCTGTCCCAGTCCTCTTGCCCGCGTTCCACGACCATGGCACGAGCGGTGTCGCCCATGATGGTCTGGTTCGCGCCGAACGCGCTGGCTCCCAGCACGCGGACGGCATGGTAATGGGTCAGCACCACATGGGTGATCGGCTTGTCGGTGACCGAGCGCACGCATTCGATCACCTTGTTTGCCAGGCGCGGGGTTGCCTGAGCCTCGACGATCATCACGCTGTCATCGCCGATGATGACGCCCGAGTTGGGGTCACCCTCGGCGGTAAAGGCATAAAGCCCCTCGCCCACTTCGGTGAACGAGATCTTCTTTTCGGTCATGTCGCCTTGGGAGGCGAAAGCTTTAGCCATCAGCTTTTCTCCTGAAGAATTTTCACCAGTTCTGGTGTGATTTCCATTTGGATTTTTTGCATGTCGGCAGCGAGTTCGGCCATGGTGCGTTGCATGAATGGCTGCATTTTGGCCATGATCGCGGCCCCGTGTTCTGAGCTATAGAAGTCAATCAATGCGGTAAGCTCATCAGTGGTAAAGGTTTCCGCGCTTCCTTTGATCATCAACGCCGTCATCTTCGGACGCAGGTCATTCATTGCATCGGACATCAACGTTCCGATCCGCTGCTTTTGGCTGTCCGTCAGTTGGATATTAGCCGGCAGGCTTGCTGCTACCTGATTGGCCATGCTCTCCGGAGAAAACATGTCTGTCATCATCTGCTGGATTTCTGGCATGTTTACATATTGTTCAGCCAGCGCTTGGGTATCATCCGCAAACGCCGGTGCCGAAAGTCCGAACACCAGAATTGCTGAGGCAATTAGGGATTTTGTTTTCATGGGATTTCCAGTCGATAAGATGTCAAAAATTGCGCTTTTAGCGTGCGTATGGGTCATCGAGGGCGGGCAGGACCGTGCCGCCGCAGTCGCCGAAGCCGATGGTATAGCCATCACCTTTGGCGGCGCCCTTTAGGGTTAGCGTATCGCCATCCTCGATGAAGGAGCGAGTTTCGCCCGTGTCCAGCGTCAGAGGCTCTTTTCCGCCCCAGCTCAGTTCCAGCAGCGAGCCGCGCTCGGGTTTTGCGGCGCCCGAGATGGTGCCCGATCCCAGCAGGTCGCCCGCATTCATCGGGCAGCCCGATGTCGTGTGATGTGCCAGCTGCTGCGCGGCGGAGTAGTACATTTCCTTGTAATTGGTCCGCGCAATGGTGGTGGCGTCCTTGCCTTCGGGCGCCATCGTCACCTCCAACTCGATGTCGTAGAGCATCGGGCCGCAATCCTTGAGGTGGTCCAGCAGTTCAAACTCGCGTGTGGGCGTGTCGCAGCGGAACGGCTCCAACGCGGCCTTGGTGACGATCCAGGGGGAGATCGAGGTGGCAGTGGCCTTGGCCTGGAAGGGGCCGAGCGGCTGATACTCCCAGGCCTGGATGTCGCGCGCCGACCAGTCGTTCAGCAGAACGTAGCCGAAGATGTGATCATCGGCCTCCTGCACCGTGATCGGGCCGTCCGAGGGCGCGCCCACGATGGCGCCCATTTCCAGCTCGATATCGAAGCGGCGGCAGGGCAGGAAGGCGGGTCGGTCGTGGTCGGGAGACTTGAGTTGGCCCCAGGGGCGGCGGATATCGCTGCCCGACACCACGACCGAGGAGGCGCGGCCATTGTAGCCGATCGGGATATGCAGCCAGTTGGGCGGCAGCGCGTTTTCCGGGCCGCGGAACATGGTGCCCACGTTGAAAGCATGGTTCCGGCCCGCGTAGAAGTCGGTGTATTCGCTGACGGCGAAGGGCATATGCAACTCGGCCTCATCCATCGGCACCAGCAGCGGTTCGACCTTGTCCTGCTCGGCAGAGCCCTCGGCCAGCAACGCGATCAGCCGCTCGCGCAGGGCGGTCCATACGGCGGGGCCTTCCTCCATCAACTCGTTCCAGAACGGCACGTCGAACAGAGGTACATCGGTCAGGGCGATGATCCCCTCGGCCTCGGCTGCGCTCACGTCAAGGATCATGTCGCCGATGGCCACGCCGCAGCGCGGGTCCGACCCTTCGGTCGAAAACACGCCGTAGGGCAGGTTGTTCAGCGGAAACGGGTGGTTGGCGTCGTTGGCCGAAGCCACCCAGCTTTTCTTAAGTGTCATCCGGATCGTCCTCGTCATCCATTGGGTCACCGGTCAGGTGCAGATACAGCCCGTAACCGATGAGCGCGGCGATCACTACGCAGAGGATGATCGCCGCAAGTGTCGTCATTTCTTGCCGGGGGTGCCGTCGAACTTCTTGTCGATGTCGGTCCAGCAGTCGATATAGTCATCCTGCAACGGCGCCTCATCCGCGGCAAATGCGGTCAGATGCTGCGGGAAGCGGGTTTCGAACATGAAGGACATGGTGTTGTCCAGCTTGTCGGGGCCAAGATTGGCGTTCGACGCCTTTTCAAAGGCCTCTTTGTCCGGCCCGTGCGGCAGCATCATGTTGTGCAGGCTCATCCCGCCGGGGACAAAGCCCTGCGGCTTGGCGTCGTACTGGCCGTAGATGTTGCCCATCAGCTCGGACATGATGTTCTTGTGATACCAGGGCGGGCGGAACGTGTCCTCCATCACCATCCAGCGTTCGCGGAACAGGACAAAGTCGATATTGGCCGTGCCGGGATGGCCCGAGGGCGCGGTCAGCACGGTAAAGATCGACGGGTCCGGGTGGTCGAACAGGATGGCGCCGACCGGGCAGTAGTTGCGCAGGTCGTATTTGTAGGGCGCGTAGTTGCCGTGCCACGCGACCACGTCCAGCGGCGACTGGCCGATCTTGCTGGTGTGGAACTGGCCACACCATTTGATGGTGATGGTCGAGGGTACTTCACGATCCTCGAAGGCTGCCACGGGCGCCTTGAAATCGCGCGGGTTGGCCATGCAGTTGGCGCCGATGGGGCCGCGACCGGGCAACTCAAATTTCTGGCCGTAGTTCTCGCAGACAAAGCCGCGGCAGGGGCCCTCCAGAACCTCGACACGATAGACCAGACCGCGCGGGATAATGGCGATCTCCTTGGGTTCCAGATCGATGATGCCCAGCTCGGTGGCAAAGCGCAGGCGACCCTCTTGCGGGACCACCAGCAGCTCGGAATCGGCCGAGTAGAAATAGTCGTTCACCATCGATTCGGTGACCAGATAGATATGGCTGGCCATGCCCACCTGCGTGTTGACGTCACCTGCGGTGGTCATGGTGCGCATGCCGGTCAGCCACGTCAGCCCCTGATCCGAATGCGGCACCGGGTCCCAGCGGTACTGGCCCAGGCTAATCACGTCCGGGTCCACGCAAGGCGCGGATTTCCAGTAGGGCAGGTCGAGTTTTTCATAGCGGTGCGAGTGCTTCACCGACGGGCGGATACGGTAGCACCAGGTGCGCTCAGGCGGGTTGGCGGTGAAGGCGGTCCCGCTCAGTTGCTCGCCATAAAGGCCATAGTTACATTTCTGCGGGCTGTTCATGCCCTGCGGCACGGCGCCGGGCAGCGCCTCGGTCTCAAAGTCATTGCCGAAGCCGGGCATATAGCCCTCGACAGTGCCGACAGGCGTGCCTGCCTGGGTCATTTCATGCGGATCAGTCGGACGATTCATGGCGCGTTCCTCCGTTTGGTGCTTGTCGAATAATAGTTGATTTTGTAACTAACAAGGACAGGAGACGCGAAAATGACAGAAAAAGATGACTTTGATCTGCGAAATTTCCTGCCCTTCCTGCTGAATCAGGCGGCTGAGCAAAGCTCGCTCGAGTTTCAGCGGGTCTATAAGAATCGCTACGGGATGCTCAGAACCGAATGGCGAGTGCTGTTTCATCTGGGCAACTACGGCGAGATGACCGCCAAAGAGATCGGTGAGCGGGCGATCATCCACAAGACCAAGGTCAGCCGCGCCGTCGCCAAGCTGGGCCAGCGCCGATACCTGAGCCGGACCCGTGATGAAAGGGATCGCCGGGTTGAACGCCTGACTCTGACCCCGGCGGGCCTGGCCGTTTATCGTGAGCTGCGCGGCATTGCCGAGCACTATGACGCCAAACTGGCCGCGCATTTCACCAAGGGCGAGGCGGCATTGTTGCGAATGATGCTGCGGCGGCTGGCAGGTATGGATTAGCGTACTGGCAATTTCGGGTCACAGACCCCAGATCGGGCAGGTATGAATTGGAGCCTCCAATGACCAGGATCGACACCCCTTTGCCCGCGTCTCACCAACTGATCGGCTGGCTGTTGGAGCGGGGGCTCGAAGGGGCCGGGCAGCAGGAGCTGCTCGAGGGCTATTGCGACCAGCTGATCGCGCTCGGTATTCCCCTCATGCGCTTTCATGCGGCGCAGAACGCGTTTCACCCCAACTATGGCGGCACCGGGTTCAGCTGGACCCGGGACCAAGGGGTGCTGGTCGAAAACTACGAATACAGCGACACGCCGAAAGAGCGGTGGGTGCAAAGCCCGCTTTATGCCTTGCTGGGCAGTGACACCGATACGTTGCGCGAACGGCTGGTGGAGCAGAATGAGGCCAGCCGATTCCCCTTTCTCAACGAGCTGCGCCAGCGGGGCGCCACGGACTATCTGGCGATGGCGTTGCTTTTGGAGAAATACGACCCGGATCGACCGGTTGACCCCGACAACGCGCCCGAGGGCGTCCTGCTGTCCTGGGCAAGCGACGCGCCGGACGGGTTCTGCGACGCCCATCTTTCGTTGATCCGCGAGGCGCTGCCACATCTCGGATTGGCGCTGAAATCGGCGGCCAACCGGCAAATGGCCAAGGACCTGCTTGGGGTCTATCTGGGCCGGGATGCCGGGCATCGGGTGTTGTCAGGAGAAATCCGGCGCGGATCGTTGCAACAGATCGACGCGGTGATCTGGAACTTCGATCTGGAAGGGTTCACCAGCCTGTCCGAGCAGATCCCGGGCCTTGAGATGATCGCGATGCTCAACGACTATCTCGCGGTTGCAGTGGGGGTCGTGCATGATTGCGGCGGCAACATCCTGAAATTCATGGGCGACGGGCTGATGGCAATGTTCGACGTGGGCGAGATCGACGCGGATGCCCGTGCCGCATTAGCCGCGGTGGAAGAATTGCAGACAAGGATGGCCGAGCGGAATGCCGAGCGGGCCGCGGCAGGGCTGCCGGTGGCCGAGTTCACGCTGGCCCTGCATGCCGGTGAAATCCTCTATGGCAATATCGGCGCCGAGAACAGGCTGGATTTCACCGTGATCGGCCCGGCGGTAAACCAGGCCGCCCGCATCGCCGGAATGCACCGTTCATTGGGTCAGCGCATCCTGCTATCGGACGAAGTCGCCCGCGCCGCCGAGCCCTGCGACTATGACCTGATTTCTCTGGGCCGGTACATGCTGCGCGGGGTGGCCGAACCGAAGGAGTTGTTCACGGTGTACAGACCAGGCGAATAGAAAACGTTCTCGTGCTCCTGGCCCGGGATGAGCTTGCAGCCGCCCTTGCCAAGGTCCGGCCTTTTCTATCGCAGCTTAGCGCGGCCGAAACAGTCGCAGGTTGCGAGTGCGCTGAGGCGCTAAAGCGGACCGTCACCCAAACGCGGTGCTGAGACGGATGCAAACAACAATCCAGATGCTCATGAGTGTCGTTTCAATTCCTGCAGCTTGGCCACTGAGATGGGTCAAGGCTCGGAAATGCAATGCTTTGCCGCAGTCGTTACTTTCCGCAAAGGCCACAGTGTCTTTGGCGGGAGAAGCATCCCACCTCGCTCGCCGTGCTTCCCGGAATCCGCTACGTTGTGGCCATGCAGAACAAGAATGAGACCACCGAGATTTTGGTTCTGGTCACGCCGCACTTCAATCTCGCGGCGACAACAACGTTTCTGGATCCGTTCCGGGCAGCAAACTACCTCGGCGGAAAACAGCTTTTTCAATGGTGCATCGCGAGCGAGGCAGGTGAGATGTGCCGAGCCAGCAATGGCCTTGAGATTGCCGTCAAACCACTGGACGCGCTTAGGCAAACACAGCCTGACATCGTCGTCGTCTCAAGCAGCTGGACGCCCGAAGCCTTCACAAGTGAACCGCTGTTGTCTGCCATAAGGAAGTTTGCGAGGACGGGTAGTTACATTGCTGGCATTGATACCGCGGCCTTCATCCTGGCCGAGGCAGGCTTGCTGCAGGGACGGCGTGCAACCGTTCATTATGAGCATATCGATGCCTTTGGCGAAAAGTACCCGCAAACTGAGATTTGTGAGGATCTGTTTCTGCATGAAGGCAGCCTTGGAACATGCTGCGGGGGCGCCGCAACGGGAGAGTTCGCCCTGTTCCTGCTGCGCGGCATCATGGGCGACGCGCTGACCAATGACTGCGCCAAGTACTTGTTCTACAGAAATCTGCGCGGGCCGGGCGCGCACCAAACCGATGATCATCTCGAGCCTTTGGGGAATACTGCGCCGCCCAAGGTCCGGAAGGCCATTGAGATCATGGAGCGCCATCTGGAAACACTGATCAGCATTCCTGAACTTTGCAAACTGGCAGGGGTTTCTCAGCGCCAGTTGAACCGTCTGTTCCAGGAATATGTAAAAACCAGCCCGCAGCTATACTACCGGGATATCCGGCTTGACCGGTCGCGAGGACTGGTCACGCAAACCGAGCTTCCCATCTCCGAAGTTGCCCTTGCGTGCGGGTTTCCCAGTCATGTGCACTTTGCGCGGGCCTACAAACGGCGTTTTGGACTGCCGCCCAGCCGGGACCGGATCGAGGGCCGCGTGCCGTTCGAGTTCCGAGCCTGGCCGATGTACCGCCCGGCGTCACTCCTGCAAAATGGCGAATGAGGTTTAGTGGAGGGCGATTTGAATATCGTTCGTTCAGAGGTTTTTGGCTGATCATACCTTTGCAACCCAGCAGGCGAGGGAGTGTTCGGCATGTCAGACCTACCGACCAGTGCTCAGTTCTCGGCGATCGGCGAGGGATATTCAGCGGATGCAGGCAATTCGCAATCGCTGAAGGCTGACGCTTATGTCCGGCAGGAGTGGTTTGCGGCCGATCAGCGTGAGATCATCGCCAAGTCCTGGCAGTGGGTCTGCCACGTGGAAAAGCTGCGCGCTCCCGGGTCGTTCTTCACCGTCGAAATTGCCGGACAGCCAATTGCCGTGGTCCGGGATCGCGAGGGTAGGCTGCGGGCCTTTTACAATGTCTGCAAGCACCGCGCGCATGAGCTGCTGAAAGGAGAGGGAAGCACCACCCGCATCATGTGCCCGTACCATGCCTGGGTGTATAAGCTGGATGGCCAGTTGGTGCGTGCGCCGGAAACCGAGCATCTGGACAACTTCAGCACCGGCGAGATCTGCCTCGACCAGGTGCAGGTCGAGGAGTTTGCCGGTTTTGTCTACGTCAACCTGGACCCATCTGCCGCGTCCCTGGCGGAACAGTCCGGCAATCTGGAAACCGAAATCCGGCATTGGGCCCCGGATATCGACCAACTGACCTTTGGCCATCGGCTGACCTATGACATCAAGTCGAACTGGAAGAACGTCGTCGACAATTTCCTGGAATGCTATCACTGCCCGACGGCGCACAAGGACTTCTGCGATCTGGTGGACATGGACACCTACAAGGTGACCACGCACGGGATTTATTCCAGCCACATGGCGGATGCAGGGAAATCCGCGAACTCCGCTTACGATGTCTCCAATGCGACCGTGCGCACCCATGCGGTCTGGTGGTTATGGCCGACGACCTGCCTGATGCGGTATCCGGGGCGATCCAGCATGATTGTTCTGAACATCATTCCCGTCGGCCCGGCCCGGACTCTCGAAACCTATGACTTTTTCCTGGAAACGCCCGAGCCCAACGAAGCCGAGCTGGATGCGATCCGTTATCTGGACGAGGTTCTGCAGGTCGAAGACATCAGCCTGGTAGAGAGCGTACAGCGCGGCATGAATACACCCGCCTTCACCCAAGGGCGTATCGTGAACGACCCAACCGGGTCGGGCAAATCCGAGCACGCGGTGCACCACTTTCACGGCTTGGTTCTCGAGGCCTATGCCGGGGCTGGCAGATGACGCGACCCAACATCGTTGTCATCATGGCCGATCAACTGGCGCCGCATTGGACAGGCGCCTATGGCCATTCGGTGGTCAAGACGCCGCATATCGACGCTTTGGCGGCGCGCGGCATGCGGTTCGATGCGGCCTATTGCAACTCACCGCTCTGTGCGCCCTCGCGCTTTGCCTTCATGTCCGCGCAACTGATCAGCCGCATTGCCGCCTATGACAATGCCAGCGAGTTCCGTGCATCGGTGCCGACCTTTGCGCATTACCTCACGGCGCTTGGCTACCGCACTTGCCTGTCCGGCAAGATGCATTTTGTCGGACCCGACCAGAAGCATGGATTTCAGGACCGCGTCACCACCGACATCTACCCGGCCGATTTCGCCTGGACCCCGGATTGGGAGGCCCCGGATGAGCGGATCGACAAGTGGTACCACAATATGGAAACAGTCAAGGAGAGCGGTGTCGCTGTTGCCACCTTCCAGACCGACTATGACGATGAGGTGGGATTTGCCGCGCGCCGGTGGCTGATAGACCGGGGCCGCGCGCGGGCGGCGAGGGATGAAACGCCCTTTTGCCTGGTGGCGAGCTTCATCCATCCGCACGACCCTTATGTCGCGACACCTGAGTGGTGGGATCTTTACGACGGTGAAGACATCCCCATGCCCGAATATATTCCTGGACTTGAGGAACAGGATCCGTTCTCGCGCCGTGTCATGGCCGGGATTGAAGCCGACATTGTCCCTTTGAGCGAAGAAGAGGTGCGCCGCGCCCGCCGCGCCTATCTGGCCAATGTCAGCTACTTCGACAGCAAGGTCGGCGAAATCGTTAAAACAATTGATGACATCGGTGAAAGTGAAAACACGGTCGTCATCGTGACGGCTGACCACGGCGACATGCTGGGTGAGCGCGGGCTGTGGTACAAGATGAATTTCTTCGAACACTCCGCCCGGGTGCCCCTCGTGATGGCCGGTGCAGGCATAGCGCAAGGCTCGGCATCCAATGCCTGCTCACTGCTCGACCTGCTGCCCACCTTCATTGAGCTTGCTGGGGGCGACATGGCCATCCTTGGCGAGCCGATAGATGGTCGGTCGCTGCTGCCGTTGGCCCGAGGCGAAGCCAACCCGGTGGACGAAGCGATTGGCGAATACTGTGCTGAGATGACGCCCTATCCTGTTTTCATGATCCGGCGCGGGCCGCTCAAATACATCCATTGTGACCCCGATCCGCCGCAACTCTATGATCTGACGAAGGATCCACTGGAGACCAGAAACCTTGCCGCTGATCCGGCCTACAAGGACGCCGCCGTCTCCTTTGCGGCTGAGGTGGCCGAGCGGTGGGATAGCGAAAATCTCCGCCGCAACGTCATCGCCACCCAAAAGTCCCGCCGCGCCCTGCAGGCAGCGATGGATGCCGGGGCCGGAGAGCATTGGGATTACAACCCGCCCTCTGACGCCAGCCAGCAATATGTGCGCAACCACATGGACTGGACCGTGGCCGCTGAACATTACCGTCTGAACCCGAGGAACCCCGATGACAGGAAGTCTTGAAGGCAAAACCGCACTGGTCGCCGGCGGCCGCGGAGGCATTGGCCGCGCAATTGTCGCGCGTTTCCTGCGCGAGGGTGCCCGGGTGTATGCCGCCGACCTCACACCGCAAGGCTCTCTGGCAGCGCACGATGAGGATGGCAGTATCTTCGTCAAGCTGGACGTTACCCAAGAGGCAGATGCAATCGCTGCGATGGAGCAGGTCAAATCCGAGGCCGGTAAGCTGGACATTCTGGTCAATGCTGCCGGGATCGAGATTGAAAAGACCATTGAGGATACCTCGCTTGAGGAATGGAACCGCAGCTTTGCCGTGAACTGCACCGGCACGTTCCTGACCTCGAAATACGCGCTGCCGCTGATGCGTGCTGCCGCTCAGTCGGGACATTCGGCTTCGATCATCAACTTCGGGTCTTATGATGGGTTCATCGCCGACCCCGGCCTCGCGGCCTATTGCGCCACCAAGGGGGCGGTGCATGCGCTGACTCGTGCGATGGCCTGCGATCATGGCCCCGAGGGCATCCGCGTCAATGCCATCTGCCCCGGCTACATCGACACGCCGATGCTGCAAAGCTTCTTCACGGGCGATGGTTCCGGCGGTGGCGGGAAGACCATTGACCAATTGCAGCAGGCGGTGCGCGATGTCCACCCGATGCGCACCTATGGCACGCCGGATGACATCGCCAATCTGGTCAACTGGCTGGCCTCGGATGAGGCACGCTATGCCTCGGGCCAGCTGTGGGTACTGGACGGCGGCCTGTCGGCGCAAGTCCAGCAGATGAAGCTCTGAGGATAGTGCCATGCCCAAGCAGAAGTCTGTGATCATCACCTGCGCGCCGACAGGCGGAATTCACACGCCCACCATGTCCGAGCACCTGCCCATCACGCCAAGCGAGATCGCGGCGGCCTCGATTGAGGCCGCCGAGGCCGGCGCCTCGATCATCCACCTGCACGCGCGGGACCCGGAAACCGGCAAGCCCGATCCGAACCCGGACCTGTTCATGGAGTTCCTTCCACGTATCAAACAGGCAACCGATGCGGTGATGAATGTCTCAACCGGCGGCGGGCTGGGCATGACGCGTGAGGAACGCCTGCGTGCTGCCACCAAAGCCTCGCCTGAAATGGCGAGCATGAACATCGGTTCGATGAATTTCGGTATCTTCCCGATGAAGGACAAATACTCAAACTGGAAACACGCGTGGGAGCCCGAGTTTCTCGACATGACCCGCGACTTCATCTTTCGCAATACCTTCGCGGACATTGAATATTGCATAAAGGAACTGGGTCAGGGTCACGGTACCCGATTTGAATTCGAATGCTATGACCTCGGCCACCTCTATAACCTTGCCTGGATCCGCGATCAGGGTTGGATCGATGGCCCGATCTTTGTGCAAATGGTGTTCGGGATTCTGGGGGGCGTTGGTGCCGATCTCGACAATCTGATGCATATGCACACTATCGCCAACAAGCTGTTTGGTGACGATTACGAATGGTCGGTTCTGGCCGCCGGACGATTCCAGATGCCCTTTACCACCCAAAGCGCCTTGCTGGGCGGCAACGTTCGCGTCGGGATGGAGGACAGCCTGTATATCGGGCCGGGGGAAAAGGCGGTGTCCAGCGCCCAGCAGGTCAGGAAGATCCGCAACATCATCGAAAACCTGGGCCTCAAAGTGGCCAGCCCAGCCGAGGCGCGCCTGCGGCTCGGACTGAAGGGCGGCGATCAGGTTGCATTCTGAAGGGGGGAAAACATGCAGACAAACATGCTGATCAATGGCGAACCGGTTGCCGGAGACGGCGCAGCGTTGCCGATTATGGACCCGGCCACCGGGTCCGAGATCGCCCAGGTGCATGAAGCCAGCCCGGAACAGGTTGAGGCTGCTGTGCGTTCCTCTGAGGAAGCCTTCGAAGGCTTCTCGCGTAGTACCCCTGCGGAACGGTCTGCGTTGCTGCTGGCGGTCTCGGATTGCCTGGAGGCAAATCAGGATGAACTGGCCGAACTCGAAAGCCTGGACGCGGGAAAACCATGGCCCTCGGCCCGCGACGATGAAATGCCGCTGACGATCGACACGTTCCGTTTCTTTGCCGGCGCGGCACGGACCATGTCAGGTTCCGCCGCAGGGGAATACGTCGCAGGCCATACCAGCATGATCCGCCGGGACCCTGTTGGACCCGTTGCGGCCATTGCTCCCTGGAACTATCCGCTGATGATGGCGGCTTGGAAATTGGCGGCACCGATTGCAGCGGGCTGTACGGTTGTGCTGAAACCCTCCGAACTCACGCCGCTGTCGACTTTGCGGGCTGCAGAACTGCTGAACGAAATTCTGCCCAAGGGCGTTCTGAATGTGATCCACGGCGCTGGCCCGACCATCGGCGATCAATTGATCAACAGCCCGCAGATGGAGGCCATCACTGTGACAGGAAGCTCCGCGACCGGCATGGCGGCAATGCGGGCTGCGGGCAATCAGATCCGCCATGTGCATCTGGAACTGGGCGGCAAGGCCCCGGTAATCGTCTTTGACGATGCAGACATAGATGCCGTTGCCGAAACCATACGCTATGGCAGCTTTTTCAACGCCGGTCAGGACTGCGCCCAGCCCTGCCGCGTGCTGGCCCAGGACGGGGTGTATGACAGGCTGGTCGCCGCGATCGAGGCACAGGTCAACCAGATCAAGACCGGCGCGCAAAAGGCCGAGGGCACGGAAATGGGGCCGGTCATCTCGGCCAGCCAGCGCGCTCGCGTTGCAGGCTTCGTCGACCGCGCCCGAGCATCCTGCGAGGTTGTGACGGGTGGCACAGCGGGCGAGGGCGCCGGATATTTCTACCACCCGACCGTGCTGGCAAATGTCGACAACGACGCCGAAGTTGCCACACGGGAGGTCTTCGGCCCTGTCGTCTCCGTCTCCCGCTTCCGCGACGCCGAAGATGCCCTGCGCATCGCCAATACAGGCCGGTACGGTCTGGCTTCTTCTGTCTGGACCGCCAATGTCGGCCGCGCGATGGAGATGACCAGTCGCCTGCGCTACGGTTTTGCATGGGTCAACACCCACGGCGTGGGCACGCCGGAAATGCCCTGGGCCGCGATGAAGGGCTCCGGCACCGGCTGCGATATGAGCGTCTATGCGCTGGACGCCTATACCTCGGTCCGACATGTCATGGTGGCGCACTAATGCGGCTCGCGGGGAAAAAAGCGCTGATCACCGGCGGCCGTCAGGGCATCGGGCGCGGCATTGTCGAGGCTTTCATGGCCGAAGGCGCAGCCGTCAGTACCTGTGGACGCGGGGATCGGCCGGAAAGTCTGCCGGAGGCTGTCGCCTGGCACAGCTCGGACGTTGCGGATGCAGAGCGGGTCATGGAACTGGCGCTGGCCGTCGGTCCCGTCGATGTCCTGGTGAACAACGCCGGGGTTCAGGTGGAAAAGACTGTTGTGGACAGCACTGACGCCGATTGGAATCTGATTATCGGAGCCAATTGCCGCGGCGTGTTCAACATGTGCCGGGCGTTCATCCCTGTCATGCCTCAGGGGGCGTCGATCATCAATATCGGGTCGATATCCGGCAAGGTCGCGGACCCCTCGATGGCGCTCTACAACGCGTCAAAGGCCTTTGTGCATGGGCTGACACGCTCCATCGCGGTGGATCATGGCCCCAGTGTCCGCTGCAATGCGATCTGTCCGGGGTGGATCGAAACCGGCATGCTGGAGGCGGGCTTTGATCTGTCGGATGATCCGCACGCGGCACGACAGGACGCGCTGGCACGCCACGCGACCCGCCGCTTCGGCCAGCCCGCCGACATCGCCGCCATGGCGGTCTGGCTGGCCTCGGACGAGGCGGGTTTCGCTACGGGGCAGCTGTTCACCATCGACGGCGGCATGACCGCCGCATCGCCAATCAACACGGGTCTGTTCTGATGGCTGATATCACACACACTGCCGTGCTGGGGGCCGGGACCATCGGCTCCAGCTGGACGGCGCTGTTCCTGGCCTCCGGCCGTTCGGTTGCGGTTTACGACCCGGCCGAAGGCGCACAGGACGCCGTGCGTGCCTATATCGATCAGGCTTGGGACACCATGAGCGAGTTGGGCCTGACATCAAGAGGCAGTCCGGATCGGGTCACCTTTGTGCGTTGGGCGCGCGAGGCTGCTGAAGGTGCAAGCTTCATTCAGGAAAACGTCCCGGAACGCTTGCCAATCAAACACGCCATCTTTGCGGAGATAGAACCTGCTGTCGAACCGGATGCCGTCGTGGCAAGCTCGGCCTCTGGCCTGACGCTAGGCCAGATGCAGGCCGGATGGGGAAACCCCCGGCGTTTCATTCTGGGCCACCCTTTCAATCCCCCGCATCTGATCCCCCTGGTCGAGGTGATGGGAAATGACCTTACGGATCCAGGCGTGGTTTCCGCAGCCGAGGCATTCTACAAGGATATCGGCAAGGTCACCATTCGCGTGAACAAAGAAGTCCCGGGCCACGTGGCAAACCGTCTCCAGGCCGCCGTCTGGCGCGAGGCGATCCATCTGGTGCAATCCGGTGTGGCCAGCGTAGGAGATGTCGACAAAGCCATGTCCGCAGGCCCCGGGCTTCGGTGGGCGGCAATGGGGCCGACGACGCTCTTTAGTCTTGGTGCCGGATCAGGCGGTTTGGCTGCTTTCTGTGACCATTTTTCCGATACGTTCAACGGCTGGTGGGATGATCTCGGTACTCCACAACTCACGCCCGAAGTGTCTGAAATGCTCGCTGAGGGTCTTGGCGAAGCCATAGGCGATATGTCCATCGAAAAACTGGCCGCCCTGCGCGACTCGAAAATCGTGAAGCTGCAAATGGCTTTGGCAAATGTGGAAAAGGAATAGCCACGCGCGCAGGGCTATTGCGGGATTCGAAGTTGGGGATTGCCCCCTCCTGAGTGCCAAGCCGCGCTAACGTCCGCTTGCGAAACTACAGCATTTGCCCAGGCGCGCTTTCTGCGCTTGTTGCAGCTCGGTTCTCGCCCACGCATCGGTCGCAGCGAAGGTGTGGAAGACCCGCAAATCAGATAAACAAATCTGCCAAAGCTCAGAAATCGATCTCCACCCCGGGCAGGCTGAGCGCTTTCATCATGTCGCGCAATTCCTGCCGGGCTGCGATGTTCGAGATGTTGAGCTGCTTGACCCCGATATCCTTGAGGTCCAACAGCGTCAGGCCGCGCGGAAACAGCTCGCGAAAGATCACCCGTTCGGAAAAGCCGGGTGCGGTGCGGAACCCGATACGCTTGGACAGCATGTCGATGGCGCGCTGCATCTTTTCTTTGTTGACCATCCGCTGGGTGCCGACGCGGTTGCGGACCACGATCCAGTCGATCGGCTTCAGCCCGGCCTGCGCCCGCAACTGGCGGGCGTTCCACACCATCTCGGAATAGACTGAGGGGCCAAGGATCTTTTCGCCCTTGGCGTCGATCCGGGCCAGCAGGTCGAAGTCGATGAAACTGTCGTTGAGCGGCGTGATCAGCGTATCGGCCAGCGAATGCGCCACCTGGCTGAGCCGCGTGTGCGATCCGGGGCAGTCGATCAGGATGAAGTCGCTGTCGCTTTCCAGCGTGGCAACAGCGGCGGACAGGCGGTGGTCATAGATATTCTCACCGGGTTTCAGCGAGGCCGGGTCGATCTCGGGCAGGTCATGATGGTCGGGGCTGGGCAGGTTCAGGTCCGAGCCGTTCATGAAGGTGCGACGGTTCTCGAAGTAACGCCCCAGGCTGCGCTGGCGCAGATCCAGATCGAGCGAGCTGACCTTGTGCCCCAGCCGGGCCAGTGCGGTGCCCACATGCATCGAGACCGTGGATTTCCCGGCGCCGCCTTTTTCGTTTCCGACCACAATGATATGTGCCATGCCTGTGTCCCCAGCCTTCGCGCGATTGCCTGCGCGTTGTTGCCGGACACTATATGTTGTGCGCCAAAGGAAGGGAAGCGGTGAGACGCCGATCTTACCCACCAAAAAAGGGCAATGCGGCGCTAAGGGAACAGTGACGGGGCGGAAAGTGGATTTCGCCAGGGCAGGTACGGATGCCCTGCCGTCGCCGGGCAAAGGCGCGATTTCGCGCGCCCGGAAACGGTCGGTGATTGCCAACAGCGAAATGCTGGGTAAGGTTCACACATCATGACAGTGAAAAGAAAGGTGGTGCTTCATGGCTGGGAAATTCGAGCTTTACAAGGACAAGGCCGGCGAATTCCGGTTCCGTCTCAAGGCCGGTAACGGTCAGATCATTCTGGCGAGTGAGGGCTACAAGCAGCGCGCCAGTGCCGAGAACGGCATCGAGTCCGTGCGCAAGAACGCTCCGGAAGACGGGCGCTACGAGCGCAAGGACACCAGCAGCGGAAAGCCGATGTTCAATCTCAAGGCGACGAATGGGCAGGTGATCGGCACCAGCGAAACCTACGAAAGCACGGCATCGCGCGAAAACGGCATCGAGTCCGTGAAGAAAAACGCACCGGACGCCAAGATGGAAGATCTCACCTGAGCCTGCCGCCCATCGAAACCAGATAACGTGCCGCGACGCTGTTTGCCGGTGGTACAAAAAAGAAAAGGCCGTCCCACCGGGACGGCCTTGTATCTTCCGAAGGGGGCGGGGATCAGAAGCCCAGACCTTCGTATTTCTTCTTGAACTTCGACACGCGGCCGCCGGTGTCCATCAGGCGGGTGCCGCCGCCGGTCCAGGCCGGATGCGAGGACGGGTCGATTTCCAGGGCCAGCTGGTCGCCTTCTGCGCCCCAGGTGGATTTCATCTGAACCACGGTGCCATCGGTCATCTTGACGTCGATGAGGTGATAATCGGGATGGATGTCTTTTTTCATCTTTCCGCTCCTTACGCCTCGGCGCCAGCCTTGGGCTTGTAGTTGGTAACCTCTGCGATACGCGCGGACTTACCACGGCGCGAGCGCAGGTAGTACAGTTTGGCGCGACGGACGCGGCCACGGCGGACAACGGTGATGCTGTCGATGTTGGTCGAATACAGCGGGAACACACGCTCCACGCCTTCGCCGAACGAGATTTTGCGGACGGTGAACGATCCGGCGATGCCGTCGCCGTTCTTGCGCGCGATGCAGACGCCTTCGTAGTTCTGCACACGGGTGCGCGACCCTTCGGTCACCTTATAGCCGACACGGATGGTGTCACCGGCTTTGAAGTCGGGGATGTTCTTCCCCAGGGCGGCAATCTGTTCCGCCTCGAGCTGTGCGATCAGGTCCATCGCAGTTTCTCCTGTTTGCTCGCGGTTGATCCACGAAGTTGCGCGCGGCCTGAGAGCTCTTGGTCTTCACCGGGTCCCGCATGTGGCGGCCCGCCAGAGGTCAGATCGTCTGTTCCTTTGCGTCGATCCGCTGGCGCGCGCCGGGTGCCGAAGAAAGCAGGGCAGGCAGTTGCGCAACAGATCAAAGACCCGGAGTCGCGGCAGGCGATTCCAGACCGGCCTCGTTTAGGGAATTTGCGGTCGGGGATCAAGCCCTCAACAGGCTGTTGTTCGGGTTCCTGCGCAAAAATTCGGACCGGGCGGCGGAAATCCGGCAAGCCGGGTCATGGCCGATTGTCTTTCGGTGCCAAACACGCATTCTGGACATCGAGGGGGAAAGCGATTTGTCAAAGACGTTTGGAGTGATTTGATGCGTTTGGTTTTGTCCCTTCTTCTGATGATGGCTGTTCTTGTTTCTTGCGGCCGCCGCGCTCCTGAACCGAGACCAACCGTGCAACCCGCGACCGCGGCATCCGGGTCTCTGTTCACCTATCCGAGGTTCGGCGATGCCGATCCGCATGAATGGGAAGGCCGCGCGCCCGGGTCCTATCCGGTCCATGGCATCGACATATCGCGCTGGCAGGGGGATATCGACTGGCGGACGGCCCGTGCCTCGGGCGTCAGTTTCGCGTTCATCAAGGCGACCGAAGGCGGCGATCTGGCCGACCCGATGTTCGAGAACCACCGCCGTGGCGCTCGTTCAGCAGGGGTGCCTTGGGGCGCATACCATTATTTTTACTTCTGCCGTCCTGCTGATGTGCAGGCGCGATGGTTCATCCAGCACGTGCCCAAGGGCTCTGACCTGCCGCATGTGCTGGACATGGAATGGAACCCGCGCTCCCGCACCTGCCGCAAGCGCCCCGACGGCGCCACGGTCCGCGCCGAGGCCAGGCGGTTCCTGGATATTCTCGAACGGCATTACGGGCGGCGGCCCATTGTCTACACGACGGTCGATTTCTATCAGGAAACCGGCATCGGACGCCTGCGCGGCACCGAGTTCTGGCTGCGCTCTGTGGCCGGGCACCCGCGTGAGGTCTATCCCGGCGCGCCCTGGACCTTTTGGCAATATACCGGCACCGGTCTGGTGCCCGGTATCAGTGGCCGGGTGGACATCAACGTCTTCCGTGGCGGCCCAGACAGCTGGTCGCGCTGGGTCTCAGGCGCGCCTGCCCCATAAGGGCGCCACGTGGTTCCGGGCTTAAACCGAGGGCAGACCAAACGTGTCGATATTGCCGCCGCCGACGAGGTGGTCGAGAATCCGCTCGCGCTGCTCCGGCGTGCTGTTGCTCAGCCGGGCGACCTCGTTCGAAGTCAGATCACGCCGTTCGAACCCGCGCTTGGACAGACAGCGGTCCACTCCGTCCACCTCACCATGCGCTCGAATGTTGCGCTGGTTCGAGGCGACGACGATCGGTCCGACAATCACACCGGCCAGAATGATGCTGCTGACATACCCGCCAACAACGGCACTTTTCCCGCCTCGGTCTGCATGGGCCGAACACGCCTGCACGGCGGCGCGGGCGGAATGCAGGTTATGACCGGATTGCATCGGAATCGACGGGCCGGGCAGCCGCCCGCACGCCGTTATGAGCACCAAAGCTCCTAACAATATCTTTTTCATCCATTCCCCTTCGGACCGCTTTCGAATCGCGCGGCCTTTAAAAGTTCAAGATGTGTTATCGCGGCTTTGGCACAACTTGAAGCAGCATATGCCGAGAATCCCGGACTCCGTAGCGTCCAGTCCACATGAAGCGTGAAAATGGACCGGGATTCCTGTGTGGGTTGGCAAAACCTCAGTCGGTTTCGCCATCCTTCGACTGCTGGTGCCGCGCCCACAGGTCGGGCCTGCGGGCCTTGGTGATCTCTTCCGACATCTGGTGCCGCCAGTCGGCGATGCGTCCGTGATGGCCGGACATCAGAACCTCGGGGATCGGGCGGCCCTGCCATTCGGCGGGGCGGGTGTATTGCGGATGTTCCAGCAGGCCCGAGGAAAAGCTCTCCTCCTCAGCCGAGGCTTGATTGCCCAGAACCCCGGGGATCAGCCGCACAGTGGCGTCGATAAGCGCCTGTGCCGCGATCTCGCCGCCGGTCATGACGAAATCGCCCAGACTGACCTCCTGGACGCCGTAATGCTCCAGCACCCGCTCGTCGACACCTTCGAACCGGCCACAGAGCAGGGTGACACCGTCGCAGCGGGCGAGGTTCTGCATCAGCGTCTGGTCCATCGGCCTGCCGCGTGGGCTGAGGTAGATCAGCGGCCAGTTTCCTTGCACCCCGACCATCGCCTGCTCGATTGCCGCGCCCAGCACGTCGGCGCGCAATACCATGCCCGCGCCGCCGCCCGCAGGCGTGTCATCCACATTGCGGTGCTTGCCGATACCGAACTCGCGCAGATCGATGGTCTCAAGCTGCCACAGCCCCTCCTGCAGCGCCTTGCCGGTCAGGCTTTCGCCCAGCACGCCGGGAAAGGCGGTGGGAAACAGGGTGACGATCTTGGCCTTCCAAACGTCCACCAGGTCCGGCGTCGGTGTCATCAGTTCGCGCGGTTTCAACGTGGGGCGGATCGCCTTGCGTCCGTGGGATTTGGCGGGCGTGTCGGACATGATTCAGAACAGCCCCTCGGGCGGGTCGGCAATGATGCGGCCCTTGCCCAGATCGACGGTCGGCACGGCGGCCAATGTAAACGGCAGCAGCACGGTCGATTTCAGCCCCGGCCCCTGGATCTCCAGCAGATCCGAGGCGCCGTGGTTCTGCACCGCCTTGACATGGCCGATTAGTGTGCCGCCGGTGTCATAGACCTCGAGCCCGATCAGATCGGCATGGTAGTATTCGTTATCCGGCAGCGAGGGCAACTGATCGCGCCGGGCATAAAGGCGCAGGCCCTTGATCGCGTCGGCCTGTTCCTTGGTCTCGATCCCTCCCAGCCGCGCGGCAAAGCCGTTCTTGACCGCACGGGTCAGGATGACCGGATAGCTGTCCTTGCCGGTTTCATCGGTCAGGGGCGAGTAGGCCTCGATATCCTCCGGCACGGCGCAGAAGCTTTTCAGCCGCACCTCGCCGCGCACCCCGAACGACCCGGCGACGGCACCGACGCAGACAAGATCGCTCATCTCTGTCCTCCTTCACACAGGTTGGACACGACCCGGCCACCGGCCTCGGCGCAGCGCTCGCCGTGGGCGTTGCGCTCATAGAACACGCCGACGATAAAGGCGATTGCGATCAGCAGGACAAATCGGATCGGTCTGAACATCTGCCCTCACCGTGTCTCGATCAACAGGGTTTTGTCACGCATTTCCCAGCCCTCGGTTTCAAGTTCCGGCGTCTCAGAGACCTCCTGCGGCCAGCCAACGCAGAAATACCCGATCAGGCGCCAGCCTTGGGGTACGTCCAGATCGCGGGCCAGTTGCTCGGGGTCGAGGATCGACACCCAGCCCAGTCCCAGCCCCTCCGCCCGCAGGCTGAGCCAGAAAAGCGTGACGGCGGTCACCACCGAATAACGGCGCATCTCGGGCATGGTCTTGGCGCCCAGCCCGTGGCCCTTGCCGGTGGCGTCATCGCAAAAGACGGCCAGTTGCACCGGGGCGTCCTGCATTCCCGACAACTTCAGCCGGCTGTACTGCCGCGCGCGGTCGCCGCAATAGCCCGACAGCGCCTGCGCATTGGCAGTCTGATAATTCTTCAAAGCGGCAGCGCGGGCCGCATCGCTTGCGACGCGGAGCACGCGCCAGGGTTCGCTCAGCCCCACCGAAGGGGCCAGGCGAAAGGTGTCGAGGCAGCGCGTCAACACCGCCTCGTCCACCGGATCGGTGCGGAACCGGCGCACATCGCGCCGGAGCCGCATCAGCAGATCGAACTGCGTGCGGAAATCGTCACTGAAAGCCTGATCCTGCACGCAGGCCCCGCTTATTCTTCGGCGGCTTCTTCTGCCGGGGCAGCTGCGGCCTCGGCGGCATCAGCAGCCTTGGCGGCTTTCTCTTCAGCGCGTTCCTGGGCCTTCTTGCCCGGGGTGCCCTTGTTGGGGTTGCTGCGCTCGGCCTTTTCGCGAACACCGGCAGCTTCCAGCATGCGGGCGATCCGGTCGGTGGGCTGTGCGCCCTGATCCAGCCAGTACTGAATGCGCTCCATGTTCATCTTCACACGCTCTTCGCTGTCTTTCGGCAGCAGCGGGTTGTAGGTACCCAGCTTTTCGATGAAACGGCCGTCGCGCGGCATGCGGCTGTCGGCAGCTACGATGCGGTAGAAGGGACGCTTTTTCGAGCCGCCACGGGCCAAACGGATTTTCATTGCCATGGTGTTTCTCCTTTGATGGCGTTGACCGGGTATGAGCCGGTTATTCCTGGTGTTTCTTATGGTGTCGGATGACTTCCTGAATGATGAAGTTCAGGAAAGCCTTGGCGAAATCGGGATCCAGGTCGGCCTTTTTCGCCAGGTCTTCTAGCCGTGCGATCTGCGCCGCTTCGCGCGCGGGATCGGACGGGGGAAGGTCGTGTGCCGCTTTCAGCCTGCCCACCGACTGGGTGTGCTTGAACCGTTCGCCCAGGGTGTAGACAAGGATCGCGTCCAGCCGGTCGATGCTGTCGCGGTGCTCGGCCAGCAGTTTGGCGGCGCGGGCCACGGGATCGGACTTGTGTTCAGTCAAGGGCCCATCCTTTCGGTTTGAAGAGCGGGTCGGCATAGTGCGAGATCTCCATCTCGATCCCGTCGCCAAGCTGGGTTCCGGTCAGTTCGGCGGGTGTGGGATGGCGGTAGACTGCGTCACTGCCGTCGATGGTGGCGGCGTCATGGTCCTTTTTGGCCCCCAGCCGTTCGGCCAGCCGGATCGAGTCCAGATTCTTGGGGTCGATATAGCTGACGGCGCAGTCCCAGCCGAGCGTGCCGTAGAAATAGGCGCGCGCCGCGTGGGTGGCCTCAAGCGCATAGCCCTTGCCTGCTGCCTCAGGCCAGATCACCCAGGCGATCTCGGCCTCGGGCCAGCCTGCGGGTTTCCAGCCGCCGGCCATGCCATAGGTTTCGTCCGTGGCCTTGTCGTGGATCATCCACATACCATAGCCGCGGATCTGCCAGTGGCCGATCTCGGCGGCGTAGAGCATCCACGATTCATAAGTATTCAGCGGCCCGCCCATGAAACGCGCGCGGTAGCTGGTGAAGGTGGCCTTGAAATCCGGATAGTCCTGCGGCTCGGGGCCGCGCAGGATCAGGCGCCGGGTTTCGAGGGTGGGGATGTTCTGTGCGCTCATCTCACACCTCCCCCGGCAGAGGGTGGCGAAAGATGAAGGCCTCGGGTTCGCCCGCCTCACGGATCACACCGTCCTGATACGCGCCCAGCCGTTTGGCCAGCGCGATCGAGCGGGCGTTGTCGGCGTCGATATAGCTGACAAGCGAGGGCAGCTTCAGCGTGCCGAAGGCGAAATCGCGCGCGGCGCGCGCGGCCTCGGCGGCATAGCCGTGCCCTTCACCCGCTTTGGTCATCACAAAGCCCAGTTCGGGTTCCTCGTCGCCGGGTTCGAACCCGATCACGACAAAGCCCAGCAGGACGCCGTCATGGGTTTCAACGGACCACAACCCATGCCCGCGCAGCAGCCACCCAGCCACCGTGTTGGCGAAATCATACCACGCGTCCTTGCGCGACGAGACGCCCAGATACGCGCCGCGGGGGCTGCAGGCGATCTCGGCATAGGCCGGGAAATCCGTCAGCACGGGCGCGCGCAGGCGCAGACGCTTGGTCTCCAGCACCGGGATTTGCGCGGCCATCGCAGCGGCGCGGTCGGCGGCTGGCCCCTTGATGGGGAGTTCGCAGGCAAAGCTCATGCCGCACCTCCTGCGATCGGGCGCGGATGCCGGTAGACCAGGCACGGTGTGTCGATCTTCGGTTGAGGCGCATCCGGATCGAGCGTTGCGCCCAGCCGTTCGGCCAGAGCAATCGATCGCGCATTGTCGGCATCGATATAGCTGACCGCCGTTTCCCATCCCAGCACATCAAACGCGTGCAGTATCGCGGCCTGCGCCGCATCGAAGGCAATACCTTTGCCTTCGGCCTCGGGCAGAACCAGCCAACCGATTTCATTCTCCGGCCAGTCCGCCGGACACCACGGACCGACCATGCCCAGGATCTGGTCATCGTCTTTGGCGGTCACGGCCCACATGCCAAATCCAAGAATGTCCCAGTGGCCGATTTCAGAGGCAAAGTGCCGCCAGGCGCGTCCCAGCGAATAGGGCCCGCCAATATGAACCGCTCGGTCGCTCTGAAAGAGTTGCAGCATCGCGTCGGTGTCGCGCCCGGCAGGTTTGCGCAGGATCAGACGCTCGGTTTCGAGGGTCGGGTTTGACGGAGAAAAGCCGGTCATGCCTCCCCCTCCGCCAGCTGTTCCGGGCCGGGGTGGCGATAAACCATCTCGGTGCCGTGGGTGACGTTTTCGTAGCTGCGCTCGAACCATGCCCCCATGCGTTCGGCCAACGCGACCGAGCGGTCATTGCCCGGGAAGATATTCGAGCTGAGCGTGTCGAAGCCCAGCACCTCATAGGCAAAGCGGCGCACCTCTTCGGCGGCCTCGCGGGCATAGCCCTTGCCCTCGGCGCCCTCGAACATGACCCAGCCCAGCTCCGGTTCCGGCCAACCCTCGGGGGCCCAGATGCCGACAAAGCCCACAGGCTGGCCGTCACGGGTTTCAGCCATCCAGAAGCCGTAGCCATGCAGAACCCAATGGCCGATCATGCTGGCGTACCACCGCCACGCCTCGTTGCGGCCCAGCGGCCCGCCAAAGCCCCAGCTACGGTCCTTGTCAGCAAAGAACGCGGCAACATTGTCGAAATCGCGCGCCTCGGGGCCACGCAGGATCAGGCGGTCGGTTTTCAGGGTGGGGATCTGGAGGTCGATCATGCGTAGGCCTCCATCCCGCCATTCACCAGATCGCCCGGGTCGGGGTGGCGCCAGACCTGCATGGTGCCGAACGCAGGGTGTTCATAGGTGTAGTCGAAGGTCGCGCCCAGCCGCTCGGCCACCGCCCGGCTGGCAGTGTTCGCCGGGTCGATCAGCGAGATCGCAGTTTCCCATCCCAGCACGTCATAGGCATGGGCGCGCGCGGCCAGCGCGGCCTCGGTCGCGTACCCCTTACCGGTCGCGGTGTTCATCAGGGTCCAGCCAATTTCCGGCTCGGGCCAGCTATGCGGGAACCATAGGCCGACATGGCCGGCATAAGTGCCAGTGTCCTTCTCCTCGACCCCCCAGAACCCATAGCCGCGCAGGGCCCAATGGCCGAGCAACATCGCAATCGAGCGCCAGGTCTCATCCGGGCGCTTCGGCCCGCCGACAAACTTCGAGGCATCCGAGGCAAAGAACTCGGCCTCAGCATCCAGATCCGCCTCGCAGGGCGCGCGCAGGATCAGACGCTCGGTCTCGAGCCGTGGGATGTTCAGGGACAGGCCGGTCATGCACAGGCCTCCACTCGGCCCCGGGCCGCATGCCGGTAGACGATTGTTTCGTCCCGCGTTTCCCCGGTGGGCAGTGGGGCCTTGGGGTCCGGCTCGGCGCCAAGCCGTTCGGCGACTGCGACCGAGCGGTTGTTGCCCGGCGTGATGTAGCTGACGATGGTCTTGACCGGCAGTTCGGCCCAGGCCCAATCCAGAGCGGCGAGTGCGGCCTCGGTCGCGTAACCATGGCCCTCGAAACCGTCGAGCAATACCCATCCGATTTCGACTTCCGGGAAATGTGCGGGCCTGTTGATGCCGACCTGCCCGACCAGGGCACTGTCCGCGCGCCGTTCAATCGCCCAGCTGCCATGGCCCAGCAAGGACCAGCTGCCAACCTCGGCGGCGACCATGTACCAGCTGTCCTTAGCCGAAAACGGCCCTCCCATGAACTGCGCACGCCGACTGGCCATCAGGTCACTCAGCGGCTCAAAGTCCGACATGACGTGATGGCGCAGCATAAGGCGCTCAGTCGTTATATTGGGAGCTCGATTCACTTACTTTTTCTTCCCGAACCCGCTCAGACCCGGAGGCAGGGCCATGCCGCCGCCGAGGCCGGGCAGGCCACCGGGCAGGCCTTTGCCGCCACCTATCGCCTTTGCCGCCTGTTCCAGCGCCTTGGGGTCCATGCCTTGGGCCATCTCGGCCATATCCGCGGGCGCACCACCCTTGCCGAACATGCCCTTCATGGCCTGTTTCAGCATCTTGCCTTTACCCATCTTGCCCATCTTCTTCATCATGTCCGACATCTGCCGGTGCATCTTCAGAAGCTTGTTAAGGTCGCTGACCTCCATGCCTGAACCCGCCGCGATCCGCTTCTTGCGGCTGGCCTGCAGCAAGGCAGGGTTGGCGCGTTCACGCTTGGTCATCGACTGGATCATGGCGATCTGACGGCGCAGGACCTTGTCGTCCATGCCCGCATCCTCGATCTGCTTGGCCATCTTGCCCATGCCCGGCATCATGCCCATCATGCCCTGCATGCCGCCCATCTGGATCATCTGTTCCAGCTGCATCTTCAGGTCATTCATGTTGAACTGACCCTTGACCATGCGCTTCATCATGCGCTCGGCCTGTTCGGCCTCGATGGTCTCCTGCGCCTTTTCGACCAGCGCGACGATGTCGCCCATGCCGAGGATGCGGCCCGCGATCCGGTCGGGCTCAAAGGTCTCCAGCGCGTCCATCTTCTCGCCCAGACCGACGAAGCGGATCGGCTTGCCAGTGACCGCGCGCATCGACAGTGCCGCACCGCCGCGCCCGTCGCCGTCCATCCGGGTCAGAACCACGCCCGAGATGCCGATCTTGGCGTCGAACTCCTCGGCCACCTCGACGGCAACCTGGCCGGTTAGGCCGTCGACCACCAGCAGCGTCTCGCGCGGCTCGACCACGTTGCGGACGTCCTCGACCTCTTGCATCAGCACTTCGTCGATATGCAGACGGCCCGCAGTATCCAGCATGTAGACGTCGTAGCCGCCCAGAGCTGCCTGCTGCTTGGCGCGTTTGGCGATGTCCACGGGTTTCTGGCCGGGCACGATGGGCAGCGTGTCGACACCGATCTGGGTGCCAAGCACCGCCAGCTGATCCATCGCCGCCGGGCGGTAGACGTCGAGCGAGGCCATCAGGACCCGTTTACCCTCTTTCTCCTTCAGCCGTTTGGCGAGCTTGCCGGTGGTGGTGGTCTTACCGCCACCCTGCAGGCCGACCATCAGGATCGGCGCGGGCGGGTTGTCGATCTTGAGCTTGCCGGGGTCTTCCTCGCCCCGCAGCACATCGACCAGCGCGTCATGGACGATCTTGACCACCTGCTGGCCGGGGGTGACCGACTTGGTCACGGCTTGACCGGTGGCCTGCTCCTGCACCTTCTTGATGAAGTCGCGGGCGACCGGCAGCGAAACGTCGGCTTCCAGAAGCGCCACGCGGACTTCGCGCAGGGCGGTTTTTACATCCTCTTCGGACAGGGCACCTTGCTTGGTCAGCCGATCGAAGACGCCAGAGAGGCGTTCGGATAGATTTTCAAACATGCCTGCGGCCTCCTTCGCCGGTTTGCTGTTGGCGCCCCATACTTAGGGGCGGACGGGTCAATGCACAAACGCCCCCACGGGCGTAACACGCTGGTGGGGGGCGATCCCTGAACGACTCAAGGGACCGGAAGGTGTGACGCTTCCGGATGATTGGCGGTCTCGTTACGTTGTATCGGCCGCCGAGTCAACTGGATGGGCTTGGTGCCATTCGTTCATCGCGTCCACCGCTCGGTGCATACGACCGGACCAATTGCTGTAGCCGGTGAAGAGCGGAACAATACTCGTGCCGTCGACATGAACGAAATACAGCACCGGTCGATAGTTTTTATTGTGCCCACCGGAACGCGACGGCTGCATTTCACTGCATCTGAAGTCCGAAAGTTTGAAAGAGTTCACCTGATGACCCATCAGCGTACGGCGGCGTATTGTTAGTTTGTCGTTTGGTCGATCCATTATTATCTGTATTCGCTGCACCAAACCCCAGAACAAAATGCCGAACACAACGACCGGCACAAGCAGTGCATACGCAATCTCGGCGATTTTTTTGTCAGCCTTGCTGAGTTCCGATAGGCCCGCTGCAAGAAACACAATCAGAATGCCGATCAGGAATAAGCCGGTCAGCCATGGCACGTATGACAGGATCAGTTGTTCAGGTGTGTTTCTGATGATCTTCATGAACGCGACGATAACATCAGGTCGCGGGCGAAGATCAAGCGGTTGCATCGCGCGCGCCGTTGCGTCATGAGCGATCCGCGACTTCAGGAGGATCTCATGGACGCATCTTCGGCCTTTCAGGACAGTCTGCCGGTCAGCTCGGATGCGCTTCTGGCGCATCTCACCGAATGGGGGCTGGACTATCGCCTGCATGAACATGTGCCGCTGCGCACTGTCGAGGAGTCGAAAGCGGTCGAGGATCAGTTCATGGTGCCCTGCGAAAAGGCGCTGCGGGTCAAGAACCTGTATCTGCGGGACAAGAAGAAACGGAACTATCTGGTCACGCTGGAGCAGAACCGCGAGATCGACCTCAAAGGCTTGGGCGCCGCGCTTGGGGTGGGGAACCTGTCCTTTGGCTCGCCCGACCGGCTGATGCAGAACCTCGGTATCCGCCCCGGTGCGGTCAGCCCGCTGGCGATGCTCAACGGCGTGAACAACAACGTGCGCTTTTTCATGGATGCCGCCGCGCAAGAGGCCGAGGTCATCTATATGCACCCGCTGGTCAACGACCGGACCGTGGCGATGGCGCAGACGGATGTGATGGCGTTTTTTGAGCGGATCGGGTGTGAGGTGACCTGGCTGCCCTGAGCATGAATATGTGCCTGAGGGCGCATGCCTCCGGCGGGGATGTTTCTTGCAAGAGGAAGAGCAGGGTGTGCTCAGCCGGGGTGCTTCGTGGGCTCGTCCCATAAGGCTTCACTCAGGGCGGCAGCGACGTGGGCGGCTGAGGGGTTGACGAACAGGTGCTCGTCGGCCTCAAAACTCACCGCGTCGAGATGTTCGGGGAAGGCAAGCGGCAATTCGGTGCAGGCGAGCAGGATGGCAGTGCCGGGCTCGGCGTGTGCGTTGCAGAACTCCAGCAGACGGGCGCGGGCGCGGTTCGAGGCGCCGCCATAGAAATCCTCGTCGATCATGGCCTGCATCTCTGCAATCTCGCTGTCCGGCAGGGTGTCGTTGGCGGTGATCCCGTGCGTCGAGAGGGTCTCGGCATAGTTGCGCGCCTGCATGGTCACTGTGGTGCCGAGGACCAGCGCCTGCGTCGCGCCGGTGGCGGCAGTCGCCCGGGCGGTTTCGTCGAAGATGCTGAGGATCGGCAGGGTCACGCCCTGCCGGATCGCGTGCAGCCTAGCGTGGGGCGTGTTCGATGCGATGATGGCGAAATCGCAACCGGCTTTCTCCAGCGTCAGCAATGCCTCGCGAAAGACGGCGTCAAATGCGGCCCAACTCACTTCATCGTCGGGATTGCCACGCAGAGCGCGAGTTTTGGCCTGGGTCACGGATTCGATGGTCATTGGCGGGACCGGCAGGGGCGAGCCATGGCCACGTTCGGCAAAGAACCGGCCTGCGCCTTCGGCTATCGCGCGGTAATAATCCACGGTCGAGGCCCAGCCGACGCCGCCGAGAATGCCGATCTTTTTCATTTTATGTGGGTCCCGTCTGCGGTTCCGTCCAAGGGCGCAGTTTGACCGGTTCCCGGAGTGTTGACCAGAGGTGGCATGCCGCCGACCCGGAAACGGCCGGCGGCAGTGAGTGGTGGCGGATCAGGCGGCCAGCTGCGCCACGGCGGCGCGCGCGCCTTCCAACGCTGCCTCGGGGTCCAGCGCCATGCGGTCGGCGGCGATCACCTCGACCTCTGTGATGCCGACAAAGCCCAGAACATGACGGGTATAGGTGGTGGCAAAGTCGATTTCGGAGTCTACGGCGGTGCCGCCCGAGGCCACGGCCAGGATGGCACGCTTGCCCTCAAGCAACCCTTTGGGGCCGGTCTCGCTATAGGCAAAGGTCTCACCCACGCGGGCGACAAGGTCGATCCAGGCCTTAAACGCGGCGGGCACCGAGAAGTTGTAGATGGGCAGGCCTATCACGATGGTGTCTGCCTCCTTCAACTCGGACACCAGTTCGTCCGACAGCGACAGCAGATCGCGCTGCACCGCGTCGCGCTGGTCCGCAGGGGTGAAGTTGGCGTTGACCCAATCCTCGGTCAGCAGCGGCAGCGGCGTGGCCAGATCGCGGCGGATGATGCGGCTGGCGCCCAGATGCTTGACGATCTGGCCGGACAGTTCGCGGGTGGTTGACCCGGCGCGGCGGGCCGAGGCGTCGATATGCAGGATGGTATGCGGCATTTTGCGGTTCCTCATAAGGGAGTCTCTTGCGGTGTCTGAAAATTGGTTATTGCACCAGCGAACGCAACGCCGATATATCAACAAGAAGTGTTGGATTTTGCACATTGAGGGCGACCCGATATGGACAACTGGGACGAGGTGCGCACCGCCTATCAGGTGGCGCGGATGGGAACGGTCAGCGGCGCGGCTGAGGTGCTGGGCGTGCACCACGCCACCGTCATCCGCCATATCGACGCCATCGAGGCCCGGCTGGGCGTCAAACTGTTCCAACGCCACGCGCGCGGCTACACGCCGACCGAGGCCGGGGACGACCTGTTGCGGGTGGCGCAGGCGACCGAGGATCAGTTCAATCAACTGGTCGGGCGGCTCAAGGGCAAGGGCGACGATGTGTCGGGCGAGTTGGTGGTGACCTCTCTGGCCTCGCTGGCGCCGCTGGTCGTGCCTGCATTGACCGAGTTCCAGCAGTCGCATCCGGGCCTGATCGTGCGCTACCTAACCGGCGACCGCCTGTTCCGGCTGGAATATGGCGAGGCCCATGTGGCGATCCGCGCCGGTGCCGCGCCAGATCAGCCGGACAATGTGGTGCAGCCCTTCGTGGCGCAGGAGGTTGGGCTCTATGCCAGCAAATCCTATATCGCCCGGTATGGCCGCCCCTCGGGCATCGAGGATTTCGCCAACCATTTCTTCATCGGCAATGACGACGAAAACAGCCGCGCGCCTTTCTCCCGCTGGCTGCGCGCCACTGCGCCCGCCGAGGCGCTCACCTTCCGCTGCACCAACAACTTCACCATGCGCGAGGCCGTGCGCGCCGGGGCCGGGATCGGCTTCATGGCCCGGTGGGAAGCCGCCCGAGATGACAATCTGGTCGAGGTCATGGACCCGCTGCCCGACTGGTCGGGCAAGCTGTGGCTGGTCACCCATGTGGACCTGCACCGCACCACCAAGGTCCAGGCCTTCCTGAAATTCATCAAGGAACAGTCCAAGGGCTGGTCGGTGTGAGCCCCGAGGCCCGTGGCCATCTGGCCATGCTCACATTCTCGGCGCTGGTCGCGGGCAGTTTCTCGCTGGGCTCGATGATCGCCAACGAGATCACGCCTGCCGCCCTGAACGCCGCCCGCTTTGCCATTGCATCGATCGTGATCGGAATTGCCGCAGTGGCAACCACCGGCCTGTCCCGCAGCGCCTTCCGCGCCCCGTGGCGGTATTTCGTGCTGGGCGGTCTGTTCGCCACCTATTTCGTGCTAATGTTCGAGGGGCTGAAAACCGCCCCGCCGGTCAGTGCCGCTGCAGTCTTCACTCTGACCCCGGTTATGGCTGCACTTGCGGGGTGGATGCTGCTGCGGCAGATCACGACGCTGCGCATGGCCGCGGCTCTTGCGGTGGGCGCCGTCGGAGCGCTCTGGGTGATCTTTCGCGCCGATTGGGCTGCCTTGCGCGCCTTTCAGATCGGGAGCGGCGAGGTCATCTACTTCTGGGGCTGCGTGGCCCACGCGATCTATGCGCCGATGGTCCGCAGGCTGAACCGGGGCGAGCCTGCGGTGGTCTTCACCTTCGGCATGCTGCTGGCCGGATGTGTGATGCTCATCTTATACGGCTGGTCCGATCTGAGGGCGACCGACTGGCTGAACCTGCCCGCCATCGTGTGGATCGGGCTGCTTTATGTGGCCATCTTTGCCAGTGCGGCCACCTTCGTACTGTTGCAATACGCCGCGCTCTATCTGCCGTCAGCCAAGGTCATGGCCTACACATATCTCACCCCAAGCTGGGTGATCCTGTGGGAGACCGCGCTGGGCAACGGCGCGCCAACCGGCCTCGTCCTGATAGGCATCGCCCTGACCGTCGTGGCGCTGCTGATGCTGCTGAAACCCGAGGATCAGGCCGCGCCGGCCCACCGCCGGCCCTAGTCGGATCAGGCGCTTTCGGTCCCAGTGCCCTCGGCTTCGGTCAACTCGGTCTCCAGAAACCGCTCGAACGCATCCAGGTTCACTGGCTCGAACTGGCCAAATCCCTGCATCCATACGGTGGCCGTGCGCATCGCGTCCGGTTCCAGCTTGCACCACTTGACCCGCCCGCGCTTTTCCTGCGCGATCAGCCCCGCCCGCGTCAGGATCACCAGATGTTTCGAGATCGCAGCCAGCGACATCTCGAAGGGTTCAGCCACATCCGTCACCGCCATGTCATCCTCAAGCAGCATCGCCAGAATGGCGCGCCGCGTGGGGTCGGCAAGGGCCGCAAAGACAGCGTCGAGATCGTCGGACATGTCCCGGCAGAACCATAACCCCGATCAATCGTCAACCATTTGGTTGAATATGCGATTTCGTCTCATTTGGCCTACGCACCCGCCGTGGCACGTGTGCGCCTCTGCCTCTTCTTGCTGAAAATACGCAATATAACAACAGGTTACACAGGCGCGACGCGCGACATCTGAGCCGTTGACTCTACGCCTTCTCCCCCTTAGCACCATGGCCAAGAAAGCGTGAGGGTGACGCCGTTGACCGAAGACGACCAAAAGCAGCGCCTGTCGCAGCTTGAGGAGCGGATCGAAGCGGCGAAAAAGGCCAAACAGCCCAAGCCCCGCGCGGATGCTGACATATCCGGGGGCGAGCTTGCCTGGCGGATGGTCATCGAAATGGTATCCGGTCTGGCGATCGGATTTGGCATCGGATACGGGCTGGACCGCCTGTTCGGGACGATCCCGATCTTTCTGGTGCTGTTCACATTGCTGGGCCTTGTCGCGGGCGTGAAGGTTATGCTCCGCAGCGCGAAAGAGGTTCAAGAGAAACAGACGGCGGCAAACGCGGCCGAGAAGGACGAGAGGGACTGAACGTGGCAGGCGACGCGAAAACCGCGGAACACGGCGCAGAAGCAGCAGAAGGCAGCAGCCTGGTTTTCCACCCGATGGACCAGTTCATCGTCAAGCCGCTGTTCGGTGACGGCCCGATTGCCTGGTACACGCCGACCAACGTGACCCTGTGGCTGTTCCTTGCCATCCTTGCCATCATCGGCCTGCTGGTCCTCAGCACCTCCAAGCGCGCCATCGTGCCGACCCGGATGCAGTCGATCGCCGAACTGGCCTATGGTTTCATCTACAAGATGCTCGAGGACATCTGCGGCAAGGAAGGCGTCAAGTTCTTCCCCTATGTCATGACCCTGTTCATGTTCATCGTGACCGCGAACTTCCTGGGCCTGATCCCGACGTCGTTTACGACCACGTCGCATTTCGCCGTCACCATCCCGCTGGCGCTGGCCGTGTTCCTGACCGTGACCATTCTGGGCTTCGTCAAGAACGGTGCCAGCTTCTTGGGTCTGTTCTGGGTGTCGAGCGCCCCGCTGGCGCTGCGCCCCATTCTGGCGATCATCGAGCTGATCTCGTACTTCGTGCGCCCGGTCAGCCACTCCATTCGTCTTGCCGGTAACGTCATGGCAGGCCACGCGGTTATCAAGGTGTTCGCAGGCTTCGCCGCGATCGCCGTGATCTCGCCCGTGTCGGTTCTGGCGATCACCGCAATGTACGGCCTCGAGGTCCTGGTGGCCTTCATTCAGGCCTACGTCTTCACCATTCTGACCTGTGTTTACCTGAAGGATGCGCTGCATCCGTCGCACTAAGGTCCGATACCCCAACATCGAAACTTCCAATTCGTAAGGAGATACATCATGGAAGGCGATCTCGCACACATCGGCGCAGGCCTGGCAGCAATCGGTTCCGGCGCAGCCGCAATCGGGGTGGGCAACGTTGCAGGCAACTTCCTGGCCGGCGCCCTGCGCAACCCTTCGGCGGCTGCTTCGCAGACCGCAACCCTGTTCATCGGTATCGCATTCGCAGAAGCCTTGGGGATCTTCGCATTCCTGGTCTCGCTGCTGCTGATGTTCGCCGTCTAATCTGCGGAACCTGATCCTTACGCGCAGGTGGGCCCAGGCCATAGCGGCCCACCTGTTGTAAAGACAACGTTCCGACGGAGGACATCATGGCGACTGAAACAACCGGAGCAGTAAGTACCTGCGTCGACTCCCATGGCTCAGCCATCGGGATGCCGCAGCTTTGCTTCGACTGGTTCCCGAACCAGATCTTCTGGCTCGTCGTTACACTGGTCGTCGTCTTTCTGGTCCTGTCGCGCGTGGCTCTGCCCCGCATCGCGGCGATCCTGGCCGAACGGACAGGGACCATTACCAACGACCTCGCCGCAGCCGAAGACCTGAAGGCCAAGGCGGTCGAGGCCGAGGAAGCCTATAACAAGGCGCTGGCCGATGCCCGTGCCGAAGCGCAGCGTATCGCGGCCGAGGCCCGTGCGGAAATCCAGGCCGATCTGGACGACGCCATCGCCAAGGCGGACGCGGAAATCGCTGCCAAAGCCGCTGAATCGGAACAGGCGATTGCCGAGATCCGTGCCGGCGCGCTGGACAGCATTCAGGTGGTTGCCAAGGACACGGCGGCCGAACTCGTCACCGCGCTGGGCGGTCAGGCCGATGCCGACGCCGTTGCAGGCGCCGTTGACGCCCGGATGAAAGGATAAGCGACATGCGCAATATTCTCGCCCTTATCCTGACCGCAGGCACCGCCAGCCCGGCACTGGCCGCAAGCGGCCCGTTCTTCTCGCTGGGCAACACCGACTTTGTCGTGCTGCTGGGGTTCATCGTGTTCATCGCGGTGCTCTTCTACTTCAAGGTGCCCGGCCTGATCGGCGGCGCCCTGGACAAGCGGGCCGAGGGCATCCAGTCCGAACTGGACGAGGCCCGCGCCCTGCGCGAAGAGGCACAGACCCTGCTGGCCTCGTATGAACGCAAGCAGCGCGAAGTGCAGGAACAGGCCAGCGCCATCGTCGCTGCCGCCAAGGAAGATGCCGGACTGGCCGCCGAGCAGGCCAAGGCGGATCTGGAGACCTCGATCGCCCGCCGTTTGGCAGCGGCCCAGGACCAGATCGCATCGGCCGAGGCTTCGGCGGTGAAAGAAGTGCGCGATCAGGCGATCTCGGTTGCCGTTGCCGCCGCGAAAGCGGTTCTGGCCAAGCAGATGACCGCCACCCAGGCCAACCAGCTGATCGACGCGGCCATCGCCGACGTGGACGCCAAGCTGCACTGATCAATCGGAAACGGCCTGCGGGCCGTTTCTTTTTCGGATGCCATCCGGCCCATCCCGATCCCCGGCAGGCAAGACATGCCATCCCAATCTCTCAATATCTTAGGCGTGGTCCGTAACGGCGGCACGGCTTTGGCCGAGTCCCTCGGTTGCATCGAGCGGCTACGCCAAGAGCTTGCCGAGAGCCGCGTGATCATCGCGACAAACGACAACACCGATGACACGGATCGGATCCTTGGTGATTTCGCGGCCGGATCAAACGGCGTCGATGTTCTGACGATGGATGGGTTGTCCGCGACCTGTCCCGACCGGGTGGACCGCATATGCCACGCGCGAAACGAAGTGCTGGGACACCTGTTCGCTACTGGGCCTCTTTACCCAATGACGCTGATCCTGGACCTCGACGGCCCCAACACGGCGTTGAACAGCCAGGCTGTCCTTGGCGCGATGTCGCGCCGGGTTCCGCATTGGGACGCCGTGTTTGGAAACCCGCAGCCGTCCTATTACGACCTGTACGCCCTGCGCTGCGAAGGATGGTGTGACGAAGATGTCTGGCAGCGCATCCATTCGGAGAGCAAGCCGCTCTTCTTTCGGAAACGCTGGCGGCAGAATTTGCTGCAAAGGCTCATCTATGATCGCCAGTATCACATCCCGACGGATGCCCCGCTGATACCGGTAAAAAGCGCCTTTGCCGGCCTGGGCCTCTATCGAACCAGCTCTCTGGACGGGTTGAGATATTCCAGCAAGGACGACGACGGCAGTCGCGTCTGTGAACATGTTCTTTTGCACAGGCAGATGCGCGCGGGTGGGGCCAGGCTGTTCATCGATCCGGGATTGACGACGCTCGCCCCCTCTGAGCATCTGGGAGTGGCCGGCGGTGCACCGCTGCCAAAGCATCTGTATGGTGAATCGACGTCGATAGGATGAGAAATGTCCCAGTCCCCGCTGACCGGTCAGGCAGGAAGACTTCTGTTCGAGCACAAGGTCATAGGCCGTCACAACGCCGCGTACTACCTGGATGAAAGCTGCGGCTACATCTGGGTCGACGCGCCCCACTGGCTGGATGAGGCCTATAGCGATGCGATTGCACTGACCGACACAGGGATTCTGGCGCGCAACCTGAACAACATCCGTATTGTCTCCATGGCGATGCGCGCCAACGGACTGGCCCAGGCGCGGGGGATCGATCTGGGTGCGGGCTACGGCCTGCTGGTACGCGGCCTGCGGGACGTCGGAATCGACTTCCACTGGTCGGACCCCTTTGCGGACAACCTGCTGGCGCGCGGGTTCGAAGCTGACGAAGGCCCATATGAGGTTGCAGCCGCCTTCGAGGTTCTGGAACATTTGCCGGATCCGCTGGGGCATCTGAAAACCGCACGCGCGCAGTTCGGTTATGAGACGCTGTTTTTCTCGGCCACCTGTTTCGACCCCGGCGACATCCCCGGTCCGGACTGGTGGTACTGGGCCTTTGAAACCGGCCAGCACATCAGCTTTTTCTCTGAACAGTGCCTGGACTTCATGGCGCATGAGTTGGGGATGCGCAAAGTGCATCTCAAAGGGGACGTCTACGCCTTTACCACCCTGTCAGACCTGAGTTGGCCCGGCGGATGGACCCGTCGCAGGCTGGAAAGAAAGGCCCGCAAGGCCAGCCTTGCTGAACAGGATTACGCTGCAATGAAGCAGCGCGTGCTCGCTGCACAACGCGACTCCTGATCGTCAGCCCTGACCGGTTTCATGCTCCAGCCGCTGCCGGGCGATGGCCTCGTTGCGCTCGGCTTTCTGCTGGTCGGCTAGACACTGCTTTACATAGCTCAGATGCGCCTCGACAGCGGCGCGGGCGCCGTCGGGGTTACGTTCCTGAAGGGCCGTGTTGATCGCCCGGTGCTGGTCCAGGATGGCGGTGCGGGTGGTGCGCTGGTGGAACATGATCCGGCGGTTATAGAACACGCCCTGCCGCAGCAGCTCGAACATCGACCGCATCATGTGCAGCATCACCACGTTGTGGCTGGCCTCGATGATCGCCATGTGGAACTGCGCATCCAGTTGCGCCTCGTCATCGGCGGCGCGGCGGCTGTGGGCCGTCTCCATCTTGTCATAGATCGTCTGGATCACCTTCAGATCGCTGTCCGACCCCAGCCGCGCGGCGCGTTCGGCGGCCAGCCCCTCCATGTCGCGCCGGAACGACAGGTAATCGAACACCGCCTCGTCATGGGTGCCGAACAACCGAATCAGGGCCGGGGAAAATGCCGACCCCAGCACCTCGGCCACAAAGATGCCGGACCCCGCCTTGGCGGTCAGCAGCCCCTGTTCCTGCAACTCGGCAATCGCGTCCCGCAGCGACGGGCGCGACACGCCCAGCCGTTCGGACAGTTCCCGCTCGGACGGCAACCGCTCACCCGGCCGCAGGATACCGCGCAGGATCAGTTCCTCGATCTGGCGGACAACGGCGGTCGAGAGCTTCTCGGATTGGACTTTCTGGAAGGGCATCCTGCGCTCATTCAGATTGGTCAAAACATATGACCACGTAAGCGCGGCAGCCGCAAGCTCTGGGCACACGATCACAAGCGCTGTAACATTAGGTCAGCATTGTTGACTTTAATGCGCTCCACAATAGGCTCCCCCGGTCACAGGCCCGAGGAGGACCCCATGTCGCTGGACCAGATATTCGCCACCCGCGCATCCCGGATGAAAGCCTCCGAGATTCGCGAGTTGCTCAAGCTGCTGGACCAGCCCGGCATCATCTCCTTCGCCGGCGGCATCCCGGACCCGGCGTTGTTTCCGGCGGATGAGTTTGCCGAGGCGTTTGCCGCCGCCCTTGAGCCCTCGCACCAGGCGCAGGCGCTGCAATATTCGGTGAGCGAGGGGTATCTGCCCCTGCGCCGATGGATCGTGGACCAGATGGCCGGGATCGGGATCGCGTGCGGGGTCGAGAACGTGCTGATCACCTCGGGCTCGCAACAGGCGCTGGATTATCTGGGCAAGCTGTTCCTGTCGCCCGGCGACACCGCGCTGGTCGGCTGGCCCACCTATCTGGGCGCGCTGGCGGCGTTCAACGCCTACGAGCCGCGCTACGATCAACTCAGCATCAACGGCAACCGCCCGGCGGCGGATTACGCGGACGCTGCGGCGATCAGCGGGCGGGTCAAGTTCGCCTATCTCTCCGCTGATTTCGCCAACCCGACCGGCGAGACGGTGGACAGGCGCGGGCGCGAGGCGCTGCTGGATTTGGCCGAGGAGCTGGATTGCGCGGTGATCGAGGACGCCGCTTATCAGGCTCTGCGCTACGACGGTGAGGCGGTGCCGCCGATCCTGTCGCTCGAAATCGCACGCAAGGGCTCCGTCGAGGCCTGCCGCACGGTTTACTGTGGCAGCTTCTCGAAAACCCTGTCCCCGGGTCTGCGCGTCGGCTGGGTGGTGGCCGCACAACCGATCATCGCGCAGATGGTACTGCTGAAGCAGGCCGCCGACCTGCATTCCTCGACCATCAATCAGATGGCGATTGCGCGTGTGGCCGAGCGCAGCTTCGACACCCATATCCCCAAGCTCCGCGCCGTCTATCAGCGGCGGCGCGACGCGATGCTGGCGGCGCTGTCCCGGCACATGCCCGAGGGTGTGCAGTGGACCCGGCCCGAGGGTGGCATGTTCGTCTGGCTCATCCTGCCGCCGGGGATGGACGGTGGCGCCTTGCTGGAGCGCTCGCTGGACACGGTCCGGGTCGCCTTCGTGCCCGGACAGGCCTTCTTTGCCGACGGCTCCGGTGCCAACACGCTGCGGCTGAGCTTTTCCTGCACCGACGAGGCGGTGATCGAGGACGGCATCCGGCGGCTGGGCGAGTTGCTGCGGTCGCAGCAGCCGGAAAGGGTCTGTTAACCAATTCCTGTCAGTGCTGGCGCATGTTCCGCTGGTTGCCCCTTTTCCTGCTGGCCGCATGTGCCACGGTAACCCCGCATTTCCGCGGGGTGCCCGCAACGCGGGTCAAGGTCGAGGACAGCATCTTCGACGTCCGTGTGCGCGGCAATCTGGCCGAGGCGATCCGGATAAACATGCAATACGCCCCACGTCTGGGACCTATTCGAGAGCGGGCCGGGGTCGCCATGGCGCAGGTTTCGGGTTGCGAGGTGATCGAGGTTCTGGGCGATGCAGCCGTCACCACCGGGGTTCTGGGCTGCGACCGCGAGGCGGGCGAATGGCTGCTGAAAACCGCCATCGCCACCCCCCGCTATGACTGCATTGAAAACTCGGCCTGGGTGAACGAAGGGCCGGGCCCGAACTACGCCGAATTTGAGTGTTACCCTTACTGATCACCCGCGATCCAATAGTGAAAGCGGCAAGGTATTGTGGATAAGTCGCCTCAATCGGCCATATCCTGCGGGTATCCGTTGACTCCGACCCGTTCCATTGCGCAGACTCCTAGATCACAGGAATCATGGATAACCACCATTGCGCTTTAGCAAGCTCAGACTGACCGGCTTCAAAAGCTTCGTTGACCCGACCGACCTTATCATCGCGGACGGGCTGACTGGTGTGGTGGGTCCGAATGGCTGCGGCAAGTCCAACCTGCTGGAGGCCTTGCGCTGGGTGATGGGTGAAAACCGTCCCAAGGCGATGCGCGGCGGCGGGATGGAGGATGTGATCTTTGCCGGCGCCGCCACCCGGCCCGCCCGCAACTTTGCCGAAGTGGCGCTGACCCTGGACAATTCCGAGCGGCTGGCGCCCTCGGGCTTCAACGAAAGCGACACGTTGGAGATCGTGCGGCGGATCACCCGCGACGTGGGCAGCGCCTACAAGACCAACGGCAAGGATGTGCGGGCCCGCGACATCCAGATGCTGTTTGCCGACGCCTCGACCGGGGCGCATTCCCCGGCGCTGGTGCGGCAGGGGCAGATTGCCGAACTGATCAACGCCAAACCCAAGGCGCGCCGCCGTATTCTGGAAGAGGCGGCGGGGATCTCGGGCCTCTATCAGCGGCGGCACGAGGCCGAACTGAAACTCAAGGGCACCGAAACCAACCTGACCCGCGTCGATGACGTGCTGGAACAGCTGGGTGCGCAACTGGCGCAACTGGCCCGGCAGGCCCGTCAGGCGGCACGCTATCGCGAGATCGGCGAACAACTGCGGCAGGCCGAAGGCATGCTGCTCTACCGCCGCTGGAAAGAGGCCGACATGGCCCGCCAGCTGGCCGAGGACAAGCTGCGCGAGCGCATCACCGAAGCCTCCCGCGCCGAGGCCGAGGCGCGTCAGGCCGAGGCGCTGCGTATCAAGGCGGACGAAACCCTGCCACCGCTGCGTGAGGAAGAGGCCATTGCGGCAGCGGTGCTGCAGCGCCTGCAGGTGCAGCGCGATGCGCTCGACGATCAGGAGGCGCGCGCGCGCCAGACCATCACCACGCTCACGGCCCGGATCGAACAGCTGGGCCGCGATATCGACCGCGAGACCGGGCTGAACCGGGACGCCGGCGAGACCATCGAGCGGCTGGAATGGGAGGCGCGCGAGCTGGCCAAGGCCGCCGAAGGCCATGACGACCGGCTGGCCGAGGCCGCCGAGATCTCCCATGACGCGGCTGGGGTGCTGCGCGACCGTGAAGAGCACCTGTCGCAGGTCACCGAGGATGTGGCGCGGCTGGTCGCCCGGCACCAGTCGGCGCAGCGTCTGGTCGAAGACAACCGCAAGACGCTGGCCCGGTCCGAGGGTGAAGAGGAAAAGGCCCGCACCGCCGTGGACGAGGCCCGCAGCACCGTGACCCGTGCGGGCGAGGCGTTCGAGGTGGCGCAGGAGGCCGAGGAAGAGGCCCGCGAAGCCGCCGAAGCCGCCGAAGAGGCGCTGGCCGCCGCCGACGAGCTGCGCAACGATACGCAGGCGCGCGAGGCCGAGGCGCGGGCACAGCGCTCGGAGGCCGAGGGCGAGTTGGGCGCGCTCCGCGCCGAGACGACGGCGCTGGCCAAGCTGGTCGAGCGCGACACCGCCGAGGGCGGGCAGGTGCTGGATCTGATGCGGGTCGAGCCGGGCTTTGAAAAGGCACTGGGCGCCGCGCTGGCCGATGATCTGCGGGCGCCGCTGGTCGAAGGGGATGGCCCCTCGGGCTGGATACAGGTGCCTGGCTATGACGCGGATCAACCCTTGCCCGAGGGCGCGAACCCGCTGGCGCTGCATGTGTCGGGTCCTGACCGCCTGAGCCGCCGGATCGCCCAGATCGGCGTGGTCGAGGCGGATGATGGCGCGCGCTTGCAGGCGCAGTTGGAACCGGGGCAGCGGCTGGTGTCGCGGTCCGGTGATCTCTGGCGCTGGGACGGGTTCCGCGCCTGGGCCGAGGACGCGCCGAGCGCCGCCGCGCTGCGGCTGGAACAGCTCAACCGGCTTGAGGCGCTCAAGCAGGAACTGGCGCAGGCCGAAGCGCAGGCCGACGGCGCCCGCGCCGCGCATGAGGCGCTGTCGCAGCAGCTTGCGGATGTGACCGGAGCCGACCGACGCGCCCGCGAGGCCCGCCGTGCCGCCGATCAGAGCGTGGCCGAGACTGCGCGCGCACTCAGCCGGGCCGAGGCGGATCGTAACTTGGCGCAGGGCAGGCTGGAAACCTTGTCCTTGGCGGTCGAGCGCCACAAGGAAGACGCCATGGCCGCCCGAGTGCAGCTGCGCGAGGCCGAGGGCGCACTGGCCGGCCTTGGCGATCTCGACAATGCCCGCGCGCAGGCCGAGGACATCAAGCAAACCGTCGAGGCGGCGCGGATCACCATGCTGACCCACCGTTCGTCCCATGACGAGTTGCGGCGCGAGGGCGAGGCGCGGACCCGCCGCTCGCAGGAGGTAACCAAGGATCTGAGCGGCTGGCGGCACCGGCTTGAAACCGCAGGCAAGCGGATCTCGGAACTGGCCGAGCGCAAGGCATCCTCGCAGGAGGAACTGACCGAAGCGATGGCAGTGCCGGGCGAGATTGCTGAGTCCCGCGAGGAGCTGAACGAACAGGTCGAGGCCGCCGAGGCCCGCCGCGCCGAGGCCGCCGACCATCTGGCCGAGGCCGAGACCGGGCAGCGCGCGGCTATTCTCGCTGAGCGGGAAGCCGAGCGCGTGGCCTCAGAGGCGCGCGAGGCGCGTGCTGCCGCCGAGGCGCGCACCGAAGCGGCCCGCGAAAGCGTGGTGGCTGCCGCCGAACGGATCGCCGAAGATCAGCAGCTTACGCCCAACCAACTCCTGAACCAGCTCGACGTGGATCCCGACCGGATGCCCGCCGCCGATGCGCTGGAGGCCGAGGTCAACCGGCACAAACGCCAGCGCGACGCGATGGGCGCCGTCAACCTGCGCGCCGAAGAGGATTCGCGCGAGGTGCAGGAAGAATTCGATGCGCTGAGCTCGGAAAAGGCCGACCTGGAAGAAGCGGTGAAGGCTCTGCGCAGCGGCATCGCCAGCCTCAACCGCGAAGGGCGTGAGCGGCTGCTGACCGCATTCGAGCAGGTGAATTCGAACTTCGCCATGCTGTTCAAGCACCTCTTCGGCGGCGGGGAGGCCAATCTGGTCATGGTCGAAAGCGACGACCCGCTGGATGCGGGGCTGGAGATCATGTGCCAGCCACCGGGCAAGAAGCTCTCGACCCTCAGCCTGCTGTCGGGCGGCGAGCAGACCCTGACCGCCATGGCGCTGATCTTTGCTGTGTTCCTGGCCAATCCGGCACCGATCTGTGTGCTGGACGAGGTAGACGCGCCGCTCGATGACGCCAACGTGACCCGGTTCTGCGACCTGCTGGACGAGATGTGCCGCCAGACCGACACCCGCTTCCTGATCATCACTCACCACGCGGTGACGATGGCGCGGATGGATCGGCTGTTCGGCGTGACCATGCAGGAACAGGGCGTCAGCCAACTGGTCTCGGTCGACCTCAAGAAAGCCGAGGCGATGGTGGCCTAAAGCGCAACCCGAAAAGTGGGAACCGGTTTTCGGATCAAACTACGCGGTACCAAAAATGGACAGAGCGGTACCTTCGATGCAGATCTATCTGTCGCCGCTCCACCCTCTCACCGCAACGTGACTGCATGTTTTCCGTGTCTCAGCTAGGCTCGGCCCATGCGACGCTACCTGATCCCCGCCCTGTGCCTTGCAACGCCTCTTGCCGCAGCCGATTGGTCCCTTCGTCAAGACGACGTACCGCTCAGCCGCGCCGAGTTGGAGGCGCTCGAAGGGCGGACCTTGACGTTCTACGATGACGGCCAGTCCAGATACCTGGCCGATGGCGCCTATACCTACACCTACTCGGCCAAGAACGGGGGCGGGACCGCCTTCGGCACCTATCGCATTGCCGAGGATGGCAGCATATGCACCGAGTTCCAAAACGGGTTCAGCCGCTGCGATCTCTATGTGCACAGCGGCGAACGGCTGATCCTGATCAACGAAAAGGGTGAACGTTTTCCGGTGCGGCCGGAGTGACGGGAAAAGCCGCTTGCAAGCGGCTTAAGCGGTTTCGAAACCGCTTGAAACAAGGCGTTTCGAAACGCCTTGTCAGCGGTGGCGACCGCAGCGCGATGTGTTAGATCGCGGATTTCCGGATATCTCGTGCCTAGAGACGGTTGAGCAGTTCCGCGGTCGGCCACGCATCCGCAGGCAGACCCAGCCGCACTTGTTCCGCCTGCACGGCGGCACGGGTTCCGGCGCCGAGGATGCCGTCGATCTTGCCCACATCGTGCCCGCGCGCTTGCAGTTTGCTTTGCAGCTGTTTCATCTGTTGCCCCGATAGTCCCTGCGCCGGGCGGCCCGCGTCATAGACCTGTGCCCCTTCCAGCCGGGTGGCGAAATAGGCGGCGGTCAGCACGTAGACAAAGCTCTGGTTCCACTCGAAATACACATTGAAATTCGGATAGGCGAGGAAAGCCGGGCCTGTATGCCCTTGCGGCAGGATCAGCGAGGCCTGCATCTCGCCCGACGGCAGATCGCCAGCGCGGGGACGCACTCCCATCCCCTGCCATTCCGAAACCGTCAGGCTGCGGGCCGGGCCGGAAAGAGACCAGTCCAGCGCGTCCGGCACTACTACTTCCTGAAGCCAGGGCTGACCTGCCTGCCAGCCCAGCCCGGACAGCATCTTGGCACCGGACATCAGGGCATCGGGGGCCGAGCTTTTCAGCGACACCTTGCCGTCGCCATCCGCGTCCACCCCGTTTTCCAGAATGTCGCGGGGCAGCATCTGCACCATGCCGATCTCGCCCGCCCAGGCGCCGGTCGTGCGCGCGGGATCGAAACCGCCCTGCTCGTACAGCTCCAGCGCGGCAAAGATCTGGGGCCGGAACAGCTCGGGCCTGCGGCAGTCATGGGCCAGCGTCACCAGCGCGTTGCGGGTGTTGAAGTCGCCCTGAAACGCGCCGTAATCGGTCTCAAACGCCCAAAAGGCCAGCAGCACACCGCGCGAGATGCCGTATTCCGCTTCGATCCGGTCAAAGACGGCGTCGTATTTCTGCGCCATCGCGCGGCCCCGGTCGATCCGGTTCTGTGAGATCAGGTGGCGGGAAAAATCGATGAACGGTTTCTGGAACACGCCCTGTGCCCGATCCGCCCTGAGCACCTTGGCGTCCTGGCTCACGCCTTTGAAAAAGGTATTAACAGCCGCCGTGTCATGACCCTTGGCAACAGCCTCGGCCTTGAGGCCCTTCACGAAACTCTGAAAGCCGCCGCCGCACTCCGCAAGGGCAGGCGAGGCGATCAGCAGGGAGGCAGCTATTTGGCAGGCAAGGCGTATCATGGTGAGCAATCCGATCTGGGAAAGGTCAAGGTATCAGTGACAGGGCCAGCCCCGCAATCACCAGCCCGAGCGTCAGGGCCCAGACCTGCCAGAGCATAGCGATAGCGCGCTCTATTTCATGCGGGCCAATGTCCTTGCGGGCCGCTTCGTTGACCCAGGCAAGGTGGCGGATCTGGCCGTGATAACTGCGCGGCCCGGCGAGGGCCACGTTCAGCGCACGGGCCATGGCGGCTTCGGGCCAGCCGGCATTGGGCGAGATATGGCGTCGCGCATCCTCGACGATGCCGCGCCAGCGGGCGAAGCTGTTCGACAGAACCATGATCATCAGGCCGGTCAGCCGCGCGGGGACCAGGTTCAGCAAGTCGTCGAGCCGGGCCGCGGCCCAGCCGAACTCGGCATATTTCTCGTTGCGATAGCCGATCATGCTGTCGGCGGTGTTGACGGTCTTATAGAGCAGCAGGCCGGGCAGACCGCCGATCAGGAACCAAAAGGCCGGGGCGATCACCCCGTCGCTCAGGTTTTCCGAGGCGCTTTCGATGGCCGACCGGGCAACCTGCGCCTCATCCATCGCGGAGGTATCGCGCGAAACGACGCGCGCGACCATCCGGCGCCCATCGGGCAGCGAAACACGCAGCGCCTCGGCCACGTTGCGCACATGGGTCACCAGTGATTTCTGAGCGAGCAGCACGGCGCAACAGAGAACCTCGACCACCGGCCCGAGCCAACCAAGAACGGTGCCGAGAACCACCGCTCCCAGACTCAGCAGCAAGGTTACCCCGACCCCCTTCAGCCGCTTGCTCGTACCCGTGTTTAGCCGCCGGTCCAATGCGCCGATGACATTGCCGATCATGACCGCCGGATGGCGGATGCGGGACCAGAGCCAGTCGGGTTCGCCCAATACTGCATCGAGCACCATCGCGACGGCGAGCATAAGCGCGGTGCTCACAGGGCGCTCTCCAGCCGGTCCCATCCTCGGGCTGGGGGCAGGCCGAGGCGCAGGAAGTGGTCGGAATAGGGAAAGACCCGGCTCCAGATATGCGCGCGTGCAAGGCGGGATTGCCACGCGGCGGCATCCTCGACACGGTAGAGGCGGAACAGGGTCGTACCGCCTGACAGCTCGGCGCCTTTCGCGGTCAGCAGACTATCCAGCCGTGCGGCATCGGCGGCCAGCCGGGTGCGGATCTGCTCGGCCCAGCCGTGATCCAGCAGCGCCTGCGTGCCGATCCGCAGGGCGGGGCCCGAGACCGCCCAAGGACCAGTCAGGTCGTTCAGCCGGGCGATGATCTCGGGCCGCGCAATGGCAAAGCCCAGCCGCAGCCCGGCGAGGCCCCAGAACTTGCCAAAGCTTTTCAGCACCACCGTTCCGGGCCGCCCGGCCAGACGGATCAGCGAGGCATCGGGCGTCACGTCGCAAAAGCTCTCGTCGATCGCCGTCAACGGGGCCGAGGCATCGGTGGCGGTCCACAGCCGGCCATCTGGATTGTTGGGATGGACCAGAACCCGCGCCTCGGCCGGGCCAGTGCTCTGCACCGACCAGCCGTGGGCCGAAAAGGCAGCGGCGTGTTCGTTGTAGGTCGGGGGCGTGATTTCGACCGTGCCTGCGGGGGCTAATGCGGGTATCCGCGCGATAAGGGCCGAGGCACCCGGTGCGGGCAGGATCGCCGCGCCTTCGGGCACCGACCAAAAGCTGCGGGCGGCGGCCACCAAAGCCTCGAACGTGCCGTGATCGGGCAGTTCTGTCCAATCGGAGTGCGCCAGATCTCCGATTGGATAGGGGTGCGGGTTTATGCCCGTGGACAGGTCGATCCACTCCGAACGGGCACCGCCAAACAGGCGCATCGCCCCGTCCAGCCCGCCGCCATGATCACGGCGCGCGCGGGGGTCGATCGAATCCATTTGCATGTCGAGCACATCGGTCATTTGCGGTCTTTTGCGGGAAGTTCCCCTTGCTTGTACACCCGCTTCCGGCGAATTTTTGCCGATAGCGTCCGCAAATCCACCTGTTTTCAAGGCGTTTGGGCCGGCGTTAACCGTTTGTTAAGCAAATAGCCGGATCACGAGACTACGGGGGACGGCACCATAAAAACGCTCACAGTGCCGAGGTTGTCGCAAAATGAAGGTTCTGATCGTAGAAAGCAACCCGGAGCTGGGCCGGGTCTGGCAGCGCCATCTGGAACGTCAGGGCGCCGAGGTCACGCTGGTCACTTCGCAGGAAGCGGCCATACTTGCCCTCTATGGCACCGCGTTCGAGATCCTGGTGCTGGACCTGGTTCTGGATCAGGGCAGCGCGCTGGCAGTTGCCGATTTCGCCAGCTACCGCCGCCCCGAGGCGCGGGTGATTTTCGTCACCAACACCACCTTCTTTTCAGACGGTTCGATCTTTGCCCACAGCTCGAACGCCTGCGCCTATGTGCAAAGCGGCACGCCGCCCGAGGATCTGGCGGCGATGGTCGAACACTACGCGGCGGGGCGCAGATCGCGTCCGTGCGGCTCTAGATAATCCAGTTCCGGGTTCACCGGGATGATCCGGTGCGGGTTGATGCTGTCATGGCTGTAGTGATAGTGGCGCACGATATGGTGCATGTTCACCGTCTGCGCGACGCCCGGCCACTGATACAGCTCGCGAGTAAAGGCCCAGAGGTTCGGATAATCGATCAGCCGCCTGCGGTTGCACTTGAAATGCAGGTGATAGACCGGGTCGAAGCGGATCAGGGTGGTAAACAGCCGCCAGTCGGCCTCGGTCACGCGCTCGCCCATCAGATAGCGGTTCTGTGACAACCGCTGTTCCAGCCAGTCCAGTGTTTCGAACAGGGGATGCACGGCGGCGTCATAAGCCTCCTGACTGGTGGCAAAACCGCATTTGTAGACACCGTTGTTGACGGTGGAATAGATGCGGGCATTCACCTCTTCGATCGCGTCGCGCATCGGCTCGGGCCAGTAATCGTCGGTATTGCCGGTGATCCCGTCGAAGGCCGCGTTGAACATACGGATGATTTCCGAGCTTTCGTTCGACACGATGGTCTCGCGCTCGGTGTCCCACAGGATCGGCACGGTCACGCGGCCGGAATAGGCAGGATCGGCCTTGGTATAGACCTGATGCGCGCGGGTCAGGCCATAAAGCCGGTCGCCGGTGGCGCCTTGGTCGTCGGTCTCGAACGTCCAGCCTTCGGTCAGCATGTCGGGATGCACGACCGAAACGCCGATATGTTCCGTCAGCCCCTTGAGCTCACGAAAGATCAGGGTGCGATGCGCCCAGGGGCAGGCAAGGCTGACGTAAAGGTGATAGCGCCCCGAGGCGGCGGTGAACCCGCCCTGTCCCGAGGGGCCGGGCGCGCCGTCCGGCGTGATCCAGTTGCGGAACTGCGCCGCCGAGCGTTTGAACGCGCCGCCGGTGGTTTTGGTGTCATACCAGGTGTCGTGCCATGTGCCGTCTACAAGCAGGCCCATTTCGGGGATCCTCCGCTAACTCGTTGGGTCAGAGAATAGGGCTTGCCCGCCCGTCTGCCCAGCGGTCGGGCCCGCGCAACATGTCTGCGTTTGCGCACAGCACCAGCGGAGGTTTCTCGCCGATCAACACACTGTTCCCACAGTGTTCACAAAAGCTTTGTTGGATTTTTGCAAAACCTGCTGCAAACTGTTTGCGTTTTAGGGGGTATGTATTGATGACGACGTTTATTACCGAAGAAATGCGCGAGGAATTGATTGCCGCGCGATTCGCAGCCTTGAAGAAAACCAGCCGCCTTCGCGTGGAAGCGGGTTCCGAATACCATCGCGTTTTGCGGGCGTGGAGCAATGGTTTCGCTGTCGAGGCTGAGACAACGCCGCGTTTGCGCGGGCTGGTCGATCTCTATGACGGGGCCAACCATCTGTGCCAGTGCCTGATCGTCGCCGCCGAAGAGGAAGACGGCGAGATGCGTTATGAATTCAAGCGCAACACCGCCGCCGCCGACAAGGCGCCGCTGGACTACTATCGCGCGCCGGATGCGCCGGTCGCGCTGTTGGGTAAGGACTAGAGCGGGTCGCGTTTGACCAAAATTGTGGACCCGAAGGCATCGGCGAGGCAGCGTTTGCGAAGCACAACGCGTTCGCCGGTGCTGGAGGATGCGATTTAACGCGACCCGCTTTTAGGGCCGAATTTCGACCGTCGTGCCGATGGGCGTCAGGCTCCAGAGGCGGGCGATCTCTTCGTTCGATACCGCGATACAACCTGCGGTCCAGTCGCCGGGCAGGGTTAGGGCGGTTATCCCGTTGGGTTGGCCGTGGATGAAGATATCCCCACCCGGATCGACGCCTGCCGCCTTGGCGCGGGCGATGTCCTCGGGCTTGGGATAGTCGATGCCCAGTGACAGGTGAAACGCGCTTTGCGGATTGCGGCGGTCGATGGTGAAGACACCCTCGGGCGTCTTGCCGTCACCCTCCCGGGCCTTGTCTCCGTCAGGCGCAAACCCCAGCGAAATATCGGTAGTCATCACCACCGCACCCTCAAGCGTGGCGGTCAGGCGGCGGGCGGATTTCTCGATCAGGATGTGATCGACCCGCTCGGCCTCCGGCGCCATGGGCGGGGCCAGAGGGCGCGGGCCATAGCGCTGCCAACCGACCCAGGCGGCCCCCGCCGCCAGGATCAGGACCAGCAGAATGGCCGTGCGGCGCATGGGCCTACTGCAGATCGCCAAAGGCCGATTTCAGCCGCGCACAGGCCTCTTCCACCCGGGCACGCTGGGTGCCCAGATTGAACCGCAGGAAGTTCTCGCCCCCGGTGCCAAAAGTGCGGCCATGGTTGGCGGCGATCCTGGCGGTCTGCTCGACGCGGTTGGTGAACTCGGCCCGCTCCATCCCGGTGCCCGAGAAATCGACCCAGGCGAGATAGGTGGACTCGAGTTTCATCGAATTCAGCCCCGGAACCTCCGCAATCGCGGCGTCAAAAAGCTGCCGATTGCCATCCAGATACGCGACCTGCGCATCCACCCACTCCGCCCCTTCCGGCGAATAGGCGGCGGCGGTGGCGAACTGCCCGACCGAGTTCGGAGCAAGGCTCAGCGCCGACATCCGTGCCCGGAACCGTGCCCGCAGATCGGGGTCGGGGATGATCACCTGCCCGGTATGCAGACCGGCGATGTTGAAGGTCTTGGAGGGCGCGGTCAGCATCAGCAGCCGGTCGGTGATCTCGGGGACCGCGTTCGGCATCGGGATATGAGTATGCCCGGAGAAAACCAGATCGTGATGGATCTCGTCCGACAGCAGCAACAGGTCATGCCGTTTGGCGAAATCGGCCACCCCCTGCAACTCGGCCTGCGACCAGACCCGCCCGCCCGGATTATGCGGCGAGCACAGGATGACCATCTTTTCCGACCCGGTCATCTGCGCATCCCAGGCGTCGAAATCCAGCTCGTACCGGCCCTCGTCGTTGATCATCTGGCACTCGACCACCTCGCGGCCCGCATTGCGGATCACCTTGGCAAAGGCGTGATAGACCGGCGTGAACAAAACGATTCCGTCGCCCGGCTGAGTATACGCGTCCAGACACATTCCCACCCCGTTGACCAGCCCGGTCGTGGTGAAGATCGCGTCGGCCTCGACCTCCCAGTTGTGGCGGGTCTTCATCCACCACTGGATCGCGCCTTTGTAGACCTCGTCGCAGTTCACATAACCAAACACCCCGTCATCGGCCAGATTGCGGATCTTGTTCAGCACCACATCCGGCGCCCGGAAATCGGTATCGGCAACCCACATCGCCAGACCGGTATCGGAGGGCACACCATAAAGGTCCTCCATCCCGTCCCACTTGTTGCAATGGGTGCCGCGGCGGTCGATGAGGTCGTCAAAGCTCATGAGGGTCTCCTGCATTCGTCGCAGCGCAAGCTAACTTGAATCCGGGCAGGCGCAAGGGGGGCGTTGCGGCGGGCGGGGCAATGGCCTAAATCAGCCCCATGAAACGCAATATCCTGATCCACCCCGATCCCCGCCTGAAAAAGGTCTGCGCGCCGGTGACCGACCTCACCGACGAGCTGCGCAAGCTGGCCGATGACATGCTGGAGACGATGTATGACGCGCCGGGCATCGGTCTGGCGGCGCCGCAGATCGGGGTGCTGGACCGGCTGATCGTGCTGGACTGCATGAAGGAAGAAGGCGATACGCCGCGCCCTCTGGTGATGTTCAACCCCGAGGTCCTCTCGGCCTCGGACGAAACCAATGTCTACGAAGAGGGCTGCCTGTCGATCCCTGACCAATATGCCGAAGTGACCCGCCCCAAAGTGGTCGAGGTCGCGTGGATGGACCGCGACGGCAACGCACAGCGCGAGACTTTTGATGGGCTCTGGTCCACCTGCGTGCAGCACGAGATCGACCACCTGAACGGCAAGCTGTTCATCGACTACCTCAAGCCGCTCAGGCGCCAGCTGATCACCCGCAAGATGCAGAAGCTCAAGCGCGAGAAGGCCCGTTTGTGAGCGCCCTGCCGATCCTGACATGGCCCGACCCCCGGCTGTCGCAGAAATGCGAGCCCGTGGCGGGCGAGGTGCCGCAGGACCTGATCCGGGACATGTTCGACACCATGTATGCCGCGCAGGGCAGGGGCCTCGCGGCGCCGCAGGTGGGTGTCATGCGGCGGTTCTTCGTGATGGATTGCGGCTGGAAACAGGGCGAGCCCGCGCCGATGGCCATGATTAATCCGGTGATCATGGCCGCCGAACGGGTGCCGGAGGTGATGGAAGAGGGCTGTCTCTCGATCCCCGGCATCATGGTCGTGGTCGAACGCCCCAAGGCGGTCACCGTGCAATGGACCGCGCCCGAGGGCGACATTCACATGGCCGATTTCGACGGGTTCGAGGCGCGCTGTATCCAGCACGAATTCGATCATCTGAACGGGGTGGTGACGCTCGATCTTCTCGACGCAGATGCCCGCCGTGCCGCCGAGGCCGAGTACATGGAGACCCAGAGATGACCGTGCGCCCCTGCCTGCCCTGGCCGGACAAACGGCTGAAAACCCGCGCCGAAGAGGTGGACGAGATCACCGACGAGATCCGCGCGATCTGGGACGACATGATCGACACGATGGAGGCGATGCCGGGCGTGGGCCTTGCCGCGCCGCAGATCGGCGTGATGCTGCGGCTGGCGGTGGTGGATGGCTCGACCGAGCGGGGCCGGGCGGTGCGGCTGGCCAACCCCGAAATCCTGCACAGCTCGATCGAGCTGCGCGAGCATGACGAGGCCAGCCCGAACCTGCCCGGCGTTTCGGCCAAAATCAAACGCCCGCGTGCGGTGACGGTGCGCTTCGTCAACGAACAGGGCATGGTGGACCGGCGCGACTTTGTGGGGATCGAGGCGACCTCCATGCAGCATCAGATCGACCATCTGAACGGGCGGATGTATTTCGACAACCTCTCGAAAGTGAAGCGCGACATGTTGCTGCGCAAGGCGAAGAAACTGGGGTAATCGGGGCGTAGGCCGGGCTTCAGCCCGGCACTCCCGGAGCGGCAAACAACGGAGCGGATGATGCGCGTAATCTTCATGGGAACGCCCGACTTCTCGGTCCCGGTGCTCGATGCGCTGGTCGAGGCCGGGCATGAGATCGCCGCCGTCTACTGCCAGCCGCCGCGCCCGGCGGGGCGGGGCAAGAAAGACCGCCCGACACCGGTCCATGCGCGGGCCGAGGCGCTGGGGCTTCAGATCCGCCGCCCGGCCTCGCTGAAATCGGAGGTGGAACAGCAGGCCTTCGCAGCACTCAACGCTGACGTGGCGGTGGTCGTGGCCTATGGGCTGATCCTGCCGCAGGCCATCCTCGACGCGCCGGCGCAGGGGTGCCTCAACATCCACGCCAGCCTGCTGCCGCGCTGGCGCGGCGCGGCACCGATCCACCGCGCGATCATGGCGGGCGATGCCGAAACCGGCGTTTGCATCATGCAAATGGAGGCGGGGCTCGACACCGGCCCCGTTCTGCTGCGGCAGGCAACGCCGATCCGGGCCGAAGAGACTACCGCGGAACTGCATGACCGTCTGTCACAGATGGGCGCAGAATTGATTGTCGAGGTGCTGTCCCGCCTGCCCGAGCTCGAAGCGCACCCGCAACCGCAGGAGGGCGTCACCTACGCCGCCAAGATCGACAAGGCCGAGGCGCGGGTGGACTGGACCCGCCCGGCGGTCGAGGTCGACCGGCAGATCCGGGGCCTGTCCCCGTTTCCCGGCGCATGGACCGAGATCAACGGCGAACGGATAAAGCTGCTGGCCTCACGGCTGGCAGAGGGGCAGGGCGCGCCGGGCCAAGTGCTGGATGACGACCTGACCGTGGCCTGTGGCAAAGGCGCGGTCGAACTCCTCCGCTTGCAACGGGCGGGCAAAGGCGCGCAGGATGGGGACGTGTTTCTGCGCGGTTGGCCCGTGCCGAAGGACACCCGGCTCTGAAAGGAAAGGTTTCGATGTTCTTGGTTCTGATGGGCACGGTGGTGATCGCAGGGATCGTCGGATACGTCTCCGAGAAAACGGGGTTCACCCATAACGGATACCTGCCGTCGATCATCATCTGCGTGGGTGGGGCCTTCCTGTTCTATTTCGCGCGGATCATGTTCGGGATCGGCTTTGGCTCACCGGGGATGAACGCCATCCTCTCCTCCATCGGCGCGCTGATCATCGTGCCGACCCATTGGAGGAAATGACATGCCCGTCGTCGCCCTTATCATCATCGGTGCCGCCGCCGGGTTTCTGGCCACAAGGCTGATGCGGATCGAGGCCGACATTCCGACCACCATGCTGATCGGCATCGTGGGTGCCCTGATCGGCGGCCTGATCCTGCGGACCCTGTTGGCGGTGATGGGGGCGCTTTCGGGCTTCGTCGGCGCGGTTCTGGGGGCGCTGCTGGTGATCTGGCTGTGGCAGACCTACATCCGCAGACGGTAGCCCTACGGCCTGTGGCGCGGCGGGCGGCTTTTGTAGACCGGCAATTGCCAGCCAAACAGCAGTGATCCCGCGCGCAGCACCCAGCAGGCCAGCGCGCCGATCCCCAGCGCAGGCAGCCCCGCCAGACCCAGCCCCGAGGCCAGCACCGCCGCAACCGCACCGACAAAGGCGCAGGAGGCATAAAGCTCGCCCTGTTTCAGAACCAGCGGCACCTCGTTGCAGACCACATCGCGCATCAGCCCGCCCAGACAGCCGGTCGCCATGCCCATCAGCACCACGACCACTGGCGGCTGGTTCAGCGCCAGTGCCGCGCCGCTCCCGGCGGCGACGGAGATCGACAGCGCGAAACTGTCCAGCCACACCAGCCAGCGATAGCGGCTTTCGACCAGATGTGCGGTGAAAAACACCAGCACCGCCGCCGCTACGGCGATCAGGATGTAGGTGGGCTGGCCGACCCAGAACACCGGGTGCCGGTCCAGCAGCAGATCCCGCACCGTGCCGCCGCCCACCGCCGTCAGGCAGGCGATGAAGGCAAAGCCCACCAGATCCAGCTGCGCCCGGCTCGCCACCAGCGCCCCGGTCAGCGCGAACACCAGAACCGAGGCATAGTCCAGCAGCGCCAGTGCGCTCACGCCTGCGCCTTCTTTGGCTTGAAGGGTTTCATCCCGGCCCGCGCCAGCTCATCCGCGCGCTCGTTCTCGGGGTGGCCCGCATGGCCCTTGACCCATTCCCAGGTCACATCATGGCGGCGCTGGGCCTCGTCCAGCCGCTGCCACAGCTCCACATTCTTGACCGGCTTCTTGTTCGAGGTCTTCCAGCCGTTCTTCTTCCAGCCAAAAATCCACCCGGTCACGCCGTTCTTTACATAGGCGCTGTCGGTGACCACGGTGATCTTGGAGGGCCGCTCCAGCGTCTCCAGCGCGTTGATGGCGGCCAGCAGCTCCATCCGGTTGTTGGTGGTCTCGGCCTCGCCGCCGTTGAGTTCACGCTCCTTGACCACGGTCTCACCGTCCTTCGCGCGCAGCAGCACGCCCCAGCCGCCGGGGCCGGGATTGCCGGAACAGGCGCCATCGGTATAGGCAAACAGCTCAGGCATGGGCGGCCACCGCGATCCAGTCAGAGACGGAGCCGTCAAGGCCCGGCCCTCTGCCGCGGCGCTGGCCGGTGATGGTGAAACCGGCCTCGGTCAGATGGGTGCGCAATTCGTCCTCGCTGTAATAGGTGTAGTAGCGGCCCAGCCGGTCGGGGCCCTCGCCGCTGCCAAGCTTCATGCCGATGAAAAAGGCGCCACCCGGTTTCAGGGCCTTGTGCAGCGCCGCCAGATGGCGGGGAAAGTCGACGCGCGGGGCATGCAGCAGGCTGAAATTGGCCCAGATGCTGTCATAGATCTGCTCACCGGCAATGTCGTCGAACACCGCCTGCCGGGCGGTCACGCCGGGGTGGCGATCCGCCAGCGCCACCATCTCGGCCGAGGCGTCCGTGGCCTCAACCACCAGCCCTGCCTGCGCCATCACCGCCGCCGAGGTGCCGGGGCCACAGCCCAGATCCAGCACCCGCCCGCCCGCAGGCACGGCGGCCAGAAAGGCGCTCAGATGCGGGTCGTCGGCATTCTGATCGTCTGTCAGGGTCGCGTATTCGGCCGCGCGTTCGTCATAGACGCGGATCGTTGCGTCGTCGCTCATGCGAGTTCTCGCAACACACGCGGCACCTTGAATTCCACATTCTCGGTCGCGGTCTCGACCACCTCGACCGTGACGTCGAACCGCTCGCGGAAGGCGTCGATCACCTCGTTCACCAGCACCTCGGGCGCCGAGGCCCCTGCGGTGATGGCAACGCTGCCGATCCCCTCAAGCGCGCGCCAGTCGATATTGTCTGCCCGCTGCACCAGCTGGGCGTATTGGCACCCGGCTTTTGACGCGACCTCGACCAGACGCCGTGAATTCGACGAGTTGGGCGCCCCAACCACCAGCAGCGCGTCGGCATTCGGCGCCACGGTCTTCACCGCCTCCTGCCGGTTGGTGGTGGCGTAGCAGATATCTTCCTTATGCGGGCCGACGATCCGGGGGAACCGGTCCTGCAGCGCGGCCACGATATCCTTGGTGTCATCCACCGACAGCGTGGTCTGGGTGACAAAGGCCAGTTTGTCGGGGTCGCGCACCTCGACGGTGGCCACGTCGGCGACGGTTTCGACCAACAGCACCTCACCATCCGGCAGCTGCCCCATGGTGCCGACGGTCTCGGGATGCCCCTTGTGGCCGATCATGATCATCTGCAGCCCCGCATCGGCATGGCGCTGCGCCTCGATATGGACCTTGGATACCAGCGGGCAGGTGGCATCCACATACACCATCTCGCGGCGCGCGGCCTCGGCAGGGACGGATTTTGGCACGCCATGGGCGGAGAAGATCACCGGTCGGTCGTTGGGGCAATCCTCCAGCTCTTCGACAAACACCGCGCCCTTGTCGCGCAGCCCGTCCACCACGAATTTGTTGTGCACGATCTCATGACGCACATAGACCGGCGCGCCCCATTTCTCGAGCGCCATCTCGACGATCTTGATCGCCCGGTCCACGCCCGCGCAGAATCCGCGCGGGGCAGCAAGGTAGAGTGTCAGCGGCGGCTTGGTCATGTCGGCATCTCCTTACCCCGGACAGGTAAGGCTTTCGGGGCGATTGGTCCAGAGAGCGCGGGCCTTGTCACGCAACTGACATGCAGCCCGGTTAAACGGAGGGCGATTTCAGAACGAGCCCATAGTTAAAGAAGCGCGGTCGGAATCATCTGATCCCGACCGCGTCTTACCTTTCGGCGGCCTGCAATCCGGTCCCGATCGGGCCGGTCGGCGTCCCTTACTTTCCGCCAGCGGCGGCCAGGCTCCGGGGCTCGGCCGGGATGTCGCGCGGCGGGCGCCCGATCACTTCGCGCAGCTCTTCCAGCTCGATGAAGTTGTCGGCCTGACGACGCAGATCGTCAGAAATCATCGGCGGCTGGCTGCGGATGGTCGAAACCACCGACACGCGCACGCCCTGACGCTGGAGGCTTGCCACCAGCGGGCGGAAATCTCCGTCGCCCGAGAACAGGACGATATGATCGACACGCGGCGCCAGCTCCATGGCGTCCACGGTCAGTTCGATGTCCATATTGCCCTTGACCTTCCGACGCCCCATGCTGTCGGTGTATTCCTTCGCGGGCTTGGTCACCATGGTGAAGCCGTTGTAGTGCAGCCAATCCACCAGCGGGCGGATCGGAGAATACTCGTCGTTTTCAAGAAGCGCTGTATAGTAAAACGCCCGAAGCAGTTTTCCGCGGCGCATGAATTCCTGCCGCAACAACTTATAGTCGATGTCAAAGCCAAGAGCCTTTGCAGCGGCGTAAAGATTCGAGCCATCGATGAACAGCGCTAGCCGTTCGTCCTTATAAAACATAAAATTTTTCCTTCCGGTATGCCCCCTCCGCCGCGTCTTCCGTGAGTGAGTGATAAAAAATGGGCGGAACGGTGTACCTAATTTAGGAGAATTGTGATCTATCGCAAGTATTGTCTGTGCACAATTTGGTGGGAAAAATGACCGGAAAACCCGCAAAAGTGCTGTTGGCTGCGGGTGCCAACCTGCCTTTTGGCGAAAATTGCCCAAAGCTTACCCTACGGCATGCTGTGTTTGCGCTATCACAGGCAGACGTAGTGATTCGCGCCGTCAGCCGGTTCTTTTCCACGCCCTGCTTTCCTGCCGACGCCGGGCCGGATTATGTTAACGCGGCCTTTGAGGTCGAGACCGAGGCCGATCCCGAAACGCTCCTGCAAATGCTGCACCAGATCGAACACACGTTCGGGCGCGCGCGGGCGCAGCGCTGGGGGATGCGGACGCTGGATCTGGATGTGGTCGCCTGGCAAAACCGGGTGCTGCCGGACCGGGCCGAATATGACCGCTGGCAGAGCTTGCCGCCCGAGCGGCAGATCAAGGCCACGCCCGACCGCTTGATCCTGCCGCATCCGCGCCTTCAGGACCGTGCCTTCGTCCTCGTGCCGCTGGCGGATATCGCGCCCGACTGGCGGCATCCGGTGCTCGGCCAGACGGTACGCGAGATGCTGGCGGCGCTGCCTGACGAGGATGTGAGCGCCGTCACACCGCTCTGAATGCTGCAGTGCAGGCATTTCGCGCTTGTCAAGGCGCGGAATCACGCTTAGATAATCCCCTTCTGGACACGGTTTCATATTGGAGAGCGCCTGATGGCCCGCGTGACGGTAGAAGATTGCGTAGACAAGGTTCCGAACCGGTTTGAGCTGGTGATGCTGGCGGCACACCGCGCGCGCGAGATTTCGGCGGGCGGAGCACTGACCGTGGATCGCGACAACGACAAGAACCCGGTCGTGTCGCTGCGCGAGATCGCCGATGAAACCCAGAGCGCCGATGAACTGCGCGAGCGTCTGATCGAGGCCAACCAGACCCAGATCGAGGTCGATGAGCCCGAAGAGGATCAGATGGCCCTGCTGATGGGCGCTGAAACGGACAAGCCCGCTGACGACGACATGTCCGAAGAAAAGCTGCTGCGCGCGCTTATGGAGGCTCAGGGTCAGGGGTAACCCCTGCGCATAGGGATGCGGACCGGATGATTTCAGCAGAAGACCTAATTGCGCTGGTCCGCAACTACAATCCGAAAACCAACACAGACCGCCTCTCCCGGGCCTACGAGTTCGGCGAGCGCATGCATGACGGGCAGTTCCGTCATTCCGGTGAGCCCTACTTCACCCATCCCGTCGCCGTCGCCGCCATCCTGACCGAGCAGCGGCTGGACGACGCCACCATCATCACCGCGCTGCTGCATGACACCATCGAGGACACCAAGGCCTCATACGGGCATGTGGCCGATCTGTTCGGGGACGAGGTCGCCAAGCTGGTCGATGGTGTGACCAAGCTGACCAACCTGCAGCTCTCCAGCCGCGAGACCAAACAGGCCGAGAACTTCCGCAAGCTGTTCATGGCCATGTCCAAGGACCTGCGGGTGATTCTGGTCAAGCTCGCCGACCGCCTGCACAACATGCGCACGATCAAGGCGATGCGCCCGGAAAAGCAGGTGGTCAAGGCGCGCGAGACGATGGATATCTACGCGCCGCTCGCGGGCCGCATGGGGATGCAGTGGATGCGCGAGGAGCTGGAAGACCTCGCTTTCCGCGTGTTGAACCCCGAAGGCCGCCAGTCGATCATCCGCCGCTTCATCACCCTGCAACGCGAAACCGGCGACGTGATCCACCGCATCACCGGCGATATGCGCCACGAGTTGGAAAAGGCGGGCATCGACGCCGAGGTGTTCGGCCGCGCCAAGAAACCCTATTCGATCTGGCGCAAGATGCAGGAAAAGGATCAGGGCTTTTCCCGCCTCTCCGACATCTACGGCTTCCGCATCATCACCGGGTCCGAGGAAGACTGCTACCGCACCCTCGGCGCCATCCACCAGCGCTGGCGCGCGGTGCCCGGGCGGTTCAAGGACTATATCAGCCAGCCGAAATCGAACGGCTACCGCTCGATCCACACCACCGTGTCGGGTCGCGATGGCAAACGGGTCGAGGTGCAGATCCGCACCCGCCAGATGCATGACGTGGCCGAAACCGGCGTGGCGGCGCACTGGTCCTACCGCGACGGCGTGCGCTCGGAAAACCCCTTTGCGGTCGACCCCGCCAAATGGATCGCCAACCTGACCGAACAGTTCGACAGCGAAGAGGATCACGAGGATTTCCTCGAGGCCGTGAAGCTTGAGATGTATTCGGACCAGGTGTTCTGCTTCACGCCCAAGGGCGATGTGGTCAAGCTGCCGCGCGGGGCGACGCCGATCGACTTTGCCTATGCCATCCACACCCGCATCGGCCATGCCTGCGTGGGCGCCAAGGTGGACGGCATCCGGGTGCCGCTCTGGACCCGGCTGAAGAACGGACAGTCGGTGGATGTCATCACCGCCGACGGCCAGACCCCGCAGGTCACCTGGCTTGAGATCGCGGTCACCGGCAAGGCCCGCACCGCCATCCGCCGCGCCCTGCGCGAGGTGGACCGCGAACGCTTCATCAAACTCGGCCAGGAACTCGCCCGCGCCGGGTTCGAACATGTCGGCCGCAAGGCCACCGACAAGGCGCTCGATACCGCCGCCAAGCACCTGCGCCTCAAGAACCGGGACGAGTTGCTGGCCCGGCTCGGCAGCGCCGAGCTGACCGCGCATGACGTGGTCGAGGCGGTCTATCCCGAACTGACCAAGGACGAGGGCGACGCCATCCCAATGCGCCGCGCGGTGATCGGCCTGGAACCGGGGCAGAAGTTCGAACGCGCACCCTGCTGCCAGCCGCTGCCGGGCGAACGCATCGTCGGTATCACCTATCGCGGCAAGGGCGTGGTGGTGCATTCCATCGACTGCGACCGGCTGAGCGAGTTCGAAGATCAGCTGGAACGCTGGGTGGACCTGCACTGGCACTCGGGCACGCACCCTGCGGTCTACGGGGCCACGCTGGACATGACCATCGGCAACGATGCCGGCGTACTGGGGCGCATTTGCACATTGATCGGTGAGAAAAAGGCCAATATCTCGAATCTGGAATTCGTGGATCGGAAACCGGACTTTTACCGACTTTTGATCAATGTCGAGCTGCGCGATATCGAGCAATTGCATTCGCTCATGCTTATGTTGGAGGCGGAAAGCGACGTAGCCGCCGTCGAACGGCACAGGGAAAAAGCCCGGGCAAGCGCCGCGGCAAGCTGAAGGCCGGAAGGCAGGGAAAGGACGATCAGGAGTGGTTTTCAAGCGCCGAGACCGACGCTCGCCTGTCCAGATCGTCTGGGATTTCATCTATCCGCGTGGAGGCTGGACGCGGGCCTTTCACTACGTCAAGCACCGGGTGCGCCGCCTGCCGGATTCGCCGGAACGGATCGCGCGTGGCATCGGCGTCGGCGTGTTTGCCTCGTTCACCCCGTTCTACGGGATGCATTTCGTGGTCGCCGCGGTTCTGGCGCGGCTCTTCAACGGCAATTTGCTGTCCGCGCTCAGCGGCACGTTTTTCGGCAACCCGCTCACCTATGTGCCGATCGGCGTGGTCTGCCTGCAAACCGGGCATTTCCTGCTGGGAACCGAGTTTGACGAGGATGACACGCAGGGCCTGATGGGCAAGTTCGGCGATGCGCTGGGCGACCTCAAGGACAACTTCATCGCCCTGTTCACCGCGCGCGATGCCGACTGGCATGGGCTGGGCGTCTTCTACGACGACGTATTCTTTCCTTATCTGGTGGGCGGCATCATCCCAGGGATCGTCGCGGGCGTGGTGTGCTGCTACCTCAGCCTGCCGGTGACCCGCACCTACCAGCAGCGCCGCCGCGCCAAGATCAAGGCCAAGTTCGAAGAAATCAAACGCCTGGCCGAGGCCAAGGCTGCCGTTTCCGAAACAAAACCTCTAGGCTCGCCGCAAAGACTGGAAAAGGATTCGAGCGATGTCTGATACCCATCTGCGATTGGGCGTGAATATCGACCACGTGGCGACCGTGCGGAATGCCCGGGGCGGGGCCTATCCGGACCCGCTGCGCGCCGCCAGGATCGCCGAAGAAGCAGGCGCCGACGGGATCACCGCGCATCTGCGCGAAGACCGCCGCCACATCTCGGACGCCGATATCGACGGGTTGATGGAGGTGTTGTCCGTGCCGCTGAATTTCGAGATGGCGGCGACGGATGAGATGCAGAAAATCGCCCTGCGCCACAAGCCGCACGCGGTCTGTATCGTGCCGGAAAAGCGCGAGGAACGGACCACCGAAGGCGGGCTGGAGGTCGCGCGCGAGGAAAACCGGCTGGCCCATTTCATCGCTCCCCTGCGCGAGGCCGGATGCCGGGTATCCATCTTCATCGCCGCCGACATGAAACAGATCGAGGCCGCCCACCGCATCGGCGCCGAAGTGATCGAGTTGCACACCGGCGCCTATTGCGACGCACATTCCGAAGGCCGCCTCGAAGAGCGCGACCGCGAGCTTGAGGCCCTGCGCGAGATGTCGACATTTGCCCATTCGCTGGGGCTCGAGGTGCATGCAGGCCACGGCCTGACCTATGACACCGTACAGCCGGTCGCGGCCTTCCCCGAGGTGCGCGAGCTGAACATCGGCCACTTCCTGATCGGCGAGGCGATCTTTCGCGGCCTGACACCGGCAATTGCCGAGATGCGCCGGCTGATGGACGCGGCGCGGGCATAGGTCAAGGTATCAACAATCCAGACAATCGGAGTTCATGCCGTGGGTTCCAGCATACTCAGGTTTTCCTTCGTGTTCATCGCCACCAGCGTTGCGATTCCGATTGTGATCCTTGCGGTCCAGCTTCTGCTGGGGATCAACCTGTCCAGCTCGGCCGTCGGGTTTATCCCCTTCATGACCGCCGCGATGACCGAGGGGCAGAGATACGTCAAGGAGTTCGGCGATTTGCCCAGCAAGCGGGAAATGTGGTTGGCCGCCGTGTTGATGGGGTGGGTCGGGATGACCTTGTCTTTCATCGTGGGGGGAGTGCTTCTGGTCATATCGCCGGAGCTTTTCACCGAGATGAGGCAGCTTCCGATTGCGTTCTGGTTGTTCGGGTTTGTCATCGTTCTGATCGTGGCGATACTGATGTGTCGCGGGGCAGTTGGTGTAGGCGCCCGCTCGCAGCTCAAGCAAGTTCGGCGTGGACGGGGATAGGACAATGATGGACGAGCGTACTGGTACAACATTGCACTGCGATATCGCGCGCAAGGGAAGGGTCCTAACCGCTATCTGCCCGATCTGCGGGTGTCCTTCATGACCGACCTGCTCATCCCGCTGCCCGTCATTTTGGTGGGCTGGGCGCTGGCCGGAGGCAGCCCCGGCCCCGCGACGCTGGCCATTTCAAGCACATCGATGGCCCATGGTCGCGGCGCTGGCGTGGCCCTGGCCACCGGCGTGGTCGCCGGATCGGCGGTGTGGGGTATCGCTGCCGGGCTGGGTTTCTCCGCGCTCATGATGGCCAATGCCTGGCTGTTCGAGCTGGTCCGCATCGCCGGCGCCGGGTACCTGTTCTATCTCGCGGCCAGGTCGCTCCGCTCGGCCTGGGTCGGCGGCACGGTCACCCCGGCCGCCGCCCCGCGCCGGGCTTTCTTTGCCAAGGGGCTGACCCTGCACCTGACCAACCCCAAGGCCATCCTCGCCTGGGGCTCGATCTACGCCATCGCTCTGGCCCCGGCGGCGGGCGCCCTGTCGGTCTGGTCGCTTTTTGCCGCCCTGACCTCGGTCTCGATAACGGTGTTCATCGGATACGCGCTGCTGTTCTCGGCCCCGCCCATCGCCCGCGCCTATGCCCGCGCAAAGCGCTGGTTCGACCTGGCGTTCGGCGTTCTGTTCGGCGCTGCATCCCTCACACTGCTGACGGCGCGATTGTCGTAACCGCAGGCCCCGGCCCCTCACTTCACGGTGAAGTGAGAGCCTCCGCGTTGCCGCCGCCAGGGACCAGATGCCATCCTCGGCCCTGTTCAACAGCCGGAGGGACCTTCGATGTTTGCACGTATACTTGTTTCCCTTTTTCTTGTTGCTGCCGGAACCGCTGCCATCGCTCAGGACGCTCAGCGCGAGCTGATCCCGGTCAAGGGCGACGTCTACCTGTTCCGCAACAACTTCCACCAATCCCTGATCGTGGCCACGCCCGAGGGCACGGTCCGCGTCGACCCGATCAATGCCGAGGCGAGCGCGTGGCTCACCGAAAACCTGGGCCAGATCACCGATCAGCCGGTCACCCATCTGATCTATTCGCACAGCCATCTCGACCACGCCTCGGGTGGCAGCGTCCATGACGGCGCGCAGGTCATCGCTCACGAAAACGCGCCCGATGCCATCGACGGGGTGTCCCCGGACGTGCGCGTGGGCGACAGTCACACGCTTGAGCTGGGGGGCAAGACGCTTGAGCTGACCTATCTCGGCCCGGGCCATGGCGTGGATATGCTGGCCGTTGTCGTGCGCCCCGAAAACGTGGGCTTCATCGTCGATGTCGCAGCCCCCAGAAGGATGCCGTTCCGCACCATGCGCGGGGCAAATCTCGACCACTGGATGGAGCAGATCAAGGCCGCCATGGCGCTGGATTTCGAGATCTTTGCCCCCGGTCACGGCCCGATCGGCGTTCATGGCGATCTGGCCGATCATCTGGGTTATTTCGAGGCGCTGCGGGCCGGGGTTCTCGAAGGGCTCAATGCCGGAAAGTCGGTTGAGGAGCTTCAGGCGGAACTCACGCTCGATGCCTACAAGGACTGGGGCCAATACGGTGCCTGGCGGGCGCAGAACATCCAGGGCATGGCCAGCTACCTCACCAGCGCGGGGATCGCCAACTGACATAGCCCGGCGGCGGGTCTCTGGTTGAAACGGCCCGTCCCACCGGCATCGCCTTGCCATGCCGGGCGGTTTCGCGTTGATTGTGCGCACAGATTCCAATGGGGGCCGCATGATTTTGGGCATTGGCACCGACCTCGCCAATATCGAGCGCATTCAGGGCACGCTCGACCGCTTCGGCAACCGGTTCCGCAACCGGGTCTTCACCGACATCGAACAGCGCAAGGCCGAGCGCCGCGCCGACACGGCGGGCACCTATGCCAAGCGCTGGGCGGCAAAAGAGGCGTGTTCCAAGGCGCTGGGCACCGGGCTGCGCATGGGCATCGCGTGGAAGGATATGGCGGTCTCCAACCTGCGCACCGGCCAGCCCGTCATGCATGTCACCGGCTGGGCCGCCGAGCGTCTGGCCGAGATGACGCCCGAAGGGCATGAGGCGATCATCCACGTCACCCTGACCGACGATCACCCCTGGGCGCAGGCCTTCGTGGTGATCGAGGCGCGGCCGGTTCACGAAGGCGCCGCGTGACCTTGACTCGCCCCAACCCGCCCCGCATGTAGCACGCAACCTGACCCAAACCCGACCGAGGACTGGAGACCTGCATGGCCGAGCAAGCCAAAACCGGAAACGCCGTCTGGGAGACGATCAAGACCGTCTTCTATGCCCTGCTGATCGCGGGCGTTTTCCGCACGCTGTTCTTTCAGCCCTTCTGGATCCCGTCCGGGTCGATGAAACAGACCCTGCTGATCGGGGATTTCCTGTTCGTCAATAAGATGGCCTATGGCTATTCCTACGCCTCCTGTCCCAGCCTGATCATCCCTAGCTTCGGTCTCAATATCGATGCCGAGGATGTCTGCGGCTGGATGAAGGGCGACAACACCCGCGTTCTGGGTGGCGAGCCCGAACGCGGTGACGTGGTGGTCTTTCGCCACCCGGTCACCGGACGCGACTATATCAAGCGGCTGATCGGTCTGCCGGGCGACAAGATCCAGGTCAAGGACGGGGTGCTGCAGATCGACGGCCAGGCGGTCGAATTGCAGGATGACGGCGTCTTTGAAGAGATCGCCGCTCCGCAGGGCCCGCAGCGCCTGCGCCCGCGCTGCGAAAACGGGCCGGTCGGCACCGGCGGTGTCTGCCAGAAATCGCGCCAGATCGAGACGCTGCCCAACGGCGTCTCGCACGAAATCCTGAATATCGGCAACCAGTCCTCGGATCACACCGGCATCTACGTGGTGCCCGAGGGGCATTATTTCTTCATGGGTGACAACCGCGATAACTCTGCCGACAGCCGCCTGCCGCAGCCTGCGGGCGGGGTCGGGTTCGTGCCTTACGAGAACCTGATCGGCCGCGCCGACCGCATCATGTTCTCGTCCGCGGGCCGGTCGATGTTCTTCTTCTGGACATGGCGCGGCGATCGCTTCTTCAAGGGGGTCGAGTGAAGCTCTCGACCGAGATAAAGGCGTTTCAGCAGCGAATCGGGTACGAGTTCGCGCGCCCCGAACTGCTGATCCGCGCGCTCACCCACGGCTCGGTTTCCTCGGCCACCCGGCCCGACAACCAGCGGCTGGAGTTTCTGGGCGACCGGGTGCTGGGGCTGGTGATGGCCACGGCGCTTCTGGAGCATGACAAGAAAGCCACCGAGGGCCAGCTGGCGCCGCGTTTCAACGCGCTGGTGCGCAAGGAGACCTGCGCTGATGTGGCCCGCCAGATCGATTTGGGCGCGGTGCTCAAGCTGGGCCGGTCCGAGATGATGTCGGGCGGGCGGCGCAAGCAGGCGCTGCTGGGCGACGCGATGGAGGCGGTGATCGCCGCCGTCTACCGCGACGCCGGATTCGAGGCGGCGCGGTACATGATCCTGCGGCTCTGGGGGGACCGTATCCTCAAGGTCGAAACCGACGCCCGCGACCCCAAGACCGCGCTGCAGGAATGGGCGCAGGCGCGCGGGCAGAAGCCGCCCTCTTATGTCGAGGTATCGCGCAGCGGTCCCGACCACGCGCCGGTTTTCACCATCGCGGCGCGGCTGCAGGACGGGGTCGAGGCGCAGGCCACCGCCGGATCCAAGCGGCAGGCCGAACAGGCCGCCGCCAAGGCGCTGCTGTCCCAACTGTCCTGACATTCGAACCGGGCCAAGCCGCTTGAAAGCGGCTTAAGCGGTTTCAAACCGCTTGCAAGGCGTTTGCAAACGCCTTGTTCGCAGTGACCTGATCAGGTCACGTGAATATAGCCGGTCAGCCCGGTTTTCTGATGCTCGATCACGTGGCAGTGGAAGGCCCAGTCGCCCGGATTGTCCGCAACCAGTGCGATCTCGGCCACCTCGTCCTTGAGCAGCAACATGGTGTCCGTCAACAGCGGCGGCAGCTTGCGCAGGTTCGACCGGATCGGCACAAAGGCCAGCCCGTGCAGGTGGATCGGGTGCAGGTTGGGAGATTCGTTGCGCAGGCGCAGGACATAGCTTTTGCCCCGCTCCAGCGTGGCCAGCGGCCCCACATTATCCGCCGCGTCTCCGGCCCAGGGTGTGCGGTTGATCGACCAGAAACTGTATCCCATCGAACCGCAGAACCCATCATTTGGCGGCCCGCCCTCGGGCGTCCAGCCAAAGACGAAATCATGCACCTCGGCATTGGTCAGATCGGGCCGGGCCACCGGATTGGTGGTCAGCGGCTTCAGCTCGCGCAGGTCGCGGCCAAGGCTCTGGTCGGTGGCGCGCAGACGGGCCATGACGCGCGATCCGCGGCCCGGAAGTTCGGCCAGCAGTTCGACGCTCTGCCCCTCTGCACCCGGCGTCGCCACCGCGAAATCGACGCGCTGGCCGGGGCCCACTAGTAGAGGCTCATCCTTGCCGGGCATCGGCAGCTCGACCTCGACCGGATGACCGTCCCAGGCGATGATCCGCGCCTCTGCCCCGCCCAGATGCAGCTTGTAGATCCGGGTCGTATCGCTGTTGACCACCCGCAGGCGCACCAGCCCTCCGGCGGCGTGATCATAGCCCGGTGCGTCCAGCCAGTTGGCGGTCAGCACATTCCCGAACGTTCCGCCGCGCGCCGCCCCGCGCGCGGTGAAGGCGGGAAGGAACGTGCCCTCCTCGTCCAGCCGGAAATCGCGCAGGTTGATCACCTGTTCGCTGTCGAACCCGGGGTCCTCGGCCTCGGCAATCACCATCACCCCGGTTAGACCATGCGCCATCTGCGCCATGGTCATGCAATGCGGGTGGTACCAGTAGGTGCCCGCGTCGGGCGGGGTGAATTCATACTCGAACGTCTCGCCCTCGGCGATGGGCATCTGGGTCAGGTAGGGCACCCCGTCCATGGCGTTGTCGATGCGCATCCCGTGCCAATGCATCGCGGTGTAATCCGGCATCGTATTGCGCACGCGCAGCCGCATCGCCTCGCCCTGACGGCCATAGAGAACCGGTGGCGGCGCATCGGGGCTCAGGCTGACCATCCCCTCGGTCGGACGGTCCCGGAAGGTGAAACTGGCGGGCTGGATGACCAGCTCCTGCGCAGCCCCGGACTGCGCCCGCGTCAGACCGGCCAGCCCAAGCGCGCCGGCGGACGCTCCGCAGCCCAGCAGAAAATCGCGACGTTTCATGATGTGCCTCTTGCTGTTGAAAAGTTGGGAGGCCTGGCGGACAAGCTGGGTGCGCCCGGGGCCCGGATGCCATGACCGGGCACCGGGGCGCAACGCGCCGGATCGCCGCAATTGCCCTCTGGTCGGCGCGGGCAAACTCCTGTAGGGGACTGCATCTGCAAACAGGACCTGAACAAGATGACCACACGCGCCGGATTCATCGCTCTGATCGGAGAGCCCAATGCGGGCAAATCGACCCTGCTGAACCGCATGGTCGGGGCCAAGGTCTCGATCGTGACGCACAAGGTGCAGACCACCCGCGCCCGCATTCGCGGCGTGGCGATGGAGGGCGACGCGCAGCTGGTCTTTGTCGACACGCCGGGCCTTTTCAAACCGCGCCGCCGGCTGGACCGCGCCATGGTGGCGGCGGCCTGGGGCGGGGCGGCGGATGCCGATATCGTCGTGCTGATGGTCGAGGCCCATCGCGGCATCACCGAAGGCGTCGAACGCATCCTCGAAGGGCTGGACGAGATCGGGCAGGGCCGCACCGTCGCGCTGGCCATCAACAAGATCGACAAGGTGCAGTCCGAGGCGCTGCTGGGTCTGACCAAAGAGCTGAACGACCGCTACGACTTTGCCGAGACCTTCATGATCTCGGCCGAGCGCGGCCACGGTGCCGACGACCTGCGCACATGGCTCGCGGGCCAGCTTCCCGAGGGCCCGTGGCTCTACCCCGAGGATCAGATCGCCGATTTGCCCATGCGCATGATCGCGGCCGAGATGACTCGCGAAAAGCTGACCCTGCGCCTGCATCAGGAACTGCCCTATCAAATGACCGTCGAAACCGAGAGCTGGCAAGAGCGCAAGGACGGCTCGGCCCGGGTCGATCAGGTGATCTATGTGGTGCGCGACGGGCACAAGGGCATCGTGCTGGGCAAGCGCGGCGAGACCATCAAGGCGGTCAGCCAGGCCGCCCGCGCCGAGCTTGAGGAATTTCTGGACCGCAAGGTGCACCTGTTCCTGCAGGTCAAGGTGCGGCCCAACTGGCTGGAGGAATCCGAGCGTTATTCCGAAATGGGGCTCGACTTCAAAGACGGAAACGCATGACCCGGCTGACCGCCGATTTCTGGGTGCAGGCCTACCTGGCCCGGCTGCGGTTTCAGGAAATCCCGGCCTTTGTCGTGGCCCATGGCGACGACACGGCGGGCGCGGTGCTGGTCAAGCTCAACACGCTGGACGGACAGGCGGTCGCTTTCCAGCGCAGTTTCGACCTGATGAGCGGTGAGCGGAAATGGATCGAACTTTCCAGCGGCCCCGAGGCGGACGTGGACGCAGCCATCCAGCGCCAGCGCGGCTTTGACCCCGACCTCTGGGTGATCGAGGTCGAGGACCGGCAGGGACGGCACCTGTTGGGCGAGAGCGGGCTTGAGTAGTGGCTCAGCAAGACGAAATCGAGGATCGCGAAAAGACTTCTCCGGATGGCAGATAGGTCGTGAACTGGAAAGTTCCGCCGAGGTCGAAAAATCTCCGTGTGTTTTTGTCGCTACACAGGTCTTTTCTGACAGACTCAGTCAGTTGTTGTTCGGCTGTGCGACCAGCCTTAGTGGGTGCGGTCCGGATACGTTCTGGCACATTGACGCCGACGGCGACAGTCTTACCGTCCGTTTTCGCGTCTCGGATCGAAATTCCGTGCTGACCGACCTTGCCAACTTGCTTGTTGTATCCCGCAGTTGCCAGCGTTGCGAACGAACATAGCTCATTTCCGCCGCAGCCTTCGATTATTTCCCGGGCCTCCTCACGGCTTGGTCCTTGGGGTGTGCAAGCGGCAGCAAGTAACAAAACAAAAACTCCGGACCCAAGACGTGAAAGCATTAAACTATCTCCAAACTCTGATGCGGCTCATTTTGTTCTCGCCGCTCAGCTTGTGGTTCTGACACGACCGACGGTTGAACGAAATAGGTGTCGAACCCTAACTTGTTATGGGTTTCGCCTGTGGCATTTTTGCAGCCCGCCGACTATGCCATAAAAAGATGTGACATGATCTGCGCTACCTACGCCCGACTGGTCTAGTAAGCTGAAAGGGAACATTTCTTATGGACTGGCGCGATCACGGCATACTCTTGACCTCTCGCCGCCATGGCGAAACCGCTGCCATCATCGAGGTGTTCACTGAAGAACATGGCCGTCACGCAGGCGTGGTGCGCGGCGGCACCAGCCGCAAGATCGCCCCGATCCTGCAACCGGGCGCGCAGCTCGACGTGATCTGGCGCGCCCGGCTTGAGGAGCATATCGGCACCTTTCAGGTCGAGCCCCTGCGCTCCCGCGCGGCGGCGGCGTTTTCCGGGCGGCTGGCGCTGGCCGGGCTGAATGCGGTGGTGGCGCTGCTGTCGTTCTGCCTGCCCGAGCGTGAGCCGCATCCCGGCATCTACAAACAAACCGAGCGGCTCATGGACCTGCTGGGGCAGGACGAGATCTGGCCGCTGGCCTATCTCAACTGGGAACTGGCGCTGCTGGAGGAATTGGGCTTCGGGCTGGACCTGTCCGTCTGCGCGGTGACCGGCGCGACCGAGGGGCTGGTCCATGTCTCGCCCAGATCGGGGCGTGCGGTGACCGCCGAGGGGGCAGGTGAGTGGGCCGACCGGATGCTGCCCCTGCCGCCCTGCCTGCGCGGCAAAGGCCCCGCGCCGGATGCCGAGATCGCGCAGGGCTTCGAGACCACCGGTTACTTTCTGGACCACCGCGTCGCACCCGCACTGGGGCACCGGCCTCTGCCCGAGGCGCGGGGGCGGTTCGTGGACCTGTTCACTCGGCGGCTTTGAACACCATCTCGTTGCCCGCCTCGTTGCGCAGCACCAGAACATCGCCCGAAACCTCGGATTGCGTCATGACCATCAGCGCCGCGAAATAGGTGCCCTCGGCCTCAAGTTCGGGGCAGGCGGCACGGGTGGCGATCAGGTCCTTGACCTCGAACCACGGATAGGGCGCATCCAGCGTCCCGGAATAGCTGTTGCACGGGGCCTTGCCCGCGATCTGGCCGGGTTCGGGGAGGGTCAGGGTCACGTTGGCCCCAAGCGGTCGGCCATCGATCTCCTGCAAGGTCCAGACGCGATCCGCCGCTCCGTAGGCCGCAACGGTCTCGTCGCCGCCACACTGGAACAGCGCCATCAGCGGCAGGATCGGCAACAGGCGCAGCATCAGCCCTTGCCGCGCCCGGCGGCCTCGTATGCGGCGAACGCCTCGGCGTAGTCTGGATGCCACCGCGACAGAGGCGGGCGGTTTTCGATCACGTCCGCCGCGGCCCAGGCGGCGCGCAGGCGGTCGCGGGTCTCATCCACATCGTTGTCGGGACACAGGATATAGAAATCCCCCTCGGCCATGCGCGCGATGAAGTGATCGACGGTCTGCGCGCTGGTCCATGCTGCGGCGGGCTTTTCCGGCATGAACGCGGCGATCATGCCGGTATAGGTGAACCCGGGCACAAACAGATGAACCGAGATCGGTGCCCCGGCCTCGCGCAACTCATGGGCCAGTTGCTCGCTCAGCACCTTGATCGCCGCCTTGGTCACATTGTAGCCGGGGTTGCCGGGCGGGGTCGTGATCCCCTGTTTTGATCCGGTGTTGATCACCACTGCGGGCCGGTTCGCAGCGATCATGCGCGGCACAAACGCGTGCACACCGCGCAAAACACCCATCAGATTCACATCCAGCATCTGCTGCCAGTGTTCCATCTGGTCCCAGGCGGTGGTGCGCCGCCCGATCCCGGCATTGTTCATCAGCACTGCCACCGGCCCCATGGCAAAGGCCCGATCCGCCAGCGCCGCGATATCGGCATCGCTGGTGACATCGGTCGGAACGCCGATGACCTGTGCTCCGTCGGAGGCAGCGGCGCCGATCTCGGCCACCGCCCCGTCCAGCTGCTCTCCCGGCAGGTCCGCCAGAATCACGCTCAAACCGGCCTCGGCGAACCGCTGCGCCGCCACCCGCCCGACACCGCTGGCCGCCCCGGTGACCACCGCAACGCCGCCTTCCTTGATCGCCTGTTCATACATGGCCGAGCCTTTCCTGAATGCACTTGTTCCGGTCGAATGAGTTCTCGGTGAGTTTATCCGGATTTGCCCGGAGTGTTGAGCCCTTCGGGTCCGCACACGTGAGAGTGACCAAAGCCTGCGTGACGGGCGTGGCGGCACGACATGCATGTCGAACTGAACCCCCGGCGCGAGAATTCCCTCATCCAATTTTCGACGTCGCGATCCGCATGATAAGGCGGGTTGTGTCGGCTGGCTCCGGGCGCCTGCACGTTTCGTACAATTCGGACAACCCGCCCTCAGAACCTTGTACAAATCGCCATAACAGAAAAAGACCCGGCACATGGCCGGGTCAGTTGGGGAATGAGTCCCGAGGAAAAATTCTCTCTCAGCCGAGCAGCCGCCGCGCGATGACCTGCGCCTGAATCTCCGCTGCACCTTCGAAGATGTTGAGGATGCGGGCATCGCACAGCACGCGGGAGATCTTGTATTCCAGCGCAAAGCCGTTGCCGCCATGGATCTGCAACCCGTTGTCTGCTGCCGCCCAGGCCACACGCGCACCCAGCAGCTTCGCCATCCCGGCCTCAAGATCGCAGCGCTGGCCGTGATCCTTTTCCCAGGCCGAGAAATAGGTCAGCTGCCGCGCGATCATGATTTCGACCGCCATCATCGCCAGCTTGCCCGACACGCGCGGGAAGTTGATCAGCGCCTTACCAAACTGCTTGCGCTCTTGCGCGTACTGCATGGCGATATCCAGCGCGCATTGCGCCACGCCGATGGCGCGGGCGGCGGTCTGGATGCGGGCGGACTCGAAGGTTTCCATCAGCTGCTTGAAGCCTTTGCCCTCTTCGCCGCCCAGCAGGTTCTCGCCCTTGACGTGAAAGCTGTCAAAGCCCAGTTCGTATTCCTTCATGCCGCGATAGCCCAGCACCTCGATCTCGCCGCCGGTCATGCCGGGGGTGGGGAAGGGATCGTCGTCCGTTCCGGGCGTCTTTTCGGCAAGGAACATGGACAGGCCTCGGTGATCGCTGGTGTCCGGATTGGTCCGCGCCAGCAGGGTCATCACATGGGTCCGCGCCGCATGGGTGATCCAGGTCTTGTTGCCGGTGACCGTGTAGTCGCCGTTCGCATCCTTCACCGCGCGGGTGCGTAGCGAGCCCAGGTCCGAGCCGGTGTTGGGCTCGGTAAACACGGCGGTGGGCAGAATCTCGGCACTGGCGATCTTGGGCAGCCAGTTGGCTTTCTGCTCATCGGTGCCACCCGCGATGATCAACTCGGCGGCAATCTCGGACCGCGTGCCCAGCGAGCCCACGCCGATATAGCCGCGCGACAGCTCCTCGGACACCACGCACATCGAAGCCTTGGACAGGCCGAATCCGCCGAATTCCTCGGGGATGGTCAGGCCGAACACGCCCATCTCGGCCAGTTCCTCGATGATCTCGATCGGGATCAACTCGTCGTTCAGGTGCCAGTCATGGGCGTTCGGCTCGACCCTTTCGACCGCATAGCGGCGGAACTGGTCACGGATCATCTCCAGCTCTTCGTCCAGACCGGAGGTGCCGAACATGGTGGCACCGGCCTGCGCCTCCATCAGTTCGACCAGACGGGTGCGCGCGGCCTGGGTGTTACCGCCCTGGGTCAGCGTCATGACAGCGGGCTCCATCAGCGCGCGCATGTCGTCCTGGGACAGACCCAGATCCTGCAGGCGCACCACTTCGCCCTGGTTCATCTGGATGCCGCCGTAGATCTGCCAGAGGTATTCTCCGAACGCGATCTGCAACAGCAACTGTTCCATCTCGCCGAACTTGCCATCCGCATTCAGCGCCTCGGCCCAGCGCTGCATCTGCTGCAGCGACTGGTGGTAGGTGGCCAGCCAGGACAGGCCGTGGGCGGCGGTCTGGTTCGCCTCGATCAGCGCGCCCGAGACCCGGCCATCGGCGCTGACCGTCGCGCGCACCGCCTCGCGGGCGCGTTCGAATACCGTCTCGACCGGGGCAAGCGCCGCGCTGGTCAGGCTCAGGAGATCGGGCAAAATCACAGGCTTGGTCATCGTTGTCAGGTCCTGTCCGTCATGGGCCATGAATCACGTCCTCTCGTAGGTCGCTTGGTCATATCATTTTGCACGTGCAGCGCAACATAAATACGCAGAAACCTTGTAATTGGTTCTAAAATTACGCGGCGAATTTTGCAGTGCAGCACCGAATTCCGGTGTTAAGAAGGGGCATGACCCTGTTTTCGCTTCTTTCTCCTGTCGAGCTGGTACTGGCTTTCGCGATTGCGGTGCTGGCGGGATTGGTCAAGGGGATGGTGGGGTTTGCCATGCCGACGATCTTCATCTCGGGCCTCAGCACGGTGCTGCCACCGGACTTGGCGCTGGCCGGGCTTATCTTCCCCACGCTGATCACAAACGGCATTCAGGCCCTGCGGCAGGGCACAGCCGCCGCGATGGCGTCGATCCGGCGGTTTCGGGTGTTCTTGCTGGCGGGCTTTGTCTGCCTGCTGATCGGCGCGCAGCTTGTGGCGCGGGTTGAGGTCTCGACGTTTCTGTTTCTGATCGGTGCGCCGATGGCGGTCTTCGCCATCATCCAGCTGTTGGGCATCCGACTGCCGCTGAGCGGAGGATCATTGCGTGTCGAGGCCGGGGCCGGGGCGCTCGCCGGATTTGTGGGGGGCATGTCCGGCGTCTGGGGGCCGCCGACGGTGGCGTATCTGACCGCGCTCGAAACGCCAAAGCAGGACCAGATCCGCATTCAGGGCGTGGTCTACGGCCTGGGCGCGGTCGCGTTGGTTGCAGCGCATCTCAGTTCGGGGGTGCTGCGGGCCGAAACGGTCCCGTTTTCACTGCTGCTGATCGGCCCGGCGCTGTTGGGCATGTGGGTCGGGTTGAAACTGCAGGATCGGATCGATCAGGCCACGTTCCGCAAGGTGACGCTGATCGTGCTGCTGGTCGCTGCCCTGAACCTGTTGCGGCGCAGCCTGCTGGGCTAGCGGCTCACTCCCGCGCCCGGGCCATGCGGAACGCAAACAGCAACCCCAGCATCAGGAAGAACAGGCCGAATATGTCCCCGATCAGATAGGCGACATATTCCTCGATGGTGCTGCCAAAGGCGATATTGGTCAGGCCGGACATCAGGACCGAGATGACCACACCGGCGATCATGACGCAGCTCCAGCACGGCGTGCGGTCGGGATCAGGAAACAGATTCCAGCCCAGCAGCTTGAAGGCGTAGAACACCGCTGGCGCGGTGGAGACGGCAAAGAAGATGGCGGTAAGCCGGCTGGTCAGGAACACGTCCCACCCGCCCACATAGGCAAACACGATGAACACCCCCGGCAGCAAGGCAAACACCGCGCGCCAGCCCAACAGCCACGCGGTCAGAACCCGCACCCCGTGGGGCAGGAAAAGCAGGCTCGCCCGGCTGGGATACTCGGGAAAAAACACGTTCTGAAGCGGCATCAGCACTTCGAACGTGAACAGGAAAGCGGCGATATACGCGAGGGAGGCGAGACAGGTCTCGGAAATCCAGGCGGGCAACGGCTTACCCGTCGCGGCGCCCGAAGCGCCTAGCTTTGCGGATCATGAACGATGTACCGCCCTCTGTTCGCTGTCTCGCTCTGCGACAGATACCCCTTGTTCACCAGCGACTTGAGCGCGCGGAAAAATGTCGGGCGCGAGACGCTTTGCAACAGGGTATGCTCGATCAGACCAAAGGTCCGCACCTCGACCCCGGCCGCGGATATCTCACCGGCCGCGTAGTAAATATCGCGCTCAACCGGAGACAGGTCTTCCAGGCCCAGCGTGCGCTCCATGCTCTGCATCAGCCTGCGTAATTCCGCGAGTTTCGAGATTTCAGTCATTCCGTTACCAGTCTTTATCGAGAGCTTGGGCGCCATACCAGTGAGACCATAAAGCCGCAGGTTCGCGAGAATACTCGGAAGTATTCTGTCTCATGTTGACACATCTCTCTGATTTCATACAGTGGATTCCTTAATTAGGCTGCATCAATTGCGTGAGTGAGTGAGTAAGCATTCCGCAGCCCAAAAGCCCTTTCAGCATAAGCCCGGCGTTTCGGCGCCGGGCATTTTGTGTTTTATGTAAGCGCGGACACTATTGGGTGCTTTTCTTTCAGGCAACGGTTTTTTGACCGGCTCTTACGTCAACTTAACGCGAAAACTCCGTTACCGGCCGCAAAGAAAAACCCCCCGGCAGGGCCGGAGGGTTATCCGAACTCCAAAAGACGGGATCAGCCGATTGCGACGGCTTTGACGTCCTCGTCGATGAACGGCAGGTACTGCTCGAAATTGTCGGCAAACATCTGCACCAGCTTGGCCGCCTGCCTGTCGAACGCTTCCTGATCGTCCCAGGTCCTGCGCGGGTCCAGCAGCACTTCGGCCACACCGGGGACCGAGACCGGAACATCGAACCCGAAATTGGCGTCCTTGCGGAACTCGGCCTCGGCCAGCGACCCGTCCAGCGCGGCGGTCAACAGGGCACGGGTAGCGCGGATCGGCATCCGCGAGCCCACGCCATAGGCGCCGCCGGTCCAGCCGGTGTTGACCAGCCAGCAGGTGGCTCCGTGCTGGGCGATCTTTTCGCGCAGCAGATTGCCGTATTCCTCGGGGCGGCGTGGCATGAACGGCGCGCCGAAACAGGTCGAGAAGGTGGGCTGCGGCTCGGTGATGCCCCGCTCGGTGCCCGCCACTTTCGAGGTGAAGCCGGACAGGAAGTGATACATCGCCTGTGCCGGTGTCAGCCGCGCGATCGGGGGCAGAACGCCGAACGCATCGCAGGTCAGCATGATGATGTTCTTGGGATGCCCGCCCAGCGCCGATTTGGACGCGTTCGAGATGTATTCCAGCGGATAGGCACAGCGCATGTTCGCGGTCAGCGAGTCGTCGTTGAAATCCAGTTCCTTGGTGTCCGCGTCGAACACCATGTTCTCGATCACGGTGCCGAACTTCGACGTCGTGGCATAGATCTCGGGTTCGGCTTCCTGGCTGAGGTTGATGGTCTTGGCATAGCAGCCGCCTTCGAAATTGAAGGTGCCGCGATCCGACCAGCCATGTTCGTCATCCCCGATCAGCGTGCGCTCGGGATCGGCGGACAGCGTGGTCTTGCCGGTGCCCGACAGGCCGAAGAACACGGCGGTGTCAACCGGGTTGCCGGTGGCGTGGTTGGCCGAGCAGTGCATCGGCATGACGCCTCTTTCCGGCAACATGTAGTTGAGCAGCGTGAACACCGACTTCTTGTTCTCGCCCGCATATTCGGTGCCGCCGATCAGGATCAGCTTTTTGTCAAAGTTCAGCGCGATGACCGTCTCGGACCGGCAATCGTGCTTCTTGGGGTCCGCACGGAAACTGGGGCTGTTGATGACGGTGAAATCCGCCACGAACTCGTCCAGGTCCTCGCGGTCGGGACGGCGCAGCAGGTGGCGGATGAACAGGTTGTGCCAGGCAAACTCGGTCACCATCCGCACATTGATCGAATAGGTGGGATCGGCGCCGCCCACCAGATCTTGCACGAAGAAATCGCGGCCCTTCATGTGCTTGAGCATGTCGGCGTGAAGCGCATCGAACCCCTTGGGGCTCATCGCGGCATTGGCATCCCACCAGATTGAATCCTTTACACTGTCGGTCTTGACGATGTGCTTGTCCTTTGGCGACCTGCCAGTAAATTTTCCTGTGGAAACCAGAAACGCGCCGCCATTGCCCAGCGTGCCTTCGCCCCGCTTGAGTGCCTCTTCGATCAGCGCCGGTTCCATGAAGTTGTAATAGACATTTCCCAGACCCTCGATGCCCTGATCTTCGAGGCGGAATTGCGGGTTAACCCGTCCAGATGTCATGCGTATTCTCTCCTATGGCGGCGCCGGCCGTTAAAGGTCCGTTGGCGCTCTTGGGGCAGTTGTCCGGCAGCTAGCGGGCCGGTGAGCGTGGTCTTATCATGGTCGTTCGGGGCATGAACAGGACGGTTTGGCGCAGTTAGCGCAACCAAGCTCAGGTTTAGCGCAACCATGAAATTCGTGGTTATTCCAAGGGCATGGATTCAATTCACGGTAGGCTTCTTCTGTTGCAATCAGCGCAGCAGTTGTGGGGCGAATCGCAGATATGGATTGATTCGCAACGCTAAAAAGGCGATGAATGAAGAAAAATAAGCATTAACGTAGTAATGAGCAGCAATAGGGGCATTGCGGATGTCAAGAATTGCATTGGTGGACGATGATCGAAACATCCTGACGTCGGTTTCGATGACGCTCGAGGCCGAGGGGTTCGAGGTCGAGACCTACAATGACGGTCAGGCCGCGCTGGACGCTTTCAACAAGAAATTACCGGACATGGCGGTTCTGGACATCAAGATGCCCAGGATGGACGGCATGGATCTGTTGCAGCGTCTGCGGCAGAAAACCCAGATGCCGGTGATCTTCCTGACGTCGAAGGATGACGAGATCGACGAGGTTCTGGGCCTGCGCATGGGCGCCGACGACTATGTGAAAAAGCCGTTTTCCCAACGCCTTCTAGTCGAACGCATCCGCGCGCTTCTGCGCCGGCAGGAGGCCGGGACGGAAGATGCCGCAAACAATGGCGGCGGCGAGACAAAGGTCATGGAGCGCGGCCATCTGCGCATGGACCCGCTGCGGCACGCCGTCAGCTGGAAGGGTGTGGACGTTTCGCTGACGGTGACCGAATTCCTGCTTCTTCAGGCGCTTGCCCAGCGGCCCGGTTTCGTCAAGAGCCGCGACCAGTTGATGGATGTCGCCTATGATGATCAGGTCTATGTGGACGATCGCACCATCGACAGCCATATCAAGCGCCTGCGCAAGAAGATGCGCACGGCGGACTCTGATTTCTCGGCCATCGAGACGCTGTATGGCATAGGTTACAGGTATAACGAGGAATAACCGCCCCCCATAGGGCGGAGGTTAAAAGGGGGTCTGGTGCGCGATACCGGATCAGTGAACAACCCGCGCGACGGGGATGTCGTTCTTGGTGATGACTGGGTCATTCCTGAGGATGTGATGTCCTCCGAGCTGCAGGTGAAGCGTGCGCGGCGCAATCTGTTTGCCCTGCGCGGGTCACCGCTGGCGCGCAAGATCATCACCTTCAACCTGATCGCCCTGATCATCCTGGTCGCGGGCATCCTCTATCTCGACGATTCCCGCAAAGGCGAAGTGCTGCAGAGGGCCAGCGCCCTGGTCAGCGAAACCGAACTTGTCAGCAACGTGTTCGAGGCTCAGATCAGGGGCACGGATCCGGTCGATCTGGCCGCCAGTGTCGATCTGGATATCGAGGCCACGCTGGCCGGATTGAGCCTCAGGGACGGGGTTGAGGTCTTTGTGTTCAACCAGTCAGGCGCGCTGGCGGGATGGGCGCGCGGCAGCAGCCAGGTCCCGGAAATCTCTTCGTTCCGCCGCCCGGATGTGGGCAGAACGCTTATCAGCGACGGGCTGAACGCGGTCTGGACCGGGGTGTCTTCGGTGTTCAGCGGCTCGGCGCTCCGGTTGTCGCCAGCGCTTGCGGATCAGGTGGGCGCCTTGGTTCCGGCGGCGATAGAGCGCGGCGCTCAGGTGCAGGTGCTCAACGATGCGGTGGGCGATACCGTCATCGTGGCCGCCACACCCGTGCTGCAGGGCGACATCCCGATTGGCGTGGTCGCCATGGCCGGTCCGGCAGGTGAAATCGAAGCGCTGGCCCGGCAGGAACAGGAGCGCATTCTGCAGATGTTCATCGTCGCCCTGCTGGTTTCGGTCGGGCTGAGCCTTGTGTTGGCCTCGACAATCGCGAACCCGCTGGCCGATCTGGCCGCGGCGGCGGAGCTTGGCAATGACCGCAAGACCCAGCAGATCAATCCGGGCCGCATTCGCATCCCTGACCTGACGGCGCGCCCGGACGAAATCGGCCGCCTGAGCCGGGCACTGCGTGGCATGGTCTCGGCGCTTTACAACCGGATTGATGGGAACGAACAGTTCGCGGCGGATGTGGCGCATGAGATCAAGAACCCTCTCGCCAGTCTGCAATCGGCGGTTGGTACTCTGCGCGTGGTCAAGCGTGACGATCAGCGCGACAAGCTGCTGAACGTGATCGAACACGACGTGCGCCGCCTCGACCGGCTGGTCAGCGACATCTCGAACGCGTCGCGGCTGGATGCGGAACTGGTGAAAGAGGACGAACAAGCCTTCGACCTGCTGGAAATGCTCGGCAATCTGGGCCAGTTCCTGGGCGAGGATGCGCGGTCCAAGGGGATCGACTACATCACCGACATGCCCTCGGGACCCATCGTTATCACCGGGCTGGAGGCGCGGCTGGCGCAGGTGTTCGTCAACCTGATCACGAATGCCACCTCGTTCTGCGAGGAAGGCGATGCGATCCGCGTTTGGGTGCGGCAGCGGGCAAACCGCGTTTTGGTGGTTGTCGAAGACACCGGCCCCGGCATCCCGGACGAAGCACTGGCCAAGATTTTCAAGCGCTTTTATTCTCAGCGCCCGGCCGAGCATTTCGGGAACAATTCGGGCCTTGGTCTGGCTATCTCGAAACAAATCGTCGAAGCGCATGGCGGCGTGATCTGGGCCGAGAACATCCGCCCGACCGAAGCCGACATCACCTCGGACCCGCTGGGCGCGCGCTTCGTCGTAGGCCTGCCGGTCTGAACCGTGGGCCCGCGCGCCCTGTCCTCAGCAATCGATTGCGATACAGCCATAGTGCACGCAAGCTGCGTGTGCGTCGCGGGCAAGGGCCTGTTAATCGCCGGAGCTTCGGGAACCGGGAAATCCGCTCTGGCGCTGGCGATGATGGGCTATGGTGCCGATCTGGTCGCCGATGATCGGGTCGAGCTGAGTACGGATGGCAAGCAGGTCATGGCCCGCGCGCCCGAAGCGATAACGGGTCTGATCGAGGCGCGCGGTGTGGGCCTGTTGCGCGCCACCGCAGTTGACCCTGTGCCGCTGTCCTATGTGGTCGATCTGGACAGAACCGAAGATGCCCGCCTGCCCGAGTGGCACAAAACCCGCCTCCTGAGGCAATCTGTTCCCTTGCTTCGCGCGGTTCAGGGCCCACATTTTGCGGCGTCTCTGGTTCAACTTCTCAAGGCAGGGCGCGTCAGCCCCGAATGGCCCACCGCATGAGCACGCAACGACGCATCGTACTGGTCACCGGCCCCTCGGGCGCCGGACGTTCGACCGCGATCCACGTCCTTGAAGATCTGGGGTTCGAGGCCATCGACAACCTGCCCATGGGCCTGCTCAGCCCATTGCTCGACGCGCCCGACGCACAACGGCCAATGGCGTTGGGCATTGACGCCCGCAACCGGGATTTCTCCACCAACGGCTTTCTGGAACTGGTGGCGCATCTCAGCCGGATCGAGCATCTGGACCTGACCACGCTTTATCTTGATTGCAGCGAAGAGGTGCTGCTGCGCCGGTTCTCGGAAACCCGGCGGCGCCACCCGATGGCACAAGGCGCCAGCCCGCAGGCAGGAATCCGGCAGGAAAAGGAGTTGCTGCAGCCGATTCGCGAAGTGGCCGATACGCTGATTGACACCACCGCCCTGAACGTGCACCAGCTGCGCGAAGAGGTCGAACGCTGGTTTGCGCCCGAAGAGGGGCGGCATCTGGCGGTGTCCATCGAATCCTTTTCCTACAAGCGCGGCCTGCCGCGCGGGCTGGACATGGTGTTCGACTGCCGGTTTCTGGCCAACCCCTATTGGAAGCCCGAACTGCGCATGGCAGACGGGCGCAACCGCGACGTGGCCGAATATGTCCGCGCCGATCCGAATTATTTGCCCTTTTTCGACCGCGTGGTGGACCTGCTGCGGATGCTTCTTCCCGCCTACCGGGCCGAAGGAAAGGCGCATCTTTCGGTGGCCTTCGGGTGTACCGGCGGGCAACACCGGTCGGTGGCCCTGGCCGAGGCGGTCGCAAAGGCCCTTGCAGAGGAAGGGCAGCGGGTGTCAATTAGGCACCGCGAAGTGGAACGTCGCTCAGCTGATATGAGGCCGGATTGATCGGGATAGTGATCGTAGCGCATGGCGGGCTGGCCCAGGAATACCTGGCCGCGATGCAGCATGTTGTTGGCCAGCAGCCCGGACTGGCGGCCGTCGCCATCGAGGCGGACCATGACCGCGATGCCAAACAGCAGGAAATCTGCGCTGCCGCCGATGAGGTCGATAACGGCGACGGCGTTGTGGTTGTTACCGATCTGTTCGGAGGAAGCCCCTCGAACCTGAGTTTGCGGGCCTGCGCGCCGCCCGACCGTCGGATTCTCTACGGCGCGAATCTGCCGATGCTGATCAAGCTGGCCAAGAGCCGACATCTTCCGGTTGCAGAGGCTGTACGCTATGCCATGGAGGCGGGCAGGAAGTACATTAACGCACAGAATGTGACGCTTGAATGACACCGAACAGATTGAAAATGGTCAACCGAAGCCTGAAAATCATCAACGAGAAGGGCTTGCATGCCCGCGCCTCGGCCAAGCTCGTTGAAGTGGTCGAAGGGTTTGACGCGACGGCAGAGGTCTCGAAGGACGGGCTTTCGGCATCGGGCGACAGCATTATGGGCCTTTTGATGTTGGCAGCGTCGCGCGGAACCACTATTGACGTCGAGACGTCCGGCCCGGATGCTGAGGCGTTGGCGGAAGCGTTGGAGACTCTGGTGAACGACAAGTTCGGCGAAGGATTCTGAGCGCACCGCCACTGTGACGCGAAGAACGGGAAGACCAAGTTTGGCGGAAACCGCTCACGATAACAAGGCAGGCCCGGTGGTCGGTGACGCCGCCCCTCAGGGCGAGATTTACGACCGCCGTACGCTGACCTACGCGAATTCCTTCGATGACCGCTGGACGGCGACCGCGATCCGCACCATCGAGTGGCTGACCGGCAAGCTGACCATCCTGCGCATGGTCAACCGCTTTGAAAAGCAGAATGAGCTGTATCGCGGCCAGAAGTTCTGGGGTGGTGCGCTCAAGATCATGGGCATCGACCTGCTGACCCCGGCCGAACAGATTGCGCGCATTCCCAAAGAGGGCCCGGTCGTGGTGGTTGCCAACCACCCGCACGGCATGGTCGACGGCATGATCCTTGCCGAACTGATCGGGCGCACGCGGCAGGATTACCGCATCCTCACCCGTTCGGTTCTGACCGGCCTGGACGAGGCCGCCACGTCATTCATGATCCCGGTGCCCTTTCCGCATGATCCCGATGCCCAGCGCAAGATGGTCGACATGCGCGCCAAGGCCATGGCGCATCTGAAAGAGGGCGGCGTGGTGGCGCTGTTCCCTTCGGGTGTGGTGATGTCATCCGACAGCTGGTGGGGTCCGCCCATCGAGCGGGAATGGAACGTGTTCACGGCCCAGATGATCCGCCGCTCGCGGGCGCAGGTGGTGCCGATCTACTTCCCCGGCCGGAACTCGCGCGCCTATCAGATCGCCAATCAGCTCTCACCGATCCTGCGGCAGGGGCTGTTGCTGCACGAGATCGTACGGTCGTGCAAAAAGCCGCAGGCGCCCGTTATTGGTGATCCTGTGTCGGAGCAGGACATGGAGATGCTGGAGCGCGATCCGCGCGGCTTTATGGCCTGGCTGCGCGAACACACGCTGTCGCTGCGCAGCTGACGGGGCAGTTCCCAAATTGAGCGCCTTCGGCGCGCTCGTTTCCTGATTTGGTGCCTTTGGTTGTCGTCGGACGTCAGGGAAGGGGCCCGCATGTTGCAGGCCCGGGGATTTGCGTATTTTCAGCGAGAAGAAGCGATCAGCGCGTGGGCACCGGAACCTCGCCGCGATAGTCGTAGAAGCCGCGCTCGGTCTTGCGGCCCAGCCAGCCGGCCTCGACATATTTCGTTAGCAGCGGGCAGGGCCGGTACTTGGTGTCCGCCAGCCCGTCATGCAGCACGTTCATGATCGCCAGACACGTGTCCAGCCCGATGAAGTCGGCCAGTTCCAGCGGCCCCATCGGGTGGTTGGCGCCCAGCTTCATCGACTGGTCGATGGACTGGACACTGCCGACACCTTCGTAAAGCGTATAGACCGCCTCGTTGATCATCGGCATCAGGATGCGGTTGACGATGAAGGCCGGGAAATCCTCGGCGCTGGCGGCGGTCTTGCCCAGCTTGTCCACGACCGTTTTGCAGGCGTTATACGTGTCCTCGTCGGTGGCGATGCCACGGATCAGTTCGACCAGTTGCATCACCGGCACCGGGTTCATGAAGTGAAACCCCATGAACCGCTCGGGCCGGTCGGTGCGGCTGGCCAGGCGGGTGATCGAGATCGACGAGGTGTTCGAGGTCAGGATCGTATGCGGCAGCAGGTGCGGCTGGAGGTCTTCAAAGATCGCCTGCTTGATCGCCTCGCGCTCGGTCGCGGCCTCGATGACCAGATCGGTCTGGCCCAGTTCGGGCAGGTTCAGGGTTGTTGTGATGCGCCCCAGCGCGGTCTGCATTTGCGCGTCCGTGATCTTGCCGCGTGAGGCTTGGCGCGCCATGTTGGCCTCGATCGTCCCGATGGCCTGATCCAGGGCTTCCTGGCTGACATCGGTCAGCAGCACGTCATAGTCCGCCAGCGCCATCACATGAGCGATCCCGTTGCCCATCTGGCCTGCGCCGATCACTCCGACCTTTTGTATGTCCATTGCTTTGATGCCTTTTCTCGCGGGTTGCCGGGACATTACCGGCAGGTCGGGGGCGGCGGCAAGGGGCGGGGTCGGGTCGGATTTGCTTCAAATGCGCGCATTAGCGAAATCACAAGCATTGCGGCGGCAACATGGCGGCGAAAGGGTGCGTGACATGAGTTATTGCAAGCCGGGCCCGGACGGGCCAGAGGAGCCGGTGTGCCGTTACGGGGCGTCGAAACTGTTGTTTCGGGGGCCGAGGCGGGCGCTTGATGCGCCTTATGTCGCCTGTATCGGTGGGACGGACACCTTTGGCCGGTTCGTGGAGAATCCGTTTCCGGCGGTACTGGATGACCGGCTGGGGATGACCTGCGTCAATCTCGGCAGCGTCAGTTGCGGGTTGGAGGCGATGGCGCAGGATCCCGAACTGATGCACATGGCGCAGGAGGCCGAGCGGTGCGTGATCCAGTTAACCGGGGCGCATAACCTCTCGAACAGGCTCTACCGGGTGCATCCCCGTCGCAATGACCGGTTTCTGGAGCCGTCCGAGTTTCTGACCCGGCTCTACCCCGAGGTGGATTTTACCGAGTTCCATTTCACCCGACACTTGTTGGCCCACCTGCTGGCCCTGTCGGATGAGCGCTTCACCGAAGTGTGCGAGGAACTGCGCCGGGCCTGGATCGACCGGATGCATCATCTGCTGGCCGGGTTGGAACACCCCGCCGTGCTGCTCTGGTTGCAATATGAGGGGCCGCTGGCCGAAGAGCAGGGTGGCGATCTGGGGCCCGAGCCCTTTCTGGTGGATGCCGGGATGGTGGCCGCGTTGCAGGATCTGTGTGCCGTCGCGATCGAGATACCGGTGCGGGCGTCCGGCGATTCAGATGAGCTGGGGGACATGCTGTTCGGTACGATGCAGCAGCCTGTGGCGGAACACATGATCGGGCCGGTGACGCATCACGCGATTGCCGAACGAATCTGCAAAACACTGCTGGATCTGGATTAAAAAAGGCCCGCCGATTGGGCGGGCCCTGGATTTTCTGCGTAGGCCGGGCTTCAGCCCGGCTTGGCATTACAGTTTCTCGGTCAGTTCCGGCACGGCCTGGAACAGATCCGCGACCAGTCCGAAATCGGCAACCTGGAAGATCGGTGCCTCTTCGTCCTTGTTGATTGCAACGATCACCTTGGAGTCCTTCATGCCTGCCAGGTGCTGGATCGCGCCCGAAATGCCGACGGCGACATAGAGATCGGGGGCAACGACTTTACCGGTCTGACCCACCTGCCAGTCATTCGGAGCATAGCCCGAATCCACGGCGGCACGCGAGGCGCCAACGGCGGCACCCAGCTTGTCGGCCAGACCTTCGATCAGCTTGAAATCCTCTTCCGAGCCGACGCCACGGCCGCCCGACACTACTGCACCAGCCGAGGTCAGCTCGGGGCGGTCACTCTCGGCCACCTTGTCCTCGACCCATTCCGACAGGCCCGGATTGTTGCCGACCGAGATGGTCTCGACCGGGGCCGAGCCGCCTTCGCCTGCCGCGTCAAAGCTGGCGGTGCGGATGGTGACGACTTTCTTGGCGTCGGAGGATTTCACGGTCTGGATCGCGTTGCCCGCATAGATCGGACGCTCGAAGGTCGAGCCATCGACCACGCCCGAGGCATCCGAGATCACCATCACGTCCAGCAGGGCCGCAACGCGCGGCATCACGTTCTTGGCGTCGGTGGTCGCAGGTGCAACGATGTGCTCGTACCCATCGGCCAGACCCACGATCAGCGCAGCAGTCGATTCCGCCAGACGGTGACCCAGCGAGGCGTCCTCGGCGACCAGAACCTTGGACACGCCGTCGATCTTGGCAGCGGCTTCACCAGCAGCAGCGGCAGAACCGCCTGCGGCCAGAACGGTCACGTCACCCAGACCTTTGACGGCGGTTACGGCCTTGGCGGTCGCGTCCATGAACAGCTCACCACTATTGACCTCGGCAAGAAGAAGTACAGCCATTACACAGCCCCCGCTTCTTTGAGTTTCTCGACCAGCTCGTCGACCGAGCCCACGATGATACCCGCGGCACGTGCCGGCGGCTCTTCGGTCTTGACGACTTCCAGACGCGGAGTGACGTCGACGCCGTAATCGGCGGCGGTTTTTTCATCCAGCGGCTTTTTCTTCGCCTTCATGATGTTGGGCAGCGACGCATAGCGCGGCTCGTTCAGGCGCAGGTCGACGGTCACGATGGTCGGCATCTTGACTGAGATGGTCTGCAACCCGCCATCCACTTCGCGGGTGATCTTGGCGCTGTCGCCTTCAATGTCCAGCTCCGAGGCAAAGGTGCCCTGGCTCCAGCCCAGCAGGGCCGACAGCATCTGGCCGGTGGCGTTCATGTCGTTGTCGATCGCCTGCTTGCCCGCCAGAACGATGCCGGGCTGCTCTTCCTCGACCACCTTGGCCAGGATCTTGGCAACCGCCAGCGGCTCGATGTCCTGATGCACGTCATCGGCGGCCACAACCAGAATGGCGCGGTCGGCGCCCATGGCCAGCGCGGTGCGCAGGGTTTCCTGGCTCTGCTTCACGCCGATCGAAACGGCCACGACCTCATCGGCCTTGCCGGCCTCTTTCAGGCGGATCGCCTCTTCCACCGCGATCTCGTCGAACGGGTTCATCGACATTTTCACATTGGCGAGATCAACTCCGCTCCCGTCCGCCTTCACGCGAACCTTCACGTTGTAGTCGATCACGCGCTTGACAGGCACAAGTACCTTCATTTTTGCGTATGCTCCTTACAAAAACGGCAAGCCGCGTCGCGACTCCACCAATGCTCTCGCCGCGCTTGATAGCCGGTCAGGGCGACTCGCAACAGGGCAAAATCGTCACGTCATGGTCCCGGGACGTCGCGTTTCAGCGATTTGCAGCGGATCGGGGTGGGGAATGCTAGGCTCGGCGCCATGGATTCCTTCAAAAAAGGTGGCGCAGATGGAAAAGGTTCTGGGATTTGGCGGCTTCTTCTTTCGGGCCGAAGATACAGCCGGGCTGGCCGAATGGTACTGTCGGCACCTCGGGATCGATCTGGTTCCCAAGGACTATGACACGCCTTGCTGGCAGCAAGAGGCGGGCGAGACGGTGTTTGCGCCGTTCGACAAGGTGACCGAGTATTTCGGGAACAAGGAAAAGCAGTTCATGCTGAACTTCCGGGTGCGTGATCTTGAGGCCATGATTGCGCAACTTGAGTCCGCGGGGATCGAGGTGAGGCGCGATCCGGACTCGCCATATCCCAATGGCAGCTTTGCATGGCTCAACGACCCGGAAGGGAACCCGATTGAATTGTGGGAGCCGGTGGCGCGTTGAAATCGTGCTTGCCGCGTGAACAACATTCAGCGTTTGACTGAATGCTCAGTGGCTGATTGCACCAATGATCTTTGCTTAATTCGACACCCGGGGCTCCGCCCTTCCGGGGGCCGGACTGTCCACTGGACAGTCCGCCGCTGACTTTGTCAGCGGTTCGCCCCCGGAACCCACAAGACGTCGTCCTTGCCGCCGTTATTGGCGACCCGCGCGGCGACGAAGAACCAGTCGCTGAGGCGGTTGAGATAGGTCACCGCCGCCACGTTCACCGGCTCCATATTGGTCAGTTCCACCGCCAGCCGTTCGGCCCGGCGCGAAACGGTGCGGCACACATGCAGATGTGCGGCCAGCGGCGCACCGCCGGGCAGGATGAAGCTGCGCAGCGGTTCGAGATCCGCGTTCATCGTGTCGATCTCGGCCTCAAGCCGCTCGATCTGGGCCGGGGCCATGCGCAGGGGCGGATAGTCGGCCTCGGCATCCTTGTCCATGTCGGGGCGGCAGAGATCGGCGCCCAGATCGAACAGGTCGTTCTGGATGCGCGACAGGGCTGCATCCATCTCTCCCTCGGCCTCCAGCCGCGCAACGCCGACGAATGAGTTCAACTCGTCCACCGTGCCATAGGCCGTCACGCGGCCCGAGTATTTTGCCACCCGCTCGCCATTGCCCAGGGCGGTTTTGCCACTGTCACCGGTGCGGGTGTAAATCTTGTTGAGAACAACCATCCGTCAGCCTCCCATCCCGCGCAACGCGACGTAGAGCACGATCAGCACCACGGCGATGAACTGGAACAGCAGCCGCAGCCGCATCATCTTGTTGCCATACTTGGCGTTGAACTCCCCGCCCTTGGCGAAGCCGCCGATACCGATGACCAGAACGGCGACGACAGCCGCCATGGCCAGAAGCAAGACCAGAAGAAGAAGGTCCATAAAGCCCTCGTTCACGTTGTAGGTTGCGTTGGACCTGATCTAGCGGCGCGGCGCGCAAAAGCGAACCGCTAATTTCGTCTCGGACCCAGGATCAGACCCGCGACAGGATGCTGTCGATCACGCCGGTCGGCAGGATGCGGCGCAGATACCCCGCAATATACGTGGGGGTCGTGATATAGTAACGCGAGCGGGGACGGCGGGCCTCGACCGCATGCGCCAGCTTGTCGGTCACTGCCGAGGGCGGGAGTTCGAACCTGTCCGGCCCCGAATCCTCGTAAAGTCTTTTGAGCAGGGAGTTTTCGTATTTCTCGCGCAGCGCCGAGTTTTCCCAGTCGATGAAGCGCTCAAAGATCGGGATCGCCTTTTCCCGCAGTTTCGAGGTGACCGGGCCGGGCTCGATCAGGATGACCTTGATGCCGGTGTCGCGCAGCTCAAGCCGCAGCGTGTCGGTCAGCCCCTCGATGGCGTATTTGGTGGCCACATAGGCGCCGCGCCAGGGAAAGGCGATGAAACCCAGGATCGACGAGTTCTGAACGATTCGCCCATGTCCCTGCGCCCGCATCACGGGAATCACCTGCCGGGTCAGTTCGTGCCAGCCAAAGACATTGGTCTCGAAAATATGGCGCAGACCCTCGGTGGGCACATCCTCGACCGCGCCGGGCAGACCGTGGGCGCCGTTGTTAAACAGCGCATCCAGCGTGCCGCCGGTGGCCTCAAGCACTTCGGCCAGACCGGTGCGGATGCTTTCGGCGTCGGTATAGTCGATGCGGGGGCTCTCAAACCCCTGCGCTCGCAGCCGGTCACAATCGCGCTGCTGCCGGCAAGAGGCAAAGACGCGCCAGCCGCGTGCGCGCATCCCATGCGCCGCGTCCAGCCCGATGCCCGACGAACAGCCGGTAATGAGAATGGATTTCTGCATGTCGATCCCAAAGATAGTCCCTGCACATTGCTATTGCGGGGCATGGTGCAGGGCAACGAGGGCCCGACGTCAGTTTGCCTTTTTGCTGATGAGCGAGGCGGAAATCCATCCGACCTGTTGTTCCGGCAACACACGCAGGCGCAGCCAGCCGGTGCCGGAATCGTCCATGATCTCGACCTTGTGGCCGATATTGAGCCGCGCGATCACCGGATAGATGGTGCCCGGCCCGTCGCGCATGTTCACGCGGGTGCCCATGACCTCTCGGATATCCGGCTGAGGTTCGACGACTGCCGCCGGTTCGGCGGCAGGTTCCGTGGCCACCGCCGTTTGTTGCAGCGCCGCGCCGCCCTGTTCCAGCGAGGCCAGCGTGATGCTGCCGGCGTTCTCGTCAAACAACGTAAGCCCGCTGCTCAGCCCCGAGGCCGCTTGCGCGAGGCGGGCAATGCCTTCCTCCTGACTGATGGACGGCTCGGCAGGCTCGGGCTGGGCTCTAACTTCCGTAGCCACTTCGATGGCGTCTTTTGCCACCAGCGTTTCGGCGTTGACGGTGACCGGCGCCGGCGTCACTTTCGGTGGCGCCGCCTTTGCGACACGCTCCGCTTTGGGCGCACGCACACCACGTGGCTCAAAATCGGCACCGCCGCTCATTTCATAGAAAACCAGGCCGAGAAAGGCGAAGGAAACAACAATAATACGCTTCATGGCGTATCCCCCCGGATAATCGTACTAAGAAAGCACTTCGCAGAATCTAACGATGAGATGTTACCATAGGCCGGGCCCCAAGTCGAAAAACGGGGAAAAACCGCATCTTGCCTCCCCGTTGTTGCAAAAGGCTAACTTGTCCCCAGCAAAATGCGCGTTGCTCGCTTTACCCGCGCGCCCGGTCGGCGTATCACATCATCTATGAATGATATCGTGGATGACCCCAACATGAAGGTCCCTGAAGGCGGTGGCGAGGTGGCAGAACCGCTGCGCCGGGCGATTGGTGAGCGCTATCTGACCTATGCGCTTTCCACCATCATGCACCGGGCACTGCCGGATGCGCGGGATGGCCTGAAACCGGTGCACCGGCGAATCCTCTACGCCATGCGTGAGTTGCGACTCAGTTCCGGGGGCGGATTCCGCAAATCGGCCAAAATCTCGGGCGACGTGATGGGTAACTACCACCCGCACGGCGATGCGGCGATCTATGACGCGATGGCGCGTCTGGCGCAGGATTTCAACGTCCGCTACCCGCTGGTGGACGGGCAGGGCAACTTCGGCAATATCGACGGCGACAACCCGGCGGCCTCGCGCTACACCGAGGCGCGGATGACCATCGTGGCCGAAGCGCTGCTGGAGGGTCTGAACGAGGACGCCGTCGATTTCCGCGACAATTACGACGGCACGCTGACCGAACCGGTCGTGCTGCCCGCACAATTCCCGAACCTGCTGGCCAATGGCTCCAGCGGCATCGCCGTTGGTATGGCAACCAACATCCCGCCGCATAACATTGCCGAGCTGTGTGACGCCTGCCTGCATCTGATCAAGACGCCGGACGCGCGTGACGACACGCTGCTGAACTACGTGCCCGGTCCGGATTTCCCCACCGGCGGCGTCATCGTCGAACCACCCGAGAATATCGCACAGGCCTATCGCACCGGGCGCGGGTCTTTCCGGCTGCGCTGCAAATACGATGTCGAGGACCTGGGCCGCGGCCAGTGGCAGATCGTCGTCACCGAAATCCCCTATCAGGTGCAGAAATCCAAGCTGATCGAAAAGATCGCCGAGCTGATCCAGACCAAGAAGATCCCGATCCTCGCCGATGTGCGTGACGAATCCGCCGACGACATCCGTCTGATCCTTGAGCCGCGCTCCAAGAACGTGGATCCGGACGTCCTGATGAACACGCTCTACCGCAACTCGGATCTCGAGGTGCGGTTCTCGCTCAACATGAACGTGCTGATCGACGGGGTGACGCCCAAGGTCTGCTCGATGAAAGAGGTGCTGCGGGCCTTCCTCGATCACCGGCAAGAGGTGCTGCTGCGCCGCTCGCGCCACCGTCTGGGCAAGATCGACCACCGGCTCGAGGTGCTCGAAGGGTTCATCGTCGCCTTCCTCAACCTCGACCGGGTGATCGACATCATCCGTTATGATGACGATCCCAAGGCGGCCCTGATGCGCGAGGAATGGGGCATCACCCATGTCCGCGCCACCAGCGAGGCCGACTACGTCTCACCCGCACCGGGCGAGGGCGAACTCAGCGAGGTTCAGGTCGACGCCATCCTCAACATGCGCCTGCGCAGCCTGCGCCGCCTCGAAGAGATGGAACTGGTCCGCGAGCGCGACGCGCTGATGGTGGAGCGCGCCAATCTCGAAGACCTGCTCGCCGACGAGGGCCTGCAATGGGCCAAGATTGCCGAGCAGCTTAAGGAGACCAGGAAAACCTTCGGCAAGAACTACGAGGGCGGCGCCCGCCGCACCCGGTTTGCCGAGGCGGGCGAGGTCGAAGAGGTGCCGCTCGAGGCGATGATCGACCGCGAGCCGATCACCGTGGTCTGTTCGCAGATGGGCTGGATCAGGGCGATGACCGGCCATATCGATCTGACCCGCGAGCTGAAGTTCAAGGACGGCGACGGCCCGCGTTTCATCTTCCACGCCGAAACCACCGACCGGTTGCTGGTCTTTGCCTCGAACGGGCGGTTCTACACGGTCAGCGCCGCCAACCTGCCCGGCGGGCGGGGCATGGGCGAGCCGCTGCGCCTGATGGTGGACCTGCCGAACGAGGCACAGATCGTCGATATCCTGATCCACAAGCCGGGCCGCAAGCTGCTGGTCGCCTCCGATGCGGGCAACGGCTTTGTGGTGCCCGAAGAGGACGTGGTGGCCCAGACCCGGACCGGCAAACAGGTGCTGAACGTCAAGGGCGACGAACAGGCGCTGATCTGCAAACCGGTCGCGGGCGATCACGTGGCGGTGGTGTCGCAGAACGGCAAGTTCCTGGTCTTCCCGGTCGCCGAACTGCCCGAGATGACGCGTGGTAAAGGCGTGCGGCTGCAGAAATACAACATGGCGCGCGGCAAGCAGGGCGCGCTGGAGCTGGATGGCGGCCTGTCGGACGTGACCACCTTCAATCTGGAAGAGGGGCTGAAATGGTCCATGGGCGGCGACAAGACCCGGCATGAAACCGACCTGTCGCAATGGCTGTCCAAGCGCGCCAGCGTGGGCAAGCGTCCGCCTTACGGCTTCCCCCGCGACTACAAGTTCTAAAGCGTTTCGGGGAATACCTGAAACATCGTTATCGCCAATGCCTCGAGAGCGCGAAGCGCGGCAGGATATTGGCGATTCAAATGTTTCCCGAAACGCTATAGTGACCGCGCCGCAGCGGTCCGGGGATTTCCGCCGATGCGGCTTGGCACGGGCCGCGTCGGTGCGGTACATCCTCTGAAACCGAGGCATATCGAGAAAAAACGATGATCCGTATTCTGACCCTGCTGACCGGCCTTGCCCTGCTTGGGGCCTGCACCCAGACCCAAGTGAACGAGGCCCCCGAAGATCTGGGCGCCTTCAAGCTGCGTGTGAACTACGCCTATGCCGAAAAGGCGGTGCAGGGCCCGGTGTCGCGCGATGCCACGCCGGACGAATGGACCGCTGCCATCCAGAACGCGGTGGATGTCCGGCTGGGCCGGTACGAGGGGTCGCAGGAAATCGATATCGGCATCAGCCTCGAAGGTTACATGCTGGCCCCGCCCGGCGTGCCGGTGCTGTTCTCGCCGAAAAGCACCGCCATCGTTCTGGTGAACGTCTATGATGTCGCGCAAAAGGAATACCTAGCCAAGGCACATCAGATCCAGGTTCTGGAAGACACCACCAGCGAAAGCGCTGTGGTGGGTTCCGGCCATGCGCGAACCCGCGAAGAGCAGATGGCCGGGCTGGCCCTGAAGGTGGCCGACCGGGTCGAAGAGTGGTTTGCCGAGGAACACAAGAAAAACGGCTGGTTCGACCCCCGGCCCGATGCCTCCACCACCTTGCAGGACGGAGCAGTCACGCAGAATCCGGCGCAGAGCTAACGCTTTGATACAGGATGTGCTTGATTTTCCCCTTTGAACCAAATATTCCGCGCGCGCAGATACAAACCGGGACCAAGGGTCCCCCAAACCGCAAAAGGGCGCCTGAGGAATGGCAAAGGAAAAGTTTGAGCGTACGAAACCGCACGTGAACATTGGCACGGTTG
>NZ_WPZY01000001.1 GCF_013031405.1 Ruegeria sp. HKCCD8929 | reverse complement strand
CAGCGGATATGAAGAAACGGATGGGGCGTCCGAGGCTGTCGGTAACGGCGTGCAGTTTCGTATTCATGCCACCCTTGGTGCGCCCAACCAGCCTGCCGCGCCCCCCTTTTTCAACCGCAGGCTGGAAGCCGTGCGGTGCGCTTTGAGGTATGTTGCGTCAATCATGATCGTCTTGTGATCCGTGCCATCGGCAGCCAGCCCGGTCATGACCCGAGCGAATACACCCATATCGCTCCATCGTTTCCAGCGATTGTATAGCGTCTTTGGCGGCCCATATTCACGTGGCGCATCGGACCAACGTAACCCATTGCGGTTGATGAAAATAATCCCGCTCAGTACACGACGATCATCAACCCTCGGCTTGCCATGGTTCTTTGGAAAGTAAGGCTGAAGCCGCGACATCTGCTCTTCGCTCAGCCAGAATAGATTGCTCATGATATACCCCTGAAACTCAGGGGCTTGAATCACGCAGCCGAGTTGACGGCAACCAATTTAATGGGCCCAGAACCTAAGGAGCGATGGGCCGGAACGGGCAGGTCCGGAAAGCGCGCAGCGCTTATGACATACGCTCCATGAGGTGTTTGGCCTTGCCCTCAATTGCCAGTCGCGCATCTTGCTGGGGCTTCGACCGGGCCACCGCCGTGATCCCCTGCACGAAATCGAAGATGCTTTCGGGCGGGTGACCTTCTTCAGCCACCACGGTCTCGATGATCTTCGAGGTGTCCACCTTTGAGAACCCGCGCTGGCGCAGGAAATCGGTTCGGCCCTCATCCGTCCGCGCAGCAATGCGCTCGCGGGAGGCTCGAATGCCCTCAATGAAGGGCGCGGGCGAGGAATTTGCGAAGCGGGTCAGAGCGAGTGCGGCCTCATGCGTGAAGCGGGAGGCGGCGTATTTCGAGTGGCGGATATTGATCTCCTGGAAATCCTCGACGCCCCAGAGATTGCGGTTCTGGCAGACGGCCCGCAGGTAGAAGCTGGCGATGCCCAGCGTCTTCGCACCGACTTCGGAGTTCCAGCAATAAAACCCCCGGAAATAGAGGTCGGGCGAGCCGTCCGGCAGATGTCCCGCCTCGATCGGGTTCAGATCGTCAACCAGGAAAAGGAAGACGTCGCGGTCGGAGGCGTAGAGCGTGGTTGTCTCTTTTGTCACGTCGACACGGGGCTCATAGATGCCGGTTGAGCAGTCGAGCACACCGGGCACTTTCCAGCGGTGTCGCCGGTGCCGTTGCCGGCGATGCGCTGCACGGCCGAAACCAGCTCGTGACCGTAGATGCGGCCATAGTCCGGACCAGTCACGGCGCGCAGTTCGGTGCGCCCGTTGGCGACCTCCATGGTCTTGATCTGCTCGGCACGGTGGTTGGTCAGGCCATATTGCAAGTTGATGCCTGCCAGTGGCGCAGGCAACTGGCGCAGATAGGCGGCGGGTGCGCCAACAAGTCTTGAGAGTTGGCCAAAGCTCCAATGTGTCGGCGCAATGGGCGCCTCGGAACTGGGCAGGACCAGCCCCAGACGCTCGGGGTCATCCCGGTGCGCCTCAACCCGAATCGCCGCGCTCTCCACGGTGCGCGTCCGGCTCCGCTCAGCGCGGCCCCTGACCGAGGCGAAGAGGTCATCGAGCGACAGGAACCGCTCGTCATCGGGCCGCGAAAACCACTCCGACGACACGCGATCCACATTCTCGCCGCGTGACACATCCACTTTGTAGCCGCCGCTGATATCACGCCCGGCATCGAAAATCTCGGCATTCATGGGTCATCTCCCGAGACGGGCGGTCAAGAGCCTCTCTCTCGTCCTCAAAACCCGTCACGGGCCGGGACGGCACACCTCTCGCTCTCTGCTTATTCTGCGGCGAGGTATCCAGACGAAACCGGGGAGCGGGTCGCGGCCAGCCGGTGCAGCGTTTCCGGCCGAATATGCGTATAACGGCGGAGCATTTTCCAGTCCTTGTGGCCGGTGACCAACGCAACCTGCTCAATGGCGAAACCGGCCTCGAACAGGCGACTTGTGCCCTCATGTCGCAAGTCGTGGAAATGCAGATCCTTCACGCCGACCTCCACGCGGGCACGGCGGAAGGCTGTTCCGACCGATCTCGAGCTATAGGGGAAGATCCTGCCCTCCACGCTGCCCAGGTCCTTGGCTTGCGTCGTCACCAACGCCCATGCGTCAAACCCGGTAGCGGCAAAGAGCGGGATCCGCTGGTCGTTGCCAGTCTTGTTGCGCGGGTCTTTCCGGTCACGGATGAGGAGCATGCGCTGATCGGCGTCGAGATCGGCCCACTCGGCCCGGCAAATCTCGTCGAGCCGCATGGCGGTCGCAACCGCGAACTGTACGATTGGTGTCATGGGCAGAGTCAATCGGTCGTTATCATCAAAACAACGGAAGAGGCGGTTCAACTCGTCCGTGCTTGGGCGGCGGTCCCGCTCGGTGCCCTTGCCGATCAAACCGAGGCGTTTGAGCGCGACGCGTGCGAGGTCGGCGGATTCAGTCGAGATGTCGAGGCCATGCACAGCGGCCGCATGCGTGAGAATCATCTTGATCACGCCGATATCGATGCCGAGGGTCACCGGACCAGCCCCTTGCTTGGCACGCATGCGTCCGTAGTCGATCAACCTCTGCCGATCGAGGCGCGCGATGCGCTCGGCACCCAGATCGCGCTTCAACGCTGCGAGGGTGGCAGCCTTGCTGCGGCGTGGCGGTTTGCCTACCCCGCATATATCGATTATGTGGAGATCAATGAGATCGCCGAAGGTCTGGAGGCGGGAGACGGACGACTTGTTCGGTGCCAGCCCCTGATCCACCCGGGTCTCCGCTTGACGGGCCCAGCGATGGGCGTCGTCGCGGCGCAGAAATGTATCGCTCGCGTATCGGCCCTTTCGTCTGATCTGGACGCGGTAGGCACCGGAAGGGAGCTTGGTGATGGTGGCCATTTTCGTGTGCGCTGTGTGTGCAATGAGTCGTCGCAGAGAGGCAAATTCGGGGATATTGGGGCGTATTCCAGCGTAGCAGCGTTCGCCACCAACAGTTTGAAGATACACAAAAAATGCAAATAAACCAACACGCTAGACTTTCCGTGGCCCCGATGATGGACTGGACTGACCGCCACTGCCGCTACTTGCACCGGCTGCTCAGCCGCCAGACCCTTCTCTATACCGAGATGGTCACCGCTCCTGCGCTGGTGCGGGGCGGGGCGTTGCATCTGCTTGATCACGACCCCGTGGAGCATCCGGTTGCGTTGCAACTGGGCGGGTCGGATCCGGAGGAACTGGCCAAGGCCGCGCGGTTGGGAGCTGAGGCGGGGTATGATGAGATCAACCTCAATTGCGGCTGTCCGTCGGACCGGGTGCAGTCGGGTACCTTCGGCGCGGTACTGATGAAGGACCCGGCCCGCGTCGCCGACTGCGTGGCGGCCATGTGTGACACGGTTAACGTGGAGGTCACTGTCAAATGCCGCATCGGCGTGGACGATCAGGATCCTGAGATTGTTCTGCCCGATTTCCTAGCCCGCAGTGCTGACGCCGGATGCGAGCGCGTCACGATCCATGCACGTAAGGCGTGGCTGCAGGGGCTCAGCCCGAAAGAGAACCGGGACATTCCGCCGCTGGACTATGACCTCGTACACCGGATGAAACGGCAATTCCCGAACCTGCATATCTCGATCAACGGCGGCATCGCTTCGCTGGCCGAGGCGCGCAAGCATCTCGATGCCGGGCTGGACGGGGTGATGATCGGCCGCGCCGCCTATCACCAGCCTGCCGATATCCTTTGCGCCGCTGATCCCGAGATCTATGGTATTGGACAGGCCACCGATCCCCCGACCGTGGTGCGCCGGATGCTGCCGTATATCGACGCGCATCTGACGGCGGGCGGGCGTTTGCACCAGATCGCCCGGCACATGCTGGGTCTGTTTGCGGGCCGCCCCGGGGCGCGGGCGTGGCGCCGGGCGCTGTCCGAGGGCGCGGTGCGCGACGGTGCAGGGCCCGAACTGGTCGAGGCGGCGCTGGCGCAGGTGCCCGCCACCGTCGCGGCCTGATCGCAGGCAGGGATCGGGTACAGGTAAGTCTCGAATTGGCGCAGCGGCTGGTTGCTGCGCAGTTCCCGCAATTTGTGGACCTTGAAATCAATCCGATCCAGCCGGGTGGATGGGACAATTGCAGCTTTCGTCTCGGGCACGACTACACCCTGCGGATGCCGACTGCCTCGTGCTATGCCGTGCAGGTTGCGAAGGAACAGTGCTGGCTGCCCGGGCTGGCACCGCATTTGCCTCTGCCAATCCCTGAACCGGTTGCGATGGGCAAGCCGGGCGAGGGCTATCCGCATCCCTGGTCCATCCTGCGGTGGATCGAGGGGCAGGACGCACTTCACGCCGATATTGCCGGGGACACGACGCTGGCACGCGATCTCGCCGGGTTCCTCTCCGCGCTGCACCGTGCCCCCGCTGATGATGGCCCACCTGCGGGAGATCATAACTTTCACCGAGGCGGTGCGCTTGCCGTCTACGACGGCGAAACGCAGGCTGCGCTGAACCGCCTCCAAGGCGGTAGACAACGCACGTGCGCCGAGGCGGTTTGGGCCCGGGCGCTTACTTCGCAATGGCCGTGCCCGCCCGTCTGGGTGCATGGCGACATCGCGCCCGACAACCTGCTGATGCACGAGGGGCGGCTTTCCGCAGTGCTGGACTTCGGCCAATGCGGCATTGGCGATCCGGCCTGCGATCTGGTCATCGCTTGGACGGCTTTCCGCGGCCCCGCGCGGGCGGTGTTTCTGGACACAGTCGGCCTGGACAGGAACACCCTGAACCGGGCACGGGGATGGGGGCTGTGGAAGGCTCTGATCTCACTCAACAACCCAGATGTGCAGGTGGTGGCCCGGGCGCAGGTTGCGCTGGCCGAACTCCTGAAAGATGCGTGAAGCGCAAGCCCCGGTCTTGCAGTCGGGCCGCGAACTCACTTACCACTAGCCAAACATCAGACCGGAGTACGACATGACCCCCGATCCCGTAATGCTGGCCCAGATGCTGGGCCTTCTGTTGGTGATCGGCGCCTGTGCCGGGGTCCTGGCCGGGCTGTTGGGCGTCGGTGGCGGCATAGTGCTGGTGCCCGCGTTTTTCTATGCCTTTCAGACGCTTGGCTATGGCGGTTCACAGCTGATGCAGATGTGTCTGGCAACCTCGCTGGCCACGATCATCGTGACTTCGCTGCGGTCTGTCCAGAGTCACAACAAGAAGGGCGCGGTGGACTGGGCCATCCTGCGCGGCTGGGGGCCGGGCATCGCCATCGGCGCGGTACTGGGCGTGCTGGTGGCCTCGGCCCTGCAGTCAGAGGCACTACAGGCGCTGTTCGGCATACTGGGCATCGTCATCGGCGCCTATCTGGGCCTGGGCCGCGCCGAATGGCGGCTGGGCAAGGCAATGCCGGGCGGTGCGCGCCGGGGAGTGTTGTCGCCGCTGGTAGGGTTCATGTCGGTGCTGATGGGCATTGGCGGCGGCAGTTTCGGAGTGCCGCTGATGAGCCTCTACAACACCCCCATCCACCGCGCCGTGGCCACCGCCGCCGGGTTCGGCGTGATCATCGCCGTGCCGTCGGTTCTGGGCTTTCTGTTCCTCCAGATCGCACCGGAAAACCGCCCGCCGCTGACCGTCGGCGCCGTCAATCTGGTGGCCTTCGGCGTGGTCATCGCGATGACCATGATCACCACGCCCTGGGGGGTGAAACTGGCCCATGCGATGGACCCCAAACCGCTCAAACGGGTGTTTGCGGTGTTCCTGACGCTGGTGGCCCTCAACATGCTGCGTAAGGCCTTGGGATGGTAGAGGATTTCCTGACACGCGGCTGGATCAAGTTCCCGCACGACCCGCTTATAGCCGATTGGGTTGCCCATGCGTTGCCCGCCGCGCGCGCCTCGGTCGATGATCCCGCCCATGCCCAGTGGCACGATTGCGAGGGGACATGGTTCATCGGCGTCGATGCGCTGGATAACGATCCGCAGGGCAGGGTGGGCGGCTCGGGCCCGCTCGCCGGGCAGGCGATGGACTTCATCGCCACGCATCTCGGCACGCACCCGCTGCACAAGGGGCAGGTCTCGGTGATCTATCCCGGCTATCCCCGTCCGCGCGCGGGCGAGGGCGAGACGGCGGCCCGCTACCGCGCCCGCCGGGACGCGGCGCATGTGGACGGGCTGAAACCCGCGGGCCCCGACCGCCGCCGCCGGGTGGACGAACCGCATGCCTGGATCCTCGGCCTGCCGCTCACCGAGGCCAGCCCGGACGCCGCCCCGATGGTGGTGTGGGAAGGCAGCCACCACATTCTGGGCGCCGCCTTTGCCGAAGTGCTCTCGGGGCGGCCGCCTGATCAGATGGCTCTGGCCGATGTCACCGAGATCTATCAGACCGCCCGCCGTCGCGTCTTTGACACTTGTAAGCGCGTCGAACTGCCCGCCCGCCCGGGTGAGGCGTACCTGCTGCATCGCCACTGCCTGCACGGCGTCGCACCTTGGGCCGCCACCGCCACCGCCGGGTCCGATGGTCGGATGATCGCCTATTTCCGCCCTGAATTGCCGGGGGGCGTGACAGCCTGGATTGAAACCCCATAACCTCAGGCCAGTGTCGCGAGTATCAGGGGTTGAGAAGCATGATTACCATTACGAAACAAATGGATGGGGCGTTGATCGAGGCCGAGCTTTCCAGAGAGGTCACCAGCGCCGATTACACCGAAACCCTTGTGCCCGCCGTGGAAACCGCACTGGCCGCGCATGACCGCATCCGCCTGCTGGTCATCATGGGGCAGGAGTTCAAAGGCTATGATCTAGGCGCCGCCTGGGCTGACACGCGGCTTGGCCTCGACCACTGGCGCGGTTTTGACCGCATCGCTGTGGTGGCCGATCAGAAATGGGTGCAGACCGGGGTCCGGCTGGCGGCTCCGATTCTGCCCTGCCCGACGCAGGTTTTCGAACTGGCCGAGGTCGAAACCGCCCGCCGCTGGCTACGCGAGTCGCTTGGAGCGGTGCACATGATCGATCTGGGCGGGCCCTGCCTACAGGTGCGGCTCATGGGCAAGCTCGACCCCGAAGTGATTGCCCAGGCCGAGGCTGACCTGGACGCCCACATCCGCGAACACGATCGGTTCCGCCTGCTGCTCGACCTCACCGAATTCGACGGCTGGCAAGGGCTCTCGGCGCTGGGTGCGCATTTCAGCCTGGTGCGTGAACGTGCCGGCATCCCCGAGCGGGTCGCAATGGTGGGCGACAAGGGCTGGCAACACATGGCGCAACGGGTGGCGTCGCGGTTCCTGAACGCCCGGACCCACTATTTCGAAAGTGCCGACATCGAAAGCGCCATGGCCTGGCTCGCGGCCCCTTAGAAAGTGCGGGCAGCACCGGCGGACATTTTGCGTATTTGGAGCAAGAAGAAGCGGGCAGGTCTTTTCTCTTTCCGGTTCCTCTTGCCGCGGATGGGGGCTTGTAAGCGCGACAGGCCGGGTCGCTTCGCTGTCTAGAACAACTTCTTGAAGAACGCCTTGGCGTCTTCCATCACAAACTTCAGTTTCTTGTCGCAAGCCTTTTTCAGCGCCGCCTTTGCATAGATCTGATCGCGCTTGATTTCCTTTTCATGCGCCTGCGCGGTGGCTTTCAGCTTTTTATAGGCATTTGCAACGGCCCTCGGGTGCTTTTCGATACCAGCCTTCATGATCTGCAGGATTTCGCTGCCGGCAGCAGTCTGCGCCTCGGGGATGGCCACGAACACTGCCTTGAGCGCGATCATGGTACCGTCGATGATCTGGTTCATCAGGGTAAAGTTCTTGATGTTCAGATCGCATTTGGTCGTGACCAGCTTCATGTAGGACATCCGTTCGCGCAACTCGTATTCGTATTTCTGCAGCAGCTTGATGTAGATCGTCAGCTCCTTCTCAAAACCCGGGCTATTGGGCCCCTTGGACTTGGCCACCTTCTCCATCCGCTTGCGCGCCTCGGGTGTAGGGTCCGGGATGGGCGGAAACCCTTCTTTTGCCGCGGCCAGCACCTCGGTCTGGGTTTTTGAGAAAAAATCCTTGAGCGGTTTGTACTTGTCCTTGGCCAAGCCGAGGATTTTCTTGGCCTCGGACAGGTTCTTGGGGTCTTTCTTGGCAAAGGCCTTGACCTTGCGCAGGCCGTCCAGGACATCCTGCGCTCCGGTGAGGTATTTATATGCAGTGGCAAGCGTTTCCAATCTGAACAATGCGTCGGGCATGGTGTGCCTCCGGGCGGAAATAAATATGTGGCCCCGAGCGGGCTCAGGACATGAAAAATCAATGCGGGGCCCCAAAAAATAAGCGAGACCTGCCACTGCATGATATTTTCAGTAGCGCTATGCAGGCAAGGTGCAATTGCTCCCGTGACTGCAATCATGGCGGGACACAGGCATGGGGCGCCGCCGGCAGGCATGGCCCCGGTCGCGATGCGGGACGTTTTTCGCCTTATCTTTGTGGGGTTGCATGGATCGGGGTGAACGTGCCGAAGATCAGGCGCGTGGGGTCAAACGGGATATCCTCGGGGATATCAAAGCGCGGATCCGTGCCCATCCGCTTTTCCGCGGCCTCAAGTGTCGCCTTGTCCGGCCAGATCTGCCAGGTGAACACGATCTTCTCCCCGGCTTTTGCGTCGACCGCGCGGCGAAAGTCGGTGTGTTCGCCATCGGACACGTTGTCCTCCCAGCATTCGACGATTTCGAGGCAGCCGTGTTCCCGGAACAGCTTTGCGCCGTTGGCCGCCCACTGACGATAGGCGCTCTTGTTCTCCTCTGGCACGGGGATCACAAATCCAGCGATATACACAACCCACCTCCCTACGCATTCGGGCACGCCGGACGGCGCCGCCGGTAATACGGTAGTGAGTGCCAGTATATCTGAAATCGCGCTAAAGGTCCGGCACTGCACGTCTGGCTGGGTTTTACCGATCCAGCCGCGCCGCCCGGCCACCGCGCCGTTTGGCAAGGCGTGGTTTGCGTGAGGGTAGTTCGTCCATGATCGCGGCACGCTCGGTGCCATCCATCTTGGACCAGCGGCTGATCTCATCGAGTGTGCGGTAACAGCCGGTGCAGATGCGTTCGGTCGGATGCACGACGCAAATCTGGACGCAGGGGCTTTCGATCTCGTCCCGTTTCCAAACCATGTTTGTCATGTCCGGCCTCCGGCCCCTTACAAAAAGCGCATCCGATCCAGCGCACCTTGCAAGATATACCCTGCGGCCACGTGATCAATCACCTGTCCGCGACGTTTTCGTGTCGTATCCGCCTCAAGCAGCGCCTTTTCGGCGGCAACCGTGCTCAAACGCTCATCCCAGAAGCCGATGGGCAACTCGGTCAGGCGGGTGAGATTGCGGGCAAAAGCGCGGGTCGATTGGCAACGCGGCCCCTCGGTGCCGTCCATGTTGCGGGGCAGGCCCAGAACGATGCCGCCGATCTCGCGCTCAGTCACGATCTCGATCAGCCGGGCGGCATCCAGCGAGAATTTCCTACGGCGCACGGTCTCCAGCGGGCTGGCCACGCCGCGCATCCGGTCCGAGACGGCAACACCGATGGTCTTGTCGCCCAGATCCAGCCCCATCAGAGCGGACATCGGCGCAAGCGCTGCCGCAAACTCCTCGAACCTGTCGTGAATCATTGGGTCAGCCCGGCGGCGCGGGCAGCCTCGTCGATCATCCGCAGCGCGCTGTCATCGGCGGCAAAGGCAGTACGCGCCTCGTCATAGATCGCCTGCGCCCGGTCGCCTTCCCCCAACACACCCAGTGCCCCGATCAGCCGCCCCCATTCCTCGGGCGCGCCGCCCTCAGTGGCCAGCCGGTCGGACAGGCGGTCGACCATACCGCGGATCATTTCCTGCCGATCCTCGGCACTTATCTCACCGGCGGCGGCGATATCCTCGCTGGACGGCCCGGCCAGAGGTGCGGTTTCGGCGGGCAGGGAGAAGTTCACCCCGGCGCGATAAGCCATCTCTTCGATCTGCGCGCGAATGGCCTCACCCCATGGCGCGCCAGCCGGGGCGGCGGCCAGGGTTTCCTGCCACAGGGTAAAGGCCAGATCCGGGCGCCCGATTTGCGACAGCATCAGCCCCCAGTAGTACCGCGCGGGCCCATGGCCCGGATCGCGGTCAAGCGCCTGCTTCAACTCCGCTTCCGCCTCAGGCGAGACATAGCCGCCTGCGGCGCGGATCATCAGTTCGGCCAGATCGGTGAACTCGTTAGCACCGGCGGCATCGCCCGAAAGCTCGACGACCCGACGCTGAGCAGCATAGGCGGCGGTGAAATTGCCCACATTGGCCTCATGTTGGGCCAGCAGGGTCTGCCCCTGAATATCGTCCGGGCGCCCGGCCACGGTTTCGCGCAGCTGGGTCAGCAAGCGGGCATAGCTCTCATCCACTTGCGCGGTGGGATGCGCAGGCATTCGCGACTCGGCCGCAGCCTGATCGGGCCGCTCGTTGCGAATCTCGTTGGCCAGCTCCAGCCGCAGCGACAGCGGTAGATCGCCATAGCCCGGCGCCCCCAGCGTGCGGTAAAGCACGATCGTCCCACCGATCAGCGCCACGCTTAGCACCAGCACCGTGGCCAGCGTCAGCGGACGGGCAGGGCCTTTGCCCTCGCGCTCCTGCCGGACCTGCGCATCGGCGGCCAGAATGCGGCGCGAAATCTCGGTGCGGATGCGCTCGGCATCCCCTTCGGCGATCACACCCCGGCTCAGGTCGCGGTCCACGCCCGCAAGTTGCTCGCGGTAAACCCGCAGGTCATAAGCCGCCGCCGGTTCGGCATCCCGGCGTCCGCGCATCATCGCAAGACCAAGAAGCGCTGCGATCAGCAGCGACATCAGCGAAATCACAATCCAGAAGGTCATGGGCTCTCCAGTATCTGCCCCCATCTACTCCTGCGGGGGGGATGAAAAAAGAGGCAAATGGCCGCGAAGGGCCACCATGTCGCAATAGCGTGATATTGCGGCGTTGTGCGGCAGGGGTAAACTGTCGCCGCGCGGCATATCTGCGCCAATCACGAAACCTGATCGGATTCGCCCATGAGACATTATTCAGCCTTTGCCGTCGCGCGGGAGGCCCTGCGCTATCACACCGGATGGGAACGCGCCTGGCGCTCGCCCGAGCCCAAGAAGCGCTATGACGTGATCATCGTCGGTGCCGGCGGCCACGGTCTGGCGACCGCGTACTATCTGGGCAAGAACTACGGCATCCAGAATGTGGCGGTGATCGAGAAAGGCTGGCTGGGCGGCGGCAATACAGGGCGGAACACCACCATCATCCGCTCGAATTACCTGCAGGACCCCTCGGCGGCGATCTATGAGAAGGCGCGTGGCCTCTACGAGGATCTGAGCCAGGACCTGAACTACAACGTCATGTTCAGCCCCCGCGGCGTGATGATGCTGGCCCAGACCCAGCACGAGATTCGCGGCTATCAGCGCACCGCGCATGCCAACGCGCTGCAAGGGGTCAAGACCGAGTGGATCGGGCCCGAGCGTGTCAAGGAACTGGTGCCGATCATCAATATCGACGGGCCGCGCTATCCGGTTCTGGGCGCGCTCTGGCAGGAACGCGGCGGCACTGCGCGCCATGACGCGGTGGCTTGGGGCTATGCCCGGGCGTGCTCGAACATGGGCATGGACATCATCCAGAAATGCGAAGTCACCGGCGTGCGGCAGGAAAACGGCCGCGTCACCGGGGTCGAGACCTCCAAGGGCGCCATCGAATGCGACAAGCTGGGCATCGTGGTCGCGGGCCATTCGGGGCAACTGGCCGAGATGGCGGGCTTCCGTCTGCCGCTTGAGGCGATAGCACTGCAGGCGCTGGTCTCCGAGCCGATCAAACCCTGCATGGACGTGGTGGTGATGGCCAACACCGTGCACGGCTACATGTCGCAATCCGACAAGGGCGAGATGGTGATCGGCGGCGGCACTGACGGGTTCAACAACTACACCCAGCGCGGCAGCTTCCACCATATCGAGGAAACTGTGCGGGCCCTGGTCGAAACCTTCCCGATGATCTCGCGCCTCAAGATGCTGCGCCAGTGGGGCGGCATCGTGGACATGACCGGCGACCGCTCGCCCATTCTGTCGAAAACCCCTCTGGGCGGCTGCTTCATCAACTGCGGCTGGGGCACGGGCGGCTTCAAGTCGATCCCCGGTTCGGGCTGGGGTATGGCGCAGCTGATGGCCACCGGCCACTCGCCGCTGACCGAGGCGTTTTCTCTGGACCGCTTCAAAGAGGGCCGTTTCATCGACGAAAGTGTTGCCGCAGGGGTGGCGCACTGATGAGGATGCAGCACACGCCTGCGCAGGTTGAAGGCCTGTGCCGTGCCCAACCCGTCCCTCGAGCCGGGCGCGAAGCGGTTTGTAATGATGCGCAAGCTGAAATATGGGTCGCGTGCTGATGGCCTATTCCGAACATATGGCCGAGACTATGCGCGCCGATCTGGGCGTCGAACCGGGCCTGTCCGAGAAAAAGATGTTCGGCGGTCTGTGTTTCCTGCTGCACGGCAACATGGTTTGCGGAGTGCACAAGGACGGCGCCATGTACCGCCCTGGCAAAGAGCGTGAGGCCGAGGCGCTGGACGCAGGCGCCCAGCCGCTCTCTTTCACCGGTCGCCCAATGGGCGGAATGGTGGAAATCGACGGCGGTGCGTTCGAGGATGCGAACCTGCGTGCCAAACTCACAGCGCTGTCACTGGCCAACGCCGCCAGCCTGCCGCCGAAAGGGGGGCGCTCATGACCGCGCGTGCTGTCCTCTCACTGCAATGGGCTGGAAATGGCCGGGCCGTTGGGTGCATTCCAGCCAGCCCATGCCGATCCGGGCCGGGGATTTCCGCCGATATTGTTGCCCGGCCAGCCCGCGTCAAACTGGGGCTCCTACCATTGGAGGAGTACCCATGGACGACATCAAGCAAAGCCAATACTATCCACCGTCCCGCACCGGTTCCGGCAGCGGGTGGATCATCGGCGCGGTCATCGTGTTCATCGTGCTGCTGCTCATCACCCTGCTCAGCCTCAGCGGTGCACCGTCGGGTGACGGCACACAGACCACGGCTGATCCGGCAGCCGCATCCAGCACGGCGCCTGCAACAGGAACCGAGCCGGCCACTCCGGCAACAACAGGCGAATAACGCCTCTCGCGACACAAGCTTTGGCGGGCACCCGGCGGTGCCCGCCGCGATGGCGGCCATAGGGGCCGCGCCCTCACCCAAAATCCAAATCAAAACCGCCCGTTCCGCGATCCGGCACGGGCGCATCCGCGTTTGCGTTCCGGTCCCGGCGACCGGCGCCCACCAAGGAGGCTGCGCATGCTGATCCTACATTGCCCTTATTGCGGCGTTGATGCCGAAGAAACCGAGCTGGCCGCAGGCGGCGAGGCGCATCTCAAGCGCTTTGGCCCGGGATCGGACGACGACCAGTTCCACGACTATCTCTTCATGCGCGAAAACCCCAAGGGCGTGCATTTCGAACGCTGGCGCCACGCCAATGGCTGCGGCAAGTGGTTCCACGCCGCCCGCTGCACCACCACGCTCGAGGTTTTCGGCACCTATTCCGCTCAGACCACCGAGCCGCCCAAGGACATCCGCGACGCGATCTCGGCCAAGCGCCCCGGCTGGAAATGGAGAGAATACTCCTGATGCTTCTTCTTGCCGCAAATACGCAATCAAAGACCTCCACTTGCGAAAGGTCCGCATAAATGAGCACCCGTCTCGCAAACCAAGGCCGCCTCATCGACCGGTCGAAACAGGTAACCTTTACCTTCAACGGCACCACCATGCGGGGCTACGAAGGCGACACGCTCGCCTCGGCGCTGCTGGCCAACGACCAGATGATGATGGGCCGTTCATTCAAGTACCACCGCCCACGCGGCGTGGTGGCCTCGGGCGCGGAAGAGCCCAACGCACTGGTCGGTCTGGGGCAAGGCAGTCGGTTCGAACCGAACCAGCGCGCCACCACGACCGAGCTATTCGACGGGCTGAGCGCCATCTCGCAGAACCATTGGCCGAACCTCGAATTCGATATCGGAGCGATCAACACGCATCTCGCGCGGTTCCTGCCGGCCGGTTTCTACTACAAGATGTTCATCCATCCGAAACCGTTCTGGAAACACATCTACGAACCATTCATCCGGCAGTCGGCGGGTCTGGGCAAGGCGCCCGACAAGGACAGCCGCGACGCGGACACCTACGAACACTTCTATGCCTTCGCGGACATTCTAGTTATCGGCGGCGGCGTTGCCGGTCTGCAGGCCGCCAAGGCGGCGGCGCAATCGGGTGCCAAGGTCATGCTGATCGAGCAGACCGCCCATTGGGGAGGACGCGCTCCGGTCGATGGCGGTACCATCGACGGCGCTCCTGTGGATAAGTTCGTGGAACAAACTGTTTCCGAATTGGAGGCAATGGACAACGTCACCCTGCGCCTGCGCTGCATGGGCGCGGGGGTTTACGACCACGGCTATGTGTTGGGGTACGAACGAATTTCCGACCACAAGCCGGGCACGCAAGGCCCGCGCCACCGCCTCTGGCGCATCCGCGCCAAACAGGTGGTGACCGCCACCGGCGCCATCGAACGCCCGCTGTCTTTCGCGGGCAATGACGTGCCGGGCGTGATGCTTGCCTCGGCCATGCGCGACTATGTGGTGAACTGGGGCGTAACCCCCGGAGAGCGCGTAATCGTTGCCACAAACAACGATGACGCCTACCGCACCGCGATCACGCTCAAGAAGGCGGGTGTGGATATCCTGCGCATCCTCGACGCCCGCAACGCGGCCGGAATGCTGGCTGATGAGGCCCGCGCGCTCGGCATTCGCGTTGACCCGGGCCGGGCCATCGCCAAGGTCAAAGGCGGCAAGCGCGTCAAGAAGGTGGCGATTTGCAATCAGGACGGTATCGGCGGCGCCCGCGAAGAGCTGGAATGCGACGCGGTCGCCATGTCCGGCGGCTGGTCCCCGGTTGTGCATATGTGGTCCCATTGCGGCGGTAAGTTGATCTGGGATGAGGATCATGCCTATTTCCGTCCCGACCCGGACCGCCCGCCGCTGGGCGCCAATGGCGAGGGCTTCGTCGTCGCCGCAGGCTCGGCCAACGGCCCGCTGTCGCTTGGCGACGTCGTGGCTGATGCTCATGCCGCGGGCAAGGCTGCGGCCAAAGGGGCGGGATTCAAGCCCAAGAACACCAAGGCCCCGCAAGGTGAGACGACGGACGAGGCTTCTATGGAAGCCGTCTGGCTGATGCCTGCAAATGCCGAGGTGCAACTGCGCATGAAATCCTGGCTGGACTTCCAGAACGACGTCAAGGTCTCGGATGTGCAACTGGCCGCGCGCGAGGGCTATGAAAGCGTCGAACACACCAAGCGCTACACCACGCTGGGCATGGCAACAGATCAAGGAAAGCTCAGCAACATCAATGGACTGGCGATACTTGCTGATGCATTAGATGCCGAGATTCCCAAAGTCGGCACCACCACGTTCCGCCCGCCCTACACACCCATCTCGATGGGCGCCATCGGCGGCGAGGCACGGGGCGAGGTATTTCAGCCGATCCGTCAGACTCCGATGCACAACTGGCACGACAAAAGCGGCGCCGATTGGGAGCCGGTGGGCCAGTGGCGCCGGACCTATGCCTATGTCCGTCCCGGCGAATCCGTGCACGATGCTGTTAATCGCGAGGTGAAGAACACCCGCGAAAACCTCGGCCTGCTGGATGCCTCGACACTGGGCAAGCTGATCGTCAAAGGCCCGGATGCGGGCAAATTCCTGGACATGATGTACACCAACATGATGTCCACGCTGAAGGTCGGCAAATGCCGCTACGGCCTGATGTGTTCCGATAATGGCTTCCTGATCGACGACGGCGTTGTCGCCCGCATCGACGAGGACACCTGGCTCTGCCACACCACCACCGGCGGCGCCGAGCGTATCCATGGCCACATGGAAGAATGGCTGCAGACCGAATGGTGGGACTGGAAAGTCTATGTCGCCAACGTGACCGAGCAATATGCGCAGGTCGCCGTGGTTGGCCCCAATGCTCGCAAGGTGCTTGAGAAGCTGGGCGGTATGGATGTCAGCAAGGATACGCTGCCCTTCATGGAATGGCGTGATGGCAAGATCGGTGACTTCGATTGCCGCGCGTACCGCATCTCGTTCTCAGGCGAACTCAGCTATGAAATAGCCGTCCCGGCGTCACAGGGTCAGGCTTTCTGGGATACCCTCATGGAGGCAGGCAAAGAATTCGGCGTGATGCCCTATGGCACCGAATGCCTGCACATCCTGCGCGCCGAAAAGGGCTTCATCATGATCGGGGACGAAACCGACGGAACCGTAATCCCGCAGGATCTGGGGCTGCACTGGGCACTTTCGAAAAAGAAAGAGGATTTCCTCGGTAAACGCGCACAGGAACGTAGCCACATGACCGACCCCGACCGTTGGAAGCTGGTCGGTCTCGAGACTGTGGACGGATCGGTCATTCCCGACGGCGCCTACGCGGTGGGCGAGGGCGTCAACGCCAACGGTCAGCGCAACATGATCGGGCGTGTGACGTCGACCTATTACTCGGCCAACCTTGACAAAGGTATCGCCATGGGCCTGATCAAGCACGGTCCGGACCGTATGGGCGAGGTGATCGAGTTCCCGGGCACCGACGGCAAATCCTACAAGGCAAAGATCGTGGACCCGATCTTCTACGACAAGGACGGGGAGAAGCAGAATGTCTGAACCCATCAGTGCACTGAACCACGCCAGCTATGACGGCATCGCTCGGATCGAGGAATGCGGCCTGCAGGGCATGATCACCCTGCGCGGCGATCTGTCCGACAAGGTGGTCATCAAGGTCGTGAAGGACGCCACCGGCCAAAAGATGCCCGGACAACGCCAGGCACATGTGGATGGTGAGATCGGCGTGTGCTGGATGTCGCCGGACGAGCTGCTCGTTCTGGTGCCCTATGCCGAGGTTGAGGCCAAGCTTGCGGCAATGGCTAATGCCCTTAGCGGTGTGCATGCGCTCGCCGTCAACGTCTCGGACGCCCGCGCCGTGTTCCGGATCTCGGGCGCGTCTGCGCGCGAAGTGCTGGGCAAACTGGCTCCGGTCGATCTGTCCCCGGCGGCGTTCGGCCTCGGTCAGATTCGCCGCTCGCGCCTCGCGCAGGTGGCGGGCGCCTTCTGGCTCGACACTGACGACAGTTTCCGGGTCGTCTGTTTCCGTTCGGCGGCGGATTATGTGTTCAAACTGCTAAAAGTCGCCGCACAACCGGGAAGTGAAGTTGGCGTCTATTGACATCAAATATCCGTTATCGCGGGGTTTCGGCCAAATTTGACGCTTAGGAACCTGAAAATATAGAACGACCCGAGTTGACCCTCGGGTCGTTTCTTGTTTGTCTGCGCACAAATAGGAGTAGAGTAATGATCAGAACACTTTCTTTGGCCGTAGGCAGTTTCTTCGCACTTTCAACCGCCGCGTTTTCGGCGCAAACGGTTTACGACTGCCAGGCGTCCAATATCGAGGCGCATCTCGGATGGATCTCGGACCGCATCATCGTATTCGTGGATGAAGGACAGAAATCCGCACATGTCATAGACCAGTATATCAACTACGTGCACGAAGAACCCATTCCGGCATCCTATCAGGAACTAAAGAACGGAAAATTCCGCATCAAATGGAAGGTCTCGGGTATTCCCGTTCGCGGCGAAGCCAGCGGAAGTGCAACGTGGAGCGCCACTGTCAGCCCGAAAACCGGCAAACTGCAGATACGCGCCAATGTCAGCGGTTTCGACAACCGCCCCAGCGGACACGGCACCTGCAAGATCAGCCGCGAAAAGTAATCTGCGAGTTGCACTAGCAGGCCGAAGTGATCGCGCCGCTGAGTGGTTTAGCACGTGCCCCAAGGTCAACAATGTCTTTGGGGCGCCGCAAGAGAACAGAAAGACCTCATAAGTGAACCTATCCAAATTACTGTCGCCATGTTTGATTGCTGCGGCCCTTTCCGCCGGTCCTGCAGTGTCTGAGACCTCCAAGGAAACCTTCGAGTGTGTTTTTGGGCAGGGACAGATAAATCGACCGGTACCGACGCGCGTGGTTTTTTCGGTAGATAAGTTCGGCCGTTCCGCCGTTCTGCACGAAGTGGAAATCCCATCCGTGGATACATTTCCCGTGTCGGCAAAAGTTGTCAGAAACGGTGTCAGCGCTTTGTCGATACGTTGGTTCGGCCAAGAATACACTTATTCAGAGAATGGACGGCGTGTGGCGTCCAAAGGCTCGATATATTCGACCCCCGATCTCTTTCGCCAAGAGTTCTCAGTTTTTCTAAACCGAAAGACAATGAGAGCCGTCGCTCGGTCGGAAGCAACAGGGCACCGTTCCTTGCATGGAAGCGCCAACGGGCACTGCAAGCCTGCCAATACGCCATAGGAGAGGAGTCGGAAGGATCCGACACCAAGCCGCTGACCTAGTTCCATTGCGACTCTCGTCGTCCTGACCTTTTCTGCGAAGCGCATGGGCGGCGGGCGTCAGGTCAGGGGTACTCACTTTTGTTTCTGGAGTTCAGACAGACCGCATCTAAACTCCGTAATCAACGCAACAATGCGGATGAAACGAGCAGCTACACCGGCGTGGTCCAAGTCTTCGACCGCGGTCTGAGATCACTTGAACACCTCAACCAAGTCCGAAACACTAACGCCTTCCTTGATCTCTTTCAGCCGGGCGTAAATCAGGGCTGCCGCGATCCCGAAGATGCCGGCACCCAGTGCATTCCCGACCATCTCGAGCACAGTGCTCATACCGATCGACAAACCGCCTGCAAACGCACCCACCAAACCGCCAGCAACTCCTCCAAACACGGCTCCCAGCAAAAATGCGCAAACAAGCATCAGAAACAGAGCGCCCACAATCGGCCACCGGTATCCTTTGGTCAATTCGGCACTCCGTCTGATGGCGCCAAACCCCACACCTTCGATGACAATCACAGGTACAATGACCGAAAAGACCGCATAGAGCCAAAGCCCGGGCACAACCAGCAGTACCAACCCTAACAGACATAGAATGGAGGTCACCAAGGTGAGAACGAAGATGGCAGGGAAGTGTCTGATCGCAGCCATCAAGTAAGTCGTCAAGCGTGTCGGGCGCTCGAGTTTCACGTCGTAGGAAAACTGAACCAGAATGGCCGTCGTAAGGCTGATTGAAAGCGTACTCACCAAAGCTGTCCCGACCAGAATGAGCCAGAACTCACCTTGTAAATAATACTGGTCGGATGGACCATCCAACTGTGTGTTTCCAAACAAGATATTGTGTGTAACAAAATCAAAGAGGGTAGGAAGGAATCCGAGTAGCATGATGGCAGGGAATTTTCGAAACAGCATCGAAATTGTACTTCCGACTATACTTCCGACCTCAAACGGCACTTTTTCCTCCGAATAAGATACGTCCGTCATTTCCCAACCTCGATAGCTCAAACTTCTCTGATCAGGATAACAACGTTGCGCCTGCTCATCCGCAAGGCGATTCTCGAAAGGCCATTCACGTCAGTGCAAAGATGCAACAAACTGGCTCAGGACTTGTCAGCGGATGTCGCATGGTGCTTGTCCGTCCGCCGGTCGCCGAATAATTGCCTCTGCTCCAGATAGGAACGCTGAGCCTTATAAAACGCGGTCAGGAAGGCTTGGTGCTCAGTGGCGCGCACACGGTCCGCATATTCGATTTTGCGCCGGACCTGCTCGACAACCGCCGCAAGCGTGTCTTTGTGCCTCTGGTATTGTGCTGGCCCCTTCGACATTCCGCTTGCGCGCAACAGACCTTCCAAAGTTTGCAATTCGAACGCCCCATAGTGTTCCAGGTGATGCGTGAGAAAGGTGAACCTGCTTTGACCTGTTGGCGAGTGCTGTCCTGGCTGAGACATATCCTTTAAAAGAACCGGTTTCGGCAGATGGATGGCATAGGTGCCCGCGATCAGATCCCCCAATCTGCGCCGACGCCGGTTAAAAACCGGTACAGCCAGAACGCAGGCGACCCATAATAGCGAAAAAATTGCTGGCGCTGTCTGTGCGCCGTCCAACGTAAGTAAGAGTGTTCCGGGAAGAAAAACTTCCGCCTCTTTCATCAGGTTGCGCACAACGAGCGATTGCGCCGTCAAGGATTGCCCGTCCGCCGCGACGACCTTGATCTTCATCAGCCGTTTGCCAACGGTCTGACCGTTCCACATTAGTTCGATGGCCGCGTAGTAGGGAATGCGAATGAAGAAGAACAGCATCGCGGCGATCGCGATCGCCGTTTCGGGCGTGACCAGATCCAAAGCGAGAAACAGAAGAAACAGCGCCAACGCTCCCACGCCGGTTATCATGATGTCGCAAATCTGGGCGGCGGTTCGCACGCCCAACCCGGCAATCCTGAATTGAAGGGGCACACCTTCCGGCGGTATCAATTCGTCTGTTCTGCCGAAGGCCATCAGGAGTTCCTCCCGCCACGGAGGAACCAAAGCACCCAAAGCGCTCCGATATGCTCAGCTTCTGGCCGCTTTGTCGAAACACCCTGACGCGCGCGTGCGCAAGATCGCCTCGGACGGGCATCAGAATATCTTTGGCGGTGCGGATGGCGCTCTGGGTGGTACCGACGCCGACCTGTTCGCCGCCGTGGCGACGTGGAACGCCTCGACCGCCGAGGCGCGACGGTCAGCGGAGGGCGACATTAAACACTGCATCGGGCAACTCAAAACCCATCTGGACAGCAATACGTTCATCCGCTTGGTGGAGAACAACCCGTTCGGAACCTCGCTACAAATCTCGCAGCCGCTGAACTCGGTTCTCAGTGAGATTGAGAGCCAAATAGCGACTTAAGCCGAAACCAACAAATGCTATGGGCGGAAAGTGTCGCCTGATTGGACCTAAAACACGCTAGCGACGCTTTTTGGGGTTACCGTCCATAGCGTAAGCGCCATTGTATAAGATACGGTCGTCGAATGCCGTCTCTCGTGCAGCCTGTCCGCGCGCGCTAATGCCGTCGGCCTAGATAAGATCAGCGGACCGGGTCCGATTTTCCAGGTTTGTCCGTGGAAATCATGTGTGCTGTAGCAGGTCGAACCCGACGGGCCTTTCTCAAAAACAGCAATGCTCCCAAAACAACGAGCGCGACTTTTGGTTTGAACCTTCGTGCCCGCTTGAATATGAGCCTTTTGGTTTCTATCGAAAGACCCCGATCCATGCTGACCGTGATCAAGAACGCCAACATTCACGCACCTGATCCCATTGGGATTGGGCATGTGGTGATTGCTGGCGAGCGCATTGTCTACCTCGGCGCGGAATTGCCCGAGGTGGCTTCGCCGTTGCAGGCAGAGGTCATTGACGTTCAGGGCACCGCAGTGGTGCCGGGCCTGATCGACGCGCACGCACACCTGACGGGTGGTGGTGGCGAAACCGGTCCGGCCAGCCGGGTGCCGCCAATGGTGCTTTCCGCTTTCACCCGGGCAGGGGTGACATCGGTCGTTGGTGTCTTGGGTACCGATGATCTTACCCGGAATACGCAAACCCTGGTCACACAGGCCTACGGTTTGCGCGAAGAGGGGCTGTCGGCCTGGTGCCATACGGGCGGCTATCACGTGCCGCTGACGACGCTGACCGGATCGGCGCGGGGGGACATCGTGTTCCTCGATCCGGTGATCGGTGTCGGGGAACTGGCGATCAGCGACCACCGCTCGAGCCAACCGACGCTTGACGAGTTCCTGCGGATCGCAAGCGAGGCGCATGTCGCAGGGCTGATGACCGGCAAGGCGGGGATCTTGCATTGCCACATGGGGGATGGTGAACGGGGCCTATCGTTGTTGGAGCAGGCAATTGCCACATGTGAGATCCCGGCGCGGGTGTTCAATCCGACGCATATTAATCGCAACAAGGCCCTGTTTCACGAGGCGGTGACCCTGGCGCGGCATGGCTGTTTCGTCGATGCGACGGCTTTTCCCGCTGGTCATGTGGAGCCCGGGATATCCGCAGCCGACGCATATCTGCAATTCCGCGACGCCGGGGGGCGGACCGAGCGCTTTACCATCAGTTCAGATGGCGGTGGTTGTCTGCCCGCCTTTGACCACGAGGGCAATCTGACCCGATTTGGCGTGGGCTTGTGCGATACACTGCCCGAAACATTAGCCAGTCTGGTGGGTGCGGGCGTGCCGCTTGCCGAGGCGCTCATGCCGTTCACGTCGAATGTCGCCGATCTTCTGAAACTGCACCGCAAGGGGCGTTTGGCCGAGGGCATGGATGCCGACCTGCTGGTTCTCGGTGAGGATTTCGCGATACGCCATGTCATGGCGCGAGGGGCATGGCATATCCGCGACGGTCAGGTAGTGAGGCGCGGAACATATGAACAAGGTCTGACAATCGGGCCGTGAACCCGGCAGACCCGTGAAGAAAAGGTTAAAACAAGATGTGCCCTGCACCTGTTGATGACAACACGCCCCGCGGCTTCATCATTCCGATCGGCGGCGGTGAGGACCGTGTGAAGGAAATGCAGATCCACCGCAAATTCGTGGAGCTGTCCGGTGGGCCTGACGCTGATATCGTGGTGATCCCGACCGCCTCGATGCTGGAAGAAACGGGCCCCGACTACAATCGCATCTTCTCGGAACTTGGGGCGGGCAAGGTCGAGTTTCTGCCGATCTCGCGCCGGGCCGATTGTGACAACCCGGAATTCGCCGGAATGCTGGACCGGGCGACCGGCATTTTCATGACCGGTGGCAATCAGCTACGGCTGTCGGCGATTCTGGGCGGCACACTTGTGGCGCAGAAAATCCGCCGTCGGAACGCGGCGGGCATCCCTGTTGCGGGTACCTCGGCTGGTGCCTCGATCATGTCCGAGCATATGGTCGCCGGAGGCAGTTCCAACGCGGCGCCTGCCGAAGGCAATATCACGCTGGCACCGGGCATGGGTCTGACCAACGCCGTTATCATCGACCAGCATTTCACCCAGCGAAACCGGCTGGGGCGGCTGCTAACGGCCTCATCTTTCAACCCATTTCTGATCGGGTTGGGGATTGATGAGGATACCGCCGCATTCATCGGGCCGGACAACGTTCTGGAGGTTGTTGGCAGCGGCACCGTCACGATTGTAGATGCCAGCCAACTGACGCATTCGTCGATGTGGGATGCGCGCGCAGGCGAGGCGTTGAGCCTTCTGGGTCTTCGACTTGACGTTCTTGGCGAAGGCTGCCGTTATGATCTGACTGCGCGCATGGCTTATCCACCGGACGAGCATATGGCGTTCTGCACTCTTCCGAATCCGGGCGAGAAAAGCTCGGCCTAGCGGGCAGATACGAAACAAAAGAAGCGGGGAGCCTCATGAAAATACTCTCAACCAATGTCTTCGTCGGTCCGAACGTCTGGGCAAGTTTTCCGGTAATCCGACACGTCATTGATCTGGGAGTTTTGGAGGATTGGCCCTCGGCCAAGATCGGCACCGAGTTTGTCGATGGGTTGGTTGCGGCTCTGCCGGGTCTTGCGGAACACGGATGTTCGTACCGCGAGCCGGGCGGGTTCATTCGGCGCCTGAGAGAGGACGAAGGCACCTGGCTGGGCCATGTGCTGGAGCATTGCGCCATTGAGGTACAGAATGTTGCGGGCACGGACGTGACCTTTGGGCGAACCAGAGGCACCGGCGAACACGGCCAGTACAACATGGTCTATGAATATCGTCAGCGTGATGTCGGTCTGGCGGCGGGCAAGCTGGCGATGCGGCTCTTGATGCATCTGCTGCCCGAGACTTTGAGCGAGCAGGTCGATTACTCGTTTGATCCGGAGTTTGACTGGGACGAGGAACTGCGCAGTTTCGTTCTGCGCGCGCAGCGGAAGGAGTTTGGCCCGTCCACCGGCTCGCTGGTCAAGGCGGCCCAGGAACGCGACATCCCCTGGATCCGGCTCAACGAGGGATCGCTGGTGCAGTTCGGGCACGGCAAGTATCAAAAGCGCATTCAGGCGACGATCACCTCGGAAACCAAGCATATCGCGGTCGAGATATCCTGCGACAAGGAAGACACCCATAATCTGTTGAGTGATCTGGGATTGCCGGTTCCGCAGCAGCGCATGGTCTACAACGCGCGCGAGGCCGTGCGGGCGGCGCAGCGCGTCGGACATCCAGTGGTGGTCAAGCCGCTGGATGCCAATCATGGGCGCGGGGTTTCGATAAATCTCAACACCGACGAAGAGGTCGAGGCGGGTTTTGCCGAGGCCAAGGAGCATTCCCGGAGTCGCGCCATATTGGTCGAGAGTTTTATAACCGGTTTCGATCACCGGATGCTGGTCGTGGACAACAAGCTGGTTGCGGTGGCCAAGCGTGTCCCAGGCCATGTGGTTGGCGACGGCAAGCACACAATCGCCGAACTCGTCGATATCGTGAACGAAGATCCGCGCCGGGGCATCGGGCATGAAAAAGTGCTGACCATGCTCGAGATCGACAATCAGGCAAAACGCCTGATGGAGAATGCGGGCCATGACGAAGAAACCATGTTGCCGGACGGGGAGGTTTTCTATCTGCGCTCGACCGCGAACCTGTCGACCGGCGGCACCGCGATTGATCTGACCGATGTGGTTCACCCCGACAACCGCGACATGGCCGAGCGTGCGATCATGGCGGTGGGGCTGGATGTGGGCGGCGTCGATTTCCTGATTGACGACATCACCAAATCCTACAAGGACATCGGCGGCGCCATTGTCGAGGTCAACGCGGCCCCCGGTTTCCGGATGCATGTGGCCCCGTCCGAGGGGCAGCCACGCGACGTGTCCGGCAAGGTGATGGACATGCTGTTCCCGTCTGGCGAGGAAACCCGCATCCCGATCGCCGCCATAACCGGCACCAATGGCAAAACCACGACCTCTCGGATGCTGGCCCACATCATGAAGGCCAGCGGCAAGATCGTCGGCCTGACCTCGACCGACGGCGTTTATGTGGATGGCAAGCTGAGCGTGAAGGGCGATATGACCGGCCCCAAGTCGGCGCAGATCGTATTGCGTGACCCGATGGTGGATTTCGCGGTGATGGAGACCGCGCGCGGCGGGCTGGTCCGCTCGGGGCTGGGTTATCAGCGGTCCAACGTGGCGGCGTGCCTGAACGTGTCTGCCGACCATCTGGGTCTTGGCGGAATCAACACCGTTGAGGAACTGGCCGTGGTCAAGCGGGTTGTGGTGGAAAGCGCCACCGACACGGCCGTTCTGAACGCCGATGACATCAACTGTCTGAAAATGGCTGATTACGCCGGGGCCGACACGATCTTTTATGTCACCACGAACCCGGGCAACGGTCTGGTCAAGGAGCACATCAAATCCGGCGGCAAGGCCATCGTGCTGGAACACGGCATGAATGGCGACATGCTGACCATCTATGACAACGGGCTGCACATTCCGGTGCTCTGGTCGCACCTGATCCCCGCAACGCTTGAGGGAAAAGCGATCTTCAACGTGCAGAACGCAATGTTCGCGGTTGCGATGGCCTATTGCTTCGGGGTCGATCTCGACAACATCCGCCATGGGTTGCGCACCTTCGACAGCAGCTATTTCCAGGCGCCGGGGCGGATGAACGTCTTTGATGAACATCCCTTCAAGGTGATCCTTGACTACGCCCACAACCCCGCCGCCCTGTCGGCGATGAGCACCATGTCCGACCGTATGGATGTGAAGGGCAGGCGGATCTGTGTTGTCTCGATGCCCGGCGATCGCCGCGACGAGGATGTGGCTGAGGCGGCGGCTGCACTGGCCGGTCATTTTGATCATTTCATCTGCAAGGCTGACGACAACCGGCGTGGCCGTGGCCATGATGAGATCCCGCAGATGCTGCGGGCCGGTCTGATCGCGGGTGGAGTGACCGACGACGCCATCAGCGTCATCCCCGGTGAAGTCGACGCGGTTGAGGCAGGGCTGGCCATGGCGGCGCCGGGCGACCTTTTTGTGATCTTCGGCGATGACACGGCCCGGTGCTGGAAACAGATCATCTATTTTAACTCCGGTGAGAAACCCGAGGCGGTCGCGCAGGCACCGGCGATATCCGCCGCGGGCGAGGTCGAAGACCTGTTTGACAGCGATCAGGCCTTGATCCGGGACGAGCGCGGTGTGCGTCTGGCCCGCAACATCAGCGAAGACGCCGACTGAGAGGCCGGGATGGACAGGATCGAAGAGCTTGAGACCGCGCTGACCATTCCTTGCGCGCAGGCTGACCACATCCGTGTGGACGATGCCCGCAGGCTGACCGGGCCGGGGTTGCTGTGGGATCGTCCCGGCGCGGTGATGGATATCTTCTTTGACGATATCCCCGCCAACCGCGTCACCGAACTGTGGGAGCATCACGCCCGCCGGGTGCTGGATGCGCTTGGCTGGCGGGACGAGGGGCTCACGCATCGGGTGTTCAGCGGTGGTGTGAATCTGGCGATCTCGGCGCCGATGGATCAGCTCTATTCGGCCATATTCGCGGCGCAGATGGCGTGGCATTTCTGCGCAGCAGAGCTTTTGGACGCGGAACCGGGCGATTTCGATCGAATGATCGCGGATGTGAAAGGCGTGATGGCCAAAGAGGCCAACCCGCCGCTTATTGCGCTGATCAAGGCGGCCGCAGAGCGGGGTGTCGATATTCTCTGCGATGATGACGAGATTTCGATCGGCCATGGCATCGGCAGCCGGACCTGGCCGTGTGACGCGCTGCCTGCCCCGGAGGAGGTGGACTGGGACGCATTGCACAACGTCCCTGTTGCTTTCATCACCGGCACCAACGGCAAAACCACGACGACCCGTCTGCTCGAGGCGATTGCGCGGGCCTCCGGCAAGGTTGCCGGGCTGACATCGACCGAATTTGTTCGGGTGGGTGACGATATTCTGGACCGCGGGGACTATTCCGGGCCGGGCGGGGCGCGGATGCTGTTGCGCGACCAGCGGCTTGAAATTGCCTGTCTGGAGGCGGCGCGCGGAGGTATCCTGCGTCGGGGCCTGCCCACGAAGGCGGCGACTGCGGCGGTGGTCACAAATGTCGCGAACGATCATCTGGGTCAGTATGGCGTCAATACGGTGCCGGAACTGGCGCAGGCAAAGTTCGCCGTGCACCGGACGTTGGCCAAAGACGGTATCCTTGCGCTCAACGCGGATGACGACTTTGTCCGGGCCGAGGCGGAAACCACACAAGCCAATATCTGGTGGTTCTCGCTGGATGCGCAAAACGACAAGATTAGCAGCGCCCGCGCGCGCGGGGATTGCTGCGCCTACCTACACGGTGACAGCATCGTCTTCTTCGACGGCGCGGAGGAACAGGAGGTTCTGCCTGTGGGCGAGGTGCCTCTGACCATCGGCGGTGTTGCGAGCTATAATATCCTCAATGCGCTGGCAGCGCTGTGCCTCGCCCGCGCGATGGGTATTTCTTTTGAGGCCATTCGGACCGGCCTTGCCAGCTTCAAACCCGACGCAAGGGACAATCCGGGTCGGTGTAACGAGTTTGCCTATAATGGCGCGCGGGTGTTCGTCGACTTCGCCCATAACCCGCATTCCATCCTCGCCGTTTGCGAGGCCCTGTCCGAACTGCCTGCCAAGCGCCGTTTCATCATGCTCAGCCATGCCGGCGACCGGTCGGATCAGGACATAAACGATGTCACGACGACCGCACTGAACTTCAAGCCGGATGTGATCGTTGCGGCCGAGCTGGAGGGGTATCTGCGCGGGCGTGAATTGGGGGAGATTCCCACCCTGATCGAACAGGCGGCAGCGGCGCACGGGTTCAGCGCGGATCAGATACAACGCGCCGCCTCGCCATCTCGGGCAGCCACGCAGATTCTGGAGCAGGTTGCGCCGGGCGATATTGCCCTGCTGCTGATGTTGTCAGAACGCGACGAGGTCCTGAGACTGCTGGAACCCTGATCCTCTACGCGCCGCTGGGTCGGGTTTTCGTCTAAACCGCACATGGCGGTTTCCCGCCATAAATCGGGTTCAAGGCAGGAACGGCATACTTGAACTGGTATGCCAAGCATGCGTTCAATAACTCCGCAATTGATCAGTTGCCTGGGACAACTGGATAAAGCCCATGCGCTATTATTTCGATCGTTACCGCCTGGATGCGGAGCGTCGCGAGCTTCACTTTGGTTCGCAAAGAGTGCAACTCGCGCCCAAGACGTTTTCGATCTTGCTCCATTTGGTTTCCAACAGTCACCGGATGGTTTCCAAGGCCGAGCTTTTGGATGCGTTCTGGGCATCAAGCGTTTCGGAAAGCGTGCTGCAGACGACGATCCGCCTGGCGCGTCAGGCGATTGGTGACAATGGGCGGGACCAAAGGCTGATCCGGACATATCACGGGCAGGGCTTTCGCTTTGCGGTAGATGTGATGACCGAAGAAGCCGCGCTGGACGGGGTCGAAGAACAATCGACAGCCACCGCGCCTGCGCCGATGGAGCCCGCGACCGGCGACTTTGAAGAGCGCCGGTTGGCTGCCGTTCTTGCGTGCCGTTTCAAATCGTCTGAGCAGTTCGAGACCGATGCCGAGTCCGGGGAGGACCCGGAAATGGAATTTCTCCAGCAGGCGCGGCAGGTCATCGAAGCCCATGACGGCGTTCTTTTGCACACCATGCCTGACGGGTTTACTGCTGTTTTCGGCGCGGCGCGCGGGGTCGAGAACGGGCGGCACAGGGCGGCGCTGTGCGCCGAGGCGTTGAAACAAGAGGCTGACGCGCTGGATCTGGCATCGGCCGGAACGACGCTGGGATTTGGAATTGACTGGGGCCGTTTTCCGATCGTAACGGGCCAGGACGAGGCGCCGTTCCGTGCCTTGCCGTCAGCCGTGCTGAAAACGGCGCTCTTCCTTGCTGGTGAGGCTGAGGCGGGGCAGGTGATCTTCTCGGCCAAGATTGAAAAGGATCGAACCAAGGCAACGGGATTTCGGGCCTTTCTCGGGCGTCAGGCCGAACTGACGCTCTTGCAGGGCAGCTACGAACGGGTCACCCGGGGGCAGGGTCAGGCCGTTGTTTTGTCGGGTCAGGCGGGCATCGGAAAATCCCGGCTTCTCAAAGAATGCCTGAACCGCCTTGAGCACCCCGGCCTGCGAGTCCTACGGCTGGACTGCATGCCTTTGACACGCAGTACGCCGCTGGCAGTGTTCAGCCAGCTTTGTCAGGAAATTTGCGGTGAAGGCGGGTGCAAACTGACCCTGACTGACCCGTTGGATCAGGCGCTGCTGACGGATCTGCTGGATCCGAACCAAACGGACCGGGCGCAGCTTAGTGAGCTGTCTCCTCACATGCGCCGCCAACGCACATTTGCAATCATTCAGGATTTGATCGCCAGTCAGGCCGATCGGGGGGTCCTGGTTATATCTGTCGAAGACATCCATTGGATGGATGCGACCTCACGCGAGTGTCTGACCTATATTCTGCAGCATCTCGAAAAGATGCCGGTTTTCATCCTGCTGACCACTCGGCCCGTGCAAGAGATCGGGTTTGCGGAATGGCTGCCCCTGACCGTTCTACAACTGGCGCCGCTGGATCAGCAGGATTGCGTCGATCTGGTCAAATCGAAACCCGAGCTTGGCGGGTTGAGCGAGGCCGATATTCTGCGGCTCGCATCCCGCGCGGCGGGCAACCCGTTCTTTCTGGAGGAGCTTTCGATGGCCGTCGAGGTTGGTTCGGCCCCAGACGGCGGCTTGCCTGATACCGTTCAGGCCGTCATCACCGCGCGCTTTGACAGTCTGGACACCGATGCGCGCAGTTTGCTGCAAGCGGCAGCGGTGGTCGGACCCGTCACGCCGATCTCACTGGTGTCGCAACTGTTGGGCTGGACGGACATCCGCTTTGAGGCCGCCCAGGCCGAGTTGCTGGGTGCGGGGGTGCTTGTCGAGGACACCCTGCTGAGCCAACAAGCGCTCCGCTTCCGGCACATTCTGCTGCAGGAAGCGGCCTATGAAATGCTGGCTAAGAATGAGCGCGTGTCGCTGCATCGAAAGATCGCTCATATTATCCGCCAGACCGAAACCGACCTGCACCCAGAGCGGCTGGCGTGGCATTTTCAAGAGGCCGGAGAAACCGCGCTGGCCGTGGATCACTGGACGCGAGCGGCCCGCATGGCGCACCAGAGATCGGCAAGCCGTGAAACCATTGACTTTGCCCAAAGCGGTCTGAGGCTGCTTGAGGCCGAGGCGGACGATATCGAAAGCGTTCGAAAGCAGATGGAACTACAACTAACGCTGGCACCTGCGCTGGCGGCTGCCAGTGGGTATGGTTCCGAAGACGTTGGTGCAGCTTATCGAAAGGCACGTGATCTGAGTCGCAAGGCGTCTACGCCGCGCTCGGAGTTCCGGATGCTCGTGGGCCTCTGGAACTACAACTGGGTGCGCGGAAACCTGTCACAGGCCCATCGCCAAGCCAGCGAGCTTTTGGACCTCGCCAAGGCCGAGGATGACCCGACCCTGCAACTGCGCGCGCTTGCGTGCATGGGCGAGATCCTGTTTCACGCAGGCGACCTCACCGAAGCGCAGACAAACCTGCAACGCGCCTGCTCGATTTATGATCAGTTGAAGCAGGTCAACGTTGCCTCACAGGTTCCCGCTGTAGCCTGCCATTCTTACGCAGCGTGGACCGCAAGCCTCATGGGGCAGTCCAAGCAGGCCCGACAGTTTTCGAAGAAGGCAGGTGTAATTGCGCATGAGCTGGTGCAGCCATTCAGCCTGTCGCTGTTTTACTCGCTCAGTGCAATGGTCTGCGTGAGCGAGGGCGATATCGAAGAATGCCTGACGATGGCCCGCGCCGGACGGGAAATCAGCGAGAGGGGCGGTTTTCCGTTTTGGCTGGGAACCTCTCTTGTTGCGGAAGGGTGGGCCGAGGCGCATCTGGGAGAAACAGATAACGGGCTTGCGCGGCTGCTGCAGGGGATCGAGGTGTTCGAGGACACCGGCGCGCGCATTCAACTCGCCAACTGGTACGGGTTGCTGGCCGAGGCGTTGCTTTGCAAGGGTGACGCGCAAGCTGCACAGGATGCGCTCGACACCGCGACATCCTGGGCGGAAGCCACGGGGGATGTGTTTTTCAAGCCCAGACTGGACCGAGCAGCGCGGAAATTGGCCAACCTGGCATGAATTCGTCATGAAATGCTCAGAACCTGCTCAGGACCGTTTTGGCCCGGCGGGATTATCCTGTTCTTCACGTAAGCGGCACCATTAGGCCGCCGTCTGACGCATGCGCTACGCGTGCGCGGCCCCTCATATTTTCGAGGGAGAGTGAGGGACAAAGCGACAAGCGCGAAGATCGTCACGTGTCGCCGGTCACTGAGATTTTGGGTGCGACAGAGGACCTAGCGTGGCTTCACCGGCATGAGAGAACCTGACCATGAAAGTGTGACGGTCCAATTTGTCAGCGATCGGCTTGGTGCAACGCTGGTGAAAACACCATCGCCAGCGTTGCGGTGGTGTTATGCCGCGCTCTGCTTTTCCGAAATGTGCAGTCCGACGGACAACATCCGCATCGCGTCTTCGGCGGCGCGGCGAAGGAGGCGCTCGCCGTCGCGGATGGCATCTTCCAACGTGCACGGCCGCTTCAGGATCGAGGCAAAGGCTGAAATCCCGTGATCAAACGTTTGATCGACACCTTTTCCTATCGTGCCCGCCAGGGCGACGGTGGGAATACTTCGCTCGGCGGCGCGGCGAGCCACTTCGCAGGGCACCTTGCCATAGGGGCTTTGACCATCGAGGCTGCCTTCTGCCGTGATAACCAGATCGGCTTTCCCGAGCAGGCGGTCGAAATCGAGGTAGTTCATCACGATGTCGAACCTCGGATGAAGCGTGGCACCTGCAAAGGCAATCAGGCCCGCGCCCAATCCGCCCGAGGCGCCCGCACCCTGAGCCTCGCCAACATCAAAGCCGGTTTCAGCCCGGATGGCCGTGGCCCAACGTTGCAGAGCGGCGTCAAGGTAGTCGACCTGATCCGGTGTCGCGCCCTTCTGAGGGCCGAATACACGGGCGACACCGCGTGGGCCCAGCAACATGTTGTGCCAGTTCACCGCGGCATCGATCTGGACGGTCTTGAGGCGTGGGTCCAAGGTGGACAGATCAATCCGGTGGAGCCACATCAGTTCAGCCCCGCCGCACCCAATCTCCGCTCCTTCTTCGTCCAGAAGCCGTGCTCCGAGCGCTTGCGCCAGGCCGGCTCCGCCATCGTTGATGCCACTATCACCGCAGCCGACAAGGATTTGTTCCGCCCCGGCATCGAGCGCATGCAGGATCAACTCGCCCACACCGAAAGAGGTGGTCAGCATCGGGTTGCGCTGGTCGCGCGGTACCAGCGACAGACCCGCTGCTGCTGCCATCTCGATCACGGCCGTGCGCGGACCCGGCCCACCGAGAAATCCAAAAAAGCTGTCCACGGGGTCGCCGGCGGGTCCGGTGACCCGAGTTGGGATGATTGTGCCGCCGGTCGCACGTACCAAGGCCTCGGTAGTGCCTTCGCCTCCATCGACCATGGGGGCCTCCAGAATTTCCGCGTTCGGCATCGCGCGAAGGATCCCGTCCGAGATGGATTTGGTGACGTCGGTGACGCAGAGTGACTCCTTGAAACCGGACGGTGCGACAAGAATAGTCATGGTCATGTTCGGGTATCCTTTTTGCTTGAGGGTTGCAGGTTGGTAGGGAGGGTCTGGTGAGCGTCAGTCATCGGAAGAGACGGGACAGGCCGCGTTCGATCTGTTTGCCCGCGGTGCGAATGTCGGTCCCGGCCTGACGGAGATCTTTCCGCACCTGTGCGATAAGCGGTGGTTCTGATCGGGTTGGTGCCGAAGCTTCGCGGCGAGGCGGTATTAGGATGGGCCGGGCCGGTGCATTTGCCGTCTGTTTGGGCCGGGCCTGCGGGCGCAGGCTGGCAGCCAAAGGCAATGCCGGACGCTGGTCCTGCTGCCCGGCTATCGCAGCACGCTCCTCCATCGTCTGAGATTGCGTTTCAGTTGTGGCAGAGGACGTGGCACTGTTCTTGGTAGACAACGTCTCCAACTGGTTCGGCCAGACCCAGAGCGCAAACACGCAGATCAACCCGATTTTGATCGGAGCAAGCGGGAGCGCCAATTTGAACAGGTCTTTCTGCGTAAAGCCGGCGTCTTCCCTTAGTCCGAAGATGGCGACAGGTTTTGCGCTGACCATCATGGTTTGGCAGAATCCGGTACCCAGGACGGCTATCAAAATGGCAAGAGTCGTGTCATGTCCGAAACCGGCAACCGGCAGCGCCAGGGCCGGGATCAAGATCGCGGCGCGGGCTGAGCGAGAGGTGATCGCGAGATGAGATGCCACCGCAACAATTGACAGAAAAACCACGGCAGCACCGGTGTTCGTTACGACCGCTGCTGGAAGCAGCTTCAAGGCGGCAGCAGCCAGCCAACGGTCTGCACCTGTGTCGATTACGGCGACAGACAGCATAAGCGTGGCCGCCATGTAGAGCACCAACTCGACATCGACCGATCGAAAGACCTCCTTCGGCTTTCGCTCGCAAAACGGCGGAAACAGCAGCAAGACAGCGCCGCCAATCGCGACAATTGCTTCGTCAAGCCCGTGAAGGGGTTTCGCGATCCACAATCCGACGAGCGCGATGAGGACAATGAGGATACGCCGCTGGATGGTTGAATACCGTCCACGGTTTTCGGACGGCGTGATATGCGCCAGCCAAAGGCTCGGCGGGACGAAGATCACGAAAATCAGGATCGTAGCGAGAAAGACGGAGCCTGCCGCGAGAGGTGTCCCGATTTTCAACCACTCAAGGTAACCGACCTGCGGGCCGCCGGTGGCGCCAATCGCCTCAACGGCGACGACATGTGCTCCGGCTCCGATGAGCGAACCGCCCGCCGACAGCAAGATGGCTGTGGGAAACAACAGTGCCAATGGTTTGATCAGGCGGGGATCCGGAAGCGATCCGACCAAGCCAAGGAATACCGGCAGCAGCAGCGCCGCGCGCCCGGAAGTGCTTGGCAAAAGGAAGGCCGTAGCCGAGATGGCCGCCCCGGTCACTACAAAGAATGGCAGGACACGCGGAGCGCCGCGTGTCAGAGGCGCCACCAGACGCTCTGCCAGACCCGCCTCCTTAACCACTGCTGCAATGACGAAAGCTGCGAGCAGAAGCCAGACGATCTTCTCGCCGAGCGTATTAGTGAGCGCCTCTTGCGGTTGGGCACCGGTCACTACAAGAGCCAAGGCAGCGGTCAACGCCACCAAGCTGTCGGGTAGCCGCGTGGCAACCCAACCCACGACGGCGAAAACAGTGACTATGAGAACGATCTTGGCGTCTTGCGCCAACCCTGACGCTTTGAACCAGATGGCTGCTCCTACAACCGCGCCGATCGCAGCCGGAAGTAGTGCCGATTTCAGGCCCTCCGGCAGCTTGGGAAGTGTGAAGTCCCAGGGCGCGTTATGTGATGTTGTTGTCATCAGTGGCCTCTTTTCGTCAGCGGGCGCGGTCGCGTCCGGATGGCGAATTGAATAGAGGCGGGGGCTGACGACCGTGCGGTCAGTGTGATGAACGGCAGATGTAGGGGTTTATGAACGTTTTATGACAATCGGCTTTTTGCGAGTTGTGAAGGCTGGGCGTGCCGTCTGCTGAATTTAGTTCCGACCTCCGAAACGCCGATGACCCGTGTCAAGAAAGTGGGCGATGAATGAGGCGGAGGGAACGACCGACTATCGCGTTCATCTCACGTTCATCTTTCTGAAAGAGTGCGTTTCATCTTTTGGAGTAATATTATTGGTTCGGACCGGCGAGACGTCGGTTTGAAACATGTATTGGCGAGCAGGGTATATCAGTGTCAAAGCATGATTGCTGGGGGGTGCATAAGATCAGGAAGACGCACGGCAGATTGCCAACTGCATTGTGTATAGTCGTCGCGTTATTGATCGGTTTCGGTTTGACGGCGCAAGCGAGTGCGCAAACCGCAAGCTTTCGGTCCGTGGACAGGAATTCCGACGGTGTGTTGAGCTTCAATGAACTTGTCGCTGCCTTTGGTCAGGCTGGTGCGAGAAGACTGCTCGAAAGGTCCGATCGCAACGGAGATGACCGGTTGACCATACCCGAACTGCGATCAAGCCGGGATGACGATCAGTACAATGGCGACGACAGAGACGATCGGGACGACGATGATGACCGCGACGATGATAACAATGGCGATGGCGACGGCGATGATGGCGACGACTAGAGCGAACTGATCTCACTGCAAATGAACTGGCGACTGGTCAGGCAGAGTTAATCTCTTGCTGGCGCAACTAAAGCCTGTAACGCCTTTATTTTTAATCAAAAAGCCTTCTTGTTTTATCGCATGAGGCCTCGCAGCTGGGCAACTGATTCCCAAGGGAAATGCTGGATCGCATGAGGGGTTTTTCACGCATCCCTAATACGCGTTCATCTGATGTTCATCTGATTGAACGCAACGCCTTCATCCGGCTTTGCGATTGTTCTCACAACAGGCTGGCAAAAGCGATGCAGCGAAACGCCAGCTAGGGAGCAAGGCATGAAACAACTTTCCCAAATCACTCCGTCGATCTGCGAGATTGCAAAATGGGCCTTCACAACCCGGAGGGTTGATCGGTCCGATGTGCATGGCCTCTCCACTCAATTGCGCCATGCGAAAGCAGGTGACCTGATCCTCTGCGAAATCGTCGAAATCGGGCATCACAAAAAAATTCAGCTGGCCGAACGGCGTGCCTCGATCAGCTATCCGGGTGACTTCGTTGTGCTTTGTCTTGGTGACCGCTACGCGCCCGACCAGTTTCTTGCCAGCGCGGTCATTGACGACGATCTCATCGACCTTGTGGCGGGCGGCGGTGTCGCTGGTCGCGTTGATGCCGCCCACGAGTTCATGGACGATCCGACCCGGTTGAAGCCGCTGGGTCTTTTGACCAATGCCGCGGGACATACGATCAACGTTGCCGACTATGCGCTGTCCGCCTTGCCGGCCAATGACCGGGTGACGGTCATCGGCGTCTTTGGTGCGTCGATGAACTCCGGCAAGACAACAGCGGCGTCAAGCCTGGGCCATGGCCTGATGAGAGCGGGCTACGCCGTGGCCGGTGTCAAGGCTACGGGCACTGGGGCCTTTGGAGACTTCAACAGTTTCGAGGACGGAGGTGCCCCTGCGTTGGACTTCACCGATGTAGGTATGGCGACGACCTTCCGCACACCGCTTGAGCGGATTGAAGCAGGTTTTGACACTTTGGTTGCCACCGCAGCAGAGCGTGGAGCCGAGGTGGTGGTTGTCGAGATTGCAGACGGTGTCTTCCAACAGGAAACCCGCGCAATTCTTCAGTCTTCCCGCATCCGCGACCGGCTGGACGGCATCCTTTTTGCGGCACCTGACGCGCTCAGCGCATTGGGCGGTGTGACAGTGCTGAAGAGGGTAGGGCTCAGCCCCTTTGCCATCTCCGGAATGATCAGCTGCTCGCCAATGGCAGCCGCGGAAGCCGCCGAAGTCACCGGTCGACCGATCTTGTCGCGTGAAGACCTGTGGTCGCCCGAAGTGATCGCGCGCCATGTCGCACCGCTGATGCGCGGCGAACCGGAAGATGTGGCCGCATGACTGTCCTTCCACCACTCACCACAAGGGACCGCGTCGTCGACGCGGTCCTCGTGGTTTCCTGCGGAATAGGGCAGGCGGCGGCCCTTGCGGTAGCAGCATTCGCCACACGTGACGGTTTTGCCGCTCTGCATTCCGGCAATGGCCTGGCGATCAACACGGTGATCGAATTGGCAACCTCTGGTGTGATTGCCGCCGTGTGCTTCCTCGGGTCTCGCTACCGCGCGGAGGCATTGGGGCAGAGCTATGCAATTTCGCTGCGGCGCGCGCTGTATCGGCAGATTGCGCGCCTGCCGAAATCGCGGCACGAACAGCGCCGCGTCGGTGCCTTGTCGTTGAGATTTGTCGGCGATTTGTCGGCCGCGCGCCTGTGGTTCGGGCGCGGATTGCCCGATGTATTGTCTGCCTCTGTTGTCCTACCCGGCGCAATTGCGATCTTGTTTGCTCTCAATCCTGTTGTTGCAGGCGTCGGACTTGTGCCACTTGGTGTTGCTTTGCTTGTCATGGGTGCTACCGCTTGGCATTTGGAGCGCCGTCACAGCCAGCTCAGGCGGCGCAGAGCCAGCATAGCGATCTCCATGATCGAGCGTATTGCCATCGCACCCGAGCTGGATCTGATGGGGCGGACGAACAAAGAGCTTCGCAGGCTTGACGATCAGGGCGCATCACTGCGAAACGACGCGATGGCTCGTCGTGGTAAAACCTCCAGTTTACAAGCCATTCTACAAACGGGAGTCGCTCTTTCCGGTCTCCTGATACTGTGGCTCGCCGGCCGAAACGGTATCGCACCAGCAAGTGTTGCTGCGAGCCTCTCTGTTCTTGGTCTGATCGCGCTGCCCCTGCAGGATCTTTGCTCGGCCTGGGATCACTATTGCGCCTGGCGGGTTGCGCGTAGGAAGGCCCAAAGGCTGCTTTCGGAGCCGATCGTAAAGCGACGGTGGCCCCGTAAGCGCCATTCAGTGACCGTCGAGGTGCGCGGCACACTTGATCGCGAACCAGTAGCGTTCACGGCGAAGCAAGGCGTAGTGACCCGCTTGCGCGGCGAACACGCCCATGTCTTGGCGCGGTGCATTTCCGGCCTCGACAAATACGGAGGCCTGGACGTCCTCTATAATGGACAACAGAAGACCCCACGGATCGCTTACATCGGAGATGATCACATAGGGCTCCAAGGCAGTTTGCGACGGTCCGCATCACTCATGTGCCGGAAACGCCCGAACGACCGGAACATCGCCGAGGTTCTTCGCCGTTTTGGTCTGGGCAACGTTCTTGCCGCGCCCCGCAGCCTCGACCAGCGCCTGTCGGAAAATGGCAATGGTTTGTCTGCTGAGCATTCAATGAAGCTGGATCTGGCGCGTGCCGTGTTGGGTGAGGCCGACGTTGTCGTCATTGCTTCGCTGAGGTGGTGGTCAGTTGGGAAACGGAGCGACTTGTTGGAAACTTTCTGCCGCCAGTCCGCAGCAACCGTCATATTGGTCGAAACAGAAAACGCTCATAGTCTTAAGAAAAATTCGAAGGTCATCTGACATGCGTTCATCTACTCTCTTTGGAATCTACGCCACCGTCATCATCGGCCTTTTGGTGGGGTTGGCGGGGCTCACGCTCTATAGCCTTGAAAAGTCCCGCTGGTGGGATGCGCGCACCCAGCTTGCACAGGAATCATTCGGGTTGCACCTGAAGCTCGAAGCGAATCTCTATCGTTTGTTCAAGCAACACGGTGATGCTTTGCTCATCGGGGATCGCGACGGTGGAAAAGGGGAGAGCGCCCTTAAGGCAAAGATCGCGCAGAATCTGGCGGACATTCGTACCGTCATTGCGCGCGAGATCCAGATGGCCGGCGAAGAGGAAATCGAGGAACTGGAACTTCTCGACGAGATTGAACGGGATATCCAGTCCGTCAACGCGGCTATCGCGACTCTTACCGCAACTGGCGATCCGATCGAGACATTCGTTCAGATCGAGCGTTTGGCCGCCTTGCTGGACGGTGATATCGACGATGAACTTGATCGCAAGATCCAGGCGGCGCTCGAAGAAGAACTGGAAGAAGTCGAAGAGGTGATTGCGGAGTCAGCTGCTTTTCGGACCTGGAACAAGCAGTTGGTTTACCTGATCACTCTGGTCGCGCTTGCGACGCTGATGGTGGCGCTGGTGTCGTTCAATGGCCAGATCAGACAGCCGTTGATCCGTCTATCAGAAGGCCTAGGCCGTTTGCGCAACGGCGATTATTCTAAATCGGTAAATCTGGGGGGGAGCCGGGAGTTTCGGGATCTGGGCGGCGTTTTGGACAACATGGCAGAGGGTCTCGCCGCACGCGAGGTAAGCCGCGCGGAGCAGAAAAGGCACCTCGAGGAGACGGTCGCAGTACGAACAGCCGAACTTCAACAACTGATCGACAAGCTTGAGACCGGCGAAGAAAACCGGAAACAGCTTATGGCGGATATCAGCCACGAATTGCGAACACCGCTGGCGATTATCCTTGGCGAGGCCGACGTCACGCTGCGGACATCGGGCAAGTTGAGTACGGATGTCTCAGACTCCCTTGCGCGCATTCGTGATTCCGCTAAGCACACAAACCAGATTGTCGATGACATGTTAACCGTGGCACGTTTTGAGGCTGGGCAGCTGAGGCTGGATCGGAAAGAGACGGATCTGCGCAAAGTGTTGCGGGATGCCGTGGCGATGTTCCCGGGTCAGGTTGAGGTCGAAAGTCCCAATACCCAAATCTGTGCACCCGTCGACGAAGTTCGGCTCCGCCAGTCCGTACTCGCGCTGCTGCAAAATGCGCGTCGCTACGGCGGTCCGACTATATTAGCGAAATTGGAAGAAAGCCCAACAGAGTGTACTATTGCCATCGAAGACGATGGCCCCGGCCTCAGCACTGCGGAAAAGTCGCAGGCGTTCGATCGGTTCTTTCGCGGATCAAATGCGTCGGGGCAGGGCATCGAAGGGAGCGGCCTTGGGCTGCCTGTTGTGAGGTCCATTGTCGAAGCCCATGGTGGCACGGTCGACCTGCTGGATCGCGACGAAGGCGGCCTGAAAATCGTAATAGCTTTGCCAAAAGAGCCCCGGATGAAAATTGTGTCCACCAACACATCGCGCAAAACCGCTTAATGTCCGGTTTCCATACGCGGACACCACTCACAGGATATCAACTCATGCAACAGATCGCGTTTAGAAATCGGGGGAGAGTCGGACAGTGGTGGTACTATAGATGAACATCCTGCTTGTCGAAGATGAGGCGCGTGTTGCCGATTTCATCCGTCGCGGCCTGGCTGCAGAAGGTTGGTCCATCGATCATGCGGCAAGTGGCGAAGATGCTCTCGAACACGCCACTGCAAACACCTACGATGTCATTTTGCTGGATCTGATGTTGCCCGGCATTCAGGGGCAGGATGTGTGTCGCAAACTACGAGCCCGTAAATCAAAGACGCCCGTTCTGATGTTGACAGCGCTGGATAGTCCCGAGGAAAAAGTCGAAGGTTTGAAGATCGGGGCAGACGACTATCTGCCAAAACCCTTCGACTTCGACGAACTCATCGCCCGGGTTGAAGCGCTCCACCGCCGTGCCAACGGGTATGCGGCGGACCTTGGCGACACAGTCATTACCTGTGGAACGTTGACCTTCGATCGAACATCACTGCAGGTCTCAATCGCCGGAGAGGAGATTCAGTTGTCCAAAAAGGAACGCGATCTGCTCCTTCTTTTTCTGACAAACACCGGTCGAGTTCTGTCGCGCGAACGGATTCTGAATGCCGTATGGGGCCTGAACGCCGATCCGCTGACAAACGTTGTCGATGTCTATGTAGGGCGTCTCCGTCGCAAGATCGGTGCAGAAGGTCAGCGGATCGTGACGCTCAGGAATGTCGGGTACAGGATGACGTGAGTAACCTAACGTTCGTTTCCGCTGTATAATGCGTTGGTGGGCGTTGTGTCGAGTCAGACGGCAAGTTTCCGGCTGTTTCCGAGTTAAAGCTCTGTGTGTCTGCGATCTTGCCGACCGGGACTTTCGTGCTCAGCATGTCCTCAATTGCACGCCGCTCGAATAACCCTAGGTCCGTGTTTGACGTCGCCGGTTCCCCTTTCTTTTCAGCAAGATATGGGATTTGTCGCAATCCACTTTAGAATGTGCCTCCCATCGGCCCTTGCGGCCTTATAATCATGATTATGGTAAATAATTGCCGATGACTGCCTCGAAAGTGTGCCTCGATTCCCTTAATCGGACCAAGCGGAAATTTATGGTGATAAAAACTGACGAAGCAAGTTGGATCGACATGTCTCTGATCTCATGCAGTTTACTGCTGAAATCAGCACCGGTGTGTTTAGAGGAAGAGTTGCCGAGCCCCCAATCAACGTACTTTATCGGCATGGGCGCCAGCTAAACGGGCTCCGGTTACTCGTCCATGTCGGTCAGCATTTTCCGCGCACGCGGGCATTGTAGTTGGTCGCGCAAAGGGCTGTCAGGGTCGACGTCCTTTTGGCACACCACACATTTGTCGGCGCCTGAGATCGCGTTGAGTCCACCGCAGCTGCCTTTGATCGTTTTACCCATCAACATAACACCCAGCGACATGCCGACCATCACGATCAGCAGCAGTACGAAAGCCAGAAGAAAAGTGGTCATGGTCGCTAGTGCCTGTTTGGGTCAGTTCCGCGCCAGCACATCCTTGAACGCGCTGCTTTGTACAGTGATATAGGCTTCTTCGCTATCTGTCACATCTCGCGAGATGAAGAACACGGCAAGTTTATGGGCCTCGGCCACCTTCATGCCGGCGTCTTGGCCCATCGCCAGCATCGCCGTGGCCCAGGCATCCGCCATCATCGCGTTTTCAGCCACCACCGTCACTGATGTCGTCCGGTGCGTGATCGGGCGCCCTGTGGTCGGGTCGATAATGTGGGAGTAACGTACTCCGTCCTGTTCAAAGAAATTTCGGTAGTCGCCAGAGGTCGCCATGCCTAGATCAGTGGCCGGGATCACCAACTGCACCGTTTGCGCACCCGGCTCGGGCTTTTCGATGCCAATTCGCCACGTCTCACCCTCATCATTTTCACCGCTGGTCACCAGGTCGCCGCCAATCTCGACCATGTAATCCTCGATGCCCGCCGCTTTGAGTGCCCCGGCCACCGCGTCGATACCATAGCCTTTGGCAATGGCGGCAAGATTAATCCCGACCCCCGCGTCAGCTTTGGCCAATGTCTTGCTGGGCTGGTCAAGCTGTAGCAGGCTCCCCTGCCCCACACGTTGGAGCGCTTCGGCAATTGCTTCGTCCGAGGGCACCGCATCCTCGGGCTTGCGCGGGCCAAAACCCCAGAGCTCGATCAGAGGCCCGAGTGTGATGTCGAACTTACCTTCGCTTTTTCTATGCACATCATTGGCCGCCGCGATCACGGTGGCGAACTCGGCTGAAACTTCGACCGGTGCAGTGCTGTCAGAGGCCGAGAATACCGACACTTCGGAATTCGGGTCCCAATTGGACATTTTAGCGTTCACCGCAGCCAGGGTATCTTCGACTGCAGTGCCCAGTTCTGCCTCGTCCAGATCCTCGCCAATCGCGATGATGTTATAGGTGGTTCCCATGGTCTCGCCCGACAGGCGGACGACCTCGGGTTCCTTGTCGAAGAGACAACCGGGGACGAGCAGGATCAGAGCCAGGGCAGACCAGCGGCGCATGGTGGGGACCTCCGAGAAGACAGCACCCGGCGTATGCCAGCGGTCCCATGCGGAGTCAAATCGCCTCAGTATTCCAGTGGCAGAAAGGCGAGCGCCATCAATCCAAGTGCCGCCGGGATGCCGTAAACCCAAGCGCGGCGCTGCCAGCCTTGGCTTCGTTCTTTCCACGCCAGCCGGAATCGGTGTCCACATACAACCACTGCAAACACGATGAGCGCTCCGGTCAAAGGGGTCAGGTGTAGACTCTGCAAGTTGCTGATATCCTTTGGTTTGCGCCCCTTAAGCGGGATGTGACGCATTTCACTCTATACACATCACAGCCCTGCGGTAAGGTGGAAGAGAAGACGCAATTCCCGCACAGGAGGAGACCGATCATGGCTCCAAGCTCATACCAAGCGCCCAAGCGTGGCGACAAGGCCGAAAAAGTCACTTACAGCCAGACGACCGAGTCGAATTTGTCGCATACGCAAACGACCGTCTCAAAATTGCTTGAAGGCAAGGGTGATGCAGTGTTCTCGGTGCGCCCGACCGAGACCATCCGTGAGGTGGTCGGCTTGCTCAAGGAAAAACACATCGGTGCTCTAGTCGTAACCGATCAGAACGGCGCGCTGATGGGGATTCTGTCTGAGCGCGATATCGTGCGGCGCATGGCCGAGACGCCGGGTCAGACACTGCCTCAATCGGTTGAAGATCTGATGACCCGCAATGTTCAGACCTGCTCACCGGACGACTATCTGATGGATATTCTGAGCCGAATGACGGAAGGCCGGTTCCGCCACATGCCTGTGCTGAAGGATGGTAACCTGTGCGGCATGATCACCATCGGTGATGTCGTACACTTCCGCCTCAAGGAGCTTGAATACGAAGCGCTGCGCATGAAGCAGATGATCGTCGGTTAAAGCATCCTTTGCAGCCGACGATCGGATGACCGCCTGTCAGGCATCATAGTATTGCGGGTAGGTGCCATACCCCCCTGCCCCACCATACTTCCATGCCCGAGCAACATCGATTTGGGACAGCACCAATCCTGTGACACTCAGATTGACGCTGGAAAACTGCTGCAATGCGTCTGCAACCTGGGTTCGCGTGGTTTGATTCCAAGCGACCGAAATGAGTATCGCATCCACAGACTGACCGATGATGCGTGCATCCGGAACCGCCAGAACCGGTGGGCTGTCTATCAAGATATGATCGTAGTGCGCGCGCAATTCGGTCAGGAATGTTCGGAAACGGGCTGACGAGAATACGTCCGCCGCGTTCACGTAGGATGTCTCACCGGTCAGGACGTCGGCGCCGAGCACCGCATCATGCCGGATTACTTGCTTCAGCGGCTGTTTGCCGGAGATTACCTCAAGTAATCCAGCGTCGGGACAATCCGGAATGTACTGGTGAAGGGTGCGACGGCGGATATCGCCTTCGACAAGCAAAACGCGTTTATCCAGACCCGCGAGATTTTGTGTAAGAGCAATGGCGTTCGTGGTTTTTCCCTCTCCCGGAACCGCAGAGGAAATCAGGATGATCTGTGGTGGAGCCTCGAGGTCAGACAGCAGAAGCGATGTGCGCAGGTTGCGAACAGCTTCGGAAGCAACAGATGTCGGCCTGTCGCGCAGGTACGGCACAAGCTGATCACGGTCCCGCACTTGGATGCGAGGAATCTGCCCGATCACTGGAAGGCCCGACTGTGCCTCAAGCTCTTCCGCTGTACGGAACAACCCGGTCTGGAGCCGAAGTCGGAACAGGATGAGCGCGGCACCGACCACGGCCCCAAGGAGAATTGATATCGCGAGTGTCCGCACCCTTGCGGGCTCGGCATATTCGCCGGGCGTGGCTTTCGAGAGGATTCGGCTGTCGGCCTGTTGCAGCCCTCTCTGCACGGCAGTTTCCTTGAGGCGTGCGAGGAAGGTTTCGTAGAGAACGCTGGTGGCGTTGGCGTCCCGCTCCAACTGGCGAAGTCGCACCAGATCCGCCGATTGCGATTCGAATGCCTTTTGCAGGGTCACCAGCGACGCTTCGAGTCCGGTTGCCTGCTGTGTCAGGCGAGACAATTCAGCGGTAGTTTCGGCGTGAAGGTTCTGAAGGCGAGCATTGAATCGGTTCAGCGCCCGCGTTGTGTTGGCCGTCACGGCATTGGCCAGATGATCGAGTTCCGGATCTGCCAACTCGGCTGCCAGTTGTAAATCGCCCCCTCGCATCAGCGCTTCTATTCGGGTCAGACGCGCCTTGGCTGATACTTGCCGGTTCCGAATATCTGCCAATCGACTGCGCATGTCCTTGGACTGGCGGTTCAATGCTTGCAGGGCTTCGACGCTGCCGAATTGCGACGCAGCGCGCAGTTCTTTGACTTGGTTCTCTTTTGCGACGATGTCCAGTTCGAGTGTGGCCACGCGCTGCGAAAGCCAGTCAATCGCGTTTTCGGTTGCCTGATACCGGGTGCCGATCTGGTCTTCGATATAAAGCTGCGCCAATGTGTTCGCGATCAGAGCTGATTTTTGTGGGTCGCCTGTTTTGGCGCTGATATGAAAGACATAGGTGCTCGGAAGGTTGCTAACCGCGATCGCATCCGCCACCGCCGATACTGTTTCGTCAATCGTGGTTGCTGGAGATGGGTCGGCTTCCAAGCCGAAGCGTTGTAGCGGGATAATCGGCTCGGTGCGTAAGTCCTTGTTGAACTCAGGGTCGCCGAGCAAGTCAAGTTCGGTCACCAATTGCTCAAGCAGTTGCCGTGAGCGGATAACCTCGATCTCAGTATTGAGAACCGGAAGGTCGGTGGACAGGCCTGGCATGACGCTGTCCAGGTCGACCACCCGCTCGGTGCGAGCCTGCAAGGCCAGTGCGGCCGTGGCCACGTATTTCGGGCTAGCGACGGCAAACGCATAGTATCCGCCGATCAGGCCGATTATTGCCGCACAAATCGCAATCACCCATTTGTGGCGCCACAGCGTTACGAAGAGGTCAAGGAGATCGGCTTCTACCGGCTCAGCCGCTGGTGGTTGGCCGGTTTGGATCGTCTGGTAAGTGAAACGGTCCAGCATCAGGTGTTCAGCTCTCACTTCTTGCGCATGTGGTTTCAGGTGCCCTCAAATCGAAATACGACCAGAACCGTGCGCCAAAAGATCCACATCTCAAGGCGGAAGCCGGCGTTGTCGATGTAGTGAATGTCTGCACGAACCTTGTTGGCGACAGTTTCGGCCCCATGCGCGTACCCCACCTCTGTCTGCGCAAGACCACTTATTCCCGGTTTGACGGTATGGCGAGTTCGGTAGCCGGGCACGGTTTGCAAATAGTGTCGGGCATGGTGGAAATAGTCCGGGCGGGGGCCTATGAGGCTCATGTCGCCTTTCAGGACATTGATAATCTGGGGGATTTCGTCGACGCGCGTTTGTCGGAGGAACCGCCCCAGCCGGGTGATGCGGTGCGCCTCAGGCGGGTCGTGCGGCCTGCGGATCACGCGCCGCGCAGCTCGCATTGTCCGGAACTTGTAAGCGACAAAGGGCTTGCAATCCCGGCCCATTCGGATTTGAGCAAAAATCAAGGGACCTCGATTAAGGAGGGGATTGAGCACAATTAAAACGGCAGCAGTTGTCAGCAGTATTGGCAACAGGCAAGTTGCCAACGCTACATCGAAGCCACGCTTGCAGATTAAGAACGTCTCTGTTGACCGCAGGGCGCTGTAGGTTGTGAATTCGACAGGAACTTCTTGATCCGAACGCACCGCCTCAAAATCGAACATTCCTGTACCCGCCGTCTCACCTTCAAGATTGTGCCTGGCCACCTGCGGCGAAATCCGCGCGCATGATCGCTGGCACAAAGGTATGATCCGATCAGATGAGTAAAAACTTCGTTAATATTAATAAGAAGTTATGACAAATTCAGCGTAGTGCTCAGTTTTATGGTGTTGAACGGCAGGAAGTGATTTAAATCGCCTCAGTTGTTCTTGTGGTATTCCGTGCTGCTACCACCCGTCGTTATGAAACGGACCCGCCCGCGTGAAATCTCTGCCGCTGTCAGTTGACCTGTGACAAAGGCGCCGGTGTCAATGGATATCAATCCATCCTGCAAGCCAGGTTCAGGTACGATGGTGTGACCGTGTACGAGCCAAAACCCGTCCTGTCGCCGGTGCTCACCTAAAGCCGTACGCCCCCAAAGCAGCACACGCCGGTCCTGCTCAGCCACGGATACGGTCGGGTCCATTGCCGCATGAGCGACGATAACATTACCACATTGCCAAGTAAGTGGGCGCGTGCGTAGCCAGTCCAACAAGTCTTCACCCATCGCTGCAGAAAGGCTTTCGGCAGCAGCGACCGCACCGTCGCCGCTAGTGACCTCGGTAACGTCGGTCACGCCGAAACTTGCAAAAGTCTGCAATCCGCCATTCTGAAGCCACAGTCGTCCGACGCGCTTGGGATCGTCGACAAACCGCAAAAGCATTTCTTCGTGGTTTCCGAGGAGGCAAATGACCTGCCGTCTTTCATCGCGTGCCAAAGTGCGTAAGCGGCGCAAAACACCCGCGCTGTTTTCGCCGCGGTCAATGTAGTCTCCGACAAAAACCAGGGGATAATCCGGGTCAAGCTGGGTCAGCAGTTCTTCAAGTAGATCCAGACGCCCGTGGATATCGCCGACGGCATAGAACCGATGGTCTGGTGCAATTGGAGGGTATGGATCTTCGGAGGAGGTCTGCGGTGTTCCGCCTGCCAATCGTTTGAACAACTCTGAAAACATGCAACTCGTGTCCGTTCCGGCGGGGTTATGGGCTGACGGTCGCTCGCGATTTTCGCTCGGAAGCTTTGTTGAGAATGGTGCAACGCCGTGTCCGGGAATTCAACAGTCGGGTTCATTTAGATTACCAAAGTGAAATAGTTGTGACGCAAGCGATTGTAATTTTCATTAATAGCAAGGTGTTACAACATATGTAGGCATCTATTTAGAGTCGATCCCGACCCCTAACAACCTGCAAACCAGCCGTTCGGGCAACGGTATCCTGTCCGCGCCTATGATGAGCGCCGAAAACACACAGGAGAAACCCATGCCCTCCACCACCTTCAAGTTGACCTCTGACTGGGTCACGGCAAACCGGCATACCGCGTCCGCGGATCAGGACATTCTGCTGAGCAATGTCGGCGGGTCGTCAGTTCAGTTCGAAATCACGACGGATGATGCCTTTCCCGCTCTGGGCGCCTCGCAGGGGCACACGGTCCAGCCAAGTCGGTCATTCGCCATGCAACTCAAAGCCGGAGAGCGCCTGTGGATGGCTGGCGACAACGCACAAGCCACACTGCTGGTCGGGTGATTCATGTTGGCAGGAGGTCGTTTCGAAAAGGGGCGTTTCGCTGGCAGCAGGCTGACGGCACGCCCCGCCAATAGCCAATGGATCGCGTACCAGGCAAACGGATACACTCCGGATTTACTGGGTGACTTCGCGCTGAACACTTTCAAGGGGGCTGGAAATGCGGCCGTCGGATTTGCGGATTTGTTTGCGTTTGAAAGAGCTTCGGAGGCGACTTTCACAGATGCAACCGGTGTGCTGAGAGTGGCGGCTGCGGGCGTTCCCCGGGTCGACCACGTTCGGGATAACGGAGAATGGGTGGCCAAAGGACTGCTCGTGGAAAGTGAGGCGCGGACAAATCTTTTCTCCTGGTCGAGTGCGTTCGATCAGGCGATCTGGTTCAAGACCCGCGCCGGAGTTGCGGCGAATGAGGTCTTGGCACCTGACGGCACGGTCTCGGGCTGCCGCTTTACAACCACAGCAACGAACTACGACGGTTCGGTGCGCCAGAATGCCAACTACTCAGCCGGGGATGTCTTGACGTTTTCCGTGTTCGCCAAAGCCGGGGATCGAGGTTTTGTCTTTCTGCGTGAGCGTACGACCGGGGTGCCGAAGGACAGCTATTTCGATCTTGTGAACGGGGTTCCCGGAGGTGTGAATTCAATCCACAACGCCAGCATGGAGGATGCTGGCAATGGCTGGTATCGTTGTGCGATCACCGTTACGGCAACGCAGAACGGGGACACTGCGTTTGAGATTTATAACTCCGAAGAGGATCTGAACACGTCTTCAACTGCCGCAGGGTACACGTACATCTGGGGGGCGCAGCTAGAGTTGGGGACGGCACCCTCATCGTACATCCCAACAATGGGATCAGCAGTGACAAGGGCGGCTGAGAAGCTGAGCGTTCCTTCGGGCGGTCTTCCCTTTTCGTCAATGCCGTCAGCCGTTTCTCTGACGATCAAAGGGGAGGTTTGCCATGCGGAGGGGAACGGCGACGGAGCGGTGTCTCTGCTGCGATGGAGGGCTGATGCGGACAATCAACTCCGGCAAGATATCCTTACACTGTCGCCTGATACGGGTCGTTTCGAAGTGACGCAGACTAGCGGCGGCGAAATTGTCTCGGTGTCCTCGGTAGCAGGAATTTTTGGCCCGGGCCGGCCATCGTTCGGTGTCGCGTCACGTCATGGCGCTCAGTTGAACGGGGCACATCAGGGCAGTGTTCTGATTGCAGATGGTTCTGCTCCACCGCTTGCCGATTTGGCAGGTGCACCGATTGAGCTTGGCACTGCATTTATGGGGCATATCTCCCAATTCGGTCTTTGGGCGGCTGATATCGGAGATGTTGGTCTTATTCAGGCTTCCGCTATCTGAGTGTGCATCTGCGCGTCTGGGTTTCCGCCCAGACGCATCAGATGGATTCAGAGGCGGGTTCAGCCGCTTGATTGACTCTCAAGCCGCTGCACGATCCCACGGGAAACAGTAGTACGCACATCGCGTCCCATCAGGCTGATTAGCACTTCCAGGCGTGCATTTGTGTCAAGCCGTTCAACCGTCGCTACGATGTCTGCAAATGGTCCCGACAGAACTCGGATACGGTCACCGTCGGCAAGTTCATCGTTTGGTGTAAAAAGGCCATGCCGGTCGCAGCGGGCCAACAGTCCGGCCATGAAGGGCGCAGGCAGAGGGCGCGGGTTTTGGGAGTTGTTTAGGACAAGTCTGGCGACACCGCGTGTGGAATTAATCGCGTGCCAGCCGGGAAGCTTCGGGTCGAACTGGACGAACAGATAGCCGGGAAACAATGGCCGGGCCTCGGTCTTGTGCCGGCCCCGCACACGCAGAGTTTCCAGCCGCGACGGACAGAAGGGTTTGTAGCCCTGGCGGACGAGATTGCGTTCGGCAAGCAATCGGCCATTGCGTCGAAGTTGAGCGACAAACCAGTTTTCGGAATCTGATATGGCGCCCGAATTACGGCCGCCATTAATGCGATTTGGCGACAGAGCAGTCCGAAAGGCATCTGGAGAAACCCGCTCATTCATTTCGATTTTACCTTATGTTTTTCACTCATTTGAGACTTAGACACCTGTTAAGTTCTGCGCTTCTAGCTTTGGAGTTGTTGCATAGAGAGTGGGATCGTCAGGATTGGGGTGAGAGTATGGTCCGGTTCCTAAACATGCGCTGTTTGGCGCAGGCAGTATTGTGTGCAGCTGTGGGCACGGTTGGGTGGAACCCAGTGGCCGCGAGTGAGCAGGCGCCACGAACATTTGTCGTGAACAGCGATTTCGGAGGCCGGATTGATCGTCGTGCCGAACAGGTCCGGCAGTTGCGTGCGCGCCGAACCCGGGTTGAGATCCGTGGTCGGGTCTGCATGTCGTCCTGCACCATGTTCCTGGGCGCGGGGGATGTCTGCATCGACCCCGATACTGTGTTTGGTTTCCATGGTCCCAGCTTCTGGGGCCTTGCGCTGGATCAACCGAGTTTCGACTATTGGAGCGGAGTTATCGCAGAACATTACCCGGAGCCGTTGAGAGCTTGGTACATGGATCGCGGGCGCTATCGCCGCACCGGGTTCTTTCGCATATCCGGACGTCAGATTATCACCTTGGGGTACCCGAGTTGCTCCGTTCAAAGCTGAACTCCTAGTTGTTCACCGATGTGTTGTTCGTCGAGTTGGCGGACCCGGAGCCAGCGGCTACGGCAGCGGCCGCGGCACCGAGGCCGAGGGCTGGTGCCAAAAACCCGACCAAGTTTGTGGCGCCGGGAGTGACGTTCGGGGCATTCGATGCGGGCCGTTTTACGGGCGACCTGCTAGAGCAGGTGACTTTAAGACGCCTGTCCCCTGCCCACTTGGCCCGGATTATCTGTTTATCACCGCACGCTGCCTGCTTCAGGGCCACATCCATAGCAGAACTCTCCTGCGCCTGTGCGTTCAGTGGCAGGAGTAGAACGGTCGCCAAAGCAAAAACTCTTGAAGACATTGGGGAACTCCACATTGTTCCGCGACGGTTAAGGGCAAAAGTTAAAATTCTACTAATGTGGGAGACAAAGGTTGCGCCAAGTCAGGCGTAAAGACATTGACGCAACACGTGTTTTTTGGAGAGCGGCAATATGCGAGAGACGAAGATCACCGGTGCTGCAATTGGGTTTGGCGGAGAGCCTGCCTGAGGCGTTCGATGCCAGATGCCACTGTCAGACGGCGTGGTAGTGATGGCATTCCCATCACACCTATGAGCTTAAGGTGGAAGATATTTTGGATGATACAACTTTAACGATTGAATTCTGCTCGTAATCGGCTAATCCAATGGGAAACCACGCGCCGATTTCGGGTAGGGACAATCCTGGTCTCTTCCGGTGCGGTAGCCGTGGGCATCTCTTCGCCTGACAGGTATGATAATCGCCGGGTCTGTGCTTCGAGCCAGCCACTTTCCGATGACTGACGACAAATCGAAAATCCCTGCGCCGGACCCTCGGTTGACCGGAAAGCAAATACGCGCCGCACGTGGCGTTCTAAACTGGTCTGTTCGGGCATTGGCTGAAGCCTCTGGTGTTGGTAGCGCTACGATCACCCGATACGAGATGGTGGATGGGGTCCCGCAATCCCGCAAAGGTAACCTGGATCGCCTGCGCACCGTGTTCGAGGCGCACGGTATCCGTTTCGTCACCGACCGCCGGGATTGTTATGGACTACTTTTCGAAATCCCCGAGGTCCGGACCCGCCGCAAGGAGGCGGAGACCTGAAAATATCGGTCGTCACCGCGGTCCTCAACCGCGCCGCGACGGTCCAAGAGGCGTTGGACAGCGTTGCCGCTCAAAGCTGGCAGGACGTGGAGCATGTGGTGCAGGATGGCGGGTCGACCGACGGGACACTGGAGATTCTGCGCGCGCAGAGCGGAACGATTTCGCTGGAGAGTGCCCCGGATGGCGGACTTTACGACGCGATCAACCAGGGTATCTCGCGGTGTCGTGGCGATGTGATCGGGCTGATGCAATCAGATGACGTTTTTGCCGGTTCGGATGTGCTGATCCAGGTGGCCGGAGCATTTCGGGACCCGAACGTGCAGGGGGTTTACGGCGATCTCGACTACGTTTCGGTGCGTAACGCACGGGTGGTCCGGCGCTGGCGGGCTGGGCCGTATCGCCGAGCGTTGTTGCGGCGGGGCTGGATGCCGCCGCACCCTACGCTCTACCTGCGGCGCGAGGTGTTCGAGACGATGGGCGCCTATGACACCTCATATCGGATCGCAGCGGATTACGAAGCCATGCTACGTTGGCTATGGCGCGGAAGTATTCGGCTGGCCTATCTGCCCCAAGTCATGGTTCGGATGCGCCTTGGGGGCGTGAGCAACCGGTCGCCACGGCAAATCCTGCGCAAGAGCGTTGAGGATTACCGGGCCCTGCGAAGCAATCAGGTTGGCGGTCTCGGCACGCTGGCGTTGAAGAACACCCGCAAGATCGGTCAGTTTCTGCCAGCGCGTGCAGTGGCGCCCTGCTTGACCGAGAGCGATGGCAGAAGTCATGCTTGACATCCAAGCCGTTGCTTTGGCCGCGATCCTGAGCGGGGTCTGCGCCCTGCCCGCCGCGGGCGAGCCCGGCATCGCCACGACCTACAACACATATGGTTATCCCGGCCTGATCGACATGCCGTCGGCACACAGCCGCCCGGATGCCGAGCTTGCCCTTAACGTAAGTCATTTCCGCAACACCACCCGGACAACGCTGACCTTCCAGATCACGCCGCGCCTGTCGGGCAGTTTCCGCTATTCCAACCTTTACGAACTCAAGGGACCCTCCCCCGGCGCCCCGGTGCGGGATTTCATCTATGACCGCAGCTTTTCGCTCCACTACCGGTTTCTTGATGAAACCCGGCGCAGGCCGGCGGTTGCAGTGGGGCTTAACGATTTCTTCGGCACCGGCATCTATCAGTCGGAATATCTGGTGGCCTCAAAAACCGTGCACCCGTCGGTGCGGGTAACCGGCGGCATCGGCTGGGGCCGTCTGGGCAGTGCGGGTTCGTTCCGCAATCTACTGTCCTATGTATTGGGCAGTCGGATGGACACCCGTCCGGGGCGGCTGGGGGACGAGGGCAGCAAGCTTGAGGCGCAGAACTGGTTCCGAGGACCCGCCGCCCTGTTCGGCGGGGTCGAATGGCAGGCCAGCGACAGGCTGAAGCTGACGGCCGAGTATTCTTCGGACGTGTATCCGCAAGAGGATGGCATTGCCTTTGAGCGCAGGATTCCGGTCAATATGGGCGCCACATACCGGTTGCGGCCCGGCGCGCATTTGTCCCTCAACTATCTGCACGGATCCGAACTGGGTGTGAACCTGTCCCTTGCGCTCAACCCAAAGGACCCGCCGAATGGCGGAGCCCGGGACAAGGCACCGCCGCCGGTGGTTGCACGAACACCCGATGCCGCGCAACTGGGTTGGGCACCCAAAGATGTAAAAGGCGACGACCTTAGCGAGCGGGCGACCCGGGCGCTGGCGGCGATTGATCTCGAACTTCACTCTCTGCGGATCACCGGAGACACTGCACGGGTTGTGTTTCGCGGCACCTCTCGCACCCGGTCGGGGCAGGATATCGGCCGCACCGCCCGGGTGCTCACCGGCATCCTGCCGCCAGCGATCGAGACCTTCGAAATCGTGCCGATGGTCAGCGGGTTGACCCCCACTCAGGTGACGCTGAACCGCTCGGACCTGGAGGCGTTGGAATATGAGTTCGACAGCAGCTGGTCCAGTTATGCCCGTGCCCGGATTGACTCGCTGGAACGGGTCGTCCCCCTGCCCACCGACACCTATCCGATCTTCCGGCCAGGCTTTGGCCCCTATCTGCAGCCGGCACTGTTCGACCCGGACGAGCCGGTGCGGCTGGATTTTGGGATTGAGGCGCGCGCCACGCTGGAACCGGCCCGCGGACTGATCTTTCGCGGCGCGGTGCGCAAGCGGTTGGTGGGCAATCTCGACGGGTCCACCCGGCCTTCGGATTCGGTACTGCCGCATGTACGGAGCGATTTCGCCCTTTACGACCGCGAGGGCGATCCGGCGATCATTGAACTCACCGGCGCACAGTATTTCCAGCCCAGCCGCGACCTCTACGGCCGGGTGACGCTGGGATATCTGGAACCGATGTTCGGTGGTCTTTCCGCGGAGCTTTTGTGGAAACCGCTGAACAGCCGGTTCGGCTTCGGGGTCGAGCTGAACTACGTCCGCCAGCGCGATTTTAATCAGCTCTTCGGCTTTCGGGACTACCGGGTCCCCACCGGGCATGCGACCGGCTATTGGCAGTTCGACAACGGCTATCACCTGCGTGTCGATGCAGGGCGCTATCTGGCAGGCGATTGGGGCACTACCATCGCACTGGATCGCGAGTTCAAGAACGGTTGGAAGGTCGGCGCCTTTGCCACTTTCACCAATGTCTCGGCCAGTGAATTCGGCGAGGGCTCGTTCGACAAGGGCATCGTGGTCACCATTCCCATCGACTGGATTTCAGGCGAGCCCACGCGCGACGATTTCACCACCGTCCTGCGTCCGGTGCAACGCGACGGTGGCGCCAGGCTCGAAGTCGCCGGACGTCTTTATGAGACGGTGCGGGGGCTGCGCGGGCGCGATTTGCAGAACAACTGGGGCAGGTTCTGGCGGTGAGGTTCCTTCTGTTGTGTCTGCTGCTGGCCGCCTGTGCGCAAAAGGCGCCGCATCCGCGTCAGGTGCTGACACGCGAAGGGCTGAATACCAGCGACGACCCCTTGCTACTGGCCGAACTGGCGGATCTGGAGACCGCCGCCACATTAGCCCCGTCCAGCCGCAATGGCGCGGTGCGGACCTGGGCCTCGGGCGATCGGGTGTCGCTGTCGCTCCGGCACGGCGTGCTGGTGGCAAGCCGGGGCCTGGGGCATGATCTGATGAGTGCCGATGTCGGCAACACCCTGGACATGCTCGATGGTCAAACGAGCGGGTATTACGAGCGGTTCCATACCTATCTGGACGGCGAATACCAGACCCTCTACCGCACCTTTAGATGCAAGCGATCCGGCGCGCGCGCCGAGCGGATCGTCATCTTCGACCGGCCTCAGGATACGACGCGGATTGAAGAACACTGCGTCTCGCCCGGCCTCAAGCTGACAAATATCTACTGGCGCGGCCCGGACGGTTTTTTGTGGAAAACACGGCAATGGGTCAGCCCGGGCGCGGGCTATCTGACGACCGAACGGCTGATCCGATGAGGCCCCCAAGTTACGGAACGAACATGAAACGGATGATTCCCCGAACCAGAGCAGGCGCCGGACTGCTTGCCGCTTGCCTGATGCTAGGTGCATGTGGCGTCACCTATACCAGCCCGCGTGTCTCGAACCAGCTCGAGGGCGTGGCGGTGCGCGAGGTGCTGTTGACCGCGCAAACGGTTCTGGTGGCCAACAAGACCACGCCCTACACCCCGCGCAGCCTGCCTCAGGCCTTCTATCAAACCGCCGGAACCGGCGGTGGCCTGCGCTTTGCCGAACGCCTGCCGGAGCAGCCGGTCGTGCCCGACCTTGCCCCCGAACCATTGGAGTTGCGCGCGCCGCCACAGGTGACGCCACCATCCTACCGGATCGGTGCGGGGGACGTGGTCACGCTGGCCACCCGCAACACCGGGTCCGCGAACGACCTGAGCGGTCTGCTCGCAACCCAGAACCGGCGTGAGGGTTATACAGTGCGCGACGACGGCGCGATCTCGATCCCCGATATCGGCCCGGTGCGGATCGCAGGCCTGTCGCTGAAAGATGCCGAGGCCGCCCTGTTCGACGCTCTGATCGCCCGCCAAATCGACCCGGCCTTTTCGCTGGACGTGGCCGAGTTCAACTCCAAGCGCGTGGCCGTAGGTGGCAAGGTTGCCAGCCCTCGCATCGTGCCGGTCGCGCTGAGCCCGCTGACCTTGGGCGAGGCGATCACTGCCGCCGGGGGCATTACCTTGCGCGACCGCGAATATGCCTCGATCCGCATCTACCGCACCGGCGATCTGTATCAGATCCCGCTTGAGGATTATCTGCGCCGTCCCGATCTGCAACGGCTGAACCTGCTGAACGGCGACGCGGTCTATGTCGATACCAGCTACGATCTAGACCGGGCGCTGAAATTCTATCGCGAGCGGGTCGACGTGATCAGCCTGAGCCGGCAGGCCCGGGCCGATGCGCTGACAGAACTGGACCTTGAGGTCGACCTGCGCCGCAGTCAGTTGGAAGAAACCCGCGACAACTTTCAGGACCGTGTGCAGCTTGATGCCGAGGGGCGCGACTACATCTATCTGGGCGGAGAGTTCCGGAACAACGCCCGTATCCCCCTGCCCTACAATCAGCAACTCAAACTGGCCGACGCGCTCTTCTCGCAAGGCGGCTATAGCACCCGGACCGCCGATGCCTCGCATATCTACGTGCTGCGCAGCTCGACCCATCCCGAAGAATTCGGTGCGGTGACCGCTTGGCATCTGGACGCGCGCAACCCGGCTGCCCTCGCGGTTGCGGCCCGGATGGAAATGCGACCCGACGACATCGTGTTTATCCAGGAACAGCCCATAACCTCATGGGGCCGGGCGCTGGACCAGTTCCTGCCGTCCCTGTTGAACGCCGGGCTGGATGCAGCAAGCTGATGACATCTCGCCGAAAAACTTTCCCTTACGTCAGAATTCGACTCTTCTGGATGCAAAATTCGGTATATTCTGCGCGGGAAAAGATTGATTTTTGTGTGGTACAAGCGGTAACGAGGACCCATAGTTAATGTGTCGTGGAATTCCTCCCCGGACGTTGCGGACGTTTGTTGCCCGCATCGAGTGTCAAAAGTTGAGTATGTATGACTTTGTGTAACATGGACATTAAAACAGCAGTTTTGCTGCATTTTCTCCAATCCACCATCGAAACACCTCCCGGCATCATGTGCGGGACGCGACAGTGTGTTGACTGTGTGGCCAGCACGCTTTGAGGGCTGTCGCGTGAACGAATTAACCTTTACCAATAGATCAAGACATTGACCCTGCCGCGGAAACGATTGCTCCCCCTTTTTCTGCGCAGAACATGAGGAACGTAATGAAAAAAGTACTTGTAACCGGAACCGCTGGTTTTATCGGGTTCCATCTTGCCAAACTGCTGCTGTCCGAAGGGTTCCGCGTGCACGGCTACGACGGGATGACGGATTATTATGACGTCACCCTGAAGCAGCGCCGTCACCAGATGTTGCTGCAGACCCCAGGATTTTCGGCCACCGAGGATCTGTTGGAAAACCACGAACGCCTGACGCAGGTGGCGGACGAGTTCGAACCGGATGTGATCGTGCATCTGGCCGCGCAGGCCGGTGTTCGCTACAGCCTGGAAAACCCACGCAGCTATATCGACTCGAACGTGGTGGGCACCTTCAACGTCATGGAGGTGGCGCGGGTGCACAAGGTTGACCATCTGCTGATGGCGTCCACCTCGTCGGTCTATGGCGCGAACGAAGACATGCCGTTCACCGAAGTGGAAAAAGCCGACACCCAATTGACCATCTACTCGGCGACGAAAAAAGCCAACGAGGCGATGGGCCATTCCTATGCCCACCTGTGGAACCTGCCCACAACCATGTTCCGGTTCTTCACCGTCTACGGCACTTGGGGGCGGCCAGATCTGGCGCTTTACAAGTTCGTGGATGCAATCCTCGATGACCGTCCGATCGACATCTACAACCATGGCAACATGTACCGCGATTTCACCTATGTGGACGATCTGGTCCGGGGTATCCGTCTGCTGATCGACGCGGCCCCTGTTTGCCCCGAGCGAAAAAAGGACATCGAAGAGGGCGACAGCCTGTCACCGGTCGGTCCCTTCCGCGTCGTCAATATCGGCAACGGGGACAAGGTGCGTCTGCTGGATTTCATCGACGCGATTGAAGATGCGCTCGGCAAGAAGGCGATCCGAAACTACATGCCCATGCAGATGGGCGATGTGCCCGCCACCTGGGCAGATACGTCTTTGCTGAAAAGCCTGACCGGCTATGCGCCGCAAACGGATTTCCGCGACGGGATCGCACGATTTGTCGAGTGGTTCCGTGACTACCACAACAAGTGACTTGGACGAGTTTGTTTCATGACGCTACCAGATATTAACTCTTTGAAAATTGCCGTGATCGGCCTGGGCTATGTTGGCCTGCCGCTGGCGGTGGCCTTTGGTAAAACCGGTCCTGTTGTCGGCTTTGACGTCAATCCCGGCCGCATTGACGAGTTGAAACGCGGTCAGGATTCGACGCTGGAGGTCGAACCGGACGAACTGACCGAGGCCGCGCAGCTGTCCTTCACCACCGACCCTGCCGGTATCGCCGATTGCAACGTCTTCATCGTCACCGTTCCCACCCCGATCACCGCGAACAAGCGCCCGAACCTGACGCCGCTGATCCACGCCTCGGAAACTGTGGGCGATGTGCTGAAGTCCGGCGATCTGGTGATCTACGAATCCACCGTCTATCCCGGCGCAACCGAAGAGGATTGCGTGCCGGTGTTGGAACGGGTCTCGGGCCTAACGTTCAACACTGACTTCTTTGCCGGTTACAGCCCCGAGAGGATCAACCCCGGCGACAAGCAACACCGTCTTCCGAATATCTGCAAGGTCACCTCTGGCTCGACGCCCGAGATCGCCGATCTGGTCGATGCGCTTTATGGACGGATCATTGAAGCCGGGACCCACAAAGCCGAAAGCATCCGCGTGGCCGAAGCCGCCAAGGTGATCGAGAACACCCAGCGCGATCTGAACATAGCTCTGGTCAACGAACTGGCCATCATCTTCGGCCGCATGGGTATCGACACCGAGGCAGTATTGCAGGCGGCGGGCACCAAGTGGAACTTTCTGCCCTTCCGTCCCGGTCTGGTTGGTGGGCACTGTATCGGGGTCGATCCCTACTACCTGACCCACAAGGCCGAGGCCGTGGGCCATCATCCGCAGATCATTCTGGCGGGGCGTCGGCTGAACGACGGGATGGGCAGCCATATCGTCTCGCAACTGGTCAAGCGGATGACCCAGAAGGGGATCAATGTCGGCGCTGCGCGCGTGCTGGTGCTGGGCCTGACCTTCAAGGAGAACTGCCCGGATTTGCGCAACACCCGCGTCGTTGATATCGTGGAAGAACTGCAAAGCTACGGTATCGAAGTCGACGTGCACGACCCGCATGTTGACGCGGCTGCGGCTCAGGCGGAATACGGCATCTCTCTGGTGTCCGAGCCGCAATCGGGCGCCTATGACGGCATCATTCTGGCCGTTGCGCACAAGGAATTCCTGGCGCTTGATGCTGCCCAGCTCCGCGCCTTTGGCAAGGCCGAGAATGTGCTGTTCGATGTCAAATCCTGCCTGCCAAGAGAGGCCAGCGACCTGCGTCTCTGACGCGGGCCACTCCATACGGACCATGCCACCCCGTTGACCGGATCGGTTCTATTGGCCGCGCACCCCCGGCGTTTGCGGGGTGAGGCGCTGTGGGTCGTGCTGGGCCAGATCGGCGTGCTGACCGGTACGCTGGCGTTGGTGCGGGTGCAGACCGGGCTGCTCTCGCCCATTGGCTACGGGCAGCTCGCGCTGGCCATGACAGCGTTCGGCTTTGGCCAAACCGTGGTTTTCGGTGGATTGAACATGGCGATAACGCGGCTCTACGCTCCGGCGCACGCGGGCGGAGGGCTCACCAATTATCTTCACACCGGCAAGCGCGCGCTTTTGTGGCTATCCGGGTTCTGGTGCATGGCTCTGCTCCTACTCGCCCTGACCCTTTTCGCAAGTGCCCACTCCGAATGGGCGGCAATCGCCCTGATGGTTTTGCCCTATTCACTCCTGAACGGTTGTGTCAGCGTGCTCGTTGCTTTTCACAGTGCTCGTCGTGCCCGCCGCGTCGTGGCATTGCACCAACTGGTCGATGTCTGGCTGCGGGTCGGCGGCGTGTGCCTTGCCGGACAGGTCTTCGGCCCAAGCCTTTTCATTCTCTTCGCAGTTTATGCGCTGTCCAGCCTTATTATTCTAGTTTCGTTGGCCACCGTGTCTCGCTTAACCGACAGTCCCGATAGCTCCAGAAAGGCCGATGCAACGCGTCACGATTTTCTGGCCTATGCTTGGCCAATCTACGTCTGGTCCCCGTTTGTCTGGGCGCAGCTTTCGATCGACCGCTGGGCGCTCGATGCCTTTGCCACCGGAACGGCGGTGGGCCTTTATGCAGCGGCAGCACAACTCACATTTGGCCCGGCGCGGATTGCCCTGACAGCGTTTCTCCGGTTTTTCACGTCGGTTCTGTTTGACGGCATCAGCGATGGCAAAGAGAATATGCCGGTGCTGAGGCGGATTGGCCTCTTCGCTCTGACCGCAACGCTTGCAGGGTTTGCCCTGACCTCCGTCTGGCATGCCAAAATCTTCGCTTTCGCCGCGGGGACCGAATTTCAATCGGCTTCGATCTACCTGCCCTGGCTCCTGCTCGCCGCCGGTCTGATTGCAACCGGAGAAGTCCTCACTCTGACCATCTTGGGCAGACAGGACACCAAGGCATTGATCGCCCCCAAGGTTGCCTCGGCCCTGACCGGGATTTTCCTGTCATTACTCGGCGCCGCATGGATCGGGATCTGGGGTGTTGTCGCGGCACAGGTGGCACATGCCGCCTTGTATCTTATCTGGATCATCACCCGGCTGGCCCCGTCACATATGCGCGGACATGATCGTCCTTCCTGAATATCAGTTTCCTTTGAGTGCTACGCTTGCGTTGCTGGTGTTTCTGCACCTACGTCGCCGTCGGCTGTGTTCGGCCTGCGTGCTCGCGGCACTGCTCGCGTATACGCTCTATCTACTGGCCATCGACTATGCCGACACGGTTGCGCAGGTGCGCGTCTTCTCACATCTGCGGGCCGGGTTTGTGGTCGCAAATTGCGCAATAATCGCTACCTTCGCGGTTTGTTTCCAGCTGGGCCAGTTCGTCGTGACGCGGGTGATGTCCGGGTTGCCTGCCGCTCCGAACCAAATCGCGAAACGCAGCAATGCGGTACTTGTGCCTCTTGTCCTCGGTGCCGCCCTCACGGCGGTGTCGGCGGACGGTTGGTGGCTGTTTGCGCCCTATCCGCAGAACAAAGGCCTGTTCGCCCTTATCCCGCTGGGTGGGGCGGGCGCTGTTGCCAATCTGCTTCTGCTGATCGCCGTGCTCCGGGCCCGGACGCTGCACCTGCATACCCGACTGGCCATGACCGTGTTCTGGCTGACCGCTCTGCACTATGTGCTTGCCGGAGATCGCGGGTCGCTGTTGTTTCTCACCCTCGGCCTTTACGCCTGTCGCCTGCAGGCCCAGCCACGGTTCACCCTGCGTACCGTTGCGGAAATGGCGGTGCTGGGTGCCGGAATGCTGGTTCTGCTGGATCAGATCTCGGCCCTGCGGTCCTGGGGGAATGCCCCCCTATCCAGCGCGAGTTTTCTGGAAGAGATCGACTTGCTTCCCCAGTCCATCGCCCACACGGCCCATGCCATCGATATTCGGCTGTCAGGGCTGGAGCCCCTGCCTGGCGGTCTGCCTGCGTTCGCCTTGACGCTGCTGATACAGATCGTCCCCTCGGGTCTGCTGCATTTTCTGGGCATTGAGACCTACAACGGCCCCGTGCTGCTGTCAGATTACGTCACCCATGGCGGCGGTTTCCTAGTCCCGGCCGAACTGTTCTTTGTCGGAGGGTTGGGCACGGTGGCGGTGATTGGAGCCTATTTTGGCGCCATCGCAGCGCTCAATGATCGGATTGCGCAACGGGCCGCAGCCCGAAGCGACACGCTGATGACGATACTGGTATTGCTGGCCGCGGCCTCGACCTTCTACACCATGTTCTACGGGGTGCAGGCCCTGCACCGGATGCTGACCCTGCCGATTGTCTTTCTGGCCGCCCGAACACTCCTGCGCACGGTACTCAGGGGCGTCCCAACACTCCGCGCACTCGGCCCGGGAGCGGCCCGGTGACCTTCCCCGCCCCTGCCCGAGCCGCGCGCAAGGGCACCGCCCTTTGGTTGTCTCGCGGGCTGTCCAGCCATGCCACACGGCTCTACTCCACAACGCTGGCGCGTCACCGGTCGGTAGCCGTGTGCGGCTATCCACGCTCAGGCACGTCATGGATCAGCGCAGTGTTGGCAGGCTACTACGGCCTGCCCGTCCCACGCCACTACAGGTGGCCGCAACTCTACCCGCAGGTCCTGCACACTCACGATCTGCGTCTTGGCGCCCTGTTCCGCGTCTTCTATCTGATCCGGCCTCCGCGCGCCCTGTTCGTCTCGCTCTTTGTCAAACGATACGGTCTGACCGACGCCGCTCTCGGCCCCGCTGATGCACTGCGCGACCGGTTCACTGCCTTTCTGCAAGCCGAACTGGCGCGTCCGCACGAGGCCCCGTGCCGCTGGTCCAGCCATGTCTCGGCGGCTTTTGATCGGTTCGGCGCCCAGGCAATGTTGGTCTATTCCCGTTCCACCGACGGCATGGCAAAGCAACTCGCCCACCGTATCAAAGGCCTAGACGGCCAATGCGACCAGACCCGCCTGCGTAAGCTCATGCAGGTGCCGCCAGGTACTTCTGCTCCAACAACGATTACCCCGCCCCGTGCCCGCACCTTCGACTGGTTCGATGACCGAAGCGAGGCGCTGATCCAAGCCGAACTGCACCGGCTGCACGCGATCTGTCCTGCAGCGCGCAACTTGCCCCTGTTCGACGCCGAATGACCGCACACACCCACAATCCGCTGCGTATCCTGCACGGCATCCCGTCGCTGGATCTGCGCCATGGCGGTCCTAGCCAGAGCGTCGCTGGGTTGGTCTCAGGCCTCGCAGCACTCGATCACGCACCAGCAAAAGTGGCGGTGATGTGCAGGCTGGACCCGAACGAACCCCACCTATCCACATTTGCCGCCCGGCATCCGGTAGAGTTCCTGCATGACCGCCATTGGTTGCCCTGCGCCGGGTCGTTTCGACGGATCGGCCAGGCGGTGGCCGGGGCGGATATCGTTCACGTCCATTCCTATTGGAATGCGTTTGCCGCCACCTTGCTTCATGCCGCTCGCCGCGCCGGGAAGCCGGTGGTGCTGTCCCCGCGCGGCTGCCTACACAAGGAGGCCATCGCCTATTCGTCGCCCCTGCCCAAGCGCCTTTTCGGCACACTCGCGGGGCATCGGCAGTTGGCCGGAATAGCCGGGTTCCACTTTCAAAGCGCCGAAGAGGCGCAGCACAGCCTGACTGGTCACGGTTCGGCGCCCGCGCTGGTGGTGGATAACGGGGTCGAGATCCCGGACGCGCGGATGACTCCGGACGAGGCGCGCGCGGTCACCTTCGGCGCGGGGCCTGCGCAGCTCAACCTGCTGTTTCTAGGGCGACTGAACCGGATCAAGGGAATCGACCTGCAACTCCGGGCGCTGCAGCACCTGCGCGCCTTCGGTTTGGATGCGGTGCTGCACCTCGTTGGCCCGGATGGCGGCGATCTGGCGCGGTTGTGGACGCTGGCCCGCGATCTCGGCGTGGGCCAGCATCTGCACGTGCACGGGCCCGTCTTCGACACCCGCAAACATCTCTGGCTGCGCGGAGCCGACGCCGTTCTGATGTCGTCTGAGTTCGAGAACAACTCCAACACCGCGCTAGAGGCGATGGCAGCCGGAGGTGTGCTGGTCGCAACCCAGGGCTCGGTGCCCGTCTCGGCGGTCCGGGCAGGCGCAGCGGTCTGCACCGAACGGTCCGCACAGGCGCTTGCGGTCGCAGTCAGGGCTATGACCCGCCCACAGGCACAAACACAGCGCGCGCGGGCCGTGGCCTATGTGCAGGCGCATCACGGCTGGCCAAGCCGTGCACAGAGAATGCTGGATTTCTACCAGTGCCTTCTATGATCGACGTCGCCGCAAACCGTCTCGCGCATAAATGGTCGCGCCGGGAGCAGGTCGCACGGATACTCTGGGCACTGGCCTACCCCGCTTTTCGCCTCAGCCCACGTATCCGCTGGGGCTGGCGTCGCTGGTTGCTGTGCCGCTTCGGGGCAACTGTCGGTGCGCAGGTGCATGTCTATCCGTCGGTCCGCATCACCATGCCGTGGAACCTTACGCTGAGCCCTGGTTGTGCGGTGGGAGACCGAGCCATCCTGTATGCTCTGGGACCGATCTCAATCGGCGCGCGGGCCACGATCTCGCAGGGCGCGCATCTCTGCGCCGGCACACATGATCATACCCGCGCGGACCGGCCCCTGCTGAAACGCCCGATCACCATCGCGCCGGATAGTTGGATCGCGGCAGAGGCTTTCATCGGTCCCGGGGTCGAAATCGGCCCCCGCAGTATTATCGGCGCGCGGGCGGTCGTCATGAAATCCGTCGGACCGGGCCTGATCTTGGCCGGAAACCCGGCCTGCCAAATCGGAACGGCGACAGAGGAGTAATGCGATGAGCACAGACATCCCGATTTCGGGCTATGGCTACGCGGATGCCGGACTGAACACCTCGCATGGTTACCTGCTGCCGGCCTTGCGGCAGGAACTAGCCGGGTTGCGCCGCCTTGGTGCAACGACCCTCTTTGATCTGGGTTGCGGCAATGGCAGCGTGGCTGCTGCACTGGCGGCAGAGGGCTGGTCTGTCACCGGCGTCGATCTCTCCACCGACGGAATCGCGCAGGCGAACCGGTCGTATCCTGGTCTGCGGCTCGAAATGGGATCGGCCTACGACGATCTGGCCACGCGCTATGGCCGCCATCCGGTGGTGATCAGTCTAGAGGTTGTCGAGCATCTTTACGCCCCGCGCCGCTATGCCCGGACCCTGTTCGATCTGACTGAGTCCGGCGGCACCGCGATCATCTCAACCCCTTATCACGGCTACTGGAAAAACCTCGCCCTGGCGCTCAGCGGCCGGATGGACGCGCATTTCACCGCCCTCTGGGATCATGGCCACATCAAGTTCTGGTCCATCCACACTCTGCGCCTTTTGCTTGAGGAGATCGGGTTCACCGATATCCGTTTTCACCGCGTGGGCCGCATCCCGCCATTGGCAAAGTCGATGATCGCCATCGCCCACCGGCCTGAGCGGTAAGCGTGCCTCTCACCGCAATCATCCTCACCCAAGATGAGGAACGCCACATTGCGCGCGCAATCGCATCCGTGGCCACGGTGGCGGATCGCGTTTTCGTGGTGGACAGTGGTTCGATCGACCGCACCCGCGAGATTGCGGCGTCGGCGGGGGCGACGATCCTCAGCCATCCTTGGCGTAACTATGCGACGCAGTTCAACTGGGCATTGGAGCAGCTGCCCGCCGATACCGAATGGGTGCTTCGGCTGGACGCGGATGAGATTGTCACACCGGGGCTGCAAACGGAAATCCTTGAAAACCTGCCCGTGGCGCAGTCTGAAATTCAAGGCATCCACGTCGCGCGGCGGATGAACTTTCTGGGCGGACCTGTGCAGTGGGGCGGTGTGTTTCCGATCCGCGTGCTGCGCCTGTTTCGGCACGGCGCGGGTCACTGCGAGAACCGCTGGATGGACGAACATATCATGGTCGAGGGGCCGGTGATGGCTTTCGGGGGCGAAATCCTCGACGACAACCTGAACTCGCTCAGTTGGTGGATCGACAAACACAACCACTATGCCAGCCGCGAGGTGGTGGACCTACTGAACCTTGAATACCACTTCCTGCCCCACGACAGCGTGGCCGATCTGCGCGGAGGTCAGGCAGGGGCCAAACGCTGGGTCAAGGAACGGCTTTATGCCCGCCTGCCCTCCGGTCTGCGGGCGGGGGCCTATTTTCTCTACCGCTATGTGCTGCGGCTGGGCTTTCTGGACGGGCGCGAAGGCCGGGCGTTTCACGTCCTGCAGGGGTTCTGGTACCGGTATCTGGTGGATACTAAACTGCGTGAGGTGAAGGCCCATATGCGACGCGAGCAGGTGGACGCGACGCAAGCGATCCGCGCGATTTTGGGCATCGACCTCTGATCCCACTGCAGGTTTGATCAGGCGCTGCTCAGCACTTCACCTTCCTGCAAAAGGCCCAGCTTGTTCAGCAGGATCGTGTTGATCCGCGCCACGTCGAATTCGGCCTCGGCATGGCTCCGTGCAGCCGCGCCCATCTGAACGACAAGGTCCGGGTTCTCCATGAACCGCGCCATGGCCTCAGCCAATCCCTGCGGGTTGCGGACCGGAGTGACGAAACCGGTCACCCCCTCCTCCACCGGTTCGGCACAGCCCGGCGCGTCTGAGGTGATGATGGCGCGGCCGGTCGACATCGCTTCGAGCACGGTGCGGGAAATCCCCTCGCGATAGGAGGGCAACACGAAGACCGAGCAGGCCGAGAGATAAGGGCGCACGTCGCTGGTCTCGCCCAGATACTCGATGATCCCCTCAGCCTCCCATGCCTTGAGATCTTCGGGCTGGACCGAAGCTGGGTTGGCATCGAGCGGCCCCAGCAGCTGACAGCGCGCCTCGGGCCATTGGGTGCGCAGCAGCCGCGCGGCCTCGACATATTCGAACACACCCTTGTCGCGCAGCAGCCGTCCGATCATCAGAAAAACCGGCGCGCCCTTGGGCGGGTCCGACGGCGGGTAGCGATCCAGATTGACGCCCGAGCCCGGCACGATGTCCAGTCGCGTTTGCGGGCCGATCAGCCGGTTGGTGCGAAACTCATCGGCATCCGCATTGTTGTAGACCAGTGCTTCCTCGGCGCCTTTCAGCGCGCGGCGATAAAGCTGTACAGATAGCGCGCGGATCAGCTTTTTCTTCAACCCGCTGTCACCGTCATCGACAAAGACGTAACCCAGCCCGGTGCAGAGTGCGAAGCGGCGCGGCACCCGAGCCAGCCGAGCGGCAAGACCGCCGTAGATGATCGGCTTCATCGTGTAGGGAAAGACGATATCGGGCCGGAACGCGCGAAACGCCGCATAAAGCGCACGCAGCGTCGCCAGATCCTGCAGCGGGTTCACCCCGGTTCGCGCCATAGGGATCTGTACGAAGCCAATACCAAGCTCGGCCAGTGCTGCCTCGGTCTCGGGATGTGCATCCGGGGCGCATGCCATCACTTCGGCCCGGGCGGACAATTCCTTTAGGAAGTCGAGACGGAAATTGACCAGCGAAGACGTCAGACTGGCGACAACCGCGATCTTTGGCTTTCGCCCGTCATCCAATACTTGCGCCCCGGTCCTTGCGGAGTGCCGTTCAGAATTGTCACGCATCAGATCAGTACCGTATAACTAATTTAGAAAAATGCTTGGGACGACCTTGCCGCAGCCTCGGCCATTGTCAACGAAAACCAGCCAGAACCACCGTCGCAACCGGATGCGGATAGCACCCCCGGAATTGACTTTTGCGTGGGAGCATTTAAGTTAGCTAATGTAGCTAATTCCGTTGAACCGAGGATCTGCGCCATGCAGTACAATGTCCACGCCGCCAAAAGCCAGCTGTCCAAGCTGATCGAGGCCGCCCTCGCGGGTGAGGAGGTTGTGATTGCCAAGGGCGCAAAACCGGTCGTGCGGTTGGTGGCTATTCCGCAATCGGGGTTCAAGTTCGGCGCTTTGGCCGGAAAGCTGGGCGATGTGCCGGATTTCCTTGAACCGCTGCCGGAAGATGAACTGGAGGCCTGGGAAGGCGCGGAATGAGCGCTGTCTTGCTAGACACGCACGCCTGGGTGTGGTCGTTTGCCGATGATGCCAGGCTATCACGCCCGGCCCGCACTGCGATTGAACTGGCCAATGCGGTCTATGTCAGCCCCATCAGCTTTTTCGAGATCGGGCAGAAAGTGCGGCTTGGCAAATGGCCTGAGATGGAGCCTTATGCCGATGGGCTGGGTGATATCCTGCGCAATCAGGGAGGCGTCGCCGCGCCATTCACACCCGAGATTTGCCTACACGCGAGCCTCAGGGACTGGTCACATCGTGATCCGTTTGACCGGTTATTGGCGTCATCTGCCGAGCTGGCCGGGCTGACACTGATCTCAAAGGACAGCGTGTTTTCCGAGGTGAAGGGGCTTCATCTTGTCTGGTGACCGATGACCGGAGCCGAGCCACCGCGCTAAATATCTAAGCCGTCAATTCGACGACGCGGTTTTCACGGCCGATACGTCGCGCCGCAAAAGATGCCGGATGCTTTCAACAATTGCAGTGAACATGTTCCTGATCGCCTCGGCCCGGAGTTGAGCGGCCCGGCGCTGGATTTCATAGATCTCGTTCTGGGTCGGGAAGTTGGTTTCGAAGTTCATCGGAGTTGGCTCTGTATTGAGTGGTTATGGATTGAACAAGTCACGCTGCACATAAGCCTGCCCACAGATGGCTGCACCAGACAAATCTCCAAACCCGCCATGCAGAAAATGCATGGTTTACGGGCCCACCAAAAAGCCCGGCGCGTGAGAGGCGCGCCGGGCGAAATACTCGCCGGACGTACTGGGAGGTAACTTCAGGCGAATATCTGTCTGCACAGGCCGATGCAATGGCGAAAGACCCGCATGAGCAACTGGATACGCGTTTGCGCCCCAGACGATATCGAGACCGAAGACCTGATCCGCCTCGACCACGACGAGCGCACCTTTGCGATCTATCGCAGTCCGGATGATGAGTTTTTCTGCACTGACGGCCTATGCACCCACGAAGAAGTGCATCTCGAGAACGGGTTGGTGATCGATTACATCGTGGAATGCCCGATGCATAACGGCCAGTTCGACTACCGCACGGGGGAGGCGAAACGCTCTCCGGTCTGCGTCAACCTCAAGACCTATCCGGTGAGGGTCGAGGGGGGCGATCTGTTCGTGGATATCGGGTAAGACGGTGATGGGGGTCTAGTGATGGGACGCACCGCCGGCGGCAAACCGGACTTCACCCAGTTGCCAGACCCTGAGCAGGTCTTTTGATTGGCCCAGATGCAGAAAATCGGCCTGCGCGCCGGGTTCCAGACGCCCCAGGTGACTTTGGCCGATCAGGTCGGCGGGAATGCGCGTCGCCATGTCCAGAGCCGTTTCGATTGGCAAATCCGCCATCCCGGCCACGTTATGGACTGCAGTAATCAACTCAAGATGTGCGCCAGCCAGCGTGCCATCCGCCAGAGTCAGGCGATCCCCCTGACGGCGAATTTCGCGGCTATTCAATCGGAATGTGGCGATGTCCGATCCTGCAGTCGCCATAGCATCGCTGACTAGGAAAATCCTGCCGGGCCCCGCCTTGGCGCACAGAGCATTTCGCAGCGAAGCGGCGTGGACGTGTATCCCATCTGCGATAAGCCCCGCAGACAACTCGCCAAGCGCCAGCACCGCACCAACGACGCCGGGCTCGCGATTTCCCATCTGGCTTTGCGCGTTGAACAGATGCGTGACGCAGCGCGCCCCGGCTGAGACCGCCGCCTGGCAATCTTCGAATGTCGCATCCGTATGGCCCAGCGACACCAGAACCCCTGCCTCTTTCAGCGCTTCGATCTGCGCTGGCGACACACTTTCCGGGGCAACCGTGACTTTCAGCACCGGCAGTCGCTCTGCGGCGTCAAGCAACTGGGTAAGATCGGCATCCTCCATTGGCCGGATCAGGGTGTCGTCATGCGCCCCTTTGCGCTTGTGAGAGAGGTGGGGGCCTTCCAGATGCAGGCCCGCGATGCCCGCTACGCCTTCGGAAATCGCTTGCACCGAGGCGTCAATGGCCCGTGATACAACCTCGGCGGTGTCGGTGATCAGCGTCGGCAGGATCGACGTGGCGCCGATATGCGCATGCGCCTCAGCCATGCGCCTTAACGTGGACAGCTCCGGCGTGTTGTTGAACATCACACCACCGCCGCCGTTGACCTGAAGGTCCACAAAACCGGGCGACAGCATCCCTCCGTCCAGATGTGTGACCCTGGCATCCGCTGGCATCTCTGCCTCAGGCACGATCGCTTCGATCCGGTCGGCGCGATACAGCAGCGCACATCCGGGGCGCACTCCGTCCGGCGACAGAATATCAGCTCCGGTGATGGCCTTCAGCGCGTCTTTCATACCGTTTCAGTGACCTTGTTCAGATGGCGCGGCGCATCCGGGTCAATTCCCCGCGATGCGGCGAACGCCTCGACCATGGAGTAGAAGGATACAATCAAACTAAGCGGATCGGTAAGCGCGTGGCCAGTGCGAACATGGTCGATGCAGGCTGCACTTTTTACCTTGTCCGTGGTTGCAAAGACCTTTGCGCCCTTTGTGCTGATCTGGTCGGCGATATCGGTCAGGGCCTGTTCGGCCGCATCGGCGGCGGCAAAGCTGAGAACCGGGAACCCCTCTTCGACAATCGACACCGGGCCATGCAGCACTTCGGCAGAGGAATAGCTCTCAGCGTGCAATTGACACGTCTCCTTGAATTTCAGCGCCGCCTCATTGGATACGGCCAACGCCTGCCCCCGGCCCAGCGTGAACAGGGATGAGCGGGCTCCGATGGCTTCGCGCACCTCGGGCCAGTCGATGCGGGTGGCGGCCTCCAGCTGCTGCGGCAGGGCGTGAATGGCCGCAAGCAGGGCCTGATTGCGATCCCATTCCGCCAGCAACCACAGACCTGCCACGGCAGACGTGACGAAGGTCTTGGTGGCGGCCACACTCAGCTCGGGGCCCGCCTGGATGTCGACGGTATGTGCGCTTGCCTCGGCCAGCGGTGATCCTGCGTTGTTGGTCAGGGCCAGTGTCATCGCCCCGTCCCGCCCCGCGTTGCGCGCCATGGCGACGATATCGGGGCTTTTGCCTGACTGGGATACCGAGAGGCACAGGCCTTGCTGCAATTTCAGCGTCGAGTCGTAGATCGAGGCCACCGATGGTCCGACCGATGCCACCGGCACCCCCAGCAGGATTTCCGAGGCGTATTTCAGATAGGTGCACACATGGTCGGACGAGCCGCGCGCCACGGTCATGAGGAACACCGGATCAAGCGCCCGGGCCGCATCCGCGACGGCGGCAATGTCATTCTCGCACCGGCTGAGCAATCGGTCGACGGCGTCTGGGATTTCGTCAATCTCGCGACGCATCCGGGTGATCTGGGTCTGCATGTTTGGTCCTAGCTGTTGCCCAAGCGCAGTTCCGCCACAAAGTCGTAGGCGTCGCCGCGATAGATGGAACGGGTGAATTCGACAACCCGCCGGTTCGGCAGGTACGAGGTGCGCACGATCCGCAGACCGGCAGCACCGGGCTCGACGCCCAAGAGCGTGGCGTCTTCTTCCTCGAGGTTGATAGCCGAGATCCGTTGCAGCGCCCGCACCGGGCGGTTACCGTCACGTTCGAGTACTTCATAGAGCGAGGTATCAACCAACTGCGGGTTCGGCAGGATGTCGGTGGGCAGCGAGGCGCGCTCGATCGCCATCGGCTTGTCATTGGCGCGGCGCAAACGCGCGATGCGGGCGACGGACTCGCCTGATGAGAGGGCCAGTGCCATCACTTCCTCTGGCGAGGGGACATGGATGCCCCGCTCTAGCCACTCACTGGAGGAGCTCAGGCCACGCCGCACCATATCCTCGGTAAACGAGGTCAGGCGGGACAGTGATTGCTCAACTTTCGGCGTGCCGTCCGAGACGAAGCTGCCCGAGCCCTGCCGCTGCACGATGATGCCCCTGTCGACCAGATCCTGCATGGCCCGGCGCACAGTGACCCGGGACAGGCCGGTCAGACTGGCAATCTCGCGCTCTGCGGGCAGAGGGGCACTTTCGGCGAGCAGGCCTTGCTCGATGCTTTCCTCGATCCGCTTGCGCAACCGCACATAGCGCGGGCCGGCGGCATCCTGCATCCAACTGCCTGACTTCAGGAAACTCTCGATGGTGTCGGTTGTCATGCCACCCCCCGACTGCTTCGTTCTGCCAACCTACGGGCCAGTTCCAGCGCGCCGTCCAGCGCAGTGCCAAGCGGCTCGGTCAACGCCATGCTAGGTGGCAGATAGTCCGCGTAGTGCGCCGCAACGCCCCCGACGGCACAAACCGGTTCGCCATCCTCGTATCCGAGCGCACGCAGCCCGGTTTCGATGTATTGTGCCCCGGCTTGCATCAACTCTTGCCCCACACTGTCGCCGTTTCGGGCTGCCTCGATGACCTCTGGGGCAAACTTCGCGAAGTCGGCAGGCCGGGCAGTGCCGGAAAACGCCACGATACGCGCGGCGTCATTTTCGAACCGCTCAAGACAAGCCGTGACCAGTGGGCTGGCCGACATCGCACCATCTAGCGCCAGCAGGGCCCGCCTGAGCAGCCCGAGCCCCAACCAATTGCCCGAGGCCTCATCCCCGACAATCGGTCCATACCCGCCGGCGAACTTGATCCCACCCGAGGCCTGACGGGCCAGAAACGATCCGGTCCCGATGCCGATCAGACACCCGCTTCGGCCCCGCAGCGCTCCCACGACGGCTGAGCGGCGGTCATCCTCAATCTCAATGATGCGCGCTGGCAGCCGGGTAGCGACCTGGTGTGCGGCGTCCTGATCGGTCACGCCCGCCAGCCCAGCGTAAACCGGGATGTCCGGCAACATCGACGGCTGCAGGCCAGCGCGCAGTAAAACCTGCGCCATCCCGTCCAGCAGCGTTTGCACCGCGCGCTCGCGATTGGTGAAGACATTGGCGCCTCCAAGCTTTACGTCCTGCCGTCCCGTCGGGGTTTGCAGGGCAAATCGGCACGAAGTTCCGCCACCGTCGATCGCCATCAGATATGGGTGAGACTCAACCATGTAGATACCTATATAATACCTTTCGGATCAAAAAAAGACCTTTACTGCCTTGGTAGCTGAAAAATCGGCCACTTTGGCGGATTTCAACCCAATCACAAACAAAAGGTAGACAAAAGGTATTATATAGGTATTAAATCTAGAGCCAAAGGGGAATCACATGACGCCGCAAGTGCTGCCGCAAACCGAAACGCTGCGTGATGAGGCCGTAGGGCTGGACCTGCGCCCGGACACCGAAATACTGGAGCGCCTGTTGGCGGGCCAGCAGGCCGCTCTGGCTGCGCTCGATGCGTGCTTGCCGCAGATCTCGGTTGCCGCAAACCTACTTGCTGAGACAATCCGGGCCGGCGGGCGCATCCACTATGCCGCCGCGGGGTCGTCGGGGCTGATGGGGCTGGCGGATGGAGCAGAGCTGCCGGGAACATACGGCCTGTCGCCGGATTGCATCGCAATCTGCATGGCGGGTGGCGTACCCACCAGTGCCGAGATGCCTGGGCACACTGAAGATGACACGGAAGAAGCGCAGCAAGCTGTGTCTCAGGCGAAATCCGGTGATGCTGTGATTGCCATTTCTGCAAGCGGATCAACACCCTACCCGCTGAAATTCGCACAAATGGCGCGTGCCGCAGGGGCCCACACCATTTGCATCGCAAACAACGCCGACGCCGCGCTTTTCGATCACGCGACCTGCGCCATTCATCTGGATACTCCGCCCGAGATCATCGCCGGGTCCACCCGGATGGGCGCGGCCACGGCACAGAAGGCGGCGCTCAATATGATGTCCACGCTGATGGGGATCCGGCTGGGTCATGTGCATGACGGACTGATGGTCAACGTGATTGCGGACAATCGAAAACTGCGGGGCCGCGCGGAGGGGATCGTCCGGAAAATCACCGGCGTCTCGGACACTGTGGCCCGCGATGTGTTGGAACAGGCGGCAGGTGACGTAAAGCAGGCAATCTTGCTGGCGTCAGGCGCAAGGAACCATGCGCAGGCGCGACACCTGCTGGAACAATCGGGCGGGCACCTGCGGCCTGCTTTGAAGCAGCTTTGAACCGGAATTTATATCAACAGGGAGAGAAGACATATGAACCGGAAAACACTGAGCGCGATGCTACTGGCCTCGACTGCCCTGGGCGGCGCGGCCCATGCCGAAATCACTCTGACCATTGAAAGCTGGCGCAATGACGACCTGACACTGTGGCAGGAAAAGATTATTCCGGCGTTTGAGGCGCAGAACCCTGATATCAAGGTAAAATTCACCCCCTCGGCCCCGGCGGAATATAACGCGGTGCTGAATGCGAAGCTGGATGCGGGCTCGGCCGGGGATCTGATCACCTGCCGTCCGTTCGATACGTCACTGGGGCTTTACGAGGCCGGGCATCTGGCCGACCTGTCGGATCTTGGCGGCATGGCCAATTTCTCGGACGTGGCCAAATCCGCTTGGCAGACCGACGATGGCTCGGCCACCTTTTGTGTGCCGATGGCTTCGGTGATCCATGGGTTCATCTACAACAAGGACGCGTTCGAGGAGCTGGGCCTGTCGGTGCCGGAAACCGAGGCGCAGTTCTTTGAAGTGCTCGACAAAATCCAAGAGGACGGCAGCTATATCCCGATGGCCATGGGCACCAACGACCAATGGGAAGCGGCCACCATGGGCTATAACAATATCGGCCCGAACTACTGGAAGGGGGAAGAAGGCCGTCTGGCGCTGATTGACGGATCGCAGAAGCTGACCGATGAGCAATGGGTCGCCCCCTATCGGCAACTGGCCAAATGGGGCGCATATCTGGGCGATGGGTACGAGGCGCAAACCTATCCCGACAGTCAGAATCTGTTCACACTGGGCCGCGCCGCCATCTACCCCGCCGGTAGCTGGGAGATCAGCGGCTTCAACAATCTGGCCGATTTCGAGATGGGCGCGTTCAAGCCGCCGGTCCCGAACGAAGGCGACGGCTGCTATATTTCGGACCATACCGACATCGCCATCGGCCTGAACGCGGCCTCGCCCAATGCCGAAGCGGCCCGAACCTTCCTCGACTGGGTCGGCTCGGAAGAGTTCGCCACGATCTACGCCAATGCCCTGCCCGGCTTCTTCTCACTGTCGAGCTTCGACGTTGCGATGGACGACCCGTTGGCGCAGGAGTTCGTCAGCTGGCGCGGCGAGTGCGGATCGACCATCCGTTCGACCTATCAAATCCTGTCGCGCGGCACGCCGAACCTTGAGAATGAGACCTGGAACGCTTCGGCTCAGGTGATCAAGGGCGCCGAGACACCCGAGGACGCGGGCAAGCGTCTGCAGGACGGTCTGGCCACCTGGTACGAGCCGCAGAAATAACAACGACCACTCACGCAACCTGGCCCTGGGCACACGTTGCCTAGGGCGCCTTTAAACCGCTGGGATGGAATCATGGGAAAGAGCCGTATCAGATGGCATATCGTCGTGTTTCTGGCACCTGCGGTGCTGGTCTACACGGCTGTGATGATCTTCCCGCTTTTCAACACGTTGCGGCTGGCTCTTTACACCGAGGTTGAACAGTCGCGCGTCTTTGTCGGGCTGGACAACTTTCGCAGGCTGTTCGGCGATCCGCTTTGGTCCGAGGCGTTCTGGAACGCGCTCGGCAACAACTTTTGGTTCTTCTTCATTCACATGCTGGTGCAGAACCCGATCGGTATCGCGCTGGCCGCGATCCTCAGCCACCCACGTCTGCGCTTTGCCGCCTTTTATCGGTCGGCGATCTTCATTCCGACAATTCTCTCTTTTGTTATAGTAGGTTTCGCGTGGAAGCTCATCCTTTCACCGATCTGGGGTATCGCGCCCGATATGCTTAAGGCGATTGGATTGAAATCGCTCTACGCGCCATGGCTGGGTAAAGAGGAATATGCGCTGACCACGCTGGCGCTGGTCTCGGTCTGGCAGTTCGTGGGCATCCCGATGATGCTCATCTACGCCGCGCTCCTGTCGATCCCGGAAGAGATTCTTGAGGCCGCCGAGGTCGAGGGCATCACCGGCATGTCCGCCTTCTGGAAGATCAAGCTGCCGCTGATCCTGCCGTCCATCGGCATCATCTCGATCCTGACATTCGTGGGCAACTTCAACGCTTTCGACCTGATATATGCAGCACAGGGTGCGCTGGCGGGACCGGATTTCTCGACCGACATCCTTGGCACGTTCATGTACCGCACCTTCTTTGGCTTTCAGTTGCAACTTGGCGATCCGCATATGGGCTCGGCCATCGCAACGAGCATGTTCGGCATCATTCTGACCGGCGTCTGCATCTATCTGTTCGTGATCCAGACCCGTATCCGCCGGTATCAGTTCTGAGGGGCCGAGAGAAATGAACAAAGCCCGCAGAAACCCGTTCAACATCGCCGCCATGCATGGTGCGCTGATCGTCTATACGCTGATCGCGCTGTTCCCGGTCTTCGTGATCCTGATCAACAGCTTCAAGACCCGCAAGGCGATCTTTCGCGAACCGCTGAGCCTGCCGGATGCCGAGAGCTTTTCGATGATCGGTTACCAGACGGTGATGAAGCAAGGGGATTTCTTCCTCTACTTCCAGAACTCGATGATCGTGACGGTCGCTTCGCTGTTCTTCATCCTGCTCTTCGGCGCCATGGCCGCCTTTGCGCTGAGCGAATACCGGTTCCGGGGCAACACGCTGATGGGGCTGTATCTGGCGCTTGGAATCATGATCCCGATCCGTATCGGTACGGTGGCGATCCTTGAGATGATGGTGGCGACCGGGCTGGTCAACACGCTCTGGGCGCTGATCCTGGTCTATACGGCGCAAGGCTTGCCGCTGGCCGTCTTCATCCTCTCCGAGTTCATGCGGCAGGTCAGCGATGACCTCAAGAATGCTGGCCGCATCGACGGGCTGAGCGAATACACCATCTTCTTCCGCCTTGTGTTGCCGCTGGTACGGCCCGCGATGGCCACGGTAGCGGTGTTCAACATGATCCCGATCTGGAACGACCTGTGGTTCCCGCTGATCCTTGCGCCTGCGGAAGAGACCAAAACCCTGACGCTGGGCAGCCAGGTCTTCATCGGCCAATTCGTGACCGACTGGAATGCGGTTCTGTCCGCGCTCAGCATGGCGATCCTGCCGGTGATGGTTCTGTATGTCATTTTCTCGCGGCAACTGATCCGCGGCATCACCTCGGGGGCGGTGAAATGATCCGGGTTCTGATCGCTGGTCTGGGCAATATGGGGCTGAGCCACGCGCTGGCGCACCACAATCACGCGGGCGCCCAGATCGTGGGGTTGGTGAACCGTTCGGGCGAGGTCTCGCATCCCGATCTGCAAGGCTACCCGGTTTTCACCGATTTCCACGCGGCCCTGGGCCAGACCAACCCGGATCTGGCAGTGATCGCCACCTATTCCGACAGCCATGCGGATTACGCCTGCGCCGCGATGGAGGCAGGGGCGCATGTTTTCGTAGAAAAACCTCTGGCCACCGCCGTCGCTGACGCACGCCGTGTCGTTACCAAGGCCAAGGAAACAGACCGCAAGCTGGTGGTCGGCTATATCCTGCGCCATCACCCCTCGTGGATGCGCCTGATCGATGAGGCACGAGGTTTGGGTGGCCCATATGTCTTTCGCCTGAACCTGAACCAGCAGTCTGATGGGCCGACATGGGAGACGCACAAGGCGCTGATGCAGACCACCTCGCCCATTGTCGATTGCGGTGTGCACTACGTGGACGTGATGTGCCAGATCACTGACGCCCTGCCCGTCCGGGTGCATGGCATGGGCCTGCGCCTGTCAGACGAGATTGCCGCGGACATGTACAACTACGGCCAGTTCCAGGTGATCTTCGCGGACGGGTCGGTCGGCTGGTACGAGGCCGGATGGGGCCCGATGATGTCCGAGACCGCGTTCTTCGTGAAGGACATCGTCTCACCCAACGGCGCCGTGTCGATCACCGAGGGCAACAAGGGCGCCTCGGACGATGTGGACGGGCATACCAAGGTCGGCGGCATCCTCGTCCATCGGCCCTCGGGCGACCAACTGATCGAAATGGAGGGCGAGCCCGGCCATCAGCAGCTCTGCGATGCCGAACAGGCCTACATGCTGCGCGCCATCGCCGAGGATATCGACCTGACCCGCCACATGAGCGATGCGGTGCAATCGCTGCGCATCTGTCTGGCCGCCGATGAAAGCATAAGGACCGGCGCGCCGGTCGACCTGAAGGAGACATGACGTGACCGCCCTGAAACTCACCAATGTGTGCAAGTCGTTCGGCCAGGTCGAGGTGCTGAAGAATATCGACTTGACCGTCGAGGAGAGCGAATTCGTGGTCTTCGTCGGTCCCTCGGGCTGCGGCAAGTCCACCCTGCTGCGAGTGATCGCGGGGCTTGAGGATGCGACCTCGGGCACCGTTGAAATCGACGGCGAGACGGTCAACGAAACCCCGCCCGCCATGCGCGGTATCGCCATGGTGTTCCAGTCCTACGCGCTCTATCCGCATCTCACGGTCAAGGGAAACATGGCGTTGGGTCTAAAACAGGCGGGCCATCCCAAGGACGAGATCGAACGCCGGATCGCCGAGGCCAGCCGGATGCTGTCGTTGGAGCCCTATCTTGAGCGTCGTCCGGCGGAACTCTCCGGCGGACAGCGCCAGCGGGTCGCCATTGGGCGGGCCATCGTGCGCAATCCGAAACTGTTCCTGTTTGACGAGCCGCTGTCGAACCTCGACGCCGCTCTGCGCATGAATACCCGTGTCGAGATTGCCAACCTCCACCGGCAGCTCAGCGCCAGCATGATCTACGTCACCCATGACCAGACCGAGGCGATGACGCTGGCCGACAAGATCGCGGTGCTGCGAGACGGGCGGGTGGAACAGGTCGGCAGTCCGATGGAACTCTACAACAACCCGGCCAACCGGTTTGTGGCCGAGTTCATTGGCTCTCCGTCAATGAACCTGGTTCCGGCGGAACTGATTGGCAGATCTGCCGGTGAATTCGTGGGCATCCGCCCGGAATACGCCCGCCTTGGCGAGGCTGGTGATCTGAAAGGCACCGTCGTCCACGTCGAAAAGCTGGGTGGAGACACGAATGTGCTCATCGATATCGGCGCGGACAAACCGTTCACCGCTCGGGCCTTTGGGCAATATGAGATCGAACCGGGCGCGCAGATCGGGATCGACTATGACCCGGCCAAATGCTTCAGCTTCGGTTCGGATGGCGCGCGGCTCTGATTTATTGCTAGTCCTGCCACCCAGTTGGTTTCGGAATTGCCCCGCCGCTTAGCCGCGTGATTTCAGCCGCCGCGTCCGCCACCAGCGGGCCAAACAACGCCACCTGCTCGGGCGTGAAACGGCTGCTCGGACCCGAAATCGAGATACCTGCGCAGGGCTGTCCGTTTTCGTCGAATATGGCGCTGCCGATGCAAGACATGCCTTCATGCCGTTCGTCTGCGTCGAAGGACCAGCCGCGTTCACCGGTGCGCGCAAGATCCTCGAATAACGCCTGCGGGGTTGCCAGCGTGTTTGCCGTGAAGGGGGTCAGCCCATTGCCCTGTAGCAGTTTGCGAATCCGGTCCTCGGACAGGGCCGCCAGAATGGCCTTGCCGGTCCCGGAGGCATGCATCGGGGTCCGGGTGCCGGGCGAAAAGAAGGCGCGGATCGGGTTCTGAGTCTCGACCTGCCCGATGAACACCACCTCGCCTCCATCAGGCACCGCAAGATTGGCGGTCTCACCCGTCTGCTCCATCAGCGCCCGCATGATCGGCTGGCCGATCTCGGTCAGGCTTGCCCGGCGCAGATAGGCCGATCCGGTGCGATAGGCCTCGATCCCAACCAGCCATTCCTGAGTGTCCTCGTCGAAGGCGACGAAATCGTGTTTTTGCAGCGTGGTCAGGATGCGGTGGGTCGTGGCCGCCGGAATCTCAAGGCCCTGGGACAGATCGGTCAGGGTCGAACGCCCGGCCCGCGCCACGGCCACGAGCAGCCCCAATGCCCGATCGAGCGATTGCAGGGTGGCGGCGCTTCCTTCGCTGAACGGAGATCTGGGCCGTCCGCGTTGGCGTTTCTGAGTCGTCATGGGATAGCCCTCCTTACCTCAACAATGCCTTTTGCCAACGCGTAAGTGCAAAGAAAAATTTTTCCAAAACCGCACCAGCGTAGAAACTGAAAATAAAAAACAGGAATTATTTCAACTGCTTGCATTTTTCACTTTGCTTTTGGAAATATTTTTCAGAAAAATTGCAAGCGGGGCAACAAAGACGCATCCTGAGACCAAGCAACAGAGGATGCCGTCATGTCAGATCAGAACCCGGTCTTCATTCCCGGCCCGACCAACATCCCGGATCGGCTGCGTCTGGCGATGCAGGTGCAGACCCGCGACCACCGGGCGCCGGATTTTGTCGAAACCTTTGCACCGGTGCTGGAAGACACCAAGACCGTGATGAACACACGCGATGGCACGGTAATCACCTTCCCTGCCAGCGGCACCGGTGGATGGGAGGCGGCGGTCAGCAATACGCTCAGCCCCGGCGACACCGTACTGGTGGCGCGCTACGGCATGTTCTCGCATCGTTGGATCGACTTGTGTCAGCGGCACGGGCTGGACGTGCAGATCATCGAAACTCCTTGGGGCGCGGGCGCGCCTGCGGACCGGTTCGAGGCCGCGCTGAGCGCCGACACGGACCACAAGATCAAGGCCGTGCTGGTCACCCATAACGAAACCGCCACCGGCGTGCGCAGCGATATCGCCGCCGTGCGCGCGGCCATGGATGCCGCCAGCCACCCGGCGATGCTGTTCGTCGATGCCGTCAGCTCGCTGGCGTCGATGGAGTTCCGCATGGATGACTGGGGCGTCGATATTGTCGTCTCTGGCTCGCAGAAGGGTTTCATGCTGGCCACCGGAATGGCCATTCTGGGCGTCAGCCCTAAGGCGCTGGCGGCAATGGAGGGCGCCAAGCTGCCGCGCACCTTCTTCGATTTCCGTGACATGACTGGCGCCAATGCTTCCGGCGGCTTTCCCTACACCCCGCCGCTGCAACTGATCTACGGGATGCGTGAAAGCTTGAAGATGTTGTTCGAAGAGGGGCTGGTGAATGTCTATGCCCGCCATTTCCGGTTGGCCGAAGGCGTGCGCCGCGCGGCAAGCGCGTGGAGTCTGCCGCTCGTGGCGCAATCGCCGGATCTCTATTCGGACACGGTTAGTGCGATGTATGTGCCCGAGGGGTTTGACAGCAATGCGCTCACCGATCATGCCTTCAACGCCTATGGCGTGAGCTTTGGCATCGGGCTGGGCGAGATGAACGGCCGCGCCTTCCGCATCGGTCATCTGGGCAGCCTGACGGATGTAATGGTGCTGAGCGGCCTTGCTACTATCGAGATGGCGATGGTCGATCTGGATTATCCGATTGAACTGGGCAGCGGCGTGGCGGCGGCACAGGAATACTTCCGCCGCGCCCACGGCAACTCCGTCAAATCCGCAGCGTAAGGAGGCAGATGTGTTGGACGCCCTGACAGCGGCTGCAAGCCTGACCATCGACGATGTCCGCGCGGCCCATGCGCGGATCGAACCCTATATCCACCGGACGCCGGTCCTGACCTCGACCTATCTCAACGAATTGACCGGCGCTGAATTGTTCTTCAAATGCGAGAACTTCCAGAAGGCGGGCGCCTTCAAGGTGCGCGGCGCATCCAATGCGGTGTTCGGGTTGAATGACGAGGTAGCGGTGCGCGGCGTGGCGACCCATTCCTCGGGCAACCACGCACTTAGCCTCAGCTATGCCGCCGGACGCCGGAACATCCCTTGCCACGTCGTCATGCCCCGCACCGCGCCCGAGGCCAAGAAGGCCGCCGTGCGCGGCTATGGCGGGCTCATCACCGAATGCGAGCCTTCGACCAGCAGCCGCGAGGCAGTGTTTGCCGAAGTGCAGGCGCAGACCGGGGCTGAGTTTGTGCACCCCTATAACGATCCGCGTGTGATCTGCGGACAGGGCACCTGTTCGCTGGAACTGCTGGAACAAGCCCCCGGCCTGAACGCCGTGGTCGCGCCAATCGGCGGTGGTGGTATGGTGTCGGGCACCTGCCTGACGCTGTCGAACCTCGTGCCCGAGATCGAGATCTACGCCGCCGAGCCAGAGCAGGCTGATGATGCGGCGAGGTCGTTTCGGGCGGGGCATATCATCGCCGATGATGCGCCGGTGACCGTGGCCGATGGGCTGAAAGTGCCGCTGAAAGAGAATACCTGGCACTTTGTCTCGAACCATGTGCGTGACGTGCAGACGGCGTCCGAGCAGGAGATCGTCGATGCGATGCGGCTGATCTGGCAGCGGATGAAGATCGTGATGGAGCCCTCCAGCGCCGTGCCGCTGGCAGTGATCCTGCGCAACCCCGAGGTCTATCGGGGCAAGCGTGTGGGTGTGATCGTCACGGGGGGCAATGTGGATCTGGGCAAGCTGCCCTGGAATGAGGGGTGAGGAGATATGGCCATGAATGCGCAAGTGAAATTGGACGAGTTGGAAGTGGGTTTTGACGTCCCCGCAGCCATCGGAATGGATGAGAGCGCGATTCAGACCCCCTGTCTGATCCTCGATCTGGACGCGCTGGAGCGCAACATCCGCAAGATGGGCGAATATGCCAAGGCGCATGGGATGCGCCACCGGGTGCACGGCAAGATGCACAAGTCGGTCGATGTGGCCAAGCTGCAGGAAAAGCTGGGCGGCGCGGTTGGTGTGTGCTGCCAGAAGGTCTCCGAGGCGGAGGTGTTTGCCCGAGGCGGGATCAAGGACGTTCTGGTTTCGAACCAGGTGCGTGATCCGCTCAAGATCGATCGGCTGGCCCGGCTGCCCAAGACCGGCGCCAAGATCATCGTCTGCGTTGATGACATCGACAACGTGGCAGACCTGTCGGCAGCGACCCAAAAGCATGGCACCGAGCTGGAATGCTTTGTGGAGATCGACTGCGGAGCGGGGCGCTGTGGCGTGAACAGCACCAATGACGTCGTGCAAATCGCCAGGGCGATCGATGCGGCACCGGGTCTGAAATTCACCGGCATTCAGGCATATCAGGGTGCGATGCAGCACATGGACGCTTACGAAGACCGCAAGGCCAAACTGGATGTTGCGATTGCCATGGTGGCAGACGCGGTTGAGGCGTTGAAGGCCGAAAGACTGGAGCCTGAACTGGTTTCGGGTGGCGGCACGGGCTCGTACTATTTCGAAAGCGACTCGGGCGTTTACAACGAGCTTCAGTGCGGCTCTTACGCCTTCATGGACGCCGATTACGGGCGCATCCTCGACAGGGACGGCAAGAGGATCGACCAGGGGGAGTGGGAAAACGCGCTGTTCATCCTGACCAGCGTCATGAGCCACACCAAGGTGGACAAGGCGATCTGCGATGCGGGGCTCAAGGCACAATCGGTGGACAGCGGCCTGCCGACCGTATTTGGCCGCGATGACGTGCAGTATCTCAAGTGTTCGGATGAGCATGGCGTGATCGGCGATCCGCAGGGCGTTCTCAAGGTCAACGACAAGCTGCGGTTGGTGCCGGGGCACTGCGACCCGACCTGCAACGTGCACGACTGGTACGTCGGCGTGCGGAACGGCAAGGTTGAGGCGCTATGGCCGGTCTCGGCACGCGGCAAGGCTTATTGATGATGGATGGTGTCATGCAGACAGGCGATGTGCTGATCGTGGGCGAAGATATTTGCCAACAGGTCGTCGGGCGCAAAGACGCGTTCGACGCCGTCGAGGCGGTGTTCGGTGCCATGGCGCGGGGGGATGCCTATAATTTCCCGGTGATCCGCGAGGCGATTGGCTATGCGGATGCGCTCTACGGCTTTAAATCCGGGTTCGACCGGGCCGGGCAGGTGCTGGGCCTTAAGTCCGGCGGCTACTGGCCTGGAAACATGGAGAAAGGCCTGACCAACCACCAGTCCACCGTTTGCCTGTTCGATCCTGACACTGGCAGGCTATCGGCTCTGGTCGGCGGCAACTATCTGACAGCGGTGCGGACTGCAGCCAGTTCCTCGGTCTCCATCGCGCATCTGGCGCGGCGGGACGCGAAGGTGTTGGGCATGGTTGGCGCCGGGCACCAATCCGCCTTTCAACTCCGCGCGGCGGTTGAACAGCGCGATTTCGACAAGGTCGTCGCCTGGAACCCGCATCCCGAGATGCTGCCGCGTCTGGCGGCAGTAGCCGAAGAGCTGGGACTGGCCTTCGGGGCGGTGATCCCCGAGGAACTGGGCGCGCAAGCGGATGTGATCATCACCATCACCTCGGCTTTCGAGCCACTCGTGATGACCGACTGGATCAAGCCCGGCACCCATGTCGCCTGCATGGGCACCGACACCAAGGGCAAGCAGGAGGTCGATCCGGCGCTACTGGCAAAGGCCGCCGTGTTCACCGACGAGGTCGCGCAATCGGTCTCGATCGGCGAGGCGCAGCACGCGGTGGCGCGGGGCATGATCTCGCAGGACGACATCACCCCGATCGGCGCGGTGATCAACGGCGATCATGCCGGGCGAACGAACCCTGATCAAATCACCCTGTTCGACGGCACCGGCGTGGGCCTTCAGGATCTGGCCGTAGCCTCTGTCGCCGCCCGGCTCGCGCAGGAACAGGGGCTGGCGGGCCACGCTGCCCTCTGACCGGTTTCCCTCGCCGTGGCGGGTGCGGACCTATTCCTCGGGCAGGCCAAGCTGTTTTGGCCGGGGTGAGGGCCCCGCATCCATCCGCGGGTTGGGTGCTTTCAGAACCGGCGTGCGCGGCGACACATCCTCGCGGCTCTCACGCCAGACTACGAAGATACCCGAGGCAATGATGATACCCGCGCCAATTGCTACGTACATGTCCGGACGCTCGTTGAAAAAGAGAGCGCCGAAGACCGTGGCCCAGATGATCTGGCTGTATTGGCTCGGTGCGATCACCGCAGCCGGTGCGGCGCGGTAGGCGAGAATGACCAGATGCTGGGCGCCGACGGACAGCAGCCCGACCATCGCCATCATGCCCAGATGCAGCAGCTCGGTCGGTTGATAGACCGCTGGTTGCAGCATGCCCATCACCAAAACCGCAAGCAGCATTGGGTAAAGGATCAGCACCGCCGAGCGTTCCTTACTCCCGATCTTGCGCACGAGGATCGTGGCCAGCGCGCTACAGGACGCCGCCGTCAGCGCAGCCAGGTGGCCCAAAGTGAGATCGGTCGCCCCGGGACGCAGGACCACCAGAACGCCGATCAGACCGACGCCCACCGCAGCCCAGCGTTGCCCCCGTACCACCTCGCCTAGCAGCGGCACCGATAGCACGGTGACGATCAGCGGAAACGAGAACAGAAGCGAGTAGACCTGTGCCAGTGGTAGTGTCACAAAGGCATAGAACGCGCAGGACATGCCTGCGATCATCAAACAGGCCCGCAGCAACACCAGCCAAGGGTGATGTGGTAGGAAATTGTCCACCTTACGGTCCGCCAACATCGTCACCGTCATCGGGACAAAGGAAAACAGCGTGGCGAAGAAGATGATCTGGAAGATCGAATAACTGTTGCCCAGCGTCTTGATCAGGACGTCATGGGTGGCAAAGACGGCAAAGCCCAGAAAGGCAAAGCCCAGGCCCTGCACGGTGGGGGCGGGTTTGGTCATGGCGGCGACCTCGGATCAATGGGCTGTCTGCCCGGTATGTTTCGAAAACTGAGACGTCCCGGTGGCAACCTAGGACTGGGCTCTCATACCGGCAAACCGGGGCGGAACAAAAGCCCTTTCGACCGTTGGTTCGGCGATTTCAGGCCGATGCCTCATAAACAGGCCAAAATTCGGAGATTTCGCCATTCTCATAGACGGCAATGTCGCCGAATTGCAGGAAAACCGCCTCGCTCTGCTGCGGCCGCAGAAAGACGAAATCGTCCGGCCTGAGGTCCAGATGCGCACCCCCATTGAGCATCTCCTGGTTCGAAGAATGGCCCCAGATGCCGTTATACTCCAATCCCGGCGGATCGACCGGATCTGCCTTCCAGTAGCCTCCATAGATGAAGGCGGTCTTTCGGGAGTTCGGGTTCCAGACCTGCTGTGCCTTGCCCACGAACTCAAGCCCGGTCAGCGGCAGCTCGGTGCGTTCATAGGTCTTGAGTACCGGTGCTGCAATGAAAGCGGCGGGCGAGAACGGGTCCAATAGGTCGAGGTCGAACTTCGACGGCTTGACCAGAGCCGATCCGACCGCCACCTCGTTGGCCACTTCGGTCGAGCTGTAGTTGCGGAACGTGGGACTGCCTGCCGCGTTCAGGACCTTGCCGTGTAGTGAACCGTCCCCCAACGCTGTTCTGACCGCATCCTGCGCCGCCAAATACCTGTCCCAACTGTCCCACAGCGCCCTGCCTCGCAGGCCGAACAGGTCTGGGTGGCCCGAGACATGCACCTCATATCCCATCAGCCCGCTGAACTGGAGATTGGGATCGTTGTCAATGGCACTGACTGCAGCGATGATCCGGTCGCGGTCCGTGAAGCCGCCCCGGTGCAGACCCACGTCGATCTCCAGCGAAATGCACAGAGTGGTGTCGGTTTCGGCGGCCAGCGCGCTGTATTGCGCCAGTCGTTCGGGCGTGTCGATCAGCCATTGCACATTGGCAACAGCCTGCGGGTTGCGCACCTCACTCAGGTACTGCCGCGCCGCCGCGACCGGCAGCGGTTTGCCCAGCAATTGGTCGGCCTGCGGCTCGGTCCGGGATTGGCCGATCAGCATCGGCAGGTTGAAGGTCATCAACCGGTCGGTCCCGGTGCGGGTGGCGATATGACGGATCAGCCGTTGCGCCGGCAGAGATTTAGTGACAATGCGATAGCCCATGCCGGGTGGAAGCGAGGCCATGAGCGCGTCGATATTGGCGTCCAACCGGGCCTTGTCTATGACCAGCGTGGGCGTGGCGATGCCGGCGCGGTGCAGGGCAGATTGCAACTCCGTGAAATAGGGCTGGCGCGGCCCACTGTTGTCACCAGGTCGACTAGCGACTACCCCTGCCCCGGCCAGCGCCGCGCCGCCGATCATTATGCTGCGTCGGGACAGTTTAGGCATGGGCGGTTTCTCCAAAGATCTTGGCTAGATGCGGGTTCAGCATCTTGCCCTCGGGGTCGAGATCGCGACGCAGTTCGTTGAATTCATTGAATTGCGGATAAAGCGTGCGCAACTCCTCATATCCGAGCGAATGCAACTTGCCCCAGTGCGGGCGGCCGCCATGTATGCGGAAGACCGGCTCAATCTCGGTGAAGAAATAGCCGTGTTCCTCGCGATGCGCCGCATGTACGGCAATCGACATCCGCTCTGCGTCGTTGAACGGGCTCAGCCAGGCGTCGTCCGGTGCGGTTCTGCGGATCTCGACCGGGTAGTAATTCGCGGGGTTGCTTTCGAGAATCCGCGCAACCTCGCGAAAGGCCTTCAACCCGGTCTCAATCGGCAGGTGGTATTCGATTTCGTTGAACCGGTGCGGGCGGGTGGTCGAGAGCATCTTCCAGTAGACTTCGTTGACGTCCTCGATCTGACCGCGCGGAAAGCCGGCGGCCAGCACATTGCGCCGCAGCCACGGCCACCAGCCTAGATGATCGCGCACCGTTTCCAACGCTTTGAGCATCTCATTGCCGTCTTTTTCCGCCGCGATCCCCTGCACCTCACCGGTATGTTCGTCATAGGCGATATCGGCGGCCAGCGGAGCGTTGGGGACGAAGTAAACCTCGTAGTTGCGGTGCGTTCGGAACCGTTCTTCGGCCGTTCCAGAACCTCCTCGACCGGATCCACCCACATGCGCCTGCGCAACGCATAACTCTCGCGCAGGTTCAGCCGGTATCGGGTGATTACCCCGAGAGCGCCCAACGAGACCTTGGCCGCCGCGAACAGGTCCGAGTAGCTGTCGCGGGTGATATCCAGAACATCTCCGCCGGGTGTGACCAGCGTCAGCCCATAGGCGTGATCGTGCAGCGCGCTCAAGGTTGAACCGGTGCCATGGGTGCCGGTCGAGAATGACCCGGCCAGTGTTTGCACGTCGATATCGGGAAGGTTGTCAAATCCCAAGCCCACCTCGTCCAGCAGCCGCGCAGCGTGGCGCAGCCGGGTGCCCGCGCCCATGGTCGCGGTTCGTGCACCAGAATCGTGCTCGATAAGCCCCGCGAGCTTGCCGATATCGACAAGCGAGCCCTCGCTGGGCACCAGAGCAGTGAAGGAATGACCACTGCCGACAGGCCGGATCGGCCCGGGTGCGGATTTCATCAGGTCGGCCAGCTCGCCCGGATCGCCGGGGGTCGCGATCTGTTGCGGGGTGGCGGCTTGGTTGCCCGACCAGTTCGACCAGCTCCGCACGCCTTCAGGTGTCGGAGTGACGTCGAAAAATCCGTCTCGGGTACGGTCTGTGGCACTCCACGCCGCGTATTTGGCCGCAGGCACGGCGGCCACGACACCCGCCCCTGCTCCGATCTGCAGCGCCCGTCGTCTTGAAACCGCCATCACGTACCCTCCGTCGCCATAAACGCGATCAATCGTTTGAAATCCCCATCGCTACAATCAGTACAGAATCCCATGGCCGGCATTGTGCCCCGCCCTGCCCTTACCGACGCCACCATGGCGTCGAGGCCGCGCTCGACCAGAAGCGCCTGCCACGCCGCCGCATGGCCGGTCAGCGGCGCCTCGCCTTCCGGGGTTGCGTGGCAGGCCCGGCATGTGCGGTCATAGATCGCCGCCAGCCCATCGTCGCCGGGGACGGCGCTTTCGGCATAGGCGATCTGCGATGCGGACGGTGCGGGGATTCCTGCGCCCAGGCTCAACCGCGGCCCAAGGATCAGATAGCCGCCAACGACCACTATGCTCGCCAAGATCGCCAACAGGGCAAGTCTGTTCACAGTGCCTCTCCCAAAACAATAGTAATTACTATTTATCTTTTCACGCGCATGTCAATGGCGTAGGATCACAGGTACAAGCGGTTGGGGAATGTCATGAGAACACAGCGCCTTGAGCCAAGAGCCCGGCCAACGCAGAAGCGAGCCGGGCAGACGGTCGATCTGATCCTGACAACGGCGGCAAAGCTGTTGGAGGAAAACGGATTCGAGGAGCTGACCACCAACAAGATCTGCACGGCTGCCGGGATCACGCCGCCCGCGCTCTACCGCTATTTTCCCAACAAATACGCCTTGCTATGTGAACTTGCGACGCGCCTGATGGCCGCCCAGAACGCCGATCTTGCCCAGACCGCCATCACCAAGGGCGGCGCACGCCCCACAGTTGCCGATATGGAAGAGCAACTGGCGGCACAAGTCCGCATTACCCGCGCTTTCCCCGGCGGTGTTGCCATCATGCGGACGCTTTACGCCACCCCTCAGCTGATCGACATCCGCCTGTCGTCGCACTGGTCAATGGTCGACGGGCTCAAGTCCTCGCAAACCTGGCTAGCCGCACGGATGAGCGAGCCGGAACTGATCCGGCGTCTCAGGTTGGCGGTTGAGCTTGGAAACTCGGCCATCGAGATGGTCCTGGAGGATCCCGATCTGGATGAAGCCTCGATCATCCATGACGTGGCCGAGATGATTGTGGCGTATCTGACCAAAACCTGAGCGCCTGCGCTGCTCAGAGGTAACGACCAACGAACCAGCGGTAACAGAACGGCGATTGCGCCCAAAGGGGCGGTTGCCAACGGCTTTGATCCGGTGCGATGGTTGGTGACCGAGGGGTTACCCGGCCTGACCGGCACCGAGCAGGGAGGAATGCAATGAACGCAGCAGAGGGGCTGTTCTGGCTGGCCCGGATCTGGCTGATCGCTGGCGGCCTTGTGGCTGCCCTGTTTCTGACCGTTGGGATCGACCGGATTGATGAGGATGCGCGGGGCGCTTACGTGTTTCGCCCCCTTCTGATCCCCGGCATCCTGCTGATCTGGCCTCTGGTGCTGTGGCGATGGTGGACACTGGAAAGCGGCCGGTTTGACCCGAACAGCCGGTATCGACCAGTGCGCGCCGCGCACGGACTGGTCGCTATCGTTTTGTGCATCGTGGTGCTGGGTACCATCATTCTGGGTCTGAGCGTCCGCCAGCACTGGCCCGCCGATGTCGCGCCACAAAGGCTGACGGCGTTCGGAGAGGTCAGCCAATGAGCGTCAAATACATCCCCGTCCAGTGGAATCGGAACAAGTGGATTTATGACGGCTTCATGCTGGCCGGTGTCGTCGGGTTCCTGACGGTCTTCCTCTATCTCAGCCCCGAATTGCTGAGCCACAAGCGCCCGATCAACCCGCAAGTGCACAATGCCCGCGCCTTCGGGGCCTGCACCTTCATGATGCTCAGCATCATTCTGGCCATCGGCCCGCTGGCCCGTCTCGACCGCCGGTTTCTACCCCTGCTCTACAACCGCCGCCATTTCGGAGTGATGACAGCCGCCGTGGCGCTGACGCATTTCGGCTATATCCTCAACTGGTATTTTGCCTTTTCGTCCTCGAACAAATACGAGGCACTTCTGTTCGCGAATACGAGCTATACCCAAGCCTCGGGCTTTCCGTTCGAGGCGTTTGGCCTGCTCGCGCTGATGTGCCTGCTGATTCTTGCCGCGACCAGCCATGATTTCTGGCTCAAGTTTCTGACGGCGCCGGTCTGGAAGCGCATCCATTACCTGATCTACGTCGCCTACGCCTCGGTCGTGGCGCATGTCAGCCTTGGCATCCTGCAGGACCAGAAGAACCAGCTTTTCACCTGGATCTTCATCATCACCGCACTTGTCGTGGCCGGTTTGCACCTGGCCGCGTTCCTGCATGAGCGCAGGGCGGGTGATCCGGTCGGAAACCCCGACGAACAAGGCTGGATCGCGATCTGCGAGGCCGAGGACATCCCAGAGGCGCGGGCGAGGATCGCGGTGCTGCCCGATGGCGACCGGGTGGCAGTGTTCCGGATGGAAAACAAGCTCTCGGCCATCTCGAACGCCTGTGCGCATCAGAACGGGCCACTGGGCGAAGGCAAGATCATCCGATGCCTCGTCACCTGCCCGTGGCATGGATTCCAGTATGATGTGCGCAGTGGCCGCTCACCGGCGCCGTTCACCGAGACGATCCCCACCTACCGGCTGACAGTGCGGGACGGCACGGTCTGGGTCGATCCCGCCGCCAATCCGCCCGGCACTTACGTCGAGCCGGTGGAGGTGCCGGCATGAAACAGGACAAGACCCCGTTTTTTGTCGGGTATCTGAAGCCGCCCAAGAAACTCCGCCCGTTCCTGTTGGCCGCGGGCCTGTTCGTGGTGTCGTTCCTGACCGTTGCGGGCCTGTTGCTTGGGGCCGCTCAGGACGATCCCGGCAACGGCGCCTTTCGCTTCGACTATGGCCGCCAGACAGTGACCGGTGTGGTCGAGATGCTGCCCTATCCCATCCTGCACGTGACCGAAGGCAATGACCGGATCAAGGCGGGACACACCCTGATGCTGGCGGCGCCGGGCAAGAGGGGCGTGGTGGCGATGGCCTCACCCTTTGAAGGTCAGAGCGTCACCGCGTCCGGCATCGTTCTCGAACGCGGATCGCTCGACATGATGCAGCTGCGCGGCGGTGGGCAGGGTCTGAAAACCGCTGAGGGTGCCGCCTCACCGCCGCCGGTGGAGCCACTGGGCCGCTGGCGTCTGGCTGGTGAGATCTGTGACGGCAAATGCCTGGCCGGCGCCATGCGTCCGGGCCGGGGGCTCGCGCATAAGGCCTGCGCCAATCTCTGCCTGATCGGGGACATTCCGCCGGTCTTTGTCTCCAGCCAGCCGGTCGAGGGCTCGGAATATCTGATGGTCGTGGATCAGGATGGGGGGCCCCTGCCCGAGGCAGCCTATGACTACGTGGCCAATTTCATCTCGCTTGAGGGGGACGTCGAACGCCATGGCGATCTGCTGGTGCTCAGGATGGATGCGGACACGATTGAGGTGCTGCCATGAGCAAGCGTATCCTCTGGATGATCATCACCCTTCTCGCGGCCGCCATCCTGTTCTACCTGTCGCGGTTCTGGGTCTTCGACCTTTGGGGGCGCGAGGGGCTGTTCGGCATCCAGCAACTCCGGCCTCAGGGCGGGCTGCTGGGCCGTTGGCTGCGCGGCACACCACTGGCGCCGTTCGAACTGCTGATCTGGGTGATCGGGTTCTTCCTGATCCTGACCGGGCTCGAAAAGGCCTACGACCGGCTGAGCAACCGCGACAAATAACGGGCGCGGCTGACGCCGCCCCGTTCAGGCTGCCAAGACCAGATCGCTGGCCTTTTCCCCGATCATGATCGCCGGAGCATTGGTGTTGCCAGAAACGATTTCCGGCATGATCGAGCAATCGGCCACCCGCAACCCCTCAACCCCGTGCACCCGCAGCTGCGGATCGACCACCGCATCCTCGCCACGCCCCATCTTGCAGGTGCCGGTCGGGTGATAGATGGACACCGAGTTGCCGCGTGCCCAGTCCAGCGTGCCCTCGTAGTCCTCCATGTCGAGGCTGGCCTGCGGACGGAATTCCTCGGCGATCTTCGACTTGAGCGGCGCGTGGCGGGCGATAGAGCGAGCGACCTTCACGCCATCGACGATGGTGCGGCAATCCAGTTCGGTGGACAGGTAGTTGGGGATAATCTTCGGATAGGTCTTCGGGTCGGGTCCCGTGAGGCGGATCTCGCCCCGGCTTTCGGGCCGCAACTGGCAGACCGACATGGTGAAGGCCGAAAACGGGTGCACCCCCTCGCCCGGGCTGTCCGCCGACCAGGGCTGGACATGGAACTGGATGTCGGGCGTTGCCAGATCGGGCCGGGTCTTCATGAAACCAGTCGCAAGGCTTGCGGCCATGGTCATGGGACCGGCGCGGAACAGCGCGTATTTCAGAGCGATGCGGGCCTGATTGAACAGGCTGCGCACCTCGTCATTCAGGGTCGGCTCGTTACATTTGTATACAAGACGCGCCTGCAAGTGATCCTGCATCCCCTGCCCGACACCGGGCAAATCATGCAGCGGGGTGATACCGTTGTCCTTCAGTTGATCCGCCGGACCGATCCCCGACAGCATCAGGGTCTGTGGCGAGTTGATCGCGCCTGCCGACAGGATGACCTCGCGATTCGCTATGATGGTCTGCCGGTTTCCCGAGCGGTCCAGATAGGTGACGCCGGTCACCTTGCGGCCCTCCATCTCGATTCGCTCGACCATCGCGTGCGTGATGATCTGCAGGTTGTCCCGGCTGCGTGCGGGTTTCAAGAACGCCACGGCAGAACTGCACCGGCGCCCGTTGCGGGTGGTGAGCTGAAAGTAGCCCACCCCCTCCTGCTCGGCGCCATTGTAGTCAGGGTTGAACGGATATCCCGCCGCCTGCGCTGCGGCGACCCAGGCATCACAGATCGGGCGCTGGATGCGCATATTCGATACTGCTAGCGGTCCCCCGGTGCCATGAAATTCATCCGCACCCCGTTCCTGATCCTCGGATCGCTTGAACAGCGGCAGCACGTCCTGCCAGCCCCAACCTTCGTTGCCCATCTGACGCCAGCGGTCGTAATCCTCTTTCTGCCCGCGCACATAAAGCAGACCATTGAGCGAGGACGACCCGCCCAGCACCTTGCCACGTGGCCAGTCGATCGAGCGTCCGTTCAAGCCCGGATCAGGCTCGGTCCTGTAGCACCAGTCCAGAGACGGGTTGTGCATGGTTTTGAAATAGCCGACCGGGATGTGGATCCACGGGTTCCTGTCCGGCCCGCCCGCCTCGAGCAGCACTACCTTATTGCCAGGGTTGGCGCTCAGGCGATTTGCGATCACACAGCCGGATGATCCAGCCCCGATGACGATGAAATCAGCTTCCAAAACCGGTCCTCCCGACTCGTCCTTGAAAAAACTTCTATACAAAACGCATAAAATAAGCTAGCTATTTTTGAAACGAAACGTCTCAATAATTGCATCAAGGGAGGATGAAGATGGGACTTAGCAAGAATCTGAGCCGGATTTCGCGGCGGGATCTGTTTCGCGTAGCGGGGACTTACGGGTTCAGTTCGACCCTGCTGGCAGCGGGCAGCTTCGGGGGCGCAATGAGCCTTGCGAACCTGGCCTCGGCAGCGGAATCTACCTATGAAAAACGCTTTGCCAAAGAGGCCAAACATACGCTGAAATTCGGCGCATCCGGCTTCAACGCACGCAACCTGCTGATCGAACGCGCCGGCGCGCTTGAGTTCGCGCGCGATCTTGAAGCCCGGACCGACGGCGAGATTCGCGTCGAGTTCATCGGCGACAACCAGATTTGCGGACAGCTGAGCTGTGTCGAGAAAACCCAGCAGGGTATCGTGGACATCTACGCGGCCTCGACCCAGAACTCGGCAGGCGGCGCGCCCTATCTCAACGTGCTCGACTATGCCTTTGTATTCCCGGGCCGCGCGTCCCAGTATCACTTCCTCTATCACCCCAAGAGCCAGCAGATCCTGCGCGAGCCGCTGGAAAAACGCCATGGCCTGAAGTTCCTGTTCAGCCATTGCGAACTGCGCGGCATCCAGTTGGGCCTGAGCTGGAAGGATCGCCCGACCGTTACAAAGCTGGAAGAACTGTTCGGCACCAAGAACCGGGTGACGGGAACGCAGCTGGGCCGCATCGCGATGAACGCTCTGAACCTGAATCCGGTGCCTGTTGCGTGGGAGGAAACGCTCGACGGTCTAAAGCAGGGCCTGATCGACGGGGCCGAGACCTGGGCCAGCGCCGTGGCCTATGCCAACATGTCGCCGGTGGTCAGCCAGTCGGTCGATCTGCGTTTTTTCTGCGGCACCGAGCATACCTCGATGTCGGCCAAGGTATTCGACGGGCTGGAAGGGTACCTGCAGGATGCGGTTTTGGAATCCGCCTACTGGACCCAAGCCCACGTACAGGCCGCCAACGAAGCCGCGCTAGTCAAGACCGTGGGCTTCAGCGATCCGCAACTGCCGGGCACGGTCTTCGCCGAAAACGAAGTGCGCCCCGCCTTCCTGCCGGACAGCGAGATCCGCATGGCCGAAGAGATGTGCTCGCCCGAATTCCAGCCGCAGCTGTGGGAACAGTGGCGTGACCGCCTGAACAAGTGGGCCGGTGGCATGGACACCTATCAGGAAATCTACACCATCGCCCGCGAGGTCGAGGCGGACATGAAGCCTGAAAACGTCGAGCCGCGCCGCTGGTGGAAAGGCTGATCCGGGTCTAGGCTTGGAATTGGGCCCGGCGCCATTTGCAGCGCCGGGCCTGTTTGCCCCGGGCGTCTCGCCCATTGGGTTTATGGGAGGAATGCATGTCGATCTTGTCGGATATCGGCGCGATATTCAGCGCCTTGGCCTCGCAGGACAGTTGGGAAATTCGCAACGCCTTGGAATCCAACGCCGCCTGGGTACTGGGCACGGTGGCAACCGCCGCAGGCGGGCTGCTGGTGCTTTGGATCTATCGCAAGGTACCCTTGCTTGACCGGCACCTGGAGCGTTCGATCATGGTCTGGAGCTATCTGGCCGTTGCCTTTATTATCTTCTGGGGCGTGATCGACAGGTTCGTGTTCAAGAACCAGCAGCCCTGGTCCACCACCATCCCGCCGCTGCTGTTCATGATCATGGCGTGGTTCGGCGCGGCCTTCAACGTGCGCCTTCGGACGCATCTGAGTTTCAGTGAATTCCGCACAATGATGCCCCGCTGGGGACAAATGGGATGTTTGGTGCTGGATGCCGTGCTGTGGTTCAGCTTTGCAGTGATCGTCGTGGTCACCACGTCGCGCCTGACGGCGTTGTCGGCGTCCAACTTCCAGATCGTTCTGGGCACCGACAGCATTCTGCAATGGTGGTTCCTGATCACCGCGCCGATGTCCTTTGTCCTGATGGCCGCGCGGGTCTTCGAAAATCTGGCTGACGATATCGCGGCCTGGCGCAGTGGTGAACCGCTAATCAAACAAGCCGTTATCGGGGGGGATGTGTGATGGCCGACGGAACCTGGGTTACTCTGATCTCGCTGGGCGTCACGTTCCTGTTCATGCTAGGCGTGCCGGTACTGCTGGTCATCGCTTATTGGGTGATCGGCTGCTCGTTCGTGCTGGGCCTGACCCTCGACAATATGGGCGCCGAATTGCTGAACGTCTTCAACAAGGGCTTTGCCCTACTGGCGATGCCCCTCTTCATCCTGACGGGGGACCTGATCAACCGCTCTGGCATCGCCCGGCGGCTCAGCGATTTTGCCTATGCCTGTCTGGGCTGGATGCGCGGCGGTCTGGCGATGGCGTCACTGGGCGCTTGTGGGCTATTCGCCGCCATTTCGGGCTCGAACTCGGCCACAACGGCCACCATCGGCTCGATGCTGCATCCCGAGATGGTCAAGGGTGGTTATGACGAACGCTTCTCCGCTGCCACCGCCGCAGCAGGCGGTACGGTGGGTATTATCATCCCACCTTCGATCATCTTCATCGTCTACGGCTTTCTGATGAACCTGCCAATCTCGGACCTGTTCGTGGCAGGCATCTTGCCCGGCACATTGATGGTCGTCGGGATGCAGCTTGCCTGCTGGATCATCTGCCGCCGCAATGGCTGGGGTTTTCTGATCCCGCTGCAACTGAACCGGGTTCTAAAAACGGCCTTTGGTGCCTGGCTTGGTTTCTTCGCAATCGGGCTTGTTCTGTGGGGCATCTATACCGGCAAGTTTTCTCCAACCGAGGCCGCCGGGGTCACCGTTGGGTTCTGCGTGATCGCGGGGCTGGTCAGCTATCCGCTCAACAAGATCATGGGTGCCCAGGGTGAAAAGCCGGTTGCCGAGAAATCCTATGCCGAGATGTTCGTGGTCGAAGGGTTCAAGGTGACCGAGATCCCGTCAATCGTGGTGCGCTCGGCACAGATCACCGGCATCCTTGCGCCGCTGATCGCAATCTCGGTGGTGATGCAGCAGATCCTGTCATTGCTGGGTGCCCAGGCAACCATCGGCGGGTTCGTGACCTCGATGGGCGGCTATTACGCGGTTCTGTTCACCTCGATGGTCATCGTGTTCTTTTCGGGCATGGTGCTGGAGAGCCTGCCTGTGACGATCATCCTCGCCCCAATTCTGGCGCCGATTGCGGCCTCGGTCGGGGTGGATCCGATCCATTTTTCGGTGATCTTCCTCGTAGGGGCCTCGATCGGGTTCATCACCCCGCCTTATGGGCTGAACCTCTATGTCGCGTCGGGCGTGACGGGTGTTCCCTATTTCCGACTGCTTCGCTATACGGTCCCCTACCTTGCAGCGCTGATCAGCGTCTGGCTTCTGGTATCGCTGGTGCCTGACACTGCACTGATCCTGCTGCCCAACAAGTAGGTATGACGTTGAAATGCCGGATGATGGATCGACCAGAAGAGAAGGCCAGATCCCAACCAACCTGAGGCTGTTGCTGGTGCTCGAACACGTGGCGCGCAGTGGGGTTGCGGTGAAACCTTCCGAAATGGTCGAGACGCTCGGGCTACCGAAGCCGACGATTCACCGGCTGATGCATACCGCCGAGGCCGAAGGGTTTCTGCAGCGTGATCTCGATGGACGGGCCTACGGGCCCGGTCCGCGTTTGCGGCTGTTGGCGGCCAACACCATGTCGTCGGAACATCTGCGCACCGCCCGTCTGGCCATCCTCAAAAACGTCGCCGAAGAGATCGGCGAGACCTGCAATCTCGCCACGCCGGACCGCGAGGGCATGACCTATCTCGACCGGGTTGAAACCAAATGGCCGCTGCGCATCCAGTTGCCCATCGGCACGCAGGTGCCGTTTCACTGCACGGCCAGCGGCAAGATGTATCTGTCCACCTTGCGCGCCAAGGTGTTGGATGGGTTTCTGTCCGCCGCTTCGCTGGCCGACAGAACGCCGAAGACCATCACCGATCCGGAAAGGCTTCGGGCTGAGCTCGCCCAGATCCGGTCGCAGGGCTATTCGACGGATGACGAGGAATTCATGACCGGCATGGCCGCCGTTGCGGTTCCGGTGCCGGACAGTCAAGGCCGGTTGCTGGCCACTCTGTCGGTGCACGCTCCGGTGCAGCGGCACACGCTAGAGGATTTGAAACGGTTTCTCGATGTGCTGATGACCTCGGCCGAGGATCTTTCGCTACTGCACGAGGTTTGATTTTCTGGGCGCGGCGGCCGACAGGGCGTCTACTGCTTCGCTGCAAACTTCCGCAGGCAGAGAGAAAACCCCACCCCCGATCCGCCCTTCAATCCCATTGCGATCCAGAATCCCAAGGCTGATGATCGGCGCGGCCTCTAACGTTGCAGCCTGCCTGACGCTGCATCCAAGACCCTGATCAAGGCCTCGGAAATAGGGATGCGCACCCACCGTCAGATCTCTGCTCAGCGCGTCCAGATTGTCGGGCAAATAGTCCGCCATGGCGCTGCGTTGCTTGGGAGAGTGGGCAAAGGCTATCGCGCCCAAGCCGAAACAGTCGACCACCGCACTGTCGCCGATGGCACCCAGCGCGCGGTCGGGTGGGTGGGCGCCGAGATCGCCCCGGGGCGCATCTGCCGGGGCGGTGAACCAGCGCCCCGGCAGGCCCGCGATCTGGATACCGCAATCGCGGCCATTGCCGCCCGCCGCCGTGATCAGACCCGAGCCGGAAACGCCTTCTGCAGCTACCATCATGCATTTGGTCGCGGCCATCCACAAGTTCAGAAACAGGCTTGGTGAGGCCGCCATGAACTCGGCCACCTCATCATCTGCGATACCGCCGCGGCTGCGTCCACGGATCTCTTCGACCAATGCCGTGCCCGCGACCGGTGTGAACCCATGGCAATCGTCGCCGCCGCGCAGCCCGTCCGCCGCCAGCGGCACCAGCGCGATGCCCTCTCCGATCCCGGCTTGCAGAGCATCCCGGACACGGGTGTTCAGCCAACGGATATGCTCCAACACCGCTTGGGTCCGCAGGCCCGACCGCAGTGAAGGCCGGATGCCGCCATTGATCGGCGCAAAGGCGCGGATCTTGCCACGCCAGGCGTCATAAACCAAGTGCAGCGGCATCGATGCTGAAACTACTGCAGCCAGAGGAGTGACCACTCCGTGATCCTGCGCCGGTTTCAAAACGATCTCGCCCGCGTGGATCATCGCCTCTGCCGCGTCGAAACCCGCCGCCAGCCCCTCATAGACCGCAGCCACGCAGGCCGAGTTCAGAACCGGTTGCGTGATGTGCGTCGTATCAGTAAAGGCGGGCCCTGCGTGCAGCAACACATTCTCATCCAAACCAATAGTTTCCGCCGCAGTGTTAAAGCGGTTCCACACAGGTTGCGTCACCATGGCCCGGTCAAAGGCCAGCCTGTCGGCAGGGTGGGTCATGAGGGCTCTTCCGGCGGGATCACCCAGGTTTCCGAGAAGTAGAGAAAGGCCGTCGTCGTCTCGAACCCCGCCTGCACGCGGGTGCCCACCTCACCGGGCAAGGTGTGGCCATTGACGATGATCTGCGCATTCCGCGCAGGCACCAGCAGAGTGAACATCGTGTGCATCCCGGTGCCGACCTGATCGGGCGTCAGCTCCAGCGCCTTGGGCGGCTCCAGACCTTCCCAGACCAGTTCCACCACCAGCCCCTCGCTCGAGACGGTTTCGGTATAACGGTGGCTCATCGGATCGCCTGTGCTACGCACGGCCTGCGCGGGCCGGATCGGCAGGGCGTCAAAGGCGGGCGCGTTGCGGAAGGCGGCGAGACACCCGATGAATTGCTCCTTCAAAAAGCAGGCAAGGTCATGGTTGTCCGTCAGCATGACGTTGGGCGCCTCAAGCGGCCCCTTCTCCGCCTCCGGCGTTCCGTAAAGCAGCAACACCTGCCCCTGCCCCACCGGCGACCACGCCACCCGGAAGAACAGCGCCATGGCACTGAAATCGCCCCCGGCATCCTTGAGCAGGATGCCGGGGTTCTCGCCGGTCCAATCAACGGTTCCGTGAGTGATGGGAGTGGACAGCGGCATCAGAGATCCTCCGCAGGTGTGACCCAGGTTTCGGAGAAGGCGAGGAACGCGGTGGACATTGTCCGGCCGAAGAACTGGCGCGATGCGACCTGCCCCGGCAAGGCGGTGCCGTTCAGCAAGATCTGCGCCTCTTTCGCCTCCAGAAACACCGAATACATCTCATGCGCCTTGGTGGCCGAGTTCTCCTTGGTCACCTCGACCGGCAGAGGCGGGCCCATGTCGCGCCAGATCATCTCAAGCGTCACGCCCGAGCCGCGCAGGGTTTCGGAGTACCGGGTTTTCAGGTTGCCGGGGCGCTTTTCCACACTGTCGCAATCGAGCCATGTCATCGCCCCCAGCCCCGCCTTGCCGACAAAGGTGGGCATCCTTGTCACCCAGCCATCGACGATCCAGCGCATCATGCGCTGGTTGTCGGTCATGATCAGGTTCGGCACCTCGGGCCATCCTTGTGCCTCATCCGGGGCGCCCAAGACGATGGCGGCATGGCCCCGACCAAAGGGCGATAGCACCACGCGAAAGAACAGCGCCAGCGTGTCGTATTCACCCTCGGGGTCGGTCTTTAGATAGATGCCCGGATTTTCGCCGGACCAGTCGACACGACCGGGGTTGATGGATACTCGGGTCATTGCCAGCTTGCCTCGTACTCCTTGAGTCTCTCGGTGATGAATTCCCGCCTCTCCGGGCCCTGCAGGTGATCGCCCGACATGTAGATCGCCGCGATCTCCTTGGAGATTTCCTTGAGCACCGCCCCATCATCGCGCCCTTCCTGCATCGGGATGCGCAGCATGGTGTCGCCGCCATAGGTGGGGATCACGCCGTCGAAATTGTCGGTTGGTTGCTGCGCCGGATTGCCCGCTTTCACCGAGCGGATCGCATCGCGCAACAGGCGTCGGGCCTTGGCAACGCCCCGATCGGTGAAGCCGAGGTTTTCGCGCGCGTGGACATTGACCGGCCCCTGACTGACCCAGGCGTCGTAGTCGCCCGGATCGCGCTGGCGCTGCTCGTAATCGCGGTCAGGATCCTGCCCATAGAAATCGGTCATGCCGAAGCCCACTTTGGTTCTATCAGTCAGACCGCGCGGATCGTCCCCGTCCCGAAAATGACGCCAGGCAATGACCATCGTAGTAGTGTCGTCCACCGGCGTGATCCAGCGCGACAAGCCGCAGCGCCCGAAATAGCGTGGCCCGTCCGGCACCGGAAAGTGGCCGCCATTCTGTGTGAACGAGGGTAGCATGTGGTCATGCACCCGCACCCAGACGATATCGTCTACCCGCCGCACATTGGTGTAGAAATCGCCCGTTTGGCTTTCGTGGAATTCGATCATCGGCATCTCGGCGAAGGCGTCGATGAACTGGGTCCGTACCGCCAGCGTGTGCAGATAGACCACATGGAACGGGTCCCACGCATTCTCCATCACCTGCAGCCAATTGCACGGCGAGGTGATGAGATAGGGGAGCATCTCGTCGCCATCCTCGTCGAACGTATCCATCACCGGAAACGGCGGCATGGTCTCAGGCGGGCCGAGATAGGCAAAGGCGAGGCCTTTGAACTCGATCACCGGATAGGCGCCGAGACAGGTGCGGTTCTTCACCTGGCTGGCGGGCGGCTCGCAGGGGGTTTCGAGGATGGTGCCGTCCAGCCCGTACTTCCAGCCGTGATAGGAGCAGCGGATGCCGCCCTCTTCGACGATGCCGAATTCGAGGCTCATGTTGCGGTGGCAGCAATGCAGATGCGTGAGGCCCAGCTTGCCCTCACCTTTTTCGCGGAACAGGACCAGGTCCTCACCCAGGATGCGGATGCGATAGGGGAGATCGCCGACCTGATCGGTCATCGCCACCGGCATCCAGTAGCGGCGCAGGTACTCGCCGCAGGGAGTGCCTGGGCCGACTTCGGTGAGTTCCGGGTCGGGTGCCTCGGCCCAGACCGATTGCCGGGCGTGGCCGCGAAAATTGCCCTGAGGTGTCTGGAATGAACTGTTCATGTCTCCTCCGGGGATGGGTCAGGCGGGAAAGGGATCAGGCACTGGAGCGGTGCCAGTCCAGATCGAGCGGGTTTGCAGGAAGTGTTTGACGGCATCGGGACCAAGCTCGCGGCCATAACCCGAGCGTTTGAGTCCCCCGATGGACGCGCCGGGATCGATGCTGCGATAGTGGTTGATGTAGATGGTTCCGGCGCGGATTTGGCGGGCCACGCGAGCGCCCCTGTCGCTGTCGGACGTCCAGACGCCGGCGGCCAAACCGTAGGCGCTGTCGTTGGCCAGTTGCACGGCTTCGGCCTCGGTGTCGAAGGTTGTGATAGCGAGTACCGGACCAAACACCTCTTCGCGCCAGAGCTGCATGGTGGGAGTTACATCGTCGAATATGGTTGGGCCAACGTAGAACCCTGCCCGACCCCTGCCCGCCTCTCGCCCGTCCAGCAGACAGGTGGCGCCTTCGTCCACGGCTCGCGCAATCATCGCGCGGACCTTTTCCAGATGCGGCAAGTTGGCCAGCGGCCCGATCTGGGTCTCCGGGTCCATCGGATCGCCCAGCTGAAGCGTCCAGACGCGTGCCAGGAGCTTTTGCACCAGCACGTCCTTGACCGATGCCTGAACGATCAGCCGCGAACCGGCGACACAGCTTTGGCCGTTGGACAGGAAGATCCCCGACAAAATCCCGTTCACCGCGTTGTCCGGGTCGGCGTCACCAAAGACTACTTGCGGAGACTTCCCGCCCAGTTCCAGCGTTGCCGGAATCACATTCTCAGCCGCCGCAGCCGCCACCTTGCCGCCGCCCAGATCAGAGCCTGTAAAGGTGACCATGCGGGTTCTCTGGTCACGCACGAGCGCCCCGCCCACCTCATGCCCGTAGCCGGTCACCACGTTCAGCACCCCGGCGGGCAGACCGGCTTCGTGGACCATCTGCGCAAAAAGCAGGGTCGAGGCCGAGGCCATTTCCGAGGGCTTCACCACCATCGTATTGCCCGCCGCCAGCGCCGGGGCCATCTTCCATGCAAGGATCATCAGCGGAGAATTCCACGGCGTGATGGCAACCACCGGCCCAAAGGGCAGATAGGTCGTCTCGCTCTGGACACCCGGCACGGCGTTGTGCTGCGGCTCGCGGCTGATATGGCGGGCCTTTTCGGCAAAGGGACGGAACCAGTTGTCCAGCCCGGCAAACTGGCCGCGCACTTCAGTCAGCCGCTTGCCGTTGTCGCGGATTTCGGCCTCAACCAACTCTTCCCAGCGCCTGGCCAGAGCATCGGCCACCTGATCCAGACAATCCGCTCGTTCTGCGCCAGACATACGGCTCCAAGGGCCCGATTCAAAGGCGCGTTCAGCGGCGTCCATCGCTGCTGTCGCGTCTTGCGCATCGCCGCGTGAGAACCGGCACCAGACAGTGCCCGCGGCTGGGTCGACACTATCGATCCATTGGTTCGAGGGTGTGGTGAAGGCACCATCTATGAAGTGGCCAAACTGCTCCATTCAGCCGTCCCCGCTCACATCCTGAGCGATGAGGGCCAGCAGTTCTCCCCGTTTCACGAAGCCTCGGCAGGTATGGGCCAGAACAAGACCGTCTGCGGGAAAATGCAGGTCTTTAGAAGCGCGCTCGGGCTCGGTCACGAAATGAAACCGGCCCGCCAGATCGCCTTGGCCAACATCCTGCCCAGAAGAGACGGCGCGGTCGAAAATCCCCTCGCCGGGTGCGTAGACGGAATGCAGGGAAGAGGCGATCTCGACCCGGCGCGCCTGTGCCGGTTCGGGCTGATCCGGCAAAACGTCCACGTGCCCAAGACAGCGCAAGAGCCCCACCTCCGCCGCGTCGGTAATTTCTGGGTCCACCCCGCCGCCGCCACCCAGTTCGGTTGCGATCATCGGAACGCCTGCGCGTTCGGCTGCGGCATTCACTGACCGGTTGTCGTTGTTTGCCCCCAATTCCCAAATCAGCGGTAGGCCAAAGGCTTGCGCCAGCGCGAGGTTCTGCGCCCTGAGTGTCGGATCCGCCGTTTGTGAGGCCAGCGCCGAAGGGGCAAAGAACGACGCCCTGCCGCCCGAATGCAGATCGATGGCGGCGTCGCAGAGGGGCAAAAGCGCGGTTTCCAGATAATCTGCGATCATCGCTGTCGGTCCACCATCAGCATCGCCGGGAAAGGCGCGGTTCAGATTGGTTCCGTCCAGCGGTGAGACTCGCGACGAGGCAGCCAGTGCAGGTGCGTTCAGCGCGGGGATCAGGATCACCTGCCCTTGCAACGCCGCTGGGTCCAGCCGCTCGGACAGCCGCATGATCGCTGCGGGGCCTTCGAACTCATCCCCATGTGTGCCTCCGATGATCAGCACCACCGGCCCGCTGTCACCCTTCAGGCTGATCACCGGGATCGGGTGATAGCCCAGCGGATTGCTGTTGTCCGACCAGCGCAGCATCAGATCGCCCACCTGCCGCCCGGGTGCGGTCAGGTCCAGGGCCAGATGCAGGCGGCTGGCGGGTTTTGCGGTGTCCATCAGGTGGCTCCGACTCGCGTCCATGGACGTCTGGTATCCAGTCGTATCATAACTTAAATGAAAATGAACTTCCAAAATACATAGTTTATGTGATTTAATGAGATGCAGAGGGAGGAGCCCATGCCCGCACCGACACCGCGCCCGGGAGTTGACCGGATCAAGGCCCATATGCTGGGTGCCGGACCAAGCGGAGAGCGCCCACCCGCGATCCTGCTGCATTCGAATGAAAGCGTGTACGGGGCAAGCCCGCATGCGCTGGCCGCTACCCGCGCAGCTGTGACCGGGATCGAACGCTACCTCGAGATGCCGGACCGTCTGATGACGCCTGCCATTGCTGAATGTCACGGGCTGGACGCGGCGTGCATCACGGTGGGCCATGGCTCGGACGACCTGCTGGCCCGCGCGGCCCGCGCCTTTCTGAGCCCGCGCGATGAATTGATCCGCAGCGCGAATGGCTATCTCAAGGTGCCGAACTATGCCTACGCCAACGATGCCGAGGCCGTCTCGGTTCCAGATGACGATTTCGTCCCTTCGGTGGATCGGATGATTGCGTCGGTGACCGAACGCACCCGCATTGTTTATCTCGCCAACCCCGAGAACCCAGCGGGCACCTACCTGAGCGGCGCCGAAATCCGGCGCTTGCACGCTGCGCTGCCCGAGGACGTGCTGCTCATCCTCGACTGTGCCTATGAGGAATATGTAACCGCAGAGGATTATGAGCCCGGCCATGCGCTGGCCACCGAGGCCGGGAATGTGATCGTCACGCGCACGTTTTCAAAGATTTACGGGCTGGCCGGGGCGCGGGTTGGTTGGGTCTATGGCAATCCAGACATCATCGACTCCATCCGTCGGGTCGGCGTTACCTTTTCGCTGGCCACCCCCTCGGCGGCGGCGGTTCTGACGGCGCTGGAGGACCCGGGGCATGTGGCCATGGTCCGGCGCGAAAACCAGCAAGAGCGTGAAGCGCTAGCCGCGCGCCTTTCGGCCATGGGGCTGCACGTCGTCCCGAGTCAAACCAACTTTCTGCTGGTGAGATTTCCCGATCCAAGCCGGTCCGCAGCGGCTGTTCACGACTATCTGCGTGCGAGGGGCATCCTGGTGCGCCGCTTCGCCTCACCGGCCTATGCAGACTGCATCCGGATCACTCTGGGCTTTCCACATGAAAATGCCGCCTGTGCCGACGGGATCGGTGCGTTTCTGAACGGAGGAGCCTGATGGTCGCGACTTCCACCTCTCCGGTTGATGCCCCGTCCGTTCCCCATCCCAGCGGCGCGGCGATCCTGGCCGCGATCAAGGCGGCGGGCGTGCGTGAAGTCGTGGCGGTGCCCGACATCGTAACCAGTGACGGCCTGCTCTGGCCTGTCTCGCGCGACCCGGATTTCCGGCTGACGCGACTCTGCAAGGAGGATGAGGGCGTCTCGATCTGTGCGGCAATGTCCTACAATGGCACCCGCGCGGTGCTGACGATGCAACAGACCGGGCTGATGGATTCACTCAACGCCATCCGCGCCATTGGGGTGGACTATGAAATGCCGGTGGTGATGCTGGTGGGGCTGCAGGGGAAGGAGCCGCATCTGCCGCCGGACCAGTCCTCAGCCTACGGTGTACGCATCGTACAGCCGGTACTGCGCGCGATGGGGATCAGTCATTCTCTGATCGAGGCGCCCGGGGACGAGGCGCACATACCCGAAGCCATCGACCGCGCCTATAAACTCTCCCGTCCTCACATCTTCCTCGTCGGCCGCGCCCCAGAGGCTTCATGACCATTCCCCGCGATCAGGCCCTGACTACCCTCGCCCCGCATATCCGTGACGAAGATATCGTTGTGGCCGTCTATCAGACCAATTTCGACTGGATGGCACTCAATTCCCGACCACTGAACTATGTCGCTGTGGGGGCGATGGGACAGGCCTCATCTCACGGGCTGGGGTTAGCACTGGCCAATCCCGACCGGAGGGTGTTCGTCTTTGACGGTGACGGCAGCCTGCTGATGAACCTCGGATCGCTGGTGACGATTGCCGGATCCGGGGTGACGAACCTGCATCATGTCCTGTTTGCCAACCGCACCTACGAGGTGAATGGCGCACATCCGCTGCCCGCTGCCGACAAGGTGGATTTCGAAGGCTTCGCGCGCGCTGCCGGGTACCGCGAGAGTCGCAGTTTTTCGGATCTTAAAACGTTCCGCGCCGCCCTGCCCGGTTTCATCGACGCGCCTGGACCGCAGATGACGGTGCTCGAGATCGTGCCCGGCGCGCCTCACCCGCGCGACTATGCCTATATCCACGGCGTCGAGGCGCGTAAGAGGTTTCGTGATGCACTCAACGCGCGCCGCTGATCCCTCAGGCGGCCACACCCTGTCGCGCCCGCCAAAGCCCGCCCATCTCGCGGCGGCCCACGCGGGTTGCGATCATCAGCGAGACCATCCAGCCGGTGATCACCGCACAGGCGGTGCCGAACCAGACGCCGATTTCGCTGAACCCCCAGATACCCACGAACAGCCAGACAAAGAACGCGATTCCAAAGCCTTGCCGGTACAAGCTAATCCAAACCGTCCAGATCGGTCGCTTGAGCGCCTGCAGATAGGAGTTGATGGCAAAGAGCATCATGTAGAACGGCAGGATGACGCTGTCGACCCTGAGATAGGTGAGCCCGACGCGGATCACCTCGGGGTCGTCGGTGAAAAGGCTCAGCACCGGGCCGCCGAAGATCCACAGGGTCGGGCAGGCGATGGCAGTCATGACAAAACCGACCTTCCAGCAATAGAACAACGCCTCGCGCACGCGGGCAAAATTGCGGGCTCCAAAGTTCTGCGAGGCAATGGGCAGCAGCGCACCGGTGACGCCGAGAACCGGCAGCAGCAGGATCTGCTCCAGCCGGATCGCGACCCCAAAACCGGCGATAGCATGCTGGCCGAAACCCTTGAGCGCGAATTGCATCACGAAGCCCGACAGGAACATGACCAGCATCGACATGGCGACCGGCAGCGCCTGAACCGAGATCTCGCCAAATTTCGCCGGGCGTGGGGAGAAATTCGCAGCACGCAGCCGGGCCATTGTCCGCAATCGCAGGACCTGACGGATCAGGTACAGCATCACGCCGGTCTGGCTGATGACGGTCGAGACTGCCAGCCCGTCAAAGCCAATGCCCGGCACCAGCCCCGGAATGCCATAGATCAGCAAGGGATTGAGGCCGATATTGGCGAAGAACGCTACCATCAGCGCCCGCTGCATCGAGCGGCCGTCGCCATGGGCCTGCAGGATGCCGTTGCAACCGAAGGCCACCAGAAACCCTGGCAAGGCCAGCGACAACAACAGGTAATAACGGATCCCGGCATCACGGTACTCACCGGGCTCCGAGACCAGGTGGATGATCGCCGGGCCGTACCATTGCCCGGCCACCGCCAGCACCAGAGCGGCCAGCACCCCATAGCTCATCCCCTGCGCCGCCAGCCGCCGCGCCTTGCGCCGGTCGGTGGCCCCGAGCGCATTGCCGACCAGAGCACCCATCGCCGCGCCGAGGCCGACTCCCACCGAGATGGCGATGTAGAAAGCCTGAAACCCCAGCGACAGCCCCGCTTGTGCGCTGGTGGACAGCAAACCGGCAAAGAACATGTCCACGATATTGTAGAGCGTGTTGAACAGCATCCCGATGGCCGCCGGCACCGCAAGCGTGCGAAAATGCCCGGCGATGGCACCTCGGGTCAGGTCATGGTCGATGGGGCTGGCCATGGGTGGGCACTCTCAAGGTCGTTCGGCCTGCACGGTCAGGAACACGAATTCGGGGGTCAGCACTTCGACAAAGCCGTGATTGAGTTCGGCATCGACACTGATGCTGTCGCCCGCGCGCAGAGTGAAGCGATTCTGCCCGTAGCGATAGATCGCCTCGCCTTCGAGCACCTGCACGAAAACGACACCGTGACCGACATATGTTGGCGGCTGACCGCCATCGCGCAGCAGGGTGACCTGGCGTGCCTGAAACCGCAGGTCCTTGCGCGCATGCATGGCCAAGTTGACATATTCATGACTATGCCCATCGGCGATACGGGTCGATTTCAGCCCCTCGCCGTGGCGGACCAGCGTGTAATCAGTGTGATCCGTGCGCGCCTCTCGGAAGAGCGAGACAATCGGCACCTCCAAAGCCTCAGCCAGCGCGGCCAATGTACCGATCGAGGGCGAAACCAGCCCGTTCTCGATCCGGCTGACCATCGCCGCCGAAATCCCCGACTGATCCGCCAGCCAGCGCGCGGACTGTCCCCGGCTCTGGCGCAGCTCTTTCAGCGAAGCGCCGATGGCCCTGTCGATCTTTCTGCCGGGGGGGTCCGTCTGCATGGCGCAGGCCCTTCACTCGCTCTTGTAGTACCCGACCACATCACCCTCGGTCGTCACGCCAAGTCCGTTAAGCAAACGGTTGGCGTAGTTGAAATAACAGACGATCTGGTTGATCTCGAGGATCTCGCCGTCCTCCCAGCCGGCCTCCTTGAGGAAGGCCACATCGTCCCTAGCGATCCCGCCGGGCGAAAGCGTCAGTTTCTCGGCATAGCGCAGGGCGGCCAGTTGCGCGCCGCCGAACGCATCCTGCGGCCTACGTCTCTGCAACGCCGCCTCGACCGCGTCGGCGCGCGCCTCGTCGCCGATCAGGTGACGAGCATTGGCCCAGTGATTGGCATAGGAATAAGGGCATTCGTTCAGGGTCGAGACATACGAGCTGATCACTTCCTGAAACCACATTGGCACGGTGTTAGTTTCGTCATGCAGACAGGCTCGGTAGAGGATCACATGCCCGTTCATCGTGTTGGGCCGCAGCGAGTGCACTCGCATCACGTTGTCCACCGTCCCGTGCGGTGTCCGCGCCAGGTCCAGGGCCGCCTTCAGCCGGTCATCGGCATCTTCGTCGGAAATCATCCTGATCCACGCAGACATTCACGTCTCCTCCTTTGGCTATCCCTTCGCCGCTCGGCGGCTAACAAGCAGTCCACCCAGTTTTGTATTGACGAATATTGCATATTACGCAACCATATTAAACATCGCGCAACAAAACTGGGGGACTTGAGGCCGGTGTCCATACCCTCCACCCAATTGCTTCGCCGCCCGGTCTTCCGATTTCGGGGCGTGCTGCGCGACTCAGCCCACAGGACCGGATGTGTGTCGCCGCCTCCAATGGCATCCCGCATCCGCAATTCCAACGGACGGCAGATCATGTTGTCCCGAAACACGACAGGCCTGAGATGACCCAGTCCGCACCCATGATCGAGGTCACGAATCTGGACAAGTTCTATGGTTCGTTTCACGCCCTGAAGGATATCGACCTGACCGTCCATCAGGGCGAAAAGGTGGTAATCTGCGGGCCGTCGGGATCGGGCAAGTCCACACTGATCCGCTGCTTCAACGGGTTGGAATGGCACAATTCCGGGCGGCTCGTCATCGACGGGATCGAGGTCTACGAAGGCGCCAAGGAAATCCGCGACCTGCGGCAGGAGGTCGGGATGGTGTTCCAGCAGTTCAACCTGTTCCCGCATCTGACGGTGCTGGAAAACCTGACTATCGGTCCGATGAAGGTGCGCAAGATCTCGCAGGCGCAGGCGGAAGAGACCGCGCGCAATTATCTTGAGCGTGTCCATATCCCCGAACAGGCCGACAAATACCCCGCGCAGCTTTCGGGCGGGCAACAGCAGCGCGTGGCGATTGCCCGCTCGCTCTGCATGGAAACCCGGATCATGCTGTTTGACGAGCCAACCTCGGCGCTGGACCCCGAGATGATCAACGAGGTGCTGGATGTGATGGTCGAATTGGCCGACACCGGCATGACCATGGTCGTCGTCACCCACGAAATGGGTTTCGCCCGCAAGGTCGCCGACACGATGGTGTTCATGGAGGACGGTCGGATCGTGGAAATCTCGCCGCCCGAGCAATTCTTCACCAACCCCTCCAGCGAACGCTGCCGGCTGTTCCTGGATCAGATTCTGGAGCACTGACATGGATGTGAGCCGGATGCCGGGCGTCAGGGGGGCGCCGCTGCCGAAGCCCCCGGCGATCCAGCGCTTTTTCGACTCGGTGCCGGTCTCGGTCGCGATCTATGTCATCGTTGTCGGGCTGATCGTCTATGGCTCGTTCACCGGCGCCCAGAACATGGGCTACAACTGGCAATGGTATCGCATCCCGCAATATCTCTACTCGTTCACCGATGACGGGTTTCAGTGGGGCGAGATCATGATCGGTCTTGTCGCCACGCTGCAATTGTCGGTCATTGCCTTTGCGCTGGCCACGGCCCTCGGCCTGCTGGTGGCGTTGCTGCGACTGTCGGGGCTGATCGTCGGATCGGCAGTGGCGGTGGGGTTTCTGGAGCTGATCCGCAACATCCCGCTGCTGGTGCTGCTTTATCTTTTCTACTACGTGCTCGGCCCGATCTTCGGGTTCGACCGCTATACGGCCAGTGTTCTGACGCTCGCTGTGTTCCATGCCGCACTGATCTCGGAAATCCTGCGCGCAGGGATTAATGCAGTTCCCCGGGGCCAGTGGGAGGCCGCGAAATCCATCGGGATGACGCAATTCCAGACCTATCGTTATATCGTGTTGCCGCAGTCGGTGCGCTTTATGCTACCGCCGATGACCGGCGAGGTCGTGCACCTGATCAAATCCTCGGCAATCGTCAGCGTTATCGCCGTCGCCGAGCTGACCACCATCGGGCGGAACATCATTTCCGACACCTACATGAGCTTTGAAATCTGGTTCACCGTCGCCGCTGTCTACATGGCGGTGACGCTGATCCTGTCTGCCGGCGTGTCCTATCTGGAGCGGAGATACTCAGTCGATCAATAACCACACAAAGACCGCTCAAACCACAAGGAGGTAACCCATGAAGTTTTCCAGAAGAATGCTCGGGCTCGCCCTCGCGGCGACGGCTGCAACCGGCCTTGCCCTTCCGGCGTCCGCGCAAAGCACCACGCAGGGTTTGTCAAGCGAAAGCGTGATCGAGACCATCAAGCAGGACGGCGTGATCCGCATCGGCCTGTCGCTGTTCGTGCCGTGGTCGATGCGGGACAAGAACGGCGATCTGATCGGGTTCGAGCTGGATGTGGGCCGGCAACTGGCCGAGGATATGGGCGTCGAGGTCGAGTTCGTGCCGACCGCCTGGGACGGCATCATCCCGGCGCTGGTCTCGGGCAATTTCGACGTGATTATCTCGGGCATGTCGGTGACCGCACAGCGCAACCTGACCATCAACTTCACCGATCCATATGCCTATTCGGGTCTGGCTATTCTGGCCAACAAGTCGATGACCGAAGGCATGTCGCTTGAGGATTTCAATAAGCCCGAAATCACGTTCGCCGCACGCCGTGGCGCGACACCGGCCGCAGTGATCGCCGAGAACTTCCCAAACGCCACGCTGCTCCTGTTCGATGAGGACGGCGCCTCGACCCAGGAGGTTCTGAACGGCAACGCACACGCCTCGATGGCGGCGCAGCCGACACCAAACCGCGAGGCCGGGCGCAACCCGGAGACGCTGAGCGTGCCGTTCGAAAACCTCTACGATCCGCGCGGCGAGGCCTTTGGTGTGCGCAAGGGGGATCCGGACGCAATGAACTACTTCAACAACTGGATCGCCCAGCAGTGGCGCAGCGGCTGGTTGGAAGAGCGTCACAACTACTGGTTCGCCACCGAAGAATGGGCGGATCAGGTCGCGCAGTAACCATCTGAAACACGGGGCGCCGGGCACTAATCCGGCCCCCGTACCGAGGACCCGCCGGTGCAGAATTTCGTCAAAAAAATGAAATGGCCCGATTACCTGATCCTGGCGCTGCTGGTCGGGTTCTTCGGATATATCTGGTACTCGATCGAAGGAACACTGAACTACAAATGGCGGTGGGAACTGATCCCGGGCTATATTGTCGGCTGGCACTCGGGGCGTGAGGAGTGGTTTGCCAACCTGCTGTTGCAGGGGCTGGCAGCCACGGTTCGCATCAGCATCTACGCCAGCATCCTGGCCCTGATCCTGGGCACGATCCTCGGCGTCGCACGCTGTTCGGCCAATCTGACAGTGCGGATGCTGGCGCGAACCTATCTGGAATGCCTGCGCAACATCCCGCCCGTGGTTGTGGTTTTCATCTTCTTCTTCTTCCTGTCGCAACAACTGATCGACGCGCTTGATCTGGAACGCTGGGCCCGTGGCATCGCGCGGCAAGAGGATATCGGCGTCTGGGAGTTCTTCTTTGGCGAGATGCGGCGGTTCCCGTCGCTGGTCTCGGGCGTCATCGTTCTGGCCCTCTTCGAAAGCGCCTTTGTCGGCGAGATCGTGCGCGCAGGCATCCAGTCGATCCCGCGCGGCCAGCGCGAGGCGGCGCGGTCGATCGGCATGAGCCGGGTGCAGGAGCTGCGCTATATCGTGCTGCCGCAAGCGATGAAGCGAGTGGTTCCGCCGCTGGCGAACCAATTCATCACACTGATAAAGGACAGCTCGATCATCTCGCTGATTTCGGTGCAGGAGCTGACCTACAAGACGGTCGAACTCGTTGCCTCGTCCCGGATGATCTTCGAGGCATGGATCACCACCGCCGCCTTCTATTTCCTCGTCTGCTTCACCCTGTCCCGGGTCTTTGCCCGGCTGGAAAAACGCGGCAAGGCTGGGGAGCGTTAGGCGGTCGGTGTGGCGCGGTCGCGGGCGAGCTGCAGAAACTCCTCGGCAGGGGCTGAAAGCGGGCGCTTGCCCGACCAGATCAGCACCGCCTTGAAATCCAGAGGCGCCGCGAAGGGTACCGCAACGCAGCCTGCCACCGCCTCCAATTGGGCCGGAGTTGCTGCCACGAGGGATATGCCAAGCCCGCGCGCAACAAGCTGACAGATTGCGTCCGTTGTCCGGGTCTCGAACCGCAGGCTGCGCGTGATCCCCTGCTTATCGAACAGGCGGTCGATGGCGTGGCGAAACCGGGACCCGGCAACATAAGAGATATAGCTTTCGCCTGCCAAATCCTTGAGCTGGATCGATGTCTTCCCGGCCAGAGGGTGAGCTATCGGCAGCACGCAGGACACCTCGCCCCGGTGCAGGATCAGACTGTTCAGCGCCGGATTGGCGGGTTCGCTGGTGGACAGCCCGAAATCGTGGTTCTGCGAGACCAGCCATTCGACGGTATCGTCATTGGCCTCGATCTCCATCCGAGTCATGACCTTGGGCCGCCGTTCCGCGAAATCCGCGATCAAGTCGGGGGCAAGCTGGCTGGCAAAGGTCGGCGTTGTGACAAGGCGCAGCATCGCGTGGCCAAAGGTGCCGATCACGGCGGCGGCGTCCTTGATATGCTCCATGCCGCTGACCGCCTGACGCACCTCGACCACCAGCAGGCGGCCCTCTTCAGTCGGCACCAGTCCGCGCCCCTCGCGCTGGAACAGGGCAAAACCCACCTCCGCCTCGAGATCCGAAATCAGTCGAGAGACCGCTGGCTGTGAGATGCCCAGCATCTCAGCGGCTTCGGTGACCGAGCCCGAGGAGATGACGGTGCGAAACGCATCGACCTGCCGGAACGTGATTTTCATGGTCCCTCCGCTTGCGTCCCGGCTCTGCACCCGGGCTTGCGCCCTTTATGACGGCGCGACCGGGCAGGTGCAAACCTTGCGCCTAGTCGGGACGGGAAGAGACCGTGATGAATTCCACATGATCGCCATCGATCTCGGAAAACCCGTGCGGCAGCTTGGCATCGAAACTCAGCGTGTCGCCCTCGCGCATCACGAACCGCTCGGAACCGCAGCGATAGGTGGCCGCGCCTGACAGGATGAGCAGGAATACGTGACCCTCGTGCTGGTAGGTCGGCAGCGTGCCCGCCTCATCTCGGTCGATACGGATACGTGCAGCCTGAAAACTGCCGCCCGGGCCGCAATGCTTGCCCAGCAGCAGGTATTCATGCGCATGGTTCGGCGCCACCCGGCGCGACGGCAACCCCTGCCCCGCCCGCACGTGGTGCACATCGGCGGTGTGGTCATTCTGCGTCAGCAGCGCCATCACAGGAACCGACATTGCCTCGGCCAGCGCGCCCAGTGTCGAAAGCGAGGGCGAGACCTGCCCGTTCTCGATCCGGCTGATCATCGCCGCCGACACGCTCGAGGTGTTGGACAGGGCCGTGACGGTCAGCCCTCGCTCCTGCCGCAGCCGGTTCAGCGCCCGCCCGACCGCAATGTCGATACCCGATTTCTCTGCCATTCTACCCTCCGACCGATTGCCGCTCGTTTCCTTCAATACCGTTTCGCCCGGCACTCTGCGAGTGGTGGAATCACTTGACTGAATTTTACCAATGGTAAAATATATGCACAATATGCAAAGATACAACGTTGCCTCCCTGATCTGGCAGGGGTTGAACAAGCACAAGGGTTGGACCCGCGCCTGGCGCAGCCCGCCACTGAAAGACCGCTACGAAGTCATCGTGATCGGCGCGGGCGGACATGGGCTCGCGACCGCATACTATCTGGCCAAGGAGCACGGCATCACCAATGTTGCCGTGCTCGAACGCGGCTGGCTGGGCGGCGGCAACATCGCCCGCAACACGGTCACCGTGCGGTCGAACTACATGCGCGATGCCTCGATCCCGTTCTACGTCAAGTCGGTCGAGATGTTCGAAGGGCTCACGGATGAGCTGAACTTCAACCTGATGCACTCGAAACGCACCATGATCGACGTGGTGCAGACCTATCCCAAGATGCGCGAGCTGCGGCGGCGGCAGTTGACGATGGACATCTACGGCTCGACCTATCGGCAGATCAGCGAGGCCGAACTGCGCCGTCGTGTCCCCGCGCTGACCGGAGGCGGGCCGGATGCGCGGCTGCCGGTGATCGGTGGGATGGTGCATACGGATGCGGGCGTGAACCGGCATGACGCCGTGGCCTGGGGCTATGCGCGTGCGATTGACGCGATGGGAGTGGATATCCACCAGCAAACCGCCGTTACGCAGTTGATCCGGGCGCAGGACGGCTCCATCGAGGGGGTTGAGACCGCTCGCGGCACCGTTCGTGCGGATAAGGTTGTGGTAGCCGTATCGGGCCATACCACGACACTGACCGAAACGGCGGGGCTGAAACTGCCCCTGCGCACGATGAACCTGACGGCCTTCGTCTCCGAGCCAGTCAAACCGCTGGTTGATGTCATCGTGAACTGCCCCGATTCAGGTTTCTACTTCAGCCAGTCCGACAAGGGGGAAATGGTGATCGGCGGCGCGCCCGACATGGGCCAGAGCTTTCGCCGGGACATCAAGCAGCATGTGTTCGAGGATACTGTGACTGCGATGCTGTCACTGTTTCCTTCGTTCAAGAGGCTCAAGCTGATGCGGCAATGGGGCGGGCATCTGGATATCGCCCATGACGCCTCTCCCATCATGGACCAGACCGATGTGCCGGGGTTGTTCATCACCGCCGGATGGTGGGGTGGCTACAAGGCCATTCCCGCAGGCGGCCTGACCCTGGCGCATCTGGTCGCAACCGGGCGCCCGCATCCGCTGATGGCACCATTTACGCTCAGCCGCTTCCGTCATCTCGACTACGTGATGGAAACGGGCACCACCACCGCCAGGTAAGGAAAGCACCGCATGCTGTTGATCCCCTGCCCTTTTTGCGGCCCGCGCAACGAAAGCGAGTTCGCCTTTGGCGGCCCGGTCAAACCCGACCGCCCCGATCCCAATGCGACCTCAGACGCCGATTGGGTGGCCCATTTAACACAAGTGCCCAACCCGCTCGGCCCGGTGCAGGAGCGGTGGTGGCATGTCCGCGGCTGCGGCACCTGGCTGACCATCTGGCGCGACACGCGCACCCATGACATCGTGGAGGGCCCCGCCGATGCAGGTTGACCGATTGCCTCAAGGCGGCCGGATCGACCGATCCCGGCCTCTCCCCTTCACCTTCAACGGGCGGCGCCTTTCGGGATTCGAAGGCGATACGCTGGCCTCGGCCCTTCTGGCCAACGGGGTCAAGCTGACCGCGCGCAGTTTCAAGTACCACCGCCCGCGCGGGATCGTTGGAGCGGGCCCCGAGGAGCCATCAACACTGGTGGAACTTAAAGGCGCGGATGCATCGGCTAATCAACCGGCGACCACGGTTCGGTTGCGCGACGGGCTCAGCGCGCGGTCAGTGAACTGCTGGCCCTCACCCGGCTTCGATCTGGGCGGGATCAACCAGCTTTTTGCCCGTTTCCTGCCGGCTGGGTTCTATTACAAGACGTTCAAATGGCCGAACTGGCATCTTTATGAGCCCTCGATCCGCAAGGCTGCCGGGCTGGCGAGCGCTCCCGCGGAGCCGCCCACTCAGGGTCATTTCGAGAGCCGTTTCGCCCACGCCGATCTGCTGATCGCGGGCGCCGGGCCTGCCGGTCTGATGGCAGCACTGGTCGCGGGCCGGGCGGGTCTGCGTGTCATGCTGGCCGATGAGGGCATCGAGGCCGGAGGCAACCTACTGTCACGCAAGCTCACCATCGGCGGTCAGGACGCGATCACCTGGGTAAGCGACACCGTCACCGAACTGGCCGCAATGCCCAATGTCACCCATCTGCGGAACGCGACGGTCTGGGCTTATCGCGAACACAACTACCTGATGGTGAACGAACGCGTGCCGGAGAACCCCAGCCTGCTGGAGCGTAACTGGCGGGTACGTGCGCGCCATGTCATCACCGCCACCGGCGCCATCGAGCGCAGTCTGGTCTTCGGCAACAACGACCGCCCTGGCGTGATGCTGGCAGGTGCGGCGCAGACCTATGTCAACCGGTTTGCGGTCCGGCCCGGCAAGCGGGCGGTTGTCTTTACTAACAACAACAGCGCCTATGCCGCCGCCGCCGATCTGCGCGCCGCCGGTGTGAAGGTTGCCGCCGTCATCGACAGCCGACGCGACGTGCCGGATGCGGCGCGCGCGCTGGTGCCGGACACCGAGATTCTGTCGGGCCATGTCGTGACCACAGCCGTCGGGCACCGCCATGTGCGTGCGGCCGAAATTGCCCCCATCGGCGGAGGCGCCACCCGCCGCATATCCTGCGATCTGTTGGCACATTCCGGGGGTTGGAACCCGGCGGTTCACCTCTTCTCCCAATCGCGCGGCACGCTGCACTATGACGAGACACTGGCCAGTTTCCTGCCCGATCAGCCTGCGCAGAATACTATCTGTGCCGGTGGCGCGGCGGGCGAGATGACTTTAGCCGAGGCGCTGCGTTCGGGGGCTGAGGCCGGCGCGAAAGTCGCCGGTGTGCCGGTTCCGAAATGCCCCGATGCCAACGACCTGCCTTACGCGATTGAACCCCTCTGGCGTGTCGAGCCGGCGCGCGGCAAGGCGTTTCTGGACATCCAGAACGACGTCTCAGTCGATGACGTTCATCTCGCCCTGCGCGAGGGCTATGACAATGTCGAACATGTCAAACGCTATACCACCGGCGGCATGGGGATCGATCAGGGCAAGACCGGCAACATCAACATCATCGGCACCGTTGCCCTACAGCAGGGTCTGCCGCTGGACGAAGTTGGCACGACCACTTTCCGATCACCCTATACCCCGGTCTCCTTTGGAGCCATTGGCGGGATACGCGAGGACAGCGTTGTCCTGCCCTATCGCCACACCCCGATCACCGAATGGAACCTCGCCCGAGGAGCCTTCATGTACGAGGCGGGCGCGCGCTGGCGGCGCCCGGGCTATTTCCCGCGTCCCGGCGAAAGCTTTCAGGACACCGTCAACCGCGAATGCCGGACGGTACGTGAGGGCGTCGGTGTCTATGACGGCTCTCCCTTAGGCACGTTCGAGTTGAAGGGCCGCGATGTGGGCCGGTTCCTCGACCATCTCTACACCAACATCATGTCGACGCTGAAACCCGGTCGAGGTCGATACGGCCTGATGCTGACCGATGACGGGCTCATTCTGGATGACGGTGTGGCGCTGAGGCTGGATGAGCACCGCTGGATCGTCTCGACCTCGACCGGTCATGCGGATGCAGTGAATTCGCATATGGAGGAGCTGTTGCAGACGCAGTTCCCCGACTGGAACGTGTTCGTCACCACCGTCACCAGCCAATGGAACAATGCCACCATCTGCGGGCCAAAAGCGCGCGAGGTGATGGCGGCACTTGAGGGCGATATCGACCTCTCTCCCGAAGCGCTGCCGTTCATGAGTTTTGCCGAGGGCACCGTCGCCGGATTGCCCGCTCGCGTGGTGCGGGTGAGCTTCACCGGCGAGCTGTCCTTTGAGGTCAACGTCGCCCCCCGTCACATGCGCGCGCTGTGGGACGCGATCATGGAGGCCGGGGCACCCTTTGGAATCGAGCCCATCGGGTCCGAGGCCAATCATGTGCTGCGCGTCGAGAAAGGGTTTCTCTCGCTTGGGCACGAGGTGGACGGCACTGTCGACCCGCATGACCTTGGCATGGGTTGGGTCATGTCGAAGAAGAAACCCGACTATCTGGGTAAACGCTCGGTCGCCCTGCGCCGCGCGGGCGATACGGTGAGGCGCGAGCTGGTGGGAGTGCTTCCGACCGACCCCAACCGCCAGATCCCCGAGGGCGCGCCGCTGACTCCGGGCGGCGAGCGCAGACCGACCGAGGGGTTGGTCACCGCCTGCGTCTGGAGCGTGGTTCTGAACCGGTGGGTGGGGCTTGCGCTGCTGGAACGCGGGGCGTCGCGCCATGGCGAAACAGTGCATGTCCGGCTGACCGACGGCACTATCCCGGCGGAAGTCGCCGCACCCATCTTCTACGATCCCGACGGCGAAAGGTTGAGATCCTGACATGGCATATGACGCTGCAATCGACAGGCTGCCCCTTTCGGCTCTTTTCGACCTGAAAGGCAAACGCAAGGCGCTGGCCGAGTGGACCAAAGGCACCCTGCCCGCCTTTCCAGAACACCCCAACAGCCTAAGCCACACAGACGGCAGGACGCTTTGTTTCATCGGCCCCGATCACTGGATCTTACGCGCTGACATCGAAGATGAGGCCGCGCTGCAGGCCGCGTTGAAGCCAGCCCAATCTCCGCCCGAGATCAGCCTCGTGACCGTTTCGGACACGCACAATTTTTTTCGCATCACTGGCCCTGACGCAGATCAGGTCATGTCCATCGGCTGCCCGCTTGACCTGCATATCTCAACCTTCGGGCCCGATGCCGTGAGTTTCACCGAGTTCTTCGGCCTCAAGGCGCTTGTCATGCGTTGCGAGGGCGGGTTCGATTGCGGGGTAGAGCAGAGTTTCGGCGACATGATCGCCGACTATCTCGCCCGCGCCATGGCCTGACAGGAGGAGAGCGTATGTCCCGCACCCATATCCACAAATACGAAACCCGCTATCACGCTCGGGCAACCTACTCCAAAGCTATCCGCGCGCGGGGCGATCTGGTGGTGATGCAGGGACAGGTAGGTACCCTGCTGGACGGCACTGTGGTGGGTAAAGGCGATCCCGGCAAACAGGCAGATCAGGCTTGCCAAAACATCGACCGTTGGATGCGCGAGGCAGGTGGCAGTCTGAAGGATGTGGTCAAGCTGACCGTTTATGTCACCGACATCTCTTATCGCGGTCCGGTTTACGAGGCGATCAACCGCTGGTTCGAGGGCGTGCATCATTGCTCGACCGGCGTCGTAGTCAGCGCGCTGGCCGATCCCGCCCTGCTGGTCGAAATCGACGCCATGGCGGTGATCGACGACTAGAGCACTTCGCAAAAAACTCCACACAACCAACATCACCTAACGCTTTAAAATCTTTGATTTCAGGCAGCGTTTGGTGATTCAAGTATTTTGCGAAGTGCTATAGAGCCTCGCCAATCCCACCAGATCGTCCTATGGCAATCGGAACCACATCTCTGACCGAGACCGCCCATGTTCGCCATCCTCACCTCGATCTTGCCGATCTTTTTGATCATCGCGCTTGGCCATCTGCTGCGCCGGGGCGGCATTCCCAGCACCGAGTTCTGGAACCTCAACGACAAACTGGTCTACTGGGTGCTGATGCCCTGCCTGATGTTCAACAAGATCTCGGTGGCGTCGTTGAGCAGTGCAGCGCTCAGCGATTATGCTCTTACGTTGTTGGGCGGGCTCGCGGCAGCGGTGATCTTTGCGCTGATTGCCAGCCGTGTTATGGGATACCCGCCTGCCAGAGCGACCTCGGTGCTGCAAGGGGCGGCGCGCCACAATTCGTTCATCGGGTTGGCATTGGCGGCAAACCTGTTCGGTCCGCAGGGGTTTGAAACCGCAATTCTCGCCTCGGCCATCCTGATCCCGGTTACCAACGTCACCATCGTCGTCTTGATGGTGACCGCCTTGCAACCCGGCAGGCGCGGCAGCTTGCCTCTGGCAATCCTGCGGGACCTTGCGCGCAATCCGCATATCATCTCGATCTCGCTTGCCCTGCTCGCCAACCGGTTCGTCGATCAGGAGGTTCCGGTATTGCACGAGATGACCGGAATTCTGGGGGCCGCGGCGCTTCCGATAACGCTGCTTGCTGTTGGTGCCAATCTGCGGGTGCGGGCGATGGCTGCCAGTGTTACTCCGCTGGCATTGGCCTTTATCGGCAAGCTGCTGGTTTACCCGGCGGTCACTTTGGCCATCGGCCTGACCCTGGGCCTGCCCGAAGATACCCTTGAGATCGCATTGGTCTATTCTTTGGTGCCGACCGGTGTCACAGCCTATACCTATGCGCGCCAACTGGGTGGGGATGCGCCGCTGATGGCGGCGATTGTCACGCTTCAGACCCTCGCCGCCCTACTCACGATCCCGCTGTCGCTTTACATCCTGCTGCCGCTGATCTGACAACGGCAGGCCGCGTCAAATCCTGACCTGCACCATGCCGTTTTCGACCCGCGTAGGAAACACCCGCATCGCCCGCGTTGCAGGGGCCGAGACCGGCTTGCCGTCGCGCACGTCGAACGCGCCCTGATGCAAAGGGCACTCGATCACGTGGCCGTCGAAATAACCGTCGCACAGATCGGCCCCGCCATGGTTGCACAGCGCCAGCGAGGCGTAGATCCCGCTGGGCGTGTCATAGATGGCCAGTTTGCGCGCGCCGATCTGCACCCGGGTCACCCAGTTCTGCTCCAATTCGGACAGACCGATCACATCCCGCCAGGGTTTCTCTGCCGCGATGTTCATGCCTCTGCCCTCTTTGCAGAGCGACCGAGGATCTGACGCAGAATATCCAGATGCGCACCCAGATAGCCGCGCGGCTCTACATAGATGTGATCGCGCAGCTTTTTGTGCAGCCGGGGCAGCGCGTGATAGGGCACCGAAGCAACATAGTGATGCTCGGCGTGGTAATTCATGTTCCAGCACAGAAACCGCCATGGCGCCGAGACCAGATTGGTGCGGGTGTTCTCGTGCATCTGCGGCACCGTCGGACGCCCGACATGTTCGGTCATGCGTACGAAGCGCATCACCGGTTCGCCCAGGATCATTGGGATGATCCAGTACCAAATCAGACCCCACCAGCCGGTCACCGCCATCCCAATGAGCAGCGCGGCATAGATCGCCAGCATCATCCGCGAGTCACGATAGACAGCTGCATGTTCGACCTTGGGAATGAACCGCAACTCTGCCTCGGAAAGTTGGCCCCTTGCATGACGGAACACTTCGGTGAACTTGCCTTTCCAGTAAGGCAGCGCCGAGAGATAGAGCAGGTATTCGCCAAGGCTTTTGGGCAACGGGATCAGTTCGGGGTCGTCGCCAGTCAGCTGCGTATAGGTATGGTGGTCGCAATGCTCGTAGCGAAAGAACCGGTGCGGCAGCATGATGATAAGGCCGCAAATCTGGCCCACGATGTCATTCAGCTTGCGGGTCCGGAACACCGTGTAGTGCACGCATTCGTGCTGCAGGGAAAAGTGATGCACCAGCACGGCCCCCTGAAGGAACATGGCGGGCCAGATCAGCCAGCTTTCCCAGGCCAGTGTGATCAGCGTGGTGGTTGCGGCCAGAACCAGTACCCATAGCACCAGCTTGCGCAGCGCCGGTCCGTCCGAGCGCTGCATGAATGTCTTCAGCTCCTCGCGCGATAGCTTTCCCTCGGCCAAAGCCTGAGTCAGCGGCGTGACGATTGCGTCTGTCATGTGATTTCTCGTATTTCATGCCGGTGCGAGTCATTGTCGATCTTGCGGCACCGGCGCCGGAGACGGGAGTGCTCCGCACCATGGGGCCGGTTCGTCTCGGCCCCATTAATCAAGGATTTTGTCGCCCTTGCGCGATTCGATCAAGCGTGCGACTGCGCGGGCCTAGCCGACGGCGCGAAACCCGATATCCCAGTCCGGGTGTTCGAACAACGCGGCGGCGCAGGGGTATTTGCCCAGAATTTCGGGACCGTCCGGCAGCCGTTCGGCATGGAACACGCCGCGTTCCCAATAGGTCACCCCGTCGATCACGATGGTCGGGTCGATGACGTTCCAGCTGATCTCACCCGGCGCATAAGCGCCGCATGTGTGAAAGTGCAGGATGCGCGGATTACCAAAGGCCGAGCCGCCCCAACGCTCGAAATTCTCACGCATGTCCCACGGATAGCCACAGCCTGGGTGGATGCCCGCGTGCCAGGAGTGCACGAAGTTCCGGTCGATACCGAACAGCGACGCCACCCGATCGTAATGGGCATTGGCCCTCGCCACATCTTTCGCGGAACCCTCAAAACCGGTCAGGCGACCCGACTGCATTAGGGCGTGGACGGGACCGTCGAATTGGATGGTGTAATCGTCGTAGTATTTCGACCCGGTGCCGGTCAGGAACCCCGACAGCGCGACCCTCCCCGAAAAGCTATGTGCCGGGACCGGCGTGAAGACCGACATCGGAAAACGCAGGATCGAAGTATCGCCCTCGGGCCGCAGGTTCATCTCGGGCCGCCCTGTCACATCGGTGCCCGCCGGACAGGTCAGGTGGACCGCCTCGGCCTCGTTCAGAACAGTGTTGATGGCATGCTTGATCTCCATGAAGGCATCGTGATGCCCGTTGGAGAAACCGGACCCGAACAGGGCGCGATTTACCGCGAAACTGACAATGATCTTCTTGCCTTGAGGCATGTCGGAAAACCGCAGCTGATCGCCGAGGCGGGCTAGAAACAGGATGATGTCGGCCGCCTCGAACTGGTGCAGCAGGGTTGGGGTCAAATGTGGAGTGTGCGGGTCAAACCCTACATCAACGGTTTCGACATGCAGCCCCAGCTCGCGGGCCTGACACGCCACGCAGTCCACAGCGTCGCTGTCGAAATACCCGTATTCGGGCGGCTCATAAGCGATCAGCAGGCGATCGCCCGGCTGCGCCTTGGCACAGTTCAAAAGCAGATTGCGCGCACCGCGCTCGGGCGTGATGTCAGACATTTTTTTTCCAGCGAAATTGCAAAGCAATTATCGCTGACGACATCAATGGAACCAGTTGAAAGTCATAATGTTTGACATTAGCGTCACTTATATGATCATCAATCTGCCCTACTCTGCCCTGCGCGCATTCGAGGCGGTTGTGCGCCACACCAGTTTTTCCACCGCCGCTGCCGAGTTGGGCGTCAGTCAGAGCGCCGTCAGCCAACACGTGAAGGCTTTAGAAGAATGGTTGGGGCAGGACTTGCTGATGCGGGGGGCCCGCCAGTCCATGCCGACACGCGAGGGCGAGCAGCTGGCACAGGCAATTTCCGAAGGTTTGGGGCGAATATCGAATGTCTGCGAGGCGATCCGGGATCGGCATCGGGATGCCCAGACGGTGACGATCAGTTGCCTGCCGGGCTTTGCCTTTACCTGGCTTTTCCCCCGTCTTTTGCGGTTCGACCTCGCCCATCCACATCTGTCGATTTCAATTGCGACCGATACCGGTCAGCGCCCTTTTTCGGGCCTGAACGCCGATATCGGTATCCGCTACGGCCTGGGCAACAACCCCGGATACCATGTCGAGCGATTGATGGAAGAACGACTGTTCCCGGTCTGCGCCCCCTCGATGCTTGAGGGGGCAAATGCGCTGCGTAGCGTTGCAGACCTGGCCAATTACACGCTTTTGCAAGATGAAAACCTGGATTTCGGCATGTCCAATCCGACGTGGGATTTTTGGGCGCGTGAGGTTGGCGCGACCCTGCCTCCCAATCTGCGAACCCGGCGGTTGGGTCAGTCGAACATGGTGGTTCAGGCCGCCATCGAAGGGTTGGGTGTCGCACTTGGCCGGGAACCTTTGGTCATTGACGCGCTCTGTGATGGACGGCTGGTTCGGCCTTTCCCCGAGGTCACAAAGTCACCTTTGTCCTATTGGCTTGTGCGCCGGCGTGAAACGGATGATAGCGGCAAGGTCGCAGAATTTCTGTCCTGGATTCACTCCGAAGTTCAGGCTCAACCCGACATTCCGGACCCAGCGTGTGTTTTGAATTAGCACTGCTAATGCACAGTATAATCATTCTGGCATGGATCACCCCTTGCCCCTGCCCAATACTGCGTCCAGCCACCGGACAAATGGGAGAGGGCGCAGATGTTTCTGAAAAATTGCTGGTACGTCGCTGCGTGGAGTAAAGACATCGGCCGCAGCCTGAAGGCCGAGACCTTTCTGGGCGACAACATCGTGCTTTACCGTCAGGAGGATGGAACTCCGGTCGCGCTTGAGGATGCCTGTCCGCACCGAAAACTGCCCCTGTCGGACGGCAACCTGAAGGGCGATCATGTGGAATGCGGCTATCACGGGCTGACCTTCGACTGTTCGGGGGCCTGCGTCGCCGCGCCGACCCAGCAGGCCGCCGTTCCACGCCGGGCGGTGGTCCGCTCGTACCCGGTTGTGGATCGCTACCGGCTGCTCTGGATCTGGATGGGCGATCCCGAGCTGGCCGATCCCGACACGATATTCCCCATCGAGAATTTCGACGACCCAAGCTGGGGCCTGACCGATGGTGGCGTGCTGGATATCGACTGCCATTATCTGTGGATCTGCGACAACTTATTGGACCCCAGCCATGTCGCCTGGGTGCATGTCAGTTCCTTTGCCGGGGCAGGCACCGATGACGAACCGCTCAATGTCGCAAAGACCGATCGAGGCGTTGTGGTGTCGCGCTGGATTGAGAACAAGCCGCCCTCGCCCTACTACTCCAAGCTGGTGCGCTTTGATGGCGATTGCGACCGCCTACAGCACTACGAAATGTCCTTGCCCGCAATTGGGCTGAACAAGTCGGTCTATACGCCGGTCGGCACCGGCGGGTACGACAAGGCGCCGGTGGAAGAGACCTTCATCAACATCTCGTACAACTTCATGACGCCGATTGATGAGGATCGGACCCGTTACTTCTGGTTCCAGCATCGGAATTCCGATCCGGACAATCGCGAAATCTCCGAGTTCATGAACGAAGGTGCGTATATGGCGTTCAACGAGGACCGGGAGGTTCTGGAAAAGGTGCATCTGGGCATGAAGCACGCAAAAACGCCGCATATCGACCTCGGGTTGGACGCAGGTGCCAAACAATTTCGCCTGATCCTGGACCGTACGATCACGGCGGAAAATGCGGATACGTGAAACAATGCCTCCGGCACACGATCTGCCGAAATTCGAATCGCCTTGCAATCTGAGCGAGAGCGGCCGTCTTGGGCGGCGGGCAGCTGCGGACCAATCGGACTGTCGCGAAAATTACTCAAACTGACGGGCGCAACCTTCTAAAATGTCAATTCTACGCGATAAACCGACATAATCCGCCAATTCGACTTGACCTGACGAAGCCGCTTGAAGTTCGCGAATTGGCGGCTGTACGGTTGTGCATCAACTCGCTTCCAGGGAGGGAGATCTCATGATGACATCCATAAAATCGATGCTCCTGTCCGCGACGATTGTCGCCGGATTGGGAACAGCTGCCTCTGCGGCCACATACATGCGGGGCAATGACGGTAACCCCGAAACGCTTGACCAGCACAAGACCTCAACCGTCGCAGAAGCCAACATTCTGCGTGATCTCTACGAGGGGCTGGTGGTCTACACACCTGCCGCCGAGGTGACGCCCGGCGTTGCCGAAGAATGGGAAGTGACCGATGACGGTCTGGTCTACACTTTCAAGCTGCGTCAGGATGCGAACTGGTCCAATGGCGATCCGGTAACCGCGCAGGACTTCGTCTATTCGCTGCAGCGGATCATGAAGCCCGAGACTGGCGCGAAATACGCCAATATCCTATACCCGATCCAGAATGCCGAAGCCGTCAACAAGGGTGAGGCCGATGCCTCCGAGATGGGCGTGAAGGCAATCGACGACAAGACGCTGGAAATCACGCTGGCACAGGCCACCCCGTTCTTCATCGAACTGCTGACCCACCAGACCGGCCTGCCGGTGCATCCGGCCTCGGTCGAGGCGCATGGCGCCGATTTCGTGCAGCCCGGCAACATGGTGTCGAACGGCGCATTCACGCTGAAATCGAACATCCTGAACGACAAGATCGTTCTGGAAAAGAACCCGAACTTCCACGGCGCTGACAACGTGGCGCTGGACGAGGTGAACTACCTGCCTTTTGAGGATCGCGCCACCTGCGTGCGCGCCTGGGAAGCGGGCGAAGTGCACAGCTGCTCGGACCTGCCCGCCGAAGACATCGCACGTCTGAAGGACGAGCATGGCGATGCGGTGCGCGTGGCCCCGTATCTGGGCACTTATTACTACGCGCTGAACCACCAGGACGAAGTGCTGGCAGACCCCGAAGTGCGTCAGGCCCTGTCGATGGCCATCGACCGTGAGTTCCTGGCCGAAGAGATCTTCCAGAGCACCATGGTTCCGGCACAAAGCTTCGTGCCGCCCGGGATCGGCAACTACACCGGCGGCTCGCCCGAGACCGAGTATTTCGGCATGTCGATGCTGGATCGCGAGGACAAGGCCGCCGAGATTCTGGCCGCCAAGGGCATCTCACCCGACAGCCCGGTCACCATCGAGCTGATGTATAACACCTCGGAAAACCACAAGAATGCCGCAACCGCGATTGCGGATATGTGGGCCAATCTGGGTGTGAATGTCGAATTCAATGTGCGTGACGCCTCGGCCCACTACGCACATCTGCGCGACAAGGGTGATTTCGACGTGGCCCGTGCAGGCTGGATCGGCGACTATTCCGACCCGCAAAACTTCCTGTTCATGGTCGAGTCGGACAATGATGGCTTCAACTATGCCAATTACGACAACGCCGAATATGACAAGCTGATGGACGATGCCGCTGCCGAGACCGATCTCGAAGCGCGCGCCGAGATCCTGAAACAGGCCGAAGGTCTGTTCATGCGTGATCTGCCGTTCATCCCGCTGCTGTACTACTCGTCGCGGTCGCTGGTGTCGCCCAAGCTGCAAGGCTGGGAGGACAACATCCAGAACGTACACGCCTCGCGCTATCTGAGCATCTCGGAATAAGCGCCTGATCCGGCGCCGGGCCAAACTCCCGGCGCCATTTCTTTCCTCTGACCCCTCGGCCAATCCGATGCTCAGCTACGCACTGCGGCGGCTTCTCTCCGCCATTCCCACGCTGTTTATCATCGTCACCGCTGCGTTTTTCATGATGCGCGTCGCCCCCGGCGGCCCGTTCGATCAGGAGCGCACGCTTGAGGCGACGGTGATGGCGAACCTCAATGCCACTTTCGGCCTCGATAAGCCGCTCTGGCAGCAATACGCGATCTATCTTGGCAACCTGTTCCAGGGCGATATGGGCCCGTCCTTCATCTACCGGGACAAACGGGTGCATGAAATCCTGGCGGAAGGTCTGCCGATCTCGATGCAACTGGGCGCAACCGCGCTGTTTCTGGCGCTGGTCATTGGCGCCGCGCTGGGATCGCTTGCGGCACTGCGCCAGAACACGCGAACCGATTTCGGCGTGATCGCGATTGCCACGTTCGGCATCACGGTTCCGAACTTCGTAGTCGCGCCGGTGCTGTCGCTGGTCTTTGCGGTGATGCTCAGTTGGCTACCCGCGCAAGGCTGGGGGCAATGGAACCAGATGATCCTGCCGGTGATCGCGCTTGCGCTGCCACAGGTCGCGGTGGTCACCCGGTTGATCCGCGGCTCGATGATCGAGGCGCTCAGGTCCGACCATGTGCGCACCGCCCGCGCCTATGGCCTGCCGAACCGCATGGTGGTGGTCAAACACGCGCTGCGCGCCGCGATCCTGCCTGCGGTCAGCTATCTAGGCCCTGCAGCCGCAGCGCTGCTGACGGGCTCGATCGTGGTCGAGCAGGTGTTCAACCTGCCCGGGATTGGCCGCTATTTCGTGATCGGCGCGCTCAACCGCGACTATACGCTGGTGATGGGCACGGTGGTGATCGTCGCCCTGTTCGTGGTGATCTTCAACCTGATCGTCGACCTTCTCTACGCCGTTCTCGATCCGAGGGTGCGCTATGACTGATATCTCCGTAGATACCGCCCCGGTTTCCGGGGAAAGCCGCTCGCTCTGGGCCACCGCCATGCTGCGGCTCAGACGCAACAAGGCCGCTATGGCCTCAATCGTGGTGCTGATCGTAATGGCGATTGCGGGTGCAATCGGCCCGCTGGTGGCACCGCACTCTTATTCCGAGGTTTATCCCGAATTCGTCAAGGTCAAACCCTCGCTCAGCCCCTATCCGCAGGAAGCGCAGATCATTCCAGCCGCGGAATCGGCGCTGAGACGCGCCCGCGTCGATCTGGGTGAGATCGAGGTCGAGGGCGGCAAGGTCCGCATCCCGGTCTCAAGCGAGCGCCGCGATCTGGACCCGCGCATCTCGCGCTATCTGGAACGCTCGGATGTGTTCTCGAATGCCGAGATGTCCATTGACGCAAATGATCCCAAGAAAGGTGTGATGGAGGCCTCGGTCCAGCAACTCTATTTCCTGATGGGCACGGATGCGAACGGGCGCGACCTGTTCTCGCGCATCCTGATCTCGCTCAGGATCTCGCTGCTCATCGGCGCGCTGGCCACTGCTGTCGCCCTGGTCATCGGTGTGCTCTATGGCGCCACCGCCGGGTTCGTCGGAGGCCGCGTCGACAATGTGATGATGCGGTTCGTCGATGTGATGTACTCGCTGCCCTTCGTGTTCTTCGTGATCCTGCTGATGGTGTTCTTTGGCCGCAACCTGGTGCTGATGTTCCTGGCAGTGGGTGCGGTGGAATGGCTGGATATGGCCCGTATCGTGCGCGGCCAGACCCTCAGCCTGCGGCGCCGCGAATTCGTGCAGGCCGCCGAGGCGATGGGGGTCTCGGGCCGCGCCATCGTGCGGCGGCACATCATCCCCAACACCGCCGGTATCGTGATCATCTACATGACCCTTTTGATCCCGCGGGTGATCCTGCTGGAAAGCTTCCTCAGCTTCCTCGGCCTCGGCGTGCAGGAACCGCTGACCTCGCTGGGTGTGCTGATTTCGGAAGGCGCCAAGAACATGCGGAACGCGCCGTTCATGCTGTTCTATCCGGCGGCCACGATGACCGTTCTGCTGTTTGCCCTGAACTTCCTGGGCGATGGTCTGCGCGATGCGCTCGACCCCAAGGACCGCTGAGATGGAGGACGAAATGACCAGCGAACGCGTACTTGAGATCGACGACATCCGCGTCACCTTCGATACTCCCGACGGGGCGATTGAGGCGGTCAAGGGTGTGTCGATCCATGTGGCCCGGGGCGAGACCGTGGCCGTGGTCGGCGAAAGCGGCTCGGGCAAGAGCCAGATCATGATGTCGGCGATGGGGCTGTTGGCCTCGAACGGGCAGGCAACCGGCTCGGTCCGGTATCGCGGGCAGGAAATCCTGAATCTGCCGGTCAAGAAGCTCAACAATATCCGCGGCGCCAAGATCACCATGATCTTTCAAGAGCCGATGACCTCGCTCGACCCGCTTTACACCATCGAGGATCAGCTCTCTGAGCCGTTGATCGTGCACGGCGGCAAATCGCGGTCCGAGGCAAAGGCGCGGGTGCTGGAACTGCTCAAGCTGGTCAAGATCCCCGAACCTGAGCGGCGGATGAAATCCTACCCTTATGAGTTGTCCGGCGGGCAGCGTCAGCGGGTGATGATCGCTATGGCGTTGGCCAACGACCCCGATCTGTTGATCGCGGACGAGCCGACCACCGCGCTGGATGTGACCATTCAGGCCGAGATCCTGCACCTGCTGGCCGATCTGCAAAAGCGGCTGGGCATGTCGATCCTGTTCATCACTCACGATCTGGGCATCGTTGAGGCCTTTGCCGACCGGGTTTACGTGATGCGGCAGGGCAAGCTGGAGGAAGAGGGCAAGACCGCCAAGATTTTCGACACTCCGGCAACCGATTACACCCGGATGCTGCTCGACGCCGAACCTTCGGGCGAAAAACCCGCACCTGCGAAGGGCGCCGAGGTGATGCTGGAGGGCTACGGCGTCAAGGTCACGTTCGGCCAGCCCGCCGGGTTCCTGCGCAAGGACACGCAATTCACCGCCGTCAAGGGCATCGACGTGGCACTGCGGCGCGAACAGACCATCGGGATCGTCGGTGAAAGCGGCTCGGGCAAATCCACGCTGGGCCGTGCGCTTCTGCAACTGCTGCCGTCCGAGGGCCGGGTGGTTTATCTGGGCCAGAACATCGCCGGATTGGACCGCGCCGGGATGCGGCCCTACCGCGATGGGCTGCAGATGGTGTTTCAGGACCCATACGGCTCACTTTCGCCCCGTATGACGGTTAGCGAGATCATCGCCGAAGGATTGCAGGTGCACGAACCGGGCCTGTCGCGCAAGGAATATGCCGAACGCGCTGCGCAGGCGCTTGAGGATGTGGGCCTCGACCGGTCCATGCGCAACCGCTTCCCGCACGAGTTCTCGGGCGGCCAGCGCCAGCGCATCGCCATCGCCCGCGCCGTGGTGCTGCGGCCCAAGGTGATCGTGTTGGATGAGCCGACCTCAGCGCTGGACCGCTCGGTGCAAAAACAGGTGATCGAGCTGTTGCGGCGTCTTCAGACAGAGCATTCTCTGTCCTACCTGTTTATCAGCCACGATCTGGCCGTGGTGCGGGCACTGTCGGATTACGTGATGGTGATGAAAGAGGGTGTGGTGGTCGAAGAGGGCGCCACAGGTCAGGTGTTCGACGCCCCACAGCAGGAATACACCCGCGACCTGATGCGCGCCGCTTTCGATCTGCGAGGTATTCTGCGCGAACGGCTGGCTTGAAGCTGCATATCTGGATGGGTCCAAAATGGAGGGCCCGTCCACCTCAGACTTGGGTTGGTCCAGTCTGGGGAACAGGGAGTTTTTCAGGCGCACCAGCTCATGATCTGGTTTCAATCGCATCCAGAAGTCGCATGAACCAGACTGCCGACCCCAAGCCCATCAACTTGAAGGGGCGATAGGGAATTGCCTTGATCGGCGCAGTCGGGAACGGCAGCGTGTCCTGTGCCGCACCCAGCACCCGTTCGGCCAACACTCGTCCCATCACATTGGACATAGCCACGCCACGGCCGTTGTACCCAAGGCCGATGACCAGACCTTTTTGCGGTTCGTGAAGGTGTGGCAAATGATCGTCGGTAATGGCGATCTGACCGCCCCAGCGGTGGGTCCAGGCTGCACCCCTGAGTTGCGGAAACACCCGCTCGGCGTCTCGCCTCAGCCAATCGAACCCGCCCAGCTCACCATTTCCAAGGCGCTTGCCCAGCCCGCCATACACAATGCGATTATCCGGCTCGCGCCGGGCATACATTATCACCCGGCGGCTGTCCGAAATTGTGTGACCATCCGGCAGTATACTGTCGATCACATCATTAGGCAGAGATGCGGTTGCCATCTGGATCGGGGTCAACGGGATGATGCTGCGGTCCAGTTTGGGCACAAGCGGTCCCGAGTATCCGTTGGTTGCCACGATCACGTTCCCTGACCTGATCGAGCCTCGGTCCGTCTGCACCTGCCACTGATTGTCCACCTGTTTCAAAGAGTGTGCTGTGGTGCGGCCAAAGATCCTTGCCCCTCGTTGCGCTGCCGCCTTGGCCAGGCCCTGCGCCAGCATCAATGGATGCACCGCTCCGCCACGCGGCGTGATCACCCCGTATTCGTAGGACTTGGTGCCGGAAACGCGATGCACGTCTTCGCCGCGCGCAACGGTCATCCCGGCACCAAAGCTGTTCCATTCCTTCACATCCGCCTCTGCCTTGCGCAGAGCGCGTTCGTTGTGCAGCACCCTCAGCCATCCGTTTTGCCGTGCCTGGCACTCAATCTGATAGGTGTCGATCAGGGAAAACAACTCGTCTGCCGACTTCAGTGAGGCTTCGGTCAATCGCTCGAAATATGTTGCACCCAGCAACCGGCGCAGTTTTGCCGGCGAGTTGAAGGGCAGCATCGGATTGACCTGACCACCGTTCCGGCCAGATGCACCCCAGCCGACATCGCCGGTATCGATAACCGCGACGGACGTGCCAGCCTCGGCCAGGTGCAAGGCTGCGCGAAGGCCGGTGAAACCAGCCCCTATGATCGCCACGTCGGTCTGAAGATCCCCATCAAGTGGCGCGTTTACATCCGTGTTTTCAACGGCGTCTGCCCATAAGGACCTGGGCCAGTCAGGGGCGGCTTTGTCAGAAATATCCATGACAGTCTCGCATTGCAGAACTGCTCTATCATCATGCAAGACACAACGTCACATCGTCAACCCGGATTCACTTGGCACCGCGCCTCCGATCAATGTCGAAATATGGCGTGTGGCGCCCTGAAGACGAGGGACCATCGCCAGCACCTTGTCCTTGCCCGCGCGCTCGGCCAACGCCCAGACTGACAGGCACGCGGCGACCTTGTTCTGCTCGTTCCAGATTGGAGACGCGATCCCGACGACGCCCGAAATTTCCTCTTCGATCGCGGTCGCATATCCCCCTTCCAGAATCTCGAGGAATTGTTCCTCAAGCTCTTCCTGTGAGGTCTTGGTGAACTCGGTGAATTTCTCAAATCGAACCGAGGACAGCACCGCGTCCCTTTGCGTTCTACTCATATGTGCCAGAAAAACCTTGCCTGCGGCGGTACAGTAGAGTGGCGCGTGATCCCCGGCGCGGGCCGCGAAACGGATGGAGACATAGTCGGATGTCCGCAGATACAGAACGGTGCTGCCGTCAAGCACCGACAGAACCACGTTCATGCCGGTCTCATCGCTCAACCGTATCATCGGGTCGGCTGCTGCCTGTTGCAAATCGGTCCGGTGCCAGGCCGCACGCGCCCACTCAAAGAACCGGGGGCCGGTGCGGTACCTGCGGCTTTCCTTTTCGTAGTCCACCATCCCTTCGCTCTGCAGGACTGCAAGAATCCGATGGCACGAGCTTTTGACAAACCCTGTCTGCGCAACGATTTCCGAGAAGGCCAGCGGTTGTCGTGAATGCGTCAGAACATCCATGACCAACGCGCATTTCGTCACAATCGAACTCTCGCTGGACCGACCCATGTGTGCCTTTCCTCTTGTTCTTGCAATGCAAACCGGGTCACCCGAAACTCGCAATCAAAGCAGTGGGACGAGCTGAGTCGGCCTGGTCATACCGAGAAAACTGTTGACGCAAAGCAAAGCTGCTTAATACTCTCCTATTTCAGAACACTAGTTCTGTAAAGCGATAGATCGAAGCTGTCCCTGACGACCAAAGGCGCGTTCTGGCGCGCACCAACAAAACCGCAACCCGAACGGGTAGCTCATAAGAACAAACGAATCCAACCGGAGGAAATCATGAAAAAAGTTCTCGCAACCATTGCGGCCACCAGTGTGCTGGCCCTGTCCAGCCATGCCGCGCTGGCCCAGGATCTGGATGAAATCACCGTCGCCTATTTCCTGGAATGGCCCCTGCCCATGCTGGAATCCAAGGCCAATGGCGCCTATGACGAGGCACTGGGGCTCAAGGTGAACTGGGTGAGTTTCGAGACCGGCACCGCGATGAGTGCTGCCATGGCCTCGGGCGACGTGCAGATCGCCGTCAGCCAGGGCATCCCGCCCTTCGTTGTCGCGGCCTCAGCCGGGCAGGCAATTCAGGTGGTCGATGTGGCCGTGACCTATTCCGAGAACGACAACTGCGTTGTGCGGTCGGATCTGGAAATCGACAAAGAGACCGCGAGCGAGTTGGCCGGCAAGAAAGTGGCGGTACCGCTGGGTACCGCGGCGCACTATGGCTTTCTGCGGCAGATGGATCACTTCGGCGTCGACCTTGCAAGCCTAGAAGTGGTCGACATGGCTCCGCCCGAGGGTGCAGCGGCACTGTCCCAGGGCGCGGTTGATTTCGCCTGCGGCTATGGCGGCGGCCTGAGCCGGATGAAAGAGCATGGCAACGTGCTGCTGACCGGCGCCGAAAAGGAAGAACTGGGCATTTTGGTCTTCGACGTCACCTCGTCACCCGAAGCGTTCGTTTCGGAAAACCCCGATCTCGTCGCCAAGTTTCTTAGCGTGACAGCCGCAGCTAACGAACGCTGGAACTCGGGCGCCGGAGGCGATGAGATGCTGGGTGTGATCGCCAAGGAATCGGGCATGGATCTGGAAGCCGCACGCGGCGCCATCGGCACGATGGGTTTCCCGAGCATAGGCGAGCAACTGTCCGAGAAGTGGTTGGGTGGCAACGTTCAGACCTTCATGAAAGGTGTGGCGGATGTCTTCGTTTCGGCGGGCAGCATCGACGCCGCTCTGGGCAGCTATGAAAACTCGGTCAATGTCGAGCCGATGCAGATCGCTGGCGGCAGCTAATCTGATCAGGCAGGCCCGATTTCAGTCAGGCCTGCCCACCACACTCATAAAATGCGCGTGCGCATCCCCGATGGTGGATGACGCCCCTCATGCAGAAAGAGGGACATGACAGGATTATCAATCGAAAAAATCTCCATGCGTTTCGACCTGCCGAACGGCACGTCGGTGCAAGCGCTCAAGGACGTTTCGCTGCACCTCAAGGAAGGTGAGTTGATGAGCGTCCTGGGGCCGTCGGGCTGCGGCAAGACCACGCTGTTGAACATCGTGGCCGGGTTCCTCGCCCCGACCGAGGGGCAGATCGTGATGAATGGTCACACGGTCTCGGGCCCGGACGCCGAGCGCGGCATGGTGTTCCAAAGGGGCGCGCTGTTCGAATGGATGAGCGTGCGGGAAAACGTCAGTTTCGGCCCTCGCATGAAAGGCCAGCGCGAGGCGCAATACGGCGCCGAGGTCGATCATCTGCTCGATATCGTGGGCCTGCAGGACTTCAAGGAAAAGGCAATCTATGAATTGTCGGGCGGCATGCAGCAGCGGGTGGCGCTAGCGCGTTGTCTTGCCAATGATCCTGATGTCATTCTCATGGACGAACCTCTGGGGGCGCTCGACGCGCTGACGCGCGAAAAGATGCAGTCGCTGGTGCTGAAGCTCTGGAAAGAGACTGGCAAGACCATCATCCTGATCACCCACTCGGTGGAGGAGGCGCTGCTGCTGGGCGAACGGCTGCTGGTCATGGCGCCGCGACCGGGCCGGATTCATAAGGAATACCGCCTGCCCTTTGCGGATATGGGCGTTGGGCAGGATTTGCGTGACGTCAAGAAACACCCCGAATTCGCCACCAATCGCGAAGAAATCCTGGGCATGATCTGGGATATGGAAGAGGAAATCATGGGGCGCACGGAGGCAGCACAATGATCCCGATACTGATCTACGTTGCCATTTTCATCGCCGCCTTTTTCGCGGTAAAGCTTGTCACTGCCGGAACGCAGCGCCACGATTTCACATCTCTCAAGACCGTGACGTTCGGGGACGAAAGCGCGGTTGTGTCCGATCGCAAGGCCTCGATCATCTCGATCGTTGCTATCTTCGCGCTGTGGGGGGCGTTCACCGGATCGGCGCTTTTGCCCGGTTTTCTGCACGCACCCGGCCCGTTTGTCGGCGAGGGGACTTTTACCTATACGGTAGAAACGTCGGATGGTGAGCGCGACGACGCAACGGTCACCGTTGTGGTACATCCTGCGGACGCGCCAGCAGACGCACCCGAGGTGGCGCCCGGCGACGGCTTTGCCAAGGATGACAGCGTGGCGATTGCCGCCTATCGTAGTCAGTTGGCGCGGCTGGACAAGAACGACGAGATTGGTCGCGGCGAAGGGGCCCGGATCGTCGCGGTGAACGGCGAGTCCATCGAGCCTGGCGGCGTCGTACAAACCGATTTCGCGCGGGTCGCGATGTCGCAGCGCGGTACGCTCAACATCGAGCCGGACAAAGGCTGGCAGATGGAGCCGATCTGGCTACCGGCACCGGAAAACGTAGGGAGCCGCCTGGCCGAGATCATCACCGATGGCTTCCGCAATTACACACTGTGGGAACATCTGGGGTTCTCACTGTTCCGGGTGATCGCCGGTTTTGTTCTTGGGTCGTTAGTTGGCATTCCGCTTGGCTATGCCATGGGTCTGTCCAACTGGTTCCGTGGCTGGTTTGACCCGATTGTCGAGTTCATGCGCCCTGTCCCGCCGCTTGCCCTGATCCCGCTGGTGATCATCTGGGCCGGCATCGGCGAAGGCGGCAAGATCATCCTGCTGTTCCTTGCAGCACTCTGGATCATGGCCATTGCCGCACGATCGGGTGTGTCCGGCGTGAATATCTCAAAGGTGCACGCGGCCTACTCGCTGGGCGCCTCGAAATGGCAGCTGATGCGGCATGTCATCATCCCCAACAGCTTGCCCGAGATCTTCACCGGTGCACGCGTGGCCATGGGTGTCTGCTGGGGCACGGTTGTGGCCGCCGAGCTTGTGGCGGCTGAAAAAGGCGCGGGCATGATGATCATGGTGGCGTCGCGTTTCCAGAACACCGATATCGTGATCATGGGGATCATTCTGATCGGCGTCATCGGCTTTGGCATCGACATCCTGATGCGGTGGGCCGAACGTGTTCTGGTGCCGTGGAAAGGCCGGAGCTGATCCATTTCTGACACCATCCCAATCGCGTTGCGTCGCGGTTGGGATGATTTTATTCACCTGCGGCCGTGACAGTGCGGTCCAACCGCATCTCGGCCAAGCGGGCGTGCCCCTCCATCCCTTCCACCCGGCTGATCCTTGCGGTCCGCAGCGCCAACTCGTTTGGGGCTTCGCGCGTGCATCGCTGCCAGGTGACGGTCTTGGTGAATTTGTGCACCGACAGCCCGCCCGTGTAACGTGCTGCCCGGCTGGTCGGCAGCACATGATTCGGTCCTGAGGTCTTGTCGCCAAAGGACACGGTCGTCTCTTCGCCCAGAAACAGAGAGCCATAGGTGGTCAGGTTCGCCAGCCACCAGTCCAAATCCTCGGCCTGTACCTGCAGATGTTCCGGGGCATAGCGATTGACAACCTCCACCACCTCGCCTCGGCCGTTGCACAGGATGACCTCGGCCCGCTCCCGCCACGAGGTCTGCGCGACCGAGGCGTTTGGTTCGGGCAAAGCGTGACAAAGCTCAGACGCCCGCGCCAGCACCCGCTTGGCCAGCGCGCGATCGGTGGTGACAAGCCAGACCGGGCTGTCCACACCATGCTCGGCCTGGCCGATCAGGTCCCAGGCCACGGTTTCGGGATCCGCCGTGTGATCGGCGATCGCCAGGGAATCCGTGGGACCCGCGAACATGTCGATACCGACCTTGCCGAACAGCATCCGCTTGGCCTCGGCCACATAGCTGTTGCCCGGCCCCACAAGGATGTCTGCCGGATAAGCACCGAACAGGCCTTGGGCCATGGCAGCGATGCCCTGCACCCCGCCGAGGTTCAGGATCAGATCCGCACCGCAAAGGTCCATGGCATAGACGATAGCGTCGGGAATGCCCGTTTCAGGTCTGGGCGGCGAAACGGCGGTGATGTGAGATACCTCGGCCACTTTCGCGGTGGTGATCGTCATAAGCGCGCTGGCCACATGGCTGTAGCGCCCGCCCGGCACATAGCATCCGACACTGGTCACAGGGATCTGTTTCTGACCGGCCGCCAGCCCTGGCATATGCTCTATCTCGCATTCACCCATCGTCGCCTTTTGCGCCTCGGCAAAGCGGCGGATGTTGTCATGGGCAAAGCGGATATCGTCTTTGAGTTGCTCGGGAACACGGGCGCAGGCAGCCTGTCTTTCCCCATCGGACGGAACGATCGGGCCAGTCCACTTGTCCAGCGTTTCGGCGTAGCGCCTGACGGCCCTTTCGCCATCGCGCTCGATGGCTGCCAGCATGATCGCCATCGTGTCGCGGATATCGGCGCTTTCGATGGTCGGATGCGGCTCGGCCTGTTTCAGATATGTGACCGCCATGTCATCTCTCGCTCTTGTCGCGGGTCTCGCCTGTCATGACCGGATACGCGTATGATCCGGATCGTAGGGGCAGAAGGGAATGACCGTCGCATCAATCGGGTCGCCGCAGAGGTCCAGCTTCGACGTGCAGCCCTCGGCGGAATGTTCCAAGTCCACAAAGGCATAGGCCAGGTTCATCCCCGTGCGGTGCCCCCACTCGCCCGACGTGACGGTGCCGATCACCTTCCCGTCCTGCATCAGGGACGCCCCGGCGTGGGCCGGAGCGTGGGTACAATCGACCTTGAGCGTGACCAGCTTGCGCCGCGGCCCGTCAGCCATCCGGCGCCCCAACGCGGCTTTGCCGATGAAATCGCCCTTCTCCATGCGGACAAACCGGCCCAGCCCGGTCTCGAACGGGTCGAATTCGGTAATCAGGTCAGCTTTCCAGTGGAGAAACCCTTTCTCCATCCGCATGGACTCGACAGCGCGAGCACCGAAGAGCCGTAACCCATGCGCCCTGCCCGCCTCGCGCAGCGCCAGATATGCGGCGTAGAGCGAGGCGTTGGGGAGGTGGACTTCATAGGCCAGTTCGCCCGAAAAGCTCACACCCATCACCGTGGCCGGGGCAAAACCGATGAAACACTCGCGGACGCTGAGCCAAGGGAAAGCTTCGCGCGACCAGTCGCCGCGTGCGCAGGCCGCGAGTACATCGCGCGCCTTTGGCCCGGCCAGCACCAGGATCGTCTGGTCGTTGGTCAGGCTGCGGATCTGCACGTCCTCGTCGTCGCGCAGATGCTGGGTCAGCCAGTCCATGTCGTGATATTCGCTGGCCGCCGCAGACCCGTACCAGACTCGTTCAGGACCCCGGTCCGAGGCAGGCAAGTTGGCGATGGTTGCCTCGCCCTTGACCATGCCAAGGTGGTTCAGCAGGTAGCCCAGACCGACGCGCCCGTTGCGTTTGGTCACGTGACCGCAGAACATCCGGTCAAGGAAGCTGTGGCGATCCACCCCCGTGATCTCGAACCGGTTGAACCCGTCGACTTCGCACAGGCCTACATTTTCCTGAATGTTCTTCACTTCGGCGGCAACCACGTCGAAGGCCTCTTCGAAGTTGAAGCTGAGTGCGGGATGGAACTCGGAGGACGGCTTGATGTAGTCCACCCGCTCCCAGCCGTTGACCACCGTGAACTCGGCCCCTTCGGCGGCCAGAACCGGGGTCAGCGGCGTGGTCTTGGCGGGCCGTCCCGCCGGGCGGTGTTCGTGGGGAAAGTGAAAGCGGAACTCGTTCTGATAATCCTCGATGGCCTTCAGCGCGGTCAGTTCCACGTTGGCGTGCCCGGTGAAGCGGCGCGGGTCCAATACCCAGGTGTCATAACACGCCTCACCATGCACGATCTGCTGTGCGAGTAGCCAGCCATGGCCGCCGCCCTCGCCCAGCCCCGCGCGCAGACCGATGATGCAGTAAGCGTTACGCTTGCCCGGAATCGGTCCCACCAGAGGCGCGCCATCGATGGTATAAGTGATCGGGCCGTTGACTACGGTGTGAATCCCCACCTCGGTCAGCGCGGGCATGCGGGCAAAGGCGCCTTCCAGCACATCCGTGATCCGCTCAAGGTCGTCCGGACACAGCGCGTTGACGAAATTCGGGTCAATCCCATCCATGCCCCAGGTCTTGCAGTCTTGCTCGTAGAACCCGACCAGCAGGCCGTTTTTCTCCTGACGGCAATAGTAGTCGCTGATCGGGCAGCGGATCAGCGGCATCCGGTGGCCTGCCTTTTTGATCGCGGGGATTTCCTCGGTCAGGAAATACTGATGCTCCATCGAAGCGACAGGATGATGTACCCCCATCATCGCCCCCACCTCGTTCACCCGGTAACCGCAGGCATTAACCACAACGTCGCAATCGATGTGACCTTGCTCGGTATGCACCGTCCAGGTGTCGTCCTTGTGCTGGGTCAGCCCAACCACCGGCGTGTTACGATAGACCTCGGCCCCGGCCTTGCGCGCCCGCCGCGCCAGTGCCTGACATAGCTGCGCCGGGTCGATATCGCCATCCAGCGGGTCCCACAGCCCGCCCAGCAGGTTATCGGTCGAGATCAGCGGGTGGCGGCGCGCGCATTCCTCAGCATCTATCACCTCAAAATGTACATTCATCCCGCGCGCCATCGAGGCGAAATGGCGGTAGCCCTGCATCTGCGCCTCGGTGTTCGCAAGGCGAATGCCCCCGTCGCCGTGATGGTAGTTGATCGGATAGTCCGGGTCCTCGGCCAGCTCCTTGTAGAGGTTGATCGAATGCGTCTTCAGCCCCACCATCGTCTGGTTCATGCCGAAATTGGTCACCTGCGCCGCCGAATGCCAGGTGGTGCCGCCGGTCAGCTCATTACGTTCGACCAGAACCACGTCGGTCCACCCCTCCTGAGTCAGGTGGTAGAGCGTCGAGCATCCGGCGATGCCACCGCCAATGACAACGGCACGGGTACGGGATTTCATGAAGGCGCCTCCAGAAGGTTCCTGATCGATACAGTCGGAACTTATTTCGGCAGATCAACGGGCGTCACTTATTTTCGAGATACTAGGAGGAAGAGTAGCAGATTTTCGGAAACTTGCCTTCGGTTTGGCACCATAGGTTCAAACTCATTTAGGGTTGCGAAAAGAACGCTGTGGAGAACCCAAAGATGGCCGATTTGCGCCCGCGACAGGGAAAACGGAGCGGTCGCCGCGAACGTCACGCACAGCGCGCGGCCAAGCCTGTCTTTGACCCCTGCCCGCCCGGGCAGATCGGTGGTGCGTATCGCCCTCTCAGCGACAGCGATCTGCGGCAGATCTACGATGCCGCCCTGCGGTTGCTGGAACACCTGGGCATGGGTGAGGTGCCCGACCGATTGCACCGCGATCTGCTGCGGGCCGGGGCGTGGGACACCGGCGCGGGCCGCCTGATGTTTCCCCGCTCGCTGGTCGAGGATGCCATCGACAAGGCCGCGAAGCGGTTCGTGCTGCATGGGCGCGATGAGAGTCGTTCGATCGAGGTTGGCGGCAACAAGGTCTATTTCGGAACCGGCGGTGCAGCGGTGCAGACGCTGGACATGGAGACCGGCCTCTACCGCCCCTCGACACTGGCCGATCTGCATGATTTCACCCGGCTGCAGGACACGCTAGCCAATGTCAGCTGGTTCACCCGCTGCTGTGTTGCCACCAATGTGGCCGACCCCTTCGATCTGGACGTGAACACGGCCTATGCGCTGCTGAAGAACACCACCAAACCGACCGCAACCGCGTTCACGTTGGCCGAACACGTGGCGCCAATGGTCGAGATGTTCGACATAGCCGCAGGCGGCCTTGGCTCCTTTGCAAAACGTCCTTTCGTCAAGGCACATATCAGCCCGGTGATCTCGCCCATGCGGTATGGCGAGGACGCCGTAGACGTGGTCTATGAATGCATCCGCCACAACATCCCCATCTCCTGCATCACTGCGGCGCAGGCGGGTGCGACCGCCCCGGCGACGCTTGCTGGATTTCTGGCACAGTCACTCGCCGAGACGCTGGCCAGTCTGGTGATGGTGCACGCGATCCGGCCCGGCTTTCCGATGGTGTTCTCGAATTGGCCTTTAGTGATCGACCTGCGCACCGGGGCGTTCTCCGGCGGCAGCGGCGAGACGGCCGTGCTGAACGCAGCTTCAGCACAGCTCTCGAATTGGTTGGGGCTGCCTTCTGGAGTGGCTTGTTCAATGACCGACGCCAAGGCCATCGACGCGCAATACGGGATGGAAAAGGGCCTGACGTCGATGGCGGCGGCGCTAGCTGGCGGCAACCTGATCTATGAAAGCTCGGGCATGACCGCCTCGCTGCTGGGGGCGAGTTTCGAGGCGCTCGTGCTGGATGATGAGATGCATTCGCACACTTACCGCGCCCTGCGCGGCATCGAGGTCAGCGAGGACAATTTGGGCTATGACGCTATCTGCGAGGCGGTGCTGGGTGTGGGTCATTTTCTGGGTGGCGCTCACACTCATGCGGCGATGGAGCGGGACTATTTCTATCCCAGCCTCGCCGACCGGGATGAGCCGCGCACATGGGCCGAGAAAGGCGCGCCGGATGCCTGGTCGCGGGCCCGCGAACGGGCGCGGGAGATCTTGCGGACGCACCACCCGGTCTATTTGAGTGGGGATCAGGATAGGTGGATACGGGAGCAGTTCAACATCCGCTAGCTAGGTATCAGTCGATCAGACCAAAACTGTCCCTCAGCCACAGGATCTCCGAGTGAAACGGCCGCACCGCGTGTTCGGCGACCAACTCGCGCAGCTTGGTATCGACCAGATCAAGGACCGAGCCCGAGCAATCGGGCGTCGCCACCAGCGTCAGGGTGCGGGCGAAGCTCTTGCCTGGAAACCGACGCATGCTGAGCCTCGGGTGAAAGCGCCTGGCGCGGGAATAGAGCAGCGGGGTCGAGATGGTCCACCCCGCCCCAGCGGCCACCATCGCCATCAGGGTCAGATTGTTGGCGCATTCGAACCGGGTCGGCAGTCTGATCCGCATCCGGCGCAGCTGCGACTCGATCTGCCGCGCGATCATTAACTGACCAGAGAAACGCAAGAATGGCAGTTCGGTCTTTCCCCGCATGACCTCTTGCACATCCAGATCGACGCCCTCGGGCATGATCAGCACAAACGGATCGCGCAGCAGGGGGCGGTCTTCCAGATCGTGCAGTCGGTCCAGGGGGCCGCTGGCAACGCCAACATCCAGATGACGGTTGCGCAGCATCTCCAGAATGCTGAGGCTGGCATCCGTATGGTAGAGAAAGTCGCATTTTGGCATGGTTTCAGACAGATGCACCGCCAGTTCCGGCATGATGTCACCGTCGAAATCCTCGATTGTTCCGATGCGCAAATAACTGGCGTCAGCAACATTCCCGGCCGAAGCCTCGGCTTTGGCCTTTCGAATGGCAAAGAGCGCATCGTCAATATTGCGCAGGAATACCCGCCCCGTCGGGGTCAGCACCATGGGCCGCCGCGCGTGGTCGAAAAGTGCAACACCCAGATGCTCTTCGAGATTGCTCAGGTGGTGCGATACTGTGCTGACCGACAATCCCATTTCGTCAGCCGCTGCGTGCAGCGAGCCCTTTTCGGCGCAGGTCTGGAACAACTCCAGCCATCTGAGGCTAAGCTCTTTTCGGGCCATCAGTCAGAACCACTTCTAGCAAACGCATATGTGCCGCTGCGGACAGAGTTTTTTTTTGAGAGATTCAATTATCAAGCCCCGGTTAGCGAATGCAAATTGGCAGCAGCGTAACGCTTTGAGACCATGAAGATAAAGGGCCGGAAACTTTTCCTCCGTAAAACAACGAAAGGCTTGGACTTGACCGAATTATTCACCTGCGTTGCCGCCCGGTTTGTCCGCCCAACTCTTACGAAAGGCAGATGATGATTGCCCGACGCGTTGCTTGAACCGAACGGTCAGCCGCGTCGCACTACTGAACCCCGTTGCAGCGGCGATTTCGGCGACGGACATGTCTGTCTCGTTGAGTAGAGCATGCGCCCGTGCAACGCGCAGCTCGATATAGAACTGGACCGGCGATGTGCCGACATAGCGCTGGAACAACCGCTCAAGCTGACGGCGTGAGATTTGTGCATGTTCCGCGATCTCGGTGATATCCACCGGCTCTTCAATGGTTTCCTCCATATATTGCATGGCGTTGATGAGGTGCTGATTTCGGCTGCTCAGCGCCACCGAATACGCGGATTTCTGTGGCGCCTTGCGGTTGTTCGAGCGGAAGTGAATGCACATGTCGGACACGATCACGGCCAGATCCTTGCCATGGTCGGTTTCGATCATGTCCAACATCATGTCTATGGCCGCGTTTCCTCCGCCGCAGGTCATCAGATCCCTGTCAATTTCGTAAAGGTTTGAGGTCGGCTCAAGCCCCGGAAAGAACTCGGAAAAAGAGGGCTGGTTTTCCCAGTGCAATGTGAACGTCCGATCCCGCAGCAACCCGGCCTTTGCCAGGGCGAAAGCACCGGTGCAAATCCCTCCGAAATGGCACCCGAACGTTCGCTGACGGCTGATCCAGGCCAGCACCCTGGAGCTGGCACTGTCAGAAGGTTCGATCCCCGCACAGGCAAAGATCCTGCTGGATCTGGGCAGATTCCTGAGCTCGAAATCCGGCGTGATCTTGATCCCGTTCGAGCAGCGGACCGGTTGGCCATCCTCAGTAATCAGGAACCAGCGATAGAGTTCCTTGTTGGCGACCTGATTGGCGACCCGCAGCGGCTCGACAGCTGAACTGAACGCCAGCATCGTCAGCTTGGGCAATAGCAGAAAGTAGATGTCCTTGGCGGGTCCGTCGTAATCGACGCGAAAACTGGCCGCACCTTTGGGAACAAAGCTTCGGGGCTCCATGGCGATATCCTATCAAAGATGCAGGCGCTTTAGAACTCGGATGCGCCGGGGCGTGCCCCGCCCCGGCACTGGCGCCCGTTCAGACACCAAGCTCTGCAACCGGTTCCTCGCTTTCTTCCCACGCCTGTCGCTCTTCATCGCTGGCCTTGGGCGAAAACAGCCCGGTCATGGCATAGAAAACGCCGATCACCGGAGACATCCAGCAGGCAAATGCCAGCGGGATATAGAGCAGGTTCTCAAAATTCCCATCGCCTATACCGAGTGCCAGCGCGCTGATCACGAACGCGCCACCCGCGTTCCACGGGATCAGGGGCGAGACCAATGTGCCGCCCTCTTCGATGGCGCGCGACAGGTTCAGCGGCGAGTAACCGATGGCTCGGTAAACCGGCGCGTACATGCGACCGGGCAGCGCGATGGACAGATACGGGTCGCCCGCAACGGTATTAGTGGCGACCGAGGTCAAAATGGCCGAGGTCTGGATACCGGCAAAGGTTTTCACGCGTGAGATGATCACCTCGATGATCGTCTGCAAACAGCCGGTCCGTTCCAACGCACCACCAAACCCAAGGGCCAGCAGGACCAGAGATATCGTCCACATCATCGACTGGATACCGCCCCGGTTCAGCAGCGTGTCGATCTCGGAAACCCCGGTGTCGATGGAATAGCCGCTGTTGGCGAAGGTGAATGTCTCATGCAGACCAGCCCCCTGACAGATCATCGCCAAAACGCCGCCAACGACGGCCCCGGCAAACAGCGACGGGATCGGCGGCTGTTTCTTGACCGCTAAAACGATGACCAGAAGGGCCGGGATGAGCATCAGAGGCGAAATCCAGAACTCGGCGGCCAGTGCCGAGGTGATCGCGTCAATGCGTTCGAACGAAACTTGCGAGATGTCGATCAGCGTGAAACCCACCACGAAATAGATGGCCAGCGCGATCAGCATCGACGGAACGGTCGTGGGAAGCATGTTGCGGATGTGGTCGAACAGATTGGTTCCGGTCACCGCAGGCGCCAGATTGGTCGTGTCCGACAGGGGTGAGATCTTGTCGCCAAAGAACGCACCCGACACGACAACTCCGGCGGTCCAGTACATGGGAATACCAAAACCCGCGCCGATACCCATCAGGGCCAGACCGACGGTGCCGACCGTGCCCCATGAGGTGCCGAGTGACACGGACACGATGGAGCACAGGATCATTCCGGCAGCCAGAAAGATCTCTGGCGACAGAATCTTGAGACCATAATAGATCAGCGTCGGCACAGTGCCGCTGGCGATCCAGATGCCGACGATCATGCCAACCGTGATCAGGATCGACACCGAGGGCAGTGAGATGTTGATGACGTGGAATACCCCCTCTTCGATATTGTTCCATCGGTGTCCGAGTCTCAGACCAACCAGACCGGTGATTGCGATGCCAATGGCCAGCGGAATGTGCGGCGTGAAATCTCCGAAATAAAACAGCTGGATGCCCAATACGAGCAGGGTCAGGACAACCGGCAGCAGGGCGATCCTCAGGCTGGGCTTGGTAACGGTTTCTTCGTTGGCGGACACGTGCGTTTCCTCCTTAAGCTGGACTTAGTGATGTCTTTGCAGGTGCCCTCAAACATCAGGTTTTGGAGGCGCGGACTCGCTGTCCCCACGCCGGATTGCTGCGCTTTTGCGACAGTGGAGGGCGATCGAGACTGAAACCGGATGGGCCTCTCTAGCCGCAACGGGGTGGCGTGGGTTTGCCTATCCAGCTTGCGCAGGGGATTTTTTGTTGCCTTGGAGGGCATAAAATCTCAAAATATAAGAATATGTCTCATTACGTGGAGCATGATCTCTGTCATGCATCTTGATCGCCTGATTTCAATTCTGGAAGTCGTCGCGGTTGCCGGACGCCCGGTCTCGGCCGGTGAAATTCAGCGGGGCGTTGGTCTGCCCAAGCCCACGATCTATCGCCTGGTTCAAAGCTTGCAGGAGCAGCGGGTGCTGGACTCGCCTGCGCAGGACGGCAAAGTGGTGATCGGCGATCGCATTGTCCGCATCGCTTTGCTGGGTAAATCGGATGTCGACGTGCGTAAGGCGTCCGCCCCGCTGCTCAAGGCAGCTGCCGTGCAATTCAACGAAACCGTGTTTCTGGCCCGGTTTCGCGAGGTTCAGGTAGAGATCATCCATGTCGAAACACCCGAAGACCCGGGACGCGCCTATATCCATCCGGGCCTGGGCGTGCGTCCGATGCATGCTTGTTCGTGCTCAAAGGCCATTGCCGCCTTTGCCGAGCCCGAGTTTCAGGAGCGCATTCTGAACAACAGCCTGAAGCAGTACACGGATCACACCAAGACCACACCGGATGCGCTGCGCGCCGAGTTTGCCCAGATCGCCAAACGTGGATTTGCAGATTGTGATCAGGAGATCGACATTGGCATCGCCAGCGTCGCCGCACCGGTCTCGATCGGTAATATCGGCGCGATCTTCAGCGTGGGCGCAGTTGGCCCCATCCGGCGGTTCGGAGCGGAGTACCGCGCAGGGATCGGAAAGAAGCTGACCGCTCTGGCCGACAGGATCAGTGGTGCGATCCAGTTGTGCAATGTCGCGGAAATATGAGGAGGACATGAGCAGATAACGCCCCGATTGGCTCGGCAAGAGGCCTCAGACGGGCGTGGATTCCAATGGGAGGACCATATGAACCTAAGACCTGACCCAACCTTTCACCCGACCGCTCAGCTCGCCATGCAGTCGCCGGTCGAGAATTACGGCTTTACGGTCATGCTCAGCCCCGATGGCGCGCAACCTGACGGCATCGCCGTGGTCGACCTCGATCCCGGCTCGGACAGCTACGGCCAGATCGTGCATCAGGTGATCATGCCCAACACCGGTGATGAGTTTCATCATTTTGGCTGGAATGCCTGTTCGTCCGCCCTGTCACCCTTGACTGGCCACGCCTTTCTTGAGCGCCGTTATCTAATCGTGCCCGGCATCCGGTCGTCCCGGATCTATATCGTTGATGTCAAGGAACCGCTGGAGGCCAAGATCCACAAGATCATCGAACCCGAGGAGGTCTTTGCCAAAACCGGATATTCACGACCCCACACCATCCACTGCGGCCCCGAAGGCATTTATGTCTCGACCCTGGGCGGCGGTGGCGCGGATGGTACCGACGGTCCACCGGGGATCTTCATCATGGATTGCGAAACCTTCGATATCATCGGTCAGTACGAGATGGATCGCGGACCGCAGGACAAGCATTACGACTTCTGGTGGAACCTGCCACAGGATTACATGGTCAGCTCGGAATGGGGTCTGCCGCCGCAATTCGAGGGCGGTCTGGTGGCCGAGGATCTGCTGAGCAACAAATATGGCCACTCGATCCACTTCTGGGACCTGCGCCGCCGCAAGAACGTCCAGACCATCGACCTGGGTGAGAACCATCAGATGGCGCTTGAGATCCGGCCCGCGCATGATCCCAAGAAATCCTATGGGTTCTGTGGCGTGGTCGTGGACACCACCAACCTGCAGGGAGCGATCTTCACCTGGTGGCGTGACGATGACGGGACGTGGCAGGCCAAGAAAACCATCACCATCGACCCGCAGCCCGCCGACCCGGACGACCTGCCCGAATTGCTCAAAGGGTTTTCCGCAGTGCCGCCGCTTGTGACCGATATCGACCTGAGCCTGGACGACCGGTTCCTGTATGTCGCCTGCTGGGGCGTCGGCGAGATGCATCAATATGATGTCTCTGACCCGATGGCGCCCAAGCTGGTAGGCAAGGTCGAGATTGGCGGCATCGTCAAGGACACCAAACACCCCAACGGCAAGGACTTCGCGTTTGGTCCGCAGATGGTCGAGGTCAGCCGCGACGGCAAGCGGGTGTACTGGACCAACTCGCTCTATTCCACCTGGGACGATCAGTTCTATCCCGATGATGAGGGTGGGCAGATGGTCATGGCGCGGGTTGGCGATAACGGAGGCCTTGAGTTGGACCCCGATTTCTACATCGATTTCCCCGAGGGCTATCGCGGCCATCAGATCCGGCTTGAAGGCGGAGACTGCTCGACCGACAGTTTCTGCTACCCCAACGTCTGAATGAGCGCTGAACTGACCTCGACGGCGGCCCTTTGGTGGGCCGTCCTCTTTTCTGGTGTTTATCATGGGGTCAATCCGGGCATGGGGTGGCCTCTGGCGGTTTCGGCCGGTCTGATGGAGGCCCGGCGGGGTGCGATGGCAAAGGCTTTGGCGGCGCTGGCCGTCGGGCATCTGGCGGCGATGACCGCAATCCTGTTGCCGTTTTCGATGATGACGCTTCTGTTGGACTGGCAGTCCGAGATACGCATCGGTGCCGGCCTTCTGGTCGTGGCGATGGGGATCTATCTGCTGATCAACCGCAAACATCCCAGATTTCTCGCCCGCGTTCCCCCGTCACGGCTGGCGCTGTGGTCGTTTCTGGCTGCGATGGCGCATGGGGCAGGCCTGATGCTGGTGCCGATCTACCTAGGCCTGTGCGGTACTGACGTCGCTGATGCGGGACATCAGGCAGCGCAGCAACTGATGGGACAAAACATCCTGACCGCGCTGACCGTGGCCGGAGCACACACGCTGGCCATGACCTTCGCCGGCGGTGTGTTGGCAGTGATTATCTATCTTTGGCTGGGGCTCAGGTTCCTGTCGAAGACCTGGTTCAACCTGGATATCGTCTGGGCGCTCAGCCTGATTCTGGTCGGGGCATTCGGCATCTATTCCGCCCAGATCGGCCACTAGGTGTTACCCGGATCGCAAAGATCGCAAGGCTTCACGCGCGGCGGCCACCATTGGGTCATGGGTCTCTTTCAGGATTTGCAGACGGTCAAATTGGTCCGGGTCCGCCTTTACTGCTGCACGCAAGGCGTCTCCAAACACCATCCTCATGTCGGTACCAATATTGAACTTGCAGATGTTTGTCGTCTTTGACAGCGTCCAACGTTCAGAGAGCGGCACGCCGGACCCTCCATGGATCACCAATGGGACTTCAGTTGCAGCTTCAATCGCGCGAATGCGGTCGAGATCGAGGCCATCCGATTTTTGTTGTTGCAGGTGAACGTTACCAACGGACACCGCCATCGCATCCACCCGGGTTTGCCGTGCGAACTGCCCTGCTTCCTGCGGATCGGTTCCGTCTGAGCTTTCACCATCGGCATAACCGACGAACCCAATCTCGCCCTCGCAGGACATGCCCGCGCTGTGCGCCAGTTCCGCAACCGTTGCGGTTTCCTCAATGTTCTGGTTCAGCGGCAGGCGTGAGCCGTCGAACATGACCGAGGTAAAGCCGCACTCCAAAGCCTCACGGCATTCCTCGATCGAATGGCCATGATCCAGATGCGCCACAACCGGAACGCTGGCCTGTTCGGCCAGCCAGGTGAACATCGCGCCCAGCACCGGCAGCGGTGTGTGCGCCCGGCATGACGGGCCGGCCTGCAGAACTACCGGTACCCCCTCGGCCTCGGCCGCAGCTACATAGGCGCGCATATCCTCCCATCCGAGAGTCACGAAACCGGCCACGGCATAACCGTCGCGCAATGCGGGCTGCAGCACCTCGCGGAGCGTTGCGAGGGTCATTTGAACTTGGCGATCATGTCTTTGATGCCCGGGATCGTCTCGATCTGATAGGCATGGCTGGGCTGGAAATACTGCACCAGCGAGCGCTGGGTGAGCCCGCCCAGAATGGTGAAGTAGTACATTTCGTACCCCGGCAGAACTGCGCAGGGGTGATAGCCATTGTCGATGCAGATCGTTGAACCGTCGACGATATGATAGGCATCGCCCGGCTGGCCATCCTCGCGCTGCAGCATCTGCAGGCCGCTGCCATGATTGGGGCGGAAGCGGAAGTTGTAGGTCTCGTCATGGCGGGTTTCGTCCGGAAGACGGTTGGTGTCGTGCTTGTGGCTGGGGAAACCAGACCAGCCGCCCCGCCCCACGGTGAACAGCTCGCTCACCAACAAGCGACCCACCTTGTCATGCTGTTTCTGCCCCAGAATGTGCTTGATCTTGCGGTGAGTCTTGGTGTCGTCCGAGCCATATTGCACGAGATCGATCCCGTCGCTGCGCACGTCGAAAGGCTCCAGCACCTGGTCGTATTTCGCCCCTGCCACGAAGGTCTCTGTCTCGTCTGACAAGCACGAAATGATCACCTTCGCCCCGACCGGAATGTAAACCCCTTCGGGCTCGCCATCCCACACATCCACACCACGATTGCCGAGGCTGTCGAAGGTCACGCCCTCGACCTCGACCCGGACGGTGCCTGTGGCGGGCACGATGCAGGTCTCATAGCCGGGCACCTGATATTCGAATGCCTCGCCCTTCTTCAGCTTAACGATATTGAAATAGTTCAGCGGCACCCGCGCGTCGTCTGCATCAACGATCGGAGCATTCTTGTTGTCATAAGGCGCGATATGCATTGCGTGTCTCCTTTTCAAACCTGCGTGGGTCCGGGATGCGTGGCAAGGAAGTCGTCGAGTTCATCGGGTGTCGGCATGGCCGGAGCGCAGCCGACCCGAGACACCACGATCGAGGCGCAGGCCGACCCGCGTAGAACCGCCTGTTCCAGATCGTGACCAGCGGCCAATGCGGCGATGAAACCGCCCATGAAACTGTCGCCCGCCCCCGTAGGCTTCAGCGCATCGACCACGTAGATGCCGGTACGGAACTCCTGCCCACCACTGATCGTGACCGCACCCTTTTCACCCATCTTGTAGACGATGATCCGGCTGCCGGTCTGCGCGAGCGCCCGGGCCTTGCTCAGGCCCTGATCGTAAGCCCCGGCCATGAACCCAAACTCCACGTCATTGCCGATGATGACGTCGCACAGCTCCGCCGCGCGGGAATAGGTGTCAGAGGCGACCTCGGCAGAGGGCCAGCTATAGGGTCGGTAATCCACGTCGAAGATCAGCGGCAAGCCGGCCGCCTTGGCCAGTTCGAACGCCCGGAATGCCGCAGAGCGCGAGGTTTCGGCGGCCAGCACCGTGCCGGTGGTGATCAGGGCGCTATAGGCGCTGTAATCCACTGCCTCGACATCCGCCATGCTCATCTCAAAATCGGCGGCTCCGTTGCGGTAGATTACCGATTGCGTGTCCTCCAGCCGGGTTTCCACCACAGCCAGAGAGTTGCGGCACTCGCCGCCCACGGCCCGCACATGGGTCCGGTCGATGCCGTATTTATCCAGCTCGTTCAGCGCGAACCGGCCAATGGCATCGTCCGACACACAGGTAACCAGGGCCGCCCGTCCGCCATGTTTGGTGATCGCCACGCCGATATTCGCGGACGACCCACCGAGGCAGGAATAGAAGCCTTGCGCCTCTTCGACCTTCGTCCCAGGCGGATCGGCGTAGAGGTCCATCCCTGCCCGCCCGAGAATGACAAAGCTGTTGCCGATGATCCGGTTCAGATCGGCCATCACACGCCCCTGCGCTGTTTCGCGCGGCCCGCTTCCCAATCCTGGTGCGCGGTGCGGACCGAGCTGTTCTCGGTGACGTGCGGCGTGCCGACCTCCCACCAGGCGTGGCCCTGATCGGTCCAGCCTTCATAAGGATCGACCTGCATGCAGATGACATAGGTCTTGTCGCTCGCCTTGGCGCGCTTGAACGCCTCTCCCAGTTCCGCCGGATTGGCGACGGTTTCGGCCTCGGCCCCCATAGCCCGTGCGTGACTTTCGAAATCCACTGCAAAGGGCGAGCTGACAGTTGGGCAGTCCTTGATCAGGTTGTTGAAACTGTCATTGCCGGTGTTGTTCTGCAGCTTGTTGATCACTGCAAAGCCACCATTGTCCAGTACGAAGGCGATCAGCTTTTTCCCAGTCAGAACAGAGGAGTATATGTCGGAGTTCATCAACAGATATGAGCCATCGCCCGTGAACACGATGGTATCCTGATCCGGTTCCCGCTCGGATTGCGCGATCCGGGCGCCCCACCCGCCAGCGATCTCATAGCCCATGCACGAGAACCCAAACTCCACATCCACCGTACCGATATCCAGAGTGCGCCAGTTGGCAGTGACCTCGGCGGGCAGCCCGCCTGCCGCAGCAACAATCCGGTCACGCGGGTCACAGAGCGCGTTCACCACGCCAATCGCCTGCGCGTAGGAGTTCGGGCGGTTACCGTGCTCTACATTCTTCGCCACATAGGCATCCCACTCGGCACGATGCGCCTTGGCGGCATCGACCCAATCGCCGGGGGCCTGATACCCGGCCGCAGCCTCTCCCAATGCCAACAGGGACAGTTTCGCGTCCCCCACCACCGGCAGAGACCGGTGTTTGCCCGCATCGTACCGGCCTGCGTTGATCGAGATGAACCGGGCGCCCTTCGCGAACGCCGTCCATGACCCGGTCGTGAAATCCTGCAACCGCGTGCCAACTGCCAGAATGACATCCGCCTGCTCGGCAATGGCATTGGCGCTGTCCGAGCCGGTCACGCCGATGGGCCCGATATTCAGCGGATGGGTGGCCACCATGTTGGCGCGGCCCGCGATGGTCTCGACCACCGGGATCTGGTGCGCTTCAGCAAACGCCGTCAACTCCTTGACTGCACGCGAATATTGCACGCCGCCGCCCGCAATGATCATCGGGTGCTTGGCTGTCCGCAACAGCGCCGCCGCATCGGCAATCTCGGCCATATCAGGCGCGCTGCGGCGAATGCGGTGGACCCTCTTTTTAAAGAACACTTCAGGATAGTCATAGGTCCAACCCTGCACGTCCTGCGGCAGGCCCAGAAAAGCTGGGCCGCAATCCGCCGGGTCCAGCAACGTCGCCAGCGCGTTAGGCAGCGAGTGCAGCACCTGCGCCGGATGCGTGATCCGGTCCCAGTACCGCGTCACCGAGCGGAAGGCGTCATTGGCGCCGAAGGTCGGGTCGTTGAAATTCTCCATCTGCTGCAAAACCGGATCGGGCAACCGGGTGATGAAGCCGTCGCCGCACAGCATCAGCATCGGCAAGCGGTTGGCATGGGCGAGCGCTGCGCTGGTCACCAGGTTCAGCGTGCCGGGGCCGGCGCTTGCGGTGCAGAACATGAACCGCTGGCGCAACCATTGCTTGGCATAGGCAGCGGCGGCAAAGCCCATGCTCTGCTCGTTCTGACCCCGATAGAGCGGCAGTGTATCCTGCACGGTGTTCAGCGCCTCACCCAGGCAGGTCACATTGCCATGCCCGAAGATGCCGAAGCCGCCACCGCACACGCGCATCTCCTGCCCGTCGATCTCGATGAGCTGGTTGGTCAGATAGCAGATGATGGCTTGCGCCGTGGTCAGGCGGATTGTTGCGTCGCTCATGGTGGTACCTTTTTTCGCCGATGCCGGGCTGCCCCCGAGCTTTGCGTCTTGCGGATTTTCGAATCTGAGGATACAAATTTTGCAACCGGTTGCAAACCGATTTTCCGAACGGGATGGGATCATGGCTGAGATTGGCATCGGCATTGTCGGCGGCGGCTATATGGGCAAGGCGCATGCGGTGGCCATGTCCGCCGTCGGGGCGGTGTTCAACACTGCTCTGCGGCCCCGGCTTGAGATGGTGTGCGCCACGAATACGGCCTCTGCCGAACGCTATCGCGTGGCCTATGGCTTTGCCCGGGCGACAGATGACTGGCGGGCACTGGTCGAAGACCCTGCGGTCGAGGCCATCGTGATCGCCTCTCCCCAATCCACCCATCGCGAGATTGCCGAAGCTGCCTTTGCCCGGGAAAAACCGGTCCTGTGCGAAAAACCGATGGGCACATCGCTAGCCGATGCGCAGGCCATGGTTGACGCAGCCGAGGCAAGCGGAGCGGTGAACATGGTCGCCTACAATTACATCCGCACTCCGGCTAGCCAGTATGCCCGCAAGCTGATCGCCGAGGGCGAGATCGGTGATGTCACCTGGTTTCGCGGCGAACACACCGAGGATTTCTATTCCGACCCCAAGGCCCCCGCGACTTGGCGTACCGAGGGGCAGGCCAACGGTACGATTGGAGATCTGGCGCCGCATATCTTCAATGCCGCACTGGCCCTGATCGGCCCTATCGACCGGTTGGTGGCCGAGATCGAAACCGTTCACACCAAACGCCCCGGCGGCACCGTTACTAATGACGATCAGGTACAGATGATGTGCCGCTTTGCAAATGGCGCGATGGGCCAGTTGCACGCCAGCCGGATCGCGACGGGCCGTAAGATGGGTTACGCCTACGAGATCACCGGAACCAAGGGCGCGATCCGCTTCGATCAGGAGGATCAGAACGCCATCTGGCTCTATCGTGCCGAGGGTCCCGAAGCCGAGCGGGGCTTTCGCAAGATCCTGACTGGCCCCGCGCACCCCGATTACCTGCCGTTCTGTCAGGGCCCGGGCCACGGCACCGGCTATCAGGACCAGATCATCATCGAGGCGCGCGATTTCCTGCGCGCCCTCGAAACCAGAACCCCGGTCTGGCCCACTTTCAGGGACGGGCTGGAGGTTGTCCGCATCGTTGAAACCGCCATTGCCTCGTCCAACTCGAAAAGCTGGCTCGACGTCGTGGCCTCCTGACCCTTCTGAAAAGCAACCCCTCCGGATAAGAGGTTTGAACAGATGACAATCCGCATTGGCAACGCGCCCTGTTCTTGGGGTGTGGAATTTGCAGACGATCCCCGCAACCCGACTTGGCAAACCGTTCTGAAAGAATGTGCCGAGGCCGGGTACACGGGGATCGAGCTGGGCCCGGTCGGCTTTATGCCCGAGGACCCGGCAGTGCTGGCCGACGGGCTGGCCGAGCATGATCTGGAACTGATCGGCGGCGTGGTTTTCCGCCCCTTTCACGATCCGGATCAGTGGGACGACGTGCTGGACGGCACGGTGCGCACTTGCAAGGCGCTGGCGGCGCACGGGGCGCAGCATCTGGTGCTGATCGACTCGATCTCGCCCCGCCGGGCCGCAACCGCCGGGCGCGCCTCCGAGGCCAAGCAGATGGACAAGGCCGAATGGACCGCCTATCGCGACCGCATCGCGGAAAGTGCCCGCATCGGTGCCGAAGAATATGGCCTGACGGTGGGCATTCACGCCCATGCCGCCGGTTTCATGGATTTCGAGCCCGAGCTTGAGCGCCTGCTGGATGAAGTGGACAAAAAGATCCTGAAGATCTGTTTCGACACCGGTCATCACTCCTATGCCGGTTTCGATCCAGTGGCCTTCATGAAGCGGCATATCGATCGCATTTCCTACATGCATTTCAAAGATATAAACCCGAAAGTTAAGGTCAACGTGGTAGCCAACCGCACGGATTTCTACGAGGCTTGCGGACAAGGAATCTTTTGCAACCTCGGCGACGGCGATGTGGACTTTCCCGCAGTCCACCAAGTGTTAACCGAGGCCGGTTTCTCGGGTTGGTGCACGGTCGAGCAGGATTGCGACCCGACGCTGGATGTGCGCCCAATGGACGACGCGCGGGCAAACCGCGAATATCTTGAATCCATCGGCTTTGCGTAAGGAGTTACAGCCATGGCAAAACTGAAATGGGGCATGATCGGTGGCGGAGAAGGCAGCCAGATCGGCCCGGCCCATCGTCTAGGCGCGGGGCTCGACGGGCATTTCGAGTTCGCCGCCGGTGCGTTGGACCACCGGCCCGAGGCCGGGCGCGCCTATGGCCAGACCCTGGGGCTGGCCGCCGACCGCTCCTACGGCGATTGGCGCGAGATGCTGGAGGGGGAAAAGGATCGCGAGGACAGGATCGATCTGGTTACCGTAGCCACCCCAAATGCCACGCATTTCGAGATCACCAAGGCGTTCATGGAGAACGGCTTTCATGTTCTTTGCGAAAAACCGATGACCATGACCGTCGATGAGGCGGAAGAGATCGTCAGGATCAGCCACGCCACCGGCAAGATCTGTGCGGTGAACTACGGGTATTCGGGCTATTCGCTGGTGCGGCACATGAAGGCGATGGTTGCACGTGGCGACTTGGGCACTATCCGGCTGGTTGTCGCGGAATTTGCCCATGGTCACCACGCCGATGCTGCCGACGCCGACAATCCCCGGGTGCGTTGGCGCTATGATCCAGCGCAGGCTGGCGTGTCTGCCCAGTTCGCCGATTGCGGTATTCACGCGCTGCACATGGCCTCGTTCGTGACCGGGCAAGAGATCGCGCGCCTGTCCGCGGATACCGTCTCCTGCATCTCCAGCCGCGTGCTCGAAGACGACGCGATGGTGAATTTCCGCATGGACGGTGGCGCCGTTGGTCGTCTCTGGACGTCATCGGTGGCCATTGGCCGCCAGCACGGGCTGACCCTTCAGGTCTTTGGCGAGAAAGGCGGGCTTCGCTGGGCGCAAGAGCAGCCAAACCAGCTCTACTGGATGCCACTCAATGGCCGTCTGCGGGTGATCGAGCGCGGCGAGGCGGGTCTGTCGCCCGAGGCCGACCGCACCACCCGCGTCACCATCGGCCATGCCGAAGGGATGCCGCTGGCCTTTGCTAATATCTACAGCGATCTGGCCGAAGCCTTGCGGGCCGAAAAAGAGGGCCGCGCGATCGACCCGGCGGCAGACTTGTATCCGCGCGCGGCGGATGGGCTGCGGTCGATGGCCGCGGTCTATGCCGTCGCGGAATCCGGCAGGGGTGAAGGCGCCTGGGTGGATGCGCGCCCGCCGATGTTCCGGTAGGCGACGCTTATGGGCGGGGCCGCAGCGTGCCCCGCTCGACAATCGTGCAGGGGAAAATCCGCGCTTCCGGGTGACGGTCCGGATTGCTGAGCATCGCCTCCATCAACTCAAGCGAGGCCAGAATGATTTCGGGGATGGGCTGCCGGATCGTGGTCAGGTTGATGTTCTGCCAACCGGCCATTTCCATGTCGTTCAGCCCGATAATCCCGACATCCTGCGGCACTTTGCGGCCCGCGTCCTGCAACGCGCTCAGGACGCCAATGGACAACACGTCGTCGCCGCAGAAATACCCCTCGGCAAGTTCGCCCTGCAACAAACGCTGCATCTCGTGGCGGCCTGCTTCAAAGGAATAAGCACTGGCAAAGCTCTGACCGACCCGGATATCCGGGTGCTTCTTGAGTTCGGCCATGAAACCTTCGTGACGATCTTGCGTCGAGGTTGCGGTCTTTGGCCCACCAAGGAATGCAACACTGCGATATCCGCGCGCGACCAGTTCGCGTGCGGCCATCCGCCCGCATTCGATGTTGTCAATGCCGACAACATGCACGCCGGGCGTACTGGTCTGACGGCCAAAGGAATGCACAACCGGCACACCCGCCTCGCGAAACGCTTCGGCAAATCCTGGAGACAAGGTTGACGAGGCAACAACAACACCGTCCACGGAGTATTGCCGCAGCATACGGACCGAGTTTTCAGGATCTGTTTCGTCGGTCAGGTTGACCAGCAAGGGCCGCAAGCCTTTTTCCTGAAGGCCTCGTGTGAACAGGTCGAAGACCTCAAGAAACACCGGATTGTGGAAGTTGTTGGAGACAAGTCCGATCAGCTTGGTCCGGCCTGTCGTCAAACTCGAAGCCAAGGCGTTGGGGCTGTACCCGAGTTCAGCCGCGGCCTTTTCCACCTTTTTGCGCATCTTTTCAGACACCGAGGCGCCATCGGTGAACGCCCGTGACACAGCCGAGCGCGACACGCCAGCGCGCTGTGCAACATCCTTGAGGGTCACCGCCATTCAATACCTCAACATCATACCGACATACATGGCTTTTACCCAAGATCGGCGGCAAGTGCAGGTGAAATTTGCAATGACGCTGCAACCGATTTCACTCAGCACGCGGCGGCAGTGACCCATGAGTGCCGGCTTCGCGAATTGGCGGCGATCCGCTGTGAGGCAAAATAATTTCGTGAGAGACAAATAATTTGTGATCTTATTGCTTGAATCGTTATCAAGTTGCAAGATTACGAAATCTCCGTTGGCATCTCATGATACAGGAGGCTGCATTGACCCCAACAGTAGCACAAGGTTTGGCTCGGCTGACGGCAGCCACCCTCCTTTGCCTCGCACCGTTTCAGGTTCAGGCACATTCCGATCTGACACTGGTGAATTTCGGCGGCAGTGCCGCCCGCGCGCAAATGTTGGCGCTGCTCAGACCGTGGGAAAAGGAAACCGGCTCTTACGCCACCATGGAAGAATACAATGGTGGGATCGAGGAAATCCGTCGCCAGGTCGATTCCGCGAATGTCACCTGGGACGTGATTGACATGGAGTATTCCGACCTCATTCAGGCCTGCGACGAGGGCCTGCTTGAGACGTTTGATCTGGACAGCCTGCCACCGGGCGGGGACGGTACGCCGGCGGCGGAGGATTTTCGGAGCGGCGCTTTGCACGAATGTGGTGTGGGAAATCTGATCTGGTCTACGGTCTACGCCTACAACGGCGATGAGTTTGCTACGGAGCCAACGACGATTGCCGACTTCTTCGATGTCGAGGCCTTTCCCGGCAAGCGCGGCATCCGCCGCGATCCACGCGGCATTCTGGAATGGGCGCTGATGGCCGATGGCGTCGCCGCCAGCGACGTCTATGCGCAACTGGGCACGTCGCAGGGACTGGACCGCGCCTTTGACAAGCTGGCCGGGATTCACTCGGACATTGTGTGGTGGGAACGTGGGCCGCAACCTGCGCAGCTGCTTGGGGAGGATGCCGTGTCGATGAGCATGGCGTGGAACGGACGGCTATTCCGTCCGATCACCGAAGATCGGCGCGATATCCGTATCGTCTGGGACGGGCAGGTCTGGGAATACGACCTGTTCGCCATCCCCAAAGGATCGCGCAATCTGCCGGCGGCGCTGGACTTTGTCCGCTACGCCACCAGCACCGACAAACTGGCAGAATGGACAACCTTCATCTCGTATGGTCCGGCGCGGAAATCATCGGCTGCGAAAGTGTCGCCCGAAATGGAGCCGCTTTTGCCCACAAGCGAAGCAAACATGACCAATGCCCTACGCTACGACTCGCAATGGTGGGCGCAGAACATCGGCAAGATTCGTCCGCGGTTTGAAGCCTTCGCCTCGCCCGACTTCGGGCAAGAGGGCGCTCAGGCTGGCCGTTTCTGAAGCACGAACCCGGAGGAAGAGATGCAAGGACCAAAGATTGACAAAGTCATCTTCTACACGGCGCTCGTCGTTATCGTGTGCTTTTCCGCCCCGCTGGTGATGTTTCCAGCCGATGGCAAGGCCGTTTTGGGCAAGGCACTGTCGTGGTCAACCAAGACACTGGGCTGGGCTTATCTATGGTTCACTATCGGTGCGTTCGGCATTCTGGTTTACTTCGCTCTGGGACGGTTCGGCAAAGTCCGTTTCGGCGGGCCTGACGCGCGGCCCGAGTTTTCGCTGCCCAGTTGGGTCGCGATGTTGTTTTGCGCCGGGATCGGCGCCAGCGTGATGTACTGGGGCACCATCGAATGGGCCTATTACTACTCGGGACCACCTTTTGGTATCGAGCCCAAATCACAGACCGCCACCGAGTGGGCCGCGATGTATGGCCTGTTTCACTGGGGGTTCACCGCTTGGGCCGTCTACTGCATCCCAACGCTGCCGCTGGCGTATCTCTACTGGAACAAGGGTCGTTCGATCCTGAGGCTGTCTGCTGCCTGCGAAGGGGTTATCGGAAGCAAACATGCCAATGGCACGGTCGGCAAAATGATCGACGTGTTGTTCATGTTCGGTCTGATCGGCGGTGTGGGCACGTCGCTGGGTCTGGGGACACCCATGCTGTCGGCGGGTCTGGCCGAGCTGTTTGGCGTTGAGCGCAATTTCACGCTGGATCTGATTGTGATCGCGATCTGGTCCGCAATCTTCGGGTTCTCGGTCTATTCCGGGTTGGAGAAAGGCATCAAGGTTCTGTCCGACATCAACCTGTGGCTGATCCTGTTCGTGCTGGGCTTTTCGTTCCTGTTCGGCCCAACCATCTTTATGTTGGACACGTTCACAAACTCCATCGGTCTTCTGGTCCAGAACTTTGTCGAGATGAGTTTCTACGTCGACCCGATCAACAAGGGTCAAAAGTTCATCGAGGCGGCAAATGACGGCAAATCCTACGTCGACGCCGGAGGTACCTTCCCGGAATGGTGGACCATTTTCTACTGGGCCTGGTGGATCGCCTATGCACCCTTCATGGGCCTGTTCGTCGCCCGCATCTCGCGCGGGCGGACGATCCGGGAACTGATCGCGGTGGAAATCCTTGGCGGTTCGCTGGGGTGCTGGATCTTCTTCGCGGTTCTCGGAAACAGCTCGATGTTCTTCCAACTTGAAGGCACGCTGGACCTCAGCCAGATGGTGTCCGACGGGCTGGCCCCCGAGGCCATCGTGGCCACAATCATGGAGTTGGGCGGGCGATCCATCCCGTTTGCCATTCCGCTGCTGATCGTGTTCGTCGTGCTGGCCTTCATCTTCGGAGCCACCACGCTGGATAGTTCGGCCTATACGCTGGCAACCGTGGCGACCGAGGACTCCGGCGAGGCGGTTGAACCTGCCCGTTGGCATCGGTTCTTCTGGGCGATTGCCCTGGCTGCGGTATCTTTGTCCCTGATGTTCGCGGGCGGCAAGGACAGTCTCAGCGCTCTGCAGGCGGCGTCAGTCGTGGTGGCTCTGCCCCTGATGGTGGTGCTGACCTTGATGGTGATGTCCTTGATCAAGTGGCTCAAGGAAGACTACCCATCTGCCGAACTGGAAGATCCGACGGATGTGCGAATTCCGATTTCGTCAACCAAACCAACACCGGGAGAGTAACTCATGGCACAACGTATTGCGTCCCCTTTCGGTACGGTAATCCTGTCGGAGAACCGTCATGAAAACGTGTTGGAACGGGTCTTCGGCGAAGACGCGCCCGAGGGACCGGCACGCAATCCGCGTGTCCCGGCGGTTGACGTCTATGAAACGCCAAGCGCCTATATCCTGCTGATGGATTTGCCTGGCGTCCGGAAAGAGGACATCCATGTCAAATACAGTGACGGCACTCTCTCGATCAGCGCCGAGGCCAAGGGGCTGCAACGGGATGACGGCCACTGGATCATGCACGAACGCCGCGTCGGGCGTTACGTGCGCGGTGTCGATCTGGGCCGAAGTGTCGATCCGTCCACGATCTCGGCTGACTACAATGACGGCATTCTCGAACTGACGATTTCAAAACCGTCCGAGGACCAGGCCGAAGCCGTCGAGATCGAGATCGGCTGAGAGGGGCCAAGGCGCACATCACAACCAAAGGACCTATCGGTTGCGGGGCGTTGTCACGCCGCCACTTGGTCTATTTCTACGTTACTGCTGAACTATTGAGGCTGTCCGGGTTCAGTCCCGGAAGCCGCAATTCAGCTTTTCGGCCGCCTGTCGGGTTTCGCTGTCCTGCAATGCCTCACCCGGCACCTCACCCAGGGCGCCGCCCGCGCCGCACTGAACCACCTTTTGTGAGGTACTGATCATCCCGGGGCGCCGCGTATATGCAACAAGGCCGCTGCCCAGGATCGTATAGAGCCCGTCCGGCAGCGGCACGGACAGATAGCCCTCGACCTGCATGATCCGGACCGGTTGCGTGAACAGCCCGGTCTCAAACCGTAAGGCCTGTATGCCGCCCGGCGCAACGACGCCAGTGGCGCGGACAACGTCCCCAGGTGCGAGGTGCAAGAGGTCCATTCCGAACACAGCGGTATTGCCGATCACCACCCGCCCCTGGTTGTCCCGGCCAAGAAATGTGCCGCTGATCTGAGCCTGCCGCTTGTCTTCGGGAACCGCTGACAGTTTGGTGGCACGAACATCGTCATCGTGCCAAAGGCCACTGACCGCGATCCAGTCACCCACAGACACGCTTTCGATCCGGCCTGCAGCCCGAATTTCGGTGCCAAGGATCGTCATGTGCTGACCCTCAATTTCATCGACCGGCCCGACCAACGGAAGGACCTGACGAATATAGGTCGCCCGCCAGATTTCGTCTTCCGGCTGGGCAATAACGGCCACCGTATGACCGGGCCTCAGGTCTCCAGCGGTGACAACGTCCAGCGAGTCACTGACCACCAAGTCAGGATCGAACATGATGTGCTGACCATTCACGTAGATGCTGCCGATCTCGGTGACCGTCCCCACGATGCCGGTACCGATGATACCACCCTCGCGTTCCTCACCTTCCTGCGCCGCCGCGGCCAATGCACCAAAGGCAAAAACGAACAGCCAGACCGCTATGCGTGCCACCGGGTTCATTCGCCATCCTCCGTATCCGGTGTGGGCAAGACATATCCTCCAAACGCAAAGCGACCGGTATGGTCACTACCCGCGTCGCGTTCCTGAAGCTCCCGCGCCAAAGCGTTGATCTCCTCAAGCAAAATCTGCGCCTTCTCCGCTGCGGCCGCCGACAATAGATCCACGGCTTCCGGCGACAGATGAGAGTATCTGACCACCCTGTCGAAATGTCTTGTGGCGCCCTTGGGCGCGAGCAGATTGTGAGTGGCAGCCGCAAGATGCGCGGACAAAGTCGCCTGATAAGCCGCAACAAGGGCCTCCCCGCCGGCATCTGGCAGGAAAGCCCGGGTTTGTAGGCGAAACCTGTTGTTGTCCAGCGCCTCAACGACCTCTTGGTCCAGCATCGTGGCAAGGACAGTTCCAGGCGCCATATCGGCCCGAGTCCTGCGGATGATGTCGTATATCCCGACATCACCTTCTCGCGGTAAATCCAGGGGTGTGCCATCTGCATCCTGGTACTCGGGGGCCGTGGCCCAATAGCTGACAGTCATGGCAACCGCGTTTGCCGATCTGACGGAGGGTGCTTTTTCCCCATCCTGACGCAGTCGCTTGACGTCCTTACGGTGCAATCCGGTACGCAGGCTGATCCGGCTGTCGGTGGTGTCGCTGCCCTCGACATGCATGGCCGCATTCACCAAGGCTTGTTTCAGCGCCTCGGTCGCCGCCTGAACGGTCACTCCCCGCGCAACCATCGCCTGTGCCAAGGGTTCAAGCAAATCGGCCAGCGTCGTGGCAAACGGATCCTCGGGAATATCGTTCATGCATTTGAGCTTTCGGCGAAATTCCGCATAGCAGTATCGGCATATTTCCGCACTGAACAGGTCTGTGATGGGAAGTTGATCCATTGTGAACATGAAATGGGATTTTTTCCCATTAGCGTGTTCACGCTTGATTATTTTTCAGGAGCCCATCATGCAAGATCTTGCCTCAGGCTTTACATCAGCCTTTTCAAACATTGACCTCACTCGCTCGCAACTGACCTCTGACCCGCTGGCTCATCTCAGCGTCGCGGACCGGGACCGGTTCCTCGCCTTTGGCTGGGGGATCGAACAGGCCCCCAGGTTCCCGACAATCGTTGAAGCCATCGATCATCAGGCAAAGACCCAGCCAGAAGCGATCGCGGCCGAGCACAACAGGTGCACGTTGACCTATGCCGAGCTTGATGCCGCAGCAAACCGCGTAGCCTCGGTGTTGCGTGCACATGGCGTGCAGCGCGGCGACGCCGTGTGCCTGTATCTTCACCGCTCACTTCCCATGCTGGTTGGCATCGTTGCCACAATACGGGTTGGTGCGGCCTATGTACCCCAGCATGTCGGAGTGGCGCCCAAAGACACCTTGCGCCACATCGCCAGGGTGACCGGCGCACGGGTCATCCTATCGCTGCAGGAACTGTCTGATCAGGTGCCCGTGGCCAGCGATCAGAGCCTCGTCACCATCGACACCGTCATGTTCGATCCTGCGCTGAATGATGACGCCCCGCCACGCGAGAAATTCGCCGCGCAGCCCGACGATCTGGCGATGATCCTGTTCACCTCCGGCACCACCGGCGTGCCGAACGGCGTGCAGGTCACGCACAAGAACCTCTGCAACATCCTGTTGACCGCACCGGGCGATCTCGGAATGCGGCCCGGGATGCGGGTGGGTCAGATCCTGTCCATCGCTTTCGACATGGCCGCATGGGAGACTCTGGGCGCCCTCAGCAACGGCGCCACGCTGGTCATTCGCGGCAAGTCGATTCAGGAAACGGCTGAGCAGGTCGATGTGCTGATCGCGACGCCCTCGATCCTGAACTCGCTGGATGCCAGCCGCTGCCAGCAAGTCAAGGTGGCTGCCGTCGCGGGTGAGCCCTGCCCCCGTCCGCTGGCCGATTTGTGGGGCAGTTTCTGCACTTTCTACAACTCGTGCGGGCCGACCGAGACCACAATCATCAACACCGCCGAGCCGCATTTTCCGGACAAGCCGGTGCTGTCGATCGGGCGCCCGACGCCCAACAACACCGTCTACATTCTGGACGAGAACCTGCGCCCGCTGCCCATCGGCCATAAGGGCGAGATGTGGGCGGGGGGCGATTGTGTCACCGCCGGATATCTGGCGAACCCCGAGTTGACCGGCGAGCGCTACAAGCCAGACCCGTTCTGCCCCGACCACATGATGTTCCGCACCCGCGATCTGGGCCGCTGGACCGAGAACGGCGAGTTGGAGCATTTCGGGCGCGTGGACGATCTGGTGAAAGTGCGCGGTTTCCGCGTCGAGCTGGATGGTGTGACGAACGCGCTCGAGATGTCTGAATGCTGCCAACAGGCGGTCACGCTGAAATATGACAACCGTAATCTGGTGAGCTTCATCTCGCCCGCGACCGCCTGCCCGAAACGGGCGGCGCAATCGGTGGCGAACCGGCTGCCTTATTATTGCAGCCCCACGGTGGTGCTGCCGATGGACGCCTTGCCCCGCACCCCGCGCGGCAAGCTGGACAAGCGGTTGTTGCTGAAACTGGCGCAAGACCATATCGCGGCGCAAGGCGTGGAGCTGAACTGATGACCGCGCAGACGACCAATCTCGAAACCCGCCCCCTCAACTGGCGGCGGGTCACCCGGCATCCCGCTTTCATGGAGTATCGCCGTCTGGCCTTCCTGGTGGCGATGGTGAACCTGACCGTGTTTGTCCTGGGCCTGCGCAACGGGCGCTGGTTCACGGCGGACGGCTATGCGCTGGGTGCCATCGCGGACATGGCGCTGATCAATCTCAGCATGGGTATCCTGATCCGGCAGCAACGGGTGGTGAACGCGCTCTTCTGGCTGGCGACCCGGGTGCCGGTCTCATGGCCGCTATGGATACGCTGGGGCGCGGGCAAGGTGTTCCATTTCGGCGGGCTGCATTCCGGCGGCACGGTTGCCGGAACAGTCTGGTTCGGGTTCCTGCTGTTTGCGATGATGGCGAACCGGGCGGCGGGTGCCGCGCTGCCCTCGGACCTGACGCTGGGTTTGAGTGTGGTGATGGTGGTGCTGATGACGCTCATGATCGTCTCGGCGCTCGGGCCCATCCGGGCGCGGTTCCACAACACGTTCGAAAAGATCCACCGCTTTGTCGGTTGGACGGTGCTGGGGTTGTTCTGGGCGCAGACTGTCTCAATCACGCGCGATACGGGCGGAGAGTTGATGCAGACCCCGGCCTTCTGGATGTTGTGCCTGATTACCCTGTCCATCGTCTCGCCTTGGCTGACGCTGAAACGGGTGGATGTGGAAATCGCGAAACCCTCAAACCACGCCGTGCTGGCGCGGTTTGACTATGGCGACACGCCCTTTCCCGGCAGTTCGAACGCGATCAGCCACACCCCCTTTGGCGAGTATCATTCCTTTGCCAACATCCCGTCCCCGGACCGGCCTGGCTATCGTCTGGCTATCAGCCGCGCAGGGGACTGGACGGGGCACTTCATCGACAATCCTCCGGACAAGGTCTGGGTCAAGGGAATCACCACGTCAGGCGTGGCACGGATCGAGGTGCTGTTCCGCAAGGTGGTCTATGTCGGCACTGGCTCGGGTATAGGTCCGATCCTGCCGCATCTGCTGGCGGGCGATGTGCCCAATCGGCTGATCTGGTCCACCCGGGCTCCCCGCAAGACTTATGGTGACGCGCTGGTGGATGAGATCGAGGCGCATACCGAAGCCCCCCTGATTTGGGACACTGACGCGCAGGGCAAGCCCAACCTGTCGGCACTGGCCTTGCAGGCGGTGCGTGAAAGCGACGCCGAGGCGGTGATCGTGATCTCGAACCAGAAGCTGACGCGCAAGGTCGTGCATGACATGGAAAGCCTCGGCATTCCGGCTTATGGCGCGATCTGGGACAGCTAGAGCCGTTTGACCACTGTGGGAGCGGATCGATACGACCCGCTCCTGCATTTTAGCTTAGGTTCAGCCTTTGCCCCTTGTGCCAGATGGCCACTTCGCAAGGTGCGTAGCTGTGCCCCTCCCACTCAACGGTGCTGTTGGCGTAGTTGAACACGAAGGAATGATCGCCCAGAGACCTTCGGCGCAGACCCTCGGGCAGTCGGGTCACCGTCAATCCCATCTGCTCTGCCGCCTCTGCCACGATCCGGTCCCACAGGGCATCGTCCGGAAATCCGGCGAGATACCACAGGCCCGGCTTTGCCAGTGCCATCGGCGCACCATCCTCGAACCGGAACGGAACTTCCGCCGAACCTGACACCCGCTCGTACCAATGCCGCACCGTGCCACCTCCGACCACCGGCCTGGCGACTGCGGGCGGCAGGCTTTCCATCAGATCCACATGGCAGTCGAACTCTTCAATGCCCGGACGGCCCGCGTCTGGGATGCTGAACTCGGAGGTGATTGCACCGCTACGGGGTCCTATGACCGTAAGGCCGGATGTATCCTTGAGCGCCTGCGCCAACGAATTGTCGAGTTCAGCCAGACCTGGGGCGAGGATCAGGGAATAGCCTTCGAAATCCCGACAAGAGCTGGGCAGGATATCCACCGACAGTCCCGCACGGCGCAGGGCGCGGTAGGCCGAGAAGACCAGCCGGAAATAGTCGAACCCCGCCCCTTGCGGTTGCGTTGCCCACGCCCAGTCGGACGGGTAATCGAACAGGATCGCCACCTGCGCCCTGGCCGTTGCCAGATCCGGCAGTTGCTCCAGAACCGCAGCGACCTCCTGCGCCTCGGCCAGCCCCGGCGCGAACCGCCCGTCTGGCTGCAACAACCCGGCATGCATCTGCTCTTGCCCGAACGGTGCCTGCCGCCAGCGGAAATAGCTGACCACCTCGGCCCCATGCGCCACCGCCTCGAGCGACCACAGCCGCACCATGCCCGGTAGCGGAGCCGGGTTGTGCGGCGCCCAGTTCACCGGGCCCGGCTGTTGCTCCATCACCCACCAGCGCCCGCGCCCCACGGCGCGGTAGAGATCATGGTGAAAAGCCTGCATGTCCGGATCGCCCTGTTGCAGGAACGCCTGCTTGTGCGCATCCTCTGCCTCGAGTCGGTCCGAGAGAAACCCGATCGGGTAGCTGTCCCAGCTGGCAATATCCAGATCCGCCCCGACCTCGAAATGATCAAAGTCGAGAACACGGCCCATATAGTTGTGGATCAATGGCGCCTCGGTATGCCGACCCAGCACATCCGTCTGCACCCGATTGAACGCCACCACCTGATCCGAACTGAACCGACGGAAGGCCAGCACATGGGCCGGGTTCGCCTCGGTCACCGTTAGGTTCGGCGGGTCGATCTGGTCGAAGGACTGATACTCCATGGACCAGAACACATTGCCCCAGGCCTCGTTCAGTTTCTCTACCGAGCCGTAGCGATCCGCCAGCCAGAGCCGGAAGGCCGTAGCCGCCGCGTCGGAGTAGCTAACGGTCGTGTCGTGACAGCCATATTCATTATCGACCTGCCACGCGGTCACATGGGGGCTGGCCCCATAGCGCGCGCCCAGAATGTCCACGATCCGTGCACATTCCTCGCGGTATCCCTGATGGCTGAAGCAATAATGCCGCCGCGAGCCGAACTTGCGCGGGCGGTCATCTGCATCCGCCGCAAGCATGTCTGGGTGACGATCCAGCATCCAGCGCGGTGGCGTTGCGGTGGGTGTACCCAGCACCACCTTCAGCCCCGCCGCGCCCAGCGTCTCGATGGACCGATCCAGCCAGTCCAGCTGCAACTCGCCAGGCACGGGCTCCATCCGGCTCCACGCGAACTCGCCGATCCTAACCCAGCGCAGGCCGGTCTCGATCATCAGCCGCGCGTCTTCGGCCCAGCGGGCCTCGGGCCAGTGCTCGGGGTAGTAACAGACACCCAGTTCCGGTTTCATAGAATGACCCTGTGCTCCGCCTGACCCTTGCCCGCTCGTTCGCTGGCAAAGGTCATGCCATTGCGCGGTTCAGCCTCCAATGCCTGCGCATCCAGCCCCTCTCTTGCCGTCGTGCAATAGAGCGTCGACAGGTCCGGCCCACCAAAGGCGGGGCAGGACGTGTGCTGCGCCGGAAACTCACATGCCCGAAGAAACTGCCCGTCTGGTGTATATGCGGCAATGCGGCTTGCACCCCATTGCGCAACCCAAACACTGCCTTCGGCATCCACAACCGCGCCGTCCGGGTTCAATCCAGCATCGTTCAGGTCGAGGAACGTCTCAGCCTCACTCACAGGCCAGCCGGTTTCGGCCTCCAACGCCCATCGCATGATGCGGCGCGTTGTGGTGTCCGTGTAGTAGGCGCAGGACCGGTCGGGCGCGAAACAGATCGCATTGGAGATGGTGATACCCGGCACTAGCTGCCGTAACTCTCCCCGGTAATAGCGATAGATGGCACCCGCCGCCTTTTCGGCGTTCTTGCCCATGGTGCCGATCCAGAACCCGCCCCATGGATCGGCACGCCCATCATTCGAGCGGATCACAGGATTGTCGGCCTCAAGCGCCACAACCAACTCGCGCGAGCCGTCGGCGATATCAAACCGCCACAGCCCGGTTTCCGAGGCGATCAGCAGCCTGTCGTGATCCACCCAGCCCGCGGCCGAGACATGCTCACCAAAGGTCCAGCTTTCCTGCTGGTCGCCCCTCCGGGTCAAGAGTTGTTTGCCCATGATGTCGAACCAGAACAGCTGCTGCCGCTCGGGATGCCACAGAGGCCCCTCGCCCAACTCACAGGCGCGGTCGTCGAAAACCGTGGTCATGCGGTCGCCTCGTCATATGCCGCCACGATCCTTGCGGCCTGAGTGGCCACCTCGGACACCGACATACCCGGCTTGTAGAGCGCCGACCCGATACCGAACCCATCCGCGCTGGCCGCGATCCACTCACCGAAATTCTCCGGCCCCGCACCTCCCACGGCGTAAACCTGCGTGCCCTTTGGCAGCACGGCGCGCAGGGCGGACAGGCCCGATGTCCCTGCCACCGCGCCGGGAAACAGTTTCAGGCCCGAGGCGCCCGCCTTGAGCGCCGCAAAAGCCTCGGTCGGGGTGAATACCCCCGGCCAGCTTTCCAGCCCCAGCGCCCGGCTGCGCGCGATGACATCGGTGTCGCAACTTGGGGAGACGATCAGCTTGCCGCCTGCTTCGGCCACAGCCTCGACCTCGTTAACGGTCAGAACCGTTCCGGCGCCGATCAGGGCGCGGTCGCCACAGGTCTGTGCCATGGCGGCGATGCTCTGCAACGGCTCGGGCGAATTCAGCGGCACCTCGATCCGGTCGATCCCGGCGGCGATCAGCGCCTCGGCCATCGGCACGGCCTCGTCCGGGCGCAGGCCGCGTAAAATGGCAATGATAGGTCGGCTCATATCTCAGCTCTCCAGCAGATTGCGGGCCGCGGACAGCCCGGCGAGCGTCATGTCCTGCGCGTCGGCCAGAGTGACAAATGCCCCCTGTTGTCGCAACGCAGTGGCGTAGGTCTCGGCAATACCAGGCGCACCGATCACGGCCAGTTGCTGGCCCAGCCAATAGGGCCGTGCAGCCGCAAGTTCAGCACCGATCAAGAGCCCGGACAAGCGCGCGCGCGCCAAGTTGGGATCCTGCCCCTCAAGCAGATCCTGCGCACGCAGACCAAAGAGGCGGGATGCAAGATTTTCGGGTTTCGACAGCATGTCATCCACACTCTCGACAAAAGCATCCGCATCCCAACCATCGCCAACCGAGTGGCGCAGAACCGACTGGCTTCCCAGCAGCTCGAACAGCTCACCGGTCATGAAGGTGCGGAAGCTTACCACCTCACCTGCGCTGATCTGCGCCCATTTGGTGTGAGTGCCGGGCAGACAGATCACCCCGTCCCAGTTCTGGTTTAGGGCGAGCAACCCGGCGATCTGGGTCTCTTCCCCACGCATCACGTCCGCCGGTTTGACCTGTTTGAGGCCGGGCACGACATACGCCCGCAAGCGCGGACCTGTGTCCGGCACTCGCACCGGCGGCACTGGAAGCGGCGCGGCGGGTACGGCACTGTACGGCGCCTCGACCCAACCCTGCCGGGCACCCACCATGCCACAGGCGATCACGTCAACGGGGCCATCGCCGATCCAGTCACCGACAAGCTCCAGCAAGGCTGGCTCGAACCCGTCGCGACCCAATCGGGACATGCCGTTCCCGGATACAGCTTCGGCCACGGCAGTTTCGCCCCGCATCGCCCAGGCCCGCAGGCAGGACGTGCCCCAATCTACCGCAATCCATTCCGCGTTCACGCTCATCCCTTATCCTGTCGTCACAACGCCACCATCGACCACCATGCATTGCCCGGTCATCATGCGGCTGGCTTCGGAGGCCAGAAACAGGGTCGGCGCAATCATGTCCTCGGGCGCCAGATGTTCCTTGAGGCATTGCCGCCCGAGATGCGCGGCAAGGTCCTCGGGCGTCGCCCATTGGTCGAGCTGCTTTTGCGTCAAAACCCAGCCCGGCGCCAGCGCGTTCACGCGGATGTTCTGCGGGCCCAGCTCACGGGCGAGCGACCGGGTCATGCCGGTGATGCCCGCATTTGCGGTGGTGTAGGCCGGGTAACCCGCATTGCCCATCATGTAGCTGATCGAGCTGAAATTGATGATCGAGCCGCCATTCTCAGCCATCTGCCGGGCGGCCTCCTGACAGGCGAAGAAATAGGCCTTGAGGTTGACCGCCTGCATCCAGTCCCAGAAGTCGGGCGTTGCCTCCTCCAGTGTATGCCGTTGGTCGTTGGCGGCGTTGTTGACCAGCACCTTGAGCGGCCCGTGCGCCTCGGCGGCTTGCATCATCGTGGCGCGCAGTTGATCGGTGTCGGTGATGTCGCCTTGCATAAACAGCGGGGCGCGTCCGTGCTTGGCCTCCATCTCCGCCACGAAGGCACTTGCATCGGAACGCCCGATAAAACCAACATTGGCGCCTTGGGCCATGAACCCATCCGTAAGTGATGCGCCGACGCCCGAGCCGCCGCCGGTGATATAGATCGAGGCCCCGTTCAGGTCCGGGAAGGTTGCGATCTGTTCCATCAGTGGCTCTCCCGTGTGACCAGCCGCGTGTCCTTGCCGGTGAGGAAGTCCAGATCGGCCCCCTGATCCGCCTGCAGCACGTGGTCGACATAAAGCTTGGCATAGCCGCGTGTGTAGTGCGGCGGATCCGGTTGCCACGCGGCGCGGCGGACCTCAAGCTCGGCCTCGTCCACCAGCAGTTCCAGTACGCCCTGACTGGCCGAGACGCGGATGCGGTCGCCGGTCTTGACCAGCGCCAGCGGGCCGCCGGCCTGAGCTTCGGGGCTGACATGCAGGATCACGGTGCCGAAGGCAGTGCCCGACATGCGCGCGTCCGAGATGCGGATCATGTCCCGCACGCCTTCCTTCACCAGCCGCCTCGGGATCGGCATGTTGCCGACCTCGGGCATACCGGGATAGCCTTTGGGGCCGCAACCCTTGAGGACAAGGATTGTCTCGGGCGTCACCGGAAGGTCATCCCGGTCGATATTGGCCTTCAGGTCCTCGATGCTGTCAAAGACATAAGCTTCGGCTTCGGTTTCCAGCAACGTGTCGGTGGCGGCCGAGGGCTTCACAATGGCTCCGTTGGGCGCCAGATTGCCGCGCAGCACGCGCAAACCGGCGGCCGGTTTCACTGGCGCATCGAAAGCGTGTATGACATCGCGGTTGAAGCATTCTGCGCCTTCGTAGTGGGCCGAGATATCCTTGTTCAGAACCGTCATTGCCGGGCGCAGATGGTCTTTCAACTCGGACAGAACCACTGGCATGCCACCGGCGTAGCAGAAATCCTCCATCAGGTATTTGCCGGAAGGCATGCAGTTGACCAGCAGAGGGATCTTCGAGCCGATCTCAAAATCCTGCAAGGTCAGTTCGACGTCCACACGCCCGGCTAGCGCCAGCAGATGCACGACTGCATTGGTCGATCCGCCAACGGCGGCATTGGCCAGAATGGCGTTTTCAAAGGCTTCCTTGGTCAGGATATCCGAGGGTTTGAGGTCTTCATCCACCATCTCGACAATCCGCTTGCCGGTCAGATGCGCCAGCGCCATGCGGCGGGCATCCACAGCAGGAAGAGCCGCGTTGGTGGGCAGGCTCATCCCCATCGCCTCGACCAGAGAGGCCATGGTCGATGCCGTGCCCATGGTCATGCAGACCCCGGCACTGCGGGACATGCCGGATTCGGCATTCATGAAATCCTGCAGGGTCATTTCTCCGGCGCGCACGGCCTCGGAGAACTTCCACACATCGGTACCTGAGCCGATATCCTGCCCGCGATATTTGCCGTTCAGCATTGGGCCGGAACTGACGACGATAGTTGGCAGATCGACCGACGCTGCGCCCATCAGTTGTCCCGGCGTGGTCTTGTCGCAGCCACCCAGAAGCACGACGCCGTCGATGCCGTAGGCACGGATCGATTCCTCGACGTCCATGGCCAGCAGGTTGCGGAACAGCATCGCCGTGGGCTTCATCTGGGTCTCGCCCAGCGACATGACCGGGAATTCAACTGGAAAACCACCCGCCTCCCAAACGCCGCGTTTGACACCCTCGGCCAGGTCGCGCAGACCCGAGTTGCAGGGGGTCAACTCGGACCAGGTGTTGCAGATGCCGATAACGGGGCGGCCGTCAAAGGCATGGTCGGGAAAGCCTTGGTTCTTCATCCAGGAGCGGTGGATGAACCCGTCCCTATCGAGCTTTCCATACCAGTGTTGCGAGCGGCGTTTCTCATTGCTCATAGTTTTTCACCTTCGATGACCCACATGGATTGTGGGAAGCTCCACGGTAGGGTCAGCCCATAACTCATCAGATATTGTCCGCTTAACGTGACGGGCTGCTGTTTCAGGACCGGGTTGCCGCGCGACAACGTTGGCGGTGCCTCGGCTGTTCGGCGCAGTTCTACGCGGTAAAGCGCATCCGCCTCCAGCCGCGTCAACCGCAACGGTCGCGGCGCAATCTGAGCCGACGTTGCAGCCTTGCCCGCAAACACTACAAAACGCGATCCGTCGCTTGTTTGTTGCTGTTCGGCGATTACGGCTGGATCGGGGCTGTCGAGTCGCAGAATATCCGCAGAATACAGCCAGTCGCGGTTGGCTTTCCACCATGTGGTCACGCCGCGCAGTACTGCTGCTTCGTCTTCGGTCAGCTCGCGGGGGTCCATCTCAAACCCCATATGGCGCTGCGCCGCCACCCAGGCACGGAAACGGATATCCAATACGCGGCCCGACGTATGGCAGACGCGCGGGCCGACATGGCTACCGGTGACCGCCATGGGCAGGAAGATTGCTGCGTTGTGCTGAATGCGTAGCCGCTCCAACGCATCATTGCTATCACTCAGCCAGACCCGTTGAGTGCGTTTGAGAATGCCGAAATCGATGCGTCCTCCGCCTGACGCACAGCTTTCGATTTCCACATGCGGGAAATCGGCGCGCAACCGGTCGATCAGCGCATAAGACCCCCGCGTCTGCGCCGCGTCAGGCATCGGCAATACACGGTTGTGGTCCCACTTGATATAATCGATGTCATGCGCCGACAGGATCGCGGCCATTCGCTCATAAAGAAACTCTCGCACTTCCGGCAGCGCCATGTTGAGCGCCTTTTGTTGGCGGCCTAAAATCTGATCCTCACCTCCCAGCGCCCATTCCGGGTGGGCCCTGTGGATCGAGCTGTCAGGGTTGATCATCTCAGGCTCGAACCAGATACCGAATGTCATGCCCAGCGAGTGTACATGCTTGATCAGCGGGTCCAGGCCTTCGGGGTATTTGCGCTGATCGACCTCCCAATCTGACAGCGACGAGGTGTCATCGTCGCGCTGCCCGAACCAGCCGTCGTCCAGTACAAAGCGTTCCGCACCCAGGTCGGCGGCGCGCGTCGCGATGTCCTTTAATTCCGGCAGGTTGTGGTTGAAATAGACCGCTTCCCAGCAATTGTAGTGCACGGGCCGGGGGCTGTCCGGCTTTGGAAACGTGACGATCCGGTCGCGCAGATGACGCTGGAAAGCCACGGCGCAGCCATTGATCCCGTCATTGGAAAACACTGCGTAGAGTGGCGCGGTTTCGAACCGGGTCTGGGCATCGCGCTCCATCCGTGCGGCCTGCCCGAACTGGATTTGACGGCGGCCATCGGGCAATTCCTCGGCCACCATCCTATGACCGCCGGACCAGCCGAAATGGAAGCCATACGCCTGTCCCTGGGCATTTGTCGCCCCTCGCACGGGCACGATCAGGCCGGGAAAATGCTCATGGCCCGTGCGCCCGGTGCGGTTCTCGCGATACCGGATACCGGGTGACCAGGCAGTCCGGTTCATCTGAAACTCGCCGCACCAACGCCCGGCAAAATCCAGCATCTCATCCGACAATTGCGGTGCGGGAAAGACCGGTGCGCTGAGCCAGTGGAGCAGCACGGGGCGATCCGCCTCAAGGGTTGCCTGCGCCTCGATAATGTGGGTCTTGGGGTCGATCGAAAATCGCGCCGAATAGGTTAATCTATCCGTTTCGTCACGGTAAGTCAGGACGATTTGACGCTCGTCAACCTCTTCGCTTTCATAACAGAACTTGGGCAGTAGCGGCCTGCCCCCACCATCACGGACGATAAGCCCAGGCTGGCCCGGAAAACTACGTGTGGCCTCAGGACAGATGGACAGTTCCGGGTTGGCATCCAACATGCCGCCGGTGACGTCAAGGCCGTAGGCCTGGAACAACGTTTCCTGGTTTTCGCCATCCGGTAGGCGAGGCCCGAAATAGACGACTTCGGGAAGGTGCTCGCGATGGGCCGCGAGCACCAGGGATTGTCGCTCATCATGAAGCGACCAGGTTCTTATCATTACTTGACGGCTCCAAGGGTAAGACCCGCGATGAAGTGTTTCTGCATGAGGAAGAACATGGCCACCGGGGGAAGCGCTGCAACGATACTACCCGCGCTCATCAGGTGATAGGCGGCCCGGAACTGGGCATTGAAGCTGGTGATGCCTGCGGTCACCGGCTGGCTTTCTGCGCCTTGGGTCAGCACCACCGCCCAGAAATAGTCGTTCCAGATGAAGGTGAACATCAGCACCGACAGAGCGGCAAGTGCCGGCTTCATCAGCGGCAGCACCACATACCAGAAGATCTTGATTTCGCTGATGCCTTCGACCCGGGCGGCCTCGATCAAGGCAAAGGGCAGCGCCTTGATGAAGTTGCGCATGAAGAGGGTGCAGAACCCGGTCTGGAAGGCGATGTGGAACAGGACCAGCCCGGTCTTGGTGTTATAGAGACCAAGATCCAGGGTCAGGTCGCGCACTGGCACCATCAGGATCTGGAACGGGACGAAGTTGCCCGCCACGAACATGAAGAAGATCCACATGTTTGCACGGAACTTGTAAATCCCAAGCGCAAAGCCGGTCATCGTGCTAAGCGCCACCGCGCCGATCACCGTCGGAACGGTGATCAGGACCGAGTTCAGCATGTAGCGCGGCATGTCGCTGTTGAAGAAGACCTGCCCGTAATTGTGCATCAACTCGAAAGAAGACGGCAGCCCCCAGTAGTTGGCGTTGACGAAATCGGCATCTGGTTTGACCGAGAACAGAGCCACCGCCAGCAGCGGCCCCAGCCACATCAGCAGGGCGATGGGCAGAAGCGCCTTGTAGGTGAGTTGGGCTGCCTTGGGCTGTTTTTCGATTGGTGTCGGAAACATGGCTTAATGTCCCTTCTCTTCACTGTACATCGACCAGAGGAAGTAAACGATGAAGCACATCATGATCATGAACAGCACCACTGCGATGGCGGCGCCATAGCCCATGCGGAAACCGTATTCCGAGAGAGCCACTTCGAACATGTAATAGGCCAGCACGCGGGACGAGCCGAACGGGCCGCCCTGTGTCATGACCGAAATCAGGTCGAAGGATCGCAGCGCGCCGATGATGGTGACGACAAAGGCGATAAATGTGGCGGGCCGCAATTGCGGCAACACGATGTACCATAGCATCCGTGCGCCTTTGGCACCGTCCAAGCGGCCAGCCTCGATCTGTTCGGGATCAACGGCATTCAGGCCGGTGAGATACAGGATCATGCAATAGGCGGTCTGTGGCCAGAGCCCGGCCAGGATGATACCGTAGGTGACCAGATTTTCGTTGCCAAGAACGTTGATCGGACCCGCCCCGAACAGCCCCAGAAACTGGTTCAGCAGGCCAAAGGTGGGGTCGTAGAACCAGGTGAAGACCAGCCCAACCACAACCTGGCTGATGACGAAGGGGAAGAAGAACAACGACTTGTACAGCCGGATGCCCCAGATGGTCTGGTTCAGCAGCAGGGCAATGAACAAACCCGCCGGAATCGCCAGAAGATACAAAACCAGCCAGATCAGATTGTTCTTTAGCGAGACATAGAACGCGTCGCGATCAACCCACTCATAGTACAAGTCTTCATAGTTGCGCAGACCGATATACTCCGCCTCACCAAGCCCGTCCCACTGATAAAGAGACAGATTGAAGGACTGGAATACGGGGGCAATTACATAGACCAGAAAGAACAGAATACCCGGGGCCAGAAACAGCCATGGGGCAATCGCTTGTTGGTTGCGGTGGAACCAGCTTTCGGGTTCGGCTTGGGATAGCTCTGTGGTGGCTGTCATGGCGACAATCGCTCCGCAGGTTCGGGGTGACGGGACGGCGGGACATACCCCGCCCTCCCCATTGGCGTAGGCGCGGCGGAGGTCTCACCCCACCGCTCTGCTCGTTATTTGTAGATGCGCTTGCGGGCGCGTTCGAGCTTGGACAGGATACGGTCCAGGTTGTCGGGCTTGATCATGAACTCCTGAAAGCCTTCCATCGACACCTTGGCCATCTCGGCCGGAGCGTCGCGGTCCCAGAACTGGGCCACTCCACCGGTGCTGTTTGAGCTCAGCATTTCAAAGCCCTGCTGCAGGAACTTGTCGTCATCCACGCTGGATTGCGCATTGACCGGCAGCTGACCAAGGTTCTTGCCGTTGTTGATGATCGTCTGTTCCTCTGGCGAGGCTGCAAAACGCAGGAACGCACGCGCCGCTTCCTTGTTCTTCGCAGCGGACGGAATGTGGAACGTGTCGGTCGGCGCATCCTCCGAGAGTGCGACGTCGGGATTGATCTTGACGAACTGGTAGAAGTCCAGCTGATCATCGGTCAGGCCGGAGTCGCGCAGCGGTGCCACGGCGAAGTTGCCCATCAGATAGGCCGCCGCCTCGCCATTGACCATGAAGGGTAGCGCCTCCTGCCAGCTGTAGGTCTGGTGGTTGTCGATGAACGCGCCCATGTCGATGAGCTCTTTCCAGTTGGCGAAGGTCTGCTTGACCCTGTCATCTTCCCAGCTGACCTTGCCTCCGGCCAGATCCATGTGGAAGTCAAAGCCGTTGGTGCGCATGTTCAGATAGTCAAACCAGCCACCCGCGGTCCACAGGAACTTGGTCCCGATGGTATAGCAGGCCCGGCCCGACTCGACGATCTTGGCGCAGTTGGCCTTCTCCTCTTCCCAAGTGGTGGGTTCGCTCAGGCCCAGCTCTTCGAAGATGTCTTTGCGGTAGTAGACGCCCCACTGATAGTAGGTATAGGGCACGCCCCACTGCTTGCCATCGATGGTCATCGCACCTTTGGTCGATGCCAGATTGTCGGCGATTTCAGGCTCGGCCCAGAGGTCGGACACATCCTCGAACAATCCGGCCTCGACATACGGGCGCATGCGGTTCGCGGCGTACCATGTGGCCACATCGGGCGCGTTTGCGGTCAGAAAGTTACGGATCTGCGTCTTGTAGGCCTCACGGTCGATCACCGTGATCTCAATGTTGAGATCTGGGTTCTTCTCCCCAAAACGCCCAATCATCTCCTCCATTGTCGCGCGCGGCGCCGGGTTGGATGTGTCCAGGAAAATCGTGAGGTCGCCGGTCAGTTCGGCCTTGGCCGGTACGGCAAACGCAAGGCCGACCGCAACGGCGGCGGCGGTCCGCTTCAAGATGGAATGCATGGTTTCCTCCCTATTGCTTCCATTTAGTTCCAATATTTGAAACTAGAATTTATATATTGAAAACTACACATCGACTCGGGTAGGGTTGTCAACAGATTCCTGTCGGGAGGGCAGGACCAAGGGAGGAGACACCGGCAAAGTGTCAGGCGACGGAACAGTCGGAAAAGCATGTGATGTGCTGGACCTTGTTGCAGGATTCAACCGCCCGGTACGGTTCGGTGAGTTGCTCGACCACAGTCCATTTCCCAAGGCCACGCTCTATCGGTTCCTGCAGACGCTGACCAATCAGGGCATGCTGAATTTTGACCCTGACCGTCAATCCTATGCACCCGGGATCCGCCTCATGCGCCTCGCCCATGCCGCTTGGACTCAAAGCTCGCTGGCTCCTATCGCGCGGCCCCATCTGGACGCGCTCAGCCGGGATCTGGGTGAGACCGTGCATCTGGCACAGCTCGATGCGTCACAGGTTCTATACGTAGACAAGCGCAACGCCGAACAGCCGGTCGAGATGTATTCGCAGGCTGGAAAGGTGGGCCCCGCTTACTGTACCGGCGTCGGCAAAGCCATGCTGGCCTTTCTACCCGAAAAAGCACTCAATCTTGCTCTGTCTCAACAAAGCTACTTCCGGTTTACGCCGAACACCCTGGCGTCAGAAAAGGAACTGCGGGCAGAACTCGAAACGATCCGTTCGGACGGCTATGCCTTTGACCGTGAAGAGCATGAGCCGGGCATTATCTGCATCGCCGCGCCGATCCTGACGCCGAACGGAAGAATGCTGGGCGCGATTTCGATCACCGGCCCAACCAGTCGGACCGATCTGACGCAGCTGGAAGAATGGGCACCGCTCGTAAGGCAGGCCGCAGACGATATTGGGCGCGAGGCGCAAGCCTGGCGCTTTCCAGACATACAACAGGAAAAGGTAATACTGACATGACAGGTGTGACGCTGGAGCGCGCGATCAAGCGCTATGGAACTGCTCAAGTCATCCATGGAGTTGATCTGGAAATACAAGACGGTGAGTTCTGTGTGTTCGTCGGCCCCTCGGGCTGCGGGAAATCTACCCTGTTGCGGATGATCGCGGGGCTCGAGGAAACCACCGAGGGCACCATCAATATCGGCGCGCGGGACGTAACCCACATGGACCCGGCCAAGCGCGGTGTGGCGATGGTGTTTCAGACCTACGCGCTCTACCCGCACATGACAGTGGGCGAGAACATGGGCTTTGGCCTGAAGATGAACGGTGTTGCAAAGGCCGAGATCGACAAGAAAGTTCAGGAAGCGTCGAACATTCTGAAACTCGACCAGTATCTTAAGCGCAAGCCCAAGGCCCTGTCCGGCGGTCAGCGCCAGCGGGTTGCCATCGGCCGCGCCATCGTGCGGGGGCCGGAAGTGTTCCTGTTTGACGAACCCTTGTCCAACCTTGACGCCGAACTGCGGGTCGAAATGCGCGTCGAAATCGCGCGCCTGCACCAGGAAATCGGCGCGACCATGATCTACGTCACCCACGATCAGGTCGAAGCAATGACCATGGCCGACAAGATCGTCGTGCTGCGTGATGGCCGTATCGAGCAGGTGGGCGCACCGCTGGAGCTATACCGAAACCCGAAGAACAAATTCGTGGCCGGTTTCATTGGCTCGCCGTCGATGAACTTTCTGGACTGCGATGTGGCGGATGGCGCGCTGGTCCACCCCGCGTTGACGCAGCCATTCAAACCGTCCATTGATTTGCCCTCAGGAGCCACCAAGGTGACGCTTGGCATCCGCCCGGAGCATATCGAAATCGACCGCGCCGCAAATAACCTGTCGGTTGAACTGACCGAGGCGTTGGGCGGCGTGTCCTACACCTATGTCAGCGCATCGAATGGCGACCGGATGATTGTCGAGGAACGCGAAGACGAACGCAGCACGACAGGCGAATCGGTTGGCATGACGTTCCGCCCGGACCGGGCGCTGCTGTTCGATGTGGAGACAGGCCAGCGCCTCTGACACTACGGTTCGGTGCACCTGGCAGGGATGCTCAAAATCGGTCGATCATGAAAATCGGTCGGTCCTTGCCGCTTCAAAACCCGCTAAAGCAAAGCCCTGGGGTTCAGGAGCTTCCCGGCATCTTACCCAGGATGATCATGCTGAGCAGATCGTCATCCGTGACATCGGCGGTGTTCACGGTCCCCACGAGTTGACCGTTTTTCATCACCGACGCGCGATCGCACAGGGCCATGACCTGATGCACGTCGTGGTCGATGAGGAAGATCCCGATGCCCTCTGCCTTGAGCTGCTGAATCAACTCGGCCACCATTTGGGTTTCATGCGGCCCCAAAGCGGCAGTAGGTTCGTCCATGATCAGGATGCGGGCGTTGAAATAGACCGCGCGCGCGATGGCAACCGACTGGCGTTGCCCGCCCGAAAGCGCCGAGACAGGGGCCGAGAACTTCTGAAAGTTCGGGTTCAGCCGCCCCATGATCTTACGGCATTCGGCCTCCATCCGTGCGTCGTCGACAAGGCCTGTGGGCGTTACAAGTTCCCGACCCAGAAACAGGTTCGATGCGGCGTCCAGATTATCTGCCAGCGCAAGCGTCTGATAGATGGTCTCGATATTGTAGGTCCGCGCATCTCGGGGATTGTTGATGATGGCCTTTTCGCCATTCACGAAGATCTCGCCGCCATCGGGCTGATATGCGCCCGAGAGCATCTTGATCAGCGTCGATTTTCCGGCACCGTTGTGGCCCAAAAGGCCCACGACCTCGCCCGGATGCAGGTCTACGGTTACGTGATCGACCGCCTTGATGCCCCCGAAGGCAATCGACATGTCGCGCATTTCTACCAGAGGCGTGCTCATGTGCGATCTCCTGTGCGCTTACGGTAAACGATGTCGACCCAGACGGCGATTACCAGCACCGAACCAACAACGATGTTCTGGAACGGCGCATCCACACCAACCATGGCCATGCCGCTTTGCAGGCTCTGCATGATCAGCGCGCCCAGAATGGCGCCGTGGATCGTACCCATGCCGCCCGCCAGTGCGGTTCCCCCGATCACCGCCGCCGCAATCACCCGCAACTCGTCCAGCGTTCCGATATCATTGGAGTGATTGGTCAGTCGCGCCGAAGCGACAATTGCCGAAAGCGCGCATAGGAACCCCATCAGAGCAAAAATCTTCACGGTCAGCAGGCGCGTGTTGATCCCCGATAGCTCGGCAGCATCCGGGTTGCCACCGGTTGCGAAGATGTATCGACCAAGCCTTGTGCGCTTGGCAAGCACGGTCATGGCCACCGCCACTGCGATCAGCAACAGGACGGAAATGGGTAGGCCGTAAGCTGCCGTGAAGCCCTCGGGCATGACCTCACCACGGGCTTCGAACATGCGTTGGAGACGGCGGGTGGGAATTTGGTAAGAGTTCAGGATGCCAATAAAGCCCAGAATGGCAGCGGCGATGATGCCGCACATGGCAAACTCGGCCCAGAGCGGTTTGACCGGAAAGCCGTGTCCGATCTTTGAACGGCGGGCGTTCCAAAGGGCGTAGATTGCGGCAAGTGTGGCCAGACCACCCAGGACCCAGCTTCCGGTCGTGCCCAAGGTTCCATTGATGCCGCCGAATTTCATGAATGTTCCGTCCAGCGGGCCAATGGTTTGGCCATTGGTCATATACCAGGCCACGTTGCGCCATACCAGAAGCCCGCCCAGAGTGACAATGAAAGCGGGAATGGTCAGGTACCCGACCAGCCAGCCATGAAACGCGCCGATCAGGGCGCCTGAGGTCAGGCCAATCAGGATGGTGACCCAGGGAGTGATCGGATGGTTCAGCCCCAAGCCCAGCCAGCTTGGCAAGATCAACGTCTGCGTCATCGCCATGATGGCCGAGCAGGTCGCCAGCAAGGCGCCAACCGACAGGTCGATATGCCGCGTCACGATGATGAAGACCATTCCGGTCGCCATGATGGCCACGCTGACAGTCTGAATCGTCAGATTGAAGATGTTGCGCGGTGTCAGAAAGCGCTGATCGGTGGCCAGGTGAAACACCACGCAAAGAACGATGAACGCCCCGATCATACCGACCAGCCGGGTGTCAATCTCCAGTGTCTGAAGCAGGGTTCGGCGGGTTTGCGGGGTGTCGGTTGCAGACGCGGTGTCAGTCATTGCAGGGTCCACCATTTTGGGGCCTTCCCACGCCATACACGCGGGAAGGATCAGTTTTTCAGCAGATTAGTTGCAGGGTGCCGGGCCAGCGGTCACGCCCTGACAGAGCGCATCCTTGCCGATCCAGCCTGCATCGACCACAGCCGAGAGGTTGTCGGCAGTCACCGGCACGGGCGCCAGGAACACAGCAGTCATTTCTGTACCGGCAGGCGAGGTCCAGGACTGCGCGCCATCGATATCCGCCATGGCGGTGCCGCCAGCCAGAGCGACCGCGATTTCACCGGCCGCGCGGCCCAGATCGCGGGCATCCTTCCAGACGGATACGGTCTGCGTGCCCTTGGCCACCCGGTTCAGCGCCGCGTGATCGCCATCCTGGCCCGAAACGGGGATGCCTTCCATGCCTTGTGCAGTCAGCGCCGCCACGACACCGCCAGCGGTCCCGTCATTCGACGCAACAACCGCATCTACGCCGTTTTCGGTCGCGGTCAGGATCTGCTCCATGTTGCGCTGTGCATTGGCTGGCAGCCAACCATCCGTATAAGCCTCACCCACAACGGTGATGTCACCGGAATCGATTGCTGCCTGCAGCACTTCTTGTTGGCCACCCCGCAGGAAATCGGCGTTCGGATCAGTGGGCGATCCCTTGATCATCACGTAGCGTCCCTTGGGCATCGCTTCGAACACGGCGCGGGCCTGCATCCGGCCGACCTCGACATTGTCGAAGGTCAGGTAAAACGCGCGCGGGTCTTCGATCAGGCGGTCGTAACCGACAACCGGGATGCCTTCGTCCGCTGCTGCCTGCACTGCCGGACCAATCGCCTGTGCGTCCTGCGCCAGAATGATCAGAGCGTCCACACCCTGAGCGATCAGGCTTTCCACATCCGAAAGCTGCTTGGCCGAGGAAGATTGCGCATCTGCCGACACATAGGTCGCCCCGGCTGCGTCCAACGCGCCTTTGATGGCGGCTTCGTCAGTCTTCCAGCGTTCCTCCTGGAAGTTCGACCAGCTGACGCCAATCGTCAGGTCCTGCGCGAATGCAGCAGTGGAGATGGCCATCGTCAGGGCCGCTGCCGCAGCCGTTGTCAATTTCTTCATGATATCCTCCCAATCGTTCCCGCCCCGGCTTTGGGTGCGGTCCCTTGTTCTTCCACTCTTATCCGATTAAATTCGATTGTCAAATTAAATAAACAGTCTAAACTGCCGACAGTGGCCTTTAGCGCGAACTCCGAAGGACGCGCCGCTGAAACGGCAACAAAACAAGGCAATATGCGAGCGGGGGGATAACGATGCTCAGGGACCAACGCGTGAGAGGACGCCAGGCGATCCTGGACGTAATCCGCCGGTCGGGACGGATTGCCCGTATCGATATCGCCGGTTCAACGGGAATCAGTCAGGCAACGGTCACGACAGTTACAGCCGAGCTTTTGAAGGAAGGCCTGATCGAAGAGGTCGTAAGAGAGCCTGCCTCAGGCGGAACACGGCGCGGGCGCCCGCGTGTCGATCTGAAGCTGCGGGGATCAGCTCACATGGTCGCAGGTGTCAAGATCGCAAATCAATCCATCACTGTTGCCATTGTGGATTTTGAAGGAGAGCTTTTGGGCGATTTTGAAATGCCCTTGGCCCAAAGCACATGGTCAGCAGAGGGCCTTGCGTTGCAAATGCGCATTGCCCTCACGAACGCTGCCGAAGGTATCTCCTGCACGCTTGCAGGCATTTCGGCGGTCGGAGTCGGGATGGCCGGGTTTGTCGATGCAGAGCAAGGCTTCATTCATTGGTCGCCATCGCTGGAACAACGCAACGTCGCTTTCGCCAAAGTGCTTCAGACTGAAATCGATAAACCGGTATTCATTGACAATGACACGAACCTCGTCGCTCTGGCCGAGCTCTATTTCGGCCTCGGCCGCGATGCCCGCGACTTCCTGGTGGTTACCATCGAGAGCGGGGTTGGCATGGGCATCGTTCTGAACGGTGAGGTTTACCACGGCGAACGCGGGTGCGGCGCCGAGTTTGGCCACACCAAGGTGCATCTGGACGGCGCGCTGTGCCGCTGCGGCCAACGCGGGTGCCTTGAGGCCTATGTCGCCGACTACGCCCTGACCCGCGAGGCTTCGGTGGGCGGGCTGTTACCAACGGACATCCCCGGAGAAAACGCCGTGGAATATGTTGTCAATGCCGCCAAAGAGGGCAATACGCTGGCCAAATCAATCGTTGACCGCGCCGGACGTATGTTCGCCATGGGGTTGGCCAACCTCGTCAACATCTTCGATCCCGAGTTGATCATCCTGGCAGGCGTGCGGATGCAGGTCGATCACCTTTATGCCAACGAAGTGATTGACAGCATTCGAAATTCTATTGTCGAGGTGGACGCACCTCCGCCCAATATCGTGATCCACAAATGGAGCGATCTCATGTGGGCCCGTGGCGCATGTGCTTTTGCACTGCAGGAGGTTGAAGCCATGTCAGTGCGTGAGTTTGGAGAGAGCGTTGCGTAGCGTTTTGGCGGCAGCCTGCCTCGCTGTTTTGCCGATAGTAGGTTTGGCAGAACCGCGTTTTGAGCAGGTTGACATCGCCGCCCACGAGTACACCGGCGGCTGGGAACATTTCGTTGGCGGCGGGCTTGCCGGCTTTGATTGCGATGGTGACACGTTACCCGAACTGTTCGCCGCAGGTGGCGAGAACCCAGCGGCGTTGTTTCGTAACACTTCGAAACCCGGCGGGACGGTATCTTTTGTCAAGGAAACACCTGAAAGCCTCGCGATCACCGGCGTCACAGGCGCGTATCCGCTGGAAATTGATGGCGACGGCGTGACGGACCTTGTTGTTCTGCGAGTTGGGGAAAACTCGCTGCTGCAAGGCCTTGGTGAGTGCCACTTTGCGCCGTTCCCGGATCTGAAACTGCCCGCATCGGATCGCTGGACCACAGCGTTCTCGGCCACGTGGGAGGCCGGGAATCGTCTGCCCACGCTGGCCTTCGGCAACTATGTGGATCGCTCGAATCCCGACGGACCGTTCGAGGCCTGTGACCGTAACGAACTGTTTCGGCCGACCGGCAACGGTTATGGTGATCCGATGCCGCTGGAGCCCGGATTCTGCGCGCTTTCCATGCTGTTTTCCGATTGGGGCCGCCATGGCCGTGCAGATCTGCGTGTCAGCAATGACCGCCATTATTATGTGCGCGACGGCGAAGAGCAGATGTGGGCGATGGAGACGGACCCACGCCTGCTCACCGCTAGAGATGGTTGGCGGAGTTACAGTATCTGGGGCATGGGCATCGGCAGCCGCGACATGAATGGTGACGGGCTGCCGGATGTCTACTTGACCTCGATGGCGGATCAGAAATTCCAGTATCTTGCCGGGCACGAGGCGCCGGAGTTCGTGGATGCGCCCTATGCCGCCGGTACGACGGCGCATCGCCCTTATACAGGCGGCGATGGGCGGCCGTCGACGGGCTGGCACGTGGCGTTGGGGGATGTGCAGAATGACGGGTTGGACGACATGTTCGTCACCAAGGGCAACGTGGACCAGATGCCAGGCAGCGCCATGGACGACCCGAACAACCTATTGCTCCAACTGCCCAACGGCGGCTTTGCCGAGGCCGGTGACAGCGCGGGCGTTGCCAGTTTCGCCCGAGGCCGAGGCGCCGCGATGGCTGATTTCAACGCTGACGGGCTGCTAGACATTGCCGTTATGAACCGCCGTGCCGCGATGGAGGTGTATCGGAATGTGACCGAACCTGAGGGGACTTGGATCGGGATCCTTCCGCGACAGGCCATATCCAACACCGATGCCATCGGCAGTTGGATCGAGATCGACACCGGCGACCGTATGATCGTGCGCGAGGTTACGGTTGGCGGGGGCCACGCGGGCGGGACATTGGGCCCTCAGCATTTCGGGCTGGGGGACAGCACTCAAGTGAAGCTGCGGGTCATCTGGCCGGATGGCGCGACCAGTGCATGGCAGGGTCTGGAGGCGGGCAAAACCTATGTCGTCGCTCGCGTTGGGAACGATTTCGACACCCTGCCCTACTGATCCACGGGCAAACCGCTAGGTAACTGTGCTGGAACGCCCAACCGACCGGCGGCAGCCGTTGGGTCGGTGAGCGTCTCGAGAAAAGCAATGAGATGATCGATTTCCGCCTCGGTCAACTCGACCGGGGTCAGCTCGCTCGCTTCGGCAATCGCGGCGTGTTCGCGTCCGTCCGACAACACAGAAAAGTCGTCCCCAGCGTCGAAATCCGGCAGGATCGCCTGTGCAGGATCGTACGCGCTCAGAGACTTCGCTGGATCGAGATGATGGCGGATGACTTCCCGCAAAGTCGCAAAGGCGCCATTGTGTCCGTAAGGCGCGGTCTGGGCAACATTGCGCAGGCTCGGCGTGCGGAACGCATAAGCATCCGCCGGATCGCCAGTCACCCGCATCCGCCCGATATCCCGCCGATGGCTTTCGAACCTTTCGGCCTTGCCCGGGCCGAACTGCGGCATGGCGATGGCGTGAAACGCATGATCGGTCTGGAACTGTCCGGAATGGCAGCCACTGCATCCGGCCTTGCCGTAGAAGAGATCCATACCCCGTAGAGCGGTCTGGGAAAGCGCCACCTCTCCACGCAAGTGCTTGTCAAAGGGGCTGTCGTCAGCGCGCCACTCGAAAGCGATAAAGGCCGCAATCGCGTTGGCGATGTCAGTGAAATGGATCGGCTTTGGGCCTATTACTTCGTCGAAACGCAGACGGTAAGTCGGGATCGCCTCGACCCGCTTGGCGATAAGATCCCATGCCCCGCCCTCCCCTGTCAGCCGCCCCAGACGCACGGCTTTCGATATCTCATTCTCCGAATAATGCCCGGCCATCTCGTCCGCCGACAGCACCGGAAACATCGACTGTGCGGACAGGACCGAGGCAAATCCTACTTCCATATCCGCCCCCAGTGGCGTCCGGATGCCCGAGGGCCGCGTGGCGTCCGCCTCAAGGCGACCATCGTGAAACAGCGTGACGAACTGGGCCGCGCCGAGGTTGAACAGACCCGGCGCGTTGCGGGGGATGCGTTGTTCCGGATAATTCTCCGGGTCTGGCGTTCGGTCAGGGCCCAGCCCCGTTGCCCCGTCGCCCAAACCAAGCGACACCCCATCCGAGGTACCGAAGCGGGGATGATGGCAGGTCGCGCAGGAAACGGTTTTGTTGCCACTCAAAATGGGATCGTAGAACAGCAGATGCCCCAACTCGACCTCGGCCGGATCGGTTGGTGCGAAGACCGCATCCGCCGACGGAAGGCCCTGCGCCGAGGCGGCACCGGATAGACATAGGACAAGGGCAGCGATCCGTTTCATTCGACCTCCGGCGCGATTTCCACGCTCAGGCTTTGAACGTAGGGCTGCTCAGGCGTGCAGATAATCGATGGAAAGCCGGGCTGGTTCAATGCATCGGGAAAGTGCTGCGGCTCAAGACAGACACCCGCAAAGGGCTCATGCCTTTGTCCCTCCAGTGGTCGGCCATCCGGGTGCAGATACCGCCCGGAATAAAGCTGTAGGCCAGGCTGGTCGCTCCATAACCGCAGGCGCAGGCCGTTGGGCGCGCTCAGGTTGGCCACCGGGCCGTCGGTGTCGTCGAACACGAAATTCGTGTCAATTCCCCCGGTCCGCGCAATGGCATCACCCAGCCGCTCAGGGCCGCGAAAGTCCAGATCCGTGCCCCCGATACTCTGGATCATGCCGATCGGGATCATATCCTGCCCCACGGGCGTGATGGCGCTGGCCTTCAGCGTCAGAAAGTGGTCCAACACATCCCCCGTTCCCATCAGGTTGTAGTAGCTGTGCTGTGCCAGATTGATTGGCGTTGGTCGGTCTGGGCTGGCGCGCATATCATAGCTCAGGCGATAGCCTTCCAGCGTGATTGTCACCTCGAAATCCACCGCCCCCGGGTAGCCCTGATCGCCGTGCGGTGAGTGTAGCATCAATCGCACCGCGCGCTGCCCGTCACGCTCCATCCGCCAGAATTGCCGGGTGAGGCCCCCTGCCCCTCCGTGCAGGTGATTAACGCCGTCATTGGCGTCCAGGCGATACGTCTTGCCCTCCATTACAAACCGCGCACCCGAGGTTCGATTAGCCACCCGCCCGGCAATCACGCCCTTGAAGGTTTCAGGAAACCTGCGGTGATCTTCCGGTTCGGCATAGGATTGCACCACCGGCACCAGTTCTCCAGCAACCGGAACGCGCCAGTCATGGGTGATGCATCCCAGCGACAGAATGGTCACGGACACATCGCCCGAGATCAGTGTCGCGCTCTCGATCCCCCCTTCAGACATGTCGGGGCTCACACGAAGCGGTTGACGTAGTTCTCAAGCATCTCCTGGCGACCCGAGCGCGGTTCAGGGTTAATGCTCTTAGCCAGAACTCGGTCCGAGATCGCACCGAGATCGCTGTTCAACATCGCCTGCGCCTCCGGCGTATCCCACCCGGCGTATCGCTCGGCCAACGCAGCGTCCAACCCGCCATCCTCGATCATCGCTGCGGCGGCCTTCAGACCACGGGCACAGATGTCCATCCCGCCTACATGAGCCGCGACCAGGTCCTGAGCATCCAGCGACTGGCGCCGCAGTTTCGCGTCGAAATTGGTGCCGCCCGTGGTGAACCCGCCGGACTTCAGGATGTGGCAATAGGCCAGCGCGACCTCAGGCGTATTGTTGGGGAACTGGTCGGTGTCCCAGCCGGACTGGTAATCGTTGCGGTTCATGTCGATCGAGCCCAGCATGCCCTCGGCGGCGGCAACCGCGATTTCGTGCTCAAAGGAATGTCCGGCCAGGATCGCATGGCCCTGTTCGAGGTTCAGCCTGACCTCTCCCTCCAGCCCGTATTTGCGCAGAAACCCGATGCAGGTGGCGGCATCGAAATCATATTGGTGCTTGGAGGGCTCCTGCGGCTTGGGCTCGACCAGAATGGTGCCCTGAAAGCCGATCTTGTGCTTGTAGTCCACAACCATGCTCAGGAACCGGCCCATGTGGTCCAGCTCGCGCCCCATATCGGTGTTGAGCAGGGTCTCATACCCCTCGCGTCCGCCCCAGAGCACGTAATTCGCGCCGCCCAGCTTGTGGGTCGCATCCATGCACCCTTTGACCGTGGCGGCAGCAAAGGCGAACACATCCGGGTCGGGATTGGTCGCGGCACCTCCCATCCAGCGCCGATGGCTGAACATGTTGGCGGTGCCCCAGAGCAGTCGGGTCTCCGAGGTCGCCATCTTGCCACCGATATAGTCGGTAATCTCATTCAGCGTCGCCAGATTGTCAGCAAAACTACCCTGCTCGGGCCGGATATCGGCGTCGTGCCAGCAGAAGAAGGGCGCGCCGAGCAGGTCGAACATCTCAAAAGCCACATCGGCCTTGAGGCGGGCACGATCCATGCCGTCCTGCGGGTGCCAAGGCCGGACGAAGGTAGGACCGCCGAACGGATCCCCCCCTTCCCACGCGAAACTGTGCCACCAGGCAACAGCAAAGCGCAAGTGATCCTCCATGCGCTTGCCCATGACAATCTCATCCGGGTTGTAATGGCGAAAGGCCAGAGGGTTGGTGCTGTCGGGGCCCTCATAGACGACCTTGTCGATCCCGTCGAAAAATCCCGTGCTCATGAAAGCTCCTTCAATGCTGGGTAGATAGCGCGCCAGCTACGGTAAGCGGCGTCATAGGCGGCGGTCAGATCCGCGCGGGGAGGTATGGTTTTGGCGATGGTGGGTTTGGTCATGATGTCCTCGGGGCGGGTGCCGGTGGCGGCGCAAATCCCCAATCGCGCCGCGCCCATTGCGGCCCCGAACTCACCCTGTTCCGGCAAGTCCAGCGGCAGGTTCAGGATCGTGGCCAGCAACTCGACCCAATAGGTCGAGCGCGAGCCTCCACCGATAATCAGCAGTCGCTCAGGGCGAGCACCTGCCATGCGCAGGGCTTCAAGGCTGTCACGCAAGGCAAAACCCACGCCTTCGAGAACGGCGCGCGTCAGGTCCAGTGGGTCGTCGGCAATGCCAAGCCCAAGGAAGGCGGCGCGTATGTGGCTGTCGTTGTGTGGTGTGCGTTCGCCGGACAAGTAGGGCAGGAACCGGATGCGGCCCGGGGCGTCAATTCGGTCACCCAGCGCCTGCGTCAGCTCCGCCGGATCCTGTCCCAACTGGTGGGATAGCCAGTTCAGGCTGTCGGTCGCCGACAGGATCACACCCATCTGGTACCACCGGTCAGGAACGGCATGGCAGAAAGTGTGCACTGCTGTTTCTGGTTTAGGAACATAGCCATCCCGCGCGGCCAGCAACACGCCCGAGGTGCCGAGAGAAACGAATCCTTCTCCGTCATTCAGCGCCCCGACACCACAGGCCGCCGCCGCATTGTCCCCGGCGCCGCCCGCCACGGTGACCGGAGCACTCAATCCCCATTCAGCGGCCAGATCAGCACGCAGGTGTCCTGCGGGCGCACAGCCCTCGACCAGCCGGGGCATCCGGGCCTGCTGCATACCGGAGGCCTCCAGTAACCTTGGTGACCAGTCGCGCGCGCCTACATCCAGCCACGAAGTACCTGCCGCGTCAGACAGATCGCCCACCGCATCGCCGGTCATCCAGAAGTTCAGGTAGGCCGCAGGGAGCAGAACCTTGTCCACACGCGCAAAGACCTCGGGCTCATGCGCTTGGATCCAAGCCAGCTTGGGAGCCGTGAAGCCCGGGAAAACGATATTCCCCGACAGTTGGCGGACGTTCGGCTTGGCGTCCAGCATTGCAGCCTCGGCATGGCTGCGAGTGTCGTTCCATAGGATGCAGGGCCGCAGAACCTGCCCTTTGTCGTCCAGCAGGACCGCTCCGTGCATGTGCCCTGCAACGCCGATCCCAGCCAAACAGGAAAACGCTCCGGCATCCCGACCCCGCAGCCGCGAGACCACCGTCTGCGCTGCCTGGATCCAGTCCGAGGGCGCCTGTTCGGACCAGCCCGGATGGGGACGGGACACCTCGTATTCCGCCTCGGCCTCAGCCAGTACGCGACCCCGCGCATTGATCAAAAGACCGCGCAGGCCCGAGGTGCCAAGATCAAGGCCGAGGAAGGTGTCATGTGCCATGTGCATACTTAGCCTCATTTTTAATTTGAAAGTCAAATTAAAACGAGATTGCTCCTTGGGTGGCCCGAAAATAGCGGCATTTGACCGAACCTATCCTTCGGCCAGATACGTGCGCCCCAACCCCGCGCATTGGTGGACAGGAATACAGGTGAGTTGATATTGCACGTTCAGCGGATCAGCTCCCGCGACGGATCAGGAGGCAGGCGATAAATGAGCAGGACCCTTGCAGGTCATACCGCCCTGTCTTTGGCCGTTGGCCTGATTGGAGCGGGCCTTGCGACCATTGCCGGGCTTCCGGCAGCCCCGTTGATCGGTGCTGCAATCACGACATCTGCCGCCGCGTGGGCGGGGGCCACTTTAGCGGTGGACACCAGGGTGCGCGATGTGGGTTTTCTTATCATCGGCCTGTCACTGGGCTCGGGCTTTCAGGCGGATATTCTGGAAAAGGCCGGATCGTGGGTGCTGTCGCTGGCAATCCTGTGCCTGTCGATTTTCGCAACACTCATGATCGGCAAGTGGCTCATGCAATCGCTCGCCAAGGCGGATCGGGAAACGGCGACATTGGCTAGCGCGCCCGGCACCATGTCAATGGCCATCGCTATGGCCGTCGAAGGTCGGGGGGATGCGACCCGAGTCACCGTCATCCAATCCATGCGCCTGCTGATGCTGACCGCGATCCTGCCGCTGGCTCTGGTCGGAACCGACGCAAGCATGGCGGATGCAGCGCCGCAACCCAGCATCGATTGGCTTCATCTATGCCTTTTGGCGTTGGCTGGTTGGGTCTGCGCAAGCCTCATCAAACGCACAGGGTTCCCAGCCGCCCTATTGGTTGGAGGCATGGCCATCAGCGCGTTAGCCCATGTTTTTGGGCTGGTTCATGGCACGCCGCACCCATGGTTGCAATTTGTCGGCTACTGCCTGATCGGTTCGGTCATCGGCAGCCGATTTTCTGGAATTACCCTGGCTGCAATTCGTCGGGAAGCGGGCTCAACCGCTCTGATCGTTGCCGTTGCCGCAATCGTGTCGGCAATTTTTGCGCTGTGCGTCAGCGTTATCACGCAGCTGCCCATCGGGCAGATCTGGGTCGCTTTTGCTCCGGGCGGGGTCGAAGCCATGGCGGCCATTGGCCTCGCTATGGGGTTCGACCCCGCCTACGTAGCCGTGCATCACCTTGCAAGGATCAGCTTTTTGACATTGTGCCTGCCGCTGGTACTCAAACGGTAGGACAGATGCCCCTGATCCAAGCGTCACAGCTCCGAAGGTAAGGTGGATGACATATCGATTGGGCCTGAGCTACAAAGTCGTCTGGATCGACGCCCGGCACCTCGGTTATCCAGACCGGTTGTTTCCAGCTATGGGGATAGGCGGCATAGAAGGTCGCGCATTTGCCGTCAGGATCTTCTCTGAGAGAATTCTCGGAGCGCGAGATCCACACCCGCGACGACATCGCCAATGCCGATGTCATGCCCGGCCTCAAAAACTTTAAAACCAGTTCCTGCTCAAACAGGACTGGAAGACCGCCACCAGCAGCGCAGCGGACTGAGTTTTCAAGGGACCTGCCCTCTCGGAAGGGCAAAGAGGACAGGTCCGTTCGGGATCAGTCGCCGTCGGCGACACCCTCTGCTCGGGCACGCGCGCGGCGGACCCGGTAGCTGGGCAGGATGACTAGGATGATGGCCAGAACCAGAAGGCCCAGCGTCATCGGACGGTCGAGGATGAAGCCGATACCGTCGGCCAGTTGCATCGAGCGGGCGAAGTTATCCTCCAGCATCGAGCCAAGAATGAAGCCGATCAGCGCCGGGGCCAGCGGGTAATCCGCAAAGCGCAGGATCGTGGCGATCACGCCCATGCCGGTCAGCAGCAGCAACTCGGTCGCGTTGTTCTGCCCGATATAGGCCCCCATCAGTGTGAAGAACAGGATGAAAGGGATCAGGTAATTGCGCGGCACCGCCAGAACCTTGGCGATATAGGGGATCAGCGGCAGATTCAGGATCAGCAGGATCAGATTACCCAGATACATCGAGATGATGACCGCCCAGAAGATCGACGGGTTGTCGACCATCAGCCGCGGACCGGGCGAGACATTCAGCGCGATCAGTGCACCAAGCAGGATGGCCGTGGTGCCCGAGCCGGGGATGCCCAGTGTCAGCAGTGGCACGAACGACCCGGTGCAGGCCGCGTTGTTGGCCGATTCCGGCGCCGCAAGACCCTTGATCGAACCCTTGCCAAACTGCTCCTGCTCGTCCTTGGGCGCGATGTTGCGCTCGACCGCGTAACCAAGGAACGAGGCAATGGTCGCCCCCGCCCCCGGCAGCACGCCGATCAGGAAGCCCTGCACCGACTGACGCCCGATCACCGGCGCGATGGATTTGGCCTCTTCCCGGTTGATGCGCAGATCCTTGATCTCCTGCGATTTGCCGTCATCCCCACCCGAGCGGCTGGGGTCTAGCACCAGAAAGATCGCCTCGGGCATCGCGAACATGGCCATCGCCAGCGTGATGAAACCGAAGCCGGATTGCAGGTCCTGGATGCCGCCGGTAAAGCGCGGCAGGTTGAACAAGGCGCCCTCGCCCACCGTGGCCATGATCAGGCCCAGCAGGGTCATCATCAGCGCCTTGCCCACCTGACCGGACCCGGCAAAGGCGGCAATCGCCGACAGGCCCACCACCATAAGCGCGAAATACTCTGCCGAGTGAAAGAGCAGCGCCACCGAGGCCAACGCCGGGGCAAAGACCATCAGCAGGATGGCCCCAATCGTGCCGCCCATGAAGGACGAAATCGCGGCCACTGTCAGCGCCTTGCCCGCCTTGCCCTGACGTGCCAGCGGATAGCCGTCGAAACTCGACGCGACCGTCGAAGCCACGCCGGGTGCGTTGATCAGGATCGACGAGGTCGAGCCCCCGAAAATCGCCCCGTAATACACTCCGGCTAGCAAGATCAAAGCCGCCGACGGATCGCCGAGGCTGATCGCGACCGGGATCATAATCGAGATGATCGACATCGGCCCCAGACCGGGCAGCATGCCGATGAACGTGCCGATCAGGCAGCCTCCGATCACCATCAAGATGTTGGTGATGGAAAAAGCGGTGCCGAGGCCGATGAGAATTCCTTCAAGCATCTGCGACCTCCCTCACACAAACCACGGCAGGGGCCGCATGAAGATGCCGAGCACCTCGTCCACCAGATACCAGACGAACCCGGCTGCGATCACGCCGATGACGCCCATCATCACCCAGCGGCGCTCGCCCAGAATGGCGGATCCGGCCACAAGGAAGATCGTCGTCGAAGCAAGAAACCCGATGGGGCGCAGCGCAAAGGCGTAGGCCACCATGAGCAACAGAAGGCTGACCGCCTGACCCAGCTTGTACTCGGTCAGCTTGCGATAGTTGATCTCGGCCACTTCCGCAGTGTGATTGGATTTTTCGAGCCCCAGCACGATGGTCAGTGCTGTCAGGATACCAAGAACGCTCAGGACCTTGGGAAAGGTGCTGGGCCAGATCGGGTTGTTGCGCATGAATGGCGGCAGCCCGGCATCCATCGTGAAAAAGGCGGTATACCCATAGACCGCGCAGATGAGCAGAAAAATGAGTGCTATGACGCGATCGAGTGCCATACCAATCCCTCCCCTAATTGGTAGTGATGCGCCCGGTCAGGCCGGGCGCATTGGTTGCAGAGCTCAGAGAAAACCCAGCTTTTTCATCAGATCGCCGATTACCTTTTCCTGCTCTTCAAGGAAGGTCAGGAAATCGTCGCCCGAATTGTGGATGTCGACCCAACCGTTGCGGTCGCGCACTTCGGCCCATTCGGGGGTTTCATACATCGCGGCCAGCACCTCTTGGTAAGCTGCCGCCTGTTCAGCGGGTAGGCCCGGCGCGCCAAAGAAACCACGCCAGTTCACGAAAGATGTGTCGATGCCCTGCTCTTTAAGCGTCGGTGCGTCCTGATAGCTGGCAACACGCTCGTCCGAAGTTACGCCGATGATCTTCACTTCGCCCGCGTTGGCGAGGTCGATCGCTTCGGAGAAACCGGTCGAGAGCGCCGCAATCTCACCCGAAAGAAGCGCGGCCATGGCCTTGCCGCCTGCGTCATAGGGGATGTATTTCACCGCGGTCGGGTCCTCGCCCGCCGCCTCGAACGCCATGGCCGCAACAAGATGGTCCATGCCACCCGGAACCGAGCCACCGCCGACGGCGGTGCCGCGCGGGTCGGCCTTATAGGCGTCGATAAGATCGCTCATCGAGTTGATCGGGCTGTCCTTGCCCACCACAAACGCCGCATAGTCGCCGATGGTTCCGGCCACCAGCGTCAGGTCACGGAAATTATGCGGGAACACGCCGGTCAGCGAGCGGATCACGATCGGGGTCGAGTTAACCATCAGCGTGCCATGGTTGCTCTCGGCGTTCTCGATCAGGAACCCGATGGCCTTGCCGCCGCCGCCGCCAGACATGTTCTCGTAGCTGGCGGTGCCCACCAGACCTGAATTAGTCAGCGCTTCGCCGGTTCCGCGCGCGGTTCCGTCCCAGCCGCCTCCGGCTCCGCCGGGGATCAGGAAATGGATGCTTTCAACCTTCTGGTCTGCGGCAAGGGCGGCGTGTCCGCCAAGGCTCAGCACCGCCGCTGTAGCCGTGATCATGACCCGACGGGTCAGGTTCATTTTCGTCATGGTGTCCTCCCTGGAACAATTGTCTGGACGTCGCAAACTCGTTGGTTCGCTTTCCGTGCAGGCGCACTCTATCCGCCGACCCTGACACCCACCTGACATTGACCCGATTCCTCAGAGATCTGCCGGCTTCTTGATTTTAATTAGCAAAAATAATGGCTTTTAGGTGATTGCAATGCAAGCAGACTGAGGCAGACAGCGTGGGTGACGTTCAAATCTGTGCGCCGAGGCTGACGTTTGAAGTGCCGGGAATGGACACCGAAATTGCGTTACTCGTCGCGCCAGATGGAAACCCCATGGGGCGGAACCACCTGTCCACCGACCAGAAACTGCCGCCGCTCCGGCAACACCACATCCTCATCCCCGAAATTGAAAGCGAACCCGAGCGGGCCGCGCCGGGTCACGCGCAGATCAGGGGGGCATTCGGAGTAAGGCACGCCGCACCAATCCAGAACATCCCTCATCACCGATCTGAGCAGGGTCTGACCGGGGAGCATCGCCAGATATGTGGCACGCGCGGACCTGACCACGGCAGGGCTGCCATCCTGATAACGGCTGCGGAACCGCCCGATAACCTCGTGATCCGTCTCGACGATTTCCCGCCATCCAGTGACTTCATGCGGTGCCTCTTTCCTGAACGAAATGGCTTCCGGCGCAAAATCCGGCAAGGATTCGACTCGCAACACCCGAACGCCGGTGAGATCTGCCAGCGGCCCCGGCGCAAGCTTGAACGGAGTATGCAAATCCTCGGTCTTGCTGCCGGCGCGGGGGCCGATCAGCAGTTTGGCATCAAAATTTGCCAGCCGCGCGGCAAGTCCCGCGGACAGGATTGTGTTCTGCGGCAACACCACTAAGGCATAACCGGACAGGTCCGCATCCGGCCCTACTATATCCAGATCAACCCCCAACTGCCGCAACGCCGTATACCACTCCCGATGTATCTGCGCATTCGGGAAATTCGCGTCATGCGGTAGGATGTCGGCGGCCCAAATCGAAGGGTAGTCGAGCACCATAGCAACCTGCGCCTGCGCGCGCGGCGCCGGGGGTAACAGCTTCCGCTCTGCCGCGACCTGAAGCACCTCAAACGCCGCCTGATCGCGGCTGCCATCAGAGCGGTGCAGAGCGGTGTGATATTGCTCTTGCGCAAAAGGCGCCTGCCGCCATTGAAAGAACATCACCGCCTCGGCCCCGTGGGCATAAGCGGCCCAGGTCCACAGGCGGATCATGCCATCTGCCGGCGAGGGGTTCTTTTGCGCCCAATCGACCGGGCCGGGCTGCTGTTCAAGAACCCACATGCGCCCCCGCCCCTGACAGCGATAAAGGTCGCAGTGAAACCCCTGATAATCCGGCGCGCCGGTGCGCAAATAGCGGCACTTGTGTTCCTCGGTGAGGGTCGAGCCCAAAAGGTTGCCCAGCGGGTAGCTGTCGAAGCCCACGACATCCAGATCGGCGGCGACCGCGTGGTGATCGAACTCGAAACTACCCGCCATGAAATTGTGGGTGATGTCGCGGCCCGGCGCGTGTTTGCGCAGGATGCCCGCCTGCGCACAGTTGAACAGGCGTACCCGATCCGAGGAATAGCGGGCGAAATCCAACGCATGGGTCGGGTTCGGGCTCGCCACCAGTGCGTTCGGCAACTCGATCTGGCCGAAGCTGGAATAGAGCGCCCCCCAGAACACCGTCCCCCACGTTCGATTGAGAGTGCCAATCGAACCATACCGCTCCGCCAGCCAACGCCGGAACCCCTGCCGGGCGGCGTCGGAGTAGCTGAGAACTGTGTCGTGATCGTTGTATTCGTTGTCGATCTGCCAGGCGTGGACATGGGGGTTTTTACCATATCTGCGGGCGTATTCGGAGGCGATGCGACAGGCCTCGTGCAGATAGACATCGCTAGAAAAGCAATAGTGGCGGCGCGAGCCGAAGCCGCGCACGCGCCCATCCGTCCCCACTGGCAGGATCTCTGGATGCTCATCGATCAGCCATTTGGGCGGCGCGGCGGTGGGGGTGCACATCATCACCTTCAATCCAGCCTCACCTAGGATGCCGACCACTTCGTCCAGCCATCCCCAGTTGAACTCGCCCCGTCGGGGTTCGACCAGGGCCCAGGTGAACTCGGCGATCCGCACCCAGTCGAGCCCCATTCCGGCCATTTGCGCCGCGTCGTCACGCCATTGGGACGGATCCCACTGCTCAGGATAGTAGCAGACGCCCAGTTCCAGCTTGTTCATCTGTCTTCCTTCGCCGTTCGGCGTTCGATCCACTTCAGGAAGCTGGCGCAGCCCAGCGTGATCACGACGTAGAAGATGGCCGCCGTGTTGAAGGGCGCGAAGGGCAGGAAGCTGGCCGCCTGAAACTCGCGCATCCGCTGGGTCATATCGCGGACGGAGAGGATAGAGAGCAGCGAGGTATCCTTGATCATCGCGATGAATTCGTTGCCCAGCGGCGGGGTCACGATGCGCAGCGCCTGCGGCAGGATGATCAGCCGCGCGGTTTGCCAGCGAGACAGGCCCAGCGATCCGCCCGCCTCGATCTGACCACGCGGGATCGCCTCGATGCCCGAACGGAAGATTTCGGCCATATAAGCCGAATACCCGACCGAGATGGCGATGATACCCCGGGTCATGTTGGTCATGTCGATACCGCCACCGGTGGCATCCTTAACCGCGCCCGCTAGCGGTAGGCCGATATAGAGGATGATGACCAGCATCGGAATGCCCCGGATCGTATCCACGAAGAACTCGGACCCCACCGCCAAGGGATGCAGCTTGTGCTGGGCGCCACCCACCGTCAGGATCAGCAGCAAAAAGCCGAAGACAGCGAAGGCAAGCGCGGGATTGCGGGATTCGTCAGGCAGAAAACTGGTCTGCCAGAGCACCGGATAGCCCTGCGTATGGGCTTCGACCGGAACGAAGGCGCCAGAAACGCTGTCAATGCTCTCGATCTGCTCCAATGCGGTGGCGGCATCGGTGGCGCTGCGGATCTTGATCTGGCGGTCTTCGCCGCCGTCGAACTCTCCGAACCGGATGATATCGGCCTGCGCTTGCGGGGTGCCGCGCACGATGGCGATACGGGCCTCGGTGCTGCCAACCAGCACGTAGCTGACCTGCGGCTGCATGAAGAAGAAGGTCGAGATGGCCAGTAGGGCCAGGCTGACCGAACCATAGACGACCGTGGTCCGCGCTTTGGCCCGGAAGGATTGCAGCCCCACCCAGACCAGGCCGAGGATGGCGGAAAAGATGTAAGCAAAGATGGCCGCGCGGAAGGTAATGGCGACCCCGGCGGCGAATTGCCAGTGCGCCATGAACAGCAAGTAGAACAGCGCCGCGCCGGAGAGTATCTCGAAGCCGATACGGAGATACCGCCGCGCAGGACCGGACATGCGGGCCGATAGCAGGAACACGGCGAGAAGGGCGGTATAGCCACCAAGAGCGATTTGCAGGCCAGTTTGCACCTGCCCGACTACTTCGGGAAAAAGCACCCAGTCCTGCGAGGAACGGTCGATCAGCTTCGAAGTGTTTTCGTCAAGTGCATGGAAGAACGCGGATTCGGCAAAGGGCATAAGGACTTGCGGAGCCAGAATGGCCAGCGCCAGCACGATCAATGCGGCGGGCAGCGAGGCCCAGGCGGCTACGCGCAGCCAAGCTGGGGCGCCCTCCTCAAATCGGGCGTTGCGGGCGCATAGGTATCCAAGCGCCGCCACGGCCAGAAGGATCAGAAATCCCGCAAAAATCGGGCCTGCATTCTCACCGATTCCGATGATCGCGTAGAGCGATCTGAGATATTTCGGAGATGAGGCAAACAGATAGACGATGAACGGGGCAGCGGCGAGCAGGACAAGGTTGCTCGGGCGGATGGAGCTTAGCCGGGACATGGGACCTCTGCGCACAGAAATGGGCCCGGCGATACAGAACCGCCGGGCCAAGGTTTCACCAAAGGGTCAGTTGGTGCCCCAGTACTGGCCGATCAGCTTGTCGAGCGTGCCATCGGCCTTGATCGCAGCCAGCCCTTCGTTGACGGCATCAACAGTAGCGTCGCCTTCCTGAAACACGATACCCAGCGGGTCGGATTTCAGCCCGGTGATGCCAACGGTCAGCTCGCCCGCAAACTCCTGCTCGTAAGCCGCAGCCGAAGTGCCATCAATGATGACCCCATGCACATCCGCGTTTTGCAGCGCCAGAATGGCGGCCGAGAAATTGTCATAGAGGCTGACATTCTCGCGCCCCACCAGCTCCTCGGCCAACTGCGCATTGGTGGTGCCGGTCTGCGCGGCCAGTTTTTTACCGCCTGCCTTGAAGTCGCCCAACGTCATCGAGGCATCGTCGACCCGCAGCAGGATCGCCTGACTGACGACAATATAAGGCTCCGAGAAATCCATGGTTTCTTCGCGTTCCGGCGTGATCGAAACACCCGAGATCACCAAATCAAACTCGCCCTGCTGAAGCGCGGCAAAGATGCCATCCCAGGCGGTGTTGACGAAGTTCGGAACACAGTTGATCTCGGCGCAGATGGCATTCATCACGTCCACATCAAAGCCAACGATCTTACCCGTGGCCTCATCCACGGTTTCCATCGGCGGATAGGTGGCGTCGGTTCCGATCTTCAGAACACGGCCCTCCAGATCAGCGGCAAATGCCGCCGGGGCGGCCAGTGCGGCCACTGTTGCGGCGGCAAGCAGTTTCTTGAACATCTCCGGTCTCTCCTCTGTTGGTTCAGGTGGTAAGCGCCCGTTGCGGCGCGGGTATGTCAGGTTGTCGCTCGATAAGGGTGGCCCTGATCTTCTTTTGGGTCTCGGACGGGTCGGCCCCGTCCAGACATTTCAGCATGAACTCGCCCAGAAGGCGGCTCGTTTCCTCAATGGGAACATAATAGGTGGTGGGCGGGGGCACGAAATAGCGGCTGAGTTGTAAGTCGTCGGTCGAGATCACCGCGAAGTCCGGCCCCACCCGTACTCCGGCCTCGGCAGCGGCTGACAACACCCCCAGCGTCATCGCTTCATTGGCACAGATACAGGCGCTTGGCTTGTCGTCTAGGTGCATCAGGGCCTGAAACGCCCGCTTTCCGGTGCGTGCGGTGGTGAGACCGTTGACGATCAGCGCCGGGTCGGTCGGAATTCTCGCCTTCGCCAGCGCGTTTTCATAGCCCTGTCTACGTTGATTGGCATAGACCAGATCTTCGGGCGGGTTCACCAGCGCAATGCGGCGGTGGCCGAGGCGGATCAGGCGAGCGGTGGCGTCGAAGGCCGCGGTCTGGCTGTCGAAATCGACAAAGGCGTGGGGGCGGGCGCTGTCGCTCATGCCATAAGTGACGAAGGGAAAACCCTTGTCCTGAAGGTAGACGATGCGGGGGTCGTTCTTGAGCGTTGCAGTGAAGATCACCCCGTCCGCCAGCCCTCCGCCGACGATACGGTCGAGCGCGGCCATGGCGTCGTCAATATTGGCGACGCTGAATACGCTCAGTTCATAGCGCGATCCGGCAATGGCTGAGAAGATGCCCGCCAGAATGCGGGTGAATTCGACGCCCTCCCACTCGTCCAGCGCATCGGTCGAGACACCGACCAACACGGCGATGCGGTAGGATTTGTTGGTGCGCAACTTCAGTGCGTCCAGATTGACCCGGTATCCCAGTTCGACAGCAACACGCTGGATTTCGTCGCGGGTCTCGGGCTTGACTGATTTCGCGCCGCGCAGCGCATTCGAGACGGTGCCGACCGAATAGCCGGTGCGTTTCGAGATCGACTTGATCGTCGGCCGCGCCACTACCCGCACCTTTCCGCCATCTGATCCATAAGGAAACGGCGACCGGTCTCCAGCGTTCGCCGGTGGTTCCCGGTTTCGTCATGTTCAACGAATAGATCGGTGCAGGCACTGTCTGCCAGCGCGCGCAGGACCGGTGCCCAGTCGATCACCCCCTGCCCCAGATCGCGCCAACGCTCATCCCTGATTCCTGCTGCTGGGTCGGCATCCTTGACATGGGCGGAGACGATGCGGGGCGCAAAACGGTCGAGTATCCGAGTAATGTCACAGCCCGCGACAGCTAGCCATCCTATATCCGGTTGCCAGAACAGATTTTTCTGCTCGAGGATAATATCCAGAGGCGTTGTACCTGCCTCTCTTGCCAGATCAAAATCGTGGTTGTGATAAGCGAGCCGAATTCCGTGCGACAACAGATGGTCCGCCCATTCCGCCAATTGACCCGACACCGCACGCCATCCCTCGGCGGTGTCGGGCCGCGCATTGGGCGTCAGCCAAGGCATGACAGCCACCCGGCATTCCAGCAGCCCAAGCAAGGCCACGACATCCTCAAAGCGAGTTTCGAACTCCTCCCAGTCGAAATGTGCCGAGCGCGCGCGAAGGCCGCAGGAGGTCACGCAGGCGGCAACTTCGTTGGGGGAAAGATCGTGAAAGCCGACCGTTTCGACATCCGTGAAGCCGCAGGCTGCCACCAGATCCAGCTGCGCCGCCAGATCGCCCAGCTGCCGAACCGTGTATAATTGCGCCGAAACTCGCATCTGACCTTCATTGAAACGTTTCAATGAAGGTGAAACACCGAACTCCGTTTTGTCAAGGTGGGGCTACGAGCGACGTGCAAGGCGGTCCGCCAGCGGCGCTGGCGAGCCGCGTAAGGACTACTTTCGCAACGACAACCCGTTGTGGAACAGATGAACCTTCTCAGGGTCCGCCGACATCGCCACAGTCTCGCCGCGCAGATTTTTCTGCACACCGGGGAGTTTGGCGATCATTGCATCGTTGTCTGCCTCGTTTTCGAAATACAGCAGCGTGACTTCACCCAGCGCTTCGGTGAAATCCACCTTGCCCTGAAGCAGATAGGTTCCGTTGGCTGTATAAAGATCTTCGGGGCGCACACCGACATTGACGCTTTTGCCCTTGTCCTCGGGGCCGGTGGGGATTGCAGACACCGCGGTCCCACCGGCATCCAGGGCAACCGTTGTTGTTTCCCCAGTCTCCGTAATCGTTCCGGGCAGCAGGTTCATCGCAGGCGAACCGATGAACTGCGCCACGAACTCGTTGTCGGGCGTCTCATACAGCTCGAGCGGTGTACCCACTTGCGCGATCCCCTTGTTGGCCAGAACCACGATGCGGCTGGCCAGCGTCATCGCCTCGACCTGGTCATGGGTCACGTAGATCATCGTGCTGTCGGGCATCGCCTCTTTCAGCCGGGCTATCTCGATCCTCGTAGCCACACGCAGGGCCGCGTCGAGATTCGAGAGTGGTTCGTCGAAGAGATAGACCTTGGGGTCGCGCACGATAGCACGGCCAATCGCAACCCGCTGGCGTTGGCCACCGGACAGGGCCTTAGGCAGACGGTCCAGAAAGGGTTCAAGCTGCAGAATACGGGCGGCACGTTCAACGGCCTTGTCGACCTCGTCTTTCGGCTGCTTGGCGATCTTGAGGGCAAAAGCCATATTATCGCGCACGGTCATATGCGGGTAGAGTGCGTAGCTCTGAAACACCATTGCTATGCCGCGCTGCGCGGGCGGCACGTCGTTCATGACCGTATCGTCGATTTCCAGAGTTCCGCCCGAGATGCTTTCGAGCCCGGCGATCATCCGCAACAGGGTTGATTTGCCGCAACCCGACGGGCCGACGAAGACGATCAGCTCGCCACCGGAAATATCGAGATTGATGTCCTTGAGCACATCGACCGACCCGTAGGTCTTGGCGACGCTGGTGAGTTTGAGATCCGTCATGCCTTACCCTTTCCTGCGTGCTGCCAGACAGAACTGCCAGGCCCCGAGCGCGACCTGCCCGCTGGCATCGGCAGCAACGCTGCCCAAATCCTGACCGATGATGTGCCAATCGCCCTGTGGTAACGTCAGCTGCCCCGTCTCGGTGCCGAGGTTGAAGGCGCAAAAGATTTGCTCGCTGCCATTGTCCCGCAAGAACGAAAGAACATCGCGCGCTGCGGTCATATCCAATTGCGCGCCCGATTTTAGCGCCGGATGGCTGTGACGCAGTGCAATGGCCCGGCGGTAGTGATGCAGGAGAGCCTGCGAGTCCGCCTCCTGCCGGTCGACAGCACTTGCCGCCTGCTCAGCACTGACCGGCAACCAGGGCCGTGCGCCGCTGAAACCGGCGTTTTCATCCTGGGTTTTCCAGACCATGGGCGTGCGGCACCCGTCCCGGCCCTTGAACTCGGGCCAGAACTCGATGCCATACGGGTCCTGCAGGCTTTCGAACGGCACATCCGCCTCAGCCAGACCCAGTTCTTCACCCTGGTACAGGCAAGCCGACCCGCGCAGGCTCATCATCAGAACCGAGTGCAGTCGCAGCGCTGCTTCGTCCAGCCCCCAGCGTGAGGCGTGGCGGGCGACATCATGGTTTGAGAATGCCCAACAGGCCCAGGCATCGCCCGCTTTGCTTTCCAGCTGGTCAAAAACCTGCTTGGCATAGCTTGCGGTGATCCGCCGTTTCTCAAGAAACTCAAAGGCATAGCACATGTGCATGCGCTTATCGCCCGATGTGTATTCCCCCATGATCTCAAGCCCGCGCTGGGCATCGCCGACCTCACCCAGACAAGCGCGGTCCTCGTATTTGTCGGTAAGCGCCCGCAGCCGTTCCAGAAAAGCCAGGTTTTCAGGCTGGCTCTTGGAATAGAGGTGATCCTGGTGGTTGTAGGGGTTTACCATCGGCGCGATCGAGGCGTTGCGCTCGGACACCGGCAGGGCCGGGTTGCTGCGCAGCTGCTTGTCGTGGAAATAGAAGTTGATGGTGTCCAGTCGGAACCCGTCCACCCCCATGTCCAGCCAGAACCGTGCCACGTCCAGCAGCGCGTCCTGCACTTCTCTGCAGTGGAAGTTCAGGTCCGGCTGCGAGGTCAGGAAATTGTGGAGGTAATATTGCTCGCGCCGCGTGTCCCATTGCCAGGCTGAGCCGCCAAAGATCGACAGCCAGTTGTTGGGCGGCGTGCCGTCCGGCTGCGGGTCGGCCCAGACATACCAGTCGGATTTGGCGTTGTCCCGGCTGGCGCGGCTTTCGCGGAACCACGGATGCTGGTCCGAGGTATGCGATAGCACCAGATCGATCATCACGCGCAGGCCAAGCGCGTGGGCCTGATCCAGCAGTTCCCTGAAATCCTCCATGGTGCCGAACATCGGGTCGACATCGCGATAGTCACTGACGTCATACCCGAAATCCTTCATCGGCGACTTGAAGAAAGGAGAGATCCAGACCGCATCCACACCCAGTGACGAGATGTATCCCAGCCGCTGTGTAATGCCTTTCAGATCGCCGATCCCGTCGCCGTTGCTGTCCTGAAAGCTGCGCGGATAGACCTGGTAGATCACGCCGCCCCGCCACCAGTCCGATTTCGACACGGTTGCGGCTGCGATATGCGAAGTGTTTTGCACGTTCATCTGACGCCTTTATTTTACCGACCCGGCCAGCAGTCCGCGGACCAGGTATTTCTGCATTGCAAAGAAGACGGCCAGCGGCACCGCGATCGACACGAAGGCGGCGGTGGCCAGGATTTCCCAGTTGCCGCCGCGCGTGCCGAGCAGCTCGACGATGCGGTTGGTCATCACGGTGGTCTGCCCCGATGCGTCGATGAGGAACACCTTGGCGACCAGCAGATCGTTCCAAGTCCACAGGAACTGGAAGATTGCAAACGAAGCCAGCGCCGGGAAGCTGAGTGGCAGGATCAGCTTGGTGAAGATCTGGAACTCGGTGGCCCCGTCCACGCGCGCGTTTTCGATCAGGTCGCGCGGCAGTCCGGCCATGTAGTTGCGCAAGAGGTAGATCGCCAATGGCATCCCAAAGCCGGTATGGGCCATCCACACGCCCAGATAGCCTTTGCCGATGCCAATACTCAGGTGGAATTTGAGCAATGGGATCAGTGCCAGTTGCAGCGGCACCACCAGCAACCCGACCACCGCAGCAATCAGCAGGGCGCGACCCGGAAACTCCATCCATGCCAGCGCATAGGCGGCAAAGGCGGCGACCAGAATGGGGATGATGGTGGCCGGAATCGTCACCGTAAGCGTGTTGAAGAACGCATTGCCCATGCCATCGACGTTGCCCGGGTCCAACAGCACCTTGTTGTAGTTCTGGACTGTAAACTCCGGCGGAGTGGTGGCTGTGGCAAATACACGGCTGCCTCGGCTGCCGGTGAATTCCTCGGCGTTCTCCATCCGGTAATCGCCGTTCGACGCAACGGTAATGGTGCCGCCCTTGCGCAGCTCGGCCGTATCGCCGGGCTCAAACGCGTCGATGGCACGGGAACTGATCCCCCATACCGAGATGTTGGCGTCTCCGGCCTCACCAAACAGATTGCCCTCAATCACATATATGCCATCCTGCTGAGCCTGCGTCTCGGGCGCGGCTGTCCGCAGGGTCAGGTTCTGCTCCGAGGGGAACAGCGACTTCCACCACCCACTTGTGGCAATCTGGTCCGCCGTGCGGAAGGACGAGATCAGCAAACCAAGGGTTGGAAACACCCAGAGCAGCACAAGCGCGGCAACTGAAAGATGAACAACCCATGTAAGCGCCGGTCTGGTTCCTGCGATATCACTCATTGTGCCGCCCCCTCACCGCATTTCCTTGCGCGCATTGCGCACGTTCCAGATCAGGATCGGCGTCACTAGCACCATGATAACCATAGCCGATGCCGACCCCACGCCCCAGTCATTCGCCCGGAACAACTTGTCGTACATGTAATTCGCCAGCACCTGCGTCTCCCACTGGCCGTTGGTCATGGCGAACACGATGTCAAAGACCTTGAGCACCGTGATCGTGATCGTGGTCCAGACCACAAGGATGGTCGTCTTGATCTGAGGCACCTTGATGCGGAAAAAGATCTGGAACGGGTTGGCGCCATCTAGAATTGCCGCCTCGATCGTTTCCTCGGGAATACCCCGCAGGGCGGCCGACAGGATCACCATGGCAAACCCGGTTTGAATCCAGACCAGCACCACCATCAGGAAGAAGTTGTTCCAGAACGGGATGGTCAGCCAGGTCTGCGGATCGGTCCCTCCGAAAAAGATGTAGACCGCGTTCAGGATGCCGATCTGATCCTGTTCGGCGGGGCGCGTGTCGTAGACCAGCTTCCAGATCACCGAGGCGCCGACAAATGAAATGGCCATCGGCATGAAGATCAGCGACTTGGCGACGTTGCCCCAGCGGATTCGGTCGGTAAGCTGCGCGACCAGCAGACCAAAGCCGGTCGACAACGCCGGCACGACGATCAGCCACAGCATGTTGTTGCGCATGGCTTCCCAGAACTTGGGTTCGGCCACCATCTGCACATAGTTGTCGGCCCCGGCCCACTGATAGCCACCGCCCGGAATGCGCTCGGTCAATGACAGGCGGAGGGTTTCATAGACAGGATAGGCCAGATACAGGCCGAGTGCCGCAAGGGCGGGAAACAGGAACAGCCATGGCCGGATCATGTTGGCGCGGTTGATATTGCGCCCTGCATTTGGGCCGCGCGCGGGAAACAGAACTTTGTCCAGAAACTGGTTGGAAAAGTAGAAATATCCCACGCAGCCCGACACGCCGATGACGATTGTGAGCAGACCTTGGATTGCCGGATGCATGCCGCCCTCCCACTTGCGACAGAGATGTCGGGGCTGCCCACAACTGCGGGCAGCCCGCTTGGATCAGACGCTTACTTCAGCGCGTCCCAAGATGACTGGATTTCGTCGGCCACGTCCTGTGCGGATTTGCCACCGGTGTAGTCCACCATGCCGGTCCAGAAGGTACCCGCACCCACGCCGCCGGGCATCAGATCCGAACCGTCAAATCGGAACGTCGTTGCCCCCAACAGGATGTCGTTCATCTTTTTCAGCGTCGGATCCGAGAAGACCGAACTGTCGACACCCTTGTGGGGCGTCAGGAACCCGGTCAGCGCCATCCAGGTTTCATGCGCCTCGGGTGTCTGCAGATAGGCGATCAGGTCATGCGCGCCCGGGCTGTCGTTGGTGATGGCCCAGAGCGTGCCGGCACCCAGTACCGGGCTTCCCAGATCCTTGCTTTCGTAAGCCGGGAAATAGAAGAAATCCGCGTCCTCGCCCACAACCGTGCCTTCGGGGAAGAAAGCCGGAATGAACGACGCCTGACGGTGCAGGTAGCATTGCGGCGGTGAACTGAAGAGGCCTTTGGGGCTGTCGCGGAAGTCGGTCGTCGCCACAGCGCCTGCACCACCGGCCACGAAGTCATCATTGCGGGCAAAAGCGCCGAATTCTTCAATCGCCCCGACCACTTTCGGATCGTTGAACTTCAACTCGTTGGACACCCATGCGTCATAGTCCTGCGGCGATTGGGTGCGCAGCATCATGTCCTCGACCCAGTCTGTGGCGGGCCAGCCGGTCGCCCCGCCGGAACCCAGCCCGATGCACCAGGGCGTCTCACCATCGTCCACGATCTGCTCGGTCAGCGCCTTGAGCTCTTCCATCGTGGTCGGCACTTCATAGCCTGCGTCCTCGAAATTCTCGGGGCTGTACCAGACCAGCGACTTCACATCGACCTTGTAGAAAAAGCCATAAAGGTGATCGCTGCCGTCCGCGCCGGCATAGGTGCCCAGATCAACCCAGGATTGGCCCGCCGCATAATTGTCACGTATCCAGTCGCCGGTTCCACCAGCCAGCGGCGTCAGGAAACCGTCCTTTGCCATGTCCGAGGCCAGCCCAGGCTGTGGGAACACTGCGACATTCGGGGCCGATCCCGCTTCGGCGTCGATACGGATCTGCTGCTCGAAACTGTCTGAGCCGACATATGCGTATTCATGCCCTGTGGCCGCGGCGAACCCATCAAGCACCGCTTCAACGTTTTCCTGGTCCGGCCCCAGCCACGGTCCGAATACGGTGACCTTCTCTGCCTGCGCTGCGCCTGCCATCAGGGCAAAGGCAGCAACGCTTGCATAAAGCGAGCATTTCATGAGGTTTCCTCCCTATTGCGTTCTGGCGCTGAATTTCGCCCCCGTGAGACTCATTTTCAAAGCGCTTTGGATAACGACTGTTATCCGCTAACATCACGTTTCTGTCAATGTCTGGATTTCGCTGATTAGCAAAAAGCCTGTTTATGCCTTTTCAAAGGGCGAATCCTCAAAACCGGTTGACGGATCGCTCGATTGCCCACAAAACAGAAGTGGAAAAAAATTTGAAGGCGCTTTGAATCCGTAATGAACCTAAAACAGCTCTCTCAGATTCTGGGCTTGTCGCAAACCACGGTTAGCCGTGCGCTGAACGGCTATCCCGAAGTCAGTGAGGCAACGCGCATGCGGGTTCAGGCGGCGGCGACAAAGCACGGCTACCGCCCGAACAGCCGCGCTAAGGGTCTAGCCACTGGCAAGGCAATGGTGATCGGGCATGTGATTCCAAGCTCATCGCGACACGAGATGGTGAACCCGATCTTTGGCGATTTCGTCGCTGGTGCTGCGCGGAAATATGCCGAGCACGGCTATGACATGATGTTCACGCATGCCGACGACATCTCGATCGAGGAGGCCTACCGCACGCTCTTCAAGCGCGGCGCGGTGGATGGGGTGGTGTTGCAGGGCCCCAAAGTGGTCGAGCCGCGGATTTCGGTTCTCGCCAAAATGAACGTCCCTTTCATCGTGCATGGCCGCTCGACTGGCGCGGGTGAACCCTATTCGTGGATCGACGTGAACAACAAACGGTCGTTCCTGCGCGCAACCCAGTTTCTCATTGACCTGGGCCACCGCCGCATCGCGCTGATCAATGGGCTTGAAGAGATGGACTTTGCCCAACGCCGCCGAGTGGGATATCTTGAAGCGCTGCAGATGGCTGGTCTGGAGCCCGATCCCGAACTGATGCGCAGCGCCGAGATGACCGAGATTTACGGCCATCACGAAACCCGCAACATGTTGCAACTCGCCGACCCTCCCACCGCCATCCTTGCCGCCTCGATGATCTCGGCTATCGGTGTACGCCGCGCATTGGACGAGGCCGGGTTGAAGATGGGCCGTGACGTATCGGTGATCGCCCATGATGACGAACTCTCCTATCTGAAGAACGGGCAGGACGTTCCGATCTTCACAGCAACGCGGTCTTCTGTCAGACATGCGGGCGAAATCGCCGCAGAAATGCTGATAGACCGGATCAACACGCCGGAGGATCCGCCAAAAACCAGGCTGCTTGAGGCCGAACTGGTTCTTGGCAGTTCAACCGGCCCTGCCCCTGACAGGTCGTGACATGAAACATAGCCGCTCGGATTTTCCCAAGGATTTTCTCTTTGGGGTCGCCACCTCGGCGTATCAGATCGAAGGGCACGCCCAAGGTGGCGCGGGTCGTACCCATTGGGACAGCTTCGCCGCCACCCCCGGCAATGTTGTGCGGGGTGAGAACGGCGATGTCGCCTGTGATCACTATACCCGGTTTGGGCAGGATTTGGATCTGGTGCGCGAGGCCGGGTTCGACTGCTATCGTTTTTCCACAAGCTGGGCGCGCGTGCTGCCCGAGGGGCGCGGTCAGGTCAATCAGGAAGGCTTGGATTTCTACGACCGTCTGGCGGATGCGTTGCTGGAACGTGGCATCCGCCCCTGTGCAACGCTTTATCATTGGGAATTGCCCTCACCGCTCGCCGATCTGGGCGGATGGCGCAATCGTGACATCGCCGGGTGGTTTGCCGATTTCACCGAGGTGATCATGGGACGCATCGGGGATCGGATGTACAGCGTTGCTCCGATCAACGAGCCATGGTGTGTGAGTTGGCTGAGCCATTTCGAAGGGCACCACGCGCCGGGCCTGCGCGATATAAGGGCAACGGCGCGGGCCATGCATCACGTGCTGCTAGCGCATGGGTCCGCGATCGAGGCCATGCGCGGGCTTGGCATGACCAATCTTGGCGCGGTGTTCAACCTCGAATGGGCAGATCCAGCTGAGGACACCGAAGAGGCCCGGCGCGCGGCCGCCCTCTATGACGGCATTTACAACCGGTTCTTTTTGGGCGGTGTGTTCAACAAAGCCTACCCGGAGAACGTACTGGAGGGTCTGGAACCTCATCTACCGAACGGCTGGCATGACGATTTCGACATCATCGGCACACCGGTCGATTGGTGTGGCCTGAACTACTACACCCGCAAACTGATCGCTCCCGCAGACGGCTCGTGGCCCAACCTGCAGGAGGTTCCCGGCCCACTGCCTAAAACCCAGATGGGTTGGGAGATCGAGCCTGACGCCCTTTCCCGCTTCCTGATCCGCACTGCACAGGATTACACGGGCGATTTGCCGATTTTTGTGACCGAGAACGGCATGGCCAGTGAAGAGCGCGCCCAGGACGACGCCCGCATCGACTATCTGAACCAACACCTGTCGGCGGTCCGGCATGCCCTGGACGAGGGTGTTCCGGTGAAGGGCTATTTCGTTTGGTCGCTGATGGACAACTACGAATGGGCCTATGGGTATGAAAAGCGCTTTGGCCTTGTGGATGTGGATTTTGGAACCCTGACCAGAACTCCGAAGGCTTCGTATCACGCGCTGAAATCGGCGCTGGCCGAGGGTGAGCCTGCGAAACTGCCGTTGGCGCAACCGGTTGGCTCACTAAAGCCGCACTGGCAACTGGTGGCAGATATTGGCGGTACCAACACCCGTTTGGGCGTGGTTTCCGGTGATCGGCTAACAGACGTTCGCAAATATCCTACGGGATCGTTGTCTGATATGCTCGACGCTTTCTACGGCCTGTGTGACGAGATGGGGACCCCTCCGCGCGCGGTCGTCGCTGCGGGCGCGGGACCGGTCAAGGATGGAGCGATCCGCCTGACAAATGCACATCTGAACCTGTCGGAAGCGGATATTGCCAATGCCACCGGCGCCAAGCACACCTTTGTGATCAACGACTTCACCGCGGCTGCCTGGTCGGTTGCCAACATATCCGGCGACGATGTCGAAATCCTGCAAGGAGCGCCTGAACCGCCGGTAGGGACGAGGCTTGTCATAGGACCGGGCACTGGTCTGGGCGCCGGAGCGCTGCTTTATTCGGACGGCCACTATCACACCATATCGGGTGAAGGCGGGCATGTCGGCATTTCACCTCGCAACCGCTATGAAATCGAGGTTTTCGAGGCCGCCCGACAAATTGCGCCTGAGTGGTTCTTCGGCGACAGTTTGGCTTTGGAGGCCGAGGCTTTTTTGAGCGGGACCGGCATACCGATCCTGCATCAGGCTGTCTCCCTAGTAGAACATGGCCAGGCTGAAAACCGGTCGGCAAAGGACATTCTCCAGGATGCACAGGACGGCTCAACCCAGGCGGCAGTCAATACCGCTCGGATTTTTGCCAGGCATCTTGCGGCGGTCACCGGAGATCTCGCTGTCGCCATCATGCCGACCGGCGGCGTTTTCCTTCTGGGTGGCGTTGCGGAAAAGAACTGCTGGCTGTTCGACGACAGCTTTGTCGATACGTTCAATGCAGGCGGGCGGTTCACTTCGATCAGGCAATCCCTGAACCTCTATATCTCGAAACAAGAAGAATTCGGACTGATCGGGGCGCATAACTTCTGCGATAGAGCACTCGAACGCATTTCCGGCTGATCTGCCTCGTGCGCGCAAAGCAGTGCCTGAGGTTCCTGTGGTGAGGAGTTCTGATCGACATGATCCGCGAACCGACGCGGTCGGGGCGGCACGACTGGACGAAGCCAAAAGCGAGGTGAGCGCTTCAGGCTCCGGCAAAGGCGCGCTGGCGCACGATCTGCGGGGTTTCGCCATATTCCCGGCGGAACCAGCGAGCCAGGTTGGAATAGGTGCCAAACCCCGTGGCCACCACGACCTCGGACAGGGACAGGCTGGTATGGACCAGCAATTGGTGCGCCCGCTCGATGCGCAGCGCGCGATAAGCTGTCAGCGGACCGGTGCCGGTGCGCTCCAGAAAGCGGCGTTGCAGCTTGCGGGTCGAGACACCCAGATTGTTGGCCAATTCGCAGATCTTCAGGGGTTCTTCGATATGGTCACGCATCAGGTCGATGGTGCTGTCGATCAGCATATCGCCCTGCGCGCGCTGGCGCAGGCCCAGCGAGACCTTGCTCTGAGGGCGAGCGCCATCGGCGCTCAGCCCGATATAGTCACTCAGTGCCCCGGCAATGAACTGGCCGTGATCGCGGCCGATAAGTTCCAGAAATAAACGCAAAGCAGCAAAGCCGCTGATCGCGCTGTGCACCGATCCCGAGGCCGCAAAATGGGCGCCGGGGGCCAGTTCGGCCAGTTGCTCTTCGGTTGCGGCGGCCGCGAAGTTGGGGTGGATGGCGACTGCATGCCGCTCCTGCAACCCGGTTTCGCAGAGCAGAAACACCGCGCCGCCGACCAGGACCGAGCGGGTTGCCAGACGCAGGATCTGATGAACCCGATTACGTTCCTCGGCGCTCAGGCTCCAGCGGGCATGGATATCGCCCAGAAAGATCACGGTGCGCCGTGCCCAGTAGCGGGCATCTTCGGACGATTGTCCGGATAGGTCCCGCACGGTGACGCGATAGGGGGCGCCATCCACCAGATCGTTTCCGGCGTTGAACAGGTCCGCCATCATCTGCGCTGCCGAGGATGAGGTGCCCTGAGGCAGGATGATATCGATTTCGTTAACCCGTGCCGGGGCCATGGGGTGCGCCGCGACGGGCGTTGCAACCTGTGGAACGGATGCGCAATAGGTCATGTCTGCCTCCTCTTGCGGGTGTCATGCGGCGTGGGCGCCGGATCATCATCGGATGATGTGGTCCGCGCCGCCGGACCATACCGGCGGCGCGGCAAGGGCCCGGATCAGGCCGCTGCGTCTTCTTCCTCGTAGTCCGACATCGGCGGACAGGTGCAGATCAGGTTCCGGTCGCCATAGGCGTTGTCGACCCGGTTGACCGGCGACCAGTACTTGTCGACGCCCAAGCTGCCTGCCGGGAAGCAGGCCTGCTCTCGGGTGTAAGGCCGGTCCCATTCACCCACCAGATCACGCACCGTGTGGGGCGCGTTCTTGAGCGGGTTGTTCTCGGCGTCGATCTTGCCGTCGATGATCTGCTGCGCCTCGTCCCTGATCGAGAGCATGGCATCGCAGAACCGGTCCAACTCATCCTTGGGCTCGGACTCGGTGGGCTCGACCATCAGTGTCCCCGCCACCGGCCAGGACATGGTCGGTGCGTGGAAGCCGCTATCGACCAGACGCTTGGCGATGTCATCCACGGTCACGTTACCCTCGTCCGCCAGCGGACGGGTGTCGAGGATGCATTCATGCGCCACACGCCCCGTTTCCGAGGTGTAGAGAATCTTGTAGGCATCCTTGAGCCGCGCCGCGATATAGTTGGCGTTCAGGATCGCGACTTTTGTGGCCTGCGTCAGCCCCGCCCCGCCCATCAGCAGCACATAGGCCCATGAGACGGGCAGAATAGACGGTGACCCAAAGGGGGCCGCCGAGACCGGACCCACTGCGGTGCCGTATTCCGGGTGGCCGGGCAGGTGTTTCTCCAGATGCGCCTTGACGCCGATCGGACCCATGCCAGGACCGCCGCCGCCATGCGGGATGCAGAAGGTCTTGTGCAGGTTCAAGTGGCTGACATCGCCGCCGATCTTCCCCGGCTGGGCAACGCCAACCATGGCATTCATGTTTGCACCATCGATATAGACCTGACCGCCATGATCATGGGTGATCTGGCAGACCTCCTGCACCGTTTCCTCGAACACGCCATGAGTGGACGGGTAGGTGATCATGCAGGCCGCCAGATAATCCGAGTGCTTCTCGGCCTTCTCGCGGAAATCGGCAACATCGATATTGCCGTTGTCGTCCGATTTCACCGGCACGACCTGATAGCCCACCATCTGCGCCGAGGCCGGGTTGGTCCCATGCGCCGAGGTGGGGATCAGGCAGACGTTGCGATGTGCGTCACCGCGCGAGGCGTGGTAGTTGCGGATGGTCAACAGACCAGCATATTCACCCTGCGCACCCGAGTTGGGCTGCTGGCTGATCGCGTCATAGCCGGTGATCTGACACAGCTTGTCGTTCAGATCGGCGATCATCTCGTGATAGCCCTGCGCCTGATCTTCGGGGCAGAACGGGTGCAGGTTGCCAAACTCGGGCCAGGTGACCGGGATCATCTCGATCGTCGCGTTCAGCTTCATGGTGCAAGACCCCAGCGGGATCATCGCACGGTCCAGCGCCAGATCGCGGTCGGCCAGACGGCGCATATAGCGGGTAATCTCGGCCTCGGCCCGGTTCTTGTGGAAGATCGGGTGAGTCAGGTACTCGCTTTCCCGCAGAGCATAGTCAGGCAGACGGTAGTGGCGGTTCTTCTGGCTGTCGTCTTTCTTGTCGATGCCGAAAGCGCCCCAGACGGCCTCGATGGTCTCGGGCCGGGTCTGCTCGTCCAAGCTGATACCGACTTTGGTTTCACCGATCTTGCGCAGATTGACACCGCGGAGAACGGCAGCCTCCATGACGGTCTTCTGCAGGTGACCCACCTCGACGGTGATGGTATCGAAGAACACTTCCGGCTCGACGCTGAAGCCGTGCTCTTCCAGACCGGCGGCCAGACGCGAGGTCTTGCGGTGCACTGATTGCGCGATGGCCTTGATGCCGTCCGGACCATGATAGACCGCATACATTGAGGCGATGACAGCCAGCAGCGCCTGCGCGGTGCAGACGTTCGAGTTGGCTTTCTCACGGCGGATGTGCTGCTCGCGGGTTTGCAGCGCCAGACGATAGGCCTTGTTGCCGCGGCTGTCGATGGACACACCGATGATCCGGCCCGGCATCGCGCGCTTGAGCTTGTCGGTGGTCGCCATGTAAGCGGCGTGGGGGCCGCCAAAGCCCATCGGTACGCCAAAGCGTTGGGTCGAACCGATAGCGATATCCGCGCCCATCTCTCCCGGGGATTTCAGCAGCGCCAGCGACAGGATGTCGGCGGCGACGATGGCGATGGCCTTGTGTTCGTGCAAAGCCGCGATCTCGTTGGTGTAGTCACGCACATGGCCATAGGTGCCGGGATATTGGAAGATCGCACCAAAGACCGCACCTGCGTCTAGTTGATCGGGGTCGCCGACCTGCACGTCGATGCCCAGAGGCTCGGCGCGGGTCTTGATCACCGCGATGGTCTGCGGGTGGCAGTTCTTGTCGACGAAGAAGGCGGCGTTGTTCGCCTTGGAGCGTCCGCCGCGTTTCGCCATCGCCATGGCCTCGGCGGCGGCGGTGGCTTCGTCGAGCAACGAAGCATTGGCCACATCTAGCCCGGTCAGGTCACTGACCATGGTCTGGAAGTTCAGGAGCGCCTCAAGACGTCCCTGCGAAATCTCGGGCTGATAGGGCGTATAAGCGGTGTACCAGGCCGGGTTCTCCAGGATGTTGCGCAGGATCGGCGCGGGCGTTGTTGTGCCGTAGTACCCCTGACCGATCAGCGAGGTCAGAACCTTGTTCTTGCTCGCCACTTCCTTCATGTGGAAGAGCGCATCGCGCTCAGTCATCGCCGGACCCCAATCCAACGCCTCTTTCTGGCGGATCGCGGTTGGGACAGTCGCGTCGATCAGCTGGTCCAGCGTCTTGAAGCCGATCACCTTGAGCATATCGCGCATTTCGGTCGGCGAAGGACCGATGTGGCGGCGGTTGGCGAAGTCATAGGCTTCGTAATCGGTCAGTTTGAAGGCCATTGCAGCGCTCCTGTTTCGAAACTAGTGCCCGATGGAGACTGCGGGAGCCTCCGGCGGGAGTATTTGGAAAAAGATGAAGCGGTCAGCCGATCAGGGCTTTGTAACCGTCCAGATCCATCAGGTCGTCCAATTGCGAGGTGTCGGCCAGCTTGATCTTGTAGATCCAGGCATCACCCTCGGGGCTTTCGTTCAGCGCGCCGGGGTTGTCGGCCAGCGTCTCGTTGGCTTCGATCACCTCGCCATCGACGGGGGCATAGATTTCGGACGCGGCTTTTACCGACTCGATCACGCCGATCTCGTCCCCCTTTTCGAAATCGTCGCCGGCCTCTTTCTGCTCGACGAACACGATCTCGCCCAGCTGGTCGGCGGCATGCTGGGTGATGCCGATGGTTGCAACGTCACCCTCGACGGTGACCCATTCATGCTCTTCCGAGTAATAGGTTGCCATGTTCTCTCTCTCCTGACTTTAACGCTTGTAGTTCTGGGTGACGAAGGGCAGCGAAACAATCTCGGCCGGTTGCGCCTTGCCACGAATGATGAGGTTGACCTTTTCGCCGGGCTCTCCGTGGCCTGCCGAGACATAGCCGATAGCGACCGGTCCGCCGACGGTGGGGCCAAAGCCGCCCGAGGTGATGGCCCCGATGGTGTTGCCCTCGGCGCACTGGATCTCGACGCCCTGACGCGCCGGGGCACGGCCTTCGGGCTTGATGCCGACGAGCTTCTTGGCCGCTCCTTCGGCAAGTTCCTTTTGGACGCGCGCGGCACCCGGGAAACCGCCCTCTTCCTTGCGACGTTTCTGGATGGCCCAGCTCAGCGAGGCCTCGATGGGCGAGGTCGACTGGTCGATGTCGTTGCCATAGAGGCACAGACCCGCCTCAAGCCGCAGGCTGTCACGTGCGCCGAGGCCCGCCGGTTCGCAATCGTCATGCGCCAGGAAAGCGCGGGCGACCTCGACGGCCTTATCCTCGGGGATCGAGATTTCGTAACCGTCCTCGCCGGTATAGCCCAGACGCGAGATGCGGCAGTCGGCGCCGCAAATCTCGCCCACGGTGGTCTCCATGAATTTCAGGTCGCGGGCGGCGGGGCACAGTTCACCCACCACATTCTCAGCCGCGGGGCCCTGCACAGCAAGCAGCGCGCGGTCGAATATCTCGACCACTTCGACGCCTTCAAGGTTGCTGGCCATGTGCGGGATGTCCTGATGGCGCAGCGCAGCGTTCACCACGACGAAGTAGTGATCGCCGGCGTTCGACACGATCAGGTCGTCCATGATGCCACCATCTTCGTTTGTGAAGAAGCCGTAGCGCGCCTTGCCCTCTTTCAGGGTCGCATAGGCCTGCGGGCAGAGCGTTTCGAGCTTTTCGCCCACATTCTCGCCTTTCAGGATCACCTGACCCATGTGGCTCACGTCGAACAGCGCGGCCTTTTCGCGGCACTGCTTGTGTTCGCCCATGATGCCCATGGGATATTGCACCGGCATTTCCCAGCCGGCGAAGTCGACCATCTTGCCACCAAGTTCGACATGCAGGTCGTAGAGCGGGGTGCGTTTGGGCGCGTCAGTCATGACAAGTGCCTTTCTCGTGAGCGTTCGGATCAGTCGCGGACAACCATGACCGTGCAATGCGCGTTGCGCACGACACGAGCGAGGTTAGGGCCAATCTCGTAATTGGGGAAGTCGCCTTTGGCGGATGCCATGACAATCAGGTCAAATCCGTCCTTGTGGGCGAGTTTCAGAATTTCGCGGTAAACGCTGCCCTCTTCGATGTGAACCGGCACATCGGCGGCGTTGCCATTGGCTAGAATCGCGGCAACAGCATTGCGCACATGGTCTTTGGCGCCGGCGCCATAGTTGGCCGGCAGGTTGGGCAGTTTGATGATCTCGGGGATGACCGAGACCGCATGCAACTCGGCACCTTGGAATTTTGCCTGTTCCAGCGCGACCGGCAGGGCCTTTTTCCACGAGCGGTCATCCGTGTGATCAATCGGAAGCAGGATTTTCGTGGCCATCACTCGTCTCCTCGAGATAGAAAGTTTTCGTTTTCAGAAGAGGGGGGCCGAGGTTGGCCCCCCTCGTTCGTTTGAGCCGAAGGTTACTCGGCAGGGCTGCCGCCCGGCTCTTCCGACTGACCGCCGCTCGCGAAGAACTCTTTCGTCAGCTTGAAGACGATCGGGCTCAGCAGTGCCAGTGCGATCAGGTTCGGGATGGCCATCATGGCGTTCAGCGTATCAGCGATATCCCAGACCACGCCCAGATCCGCTGTTGCGCCAAAATAGATCGCAACGATCCAAAGTACGCGGTAAGGGATCAGGGATTTGACGCCGAACAGAAATTCAACGCATTTTTCACCGTAGAACGACCAACCGAGAATGGTGGTGAAGGCAAAGATCGACAGGGCAATCGTGATCAGGTGTCCGCCGACATTTGGCAGCGTGGTTTCAAAGGCAAGGCGTGTCAGAGCCGCACCCGAAACACCAAGTTCGGGGTCCTGGTTGAACAGTTCTACAGATGCGTCCAGCGCACCCGAAGAGATGATTGCCAAACCGGTGATCGAGCAGACGATGATGGTGTCGATGAACGTCCCCAGCATCGCGATCAGACCTTGGTTGACCGGACCTTTGGTCTCGGCTGCGGCGTGAGCAATCGGGGCAGAACCCAGACCGGCTTCGTTCGAGAAGACACCGCGCGCCACGCCAAATCGGATCGCCAACCAAACGGCCGCGCCTGCGGCACCACCTTTTGCAGCCCACGGCGTGAAGGCATATGCGAAGACGTCGGCAATTGCAGCGCCAATCGAGCCGATGTTCAGCAACAAGACCAGCAGACCTGCAACAATATAGGCAATCGCCATGACCGGAACCAGTTTACCAGCCACCGCGCCGATGCGAGTGATACCACCCAAAATGACGGCTGCTGTCAGCGCCATCAGCACGATACCTGTAATAGATGTATTCACACCGAAGTTTTCATCCAAAACCTGTGCCACACCGTTGGCCTGCACACCGTTGCCAATACCGAAGGCCGCGATGCCGCCGAACAGGGCAAAGGCAACACCCAGCCAGGCCCATTTCGTGCCGAGGCCGTTCTTGATGTAGTACATCGGGCCGCCGACAAAGTTGCCCAACTCGTCGGTCTCACGGTATTTCACTGCACAGACAGCTTCGGCGTATTTGGTGGCCATGCCCACCAGGGCGGTCATCCACATCCAGAACAATGCGCCCGGACCGCCCAGGAAGACAGCAGTGGCCACACCGGCGATGTTGCCGGTACCGATGGTCGCCGACAGCGAAGTCATCAGCGCGTTGAACGGGCTGATCTGACCGTCGCCCTGGCCTTCACGGCCTGCAAACAACAGCTTGAAGCCTGTGCCGATGCGCAGGATCGGCATAAATTTCAGCCCCACCTGCAGGAAGAAGCCGACGCCGAGGATGAGAACCAGCATCAGCGGCCCCCACACGACGCCATTAATGGCCCCTACGATTGAATTTAACGCTTCCATGGTTTCCCTCCCAATAGCGTTAGGTTTATGCCCCGGTGGCGATAGCCCGTTGGCGGGCTTGCTTGAGGGCGGCAAAGTCTTCGTCCGCGTGGAACGACGAACGGGTCAGCGGCGTGGCTGACACGTGCAGAAAGCCCTTGGAACGCGCGATCTGTTCCAACTGGGCAAACTCTTCCGGTGACCAGAACCGGTCGATGGGGTGATGTTTCGGGGTGGGCTGCAGATACTGTCCCACGGTCAGAAAATCGACATTCGCGGCGCGCAGGTCGTCCATCACCTGACGCACGTCGTTCAGGGTCTCGCCCAGACCGACCATCAGGCCTGACTTGGTGAAGATCTCCGGCTTGACGCGCTTGGCATCATCCAGCAACCGCAGCGAGGCGTAGTAACGCGCGCCGGGACGGACAGTCGGGTATAGGTGCGGAACCGTTTCCAGATTGTGGTTGAACACATCCGGCGCGGCCTCGAACACAACATTCGCCGCGCCGCCCTTGCCCAGGAAATCCGGCGTCAGCACCTCGACGGTGGTACCGGGGTTTTGGTGGCGCACGGCGCGAATGGTCTGGGCCATATGCTCAGCTCCGCCATCGGCCAGATCGTCGCGATCCACCGACGTGATCACTACGTGGCGCAGGCCCAGCCTTTTCACCGCTGCCGCAACCCGGCCCGGCTCGAACACATCCAGAGCATCGGGCCGCCCGGTAGCGACGTTGCAGAAGGAACAGCCACGAGTGCAGATCTCGCCCATGATCATCATGGTGGCGTGACGCTTGGACCAGCATTCGCCGATATTGGGGCACGCGGCCTCTTCGCAGACGGTGGCCAGATCATGATCCCGCATCAGGCGCCGGGTTTCATAGTATTCAGCGCTCTCAATCTTCTTCTTGCGAATCCACTTCGGTTTGCGCGGGATCACGCTGTCGGCCTTTTTGGCCTTTTCCGGGTGGCGGGGGCGGAGCTGGATGGTCACTGGCTACCCTCTGGTTACGCGTGAATTGCACGGCCCATGGCGTCGAGGCAGGCCTCCTTGACCGCCTCACCCATCGCCGGATGCGCGTGACAGGTGCCTGCGACCTCGGCCACCTTGGCGCCTTTGGTCATCGCCAGCACCAACTCGGCAATCAGATCGCCACCATGCGCACCGCAGATATGGGCGCCCAGGATCGCACCATCGGGTCCGACCAGCACCTTGACGGCACCATCGGTTTCTCCGGTCGAACGCGCGCGCGAGTTAGCCATGAAAGCGAACTTGCCGACGCTGTAGTCTGCACCGGCTTCCTTCAGCGCCTCTTCGGTCTGACCGACCGAGGCGACCTCGGGGTCGGTGTAGACGACGCCCGGCACGGTGTTGTAATCCACATGGCCACCCTGCCCGGCCAGCATCTCGACACAGGCCACGCCATCTTCTTCGGCCTTGTGTGCCAGCATAGGGCCAGGAATGCAGTCGCCGATGGCATAGATGCCGGGAACCGACGTCTGGAACGCGCCATCCACCTCGATGAACCCACGTGCGTTCACTGCCACGCCGAGCGCCTCCAGACCCAGCCCGCGTATTATCGGACGGCGGCCGATGGCGATCAGCACCTTGTCAGCCTCCATCACCTCTTCCTTGTTCTTGCCGACGCGATCGAGGGTCAGGGTGAGACTGTTTTCGCCCTTATCAACAGACTTAAGCGCGCGGCCCAACTGGAACTTGAGCCCCCGCTTGCTGAGCGCCCGCTGCGCCAGCTTGGCGATCTCGCCATCAATCCCGGGCAGCGTGCGGTCGAGATATTCCACCACGGTCACTTTCGCACCCAGCCGCGCCCAAACCTGGCCCAGCTCCAGCCCAATCACACCCGCACCAACCACCACAAGATGTTCAGGCACCGTGTCCAGCACCAAGGCACCAGTCGAGCTGAGCACGTCGGCCTCGTCGATCTCGATCCCAGGTAGCGGGGTCGGCTCGGACCCCGTGGCGATCAGGATATGTTTCGCCTCGTGGACCTCATCGCCCACTTTCACCTGACCGGCAGCGGGAATGCTGGCCCAACCCTCGATCAGGTCGACACCGTTCTTCTTGAACAGGAACGCGATGCCCTTGGTCAGATCGCCCACGATCTTGTCCTTGCGCGCCATCATGGCGCCCAGATCGATGCTGGCCCCCTCGACCGCAATGCCATGGGAGGAGAGATGGGAGAGTTCGGCATATTTGGCCGAGGAGGTCAGCAAGGCTTTGGAGGGGATGCAGCCAACATTCAGACATGTACCGCCCAGTGCGCCGCGGCCTTCGACGCAGGCCACCTTCAGGCCCAGCTGCGCCGCACGGGTGGCAGCCACATAGCCGCCCGGGCCGCCACCGATCACGATAAGATCGTAAGCGCTCATCGGTTTCCCTCCCCAAAAAAACGTGTTCCAAAACAGGAATGTATGCCGTCACACGCGACGTTGCGCCTCCTATAGGAAACTTTTTCCCTATAATCAACAAAAGATATTGTTGGGAAATTTTGACTAAGTAACGCACCATAGCTAAGCTGCACGAGAAACAGGAGAAAATGCGCGGATGGAGCCGGTTCAGACAGAAGAAACAGGGATCGTCAGCGAGGCGATGGAAGCCCCGGACGGGGAAATCCTAGGGCGCATGATTCGTGATGCACGCAAAGAAAAGGGGCTGACACTGGAAGAGGCCGCCAAGGCCGCAGCCATCGGCCGGTCGACTCTTTCAAAGATCGAGAACAACCAGACCAAACCCAGCTTCGACATCATCCGGCGGTTGATGCAGACGCTGGAACTGGAAACCCCGCAACTCTTTGTTCAATCGGCCAAAAGTGACATCTCAGGACGGCGGGACTACACCCGCACCGGTGAAGGAGAGCACCAGGAAACCCGCACTTACGATCACGAGCTGCTGTGCACCGAACTGGTGAGCAAGCGAATGCTGCCATACATCAGCACGATCAAGGCCCGTGACGTGACCGAGTTCGACAATTGGGTACGCCATCGCGGCGAGGAGTTCATGTATGTGATCAGCGGCGAGGTCACGCTTTACACCGAACACTACCGCCCCCTGAAGATGAAGGCAGGCGATTCAGTATACTACGATAGCGGCATGGGGCACGGCTGCGTGTCCACCGGCAAGGAAGATGCGCGCGTGCTTTGGGTGTCGCTGGCGGACTGACCATCCTCTGAAGATCTGCTTCAACTGCTCCGGTCGCGCGGACACGGCCCAGATGCACCACCTTGAGTTGAGGCACTGGCATGCGGCGAGTCGCAGGTGGAGCAGCCGCAAAAAATCCGTTTTGCAGGGTTTTGTCCGATGCCGCGGGCCCTGTCGCGCCCCGGAATCGTGCGTGCCACAAATGAATTCGAATTTTTGAAGGCGCAATTCTTACAGAAATGTCAAAGTTGAGTCACGCGACCCAAATCTCGGCAGCTACTCACCTCAGACATCAAAAACTCAGTGCGCGCTGATGCGAACGAGGTGCCGTGACGGCCTAGCAATCAACTAACTTAACTCAGCTTGTCTCAAACTATCTGCCTGCAAATGAGAGGCAGCATAATTCTAAGAAAAATCAATACGATACCTTGCAACTCGTAATAGAATGCTCAGACACCCTAAAGCCATCTTCCAAGCGCCTTCTAAAACCAGATACGGGACTGCACAAACCTCTCCCCGCACCATCTTAGAACAAGCAAGAGATCTCCTCATGGTTGATCAATAGATTCACCCAGCAGACACATTTCAGCCTTAATTCGAACGCCAAAATAACTCATTCAGGTCAAATAAACACCGCCTTCCGGGCAATGCTGACTCGGGTAGGAGTTAATGAGTCTTTTCCGTCCGAGAGGGCGGTGTTGCCAGTTTCAACTCAACTCCTAGTTCAAAGGTTTCTAACGTGAGCACCACTCTGCAAAATGCTACGCCGGAGCATGCACATGTCTTTCTCGCAAGGGAGAGCTTTATCGGCGAACTGAAAACACTCGACAGACACTACCCAAAAACGGGCTTTGGCGTCTCGCTGCACACTCACTCGGGCGAGCACTATCTTCTGGCCAACGCAAAGATGCCGCTGCCTGGGAAAAAGTCCGACGGCTTCCCCACCGGGCGCCGGGTTGCCTGTCTTGAAAACGGCAAGCGCTTTCGATCCATCGAAGTTCTGGCAGACACACACGAGGACGAAGCATTCAACCCGCAGACCGAGGCCGAAATGCTGAGCGATGTCCTGGAACTGATCGCTCAGATCGAAGGCCCCTCGGGCCTGCCTGTGGGACGTCGGAGTACCCACCACCACGTCGCTAGCGTCGCGACAGGAACCGGAGGCTGAATATGGCGCGCAACGACCATCTGCTGTCGGTCGGGAACGAGGCGCTTGCGCCGATGACCTCGGCCATGACTGCGCTAACCACGCAGATCGACCAGTTGACCGCAGTGGCCGATGCGCGCTCTTCCGCGCGCCTTGCCACGCTCAAGACGCGCATGGAGAACTTTACCGCCAGCGTCACGCTGGTCGGTCAGGTGAAGGCCGGGAAGTCCTCGGTGGTGAACATTCTGGCCGGTCGCCCCGGCCTACTTCCCTCGGATGTGAACCCCTGGACCTCGGTCGTCACCACCCTCAACATCAATACCCGTCCCCCCGGCGATACTAAATCGCGGTTTACCTTCTTCGATCAGGAAGAATGGGACAATCTTATGGTAGGCGGCGGCCGTCTGGGAGAACTTGCCAATCGTGCGGGTGCCGATGATGAGATGGAGGATATCCGCCGTCAGATCGCGGAGATGAAGGCGAAGTCCGAGGACCGTTTGGGCAAGCATTTCGACCTGCTCCTCGGTCAGAACCATCAGTACGACTATTTTGATGAGGAACTGGTCCAGCGCTACGTGTGCCTGGGCGACGAGGACGATCCCGATATCGACCCCAAGACAGGACGTTTTGCGGATGTGACCAAATCCGCCGAGCTGTTTCTGGACATTCCGCAATACCCGGTGGCGCTGAAACTCTGCGACACGCCGGGCGTGAACGATACCTTCATGGTGCGCGAACAAATCACCCTGCGCAGCCTGCGCGGATCGGAGGTCTGTGTTGTGGTTCTGGCCGCGAGCCAGGCGCTGACCACGATGGACATGGCGCTGATGCGGATCATCTCGCAATTCGAGAACCGCCAGATCATCCTGTTCGTCAACCGCATCGACGAGCTTGCGGACCCGCTTAAGCAAGTGCCCGAGATCCGCGACCGGATCACCGAAACGCTGAAGCAGAACAATATCGGCAGCGACACGACAGTCGTGTTCGGCAGCGCCATCTGGGCCGAAGCGGCCCTGACCGGCAATCCCGACATCATGACCGAGGAATCGCGCAAGACGCTCAACACGCTTTACGTTGCCGCTGGCTTTGATCCTGGCGGTGCGTCGTTGGACAAGATCTGGGCGCTCTCGGGTATGCCGGACCTGCTTCTGGCCGTGAATCAACGGATATCGGAGGGACCCGGCGCGCGGCTCGTTGAACGTGTCCGCCATCGCGCGCGTAACGTCGCAAGCCAAATCCGTGCGACGTCGGTCGCAAAATCCCTGTCCGGGTCTGGAGAGGTTGTCCGGGATTTGGGGGGCCAGTCGCCGGAAGAGGCAATCTCAACCGTCATCTCGGAATACGAAAACAAGGCCAGCGAACTGACGACTTCGCTACGCAACAAGGTCATGCAGCGCCTTGCGGGTGCGGAAGAGAATTTTGTCAAACGCGCAACGGACTCGCTAATTGCGCATCTTGAACAATATGGCGAGCAAGGCACCTGGCAATACGATCCGGCAGGCCTGCGGACGCTTCAGAAAGCGGCCTATTTCAGCTTTGCCCGCACCATGCGCAAGGAAGCCGGCGCGCTCTACAAGGCCGCCGCTGCCGATGTCGAATCCGTCTATCACAAGCTTCTGGGCAACCATCTGGGCGAATTCACCATCGAAGCCCCGATTGTACCCCGGGTGCCGCCACCGCTTGCCATCGGGCGCACCATCGCGCTTGACCTGCAAAGCACCTGGTGGCGGCGCTGGTGGCAGCGGCGCAAGGGGTTCGAGGCATATGCGGCGGACTACACCCGTCTGATTTCGTCCGAAGCGAACTCGATCACCAAGGATATCGAAGAAAACCAGATCGCCGCGGTGCTGGAAAATGTGCGCGCCGGACTGGCTGATTTCATGCGTGAACAGAAAGAGACACTTCTGAGCATTTCGCACTCAACCGAGCAGGACCCGGAACGGCGGGCCGAACTGATGGCCGGATTGCGCCCAGAAAAATCACGCGAAGAAATTCTTGGCGACATCCTCAAAGATCTGAGCACCGAAGCAGCGTAAGAGAACATGACTACAAACAATAAAACCCGCTTCGTCACCCCCAGGCAATGGACCCGGATCGAGCAGTGGTCCCGCCGCAAGCCCGTCTTTGCCCTGATGGGCGAGTTCAGCGCTGGGAAATCGACGCTGATGAACTTTCTACTGCGGCAAAACACCTTGCCGACGCAGGTCACGGCGACACAGTTGCCTCCGGTCTGGTTCAGCTGGGGCAAACGCCCGGCATACGTGCTGCGGCCCGATGGCACGCGAAAGACGATCGGTTTGGATGAGCTGAACCAGATCGGCGTGCAAGACGCGCAGTTCATCCGCATCTATCTTGAGGCTGACATCCTCGAAGCGGTCGATCTGATCGACACGCCCGGGATCTCTGATCCCAAGATTTCGTCCGATGTTTGGCAGCGCGCTGTTGGACAGGCCAATGGGGTTCTGTGGTGCACGCATGCGACCCAGGCCTGGCGCGAGACCGAGCGCGCAACATGGGCGGCACTGCCTGAGCGGCTGCATCAGAACTCTCTGCTGCTGATCACCCGAGCCGATACTTTGGGGCCAAAAGACCGGCAGAAAGTGCTGCGGCGGGTGAACCGCGAGACCGGTCAGCTGTTCAACCGCTCAATACTGTTCTCTGCCCGCGACGCGATCACTGCCCGCGACAAGACCGGTGATGCCGAACTGTGGACACGCAGCGGCGGCGGCAAGATGGTCGACAGCTTCCTCGAGATCACCGAAAGCATCATGAATGCCCGCGCTGATCTTCTGACCCGCTACCAGATCGACAAGAGCCTGCCGTCGTCACCTGCGCGCACGGTCGAGCTGGCATCCGAGGCATCGGCAAATGTAACACCGCTAAAGCTGATGAACCCGGTGATGGACGAGGAGGCTCGCGAGGCCGGCGATGCACCCTCGACCGCTATTCCCATCCGCCCGTCACGGGTTGCAAGGCGCGCGGATGATGAGAGCATGATTGCAGACCGCACCCGGATTGATGCCGGAGAGGCGGAGAAGCTGCGCGCACAGGTCGTTCAGGATCAGTCAGACGGCACCGACGTTGCGGGTGGAGTGTCAGACGACGATCTGCGCGCGTTCTTCCGCTCGCCCGCCGCCACACCCCTGAGCATCGAGGATCTGGCCGGTGGATATGACGCCGAGCCGCAGGACGATCTGATAGACGATGACTTCGACGATGAGGAAGACCTCGAAACGCAGGACCTGCTTGCCGAGAACGAGGTCGCGTCGGAAGGGGACGACGGTGTTCTCGGTTCTCTGGCCATTCGTCTCGCCGACGAGGACAGCACCGCGCCCGAGACCCCGGAGCAAGTTGCAGAAGATGACAGAGTGGAAGATGACAAAGCCGTCTCCTCGGTAACCGCTCTGCTCGCCACCGAGACCTCGGCCGAGGCATGCGATGCAATGACGGAGCCGGAGGCGGAGCGCGTGGCTGACGAGGAAAGCGAAGCCGAGCCTCAAGGCGAGAGCGCCGAGATCCTGCCGATGCCGGATCTGAAAGCTGAGGACGACGAGCCTTCGGAAACCGATGACGTCGCTGATGAAGAAAGCGAGCCTGACCACAGCCTTGAAGCTGCAGCGGGCGCCCCGCTCAGCGCTGCATCCATGTGGCAGCAAATCATCGCCAGCGAGACTGTTCCGACAAACCCGGACGAACTGCTCAGGGTATTCCAGGCGTTCCTGGAGGAGTTCGACCAGATCGCGATCGAACATCATGCCAATCCGTTGCAGGACGGCTTGCAGGCAATCCCGAACGCCAACGCCCAACCCGGTGCCGATTGGCATGTTTTGTAACCGTACCAGAGGCCAGGCGCGGAGGGGTAAATTGCCGTTCCGCCCCTGTGCCAGTCATGCTAACTACTTGAGGCAGCGGGGATTCGATCCTCGCTGCCCGAGCTTTTACGGATGGTCAGGTTCACCCAATGTCCCTTGATTCAGCTCTGAAGACCGCGATGGAAACGATCCCCGACTGCTTTGCAGCGGGTTATATCGACATGGAGACCGGAATGCTCTTGGGGCTTCAGGGCGAGGATCCGGAATGCGAGACGGCGCTGGAAACCCTGGCAGTCGCTGTTGCGAGCCTGTTTCAGGGTCAAGGCATCCGCGCCTTCGAGGATATGCTCCGCAAAGCTGGAACCGTTTCGGACGATGCACTCGGGTTTGGCGAGATCGCCATTTTTGCAGCCGGACGGCTACACGTGTTTTTGCGAACGCAAGCTTATCCCGACCATGTGGTCTGCTACATCTGCCGCGACAGTGCAAATGCGGGTTTGGCCCTGACCAAGTCGCATATGAGCCTTCGAACGGTTGCGGCGGCGGTGTAGACAAGCGCGAGAGGGCATGAGCAGTGATTGACACCAACATATTGGATATGCTGGGCGACATCAGTCGCAGGGCAACCGCGCGGCTGTCACCGGCCAACACCTTGTCCGGCACCACGGCCAGCGAGCGCCGGGTGGAAATCTTGCGCACCATCCGGGGTACCGTCCTGCCCCGCAGGCTGGAATTCTCGTCCGAGAACGAAGACCGGTTGGTCCTCGAGGTCAGCAGCTCTCGCGTCACTGACGTGCTTGAGGCCACCCAAGGTGATGCTCCGGATTTCGACGCGGACGACCGCGAGCAAGTCACCGGGCGGCTGGCGCAACTGATCTCGAAGTTCAGCGAAACAACCGGTCCGCTTGAGGTTTTGTCACTGCATCCCGACAAATCGCCTGACGCCGACGACGTCGGCATCACGATGAGTGAGATCGAGACTGCCTGTGCCGAGATCGCCGTATCCGACACTTCCGTTATCGACGATACACCGGCCGCTGCACGGCCCGAGGACGAGGCACCGACAGTAATCCTTGAGCCCCAGAACCTGACGACGCCTCCCGCGTCGACCAAATCGCTGGCACATCTGTTTCATAAAGGGGCCGCCGCATTTGCATCAGGCAGGGTGCTGGTTCGCAATGGGAACGACACACCGGTTGATATGGCAGGCGATTGCGCCCCTGACCACCCGCTCTGCCCTGACGCGGACGTGCTGGCGCAGTTCGCCAGCGATCTCGCGGCTTGGGATACCGACAGTGCTGATGCTATCTCGCATCCGCAACTCATCGTCCTGCGACCCTCTGGCGGAAAAGCGCCGGGCATCGCGCTCTGCCGAGACGGCGAAACCACGGCTGCGGCCATACACGAAACCCGCAAGCTGGGCACTGTTGTCAGCTTGTGGAAGTCACTGACGCGGAAGGGTGGCTGAGCCGGACTTCTGACGTGCACAAGAGTTTAGTTTTTTAATTCATCACTGAAGGCAAGAAAACCCAGTTCATAAGGTAACAATATGAGTGAGACCAGTCGCCGGGAGTTAATCCGGCTTGCAGAAGAAATGATGAGCACGGCGAATGATGAAACCCGCCTGTTCATCTCGCGCATCCTGCGCGACCTCACCGGGCTGAAGCCCGGTATCGCCTTTGTCGGTCAGATCAAGGCCGGTAAATCGCGCCTTATCAATGGGTTCACTGGTCAGGCGGAGTTTCTACCGTCAGATGTAAACCCTTGGACCACCGTCATCACAGACATGCATTTCGGCCATCCCTCCGAACGCGTCAAGGGAGCCGAGTTTCACTTCTTCGACAATCAGCAATGGCAGGCGCTGATCGCTGAGGGCGAAGAACTGCGCAACATGTTCCCCGATGACGAGGACAGCTACAAGCGCGAGATGATTGAGGAGCAGGTCGAGGCGATGAAGACCCGCGCCCAGTTGCGTCTGGGCCGCAGCTACTCGGAACTGCTGGGGCAAAGCCACGATCTCGATGTGCTTACCGAGGGCGATCTGGAACGCTATGTCTGCGCCGGCGACGACCCTGCCGATCTGGCCGAGGGCGAGACGCCCACGGACCGGGGACTCTACAGCGATATCACGCGCAAGGCCGAAGTTTACTTTGAACTCGGCCACTTCCCGTTTCCGTTGACTGTCACCGACACGCCCGGCGTCAATGACCCCTTGCTGATCCGCGAGGAGATCTCGCGCCAATATCTGAAAGAGGCGGATTTCTTTGTCGTCGTTCTGTCGGCTCATCAGGCGTTGTCACGCGCGGATCTCAAGCTGTTCCGCCTGATGCAAGCGCTAGAGCTTGGTCAGATCGTGGTGTTCATTAATCGCGTCGATGAGTTGGGCCAGGGTGCCGAAGATGCCGACAAGGTGCGCGCCGACGTGCAGGACGGGCTGACCAAAGCGCTCGGCGACGCGAGTGTGGATGTCCTGATGGGCAGCGCCCAATGGGCCCACTACGCGCTTACCGGCGATGAATCTGGCGTCGATCACAATCGGGTTTTGGCCTGGCTGCGTGCACATCCCCCGCTGCTGAAACAATATCTCGAAGGCGTCGAAGAGATGAAGAAGGGGCCGGGCCCGGTCAGTCGCGAGGGTGCGCTACGCCTCGCTGCGATGATCGCCTCGGGCCTGCCGGAACTGCGCGCCCATGTCACCCGATCGCTCGCCGATGGACCCCGCCGGGAACATCTGCAGATCGCATGGCAGCATCTCAACGGGTTCGCACAGGGCGAGGTTGAACGCAGCGAGGCGCGCCTGAGGGTGCTCAAGGACGAAACACCGGATCAGGCGGAACCTGATGAGCGAAACGAAACCCTTGCGTCACTACGATCCATGATCGCCGAGAAATCGGCGGAAATAACCCAAGAACTGGACGATCAGTTTGCCATGCTGCGCGGTGTGCTGGATGACACCGTGGCCGAGATGGTAACCGCCGGGGTCCGTAATCCGGACGGCACTTCCCCGCTGCTTGCACGAGGCAACGCGACCGAATTGGACTTTACCGCCCTGCGCGAGCAGATGCGTAAGCTTATTCTGGATGCCACCCAGATCGCGCGTCAGCAGGTTCTGAACGGTCTCTATGCCATCGACATGCAAAGCAACGCCGCTCTGCAGACCCTGCCCGGCTGGAACGAAAGCGCCGACAGCCGCATGAACACAAGTGCGATCCGGTGGTTCCGCCCCGATACCACGGCACTGACTCGCGGTATCACGGTTGAGCTGCGAATCTCCTGGCTGTCACGACTGTTTTCCCGGTCCAGTTTCGTAACCCGGGCAGAAACACTGATCACGCAGGAATTCGAGATGATCGGGGACGATCTGGTCGATACTGCCCGCACCGATCTGCAGGATCGGATAGATACCGTTCTGGAACATCACCTTGCGTTGCTGGCCGGGCACCTAGAACATGTCGACGCCGAGGGTGACGAAACGACCTGCGCGCGGTCCGAGGCGCAAAGAGCGTTTGACCGGGCCCGCAAAATCGCCGATGAACTCGACGCGGTATTCCGCCCGGATCGGGCCATTGACATACAACCGGAGGCGGCAGAGTGATCGAATTCCCCGGAACCGAACAATACATACAGCAATATGAACGCTTTCTCGCCGTGACGCGAAAAGCTGGTGCATCTGCTGAGTTAGACGCGCTGCGCGACCGCGCCAAAGCGCATGTCGAACGCCTGTCCAGCGCCGTTGCGATCGGTTTTGCCGGAGAATTCGGAGCGGGAAAGTCAAGCCTTGCAAACATGCTGGCCGGGGCAGACATCCTGCCAACGGGTCCGCAGCACCTGCAACTTCCGCTTGTGATCGTCAATTACTCGGATGAACCGCAAACAACGGTCGGATGGTGGAAAAAACCGCAAAAGATCTATGCGGGCGTCGCGCTGGAAAAGGCTGCGGTCGACGAGCCTGACTTTATCTCGGTCGGGCTCCCCTCCCCGGCGCTGCGCGAAATATCTCTGTTCGACCTTCCGGGCTCTGGCGCTTTGGATGATACCTATAAACAGACCCTTGAACTGCTGAACCTTGTCGATTGCGCAATCTGGTGCACCAACGGCACCAATGCGTGGCGCGAAACAGAAAGGCACCTGTGGTCGCAAGTCCCTGCTGAGCTGCGCGAAAACAGCCTGCTGGCCGTGACCCATTCCGACCTGCCGCCTGTGCGGGATGCGATTGACAGGGTTCTGGCGCGGCTGGAAAAAGAAAACAAAGGTATGTTCGACGCGATTGTCCCGATCGGCACGCCCATTGCCGTTCAGGCCATGTCGCAGGAACCCGAGCCCAATTTCGACCTCTGGGAATCCTGTGGTGGCCAAGCTCTGGCCGAAGAAGTTCTGCGCGTCGCCTCGGTTCGGAGGCAGCGGGATATCGATGCCGCCCGCAAGGATTGGCAGTCTTTGTTCCTTCCTGCGCTGGAACAGATCGAAGCGGCGGCAAAGCCGGTCGAACCCGCCGTGCCCTACGACTCCGGGGACGCACTGCAGGACAGCATTGCGGCGACACTTCCCCCGCTGTCCAACCCGATACTGGAGGAATGGCTGACCGGCGTTGCCCGAATCTACGACGATCTGCGCGCAACCTCGGATATCGATCCGGCAACCTTCCTGCAAAGCTGTCAGGAGATCGTCGAGGAGTTCGCCGAAAGATTGGAAAACGGCAGCGAAATCGATCCGGCGGCGGACTGGATTCCGGCCGAGTTCGAAAAGGCCACGGACCTGCTGCTGCTGCTGCAATTCGAGACCGGAAATGCGCCGCTGAGAGACGCCGTCAGCATCCTTGCGCAGCTCAGCGACAACCTCGCCTGGGCCGGCAGTTCCGTCGTCGAATCACAAACTCGGACAGGTACCTGATCGAATCCCGCTCAGATTGAGTAACCCCTTCGCGATTCGAACATGCGGGAACCGGCTCGCCGCAGCCCTGTTAGCGCGCTCGAAGCCCTGATTCTCTTGCTTTTCGGCACGTAGAATTTTTAAAGACAACCCCTCATCTACCGCATTTCTGCACCGCATACACAAGAGCTGGTTTTTTTGTGACGTACAACCATAGCGAAGTCATGAGTTGGTCCCAATTTAGTCGCAATTAATAAGTCTAAACGTCACTCAAGTATCCTGCGGTTGTTTTGTTTGGTGTGAGTGTGCGGGCCCCGGGCCTGGTTTCCATCCGCAGAAACAGGAATCACAGGCAGGACGAAATGGGCCACAATCAGGCTGTCGGACACACTCACGACGACACACAGATCGAAGCACTGCAACCGGGAGCGAAGCTCCTGCGCGGACAGTATGAGATTCTACGTTTCCTGAACAATGGCGGCTTCGGCATCACGTATCTTGCGCGTGACAGTCTGAACCGTGACGTGGTCATCAAGGAATGTTTCCCCGCCGCCCTCTGCCGCCGGGTCGGCGACGCGGTCAAAGCGGCCGATCCCGCCTATCGCGATGACCTACGCTCGATCATCGACATGTTCATTCAGGAGGCCCGCAATCACGCGCGCCTGGTCCACCCCAACATCGTCGACGTGCATCAGGTGTTCGAGGACAATCAGACAGCCTATATCGCGATGGATTTCATCCGCGGATGCGATCTGCTGGATTTCGTGCAGGACCCGGATCAGGAGCCTTCGCCTGACTTCGTGGTCCAGGTCACCGAAAAGATGCTTTCGGCGGTCGCGTTCATCCACGAAAGCGGCATGCTGCATCGTGATATCTCGCCTGACAACATCCTGATCGATGAAAACCAGGAACCCGTCCTGATCGATTTTGGCGCCGCACGGGAACAAGCAGCCAACCGCACGGCGGCGCTGCTAACCCTGCGGGTAATCAAAGACGGCTACTCGCCGCATGAATTCTATGTGCGCGGTGCTGAGCAAGGCCCCAGCAGCGACCTCTATGTGCTGGCAGCAACGCTCTATCATGCAATCAGCGGCGAGCGTCCGATTGACGGTCAAACCCGCCTCAACGCGTTCAACAACAGCCAGCCCGATCCTTACACGCCACTGTCCAGCCGGTTCGACGGCTATCCCGAGGGCTTTCTGGAGGCCATCGACAAAGCGATGGAAATCCACGCGACCGATCGTCAGCAATCGGCACTGGAATGGCTCCGGATGTTCCGTGGTCCGCGTGTTGTCTTTGACAATTTCGGCTATCGCCCCGTCTCGGTGATCGTGGCCGTTAACCGCGAAGAAGAGGAGGAGCTGAGCGAGGCGGAAAAGGAACGTATCAAGGCCGAGACCGAGAATGCCGAGGCGGTTGTCACTGCGCTATTGGCCGGAAATTCGGACCTAGCTATTGGCCCCGAAAATCACGACGTCCAGCCCGCCGTTCAAGACGAACCGGTTGCCGTCGACAAGGTCATCCGCCGCTCGGACTCTGGCGGCGGCGGAAAGCTGATCACTGTTGCCGCGGTTGCCGTCATCGCTGCCGTCGCAGGTGGATATTTTGTGCTGTCCGGTAACGAAGACGCACCTACCGAAGTTGCTCCGGTTGCCGAGGCGCCAACAGCGATCACCGAAAATAGAAACCCCATCGTCGCTGCAACTGAGAATACCGACGAAGTTGCCGTAGCAACTGAACCCGAGACTGTACCGCAAGAAGCCGTCGAGCAGCCCGCGCCGCAAAGAAGCGCGGAACCCGAGGCCGTCACCGCAGCACAAAAGCCGGCAACCGAAGAACCGGTTGCTGCGGAGGACGCGCTGGCAAAGCCCGTGGCAGCGGCACAAGCAGACGCCCTCCAAGCCGCGGCAGCCCCGGCAAAGCCGGTCAAACTTCTTGAACAGCAAGTCTCGTTTGCGCACTGGGACGTTGAGATTCCCTTTGGCACCAGCCAGCGCCGCCAGTCCACGGCACATGTGATCGCGGTAACCAGCGTCGATCCCGCCGAGGACATGTCGGTGATTGGCGACTGGGTACAGCGCGGGGACCTGATCTATACCCTCAACGGCGAACCGATCCGCGGTGGAATGTCCTTTGCCGCGCAGATTCTCGACAATTTCGAAGTTGACCCCGACGGCTATATCCGTGTCGTCGCCCGCTATCGTCCCCTAGGTAAAACGCGCGTGTCCAATGGTCTCCTGGCTCTGCCTGCAGTGCGGATTTTCGGGCTGGAGAATGGCCTTGCACTTTCGGCGCGCAATCAGGGCGACGATCGCTGGGAAACGGCGGTGACCGGGGTCGGAGCCAACGCCACCGGTACCCTGCGCCAGGGCGACGTGCTGCTGCGCGAAGAAATCACGGGTCAGGCCATCAGCAGCCCGGAAAGCCTGGACAAGGTGCTTGAGGCACTGGTGGCGGACAATCAACCCGAAGCCCGTCTGACCGTGCTGCGCAACGGCGCAGAAAACAGCGCGGTGATGCGGCTCGCCGAGGAGTGAACAAACAGTCTGCCAAAGCGTGTTTGTCTGCGGGCAAGGCTAACAAGTCGCCCTGGCGGGGAGCGGCCCCGCCGCAGAAGGTCAACGGTTCTATTGGTTTCCAGATACATGTGCCCCGCCCGGTCTCCGGGCTGGCCGGGGAAGTTTTAACCCGACGGAACGCAGGTTTCGTCCTCACAGATACGGAAGGTGTCGCGCCATGTTCAAATACAAAAGCCCACTCAGCCGGCTTCTCGAAGGTGCTGGCAAGTCCAAGGAAAACACCGAGGAAGAGGTCGCAGCACCCGAGGCTGAAACCGCCGAGCCCATCGCGGACCTGAATGCGCTGCGACTGGCGCTGTCTGGCGATAACACGGCACCTGAGTCCTACGACGACGCCGAAGAACTGATGCCCGAGGCGAAAATGCCGGAATTCGAAAGCGATGAGGTTGTCGAAGCGCCTACCGAGGAAACCGCTGCCGCACCGGTGGAAGATGCGCCTGCGGCTAAGTCGGTGCAGGACGAAGCACCAGATCAGGTCGTGACGCTGCGGCTCACCCCCGCACTGAGTGTTTCGGAAACGCCGGAACCTGTGGCCGAAGCCGCTGTGGCGCTGATTGAAGAGATGGTCGAGCCGGAAACTGCTCCCGAAGAGCCGGTTGAGGTTGGCCAAACAACAAAGGCCCCGGCCGAACCAGCAGCCGAAGCACCTGCGGCAACCCCAGCGCCGAACCGTCGAGACCGCGTCAAGACCACGTTCCTGGGTTTTGAGCGTCCGGATACGCACGTTCAGGACCTGATGGAAACCGCTCCGGCAGCCAAACCCGCCGCCGCACAGGCCAGTTTCCCGGTTGGTTGGCTGGTGATCACCAATGGCCCCGGCTGCGGGACTGCCATCACTCTGACCGCGGGTTTGATGCAGATTGGCCGTAACGACGATCAGGCCATTCAGCTGGATTTCGGAGACCACGGCATTTCGCGCAGTAATCACGCGGTAGTCGCTTACGACCACGAAGACCGAAAATGTTATCTGGGTCATGGCGGCAAGGCCAACCTGGTCCGCCTGAACGGTGGCCCGGTGCTGAGTACCGTAGCGCTTTCTAGCGGGGACAGCATTCGGATCAGCGAAACCACAATGCGGTTTGTCGCGTTCTGCGACGACGGCTTTGACTGGCAGGACGGCTAACGGATGTTGGCCTCACCAGCATATGACATCGCCCTTTTGGCAGAGTTGGGGCAGCGCGACGCGCAGGAGGATTCCATCGCCGCGCGCTTTCTTGACGCTGCCAATGCGGGCTACGTGGTGGTCGCCGACGGTATGGGCGGACACGACGCGGGTGATGTGGCGGCAGAGTTCGTCACATCGTCCTGGCGGTCGATGCTTGACGAATTGCTTGAGCGCGTTGCACCCGCTGATATCGACTTGATCGACGCCCTCCCCATGGCGGCCATGCAGGCAAATGCAGCAATCGCCAATTATGTCGAGGATCGCGGCAACGCTGTTCTCATGGGCGCGACGTTGTTGGGTACGCTGATGCTGGGCGATCGCCTGTTCTGGATCTCGATCGGTGACTCACCGCTTTACCTGTTCCGCAATGGGAAGCTGGTTCAGATCAACGAAGACCATTCGATGGCGCCCCTCATCGACGCGCAAGCCGCCAACGGCCAGATCAGCGCGGATGAGGCACAATCCCATCCGGACCGGAACCAGTTGACCTCGGTCATCATGGGGGCGCCCATCCCCAAGGTGGACTGTCCGGAAACACCGCTAAAGCTGGCCCGCGGCGACGTGCTGCTGATTGCAAGCGACGGGTTGCAGTACCTGGACGATGAAAGAATTCAGGCAGTTCTACAGGATCATGCCGACGCGGCGGCACAGGATATCGCCGACGGTCTGCTACAGGCGCTGTGTGCCGTAGATCACCCCGATCAAGACAATATCTCGGTCGCCGTCGTGAGACCGGTCAACATTTAAGTCCCAGGGAACGAGCACCAAAGATGAAAACAGGAAACATGAGGAAATATCTGATCGCTTCCAGCCTGGCGCTGGCCGCCGCAGCCGGATCCGCCGCCGCGCAAGAGGCTTGCGCGCCGTATGTCATTCAGCGTGGCGACAGCCTGCGTGAACTGGCCACCAAGGTTTACGGCACCTCCGACTATCGCCTGATCTATGACGCCAACCGCGACGTGATCGGGAAGAACCCGAACATCATTCACGTGGGCGCAACGCTGCAACTGCCCTGCGCCCCCGGTGCCGAGGTCACGACGCCCCCTGCCACCGAAGCCGAGGCGATGGCCGCCGAGATGGCCAAAGAGCTGATCAAAGCCGCAGAGGAGCGTGCCGAAAAGGCGATCGCCGACGCCGAAGCCCGTGTTGCAGCAGCGAAAGCCGAAGCGGTGAAGGCAAGCGACGCAGCCGTGCTGGCGGCAAAAGCCGAAGCAAAAAAGGGAATCGAGGCGGCCCGCGCAGAGGGTGCCGCTCTGATCCGCGAAGCGGCCGTCAAAGAGCGTCCGGAAGTCCGCGACCGGCAAATATTGCTCATCACCGGCGGGGACTATGCGCCCTTCACTGACGAAGACCTGCCCAACCGGGGGCTCTACACCAAGCTAGTCGAAACCGCCTTTTTGCGCGCCGCACCCGAGCAGGCCTACAAGATCCAATTCGTCAACGACTGGAGCTCGCATCTGGACCTGCTGATGCCGACCCTTGCCTTTGACGGCACCTTCCCATGGTCTCGCCCGAATTGCGAAGAAGCAGAGGCCCTGTCGCCGAGTGATCGCAGCCGGTGCGAAACCTACAATTTCTCAAACCCGTTCTACGAAGTTGTGGACACATTCTTTGCCAAGGACGGCTCCGGCTATGAGACAACCCTGACCTACGCGGACTTCGCCGGCGCCACAATCTGCCGCCCCGAAGGATGGTCACTGTCTCACATGGATGCGGTCGGGCTTTATGAGCCCGCGATCAAGCTCTACCGCCCGGTCTCGCCGGATGACTGCTTTACCGCGGTTATGGACGGCACTGCCGACATCGTCGCCATCGAAGCGCACCTGGCCGTCGAAGCCGTCGGGCGGCTGGGCTACGAACACCAAATCATCGAAAACCCTAATCTTGCGGCGATCAAGTCGCTCAATGTCATGACACATGTCGACAACCCCGATGGCAAGGCGATCCTCGAGACGCTGAACGAAGGGCTGGCGATCATGCAGCAATCGGGGGAGTGGCGCGACATCGTCTCCACCGCCCTGCGTCATCAAATGGAAAATGGCTGAGGCCGGCAAAGGCCTGAAACTCAAAGAATCTGGAGGAAACGGAAATGTTTGAACTCAACGTCAAGAAAGTCGCAATGTCGGCCGTTGCCGTCACCGTGCTCACCGCCGGGGCCGCTGCGGCTCAGGAGGCTTGTACCAACTACACGGTTTCGGATGGTGACACTCTGGCCACCATCGCAATCGCGGCCTACGGCACCTCGAACTACCAGCCGATCTTCAACGCGAACCGCAACACCATCACCAACCCGAACGCGCTGGAAGAGGGTCTGGTGCTGGCCCTGCCCTGTGAGGATGGCAGCCTGCCGAACGGCCAGACCGCCCAGGAAATCATCGCCGCCGAAGAAGCGCGCGCCGCCAGCGTCAAACGGTCGAGCGTTTATGAGCCGCCGATCAAGCTGGTTACCGGCAACGGCTGGGCACCCTTTGCCGACGAAACACTGAATGGCGGCGGTTTCATTACCCGTCTCGGCACCACCGCGTTGCAGCGGGGCGGCAACGCCCGCGACTATTCGGTCAGCTTCGTGGACGACTGGAACTCGCACTTGGAAACCCTGTTGCCGCTGGGTGCGTTCGACGTGTCGATGGCCTGGAACATGCCCGACTGCACCAACCGCAGCTACGAATGGTCATGGGAAACCGAGGTGCGCTGCACCCAGTTCGACTCGTCGGTTCCGGTCTATGACGTTGTGATCGGCTTCTACAGTCTGCCGGAAAGTGACTATGCCGGTGCGACGACATTGGGCGATCTGAAAGGCTCGACGATCTGCCGGATGGACGGCTGGTTCATCCATGACCTCGAGGCCGCCGGCCTGCGGGCGCCCGATGCGACTCTGATGCAGCCCATCACTGCGCGCGAGTGCCTGGATGCGGTTCTGACCGGTGTCGCGGATGTCGCCACCTTCGAAGTCCAGCTTTTCGCCGACACCAAAAGCGAAATGGGCCTGACCGAAAAGGACATTGTCGAAAACCCGTTTGTTACCACCCTGTCCTCGCTGCGCTTCATCAGCCACCGCAGCAACCCCTTCGGCAAGCAGTATCTTGCGATGCTGAACCGCGGAATGAACGAGATGCGTGAATCGGGCGAATGGTACGCCATCGTTTCGGACACTCTGCGTGAGCATAACGAAAAGCTGATGGCAGCATCCAACTGATCGCCTGAGAGCAAATCCACTCCTACGCATAAAGGGCCGGTCAATTGACCGGCCCTTTATGTTTTTTGGCAATTTGGTACGGGCTTAACCCCCGATTTATCCAGAAAAAATCAAAATAATCTCAAAACTACGGGAATCCCCTAATTTCCATGATCGCCACAGATGGTAAGTTCAAATCAAGAATTCTCCCGGTCCGGCGTAGCCGAACCACTCACTCAGAAAGGGACTGGCATTGGGGTGTCAGTCCCTTTTGCTTTCAGCCATCAGATTTGCCTGTTAGGAGCGCGTTTCGGTCAGCGCATGACGAACGGATCGGGGACAGGATCATCGCTGGTGCGCAGCCACACCGCCTTGACCTTGGTATAGTCCAGCGCCGCCTGCAGCCCGCCCTCGCGCCCATGGCCAGACAAGCCGTGGCCGCCGAAGGGCACAATGGGGCTGACGGCGCGATAGGTGTTGACCCAGACGATGCCCGAACGGATGCCCCGGATCATGCGATGCGCGCGGGTCAGGTCGCGGGTGAAGAGGCCCGAGGCCAGGCCGAATTCAGTATTGTTGGCGATCTCGAGCGCCTCAGCCTCGGTGTCGAAGCCGAGCACCGACAGGACGGGACCGAAGAACTCATTGGTAACGCAAGGCGCGTCCGGCGCGCCGGAGCAGTCGATGATGGTTGGCGGAAAATAGAACCCGTCGCGGTCCAATGCCGTGCCGCCGGTGATGAGGCGGGCGCCCTGTGCGATCGAAGCGTCGATCAGGCTCAGCGCATTCTCGCGCTGGCGTTGGGTGCAAAGCGGGCCTACCTCGGTTTCCATATCCTGCGGCGCGCCCATCACCACGTTCTCGGCCTTGACCTTTAGGCGGGATAGAAATTCCTCCTTGATCGTATTCTGCACCACCAGCCGCGACCCGGCCACGCAGCTTTGCCCGGTGGCCGCGAAAATGCCTGAGACCTGCGCGTTTACCGCGCTGTCCAGATCGGCATCCTCAAACACGATGAAGGGAGACTTGCCGCCCAGTTCCAACGAGGTCGAGGCCAGGTTCTCGGCCGAGTTCCGTACGATATGCCGCGCGGTCGCAGGGCCACCGGTAAAGGCCACATGCGCCACCTTGGGATGGCTGGTCAGGACCGAACCGCATTCGGGTCCGAACCCGGTGATGACGTCGAGCACCCCCGGCGGGAATCCGACCTGATCGAAGATGCGGGCAAATTCCAGCATCGGCGCAGGCCCGTCCTCGCTGGCCTTCAGCACCACCGTGCACCCCGCCGCCAGTGCCGGACCAATCTTGACCGCCGAAAGGAACAGCTGCGAGTTCCATGGCACGACAGCGGCCACGACCCCGATGGGCTCACGCCGCAACCAGACCTCCATATCGGGCTTGTCGATGGGCAGATGCGCGCCCTCGATCTTGTCGGCCAGCCCTGCGTAGTAACGGTAATACTCGGCCACATAGGCGATCTGAGCGCTGGTCTCGCGGATAATCTTTCCGGTGTCGCGGGTTTCCAACTCGGCCAGACGAGAGGCGTTCTCAGCGACTAGATCGGCCAAGCGCAACAGCAGCTTGCCGCGCTGCGATGCAGTCATACCCGCCCATTCGGGCGCGTGGAACGCACGCTCTGCCGCCTCAACCGCCCGGCTCACATCCCCGGCCCGCGCCTCGGGCATCAGCGCCCAGGGCTTGCCGGTGGCCGGATCGAGGCTTTCGAACTGTGCCGCCCCATCCGAAAACGCGCCGTCGATATATTGCTGGAACTGTTGCATCGTCTGTCCCTATTGAAAGGCCGGCATCACATCGCTGATGAACCGCTCAAGCGAGGCTTTCTTGCGCTCGAAACTCATGCTGGAATCGATCCAGAACGAATACTCATCGTAACCCAGCGCTTCATACCCCTTGAGCCGCGCAATCACTGCCTCCGGCTCACCGATCACCAGATCGCGCTCCATCGCCTGCGGAGAATAGAACGGATGGGCGGCGATTTCATCGTCGGTGAGCGGGGCGATCAGGCCCTGATTGATATCGCGCTTGTTCATGAACCAGGCGCCGAAATAGCAATAGAAGCGGTTCAACTCCTCCGCGCCGCGTTTCACGTCCTCGGCGTCGCTGGCCACGTAAGTGTGCTGCAATAGCATGATCTTCGGGCGGAGGACGCCCGGAAATTTCTCGCACGCGGCGTTGAACTTACTCATGAGATCGGCGATTTCCTCATCCCCTTTCCACAGCGGCGTGACCTGCACATGGCAGCCGTTCGATACCGCGAATTCGTGGCTGTTCGGGTCACGCGCCGCGATCCAGATCGGCGGGCCATCCTGCTGCACCGGTTGTGGGGCCGAGGTGGTTTTCGGGAACTGATGGAACTCGCCCTCATGGGCGTAATCACCCTTCCACAGCCCCTGAACCGCAGGCACCAGTTCCCGCATCCGCTGCCCGGCCTCCCACGCATCCATCCCCGGCATCATGCGCTGGTATTCAAACGAATAAGCTCCCCGCGCGATGCCCAGATCCAGACGGCCGTCGGTAAGGATATCGGTCATCGCCGCTTCTCCTGCCAGCCGGATCGGATGCCAGAACGGCGCCACAACAGTGCCGGTGCCCAGACGCACATTCTCGGTCTGCCGGGCCAGATCCACCAGGTTCAGAAACGGGTTCGGCGCGATAGTGAAGTTCATGCCGTGATGCTCACCGGTCCAGACCGCATGCATCCCGCCCCGGTCGGCGATTTTGCACAGCTCGACAAACTCGTCATAAAGCTGCTTCTGATCCTCGTCCGGAGAGATCCGCTCCATATGCGCAAAGAGGGAAAATTTCATGGTTTCTGCTCGCTCCCAGAAACGATCGGGCGGACCTCGCCGCTGATCTGATTGCCGTAATACACCCCGAAATTTCCCATGCTTGCCTCGGCCGAGAACCGCTCCAGCATGGTGCACATGGCCGGATCGGCTATGTCCATCAGCGTGGTCTCGGACAGCTCGGTGAAGACCCCGCGCAAGGGCGTGCCCTCGGCGGCCTGACACAGGAACGAGATGTGCTGGTTTTCGCGCGCTTCATCTTCGTAAACGGAGTAAATGAACCCCGGCTGGGCTGTAACGCCGCTGTCGGCGATCAGCCGGGACAACGCCGCCGAGGCGCCGTCCTTGCCCACACGGGTTTCCGGCAGAGTCAGCCCGCCCTGCCCGTCATCCATCAACAATACCCGGCCCTCATGCTCGATGAGCGCCGAAACCACAAGGTTGGTGCTCTGACTCAGCGCCTCGGCCTCGGCGGCCGGGGTGACGTAGGCGCCCCGGGCATAGCCCAGCCCGGGGGCGGTGGACGTGTCAAAGGCCTCGACCTTGCCGATCAGGATCAGATGATCGCCCGCCTGGACCGTGTTGAACATCGAACAGTCAAACCAGGCCGAAACGCCGTCGAACAGGGGTGAGCCATGGGGACCACGGCGCCAATCCACCGCAGCGAACCGATCCTCGACCGGGCGGGCGAAGGTGTTAGAGACATCCTTTTGCCCCTCGGACAGGATGTTGACGGCAAATCCTACAGTCCCGGCAAAGGCGTCGTAATTGCGCGAGGTATTAGCAAGGCACACCAGCACCAGCGGCGGGTCCAGCGAAACCGAAGTAAAGGAGTTAGCGGTAAAGCCCAGCGGATTGCCCTGCGCGTCATGGGTCGTTACCACGGTCACACCGGTCATGAAGGTACCGAACGCGTTGCGCAGGGCGCGAGGGTCGAAATCGCTCATGCCGTCTCCTTTCGGGTTGCCGGGGTTTGCAGCCAGTCCCTGAGCGCCGCGTTAACCGCCTGCGGGTCGGTCAGGTTGACCATGTGGCGGTGCCCTTGCAACACGACCGCCCGGCCATTCCGGGCCGTCTCCGCAATCGTTCGGGCCATCTCCGGGGTCGAGTTCAGGTCGTCCTCACCGGTCAGCGCCAAAAGCGGGCAGGCGATATCGGCAAACCCATCGGCATAAGTCGCATCCCCCTTGGCAAAGGCGGAATAGGCCGCAGCATAACCCGCCGGATCAACGTGGGACAGCCACGCAGCGACCTGCTGCCGGGCCGCCCGGTCGACGGAGCTATCGCCGAACCAGCGGTTGAGCGGCGTCTCCAGATCGAACGCGCCCTCGCGGATCTCGGCCGCGCGCGCCTCAACCGCCGCGCGGGCCTGCGCCGTGCGCCGATAGACACCGTTGAGCAGCGCCACGCGGGTCACCTTTTCGGGATGCATCACCGTATACCCGCCCGAGATCAATGCGCCCATGGAATGCCCGGCCAGATTGACCGCGCTCAAATCCATCGCCGTGAGAACCGCATGCAGCCAAGCCACGTAGTCCGGCAACTCCGCCTCATCCGGCAGCCGATCGCTGCCGCCATGGCCCAGCATGTCCAGCGCGATCACGCGATGGGTCCGGGACAGGGCTTCGATCTGTGGCCTCCACGCAGCGGACTGCATGCCGACCCCGTGGATCAAGACGAGCGGCTCTCCCTGCCCCGCCTCGCGAAAGGCGACGGTGCCATAGGGATCAGACAGCTGCAGGGTTGTCGACGTCATGACCCAGTTCCTTGAGGTCCTGATACCGGTCTCCGATCCGGTGATGCGGGCGGCCTCCGATCGACGCGCCAAGCGCCACTACGATCTCGTCCGGCCCCGGCGCATCGGCGACAGACAGCTGAATGGTCAGGTAGTGACTGCGCCGACCGCCATCATTCTTGTCCATCAGCGGGATCAGCAGCGGCGCGTTCGCGGGCCCACGCGTGTTGCAGAAAGCCAGATAGGATTTTGCCCCCACCGCTTCACGGTAATGATTGCCGAAGCGCAGGGTGTGGATCAGGGCCGAGGCATGTTCGACCTCGCCATTCACCCCCACTATCGCGGATTTGCCGTAACCTTCGACCTTGTCGCCGCCCCCGGTGGCCTCAAGGATCATGCCTGTGAGCAGTTCCCCCAACCCCGGCGCCCAATCGTGGATTTCGGGCTTCAGATCCTCGACAAAACCACGCCCGGCCCATGGGTTCCGGATCACCGCGACGGCGGCAATCATCTTCAGCGGCACCGGCGCGGCCTTGCCCCCTTCGATCAGGGTGGTTTCGACATGCAAAAGCGTCTTGCGGATTTCGGCGGGCATCGGACACCTTTTTCAGCCAGCGATTCTTCGCTAAGTATGATGGTATACCATCAGACCATATGTCAATCCCGACTTGCCCGAACGCGGGTGCACTGATATCCCCGGGATCATGACCACACCGCCGCTGACAAAAATCGAACAACCCCCTGCGACCTTGCGCGATCTAGTGCAGGACCGGATGCGCGAAGCGATCATCGAGGGGCATTTCAAACCCGGTGAGCGGCTGGTGGAGCGCCCCCTTTGCGAGCAGCTCGGCGTCAGCCGCACCGTCATCCGCGAGACCATCCGCTATCTCGAAGCCGAAGGGCTGGTCGAAATCCTGCCGGGCCATGGCCCCATCGTGGCGCGGATGAACTGGGACGACGCGCGGCAGATCTATGACGTCCGCCGGATGCTCGAGACCTCGGCAGCAATGACCTGTGCCGAACGAATGACGCCGGACCTGGCCAAACGTCTGCAAAAGGCTTTGGGCGAACTAATGCGGGGTTTCACCCGCAAGAACCCCGGCGCCCTCTTCAAGGCCACCGCCGGGTTTTATGGCACGATGTTCGAGGGTGCAGGCCACGCCGTCGCCTGGGAAATCGTGCAGCGGCTGAACGGGCGGATCAGCCGATTGCGGATGATGACTCTGTCCTCGCCGGACCGCGATCAACCGGGCCCGGACCACATGAAGGCGATCTGCAAGGCCATCACCTCGGGCGACCCCGAGGCCGCGCGTACAGCCGTGAACCGCCACCTCGACGATGCCACCACCGTGGCCGAGCGCCTGCTGGCCGAAGAGACGCAGACCGAGTAGGTCCGCCTATCCGCCGGTCAAGTTAGGGATCGAAAAAAGCTGCCCAAAACCCTCGATCCGGTCCGCAATGCCCGCGCGGCGCAGGCAACTCCAGACTTGCGCCTGATTGCTGGTGATCACCGGTTTGCCTGCAGCCCGCTCGATTTCTTCAACCACATCCAACGCGCGGATACCGCTGCAGGACAGAAAGATGGCGCCGGCCCCGGGCCGGTCGATCTCAAGCGCGAATTGTTTCCAATAGGCGGGCGTGACGCGCCCGAATTCCAGACCAGTGGTCAGGTTCAGGCCCTGAATGTCCAGAACATCGAACCCTTTTTGCGCCAGAAAATCGGCCTCAGCGGTGTTGATTTCGTCCAGATACGGCGTGCCCACCACGATCCGTTTGGCCCCAACCGCGCGCAACGCATCCACCACGCCGGTCACCAAACACATCGGCTGCGCCCAGGGCGCACCCTTGCGGATTTCCGCAAAAACCCGCTCCTCACCGTTCACGATGGATCCGCTGGTGCAGCTGTAACTGATCACGTCTGGCCGCGCATCGGGCTGCAGCCGGGACGCGGCCTCGGCCATGTGATCGAGATGGCGCCTGAGTGTTTCGGTGGTCGTGTAATCCTCAGTCTTGAGCCGGGTGATGTGCACGCCTACGCCCTTGGGCACCATTGCAAACGCGTCATCTTCGAACGCCAGATCGGTGGACATCAGGATGAAGCCCAGGCTGGCCCGGTGATGCCTGCCACCATCCATCTCGGGCGTCCGCGCGCGCGAGATGATGGGTGAACGGCTTAGCTTCGGTTGCTCATGCATCGGCGGTCTCTGCTATGATCTCCTTGAAAATCTTAGGGTCTGTGACCCCCTCAGAGCCGATCAACAAAACCCGTGACCCAGCATCCAGCCCAAGCGCCCGTGACAGCGCCCCGTTCTGTCGTGCGGCGATCAAAGCGGCCAAGCCCGCCACGCCACTTTCGCCTGCCTCTACAACCGGATCGCCAAAATGGGCGCGCGCAAGCAGCCGCATCGCTGGGGCCACAGTATCATCCGGGATGGTCACGAAATCCGAGGTCTCTTCGGCCAATATTTCCCACGCCATCCCGGACGGCTCACCGCAGGACAGGCCAGCCATCACCGTTTCTTGCTCGATCTGCACCGCTTTTGGCGCACCCGCCCGCGCGCTTTCGAAAAGGCAGGCGGCCAGTTCGGGCTCGACAACGATAACGCGGGGAGCCTTTTCGCCCCAATACTGCCGCAGCAGCGCCGCGACCGAGGCGGCAAGGCCACCAACACCGCCCTGCAGCAATACGTGGGTGGGCGCCTCTCGCAACGCCTCGCAGGCCTCGCGCGTCATCACACCATAGCCCGCCATCACATCGCGCGGCGGCTCGGAATAGCCGGGCCACGAGGTGTCAGAGACCACAAACCAACCGTTAGCATCGGCCTCATCGCGGGCCAGCGCCACCGAGGCGTCGTAGTCGCCGTCGATACGGATCACCTCGGCGCCAAGCCCATGCATCGCCGCCGCACGACCTTCGCTGACCTCGGCATGAATGTAGATCCGGCAAGGCGCGCCGAATCGCTGACAGCCCCAGGCGAGCGAGCGCCCATGGTTGCCGTCTGTTGCCGAGACCAGCGTGATCGCCGCGCAGACGTTACGGTACCTGCCCGCCCGGATATCCGCCAAGGTCACATCCTCGCTGATCTTCTGGGCCAGTTCCCGCTGCAACACCCGCAGCGCGGCATATGCGCCGCCAAGCGCCTTGAAGCTGCCCAGCCCAAAGCGCGGCCCTTCGTGTTTGTAATGGATAGCTCCCACCCCGATCTCCTGCGCCAGCGCGGAAAGGGACACAAGCGGCGTCGGGGTATAGCCCTCCCACGCGGTGATTTCGTCCCACGCGCGAGAAAAGCCCTCTTCCGACAGCACGCGGAAAGCGGCATCGCCCGTCGCGCGCGTTGCAGCCACGTGGCCCAGCCGGGCCGACTTGAAAGCGTTTATCATGGGTCAGTCTTTCTGGGTTGTGGGCAGCCGGTCACGGACCAGTTCCACCCAAAAATGCGCGCCAATCGACAGCAGCGCATCATTAAAGTCATAATCGTTCGAGTGCAGGGGCTGGCCATTCGGCCCCTCCTCGCCATTGCCCAACAACAGAAAACAGCCAGGAACCGCCACTGTGAACTGCGCGAAATCTTCGGAAAAGCTCATCGGGTTACGATCCGCCAAAGTTTCAAACCCCATGCCGCGAGCCACCCGCGCCACTGCCTCGGTCGGCCCTTTCGCATTGAGAGTTTCAACAAAGCCGGTGTTGAATTCCACTTCCACCGTTACGTCATGCGCCGTGGCAACCCCTTGGGCGATCTGCCGCATGAACCCAGCAATGGCTTCGCGGTCCTCCGGCGACCGCGCCCGCACATCGCCTTTGAGCACCGCCTGCCCCGGCAGCACGTTGCGCTGACCGTCGGTCACGAACTCGGTCACCGAGACCACTGCGCCCGAGCCGGGTGCCAGCTTGCGGGAGACGATAGTTTGCAGCGCGTGCACCATCTCGGCCCCTACGGTGATGGCGTCCACGCCGACCTGCGGCATCGAGGCATGGCCCCCCTGCCCCTGAATGGAAATCTCGAACAGGCTCTCGCTGCTGCAAATCAGCCCCTTGCGGGTAGAAACCTGCCCAACCGGCGCGCCGGGCAGGTTGTGGATCGCGTAGACCTCTTCGACCGGAAACCGCTCCAACACCCCTTCCGCGATCATCGCCTTGGCACCGGACCCATGTTCTTCATCGGGCTGGAACAGGAAAACCACTGTGCCGTCAAAGCCCGGGTCATCAACCAACAGTTCCGCGGCCCCCAGCAGCATCGCCATATGCCCGTCATGGCCGCAGGCGTGCATGACGCCCTCGTTCCGCGACACGTAGTCGTGGCGGCTTTGCTCGGTGATCGGAAGCGCATCCATGTCGGCGCGCAGCCCGATGGCGCGATTGCCAGACCCGGCGCGCAGGATACCGACGACACCCACGCCCTCGTGCACCTCAAGCCCCAGATCCTTCAAATACCCGGCGACATAGGCGCGGGTCCGGTCCTCCTGAAGCCCCAGTTCCGGATGCTGGTGCAGATGCTGCCTGACGCTCGTCAAACGCGCATGAAAGCCTGTCATAGGTTGCCCTCCATTCCCTTGAGCATAAACAGCCGGACAAGAGGGTTGGCGTCGTTTTTCACTCCTTGAATACGAAATCTGTTGCGATTTGCCGAATTCCCGATTTTTTTCAGATCATGGATGACAAGGATCTCGCCATACTCCGCCTGGTTCAGACCGATGCGCGTCTGACCGCCGAAGCGATCAGTCAGGATGTCGGGTTATCGGCGCCTGCGGTTCAGAAGCGGCTGAAGCGCCTGCGTGAAAGCGGGGTGATCGAGCGTGAGATCGCGGTTCTGTCTCCCGCCAAGCTGGGGCGCGAGATGACCGTGATCGTCGAGGTCATTCTGGAACGGGAAAGCCGGGCCCATCTGGACGCCTTCAAGCGCAAGATGCGGGACGCCCCGGCAGTGCAGCAATGCTACTACACTACCGGCGAGGCGGATTTCATTCTGATCCTGTCCATGCGGGACATTCAGGAATACGAGGCCTTCACGCAGGCCTATTTCTTTGACGAATCCAATATCAGCCGCTTTAAGACCTCGATCGTCATGGACCGGGTCAAGGTATCGCTGGATACGCTGTGATCATCCGCGGAACGCCTTGGTGAAATAGTCGGTCAGCGGTTTGGTCAGGTAGGAAAGCGGTGTGCGTTCGTCGGTCTTGATAAGAGCCTCGACCGGCATGCCGGGCAGAAGGACCTGATCGCCCAATCGGGCCACCTGATCCTCGCCAGGCAAAAGCTCGGCCCGGTAGAAACTGATCCCGGTGGCATCGTCGGTAAAGACGTCCGCCGAGATATTGATCACCTGCCCGGCAATCTCAGGCGTCTCGCGTTGGTCAAAGGCCGGGAATCGCAGGGTCGCGGGCTGGCCGACATAGAGTTGATCCACATGGATCGCCTCGACACGCGCCGCGATCAGTAGCGGTGTGTCGCGGGGCACGACATACATCATCGGCTGCGCCGGCTCGACGACTGATTGCAGGGCAAAGATCTGGCTGCCGTAGATCACGCCGGTCACCGGGGCACGTATGTCGAGGCGCATCAGGCGCTCGCGCAGGGTCAGGCGACGCTCGGCCAGTTCGATCTCGCGGAATTGCAGGTCGCGCAGGGTAGTGATCGCCTCTTCACGCCGCGCGCTACCGAGACGCAGGATCTCAATCTCGGTGGCTGCAATCTGCCCTTTCAGACGGGCCGTGTCGGCCTCAAGCCGCCCGATATCGCCCTTGAGCCCAGCCTCTTCGCGCTGCAATGCGGTCACGCGGCTTGCCTGAGCCAGCCCCTTTTCCAGCAGCGATTGCTGGTCCGTCAGTTCCTCAGCGATCAGCATCGCCTGCTCGCGCAACGCCTGCAACTGAGCCTCGGTTCCGTCGATCTGGCTGCCGGTCTGGGCGATCTGTTCGCGCAATTGCTCGGTCTCGCGGGCCAACGTGTCGTTACGGGCGATGAACAAACGGTTTTGGCCTTCGAACAGCGCCGCTACCTCCGCGCTTTCGCGCATCATGTCGGCCAGTTCTTCGGTCGGCGTCAGTTCTTCAGCCCCGTCGCGCTCGGCCTCAAGCCGCACCTTGCGCGCGAGCAACTCGTTCAACTGCCCCTCGACGATCGCCAGTTCTGACGCAATAAATGTGTCGTCGAGGCGCACCAACAACTCACCTGCTTCGACCGTGTCACCGTCCCGCACATAGATCTCGCCGACGACACCGCCTTCGGGGTGCTGCACCACCTGCCGGTTGCTCTGCACTTCGATCACGCCGGATGAGATGATTGCCCCCGCCAACCGGGTGCGCACGCTCCAAAAGCCCAGCCCGCCGATCAGAATACCCAACGCCAAAAGGCCGACAAGGGCCGGAATCGTGATGCGCCACGCAGCGCGGTTGGAATCTGGTGTCTGCCCGGTCATGTGCCACCTGCCGTTCCGATGCTGCGGCGGATCGCGCTTGCATTCTGCACCATGGCGCTCAGCACTTCTTCACGGGGGCCGAATTTGGCGACCTGACCCTTTTCAATCACCATCAACTGATCGCATTCCGAGATCGCAGTGGGCCTGTGGGTCATGATCAGCACCGATTTACCTTGCGTCTTGAACTCTCGCACCGCGGCATTCAACGCCTCGCTGCCTTCGGCATCCAGCGCCGAGTTGGGCTCGTCCAGAATCAGCAGCACCGGATCGCCATAAAGCGCCCGGGCCAAAGCGACCCGCTGCTTCTGCCCGCCTGAGAGCTGGCTTTCATTCCCCTCAAGCACGGTGTCATAGCCATCCTGCAATCCAAGGATCAACTCATGCGCATTGGCCTTTTTGGCCGCTGCAATTACCGCCTCGGGGTCGGGCTGCAGAGACAAGCGCGCGATGTTCTCGGCCACCGTTCCGTTGAACAGGGTCACCTGCTGCGGCAGGTACCCGATGTGGCGGCCCAGATCGTCGCTCCCGTATTGGTCCAGCGTAGCTCCGTCCAGACGGATCTCCCCGGCCGCCGGAGGCCAGAGTCCCAGCAGCGCCTTGGCGAGCGTGGTTTTGCCAGATCCGCTCTTGCCGATCACGCCAATGGCCTCGCCCGGGGCCATGCGAAAGCTGACATTGCGCAGCGTTGGCCCTTTTGCGCCCGGCGGGACGACCGTCAGACCCTTGGCCTCAAACGCGGCCTTGGGAACCGGCAGCGCAGTCCGTGCCTCTTCGGGCGGGATCGCATCGAGAAAGCGGTTCAGCGACGTCCAGGCGCCGCGGGCGCGCTGGATCATCGGCCATTGTCCGATGGATTGCTCGATGGGCGCCAATGCGCGACCCAACAGGATCGAACCCGCGATCATGGCCCCCGCGGTCATCTCGTTGCGCAGCACGTAATAAGCCCCCACGGCCAACATCGCCGATTGCAGGAACAGCCGCAGCGATTTTGTCATCGCGGTAAAGCTGCCGGTCCAGTCGCTGGCCGAGATACTCTGCACCAAAGCGGCCTGCCGTTGCCTCAGCCAACGGGCCGAGACGTCGCCGCCCATGCCCTGGGCGCGGATGACCTCGGACGCCTGACGCGCCTGTTCCGAGAACGCTCCGGCCTTTGCCGCCGACTTCTGCGCCTGCTCAACCTTCTTGCGGGTCAACGCCTGATTGGTGAGCGCCACCACGACCAGAATGACGCCCCCGGCAGTCGCCAACCAGCCGAGCATGGGGTGAAAGATAAAGATTCCGGCCAGAAACAGCGGGGTCCATGGAATATCCATCACCGCCAACAGAACCGGTGAGGCGCATAGTGTCTGAATCGACTGCAAGTCCTGAAGCGCCATGGCCGGTGCCGAACGTGCCGCCGGATGCAAGGCCTGCCGCAAGGTGGCATCAAACACCCTCTCATCCAGTTGCGACTGAAACCGGGCGCCAAAGCGCGCAACGATCCGGCCGCGGGCATAGTCCAGTATCCCCATCAGCCCGTAAAGCAAGGCCACAAGTATCGACAACGCGGCCAGCGTCTCTTCGGAGCGCGAGCCCAGCACCCGGTCATAGACCTGCAACATGAAAAGCGGGCCGGTCAGCATCAGCAGGTTCACGAAGATGCTGAACAGAAACGCCAGACCCAGATATCCAACACCACGATTGCGCGCGGCCTGCAATTCGTGCCGGGGTTTCAGATCTTGCGCGGCGGGTTTTCTCATTCGTCGTGATCCGGCTGCTCATTCAACACAAGGTTTATGCAGGCTGCAATTCCGGACGTCCAGCGCGGGGCGGCGGAATTCGGCGCGTCTGGCCCGGTCGTACGCGGATTAGAGCATCCTTGACCAACGGCAAGCCGCTTGTTCGGGTTTGCAAAGCTATGTAGGTTTTTCGAATGACCTTCCAAATCCTGATAGACAGCGATGACGTTGTGGCTCTGTCACGTCTGGCCACTTGCATACGTGAAAAGGGGTTTCAGGTTCGTGAAGCCGAAGGGTCGAAACATCGGGAGGACATCATTGGTTCGGAATCCGCCGCATCGATCATTGTGGAAATGGATTCTGGCTGGAGAAACAACGTGGTCGCGGACCAGCCCGGGCAAGAGGGTGGTGACACCGGCACTTTTTTGATGACCATGCGCAAAGACCGTCCAGATGAGGTCGCGAAACTTTGCGTCGGAGGCGATCAAGATACCGAGGCCATTGAAAAGGACGACTTGCCGACCCGCGTACAGGCGCTTTTGTATCAGATTTCCGGTGGCGGTTCCGAGACGCCAAGCGGCGGCGGCATGAACACAATTGGTAGCTGGCACTTTGACCGCATTGGAAGCAGGCTAGTTTCAGCCGAACAGGTTTCAAGCCTGACAGCGCAAGAGCTTAAAGTGCTGTCGATATTAGTTGACCATCCGAACCAGACGCTGAGTCCGGCAAAGATGGCCGCGTTGATGGGGCGAACCCCAGGCCAGGCCAATGATCGTAGGATCAACCTGGTTGTCGAACACTTGCGACAGAAGCTGGAACTGGACCAAGCCAATCCCAAGTGGATTGTGTCCGAAGCCAGCAAGGGCCATCGCTTGGTCACCTCAACCCAGTCTTAGTTTCTGGCCAAAACTTGCCCGGGACCCCGATTTGCCCTACCAATTTTTCCGATTGGATGCATATTGGATCAACCAAAACGGCATAAACACACCTAAAGAACAGGGAGAGACGTGTTGAACATTCTTGTCCTTCAACATGCCGAGGTGGAACATCCCGGCATCTTCCGTGAATTCCTCGCTGAGGATGGACATACTTGGGACGCGGTGGAATTGGACAAAGGCGAAGCCCTGCCTCCGCTGGGCGGGTATGACGCGCTATGGGTAATGGGCGGCCCGATGGATGTTTGGCAGGAAGATGCGCATCCCTGGCTGGCTGACGAAAAAGCATACATCCGGGATGCTGTCGAAGGCCGTGGACTGCCGTTTCTGGGCCTGTGCTTGGGTCATCAGTTGCTGGCCGAAGCGCTTGGAGGCAAAGTCGGCGCCTCTGGCACCCCCGAAATCGGCGTAATGGATGTGCAGCTGACGGAGGCGGGCGCTACCGGCGTCTTCTTTGATGGATTGCCCGAGCTGTTTCCCTGCCTGCAATGGCACTCTGCCGAAGTCACTCAGATGCCTGCCGGTGCGCAATGTCTGGCGACGTCTCCGGCTTGTGCGGTTCAGGCGGTGAAATGGGGAACACGCGCATACTCGGTTCAGTTTCACGTCGAAACAGAGCCGGAAACGGTGACAAACTGGGCCGCAATCCCCGAATATAGCGCCGCCCTTGAAAAAGCGATGGGTGAGGATGCCGTGTCCCGGTTAGACAACGACGTGAGCGACCAGCTTGACCGGTTCCGCAGCATGGCAGAACGGATCTATATAAACTGGCTGCAATGCGCCGCTCAGGCCTGAGACCGCTTAACCAAGTATTCGCTCCACCGCTTCGATGACATCAGCAACAACAGCCGTTGGAACCGGTTTGAACCGGGTCTCGTCGCCCTGCCGGTATTTTCCGGTCCGCACCAGATGCGCGGCGGTGATCCCGGCCTTGAGAGCCCCGGCAATGTCGGCCTCGGCGTCATCCCCGATCATGGCGCAGTCCGACAGCACGCAGCCCATGCTGCGCGCAGCCAGTTCAAAGAACTGCAGAGCAGGTTTACCAAGAACCACCGGTTTGCTGCCGCTTGCATATTCCAACGCGTGCACAAACGCCCCCGCGTCAATGCTCAGTTCCCCGTTCCTGTCGCGGAATGTCCGGTTCATTGCCAAGGCCAACAGCGGCGCACCAGCACAAATCTCACGAAACGCTGCATTCAGACGGTCATAGGTGAAGAATTCTCCGGCGTCACCGACAACGACCGCGGGGTTCCGACCCTCCACACAACCCGCAAAATCTTCGTCCAGATCAGGATGGATCAGCAAATGTGGGCTCAGCTCATGCCGCGAAAGATACGCGACTGCCGCGCCCGCCGGGGTAAACAACTCCGTCTCGTCGAACTCGAAACCAAGTTGGGACAACTCGTCCAGAAGCCGTTGGCGTGGGCGGCTGGTGGTGTTGGTGACTAGGCGCATGGGTATGCCCGCGCGCCGAAGCTCTTCAATGGCAGACACCGCGCCATGGATCGCCTTGCCCTGATCCGTGAGGACCCCGGCGATATCCACCAAAACGCCGCGTATCGCCATCTCGCTCACATCCCGTCAGGTCTCGGCCGCCCGTGTCAGCGACAAGCGGGCCGTCTCCAGATGTTCCTTCATCAGGTTTGCCGCGCGCTCAGGCTCCCTCAGGCGGATCGCGTTTAGCACCTGCCTGTGCTGCGCATTGTACTTCTTGATGATGGCACCATCCAATGTCAGGTGGCGCATCCTGGTCCACTCGTCCAGGGAACGCACCGTGTTGATCTGGTCGATAATCCAGATCAACAGCGTATTGCGGGTCGTCGCGGCAAGCGCCTTGTGAAACGCCGTATCGGCTTCGGCAAAGGCCACGGGATCGTCCACAGCCTCCTCCATGCGGTCGCACAGGCCCTCCAACAGATCGAAGTCCTGACGGCTGCCATGCAGCACGCATAGACGGCAAATATGCGGCTCGAGCGCGAATCGCGCGTCGATCAGTTCCAGCGGATTTGTGTCCTCAAGTGGTGCAACATTGGTCTCTTTTTCCCGAAATGTGATGTAGGTACCGCTGCCGGCCCGTGTGTTTACGTACCCTTCCACCTCAAGCTGGGCCAACGCCTCACGCAGGGTATTTCGGGCCACGCCATACTCGTCCGCCATTTGCCGTGACGCCGGCAATCTGTCGTGTAACCTGAAAGTTCCCTTGGAAATTTCACGACGCAGCAACGCAGCGATATCAGCGGAACCCAGTTTTCTGCCAGTCATTTCCCACTCCCGTCAGATGATCCAAAACTAAACCAAATATAAAATTGATGCAAGATATTGATCAATTGGTTCAGAAATAGGTTGATTTTTGGTTCTGTCCCTGCATGATTTTGATCCAACAGATCATCCACGGCCTTGCACAATGGTGAACCCCACATGGCATTCCCACAACACGTTGATTTTCTGATCATCGGAGCCGGTATACACGGCATCTCAACGGCATGGAAACTTGCAGAGCGTCTTGAAGAGCGCGGTGAAGCGGTCGAAGGCCGCATCGCGATCCTGGACAAAAGCGGGATTGCGGCTGGCGCGTCGGGTATTGCTTGTGGCGTGGTGCGCAACAACTATTTCCAACCTGCTATGCGTCGTTTGATGGCTCATTCGGTCGATGTCTGGGAAAGCGACCCTGAGGGTCTTTCCTATCACCCGGTCGGCTACATGCAAATCAGTTGCGAGGCCATGCGTGAAGATATCGCCCAAATCTTCAGCGAACAGCGCGAGATCGGCTATGAAAGCGTGTTCATCGAAGGCCAGAATGCATCGACCAAATACATGCGCGGCATATTCGGGGACTGGCAGGCCCAAAACATCACCAGCGTCCTGCACGAAAAACGCGGCGGCTTCTCGAACCAGACCAAAACCATGTACGCGATGGCCGACAAGGTTGAGAAGCTGGGCGTGCGGATCCTGACAGGCGTGACGGTCAAGGAACTGATCAGCGAGAACGGTTCAAGCGCGATCAGCGCTGTCCAAACGGACAAGGGCCGTATCGGTTGCGAGCAGTTGATTATCGGTGCGGGGCCCTGGGTCCGCGACTTCTGGGACATGCTGGGGCTGCCCGGGCAGATCACCGTCAAGGATCTGAACGGCGATGTGCACGAGGGCGTGGACATGTGGCGGTACTGGCAGCTGGAAGAAGGTGTGCTGCAGATTGATCCCGAGCTGGGCAAGGCCGATGACGGCTCGCTGCCGCCAGTGATCCACGTCGATACGGACGCACCACTGCACTCAACCGTTGACGGGTCTCTGATCACCGACGAGATGTGGGGGATCTACTACAAGCCCGACTGGCATTTTGGCGGGATTCAGGGCGGCGCATCGCCCTACAAGGTGGATACGCCAGTCAATGAGGTGCAGATTGACCCCTACGGCCCGTCCAGCCCGGAATTCGTGGCCTCGGACGAGTTCGCCCATATGTGGGTCTCGGCCCTGGCGCATTGCCAGAAAAGATATGAGGGCACGATGCCCAAATACCATCGCGAGGCCAGCGGCGGCATCGGGTGTTTTACTGCGGACAGCTTCCCGGTGTTCGACCGATTCCACGACAACGCAACGGTCATCGCCGACTCGAACCACGGATGGAAGATGATCGGCGTGGGGCATCTAATTGCAGACGAAGTACTGGGCGAACCCCAGAAGCTGTTGGAACCCTTCCGTTTTGACAGGTTCGAAAAGGGCGAACTGCACCCGGTGTCCAACAGCCCCTATCCATGGAGTTGACAGGCACCGAGATACCTGCCCCGCAAGACAAAAAAGGCGCACAAAACGCCTGAATGTGACCAGCAAGGGAGAAGATGAATGGCCGAGACGGATCTAGAGCGATTTGTGGAGACACCCGGGCGCAACGAAAAGATCAAACAGGTTCGCGCCATGATCGACGAGATGGGGATCGAATACCTGTATCTTCAGTTCGTATCGGTCACCGGCAAGATCATGGGAAAAGGCATCCCCTCCGATCACTGGGAATCCGTTGCCAAGAAAGGATTTCAGTTGGTTTACGGCGCCACCGTGAATCTGTTCACGGACCGGGCCGGAAACTACCTGGGCTACGGCCCCGAGGCAGCCGAGCTTGTCGGCATCCCCGAGCCTGAGACTTTCATGCAGCTGCCTTGGGCCCCTACCATCGGGCGCTTTTTCTGCACGCTGTTCCGCAACCGCGAGGAAAAGATCGACCCCGGCGGCTATCTGACCTCGGACTGCCGCGGCAACCTGCGCCGCCTGCACGAAGAGTTCACCAAGAAGCACGGCACCAAGCTGCGGATCGGGACCGAGCCCGAGATGATGTGGCTCAAGTTCGACGAGAACGGCAAGCCGCGCGACGGGTTTTCCAAACCCTATTGCTATCATATCGACCAGTTCGAAAGCCTGCGGCCCGTCTCCATGCAGGTTATCCGCTATTCCCGGAAGATGGGTCTCGACATGATCCAAGGCGATCACGAAGATGCGCCAGGCCAGCTTGAGTTGAACTGGATGTTCGACGACGTGCTGCGCAATGCGGACCGGCTGACCACCTATCGCCAGATCTGCGCGCAAGTGGCGCGCGAGCATGGGATTTTCGCCTGCTTCATGACCAAACCCTTCATGGGCGTCTCCGCCTCGGGGTGCCACCACAACATGAGCTTGTGGCATGGCGGCGAAGATGAATTTGTTCGAACCGGCAACGACCCTGACAACTTGCCCGGGATGCGCGAGAATTACATGTACGTGAAGGGCGGTGAGAACACGTTCATGCCTGACACGGACGACCCGCAAATGCCCGGCAAGGAAGGGCTGAAGGCCATCGGCGGCGTGGTTACCCATCTGCAAGCGCTGACCGCGATCGGCTGTTCCACTGTGAACTCCTATCGCCGTCTTTGGGATACGGGGTTCTGGGCGCCGGTTTTCAGCGACTGGGGTTTCCAGAATCGCACGACCGGCCTGCGGGTCTCGGCACCGGGACGGTTCGAATACCGGTCGGTGGACTCGATGGTGAACCCGTACCTGATGGGCTCGACCTTGCTGGCCGCGATGGATGACGGGTTGGAAAACAACCTCGATCCGGGCGAGCCCGAGGAACGCAACATCTATGACGCGATGGCCCAGGGCAAGAAGGTCAAGAAACTGCCCATGAGTCTGGGCGAAGCGCTCGACCATCTGGCCGCCAGTGACGTCGTCAAGCGCGGCATGCCGGGCGAGATGTACCGGCTTTTCGAAGAATACAAGCGTGACGAGTTCGCCCGCTTCATGTCCACGGTGACCGAGTGGGACAACGAAACCTACATGGAGTGCCTGCCCTAAGCGGCAGGACGCGGCGGGCAGGTGACGGCCCGCCTCACTCCGGATCTGCACGGTGGTCGCGGCCCTGCCCGCCATCCGTTTCAACCAAAGGAGGCACACCGCAATGTGCGGAATTGCAGGACTGATACACAGGGGCGCAAGCTCGAATGTCGGCGGCGAGATGACCGCCATGCTGCAGGCGCTCAAGCATCGCGGACCGGATTCGACCGGCTACGCGGTTTATGGCGAGGGTTCGGAGGGCGATTACATCATGCGCCTCAAGGTGGCCGAGGCCGAAGACATGGGCAGCGGAAGCCGGATTCACGGGATCATCGAAGACCGGATCGCGGCAGTCGAGGCGATCCTCGGCGAACATGGCGCATCGGTGAAGGCCAAGGAGGCGCCCACCGAGTATTCCTTGCGCTACATCCTGTCCCATGACGGCGACACCGCCCGAATGGCCAATCACATCGAAGAGACCGAGGGCGTCGAGATCCTGTCGATGGGCAATGGTCTGGAGCTGATCAAGGATCTGGGCGATGCGTCGGACGTTGCAGGGCTTTACGGCCTCAACGATTTCCAGGGCACGCACGGGATCGGCCACACCCGCATGGCGACGGAATCGGATGTGGATATCCGGTCCGCCCATCCCTACTGGGCGTTCCCTTACAACGACATCAGCGTGGTGCACAACGGCCAGATCACCAATTACTGGATCATGCGCCGCGAAATGGAGCGCAAGGGCCACCGGTTCATGTCGAACTGCGACAGCGAACTGCTGGCGGTCTACACCGCGCACAACCTCGCCAACGGAGTGGCCCTCGAAGACAGCCTGCGCCGCTCCATCGACGAAATCGACGGTGTGTTCACCTATCTGGTCGCCACCAAGGACCAGTTGGGCATGGCCAAGGACACGATGGCCGCAAAACCCCTGGTTCTCTACGAAAGCGACAACCTGATCGCCATGGCCTCGGAAGAGGTGGCGATCCGGGCAATCCTTCCGCAGGAAATCGACACTTATGACCCCTATGATGAGGAGGTCCGCGTATGGCAAGCGTAACCGACGCCGAACTCAAGGAAATGACCCAGGAGGAACGGGTCAAGGCCCTTGGCATGACCACCGAACAGCTGACGGGCAAGTCGATGTATATCGAGTTCGACCCGGACGCGACCGAGCGGTTCGAATACCCTTGGGCGCCATCGGTCGACTTCAACAAGCGTACCGAGGTCGATTGCGACGGCAAGACCACGACCGAGGTAAACAACCAGATCCGGGCGTTGATGGCCGAGGGCTACGGCACCATTGTGCTGCAGAACCCACGCGGAATGCATTCGCTGGGTGTGGGGATCCTGTCCAAGCTGAACCTGATCATCGACGGATCGACCGGTTACTTCTCCACCGGTCTGATCGACGGGCCGAACGTGCGGATCACCGGACGCGTCGGCTGGTCCTGCGGTGAGAACATGATGGCCGGAACGGTTGTGGTCGAAAAGAACGCAGGCTCCACCTTTGGTGCCGCCATTCGCGGCGGCGATCTGGTGTGCCGTGGGTCCGTGGGCTCACGCACCGGCATCGACATGAAGGGCGGCACAATTCTTGTCGGCGGAGACACGGGCGCGCTGTCCGGGTTCATGATGCAGCGCGGCCGCATGGTCGTGTGCGGCAATGCCGGCAAGAATCTGGGCGACTCGATGTATGACGGCACGATCTATGTCGGCGGCGACATCCAGTCCTGCGGCGTTGACGCGGTCGAGGCCGAACTGACCGATCTCGACAAGGCCTGGCTGACCCGCAAGCTGACGCAATACGGCCTGATGCCCGATAAGGGCGTGGATCACTTCACCAAGATCGTCGCCGGCAAGCAGCTGTGGAACTATGACAATCTCGAGCCCAACGAAAAGAAATTGATCCTGTGAGGATGGCCTAGCCACCCGTTACCGGATTGAAAGGACGTGCAAAATGCCTGACGGAAGCCCGACACAAAAACCCGCACTGGCCCGAGACGTAAACCGCATCGGAGACAGTTTCATATTCCCGCCGCGTGTGATGGACGACATCCACATCAAGTCCGAGCTTGGACGCTATCGGATGCGCGGCTTTTCCCTGTTCAAGAAGATCCCACACTGGGATGACCTGACCTTCCTTCCTGGAACGCTGACCCGGTTCGTTATCGAAGGCTATCGCGAGAAGTGCGAGACCAGGACGGTGATCGGCCCGCGCGCTGGCCGCCCGCTGGAGCTGGATATTCCGGTCTACATCACCGGGATGAGCTTTGGCGCGCTGTCCTACGAAGCCAAGACGGCGCTGGCGCGTGGGGCGACCATGGCTGGCACTGCGACATGCTCCGGCGAAGGCGGGATGATCCCGGATGAACGCCGCTATAGCTCGAAATGGTTCTACCAGTGCATTCAATCGCGCTATGGCTTCAACCCAAACCATCTGGTTCTGGCCGATGGCTGTGAGTTTTTCATCGGTCAGGGCTGCAAGGTTGGCCTCGGTGGGCACCTGATGGGCCAGAAAGTGACTGATCAGGTGGCTGAGATGCGCTCGCTGCCCGCAGGTATCGACCAGCGCTCGCCCGCCCGTCACCCGGATTGGCTGGGCCCGGACGATCTGGCGCTGAAGATCCTCGAAATTCGTGAGGCGACCGGTGGCATGATCCCGATCCAGCTGAAACTGGGGGCCAGCCGCGTCTATGACGACGTGCGCATGGCGGTGAAATGCGACCCGGATTCGATCTATATCGACGGCATGGAGGGCGGCACCGGGGCCGGTCCGCATCTGGCCACCGAAGATACCGGCGTGCCCGGCATCGCGGCGATCCGGCAGGCGCGCAAAGCAATCGACGATCTGGGCAAGCGCGGCGAGATCACGCTGATCTACGCGGGCGGCATTCGCAACGGCGCCGACGTGGCCAAGGCCATCGCACTTGGCGCAGACGCCATAGCCATTGGCCATTCGGCGATGATGGCACTCAACTGCAACAAGGACATCCCCGAAGCCAACTATCCCGAAGAAATCGGTGCCGAGCCCGGCTATTGCTACCACTGCCACACAGGCCGCTGCCCGGTCGGCGTGGCGACCCAGGACCCGGTGCTGCGTCAGCGACTGGACCCGGATGAGGCCGCCGAGCGCGTCTACAACTTCCTCCATACGCTGACCATCGAGGCGCAGCTTTTTGCCCGCGCCTGTGGCAAGACGCATCTGCACAGCCTCGAACCCGAGGATCTGGCGGCGCTGACAATGGAGGCCAGTGCAATGGCCGGTGTGCCTCTGGCTGGCACCAATCACACAGTCGGCGTTGAAGACTATCACCACCTGTGATGGACGCACCCGCTCCCATCACCTGAAAGGAGTAAGACATGGCTGGAACACAATATCGCGGTTCCGAAATCAAGGATGTCGATCAGTTCCTGAATGACGCCGAAGGGCTTGAAACCGAACGCGAAAAAGAGATCGGCCAGCATATCGGCTATCGCTATGACGTGAACTTGGTCCCCGACTACGGGCGCCTGACCCCCTTCCTGAAGCAATACATGGAAGTGATGGGTTGGGACGATTTGAACTGGTTGGAGGACATCCACATGGGGTACGAAGAAGGCAAACCTGCCGTGTTCGACCGCAACATCAACGGCTGGGTGCGCATCCCCGACAGTATCGAACTACCCGACAATCAGCAGGACCGGGACATGATCGCGCGCGAGTTGTTGATCAAGTTCCAGATGTCGGACCGCCACCCGCTGGTCATGTTGAGAAAAGCTTATATGAAGTTCTGAACCCATGCCGCGCCCGCTGGACATCGCCTGCCTGCAAACCCGCCCGATGCCGGATTTCGCGTCCGCGCTGGACGAGGCGCTGTCGATGGCAGAGGCAGCGGTGCAGGCGGGTGCGGATATCCTGTTTCTCCCGGAGTACTGCGGCGGGCTCAGGTCGGACGGGCAGGCCCTGACCCCACCCAGTGCGCCAGAGGGTGCACATCCCTTCCTGACGGCGATGCGTGGCTTTGCCGCCCGGCACAAGGTCTGGATCAACATCGGCTCGATCGCTGTGGATGGCGCCGATGGGCGTATCGTGAACCGCGGCCTGATGCTGGACGATCAGGGAGAGGTGCGCGGGCGCTACGACAAGATTCACATGTTCGATGTGACGCTCTCGGAAACGGAAGTTTACCGCGAAAGCCAGACCATCGCGCCGGGGGATGAGGCTGTCCTGCACGAAACGCCCTTTGCCGCGGTCGGACACACAATCTGTTACGATCTGCGGTTTCCGCATCTGTTCCGCGACCTCGCCACCGCCGGGGCAGAGATCATCTGCTGCCCTGCCGCCTTCACCCGCCGCACGGGCGAGGCGCATTGGCATATCCTCAACCGCGCCCGCGCTATCGAAAACACGTGTTTCGTCGTCTCTGCCTGCGCAATTGGCGACATTCCGGGTGGCGGCCAAAGCTATGGCCATTCGCTGGTGGTCAATCCTTGGGGCGAGGTGGTTGCCGATGGCGGCGATCTGCCCGGAGTGGTTCAGGTCCGGATCGACCTCGACCTTGTCGGGCGCACTGCCGCCCGCATTCCCAGCCTCAGCCACGACCGCCCGTTTCGCAGTGCCCGCAACCGTAAACAGAGTGTCGCATGAGTTCCCTCGCTACATCCCTTGGTCAGACCATGTCCGATGATCCGCTGCGCATGACGTTCCTGAAATGGCAATGCCGGGTGCGCCAGATAGCCATGCGCGATGCCGAAGGCCGCCCCGATGACGCGATCTCACCCGCTGTGCTGCTGGCGGGTGAGGCCGAACCGATGGGCCATATCATCACCGTTCTGAACAAGGCACCCGGCTACTCCATGACGCCGGAATTCGAACATATGGCCGCCAAGACAAACGACCCCGCGCAACGGCGCGATCAGGCGATCCGGTTCCTGTCCGCCACCTATTTCCAAAAGGCCGCCGAGTTCTCTGACATCCTGACGGCCACCTTCCCGCCCGGCTCACCCGGCGCCCATCGGCTGCACGCGGCGCAACGGGTGACGCTGGTGTTCGAGGCCTATGCGCAGCGCTTCGACCTTGACTGCAAGGTCTGGAAACTGGCCTCGCACAACCCCCTGCATCGCGCAACGATGGCCCATAACCGCCTGTTCAATCCCAACCTGCCCGGCGAGACGGTGGTTTTGGGGTTTGAGCCGGATTGGACCGCCTCAACCTCGGGGACGGGTTAGCGGCGACAGGCAGCCTGTCAGAACACAAGACAATCGTGGAGGAAGTTGAATGACCAAGCGTATATGTGTGATCGGCGCGGGACCGTCAGGGCTTGCTCAACTCCGGGCATTCCAGTCCGCCGCGGACAAGGGCCAGGATGTGCCCGAGATCGTCTGCTACGAAAAACAGCCCGATTGGGGCGGATTGTGGCGCTACACTTGGCGCACCGGTGTGGACGAGCACGGCAACCCATGCCACGGGTCGATGTACCGCTACCTGTGGTCCAACGGACCCAAGGAAGGTCTGGAATTTGCCGACTACACGTTTGACGAGCATTTCGGCAAACCGATTGCCAGCTATCCACCCCGGGCGGTCCTGTTCGACTATATAGAAGGGCGGGTCAAGAAAGCGGGTGTGCGCGACAAGATCCGGTTCAACACGATTGTCCGCGACGTGCGCGCCATGCCGGACGGCGGGTTCGAAGTGGTGAGCCGGGACACGGCAACCGATACAGAAACTTCCGAAACTTTCGATCATGTCGTAGTCGCAACCGGACATTTCTCGGTCCCCAACGTGCCCCACTATCCGGGTTTCGAAGGGTTCAACGGCCGCATTCTGCACGCCCATGATTTCCGAGATGCACGGGAATTCATCGGCAAGGACATCCTGATCCTCGGCACCTCGTATTCGGCCGAGGATATCGGCTCGCAATGTTGGAAATACGGCTGTAAGTCCGTCACCGTCGCCCACCGCACAGCACCGATGGGCTATGACTGGCCTGACAACTGGCAAGAGGTTCCTAACCTCGAGCGCGTCGAGGGGCGCACAGCTTACTTTATTGACGGCAGCTCACGCGAGGTCGATGCGATCATCCTATGCACCGGATACAAACACCATTTCCCGTTTCTGCCCGATGACCTGCGGTTGAAGACCGCCAACCGGCTGGCCGCAAACGATCTCTACAAAGGCGTGGTCTGGACCAACAACCCCGATCTCTTCTACCTCGGGATGCAGGACCAGTGGTACACGTTCAACATGTTCGATGCGCAGGCCTGGTGGGTTCGCGATGCGATCATGGGAAAGATCGCCCTGCCCGACCGTCAGACGATGGAAGCCGATTGGAGGCAACGCCAGACCGACGAGGATGCCCTAGCTGATGACTATGCCTGCATCGCCTATCAGGGCGCCTATACGCAGGAACTGATCGACGAAACCGATTACCCCAGTTTCGACATCGAGGCTGCAAATCAGGCCTTCTACGAGTGGAAGAAGCACAAGAAAAAGAACATCATGACCTTCCGCGATCATGGCTATGTCAGCCCGATGACCGGCACCATGGCACCCCCGCATCATACGGTCTGGGTCGAAGCGTTGGACGACAGTCTGGAAAGTTACCTTGAGGTCTGACGCTCAGTCTGCGCGAGGCGGCGTGAACCGCCTGCGCGCTTCACTGGCCCTGACCAGCCAATCCTCGACAATCTCCTGCTCGGCAAAGCGTTTCTTTTCGATATTCCTGAGCAGAAAGTACCCGCTCTCGGTGCGGGCATAGCTTTGCTGCACGGGCCGGACCAGCTTGCCCGCGTCCAGCAGGTGGTCGACCAGATGGCCCCACCCCAGCGCCACGCCCAGCCCGTCCACCGCCGCCTGGATCGCCAGCGGGTAGGTGTTGAAAAAGGCGGCGCGGTCAAGCGTCACGTCCTCAGCCCCCTGATGACCCAGCCACGTGCGCCAGTCCATCCACTCGGTATGGCTGCTGCGCACCTCGATCAGATCGACCCCGGGCAGATCCTTTAACCGGGCGGCCTGCGGGACGCGATGGAGATAACCCGGCGAGCAGACCGGGAACACTGTCTCCCCAAACAGCATTCGCGCCTCAAAACCGGGCCAGATGCCTTCACCGCGCAGGATCGTTAGATCCATTTCCTCGGACATGCACTCTTCGTCGCTGTCACTGGCAACCAGCATGATCTTGACCCGCGTATTGCTGCGCCTGAAGGTGCGCAGCCGTGGCATCAACCAAAGCGCCGCAACCGAATTGGTCGCGGCGAGTGTCACGGTATTGTTGGTGTGATGCGCAAAGATATCCTCGGAGGCGTCGCGCAGGATGTCCAATGACTGCCCGACCGATGACAGCAATGCCGCTCCGTGCGACGTCAGAGTGATCGACCGGTGACCGCGCACGAAAAGGGGCAGATCATAGTGTTGTTCCAGCAAACGCACCTTGCGGCTGATCGCAGTTTCCGAAAGGTTCAGTTGCTCGGACGCGCGCGCAAAACTGCCAAGCTGGGCCGCTGCCTCGAAGGCCAGCAGATAATCCAGGGGCGGCAAGAGCTTTCGCTTTTTCAACATCGCGCGTCTACACTCCCCGTTGCCGAGCAGCGATCCCGGGCCGAAAGATTCGGCAACAGCCTGATCTAAACATACTTTCCGCCTCTTGCCCCTAAAATATGCAGCCTAAGCCTATCAAATCTCTGTTCTGAGCCCGGTCCGGAATTTGGCACTCTATACGCGCGCGGGATCGAGAGAATCCCAGTGGCGCAAGACGCCAGCCAGACAGGGAGCCACCATGAAACTGAAATCCGTATTACTTGCCGGTGCCATCACTCTGGCATCCGGAACAATGACGCTAGCCGAAGACAGCAGCGATCCGATCGTCATTCCGATCCACAACTGGTCCAGCCAGATCGTGATGAGCCACGTGGTCGGGCAAATCTTTGAATCGATGGGCAACAATGTCGAGTTTGTCACCACCGACAGCCAGGCCGTCTACGAGTCGGTCCGCCTGGGCGACGTCACGCTTGAGCTTGAGGTCTGGGAAGGCGCGTTCGGCGCATCCTTCCGGACCGCACTGGAAAAGGGCGGCTTGCATGATGCCGGCGACCACGACGCGGTCACGCGCGAGGACTGGTGGTATCCGATGTGGACCAAGGACGCCTGCCCCGGCCTGCCGGACTGGGAGGCGCTGAACGAATGCGCACATCTGTTCGCCACGGCGGAAACCGGCGACAAGGGCCGCTATCTGGATGGTCCGGTTGACTGGCTCAAGCACGGCAAAGAGCGGGTCGAGGCGCTGGACATGAACTTTACGGTGATCAACGCCGGTTCTGCAGCAGCGCTATGGGCCGAGATCGGTGCGGCAGAGAAAGACAAGCGCCCGGTCGTTGTATTCAACTGGACCCCAAATTTTGCCGAGGCCGTCTGGCCAGGCGAATTCGTCGAGTTCCCGGAATGGGTCGATGGCTGTGACAAGGACCCGTCGGTCGGTCCGAACCCGAACGCCCTCTATGATTGTGGCAATCCAGCTAAGGGGTACCTGAAGAAAGCCGCATGGGACGGGATGCAAGACAAATGGCCCAACGCCTACGAAGTGCTGACGAAAATCTCGTTCACCAACCCGCAGATCGCTGAAATGGCCAAGTTCGTCGATACCGACGAGATGGAGCCGGAAGACGCTGCAGCGCGCTGGTTGGAGGAAAACGAGGACGTGTGGCAAGGCTGGGTAACCGGCGGCTCGTGAGCCGGTCCTTGAACACAGGCTGAGACCGATGCCATCCTCGACGGTTCGGGGGTGGCATCACTATCCAAGGGGGAACTTCCGTTGAATAGCCAAACGCCCGTCATTTCCTGCCGCAACGTCTGGAAACTCTTCGGCGCCGACCCCGAGCGCTACCTCGCCCGGATGCAGGGCGAGAAGAGCTATGACGAGATCCGCGCGGATGGCTATATCGCCGGGGTCAAGAATGTCTCGATCGAGGTCGGACGCGGCGAAATGCTGGTGATCATGGGGCTGTCAGGGTCGGGCAAATCGACCCTCGTGCGCTGTTTTTCACGGCTGCATGACATCACCGGCGGCAGTATCGAAGTCGAAGGTCAGGACATCATGTCCCTGACTGAGAACGAGCTGATCGAGCTGCGCCGCAACAAGATGGGCATGGTGTTCCAGTCCTTCGGACTGCTGCCGCACCGCACGGTTCTGGACAATGTCGCCTTCCCGCTTGAGATGCGCGGCCAGGACCGGCACGAACGACGCGCCCGCGCGCTGGAGGTGATCCGGCTTGTCGGTCTGGAGGGGCGCGAGGAGTACTTCCCGCGCGAGCTGTCCGGCGGTCAGCAACAGCGGGTGGGTATTGCCCGCAGCCTTGCCATAGAGCCGGACATCTGGTTTCTGGACGAGCCGTTTTCGGCGCTCGATCCCCTGATCCGGCGCGAGATGCAGGACGAGTTCCTGCGCCTGCAGGAGATGCTGGGCAAGACCATCGTGTTCATCACCCACGATTTCGACGAGGCGCTGCGGCTGGCCGACCGCATTGCCATCATGAAGAACGGCGCGGTCGAGCAATGTGATACGCCAGACAAGATCGTCATGAACCCGGCCACAGACTATGTGGCCAAATTCACCGAGGAAATCGACAAGGCCCGCGTGGTGCATGCCGGCGCGCTGGCGCACCCGTTGAACGGACACGTCCCCGACGGCCAGCCGGTGGCCGCCCGAACCACAATACATGACCTAGCCCGTAGGTTGGTGTCGGACAGCGGCGACGAGTTGCCTGTCACGGATGACACTGGCGCTGTTGTCGGCGTGCTAAACCGTCAGGCCGCACTGGACGTGCTGATGGGCGACGGGTGATGGCCTCGGTTACCGACCATACCTCCCTTCGCGACGACCGGCGCAGTTCGGGCCGTATGTCAGCCTTGCGGCTGATCTTCGGCGCCGCGCTGTTGCTGCTGGTTCTGAAGGCGGTGGGCATGCTGCCCGAATGGCTGAACCGTCCGCCCGACTGGTTGATTCCGCCTTACGCCCAATGGCTGGACGCGTTCTTCAACTTCATCAAGGGCGACATGGAAACCGGGCGCCCGGGTCTGATCTATCTCACCCGGTGGTTTTCCGAGGGCCCGCTGGAGTTCATGCTGAACACAACGGCGAACCTGCTGGAAGGCAAGCGGCGCTGGCCAAATATCGGCCCGATCTCATGGTCTGCGATTGCGGCCGTGGCCACAGTGATCGGCTATTACTTAGGCGGCTGGCGCATGGCGGCGCTGGCGGGCGGTACGTTCTTCTGGACGGCGCTGGTCGGGCAATGGAAACTGGCGATGCAGACCCTGTCGGTGATCAGTGTCGCTGCGCCGCTTGCGTTCGTCTTCGGGCTGACGCTGGGTATTGTCGCGTGGAAATACAACTGGTTCGACCGGGCGATGCGTCCGATTCTGGCGGTGCTGCAGACGCTGCCGTTCTTCACCTACCTGCTGCCTGCCGTCATCTTCTTCAAGGTCGGTCCGACCGCGGGCGCAGTCGCCACGATCATTTATGCCATGCCACCGATGATCCTGATGACCACGCTGGGCCTGCAAAAGGTGAGCCCCGAAGTGGTCGAGGCCGGAAAGATGGCGGGCTGCACCCGCTGGCAGATGCTGCGGCACGTCTATCTGCCCGCCGCGCGAACGGAAATTCTGGTGGGCGTCAATCAGGTCATCATGCTGTGCCTTGCCATGGTGGTTCTGACCGCGTTCATCGGCATGCCAGGGCTGGGCGCAAAGCTGCTGGCGATGATGAACTCGTTCAAGCTGGGCCGCAGTTTCGAGATCGGCGTAACCATCGTGCTGCTGGCCGTCACGTTGGACCGGCTGTCCAAAGCCTGGGTGGTCAAGCAGCCGGAGCATTTCGAGAAAGGCACGCCCTGGTGGAAACGGCATTTCTACACGGTTCTGGGCTGCGGTGCCTTTGTCGTCTTTCTGGGTCTTGCGTACCTGTCAAACCGCGTGCCGAACTACACGCTGATCGAGGGCGCAAATCAGGGCAATATCCTGCAGTATCTTTTCAGCGTACTCGGCGACGTGCACCGCACCCAGGACCTGTCACAGGGCAAAGAGATCGACACCGCGATCAAACATTTCCTCGACCTTGACGGGATACAGGCCACGACCGAATGGTTGCGCTGGTTCCTGAATGTGCAGGTGCTGATCCCGTTCCGCAACGCGCTGTTGTGGGTTCCCACGCCTGCGTTCATTCTGGTGATCGCCGGTTTCGCCTATTGGCTGGCAGGACGGCGCGAGGCGATTATCGCCGCCATCTTCTTTTCCATCGTCGCCTCGACCGGCTGGTGGGATCGGTCAGTCATCACGCTTTACACAGTGATCTCGGCGGTAGTCCTGGCCATGCTGATCGGCATCCCTCTGGCAATCTGGACCGCACGGGGAGCAGCGCCGCCACTGTCCCTGCAGGGCAGCGCAAAGGACTTTGCCATCGGGCTCGTGGGCCTCGCCTTCAAACGGATCCCCGTCCTGTTTGGCGCTCTGCTGGTCTCAAGCCTTTATCACTTCTTCACGGCGGTTGAAGAGTCTGCAGCGTTTCTTTCACCCACCTCACCGTCGCTCTACATCTTCGGAGCGACCTTCCTTGTCCTGTGGCTGGCCGTGCGCGACTGGCCGCGTGACAAGGTTGTGCTGACCATTGTGGATACGGCTCAGACCTTCCCGTCCTTCATCTATCTGATCCCCGCGATCATGCTGTTCGGGGTGAACGACGTTGCGGTGGTGTTCTCGATCCTGATCTTTACGCTGGTGCCTCTGACCCGCTACACGGTCGAGGGACTGCGCCACGTGCCCCCCGAGATGACCGAGGCCGCGGACATGTCCGGGGCGACCCAGGTGCAAAAGCTGACTTCGGTGCAACTGCCGCTGGCGCTGCCCACAATGGCGGTGGGGTTCAATCAGGCGATCATGTTCGCCTTCTTCATGGTCATCATCGCCGCCTTCATCGGCACCCAGGACCTGGGGCAGGAGTTGCAGCGCACGCTGGCGGGCACCGATCTGGGCAAGAACTTCGTGCTGGGCATCTGCGTGTCGCTGATGGCACTGACCTTCGACATCACGATCAACAAGTGGGCCCGAAACCGCAAAGCCGCACTGGGGCTTGAGTGAGATGCCGATGCCCCATCCTTCGGAGTTGCCGCAATGAATGTCCAACCCATCTTCGAAGTACCGTTCGAGCGTCACGGTGTTCTGACCCCGGGCCTGCCGATCCTGCCTCACGGAACCGAACGCCATCCTGTCCCCGGCGGCGGCAGCCGCGCGGTGCGCGTCGAGAAGGGTGACGAGATCCTTGTCCTGAACCGCGACGGGCTGCAGCAGGGCGAGATGGTGTTCTTCGCGCCGGACGGGTCCTCGGACGCGGGGATGCTGGGCGCGGATGGCCATGGCCGACCCGAGGGCATCATCAACACGCTGACCGGCGGCGGCAAATCCGGCCTGCGGGTGCTCAAGGCGCTGACCGCGTCAGGTTTTCGCATCGGGGATGGGGACGCCATCACGCTGTTTTCCGAAGACGCCCGCCCGGGCGACATGGAGACCTATGTCGCCCATAGCGACGGGCTGGTCATTCTGGCCGCACCCGGCGGGCCGATGGACCCTACAAAACACAACCCGCCAACCGAGCTGATCCTCTACGTCCGCCGCAACGCCCCCGGCGCGGCAAAGCAGGAGATCGGACCACCCGAGCCGCTGTCCGACCCGCTTCAGGACTTCAACATCCAGCCGGGCAACGCCACCTCCTACGAGGTGAAGAAAGGCGAATACATCCAGATCCTCGATGTGAAAGGCCGAGAATGCTCGGACTTTCAGGCGTTCTCCCTGCGCGCGCTGGATCAGGGGCTGGAGCGTGAGATTGATCCGACCACAACACGCAGCCTAGGCGGCAGCCTGTATCCCGCGCCTGGCCTTTTCAGCAAATACTGGAGCGTCGATCAGGAACCCCTGGTCGAAATCGTTCAGGACACTTGCGGGCGTCACGACACGTTCGGACTAGCCTGCACCGCACGATACTATGAGGATCTCGGCTATCCCGGCCATGTGAACTGCTCGGACAACATCAACACCGATCTGGCCAGTTACGGCATCCGCCCGCGCGGCGGCTGGCCTGCGATCAACTTCTTTTTTAACACCCTGCTGGATGATACCAACGCCATCGGCATGAACGATCCATGGTCGCGGCCGGGCGATTTCGTGCTATTGCGCGCGCTCAGCGATCTTGTCTGCGTCAGCACGGCCTGCCCCTGCGACGTGGACCCGGCGAATGGCTGGAACCCCACCGACATTCAGGTGCGAACCTATCGCGCGAACGAGGAATTCGACCGATCCATCGGCTACAGAAAATCTGCGGAGGCAGACGTGCAGGACACCAAGAAAACCGCGTTTCACGACTGTTTTGCCCGGCACACTCGGGATTTCGTCGAATACAACGGCTATTGGCTGCCCAACACTTTTCCGGGCCACGGGACCATCGCCGAATACTGGGCGGTGCGGGAAAAGACGGCGATCATGGACCTCTCGCCCCTGCGCAAGTACGAGGTCACGGGGCCGGACGCCGAAGAGCTGTTGCAACTCTGCGTGACCCGCAACATGAAAAAGCTGAGTGTCGGGCAAGTGGTCTATACGGCCATGTGCTACGACCACGGCGGTATGATCGACGATGGCACGGTCTATCGGCTAGGGGACACAAATTTTCGCTGGATCGGCGGCAATGACACCTCTGGGCTGTGGTTGCAGGAGCAAGCGCAGAAACGCGGGCTCAATGCCTGGGTCCGCCCCTCGACGGATCATCTCCACAATGTCGCCGTGCAGGGCCGCCATTCCCGCGACATACTGGCCAAGGTGTTTTGGACGCCGCCCCAACAACCCACGATCGAGGAACTGCCGTGGTTCCGCTTGACCGTCGCCCGGATCGGGGACGTTCGGGGCACCTCGGTCGTGATCTCGCGCACCGGGTATTCCGGCGAGTTGGGCTATGAGATCTTCTGCCATCCCAAAGACGCGGAAGAGGTCTTTGACGCGATCTGGGAGGCCGGTCAGGACTATGGCCTGACGCCTTTGGGGCTTGCGGCGCTTGATCTGATGCGGATCGAAGCGGGCTTGATCTTTGCCGGGTCCGAATTCGACGATTCCACCGACCCGTGGGAGGCGGGGATCGGTTTTACCGTGCCGCTCAAGTCAAAGACTGACGACTTTATTGGCCGCGCCGCCTTGGAGGAGCGCAAGACACATCCGCACCGTAAGCTGGTCGGCTTCGAGATTGAAGGCGGCACAGTACCCGCCTCGGGCGACTGCGTGCGCGTTGGCAGGGCGCAGGTGGGTGAGATCACATCCGCAATGAAATCGCCCATTCTGGGCAAGGTAATCGCCCTAGGTCGCATCGCAACCACACATGCAGCACCGGGCACGGAACTAGAAGTCGGGCAACTCGACGGATTGCAGAAACGCCTGCGTGCCCGTGTGACAACCTTCCCCCATTTTGATCCGGCGAAGGAGCGGGTGAAGGGAAACTACACCTGATATTGACGGCACCGAATAGTTTCGAGGTCCGCCCCACTGGAGTTGAGAAAGTCTAATATTTGCCTCCCAAAAATATACCAAACTAAGAAATATTTCCAGAAATAGTCATTTTCTGATCCAAAACTAAACCAAAATGCCCATTTTCCCTTTGGTGAAACGGGTAATTGGTTCTAAACTTTTGCGCGGGATTCATCATTCCAGACGGGGAGAACGAGGGACGAACTCCCCCAAAAAACAAGCCCGGACCGCCACGCGGATCGGGTCTACACAGAACAATATCGTCCCGAAAACCAGAGGGAGATATTAAGTGGATACCGATATTGGTGCGCTCACAGTAATCTTCACCGAATTCTACTATTGGGTCACTGTACCGTTAATGTTCCTGATCCACGTGGGATTCTGCATGTACGAGGTGGGTGCAACCCGCCACAAGAACCACATTCACACACTCATGAAGAACACGATGCTGATCCCGCTCGTGACGGTGACGTTCTTCTTCTTTGGCTGGTGGATCTACTTCGCGTTCCCGAACGGCCCCGGCATCACCGGCGGCATCACAAAAAGCGACAACGCCGTTCCGTGGAGCGAGCTGATGGGCACCCATATGGGGGGACCGGGGCCCGCACTTGAGTCCGCGCAAGGCTATGGGGCCGAGTTGGGGAACAGTTTCTGGAACCGCCTGAACGGCGTCTTCTGGGCTGCTTTCCTACTGTTTTCTTGGACGGCGGCATCAATCGTCTCGGGGGCCACAATCGAGCGCATCCGCCCATCGGCCTTCTGGATTCTGGCCGTCGTGATCGGATCGTTCACCTGGATCATCGACGCGGCCTGGGGCTGGCACCCCGATGGTTGGATGGTGACGCAGTTGGGCTATCACGACGCCTATGCATCCGGCGTGATCCATGCCATCGCCGGTGGTTTTGCGCTGGGTGTGATCGTCGTGCTGGGGCCGCGTATCGGCAAGTTCGCGCCCGACGGAACCCCGCGCAACATCAATCCGCACAACAAGTGGCTGGTGACGATCGGGCTCTTCCTGATCTACACGGGTTTCTGGGGTTTCTATGTCGCCTGCAACGTGCCGATCATCGATCATGGGTCGCTCGGCGGAGCCGAAGGAGTGGTGAGCTTCACCGCGACCACGATCTACCTGACGCCAACCACCCTGTCGGCGATTGTGTTCAACTTCCTGATGTCGCTGTCAGGCGGTCTGATCATGGGCTACATCGTGTCCAACGGCGAAGCGTTCTGGACCTATTCTGCCGGTCTGGCCGGGGTCATCACGGCTTCTGCCGGCAATGATCTCTATCATCCGATTCAGGCGATGCTGATCGGCGCGATTGGTGCCTGGGCGGCCTACAAGCTGCATTTCTGGGTCGAGCGTCGCTTCAAGATCGACGATCCCGTCGGCGCGGTTGCCGTGCACGGCTATGCCGGTTTCATCGGCCTTGTGATCGCCGGCTTCATGCTTTGGGGTCACCCGGCGACGGCAGCGTATCATGCCGAAGTCGCAACGATTTCGCCATGGGGTCAGTTCATCGGTGCCTGCATCATGTTCATCGTGCTCGGTTTTATCCCCGCCTGGATCGTTTCAAAGATCCTGATGGGCCTGGGTATGCTGCGTGTGCCACCGGCCGTTGAACTCGTCGGGCTCGACATGAGCGAGGAGTTTGCCGAAGAGGCCGCCTCGATCGAAGTGTCGCAAGCTGACATCGAAGAGGCCAAGCGCCTCGGACTGCTGACGTAAGGAGGAAACACCCATGTCGACTACAGCTGTAGAAACCTGGGCAGGAGCCGACCTGTCGCAAATCGGGCCGATCTATCCGATGGTCGGGACAGAGTTTATTCTCTTCCTGGCCGGGCTGGCATTCTGGCTTTTCTTCCACATCAAGCAGGCCCGAATCGAAAAACAGGAGATGGAGGCAGACGAAGCCGCCGCACGGACACCGGAACGATTAGCCAGGGTGTTCGAAGAGGAGGCCAAAGCCAGAGTGGACTGATCCTCCGGCAAATCTTCAGCACCCAAGTGCTTTTAGGATCTGCTGCGGCCCAGATCGAACTGCAAATGCCATTTCGCCAGACGACCCGGGCGACAGCAGGTCTTGAGAAACGACAGGCGGACGCGCTCGACCCAAAGAAGCCTTGCGCGTCCGCTTCAGTTGGCTTGAATTACGATGGTACCGGATTTCATTCAGCCACCGCAGCCTCTGATCTATCGCCTTCCGACACTTCGCATGGAGACGTGTCGCTCAAACACGATCCACCGGCCTCACGAGAGTTCAGCCGCCGTCACGATAATTTCCACTTTCAAGGCCTCGCGAGCCAGTTTGGCTTCGCCGCAGGCGCGGGCGGGGGCGTGGCCCGCGGGCACCCATGCGTCCCAGACCGCATTCATCTCGGCAAAGTCCTTCATGTCGGCCAGCCAGATCACGGCCTGCAGGATGTGGGTCTTGCCAGATCCGGCCTGTTCCAGCAGCGCCTCGACGCGGGACAGGCAATCGTGGGTCTGGTCCGCGACGGTATCGCCATCCCCCACCTGACCGCACAGATAGACTGTGCCGTTATGCTTAACGATCTTGCTCATGCGCTGGCCGGTTTCCATGCGGGTGATGGTCATTTCTCGTGCTCCTGTATTCACGGGTCAAAGGACTTTGCGGTCGTAACGGTCGATGCGGAAGGCGCCAAGCGGAAACTGCGAGTGCCCGGTCATCACCAGATCGGCCATGACCTGCCCCACCACCGGCCCCATCTGGAACCCGTGCGCGGAAAAGCCGAAGGCGTGAAAGGCGCGGGCCGCGTTCACCGCCGGTCCGATCACCGGCAGGTTGTCGGGCATATAGGCCTCGAGCCCTGCCCACATGCGGTTGATGGCGGCGCGGCGCATGATGGGAAAGAACTCGGCGGTGGTGCGGGCGGCGGCGGTAAGCTTGGCATAGTCCAGCCGGGTGCGGCCCGCGGCACGGTCGGCAAAGCCCTTGGCGCCGCCACCGATGAGGACGGTGCCGTTCCCGAACTGCTTGAAGCTGAGCTGGCGGCTGACCGCCCCCACCACCGGTTTGGCGAAATGCGGCATCCGCGCGGTGATCATCAGCATCGGTGCGGCATGGCTGAGCGGAACATTGTCACCGATCATCAGCGCGATCCGGTCGGCCCAGGCCCCGGCGCAGTTGACGACGGTGTCCGCCTCGAACCGGGTGGTTGACCCCTGCGCCAGCCAGCTGCCGCCGACACGACGCAGACTCAGCAGCTCTTCGCCCTCGACAATGCGCGCGCCGCGGCATTCGGCGGCGAGGCGAAAGGCGCTGGTGGCCTTGTAGGGGATCGCATAGCCGTCCAGTTCTGAGGTCACTCCGCCCACGCAATCGGGGTTCGCATGCGGCAGGCGTTCGCGCAACTCGTCGCGGGAGATGATGCGTTCATGGGAGTAGCCCTTGGCCCGCATCTTCGCCTCGCGGGTGCGCAGGGTGTCCATGTCGGCCTGATCCACAGCGATGTTGATCAGGCCCTGACGGCGGAAGCCGGTGTCGTGGCCGAGTTCGTCGCTAAGCGCCTGCCACATCTCCATTGACGCCTTCGACAGCGGCACTTCGGCCATGTCGCGGCCCAGCAGGCGCACCCCGCCCGCGTTCACGCCCGAAGCGTGGCGTGCTACATAGTCCTTTTCCAGCACGATGACCGAGACGCCCCGACGTGCCAGATGATAGGCCGTGGCGCAGCCCTGAATGCCGCCGCCGATAATCAGAACATCCGCCTTCATTCCGCAGCCTCCGCCCGTGCCTGCGCCGAGGCCGCGTGAAAGCGGCTGAGTTCGTCGAGGGTCAGCAGGCGCTGCGGGCTGCGCAGGCGATAGTACCCCACCGCCTCGGGCGGCTCGCCGCGCCAGTCCGAGAGCAGTCCCGCCACGATATGCCCGCATTGTCGGCCTTGACACGGGCCCATGCCGCAGCGGGTCAGCGATTTCAGCGCGTTGGGATCACGGGCGCCCTGGTCGAAACCGGCACGTAACTGGGCGAGGCTCTGTTCCTCACACCGGCAGACCAAAGTCGCCGGGTCCTGCGGCAGCCGCAGCGCGTCGGTGGGGCGGTAGAGCCGGTCGATGAAGGCGCGGAACGGCGCCATTGCGGCGCGCGCGGCCAGATCGGGGGCGGCGGCACGGTCGCGATCCGCCCGCGGCAGGCGGCCCAGCCGGTGCAGGATGTTGAGCGCGGCCAGACGGCCCGCCGCGCGGGCGCCATCGGCACCGACGATCCCCGCCCCATCACCCGCGACCGAGACATGGGGCACCGAGCTTTGGCCGAAGGCATCGGTCTCGACCTGCCAGGAGAGCTGCTCCGGGTTCCAGCGATGGGCCAGATCCATGGCGCGGGTCATGTTGAGGTTGGGCTGCACGCCGTGGTGCAGAAACACGGTGTCGGCGGCAATGTCGTGAGTACGGCCCCCGGCGGAGAAGCGCAGGCCTTGGGCCCGGCCCTCGCCCAGCACCTTCAGGTCGCGGGCGCCGCGATAGGTTTTGACCCCGGCGGCACGGATTTCGTGCAGCAGGCTCAGGCCTTTTTTGAGCATCGCCAGACGCCGCAGGGCGCGGGGCAGCAGCGGGGCGGCGTCCAGATAGTTCCGGCGCGGGGTGGTGTCCACCAGCGCCGCCACCGGCACGCCAAGGCGCAGATATTGCGCCACGATCAGGTAGAGCAGCGGGCCGGACCCGGCAAAGATGGCCCCTTCGGCCACCATCGCATCGGATTTCAGCATCACCTGAGCGGCCCCGGCGGTCATCACTCCGGGCAGGGTCCAGCCTGGGATCGGCATGGGCCGTTCCATCGCGCCGGGGCAGAGCAGCATTTCGCGGCAGTGCAACTCGTGCGTGTCGCCCTGATGCGAGAACAGGACGCGCCCGTCATCGCCCAGATGCCAGGCGTCGGCCTGCGGGAAATAGGTGATGTCGGCGCATTCGAACTCGGCGATCAGTGCGGCGCCCTCGGCATAGTCCGGGCCCAGCGCAGCGGCATCGGACAAGGGGCTGTCCGCCGCCGCGTGGTAGATCTGGCCGCCCGCGCGGGCGCCCCGGTCCAGCACCGCGACACGGGCACCGCCCCGGGCCAGACGGATTGCGGCGGACATGCCCGCCGGTCCGGCGCCGACGATGGCGCAGTCAAAGGCCTGCATCACCGGCCTCGGACGTTTCGGTAATCTCTTGCGTGGTCACCACCATGCCCTCGGCCACCCGGCGCAGGCAGGCCTGCTGGTTGGGCAGCCCGTCGATCTCGACCATGCATTCAAAGCAGACGCCCATGGCGCAATAGGCGCTGCGGGTCTCGCCCGATAGGGCCGCGCGGCGGGTCTCTGTCTGGCCGTCCAGTGCCATGGCGGACCAGACCGATTGCCCGGGCGCAGCCTCGACCTGCCGGCCATTCACGGTAAGGGTCACCCGGGCACCGCCGGGTTTGCGCAGGGATTGAAACATCTGGACCTCCGTCGGTGAAACAAGGGGGAAAGGGGTGGGGAGGACGCCCCTTTCCCTGTGGGCGGGTCAGACCGCCTTATTGAGCGATCTTGTCCAGGATGGATTGACCCCAATCCTTGCCCACATCTTCCAGAACCTGCGGCCAGACCTGTGCACGGACGTGATCGGCGGTCGCGGCCAGTTCTTCGTCGCTGAGCGAGACGATGTTGGCGCCGTTATCGGCCAGCTTCTGCTCGAACGCACCCTGATCGGCCTCGGCGGTTTCCCAGCGCGTGGCTTCGAACGCGACGGCGGCCTGCTCCAGCGCGGCGCGGTCTTCGTCGCTCAGCTCGGCCAGGGTGCCGGAGTTGATGATCATGTACCAGACCTCGAAGTGGGTGTTCACCGGCACGTAGGTGGTGGTCACGTCGCGGAACGAGGCATAGTAGCCCTCGGCGCCCGAGCCCACGACCCCGTCAACCACGCCGGTCTGCACGGCGGTGAAGGCCTCGGAGAACGGGATGGGCGACGAGATATAGCCCAGCGCATCGGCGGTCAGCTGAAAGCTCTTGATGCCGGGCACGCGGACCTTGATGCCTTTGGCAGAGGTCGGATCGCCAGGGTTCACGGCGTCGGTGTTCAGCGCCACGCCGCCGAAATAGACCGGATAGGCGGCCAGCATGGTGATGTCCTGCTTGGCATAAAGCTCTTTCATCGCGTCATAGATGGCGCCGCCGGGGCCGTAGATCTTCTTGGCCTCGGCCCAGTTGGAGGCGACATAGGGAAAGGCCGAGATCTGCATGCGGCGATCCACGGCGGTGGCGGCGGGCTGCACCGCCATGTCGATGGCGCCGACCGAGATGCGTTCCTGCACCGAGGTATAGTCGCCCAGCACCGAAGCCGGGAACAGGTTCAGTTCCAGCGAGCCGTCGGTGGCACCCGACAGGCCGTCTGCAAAGGCGCGCAGCTCATTGTCGATGGTGGCGCCTTGAGGGCGGATATGGCTGATCTTCAGCGTATCGGCGGCGGCGATGCCAGCGGTTGCCAGGACGGCAGCGGCCATCGCGGTGGATTTCAGGACGTTCATCATTGGGTTTGTCTCCTCCGTGAGTGATGAAGTTTGCGGCTTAGTAGCCAAAGAAGCGGGGCAGCCACATCGACAGGTCCGGCCAGAAGCTGGTCAGGAACACCACCGGCAGATAGCCCAGCAGAATGAGGGTCATGGCGGGGCGGATGACGCGTGTTACCGGCACCTGCCCGATGCGGGCGCCCAGATACAGGATCGAGGCATAGGGCGGCGTCACCCCGCCCATGGCGGTGTTGACGCCCATGATCGCGGCGAACTGGATCGGGCTGACGCCGATGGCCTGCATCAGCGGCAGCAGGAGCGGCGCGATCAGGATGATGGCGGTCACGTCGTTGACCACCATGCCCACCAGGAACAGCAGGATGTTGATCAGCACCAGCAGCAGCGCCTTGTTCTCGGTGATCGCAAAGATCGCCTGAACGATGGCCTGCGGCACATTTTCCAGCACGAACATCTGGCTGAGGATCATCGAGAACAGGATCATCAGCATGATCGCACCGACCGAGGTGGCGGCCTCTTTGCCAGCGCCGAGGAAGGTGCGGATGTCGAGCCCCTTGTAGATCAGGAAACCCACGGGCACGGCGTAGATCACGGCGACGGCGGCGGCCTCGGTCGGGGTCATGATGCCGCCGTAGATACCGCCCAGAATGATTGCCGGCATCAGCAGCGCCGGGGTGGCTTTCAGGCCCCGGCTGGTGGCCTCGGTCACGAATGCGGCGCCTTTGGGCGGCTCGGCCAGTTGCAGCGGGAATTTGCGGGCCATGCGGATATTGACCGCCGAAAAGCTGGCCATGATCAGCAGGCCCGGGCCGAGCGTGGCCAGAAAGCACGCGAGGATCGAGGTGTCGGTGACCCAGCCGTAGACGATCATGGTGACCGAGGGCGGGATCAGCAGGCCCAAGAGCGAGGCATTGGCGATGAGGGCGGTGGCGTATTCGCGGGGATAGCCCTGTTTCTCCATCTCGGGGATCAGCAGCGGGCCGATGGCGGCCACCCCGGTCAGGCCCGAGCCGGAAATGGCGCCGATCAGCGCGCAGGACACGGTTGCCACCACACCCAGACCGCCGCGCAGGTGGCCGATGAAGATGTTGACGAAGTTCAGCAGGCTGGCGGCGATGCCCGAAACGCTCATAATCGTACCGGCCAGCACGAAGAGCGGGATGGCCAGCAGCACCGGGTTGCCCAGTTGCTGGAACCCCCAGAGCATGTTGCCCTTCATCACTACATCGCCGGCGTAATACATCACCATCAGCCCGGCGCCGAAGCAGTAGGGCAGCGGCACGCCGAGGGTCAGCAGGACGACCAGAACCAGAACCGCGAGGAGTGCGGTTTCAACCATCTCAATTCTCCTTGCGGGGGTCTGCGGACGGGACCGGTACGGGCTGCGGCTCTGCCACGGAGGGGCCGAACACGGCACGCAGGTGCAGCAGCAGGTGCCAGGCAGTGAAGATCATCATCAGCACCAGCCCCACCATCAGCGCGACATCAACATAGAAGGTCGGCAGATAGAGCGTCGGGCTCTCACGCCAGACGCGCAGCGAATATTTGGTGAAATCCCAGGCCCACATGGTCAGCCAGCAGCCGACGATCAGACTGATCACCTCGCCAATGATCGCCAGCACCTGATGCTGGCGCTCGGTCGTCAGGAAGATTTCCAGCACATTGGCCCGGATATGCGTGTTCTCGCGTGAGGCGTTGACCGCGCCCAGCATATAGAGCCAGAGCGTGGGATAGAGCAGGCTCTCCTCCAATCCCATTACCGGGATCTCCAGCACATAGCGGGTGATCACTTGCACGAACTGGCCCAACGCCACCAGGCAGATCAGCACCGTCAGAATGATACTCGAAGCCCTGTTCATCTCCCCCTCCATGTTCCGGGATGCAGGCAGTGCATCCGTGGCGGAGAAACTTGCGGGCGCCATCCATTAAGTCAAAACGAATAAATTGATTGAGGAATAGGGTTGCTTTATGGGTTTGAAGAAACTCGAGGGAAATCAAGGCGCCATGAATCTGAGTTTTCGCCAGTTGCAGGCCTTTCGCGAGGTGATGCGCACCGGGTCGGTCTCGGACGCTGCACGAATCCTCGCCCGCACGCAGCCTGCGGTCAGCGCCCTTATCGCCAATCTCGAGGCCGAGCTGGGCATCGCCCTGTTCCGCCGCCAGCGCGGCAAGATGGTGCCCACGCCCGAGGCGCGCTATTTCATCGGCGAGGCCGAGGCGATCCTTGACCGGCTGGCACTGTCCACCCGCACCATGCACGAAATCGGCACCATGTCGCAGGGGCGGCTGAACATCGCCTGCATGCCCGCGGCCGCATTGGTGGTGATGCCGCAGCTGATCGCGGAGTTTCTGAAGGACAAGCCGGACGTGAAGGTGTCACTGATGATGCGCGCCTCATCGGTGATCGAGGAATGGATCGCCTCGCAGCAATACGACATCGGCGTGACCGAGACCCCCGCCGTCTCCAAGGCCACGCTGAGTGAGGATTTCGAGATGGCCTGCGTCTGCGCCCTGCCCGCCTCGGACCCGCTGGCGGCACAATCGCGGATCACCGCGGGTGATCTGGACAATGCCCCGATGGCGGCGCTGCCCGAGGGGCATCCGAACCTGATCGACACGCAGGCTGCGTTCAAAGCGCAGGGCGCCCGGTTCAACCAGCGCTTCGAGCTGCGCAATTTCCATCCCGCGATGGCGCTGGTGGGAAACGGGCTGTGCTATTGCGTCTGCGATCCGATCACGGCGGCGGGGCACATAGAGGCACTAGGTAGGCAAAGTGGCATCGTCTTCCGGCCTTTCGCCCCGCACGTTGTGCTGCAAGTGTCGATCCTGCGCCCTGCTCACCGTCCTCCTTCGATTTTGGCGGATAGCTTCGTGCAGGTTCTCATCGAAGAAATGCGGCGCATTCAGGCGTTGTTCTGAGTGGCTGCCCTTCTCCCTGCGCAGTGCTACCTGATCGCCAAGCATGCGGTCCGAATACCCATTTCATTCATCCCGGAACGTCCGCGAGTACGCATTATAAATCGGGCGCGTAAGGTAGGACGCCACCCGGCGCTCACCCGTCGAAATCATCACGTCGGCCGGCATTCCAGGTACCAGTTGCAGATCACCCAGCCGATCAAACTCAGCTGCCTCTATGGCGATTTCCGCACTGTAGTAGGGGATGTTCGTTGCCGGATCGGTCAGCGTATCGGCAGAAACAGTGGCGATCTTGCCCTGTAACTCTGGGGCTTCGTTAAGGTTGAACGCTGTAAGACGCACAGTTGCCTCCTGTCCGGTTGCAACCCGGTCGATTTCGGTGACAGGAATGTTGGCCATCAAAACCGTATTCTCCTCAACCGGCACGATCTCCAGCAACACCTGACCCGGCGCAACCACGCCGCCTTGCGTGTGAAAAGCCAGGTTCAGGATCTTCCCGTCCCGAGGCGCCACGATCCTGCTGCGTTGCAGGCGGTCGTTCAGGGTGACACGCCGCTCGCGCAACTCGCGCAGTCGCTGATCGACCTCGGCAAGGTCCGCGGAAATCTGCTCCCGCCGCGCAGCCTCGGCGCTGCTCAGCTCGCTGTCCACCTCGGCGATCTGCGACCACAGACTTTCGATCTGGGCGGCGTTTCCCGACAGACCCGCCTCGATGTTCAGAATGTTCCGGCGCACCTCAAGCACACGGGTGATCGGAAGCAACCCTTTCTGCTGCAACGGCGTGATCGATGCCAGTTCCTCCTGCGTCAGTTCCATATCCGCCCCCAGCGACAGGTTCTGACTGAGAAGGCCGTTGATCTGCGCCTCAAGCGCTTTTCTGCGGGCCTGCAACAGTTCGGTATTGGCCTGAGCCGAGGCCGCCCGGTTCGCAAACAACCTGCTTTCCGCCAGAATGATGTCTTCGACGCCGTTTAGGGATGAAAGATTCGCCGTCGGGAACTTTGCCTGCTCCAGTTCGGCGGCAAGTCGGGCCTTACGAACCGTCAAAGTCGTAAGCTGGCTGGTCGCAGCATTCAGCTCGGCCTGATCCTGGGTCCTATCCAGCTCGATCAAGACCTGTCCACGGGCAACCCTTTCATCCTCCTGCACGAGAATTTCGGAAATAATACCACCCTCAAGGTGCTGAACCACTTGCCGGCTGGTCTCGAGCCCGACCATCCCCGGCGCGATCACTGCGCCGTCGATGCTGGTCTTCATGCTCCACGCGGCCAGCCCGCCCAGCAATCCGACGCTTACGATCAGACCGAAGACCGTCCAGCCACCAGTGCGATCATTGGGAAGGGCGTGGGATCTTGTCCTGTCCTTATGCATCTTTCAGCTCCTCCTTGCTAACCGTTTTGGCCTTGCGGGCACGGTTTTGGGAGTAGGTGTTCAACACGTCCTCGCGCGGGCCAAAGGCCGAAACCTGCCCTTTGTCCAGCACCAGCACCTTGTCGGCCAGTGCCAACGCACCCTGGCGGTGCGCAATCAGGATCACGGTTTTGCCCGCCGACTTAAGCCGCTCGATCGTCATGTGCAACGCAGTCATGCCAGCGGCATCTAGATTGGCATTGGGTTCGTCCAGAACCACGACCGAGGGGCTTTTGTAGAGCACGCGGGCCAGGCCGATCCGCTGACGCTCACCGCCTGACAGGGCGCTGCCGCCCTCTCCCAGCAAGGTGTCATAGGCATTCGGCAGGTTCAGGATCAGGTCATGAACATTGGCGCCCTTGGCGGCGGCAATAATGTCCTGATCTTCTGCATCTGCCTGAAACCGGGCGATGTTTTCGCGCACCGTGCCATCGAACAGCTCGACGGATTGCGGCAGATACCCGATGGCGTCCCGCAGTTGGATCGCATTCCAATACGCGATATCGGCGCGGTCGATCCGTACATGCCCCCGTATCGCGGTCCACGCGCCCACGATCACCCGGGCCAATGTCGACTTGCCCGATCCGCTTGCCCCGATGACAGCCAGAACTTCACCCGCCTTCAGAGACAGGCTGACATTTTTCAGGATCGGAACCGTACCGCCCGGGGCGGCGGCGTACACGCCTTTCAACTCGATATCGCCCTTGGGATGCGGGAGTTGGATGCTGCTTGCGATCACCGGATTGTCCGCCAGAAGTGTTTCAAGCCTTGCCCGAGCACTGGTGGCTGCAACGCATTGCCGCCAGCCTGAGATTGCCTGCTCGGCCGGGGCAAGCGCGCGGCCGACCAGAACCGACGCCGCGATGATCGATCCGGCGCTTAGATCGCCGCCAATGGCCAGATAGGCGCCCAAGCCCAGTACCGCCGATTGCAGCAGCATCCGGACGGTCCGCGACAACACCGAAAGATCGGAAACCAGATCGCTTGTCCGGTTCTGCCCGACCAGCACTTTGTTCTGCAACGCGCTCCAGCGAGAATAGAGATCGCCGCCCATGTTCATCGCGCTGATCACCTCATGATTGCGGGTAACATCGGACATCAGGCGGGCAGCACGGGTTTGATCCTGTGACGCGCGCTTTACGCCCCGCTGGGACAGCGCGTTGTTCAGGATGGCGACGAAAACCAGAAAGATAACGCCTGCAAGACCCGCATAGCCGAGGTAGGGGTGCAGGACATAGGCGCACAGCAGGTAGATCGGAGTCCAGGGCACATCGAACAATACCGCTGGCGTCTGGCCCCCCATGAATTCGCGGATCGTGTTCAGATCGCGCATGGAATCCTGCCCCTTGGCCCCGCCCTGGCCGGATACCTGCGCAAGCTGCGCCGAAAAGACACGTTCCTGCAGCCGGTTGCCGATCCGGTTGCCAATTCGCATCAGCAACCGGGACCTGACCTGCGAGAGCAGCCCGAACACCGCATAAAGCCCGATCATCAGTGCAGACAGCCCGATCAGGGTCGGAACGCTGCCGCTGGGAAGAGCCCGGTCATAGACCAGGATCATGAACAACGGGCCGGTCAGCATCATCAGGTTGATGATCATGCTGAACGCGCCGACCGAAACCAGGCCGGGTAGGCTGGCCCGGATGGCCCGGGTCACTTCGGAACGATGGGATGTTTCTGCAGGCATGGGTAGCTCCGTCGATGGAAACCAAAAGAGACGACGGCAGGCCTGGGCCCGCCGCCGGTTCACTTAGACCAGAACGTTGTCCTCGTTCAGGTCGGCCACCTGGGTACCCAGCAGGGTGATCGAGCCCTCGTCCCCGAGGTCGATGACCACGTCGTTGCCCTGCTGCGAGATCGCTCCGGCCAGGTCAGCGAAGGTATCGAACTCGATATCTGCCGCCGTCAGATCCACAACGTCTCCGTTGGAGAAGGCTTCGAAGTCGGCGATGACGTCGTCACCGAAGTCGTCCTCGAACACAAAGGTGTCCGCACCCCGGTTGCCTTCCAGGCGGTCGTTGCCGAACCCGCCATTGATGATGTCGTCGCCGATCCCGGCACAGATGATATCGTCGCCGGCGCCGCCGTCGATTTCATCGTCTCCACGGCCACCTTCGATCCGGTCGGCACCGTCTCCGCCCTCGAGCAGGTCATCGCCGCGACCACCCTGAAGCACATCGGCGCCTTCACCGCCGTCGAGGTTGTCGTCGCCGTTGCCGCCCGAAAGCTGGTCGTCGCCGTCCTCACCAAAGAGGTCGTCATCGCCGTTGCCGCCATTGACGACATCGTCGCCACCACCGGCTTCGACAATATCGTTGCCATTTCCGGCATTGATGGTCTCGGCCTCATCACCACCCACGATATCGTCGTTGCCATTGGTCACCTCGATTTCGACCTCTGGCTGCGGCGGTTCCGGGGCATCGGCAAAGACAAAGTTACCGGCCTCCAACTCCTCTGGAGCCACGCCTTCCAGCGTGATCTGGTCCCCTTCACCAAGGTCGATCACGGTGTTCTCGCCCTCCTGCCGGATGTCCAGGCCCTCGATCCCGGTGATGCCAAAGTCCGAGACATCTAGGAAATCGCCAGCCTCGGCCCCTGCGGTGAAGTCGGCCACGATGTCTGATCCGGTTCCGCGACGGAACTGGAACGTGTCGCGCCCTGCGCCACCGGTGAGGTTGTCATCGTCGGCACCGCCGTCGATCACGTCGTCACCACGGCCGCCGTCGATGATGTCCTCTCCAGCGCCACCGGACAGTTCGTCATCGCCACCTTCGGCAATGTCGACCACGATGCGCAGCAACTGCTCACCACCGTCATTGCGGGTGAAATCACCCTCGATCGGATCAACGACGGTGCCCGCAGCAGTGGTGCCGCCCAGGATGTTGACCGGAGTGCCGTCCGGGTTGCCTTCGGAGCCGTTGAAGCCCTCGTGGCTGCGAACCACACCGTTTTCGGCGATGCCCTGATCGCGCGCGGTCTGGTTGATAAAGGCGGCGTCCTCTTCGGTGTTGACCTCGGTGCCCGCATCCAGAACGTCGCTGCCAAAGCGTTCGATGACCAGCGGACCGGCAAAATTGCCGTCCTCATCAAACAACGCATCGGTCAACGGGTCGTCGGGTGAGGCCAAGAAGGCGTCGTTCGACGGGATCACCATGGTTGCCCAGGTGAAGTAGCCACGGCCCACCTGATCGGCGTTGACGTTCAGCGTAAAGCTGGCGCTTTCGCCCGGATCAATCGGACCCGGGGCCCCGATGCCACCGATGATGGTGGCGTCCACTCCGCCATCGCCAACCTCCTGGTTGAACTCGGCTGCGATGCCTTCGACGCTGCCATCCTCGGCAATGCGTTCCAGACCACCGCTGGCCGCTTCGCCATCGGTCCACAGGTCAAAGTTCTCACCGTCGTGGAAACCGAACCAGACCGGCGTCAGGAAGGTACCGCCCTCGCCCAGCGTGTTGGTCACGGTCACGGTGATCGCTTCACCGTCACCGATGGCATCACCGCGGATGACGTCATTGCCCGCGCCGCCCTCAATGGTGTCGTTACCGGCACCACCGGCCAGCAGGTTGTCACCTTCGTCGCCGGTCAGGTTGTCATCGTTGTCGGACCCGGTCAGATTCTCGATGTCGATCAGCGTGTCGGCCACTTCACCATTCGGCCCTTGGTAGGTCGCGGTGCCCGCTGACAGATCCGCAGTCACGGCCGAACCGATATCCTGAAAATCCGCCGTGTCGATACCTTCGCCACCATCCACCGTGTCGGCGCCACCACCGCCCTGCAGGACATCGTTGCCTTCGCCACCTTCCAGCAGGTCGTTGCCGCCGCGCCCGACCAGCAGGTCGTTGCCTTCGTTACCGGTCAGGGTGTTGGCCCCGCCGTCACCGAACAGCTGGTCGTCATTGGCCGAACCGTCGAGGTTTTCAAACCCGTCGAAATTCTCGAACACAGTCACATTCTCGTTCGGCGCATAAGCCGCGCTGCCCGAGCCCAGGTCGGCCACCACTTCGGCACCGATATTGATGAAGCTGTTGGTGTCAACGCCTTCGCCGCCGCTCAGCACATCGACACCGCCGCCACCGGCGATGAAGTCATCCCCGGCACCGCCGTCGATGTCATTCGGGGCCGCACCTAAGGCGCGAATATCGTCGTTGTTGGACGAACCGATGATGTTTTCGATGCCCGTGAACTGTTCCTCGATCAGCGGACCGTTTCCGCCACCGCCGTTATAGGATGCGGTACCGGTGCCATCGGCATTCACAACCACGGTCACGCCTGCAATGCTTGGATCCGCAGCACCCAGATTGATGTTGCCGAAATCGTTGGTGTCGATGCCTTCACCGCCGTCGATGATGTCGACGCCGCCGCCGCCCGACAGGGTATCGTCGCCGGCACCGCCATTCAGCACGTCGGCGCCGCCCAGACCGCTGAGCACATCGTCGCCATCGTTCCCATTCAGGACGTTGGCATTGCCATCGCCCACCAACACGTCGGTGTCGTCAGAGCCTTCGACATTTTCGATGCTGATCAGAGTGTCGGTCTCAACCGCCTCATCAAAGACGTTGCCGTCTTCTTCCTGCGGGTTCAGGCCGTTCACGTCACCACCCGCATCCTGCACGATATCGGTGATCACCGGGCCGTTGATGCCAGCGGGCGCATTGTGCAGGTGAATGGCGCTGACACCCGCCACCGGCAACAGATCGGATGTGGCAAGACCGGTCACCGACAGATCTGAGCTGTAGGTCACGCTGTCGCCGTCCACGACGATCACAACAGTGCCTTCTCCGGTTGCCAGCGAGTCGCTTGCGCCATCCGGCTCCTGTGCTGCGTCGAGCGTGGCCACCAGCGTCAGGGTGCGAACACCGTTTTCCGTGGTCACATCCTGGGCCAACAACAACTGACCCCGGATCTCACCGCCGGGGAAATCATTTGTGTGAATGTTGTAATACAGGTTGCCGGCAGCGGCTTCGCTGACCAGCTCGGCGGGGCTTTGCTGTGTGGTCAGCGACGCCAGCGGCTGATCCTCGACCACAACCGAGAACCCGGTTTCGCGGGTTGCTGTGCCGGCAGCCAGATCCACTTCGACGGGGACGTCGATATCCGAATAAACGGCGGTGTCGATATCCGCGCCACCGTCCAGCGTGTCGTTGCCAAGACCTCCGGTCAGCACATCGTCACCAGCCAATCCCCGGATGACGTCATCACCGTCCGTTCCCACAAGCGGATCCGGCCCAGCGGTGCCGACGATGGGGTTCACATTGTTCTCATCGTTCATAGTTTTTGCCTCCAGTCACGCCGGCGCAGACCAATATGCGCGCCGGTCACGACTGAACCTGTGAAGGGACGGCAAAAGCTCAACGCATCAGAAATGAACCGCTGCGCCTCATGTCCAACTAAAGCTGAAAAGATATCCAACTATCTGTATATATTATAGAATTAGTTATTCTCACATCCGCACAACTAAAATTGAGTGGTATTGCAATCGGGCTATCGGTACCTGTTGAGGAGTATTTTCACCGCAATCGATACTGCCTGATCACGAGTGTCCGCCGCGATGCAAAAGGCCAAATCCATACGACCCGGGGCCCCGATGAGCCAGAACTGGGACCTGCTCCGGTTCTTTCTTGCCGTCGCCCGCGCCGGGAGCATCGCTGGCGCCGCCGAGCAACTGGCTGAAAGTTCGGCAACCGTCGGGCGCAAACTGCGTGAGCTGGAGGCAGAGCTTTCTGCCACTCTGTTTGACCGCAGTGTGTCCGGAGTCTCGCCCACCAGTTGCGGTCGCGCAATCCTGGATCATGCCGAACAGATCGAGCAGCAAATGCTGCTGATCAATGAAGCGATCTATGACGACGATGGTTTGCTGACAGGCACAGTCACGGTTGCGGCCCCAAGCGGGTTGGGTCAGACAATGCTGGCTCCCCGCCTGCGCGAGTTGCACAACACGCATCCGGGGTTGCAGATCAAACTGCTACTGTCCACGGCCAAAGTGAATCTACTCAACCGCGAGGCGGATATTGCCGTGCGTATCGGGCAACCCGGGCAAGAGCGGCTGGTGGGGCGCAAGCTAGGCTCGGTTGGGTTCGGCATCTATGCCTCGCGTCTCTATCTCGACGACATCGAACCGTTTGAGACCGTGAAGGATCTGGACGGTCACAATATCGTCGCGGCTTCGGGCGCGCTGGCGCAAACGGCCCAATGCCGGGAATTCGCCCTGCTCTCAGAACGCTGCAACGTGGCGCTGACCACCGACAGCCTTTTGGCACAACTTGAAGCCGTCAAAAGCGGGCTTGGAATAGCCCCGTTCCCAAAATACCTTGCACAGGCGCACCCGGATCTGGTCGAGCTTCTGCCGGGACAGTTGCAGACCACGGCCGACCTCTGGATGCTAACCCATCCGGACATGCGCAACCTCGCGCGGATTCAGACGGTTCAGGAATTCATTTTCCAGATCTGTCAGGAAAGACAGGCAACCAAAACCAAAACCTTGCCGGCTTCGGGCATGAAGCCCGCCAGGCCCACCGCTGTCTCCGCCTGAGATCACATCCCTCGAATTTGTGAACGATGCCTTACTCCGTCGTTTGTCCATCCGAGCCCCGGGCTACGGCTCGAAGCGTTCATGCCCAAGATTGGGAGAAGCCAAGGCTGAAGTGGGCCACAGCCAAGCCATTCGCAGGCTCTAGCGGCTAATGCCGCCGGGTTCCGATTTCGGCCAAATGTCTCAGGAAGTGGCAGCCACCGGTTGATCTGCTTTGTCTCCCGGTCCGGCGAGGAGTGATCCGGTGAAAAAATGATCCCGACAGGACGAACAAGATTCGCAGCATAACGGGCCGTTTCGTCCTTACCGCATAAAGTCGACGTCAGTTTCAGAAAACTCGACGGCATTCATTTTTGGAGTCAACGCCTCCTGTCGCACGCGCCGGCATTCCACAGCTCCACTACAAACGGGTGGTTGTCACGCCCGGCAGAATTCGGTCTAAGGGCCGTGTTAGTACACGACCAATTCAAGGACTCAGAGCCATGCACGACATCCGCGCCATTCGCGAAAATCCTGCCGCCTTTGACGCCGCCCTTGCGCGGCGCGGGGATGCGCCGGTGTCGTCGTCGCTGTTGCAGTTGGATGAAGCGCGGCGCGCTAAGATTCTGGCCGCCGAAACCGCGCAGGCCGAGCAGAACAAGGCCGCCAAGGCCATCGGGGCCGCCAAGGCCAAGGGCGATGAGGCCGAGTTCGAGCGGCTGCGAGCAGATGTGGCGGCGAAAAAGTCCGAAGTGGCCGCCATGCAGGCCGAGGCCAAGGAGCTGGACGCGCAGCTGACCGATCAGCTCGCGCGCATTGCCAACCTGCCCGCCGAGGATGTGCCTCAGGGCGCCGATGAGGATGACAATGTCGAGGTGAACCGCTGGGGCAATCCCCGCAATTTTGCCTTTGCACCAAAAGAGCACTACGACATCCCGGCCGTAGCCGCAGCGATGGATTTCGAAACCGCCGCCAAAACCTCGGGCAGCCGCTTCGTGAACCTCTCCAAGGGCGTGGCGCGCATTCATCGCGCGCTGGCGCAGTTCATGCTGGACACGCATATCGACAAGAACGGGCTGACCGAGACCGCCACCCCGGTTCTAGTGCGTGACGAGGCCATGTACGGCACGGATAAACTGCCGAAATTCGGCGAGGAAAGCTATCAGACCACCAATGGCTGGTGGCTGATCCCGACATCCGAGGTGACGCTGACCTATTCGGTGGCGGGCGATATTCTGGACGAGGCCGCCCTGCCCATTCGCATGACGGCGCATACGGTCTGTTTCCGCTCGGAAGCCGGCAGCGCGGGCAAGGACACGGCGGGTATGCTGCGCCAGCATCAATTCGAGAAAGTCGAGATGGTCTCGGTCACCCATCCGGAGAAATCGGACGACGAACAGAAGCGCATGCTGCGCTGTGCCGAGGATCTGCTGGAGCAGTTGGGCATCCCCTATCGCACCGTGGTGCTGTGCACCGGCGATATGGGGTTCGGGGCGCGGCGCACCTATGACATCGAGGCGTGGCTACCGGGGCAGAACACCTATCGCGAAATCAGCTCGGTCTCGACCACCGGCGATTTCCAGGCCCGCCGTATGAATGCGCGGTTCCGTCCCGAGGGCGGCGGCAAGCCGGAATACGTGCATACGCTGAACGGATCCGGCCTGGCCGTCGGCCGCTGCCTGATCGCGGTGCTGGAGAACGGGCAAAACGAGGATGGCACTGTCTCGCTGCCAGATGTTCTTGCCCCCTATCTCGGCGGCAAGCTGACACTGGGGCTGAACGGCACATTGGCCTAAGAAAACCGGCGGCGGAGAACCCGACGCCGGTTTGAGCAGGGTTAAGGGCGAAGAAGGTTACTTCTTCGCCTTTTTCTTGTCCTTCTTGGCCTTGGCTTCCTTTTTGCCCTTTTTGTCTTTCTTGCCCTTGGCGTCTTTTTTCTTGCCGTCTTTCTTGGATTTCTTGTCCTTCTTGGACTTTTCCTTGATCTTCTCCTTGGCCTTTTTCACCTTGGCCTCGAATTCCGTTTTCTTCCGGGCAGCTTTTTCAGCCTTGGCCTTTGCTTTGGCCTTTTTACTCGCTTTGGCTTCGGCCCGTTCCTTTGCCGCTTTCGCTTCAGCAGCCTCGATCTCGGCTTTGGAGGGTGTTGCCGGTTTGGCCGCGTTGGCGCGGGCCGCGGCGGCATTGACCTTGCGGGTCACAGCGCGTGTGGTCGATTTGCGGGCCGGTTTGGCCGCGGGTTTCGGCGCCGGTTTGGTTCCGGCCAGTTCCTGCGCCGCCGCAATCAGGCGCGGAGCGCGGGCGGTGCCGATGCGGGGAACCTGCACCAGTGTCTCGGGCGCGGCTTTGGCCAATGCGGTGGCGGTCTTGATGCCCAGGGCGATCAGGGCCTTGCCCAGCGTCGGGCCGACGCCTCGCACTTCGGTGACTGGTTTCATTACAGGTCCTTTCCTTGTCTTTGCCACGGTTCGGATGAGCGCGGAGGATTATGATCCATTTGATATGGACCCGATATGATTCACATCAAATGTCACAAATCAGCCGGTTTGCGGCACCCCTGCCCTGGATTGGGATTTCGGGAAGGGCACCAGCCGTTTTGCCTCTTCATCCCAGAGCTTGAGGTTCAGCGCCGCGACCGCCTCGGGGAACTTGATGCGGCGGGGGGTGCATTCGGGTGGCAGGTTGTAGTGGCAGGCGCGCAGCCGGTAGGACGGGATGCGGGCGTTGAAATGGTGGATGTCATGCAGGGTGATGCAGGCGACCGCCGTGTCGAACCACCAGCCGAAATCGAGCGCGGAGGAGCCCTGAAGCGCCGCCAGTTGTGGGTCGAGATCGGGGCGGCGGTCCCAGTAGGTGTCCTCGAAATTATGCTGCAGGTAGACGAGGAACACGCCGAGCATGCCGCCCAAGAAAGAGAAGACGAGCCAGACCCAAATGCCGGTTGCGCCTGCGGCGAGGTAGAGCAGGCCCAGCATCACTACGATCGAGAGATTGTGCAGCAGCACGCCCCGGACGCCGAAACGGGTGGTGTTCTTGGGCCAGCGGTAGCGGATGAAATAGGTAAACAACGCGCCCGCCGGCACCAGGATGAACGGGTTGCGGTAGAGGCGGTAGAAGAGGCGCGTTTTCCAGTCGGCGGCGGTCCATTCGCGCAGGGTCATGGTGTGGATCTCGCCGGTTTCTCGATGCTCCAGATTGCCAATGCCTGCGTGATGCAGGTTGTGGTTCTGCTTCATCACCTCAAAGGGGGCGAAGGTGAAGGGGGACAGGATGTGGCCCGCGATCTCGTTCTGGGTGCGGGTTTCGAACAGCGAATGGTGGCCGCAATCGTGCTGTAGCACATAGAGGCGCACTGCGGCGAAGGCGAAGACCGCGCCGGCGGGCAGCAGGATGTACCAATGCTGCACATAGGTCACCGCCAGCCAGAGCGCGGCGAAATAGACGGCGAAGGTGCCGAAATAGCTGAGTGAGGCCAGCCGATTGTCCTGCACGGCGTATTGCCGAGTGTAAGCTCTGAGATCCATACCACCCCTGTTCCCGGGCCGGGCCCGGTACCAATGTCTCGTCAAAACCAGAACTGGCCCGTACTCCGACGGGCCACACGCGGAAATTGTCGCGTATGGGGGGATGCTAGCGTCAAAGGCGGGGCGCTGTCACGCCCTGCGGCTGAAAGTGCAGCAAATTGGCGCGGTTACGCCTTTCCCTTGAGATGTTTGGCCAGCGCGCCTGCGTTTTTCTTGCGCCGTCCCTTGTAGGGGTTCTTGTCGCCCTGTCCGCGCAGGGTCAGGCGGATGGGCGTGCCGGGCATGTCGAAATCCTCGCGCAAACCGTTGACCAGATACCGCGAATAACTGGCGGGCATCTTGTCGGGGTGTGAGCACATGACTACGAACCCGGGCGGTCGGGTTTTGGCCTGCGTCATGTAGCGCAGCTTGATGCGCTTGCCCTGCGGGGCTGGCGGCGGGTGCTGTTCCAGCATGCCGGTCAGCCAGCGGTTCAAGTGCGCGGTGGTGATACGGCGGTTCCAGATCTCATGAGCGCGCAGGATGGCGGCATGCAGACGGTCGAGGCCCCTGCCCGTCTTGGCCGAGACCGTCACCAGAGGGGCACCGCGCAGCTGCGGCAGCAGGCGCTCGAAGGACTCGCGCAGATCGCGCAGTTTCTCCTGCTTGTTCTCTTCGACGTCCCATTTGTTGACCGCAACCACGACGGCGCGGCCCTCACGCTCGGCCAGGTCGGCGATGCGCAGGTCCTGTTGTTCGAAGGGGATGGCGGCGTCCAAGATGACCACCACCACTTCGGCAAATTTGACCGCGCGCAGGCCGTCGGAAACCGAGAGCTTTTCCAGCTTCTCCTGCACTTTAGCCTTTTTGCGCATGCCTGCGGTGTCGAAGATGCGCATGGGCGTGCCGCCCCAGTCGGTGCGCAAACTGATGGCATCGCGGGTGATGCCGGCCTCGGGGCCGGTCAGCAGGCGATCCTCGCCCAGGATCTTGTTGATCAGCGTGGATTTGCCCGCGTTGGGACGGCCCACTACGGCGACCTGCAGGGGTTTGGCGGCGGTGATGGCGGACACCGCATCCTCGTCCCCCTCTTCCACCGCGACATCGGTTTCGGGGGTGTCTTGTTCGGCGGCCTCTTCTGCCGCGTCGGCCAGTGGCATGAGTTGGGTGTAGAGGTCGTTTAGCCCCTCACCATGCTCACCCGAAAGGCGGATGGGCTCGCCGAGACCCAGAGCATAGGCCTCGATCACTCCGGCATCGGCCGCGGCACCTTCGGCCTTGTTGGCGGCAAGGATCACATGTTCGGAGCGTTTGCGCAGGATGTCGGCAAACAGTTCGTCGGTCGGCGTCACTCCGGCGCGGGCGTCGATCAGGAACAGGCAGATATCGGCCATGTCCACCGCGCGCTCGGTCAGACGGCGCATGCGGCCCTGCAGGCTGTTGTCGGTCGCATCCTCAAGCCCGGCGGTGTCGATCACGGTAAAGCGCAGATCGCCCAGACGCGCCTCGCCCTCGCGCAGGTCGCGCGTCACGCCGGGCTGGTCATCGACCAGCGCCAGACGCTTGCCCACGAGGCGGTTGAACAGGGTGGATTTACCCACATTGGGGCGCCCCACGATGGCGAGGGTCAAGGACATGGCACTTATCTTTGCAAAGACTCAGACGCGCCCTTTAGCGCATCTCGCCGTCAACGGAAAGCGTGCAGTTTGCCGTCGGTCGATACCACATAAAGCGTCTGGCCTGCCACGACCGGTCCGGTGGTAGCCCCGCCCGGCACCTCGACCCGGTTGACCAGCGTGCCGTCCTCGGGCGTGTAAAAGCGCAGATAGCCGTCATTGGAGGCGAGGATGACGCGGCCACCGGCCACGATGGGGCCGTAATGGGCGAAGATCTCGCCGCGCTTGCGGGGCTTGTCCTTGACGAAACCGGACAGATCGCGGGCCCAGATCACGCTGCCGTCGGCGGCGCTGAGCCGGATCAACTGGCTGCGGTCGCTGACCAGGAACACGCTGTCGCCGGCGGGCCAGACCGGGCCCAGGGCGCCCTCGCCTGCGGTCCAGATGCGTTCGCCGGAAGCGGCGTCGAACGCGACGGTGCGCCCCGAATGGTTGCCGATATAGAGCGAATTGCCCGAGATCACCGGCGCGCCGGTCACGTCGCCGATGCGGGCGGCAGCCCGGCCCTTGCGCCCGCCGGTCACCGAGGCGTTCCAGCGCCGGATGCCGCCACGGCGGAAGCTGGCAGTTACGTCGCCCGAGCCGAAGGCGAACACCACCAGATCTGAGGTCAGCGCCGGGGCTGGAGCGCCAAGCACGTTGCCAACACTAGGGGTTCCCTCGAGTTGCCAGGCGATGCGCCCGTCCTTGGTGTTGACCGCCCAGCCGGTATCGTCGCCCGCCACCAGATAGAGCAGCCCGTCGCGGATCGTCGGCGTGCCGCTGCCGGTTGCGTTCAGCTTCTGCCGCCAGCGCACCGCACCGGTGCGCGCATCCAGCGCGGTCAGGCGCCCAAAACCGGAGGACACATAAAGCACACCGCCAGCATAAGCCATGCCGCCGCCAGTTGCTTCGGCCTCGCTCTCGCCCGGTGGGATCAGGTTTGCACTCCAGGCCACGGCGCCCTGAGGAGTGACGGCAGAAACAGTAGCGGCGGAATCGAGCGTGTAGATCAGGCCACCGGCTACCACGGGATCGGCAGTGATGCGCTGCTTGCGCTCGTCACCGCTGCCGATCGGCACCGACCAGATCCGTTGCGGGTTGGTGCGCAGCGCCGGGTGCGCGGTGCGGAAATTCGGAGTGCCGATCCCCTGCTCCCAACTGGCATTCGCGCTTTGCGCGGACAGGCGGATGGGTTTCGAGCCCAGGGCCTGCGCAGCGTCCTCGGCCACGGGGCGGATATCCTCGCGCTCGCCAGGCAGGATCACCTCAGACTCTTCGCAGGCGCTAAGTGTCATCAACGTCAGGCCCATCAGCGTTAGCCCAAGGCGGGGGAAAATCGTGGTAACCATGGTAATCTGAACTCGCCTGTCGTCCTGTTGCTGCTATCGGCCCAACGCCGGGCCTGGCCCCGCCTAGCCCTGTTGCCCCGGAAGAGGTTCGGGCGTCCCGCCCAGAGCCACAATCAACTGAGAGGCACGCTGTTGCAAGTCTACGCTTGCCTCGGCGTCCTGAATGATCGCTTGCAAACGGGTTACTGCGGCGTCGGCACCGCCTTCGGAAATGTCGATCAGGGCCAGTTGCTCCTCGGCCAGCAGACGCAGCGGCGCGCCGGGCCGGGCCAGCGCCTCAAACTGTTGACGGCGGTCGGCGGCGGGCAGGCTGTCGCTTTGCAGCAGCAGCGCCTTGAAGGCCGCGATCTGGCGGTAGATCTCGGGCAGTTCACCGTTTGTGGCGACCGAGTTCAGCGCCTCGACGGCGGCCTCGGGGTTGCCGGAATTGGATTGCGCCGCTGCGGTCAGCATCTGCACCACGGCTGTGCCGCCTGCGGACTCGGCCTCGACGCCGACGAGCTTGCCGGCCCGGGCGGCCTCATCGTTTTCGGCCAGCGCGGCGATGATCTTGTCTCCCAGATCCTCGGCCGCAGACCGTGCCTTGGCCTTTTGGTATTCGTTGAACGCGGCACCGCCGACGATGGCGATCACGGCCAGCGCACCGACCCAGCCCCAGCGGCGCAGCAGCAGGAACATGCGGTCGCGGCGGACCTCTTCGGTCACCTCTTCGATGAAACTGTCGGTGTCGCTCATCCTCGCCCTGGTCCTTTCCTGGCCATATCCGGCCCGTTCATACCCCGCCCCTTGCAACAAGCCAAGGGCTCAGAAACGGTCATTTTCGTGGCGCTTGCGTTGGCAGATTAAAAAAAATATTCTGAACTGGTCAGTTCAGAGTGGACAAGTCCAGCATAAGACCCCATCTGAGGGCGTATGCGTCAAAGCGTTCAATACCAAGACGATTCCGAAAGAGGCACAAGATGCGATTGATTCCCATTGTCACTGCGTTTCTGGTGATCACTGCCTTGTATCTTCTTGTTTTCGAGCGCGAGGCATTGCTTGCCTTTGCCCGGGGCGAGGCCGCTGCCGCGCAACCGGTCGACGCTGAAGCGACGGATACGGCAAGCGAAGCGGTGGCCGAGGCTGCGGAAAACGCTGTGGGTGTGGTCGCCCTGCGCTCGGTCGCGCGTGAGATTGACAGCGCGGTGGTGTTGCGCGGCCAGACCAAGGCAGTGCGCCAGGTCGAGGTGCGTGCCGAGACCACATCGACCGTGATTTCCGAACCCAAACGCAAGGGTGTGTTCGTCGAAGCCGGTGATCTGCTGTGCGAACTGGATGCCGGCACCCGCCATGCGGCGCTGGCCGAGGCGCGCGCGCGCAAGATCGAAGCCGAAAGCCGCATCCCCGAGGCCGAGGCCCGCCTGGATGAGGCGCGCGCGCGGCTGGCCGAGGCCGAGATCAACAACACCGCCGCCCGCAAGCTGTCGGAAACCGGATATGCGTCGGAAACGCGCCGTATCTCGACCGAGGCCGCGATGCGCGCCGCCGAGGCCGGGATCAAGTCGGCCGAGGCCGGGCTGGAAACCACCCGCGCCGGGATCCAGGCCGCGACCGCAGCCGTTGCGGCAGCCGAACGCGAGATCGACAGGCTGACCATCGAGGCGCCGTTTCAGGGTCTGCTGGAAAGCGATACCGCCGAACTGGGCAGCCTGATGCAGCCCGGCGGGCTGTGCGCCACCGTGATCCAGCTGGACCCGATCAAGCTGGTGGGGTTCGTCCCCGAGACCGCGGTGAACCGCATCACGGTCGGCGCCATGGCCGGAGCGGAATTGGTGACCGGGCTGCAGGTGCAGGGCCGCGTGACTTTCCTGAGCCGGTCGGCGGACGAAACCACCCGCACTTTCGAGGTGGAGATCACCGTACCGAACCCCGAACTGCTGATCCGCGACGGGCAGACCGCGACCATCCAGATCTCGGCCGAGGGCGCCAAGGCGCATCTACTGCCGCAATCGGCGCTGACGCTCAACAACGAGGGTCAGTTGGGTGTGCGCATTGTCGGCGCGAACAATGTGGTCGATTTCCTACCGGTCCAGTTGCTGCGCGACTCGGCTGACGGTGTGTGGATCGGCGGTCTGCCAGAAACAGCGGATGTGATCGTCGTCGGTCAGGAATTCGTCACCGAGGGCGTGGCCGTCGCGCCGACCTATCAGGAGGTGTCGCAATGATAGGTATCGTCGGCTGGGCTGCAGACAGGGCCCGGATGGTTCTGGCCTTCATCGCGATTTCGCTGATCGTCGGCGGGTTCGCCTATGTCAATCTGCCCAAGGAAGGGGAGCCGGATATCGAAATTCCGGCTCTTTTCGTCTCGGTGCAGTTCCCCGGCATTTCTGCTGAAGACAGCGAAAGCCTGCTGGTCAAACCGATGGAAACCGAGCTCGCCGATCTGGACGGTCTGAAGGAGATGACCTCGACCGCTGCCGAAGGCTATGCCGGGGTGGCGCTGGAGTTCGAGTTCGGCTGGGACAAGACCGCGATCACCGCCGATGTCCGCGACGCCATGAACAGCGCGCAGGCCGAGTTCCCGGAAGGCGCGGAACAGTACACGCTGACCGAGATCAACTTCTCTGAGTTCCCGATCGTCATCGTCAGCCTGAGCGGCGCGGTGCCTGAACGGACAATGGCGCGGATTGCCAAGGATCTGCAGGACGACATCGAAGCGCTGGACGCGGTGTTGGAGGCCGGGATCGCGGGCAATCGCGACGAGATGCTTGAGGTGGTGATCGACCCATTGCGACTTGAAGCCTATAACGTCACCGCCGCCGAACTGATCACCGTTGTTCAAAACAACAACCAGCTTATTGCCGCCGGTGAGGTCGAGACCGCGCAGGGCACGTTCTCGGTCAAGATCCCGTCGTCGTTCAAGACCGCACGCGATGTCTATGAACTGCCGATCAAAGTGAATGGCGACCGGGTGGTGACGCTGGGGGAACTGGCACAGATCAACTACACCTTCGAGGACCGCGAAGGCTCGGCCCGATTCAACGGCGAAAACACCGTTGCCCTGCAGGTGGTCAAGCGCAAAGGCTATAACTTGATCGACACGGTTGAGCTGATCAAGGCCACGGTGGCCGAAGCGCAGGACAGCTGGCCCGCTGAGCTGCAGTCTGCGGTACTGGTCGATACGTCGAACGATCAGAGCCGCATTGTGGACTCCATGGTCCGGCAGCTTGAGGGCTCGGTTCTGACAGCGATTGCACTGGTGATGATCGTGGTGCTAGGGGCACTCGGTAGCCGCGCCGCGCTGCTCGTCGGGTTCGCGATTCCGACCTCGTTCTTACTGTGTTTCGTGCTGCTTGCGCTTATGGGGATCAGCATCTCGAACATCGTGATGTTCGGTCTGATCCTGGCGGTGGGGATGCTGGTCGACGGCGCCATCGTGGTGGTCGAATACGCCGACAAGCGCATCAAGGACGGCATCGGACCGATGCACGCCTATGTCGAAGCCGCACAACGGATGTTCTGGCCCATCGTGTCATCGACGGCGACCACGCTCTGCGCCTTTCTGCCGATGCTGTTCTGGCCCGGGGTGCCGGGCGAGTTCATGGGTATGCTGCCAGTGACCCTGATCTTCGTTCTGTCGGCCTCGCTGGTTGTGGCGTTGATCTACCTGCCGGTCATGGGCGGGGTTTCGGGCCGCATGAGCCGTATTCTCGACCGCATCTCACACTGGTTGCGGATGCGCACGCCTTGGTGGGTACGCGTGGCGCTGGTTCCGCCATCGCTCTATCTGCTGTTTGTCGGCGCGATGCAGATGCTGAACCCGGCCTATGTTCTACCCGAAGGGACTGGCGGCGGTGCCGGTCTGGTTACCGGGGTTCTCATTTTCCTTTTGGGCGCGTTTGCGGGTTCGGTGACGCTGGGCGCGGCACGCATCGAGCGTGAGACCACGCGTGTAGAACGCAGCAGCAGTCACACGCCCTTTGGTCACGTAATTCAGTTCATCGCGGGCAATCCGATCATGCCGATTGTCTCGATTGCGCTCGTTGCCGGGGCGGTGATGTTCACTGTGATGACGTTCCAGGAGAACAACCGGGGCGTCGAATTCTTCGTTGAAAGCGAACCGGAACAGGCGACCACCTATGTACGGGCGCGCGGCAACCTATCGCTGCACGAAAAGGATGAGCTGGTCCAGCAGGTCGAGGACATCATCAGCGCCCACCCTGCGGTCATCAACGTCTTCTCCTTTGCCGGCGAAGGCGGGCTGGCCACGGGCGGCCCGTCGAATCAGGGCGCACCCGCCGATACCGTCGGGCAGGTTCAGTTCGAGATCATTCCGTGGGAGGAACGCCCCCATGCGAATGAACCGTTGGACGGCTGGATCGGCGGACTCATGTCGCGCTGGCTGGGGTTCGAGAAAGAGATCATTGACCCCAACTTCGACGGCGATTTCGTCATCGACGAGTTGAATGCCGAATTGGTCAAGTTGCCCGGCATCGTCGCCGAGGTTTCCGCGTTGGAACAGGGACCGGGCTCGGGCAAGCCAGTGCATCTGCGGGTCAAGGGTGACGGTTGGGAAGACCTGACACTGGCGGCGGAAACCGCGCGGGCGCAGTTCGAGGCGACGCCGGGCCTGATCAAGATCGAGGATTCGCTGCCCCTGCCCGGCATCGACTGGCAGATCGACGTGGATGTAGCCAATGCGGGCCGCTTTGGCGCCGATGTGGCCACCGTGGGTGCGATGGTGCAGCTGGTCACGCGCGGCATCCTGCTGGGCGAGATGCGGCCCGAAGGCAGCGATGACGAGATCGAGATCCGCGTCCGCCTGCCCGAGCAGGAACGGGTGCTGAGCACGCTCGACATCATCAAGGTGCGCACCCCGGACGGACTGGTGCCGCTGTCGAACTTCGTCACCCGCAAGCCGGTGGCCAAGCTGGCCTCGATCAGCCGGGTGGATCAGAAACGGTACTATGACATCAAGGCCGATGTAGAGCCGGGGCTGATCAAGGTCTCCGCGCCCGATGCTGACGGGAACGCAACCACACTGGCTCTGGTCAAGGAGCTGCCCGACGGATCGGGTGCAGCCGGTGAGATCGTGGATGAGACCGGTGGTGTCCGGTATGCCCTGTTCGAACTGGTTGACGCCGCGTCAAACGATGCGGTGCAGGACGCCTTTGACAGCGGCGATGCCAAGACCGCGCCGGTCAATCCCAATGAACGCATCGCCGTGCTCACCGAATGGCTGAACACAGATCCGCTGCCCATGCCCATCGACTGGCTGTGGACCGGCGACCAGGAAGAGCAGGAGGAATCCGGTGCCTTCCTGCAAAGCGCATTCATGGGCGCGCTGGGGCTGATGTTCATCATCCTGCTGGCGCAGTTCAACAGCTTCTACAACTCGGTGCTGGTGCTGCTGGCTGTGGTTCTGTCCACCACCGGCGTGCTGATCGGGATGCTGGTGATGAACCAGCCGTTCTCGATCATCATGACCGGCACCGGCATCGTGGCGCTTGCGGGCATCGTGGTGAACAACAACATCGTGCTGATCGACACCTATCAGGAATACAGCCGCTACATGCCACGGATCGAGGCCATCGTACGCACCGCCGAGGCGCGCATACGCCCGGTGCTGCTGACCACGGTGACCACCATGGCCGGTCTGACTCCGATGATGTTCGGCCTGTCGCTGGATTTCATCGGCGGAGGCTATTCCATCGACAGCCCCACGGCGCTGTGGTGGAAGCAGCTGGCGACCGCGGTGGTGTTTGGCCTTGGCATCGCGACGGTGCTGACGCTGGTTGTGACGCCCTCATTCCTGGCGCTGCGGGTCTGGACCACGACCTATATCATCTGGGCTGGGCGTGCGCTGGCGCGGCTCACCGCCGGACGCTCCAGCCGTATTGCGCGCGACATGGTGCTGAGCCGCACCGCGCGCAAGCTGCAGTCCACCGAAATCCTCTGGGATGAGGGCCCCAAGCCCAAGGCCGAAACCCCATCCGCCCCGCTCAAGGCGGCGGAGTGATACCATCAGCGGGCCTTGCGCGGCCCGCTGCTTCTTCTCGCTGAAAATACGCACGCGCCCCATGCCATAGGCGCAAGCGATGCGGAGCCGTGCACCTGCGTCAGTCAGTAAACGTGTACCCTCCGAGTTCGCAGAGGTTCAAGCCGAAATCCTCGACCGACGTGCCATCGGCAAAACCGCCGCGCAGGTCGTATACGCAGGTGGTCAGACCATCGGCAATCACCACACCGGCCTCATATCCAGGGGCGAGGTAGCCGCCGTCAAGCAAGTTCTCCTCCCAATCATCCGAGGATGCCGGAGAGACGTTGAACTCCACCAGATCCTCGCTGCTTTCATTGGCAAGCAGGAATTCCAAATCCTCGGCATGGGCGGCGGTCAACGACAGCAGCATCGCCACGGCAGGCGCTGCGAGAAATCTCTTCATCCGATATGTCCTTTCGATTGGTCGGGTCATGAAAGCCCCTGCCCGTGGCAGATGAGCGGACCTCGAAATGACCGGAGGAACGGCACGGGGTCAATACCCGCAGGCTGTGTTTTCGCAACAAATTCGCGCCTTACGGGCGCGAGCCTCCGGCGGGAGTATCTGAGGCAAGAGGAAGGTAGGCGTCAGGCCGCCTCGGCATCGGATTGCTGGCGGCGCCAGAGTTGGGCATAGCGGCCATCGCGGGCGAGCAATTCGTCATGGGTGCCCTGCTCGACGATCTCGCCGCGCTCCAGCACCACGATCCGGTCGGCCTCGGCGATGGTACTCAGGCGGTGGGCGATGGTGATCACCGTGCGCCCCTCGCCCGCGCGGGCCAGCGCGTCCTTGATTTCCTGCTCGGTTTCGGTGTCGAGCGCCGAGGTCGCCTCGTCCAGCAGCAGGATCGGCGGGTTCTTCAAGAGGGTACGGGCGATGCCGACGCGCTGTTTCTCGCCACCCGAGAGTTTCAGGCCGCGCTCACCCACCTTGGTGTCGTAGCCTTCGGGCAGCGTGGCGATGAAGTCGTGGATCTGGGCGGCGCGGGCGGCCTCTTCGACCTCGGTTTGCGATGCCCCTTCGCGCCCGTATGCGATGTTGTAGCGGATGGTGTCGTTGAAAAGCACCGTGTCCTGCGGCACCACGCCTATGGCGGCGTGCAGGCTATTCTGGGTGACGTCGCGCACATCCTGCCCGTCGATCCTGAGCGCGCCTCCAGTCACGTCGTAGAACCGGAACAGCAGCCGCCCGACGGTGGACTTGCCCGACCCGGTAGCGCCGACGATGGCCACGGTCTGCCCGGCGGGCACGGTCAGCGACACACCCTTGAGAATCTCGCGGTCGGCCTCGTAGCCAAAATGCACATCCTCCAGCGTGATTTCACCGCCCGCGACCTGCAGTGCGGGCGCGCCGGGGCGTTCCTGCACCTCGGAGGGCTGTTCGAGCAGCCGGAACATCTCACCCATATCCACCAGCGACTGGCGGATTTCGCGGTAGACGGTGCCGAGGAAGTTGAGCGGCACGGTGATCTGGATCATGTAGGCGTTGACCATCACGAAATCGCCCACCGTCAGCGCGCCGTTCTGGACACCCACGGCGGCCATCACCATGACGCCCACTAGGCCGCAGGTGATTAGGAAGGACTGGCCGAAATTCAGGAATGCCAGCGAATAGGCGGTTTTCAGCGCCGCCTGCGCATAAGCCTTCATCGAACTGTCGTAACGTTTAGCTTCGCGGTCTTCCGCATTGAAATACTTGACAGTTTCAAAGTTCAGCAGGCTGTCGATGGCGCGCTGGTTGGCCTCGGTATCCTGATCGTTCATCTCGCGGCGCAGCTTCACCCGCCATTCGGTGACCGCGAAGGTGAACCAGATATAGACGGCGATGGTGACGGCGACGATCACCAGGTACCAGACGTCGAAGAGCCACATCAGGATGATCGCAACCAGTGCCAGTTCCAGGATCAGCGGCCCGATGGAGAAGAGCAGGAAGCGCAGCAGAAACTCGACGCCTTTTACACCGCGCTCGATGATGCGGCTGAGGCCGCCGGTGCGGCGGGTGATGTGGTAGCGCATCGACAGACGGTGGATGTGCTGGAAGGTCTCCAGCGCCAGCGCCCGCAGCGCCCGCTGACCCACCGGCGCAAAAGCCGCGTCGCGCAGTTGCTGGAACCCCACGGTCATCATCCGAGCCACACCATAGGCCACAGTCAGCCCCACCGCGCCCAGCGCCAGCGGCGGCACACCTTCGCCCGCCAGCCCGTCCACCGCGCCCTTGTAGAGGATCGGTGTGTAGACCGCGATCAGCTTGGCCAGCACCAAAAGCCCCATGGCCAGCACCACCCGGCGTTTGACCCATGGCTCATCCGCAGGCCAGAGATACGGCGCCACCTTGCGGATGGTGCGCCAGCCCGAGCGGCGTTCGTCGAGATGGGGCATGTCGTCGGAATGCATCGGGGTCAATCGCCTCATCACGTATCTTGCCTGCGGTCAGAGATAACCCGTGGCCCCGGCAGGGCCAGAGGTCTCGCGTCAGTCGGGTATGGCAAATATCTGGCCGGGATAGATCAGGTCGGGATCACGGATCGAATCCCGGTTGGCCTCGAACACTTTCACATACAGGATGCCGTCGCCGTAGCGCTCACGTGAGATAGCCCAGAGTGTGTCGCCCTTTTGCACGGTCACAGCCCTGATCGTGGGCGGTTCGGCGGGCACATCAGGCTTGGCACCGGGCTGTGGAGCGGGCTTCGGTGCGGCAAGCGCCGCGACCGCTTCGCGTTTGAACGGGGTTTCCAGGCGGCTCAGCACGGTGCCCTGCCCGTCCAGTTCGTCCAGACGCAGGGTGTAGACGCCGGGCTCGATCCCTTCGATCTCACCGCGCCATTTGCCCTGATCATCGGCGGTCAGGTCGGTCACTGCCCGGTTGTTCAGGTAGAGCCGCACCACCGAGCCGGGCTGCGCCCGACCGGTCAGCCGCACGTCGCCAGAGTTAGAGTAACCGATGGTGTCGAGCGCGATCCGGTCGCGTGGCGTGTCATCCTGCGCGGGCGGCTGGATCAGTTCGACCCCCTCTTCGCCCGACCGCAGGATGGCGATTTGGCCATTTCCGCTTTCCGGGGCCGCTGGCTGTGCCTCGGCGACGGTCGTGTCGGAGGGTTGAGCCGGGGCGGTCTGATCAACGGCGGGCGCTTCGGCGGTTTGCGGCTGCTGGGTGGCTTCAGTTTCGGTCGTTTCCGGCGCGGTTTCGGACTGGGCCAGTTGCTGCGTTTCCGTTTCAGTCTCAGGTTCGGATGGCTCAGCACCATCAACCTCGGCAGGCGCGTCAGAGGCAGGCGCGGCGGGGTCCGATGCCTCGGTCGTCGTTCCGGCATCCGCCACCTGCTCGCCCTGCCCCTCGGGCTCAGGCAAGGCAGCGATCAGATAATCGTCCGAGCGGGCGGTCTGGCCGTTGGCCTGGGTTTGCAGCACCAGCCCCCGGCCAGCTTCGCTGAACGGCAAGGTTACGAACTCGGCAAACTGGCCGCTATCATCGACGGTAAAGCTGTGCAGTTCGGCCCCATCGAGCAGAACCGTTACCTGACTTCCCGGCGTGCCCTGCCCCGAAAGCAGCGCGGTGCCGTCGGTTTCGACGAAGATCTGGTCCAGCGCAGGGGCGGTCAGCACCGCAGTGTCGTCTGCGGGTGCGACCGGTTCGTCCGTGACGGCGGTTTGATCCTCGGCAGGCGTGGCCTGTTCATCCTGCGGCTGGGCAGCGGCAACCTGTTCCTCAGGCTCATCTGCCGGGGCTGGGTTGTCCTGCGTCGTGGCTTGCGGCTCGGGCTCCGCTTCTGGCTCGGCTGCGGCGTCCGGCTGCGCCGCTGGCGCTTCGGTCACCTCATCCGCCTGCGAGTCAGGCTGTGCCTCGGGCGCAGAAATCTCCTCGGTGGGTTCTGGCGCAGGCTCCGGAGCTGGACCGAAGACGCCCGAGTAGTACAGCCCCCCGAAACCGAGAAGGGCTATCCCGCCTGCAACCATTCCCCATCCAAACGCGCCGAATCCACCGCTTCCCGATTTGGCAGCCATTCTTTTCCTTTCAGGTCCGTGATCCGGCAGCCCCTGAGCCTGCCGCCAACCACGCAGTTGAGCCAATCTATCAATCCCGCTATCAGGGGTCAAAACCCCCGACACAAGCCCGGAAAGGCCCTCATATGTCTCAGAAATCCGTCTGTGTGTATTGCGGGTCACGCAATGGCGCCAATCCCGCCTATACCGAGGCCGCGCGCGGCTTTGGCCGGATGCTAGCGCAAGAGGGCTGGCGGCTGGTCTATGGCGCGGGCGATGTGGGGCTGATGGGCGAGGTCGCGCGGGCGGCACAAACCGCGGGCGGCGACACGTTTGGGGTGATCCCGGTGCATCTGCTGCGCCGTGAGGTGGGCAAGACAGACCTGACCCGTTTCGTGGTCACAGAGACGATGCACGAGCGCAAGAAGGTGATGATCATGAATGCCGATGCGGTGGTTGTGCTGCCGGGTGGACCGGGCTCGCTGGACGAGCTGTTCGAGGCGCTGACGTGGCGTCAGCTGGGCCTGCATGACAAGCCGATCCTGATGATGAATGTGACCGGCTATTGGGACACTCTGCGCGCACTGGTGGATCAACTTATCGAACAGGGGTTCGCCGACAGCTCGCTGGGCGATTATCTGACCTGGGTGAGCGGCCCGGACGACGCGATGGAGCGGCTGCGCGCGAGACTAACCTAAAACCATCGCGGCATTGGGGCGCCCGCCTTTGCGGGCCACCCCAGGCAGGTTCAGGCGGCGCTCAACTGCCGGGTCAGAACCCGCTCGACCTTGTTCAGGGGATGGTTGGTCAGGGTCTTGTTAACCTCGGCGACCACCTTGTTCAGCACCTCCTTGTGCAGGCGCCGTCTGAGCAGGCCCAGCACATGCGGGCTGGCCACCAGCACCAGCCGTTCGTAAGCGCCTTTGTATCCCTTGCGGTACAAAAGATCGGCCACATCCTGTACGAACATACTCTGCGCATGTCCCTGCCAGTCCGTCTCCTCCATCGCGGATTTCTGTCCCGGTCCGCTGTCGAAACGCCGCCCGGCACGGTCCGCCGGTCGCGACGCACCGTTGTCCGTGTCCTGTTCCTCGACCGAGACCACGACAAGGTTGGGGTCCGCCGCATCGGTGATGTTTTCCATGACCAATGCCTTCTCGCCATCCGCGATCACGACCCAGGTGCCCTGCGTGAGTGGTCCCTGTTTGCTTGCGCCCATGCTTTCCTCCATTTACGGGATATTGCTTGTATGTCCCCCGGCTCAGGCCAACACTTATCCGCGTGCGCCGGACGGTGCGGCCCGGCGCATTTCTTATCTTGTTCAGGATGTAAAGCGTTGTTCTGCCTAACAATTTATAGATAGGGACCGGATGGCGCGGAACAATCCTCGGCGCGTCGATTTCATAGTGGATCGGCGTTTTGCCGCCGGTCCGGTGATCCGGGTCAGGCTCGCGCCGCCCGGTCCTGACGCAGGGCGGCAACCGAAAACACCGCCAGCGCGACCCAGATCATCGAGAATGCTGCCGCGTGCCACGGCGTGAAGGGCTCACCAAAGATCACCACGGCGCAGAAGAATTGCAGGGTTGGGTTGATGTATTGCAACAGCCCCACGGTCGACAGCGCGACCCGCCGTGCAGCGAAGCTGAACAGAATCAGCGGCATCGCCGTCATGGGGCCGGACAGGATCAGCAACAGGCTGGTTTGGGTCTGAGCCCCAAACGCCCCCTGCCCGGTGCCGTGATACCAGGCCAGCACCACCAGCCACAGCGGCATCAGGATCAGAATCTCGGCCGCCACCGAGACCACGGGGCCCAGCGGCAGGCCCTTTTTTAAGGCCCCGTAAAGCGTGAAGGTGGTCGACACGATCAGTGCGATCCAGGGTGTGGCGCCCAGCCCGTAGGTCAGGACGCAAACCGCGAGCGTTGCCAGAGCGACCGCAAGCCACTGCGCCGGTCCTAGCCGTTCTGAAAACCAGAACCAACCGGTCACCACCGCGATCAGAGGAAAGATATAATACCCCAGCGAAGCCTCGGTGGCGCGTCCGATCTGGATCGACAGGATGAAGCTGAACCAGTTAATCGAGATCATCACCGCCGCCACCGCGATCAGCCCCACCTGCCGCCGCCCGGCAAAGGCGGCACGCAGCGCACCCAGCCGCCCCCGCAGCATCAGCACCCCGGTAAAGAACACCACGGACCATACCGTGCGATGGGCCAGCACTTCGGGCGGGGGCACATGGGTGAGCAGCTTGTAAAACAGCGGCGACAGGCCCCAGATCACACAGGCCGCGACCATGGCCAGAATGCCCTTGACGGTGTTCGACACCTCTCCCCCTCCACCGCGTGTCCTGCGGGTGAGAACCGGGAGATGCAAGCCCCTAAACTTCTTCTGTTCAAAAATATCCCCGCCGGAAGCACCCAGACCGCGTCACAGGCGCTACCCGCCGGGAAGCGGCCACGCTCCGTCAACACAGCCCGGTCACGCGCTGAGCTCGACCACCGTGATCTCGGGCACCACGCCCAGCCGCAAGGGCAGTTTCGAACAGCCTATGCCGCCCGAGACGACCAGATGCCGCCCCTCTTCGGCCACCGGCCCATAGGCATAGCGGTTGCCATAGCGCGACGGCACCACCGGGGAATAGCCGAAAAGCCGCACCTGCCCGCCATGGGTATGGCCCGAAAGGGTCAGCGCGACGCGTTTGGGAACTTGCGGGAAAATATCCGGCTCATGAGCCAGCAGGATAGCCGGGGCGTGCTCGGGGATCTGGGCTAGCGTGCCGGGCAGATCGTCGGCGCCGGTATAGTTTTCTGGCCCATGGCGGATCGCCAGTTGATCGGCGAGCCCGGCCAGCCACACCCCGTTGGGCAGTTCCAGCGCCCGGTTTTCCAGCACCGGAATGCCGTTTTGCTCCAATACCACCGCCGTCTCAACCGGCCCTGCCCCGCGCTGCTGGGCCGCCAGATCCTGCCACCAGTCGTGGTTGCCGAGTATCCCGTACACCCCAAGCGGTGCGCGCAGCGCCGCCAGTATCGCGGCGGTATCAGCCACCGGGATGGCACGGGTGATATAGGGATGCGCGACCGTCAGATCGCCCAGCACCACGATCACATCGGCCCCCAGCGCATTGGTGCGCGCAACGATGCGGCGCAACCGGTCGCGGGACATGTGCGGCTCGCCCATATGCAGATCGGTGAGGATGGCGATCCGCATCAGTCGATCTTTCGGCCAGTTGTCCGCACGGACCGCCCATTTGCGCACCCGAAGCCGCAGGGCGGGTTCGATGAAGAAGCCATACAGGGACGCAAAAAGGCCTGCCAGCATCGTCGCCAGCAGGCCCTTTATGAACCCTCTTCGGGTCAATGGATCACATCCGCGAGGCGACGTTTTCCCAGTTCACCAGGTTGTCCAGGAAGTTCGACAGATACGCCGGACGCTTGTTGCGGAAATCAATGTAGTAGGAGTGCTCCCACACGTCACAACCCAGCAGCGCGGTCTGACCAAAGCACAGCGGGTTCACGCCGTTTTCGGTCTTGGTCACGGCCAGCGAACCATCGGCGTTCTTGACCAGCCACGCCCAGCCCGAGCCGAACTGACCGGCACCGGCGGCGCTGAACTGCGACTTGAACTCGTCGACCGAGCCGAAGTTTTCGTTGAGCGCGCTTTCCAGCTCACCCGGCATCGCGTTGCCGCCCGGGCTCATCATTTCCCAGAACTGGTTGTGGTTCCAGAGCTGCGAGATGTTGTTGAAGATGCCATTTTGCGCAACTGCACCGGCGTCATAGGTGCCGGTGATGATCTCTTCTAGGCTCTTGCCGTCCCACTCGGTGCCCGCGATCAGCTTGTTGCCGTTATCGACATAGGCCTTGTGGTGCAGATCGTGATGATATTCCAGCGTTTCAGCCGACATGCCCTTGGATGCCAGCGCGTCATGTGCATAAGGAAGATCAGGAAGTTCAAAAGCCATCTCGGCCCCCTGTTGAAATAAATGTTGCGTTCCCAAGGTTACATGCTTTGGGCGCGCGCGCAGGTCAAGGGCCGGGACGGGAAAACAAGGTCCGGAGGCAGGCAAATGCTGACCCAAGCGCGCAAGATGTTCTATCGCGCCCGCGGCTACTACGCGGGTCAGCTGAACGGCGAGCCGTTTCGGCTGGACCCGTATCACTCAAAATTCTGGCGCAAGGCGTCCACAGGAAACTGGGAGCCCGAGACCTTTGCGGTGCTGGACCGGTACTTGTCATCCGACCGCGACTATCTGGACATCGGCGCGTGGATCGGCCCGACGGTTCTCTACGGCGCCCGCAAGGCGCGGCATGTGTGGTGTTTTGAGCCGGACCCGACCGCCTATCGCCATCTGGCGTGGAATCTGGACCTGAACGGCATCCAGAATGTCTCGGCCTTTGGCGTAGCGCTGTCCGAAGGATTCGGTGTGGCCCGCATGGCCTCAGTACGCGGCGAGCCCGGAGATTCGACCAGTTCGCTGCTGCATGACGGCGCCCACGGTACGGATGCACTGACGATTGACTGGGACCGGTTCGCCGGATCTGTCGATCTGTCAGGGGTGTCATTGGTCAAAATGGACATCGAAGGCGCCGAGTTCTCGGTTCTGCCGACGCTATTGCCCTGGCTACGCGAACATCGGCCGACTCTCTATTTGTCGACCCACGCGCCTTTTCTTGAAGCGGACGAGCGGCGGGATCGCATGGGCGCGATTGCGGAGCAACTCTCGTTTTACGGGACGTGCCGCGTCGACGATGCGGCTGAGAGCGGTTTTCACAGTCTGACCGAAGAGCGGGCGCTCTCACGCTTTCCGACGTTTCTGTTCACGGCCTGACAGGTTCGGGCAAAACGGCGAACCGCCTAAGGAAGACCGGCGGTGCGGTCACCGAAACCAGAAGAAGTACCGCTCAGGGCCTTCACATCAAAGCCCATCACACGACCCGCATCGCACCATAAGCGCGGTGGCCCCGGTGCTTCGATTTGAAATACGCTGATGCCTCGGGGGACAGGTCGCGGATCCCAAGGTCCAATACGTCATTGAGCTGGTCGGCCAACTCCTTGGAATAGGCCGCACGCGCCTGATCATCGGAGTAGCCCGGAGTGATGCGATCCGTCCAGAAGTATTCGATCCAGCCATAGTCGGCGACCTTGGCGACATCGAATCCCTGCAACGCCGCCATGACACAGCCAAGACGTGCGCCAAAGATCGCCCAGTCGCCACGTCCGACATCCGCGCCGATTGTGCACCAAACTTTCAGGCGGTCGAGGTTGCGCTCGCCGATATGCGCGCGCAGCGCCTCTGCTTTTGGCAGGTCCGGAAACGCGTCATAAGCGATCTGTCCGTCGGCTAGATTGAGCTTTACGCCTTCTCGAAATCCGGCGCGGAAAGTCTGATAGTCCGAGCCGGTTATCACCACGTCGGACAATGGCCGGTTCAACTGGTAATATGGCACAGTCCAGCAAAAATCGACTGCGGCGTTAGAACGGGCGGCATTCTCATGCGTTTGCAGGGTCAGCAACGTGCTGCGGGGCCAGATCTTTACTCCACCATTGCCATAACGCAGGCCATTGACCGTGTTGCGCCCGCTGAACGAAAACACCCGCGCACGGTCACGCGGTGCGATATCCAGGCGTGCTGTCATAAAATCCGGATCCAGCAGCACATTGTCGGCGTCGATGGTGATGACATATGGCGAACTCGCAATTTCGCCCGCGCGCCTGTGGGCCGCGTCGAAGCCTTTGACGCCGTGCACCTGTTTGGCTCGCGGCACGGCCCTGCGGACCAGCTCGAAATGAGTGTCGGCGTTCGGTTCGTCGAAACTGAGAAACACGACATCGCAAGCGCCGAGATCAATCATGTCGCGTCCCAATCAGCGCTCAGCCCAAGGTTGATGATCGCTGCCGGGCGCCATTTCTCGCGCAAAAGCTGGCGGCGCCGGGCGAGGTAACCTGACCAGTCCAGATCCTGCTCAAGCTCCTCGTTGGCCAGCACAATGGGCAAGGTATCGTAGGCCATGTTTTCTGCGATCAGGCCCCGGAACTCCACGAGATCGACAACGAAAACCGGGACCATCTCCTTGGTCTTTGCGATCTCGCGTACGGTCTCCAGATGCCGTGTGATCGCCTCCCAATCCAGACCGGTGACGTCCACCAGCATGACCGACAAAAACCTGTCCTCGCGCAGAACGCCTTCGACCTGAGCGCTGTCCGCGTTAAACGGCCATGCCGCCTCAAAAACGTCCGCCGGGCTGTCGTCCGGATCGGTTTCGACCGGTACCAGCGCGTCCGCGGCTGAGGGGTTCTTCCGTCCGAACTTCATGATGTCAGAACGCGCGCCGGTCGGGGCCGTCGGGCAAGCTCCGTAAAGAGCGACCGCCAGGTGGCACCGATGGCTGTCCAATCCCGGGCGCGCGCAGCCTGTGCCGCAGCCTTGCCGCGCGCAGCCCAGGGATCGGGTCCCTCGTTAAGAGCGGCTTGCAAGGCGCTGGCGAGCGCACCATCGGGTGCGGGGTCGTACAACACGCCAGTCGCGGGCACCAGCACCGCATCACGCAGGCCCGGCGTGTCACTGCCCAGTGTCCCGCGCCCCAGTGTCTGCGCAAGAATAGCGGAACCAGAGGTCAGAGAAGCCGTATAGGGCAATACAGCAAAATCGGCTGCTGCATGGACCAAAGCGAGATCCCGATCCGTCGAAAACCCAAAGGTTGCGACCATGCGAGGGTCATCCGGCACTGTCAGATCGTCGACATCCGGCGCGCGATGACCTGCCAAAATCAGCCGATCATCAGGCCCAGCGACATCCAGAAAGGCCTCGATCAGCGCCGCCGGTGCTTTGTAGGCCCGGATCTGACCGGGCATCAGGACAATCATTCGAGCATCTTCCAACTGCAGCTCGGATCGCGCCTGTTCACGCGAAAAACTCGGGTAAACCCCGTCAAAATTGCCATGCGGAATGATGCGTACCTTGGCCATCGGCAACGCGTGCTGCTCCATCGCCGCGGTCAGCGCAGGGAGCGAGTGCAGATGCACGATGTCCGCCAGCGCCAACAGACCGCTGCGCACCTGCTTAGACACGGCACGGTAGCGGTGATCGTGCGGCATCAGGTTGTGAATGGTCCAGACAATGCGGCCACCCCTGTCGCGAAAACCGGACAGCGCATCCAGAAAACTCTCGGCCGACTGCTTCCCGTCCGTGAAAGCCGCCGTTTCCCAGTGCAGATGCAGGATGCTGCCTGCATCCTGACCACCGGCACCAATTTGGGCCGCACTGTCCAGCGGTTGGGCAATGACAGCAGGGCCTAGGGATCGATAGAGCAATTCCTGATAGGGATTTGTTCCCCGATAATCCGGGAAGAAACGCACATTTATCGGATTTGGCGGAGCGGCCTGAAGCATTTTCGAACAATGTCACGCCCTTGGATGTTTGACGAGAGGTTTTGAGCCAGCCGCTGTTGCCTTTGTTGACGGAACGAGTTGTCGGCACGTATGATGGCCTACGGACGACAGGAGGCGAGATGCGCAAGACGTTCTTCGGTCAATTAGCACTAATTGTTGGGGCCCTGGGACTATCGGGCACTGCGCGTGCGCAGGCCATCGACAGTAGTGTCTTTACGTCAGAAGCGCAGGCTGAAAGGTACCTCAGACAAAATCCGACCGGGCCGCAGGCAAAGGCCGCTTTTCTCGCCATCGTGGAGTTCCAGTTGGCGCGGCGAAACCCCGGTTTCTCGCGGTCGGATATCGCCAAAGGCGTCACTCTCAATGCGACGGGATCGTCCAGCCGGACCAGTCAGACAAACCAGTCACAACCGGACAGCGACCGAGGCGGCGGTGGAGACCTTTACTGAAAGCTGCGTCACGTGGCCTGGACGATCTTTCGGGCGATGGTCGGCAGGGTTTTCGGTTGCCGTCCTCATCGCGCTGTCCGCCGGGCCATTGGCCGCCCAAAATGCTGATACCCAAAGCGCGCCACGCGTTGCGCTGGTGATCGGCAATTCGGCCTATCACCACATCACACCTCTTCCGAACCCGGCAAACGACGCTCAACTTATTGCGGAGAAACTATGGGAATCCGGGTTCGAGGTTATTGAAAGCATAGACGTCGACCGCGAGACGATGCTCGCCGATCTGGCCACGTTCCGCAGCCGTTTGCGCGAGGGCAGCGAGGCGCTGTTCTTTTACGCCGGGCATGGCGTGCAACTCAGCGGGCGCAACTATCTGCTGCCGGTATCCGTGGCGCCCTATTCGGTGGATGATCTTCGGAACCAATCGGTGGATGCGCAGCTGTTCGTGGACATCATGGATGGGTCCGGGGCACGCCTGAACATCGTTCTTCTGGATGCCTGCCGCAACAACCCGTTCATCGAAATCGAAGATAACGACGCCCAAGATATCGTCACGCGCGCGCTTACGATCGGGCAATCCCGGGAAGAGGTGCAGCGCGGGCTGACATTGTTGTCCGAAGCCTCCTCGGGCGGGTTGGCCGAAATGACCGCAGGCGACGCCGAGACCATGATCAGCTTTGCCACCGCACCCGGTGCGGTCGCCTTTGACGGCAGCGGCCGCCATAGCCCGTACACTGATGCTATTGCCGAGAATATCGACCAGCCGGGCGTCGAACTGGCCGAGCTATTCCGCCGGGTACGCGGAGGCGTGCGGGAGCGGACGGACGGGCTTCAGATCACCTGGACCACGAGCACGCTGGAAAACGCGTTCTATTTCAAGCCGGACAACACGGATTTGCGTTTGTCGACAACAGGCCTTGGGGCTGCGGGCGACACATTGGGCGAATTGCCGCCCCAGCGCGTCGTTGACAGGACGTTCTGGCGGGCAATCCGCAACACGGACCGACTGGATGCTTTCGAGGCCTATCTCAGAACCCGGCCTGACGGCGCATTCGCCGACGAAGCGATTGCGCGCATAACTACGCTGGGCGGCGATCCGGGCTCGGTACTGGCCCAAGACCCGGCGCTGCCGGACCGGGTTGAACCCACCTCCGGCGGACAGGCTGCCTACAAGGCCGATGTGATCGACCGCCTCGACGCTGATCGCCACGCTGTTCCGATTGGCGTGGGACCGATCGAAATCCAGCTTCCTGAACAGGCGTCAGGCAATTGGGTCCATGTCTCCCGCGCGCCCCGGCTGGGCGAAGTGCGCAGCGATGACGGCAAGGCCCTGGCTCAGGGCAACGTGCACTATGTCCGGGCCGGGGAAACCCCGCAATTCGAGCCACATATTGGGTCGAACGGCGGGCTTGAGGCGCTGGAGGGTCTCGTTCTGGCCCAAGGCGGGGCGACCGAGCCGGTCAATGTCGAGCTCGAAAGCTATGTCGATGCCTGTGACATGCTTGCCGGCAATCCCTATGACATCGAACGCGTCACCGCCGGCACCCGGCAGTTCATTCTGGATCGCAATTTCGACGCAGCCATTGTGGCCTGCGAGCTTGCGGTTGAGCGTCAGCCGGGCGTGGTGCGGTTCTGGGCACAGCTCGCGCGGTCGTATCGCGCGGCCGGACGCTACGAAGAAGCCCGCCACTGGCAGGTCAAGGCGGTCGAAGCCGGGTATGTCAACGCGATGGTTTACCTGGGCCAGATGCATCTCGATGGGCAAGCGGTTGCGCAGGATTTCACCCGCGCTTATGAGCTGTTCGAGGCCGCCGCCGATGCCGGGGACTCGGCAGCTCTGACAGCGCTGGCGTGGGTCCACCGCGCAGGCGTCGGCGTGCCGCAGGATTATGCCAGGGCCCGGGAATTCTATGAGCTGGGTGCGGCACGCCGCAACGACTGGGCCATGACAAATCTGGCTGAGTTCTATCAGAAAGGGCTGGGCGTCGAACGCGATCCGGAGGCCGCGGAACAGTGGTACCTTCAGGCCGCCAAATCCGGCGAACTGACGGCGCAGACCCGGCTGGCACGGATGTATCAGGATGGCGACGGCATCCCTCAGGATTTCGCCAAGGCCCGTTTGTGGTTCGAAACGGCGGCCTCTCGCGGGGTTCCGAACGGCGTGACGCGGCTGGGGATAATGTACGAGCAGGGCCAGGGGTCCCGCCCCGATGTCGAAGCTGCCGCACGGCTGTATCTCCGCGCTGCGCGTGAGGGCGATGGCGAGGCCTATTTCCGGCTCGGCCGGCTTTATGCATCTCAGACGCCGCTTTTTGATGACCCGACCCGTGCGGCGCTGTTGCTTGAACGGGCGATGGAACAGCGCGTTTATGGCGCTGAGCGGGAACTGGCCAGACTTCTGGAAACCGGGCGGGGTGTGCAAAAAGACGTCGCCCGTGCGCGCGCGCTCTACACCGCAGCGGCAGATGGCAACCCTTGGGCCGCGCGTGACGCCGGTCGTGCCTTTGCCTCAGGCGACGGTGTCGAACCCGATCTTTCTGCGGCCGCAGAATGGTATCGCAAATCCATGGAAGGCGGGGTGCCCTGGGCCGCCTGGGATCTGGCCAAGTTGACCGAATCCGGGCGTGGCGTCATTAAAGACCGGCCCAAGGCGCTGACCCACTACGCCACGGCGCTCAGTCTGTCCGATGATGCAAACCTTGCCCGGCTGGTGGGCGATGCCATCGCGAACTATAGTGAAGCGGAGTTCATTGCGGCAGCCCAACTCCTGTTGGTGCAGGCGGGCAAAGATCCCGGTCCCGCCGACGGTGTGATGGGTGCCGGAACCCAGCGTGCCCTTGCCGGAGCCTTTGCCGAACGGGGTGTCACGCTTCCCGAAGGGTCGATTACCATGGAGATGCTCACCGTACTGGCAGCAACCGATTAGGAGCCACAACATGATGAAAAGACCCCTCTCTGCCGCGGCCATTTCATTGCTGCTTCTGGCGGCCTGCGCTATCGAACCTTTACCGACGATTTCCGCCGCCGGCGAAATTTCACGCCTGAAGTCATTGGGTTACAGGGTGGTCGCACGAAAGAGCGAGGGAAGTACCACGGTTCTGCGCTATTCCGGTCCGGTCAACGCCTCAGTCCAGTGCAGCCAGAACGGCCAAGTGCGCGTGCTGCGGCCACGCGTCGTGTCCTCTGGCGGATCCGTGCAGGAATTCAAGCTGAACAGCTACCTGATCCTGTCGCCCGGCAGTGATGGCGTGCTTAGCCCCACCGAACGCGACGGCCTCTATGTCATCAGCAGAACCACACGCCCGTCGGCCCGCACGCGTGCAACGGCGGTTGACACAATCGCATTTGAGCCGGGCTATCGCGGAACCTTCCCATCAGGCCTTTCGTGCCGGGCAACCTGATAGCCGGATCACGACCGGTCCGGGTCGACATCGCCATCATTGCCGACATCCGGGTCGGCGATGTTGCTGCGCCGTGCCATGCGGCGGCGGCAGCAACGCTGGCAGAAGCCGGGTACAGCTTGGCGTTTGTGCCTGTGATCGCAGATACAATCGCCGCTGATCCTTACCGGATCGATCCGGACGCGCAGTCGCTTCTCGACACCGGAGCCGTCCGGCAGGTCGCACCCGGTGCGACGGTCGAATGTGGTTTGGCACTGGCCTTCGATGCCCGCATATTCGCCGCTACTTTAGCGCGTGCACCAGAGATCAGGGCCAGACACCGCATCGTGACGATCGAACGCCCGGCGCAGCTGGTTGAGTTAGATCGGCCCGCACTCGACCGGTTAAGGGCGCGCGCCGAGGCAGCGCTGGGCGGGCCGGCGATCTGGTGCCCGACGTCGATCATCGCCCGGGATGCCATGGCCTATGCCGTGCCCGACTGGCCGGCGACGGACGAGGACTGGGCGCCTGTAATCCCTGACCTGTCACATGTTTGCCCCGATGCCGCCGAACGCGCCCGTCCCACGATTGGCCGTGCACGTATCGCGTGCGCGCGGCCAACAAGTGATTGGCCAGCCAGGTTTCTGAAAACCCCCTTCCTCGCGCTACGCGAGCGCGGCGACTCCTTGGCGGACACACCGCGCTGGCCACAGGCCGCTCCGCTTGAGGTCTGGCCGGAGACCGCGCTGACGCTCGCCGAGTTCTTTGCCAAGGTGGATCTGCTGGCAAATCCGGATCTGGCACAGGATGACCCGCTGCCGGTGGAGGCGCTGATGGCGCTATCGGCAGGTGTCATTCCATGCCTGCCCGAGAGTTATCGGGAACTGTTTGGCGGCGCTGCGATCTATGGTTCCGATGCGGAACTGGCGAAGGCCATCATCGACCTCAAAATGAACCCGGATCTGATGGCATCAATCGGGCAGAGCGGGGCAACCGTGCTGTGTGAAGTCTTTGCGCCCGAGTTGTTCGTTGCGCGGGTCAGGGCGCTGCTTGGCCCACCCGAGGTTGAGCGTTTTGCGCCTGCTGTGCATGCAGAACCAGCCGCTCGCGTGCTGTTCTATTCGTCAAACGGCATTGGTATGGGCCATCTCACCCGGCAACTCGCGGTCGCGCGACGGCTGCCCGAACGGCTGACACCCGTTTTCATCAGCCACTCGCGCGCTGTCGATACTGTACGCCAGTTCGGGTTCGTGGCCGAGCATCTGCCGTACCATGCGACCTATGGCGAGGCACGCGCGCATTGGAATGTCGGCCTGTCTCAAACGTTGGCCGCCGCATTTGCGTTCTACCAACCCGAAGTTCTGGTTTTCGATGGCAATGTGCCCTTCAAGGGACTTCTGGCGGCGCTCTCCTCCCGACCCGGCATGGCATCCGTCTGGATACGTCGCGCCATGTGGGGCCAAGGGCGGGACGTTGAGGCGCTTGATCGCGCGACGGCATTCGATCTCGTTGTCGAACCGCTCGATCCGGCCTGGTCTCGCGACGAAGGGCCAACAGTCGTCTGCTTGTCCGACGTCAGAGTGGTGCCCCCGGTCCGTATCCTCGACACGGCAGAGATGCCGAACCGAACCGATGCCTGCGCCGCGCTGGGGCTGGATCCTGACGGAACGAACATCCTGATCGCCACGGGGTCAGGTAACAATTTCGACATGGCCTGTGTTACAGACAGGGTCATCAACAGGTTGGCTCGGCGGGTGGGCGTCGGCCTGGCAGTGGCAGAATGGCAGATCGCGCAGGACCGTCTGAACCTTCCCGACGGGGTAATCCGCCTGACCGGGTACCCGTTTGCGCAATACCTGCCCGCTTTTGATGCGGCAGTTGCAGCCCCAGGATACAACACGTTCTGCGAGCATCTGGAAGCAGCCTTGCCGACCCTTTGGGTCCCCAATGAACATGAGCAAATGGACCAACAGATCGAGCGCGCCCGCTACGCCGCCGACTGCAAAGCCGGCCTCATCGTGCGCAGCACTGCGCCTTTTGATGTTGACCGGGCCCTGACCGAGCTGCTTGATCCTGACGCACGGACGGCCATGGCCGCCGCAAGCGCAAGGCTGGCTGAGGATTGCATGGCAACCAACGGGGCCAGCGCGATCGCCGAACTGGTCGTGAGCCTCGCAGGGTCTTCGATCGCCCGATTGCGGGACTTGGTTTGAAACGGGAGCAGCAACATGAACCTGTCCGTCGTCAGACCCGCTTCAGGTGTCGCCCACGCTTTTCCAAACGAAAATTGTGCCATGCAGGTCGTTCACAGTCGCCAAAGCCATGTGCTAAGGTAACTCCTGAATATTACACGAGATTTGCCGGAAAGACTTGATGACAAGTGATCGTTTGAAACTTTTGATTTGTTCCGCCGGACGACGGGTTGGCCTCTTGCAAAGCTTTCGTGCTGCAGCGAACCGCCTGAGCATGGGCCTTGAGGTGATCGCCTGCGATCTGAACCCGGATAACAGCGCCGCATGCGCGTTGGCTGATGCCGCGCTGCCCGTCCCGCGCTGCGACGATCCCGGCTACGCCGAAGCCGTCCTCGATGTGACGCGCAAGCATGGCATCAATCTGGTGGTGCCGACCATCGACCCCGAACTGCTGCCGCTGGCTCAAGCCGACGACGACTTCACCCGGCTTGGCGCGCGGCTGCATGTCTCTCCGACTTCGGTGATCGAAGTTGTGAGGGACAAACAACGCACGTCCGAAGTGCTTGCCGCCGCCGGGGTTCCGGTGCCCCGTACTTTCGATCAAGCCGGGCTGCTGGCCAATCCCGACCAGATCTCATGGCCGGTTTTTGCCAAACCCAGCGGCGGCAGCGCCAGCCGGGGTCTTGAGGTGTTTGACCGCGTTGAGGATATCCCGCCAGAATTTCCCGAGCCGATGATCTTTCAGGATATGCTGCGCGGCCCAGAATACACGGTCAACATGTTCGTGGATGCCTCGGGTCAACTGCGCACGGTCATCCCTCACCTGCGGATGCAGGTGCGCGCAGGCGAAGTGGAAAAGGGCGAAACCCGTCGCCGGGCCGACTTGCATGAAGTGGCCGAAGGCATTGCCCACGCCCTGCCCGACCTGCGCGGTGTCGCCTGTTTTCAAGTGATCGACGACCCCGATCTGGGGCCGCGCGTGATCGAGATCAACGCCCGTTTCGGGGGCGGCTACCCGCTGGCCGATCACGCCGGCGCGCATTTCGCCCAGTGGCTGCTGGAAGAGGTCAGCGGCCGCCCCTGCTCGGCCCATGACAACTGGCGCGAGGGTGTTAAGATGATGCGCTATGACTGTGCGGTGTATCAGGGCTGATGCTGGTCTTTGATCTGGACGACACATTGTATCTGGAGCGTGATTTCGCCTTCAGCGGTTACCGCCATCTTGAAGGCTGGGTGGCCGAGACCACAGGCGTGACCGGATTTGGCGCTGCCTGCCGGGCGCTGTTTGAAACCGGAGACCGCCGGCGAATCTTCAATGCCGCCTGTGCCGAATTGGATCTTGCGGACTCTCCTGACCACGTCGCCACCCTAGTCTCGGAATACCGAAACCATACACCAGATATCACTCTCGCCCCTGACGCCGCCCACTATCTCAGACGCGCCAGTCGCCCCATGGGCCTGATCACCGATGGGCCCGAGCAAATGCAGCGCAACAAGATCGCCGCGCTCGGGCTGGAAAACCATATCGCCCATATCCGCCCGACGGGCGCCTGGCCGGACGGATTTGGCAAACCCCATCCGCGCGCGTATCTGGAAATGGAGGCTGCGGCTGCAGGTCACACGAGGATGATTTACATAGCCGATAACCCGGCGAAGGATTTTGTGACCCCAAACGCGCGAGGGTGGCTGACCATTCAGATTCTGCGGCCCGGTGCAGTGCACGACCCGACACCGCCGGACGAGGCACACGCCCCGCATGCAAGGATCACCAGTCTGGATGTGTTGGATGAGGTGCTGGAGACACTCCAGGACTAGGCCGCCGCGGTCACCCGAACTGAGTGCCGTCAATCACCCGGTCCCATTCCCCCAGAACATATTTCGGCGCCAGCCACAGGCGGTTGCGCTCGGCGGATTCACGCATTCTGGCCCGCAACTCGGGGTCCTGCGACAGACGCACCACCGCTGCCGACAACGCCTTTGCGTCCTCGGAAGGCACCAAGAGGCCGTTCTCTTCCTGACGGATCAACTCGCGCGGACCGTAGGCGCAATCGGCGGATACAACCGGCAAGCCGCTTACGGTTGCTTCGGCGACAACATTTGGAAAGCCTTCGAAACGCGAAGGAAAAACGAGGATGTCCGCACCCTTCATCCAATCGCCGGGCTGCTTGCTGGGACCGGGCATGGAGACGACATCCGTCAAGCCAAGCCGGTCGCGCTGATCTTCCAAGGCCGAGCGCTCTGATCCCACGCCGTAGATGGTAAGATGCACATCGGGCACCCGGTCCCGAATGTCCGTCATGGCGTCGATGAGGATATCGAACCCTTTTTGCCGGTCGAGCCGTCCAACTGCCACAAGCTGACTGCCATTGCGGCCAAGACCTTCCTCAACACCCGGGAACGGGGCGCAGGGGTTTGCGATGACCTCGGCCCGTCCGCGCAGACCTGCGGGCAAATCCTCACGCGCCCGGTCCGTCTGCATGACGATCGCCCGCGCCCGGCGCGCCAGCAGATGCTGGGCCTGCCGCCAAACCGGATGCGCGTTCTGGGCCCGGGGGTTGTTCCGTTCGGAGATGACGACAGGGACGCGATTATCGAGGGTCGCTGCCAGAGTGAGTGTGTTGATCTTTGTCAGGAAGGATACCACCACATCGGGGCGCACTTTTTTGATCACCTGACGGATATGCTTGAGCCGGTTCCATTGCACGCGCCGTCTGGGCAGCGCGCCGCTCTGCATTGGATGCAGAGTCACTGCTTCTGGATAGGAAAAATAGGAACCCCCCTCGGGCATTGTCATGCCCGCGATGTGCACATCATCCCCGCGCCCGGCCCGATGGGCGGCGATCATGGCGACGACCTTCTCGGCCCCACCGGCGCCGAACCCACCCTGCACAAGCAGCACCTTCAAATCGGGCTACTCCGCCGCCTGATTGATGACACGTTTGGAGACCGTTGCATTTCCCTGCTGCGCGGAACTGGCGCGGTCCGGCAATTCAGGCTCGGCCTTAGGGCGGTTCAGTTCATGTTCGATCATGGGCCTGTTCAGATCCTTGGACTGCAAAAAGATCCGCCCGATATATTCGCCAAGTATGCCCAGGAACATCGCGTTCAGCGTCATCGAGAGCAGCAGCAGGATGGTGGTGGTGGCGAAACCGGCGGGCCAGTCCTGACCAAAGACCACCTTGCCGATGATGTATCCCATCATCAGAAGGAAGGTCACCAGCCCAACGGTCAGGCTGATCATCGAGGCCAGTCGCAGGGGCAGCAACGAGTGGTTGATCAGCCCGTCCACCGCCAGCGACAGCATGGCCTTGAACGGGAATTTGGATTCCCCTGCCGTGCGTGCGTCGCGGTCATATTCGAACCCGATCTGGTTGAAGCCCATGCCGCTGATCAAACCCCGCACATAAGGCGAGCGATCATCGACCCGGCGCAGTTCATCCAGAATGCGCCGGTCGGTCAGACGGAACTCGCCCGCATTACGGGGCAAATCGTCGTTGCTGATCATGTCGATCAGCGCGTAGAATCCGCGCCGCGCGGCTGCGACAATGGGGCCGTCCGGCAGGCTGCGCCGGATGCCATAGACCACATGATAGCCCTGCCGCCAGGTATCCAGCATTTGCGGGATCAACTCGGGCGGGTCCTGCAAATCGCAGTCGATCTGTATCGCGCAGGCGCCGGTGGCCGAGCGATAAGCCGTCAGCACCGAGGACTGATACCCCATGTTGCGGGAAAAGCGGATCACACGTACACGGCTGTCATCCTTTGCGATCTCGGATAGAATCTCAAAGGTCCGGTCGTCCGAGTGGTTGTCGGTAAAGATGATCTCGGGCTCATAATCCGGCAGGCCATCGAAGACGGCCATGACCCGCTCATACGCATTGCGAACATTGTCCTCTTCGTTCAGCGCGGGGATGAGGATGGAAACAGTGGTCATGCGTCCTGCCCCATCGCTACCGGCTGGCTGTGGGGAGCCCGGGATTGTCTTGCCCATTGCACTGTCCTTTCCAGACCTTCGGGAAGCAGAATCTGCGGCGACCACCCAAGCGTCGCCTTCACCTTTCCCGGATCACAATTCAACACGACCGGTGGATCGGCTGGGGTTCCAAAGCTCGCCAACTCGCGCCGGGCACCGGTCATCGCGACCAGCATCCGGGCGACCTCGGCCATTTTGGGGGCATCGCCCGTACCCACATTGATCACCGCACCGGCCGACACAGGGTCGTCGGCAATCAGCAACAAGGCGCGGATCACATCATCGACATGGATCAAGTCACGCCGGTCATGGGGCCGATGGATCGTCACCGGTTTTTCATCAAGAAAATCTTCAATCAATTTTGGAATGAGAAAATCACTCGATTGCTCGGGACCGTAGGTAAGCGCCAACCGGGCGGTCACTGCCTGAAACGGCAACCGTGGACGCGCCATGGCCATATACTGCGTGCCCGCCAGAATGGACGCACCATACGCATTGCGCGGCGCTTCTCGAGCGGTTTCGACATAGGGCGTTTCGATGTCGCCATACTCGGCAATCGATCCCGTGCGAACAAAAACCCGGGGCGGAACGTCAGCAAACGCAGCAGCGGAAAGCAGCGCGATCAGCCCTGAAAGATTCTCCGTCACGCTGTCCGAAAGGTCCGTCAGGTCCTTCTGCGCCGGATAGCGGGTTCTGGCGCCGGCATGAAAGATAATCTCGGGGCGCGCCTGTGCCAGACAGGTGCGCAACCGGTCAGCCTCGGCCAGGTCCAGGCGATGCACGGCGATCCGGCCCGAGACATCCGCCAGCCGGACCAGCGATGAGGCAGGCCGCGCGATAACCGAAACCTCATCGCCCCGGGCCAGACAGGCCCGGGCCAGATGTGATCCGATAAATCCGGTCGCTCCGGTTATCAGTACGCGTGCCATCGTTGCTTCCTCAGGGAATGACCACCGGCATCGGCAGTGGCACGATGAACTTGCCACCCCGGGCCTCGAAATCCGCCATCTGCTCGCGGATCTCGTCGAAGAAGTTCCAGGCCAGAACCAGCAGATAGTCCGGCTTGTGCTCTTCGACTGCATCCGGTGACAGAACCGGGATCATCATGCCCGGCGAATACAGGCCCTGTTTCAGCGGGTTGCGGTCCACCAGGAAATCCAGCGTGTCCGGGCCGATGCCGAAATAGTTGAGCAACGTATTGCCCTTGGCCGGCGCACCATAACCCGCAACCGTCTTACCGCTTGCCTTGATCTGGGCCAGAATCCGGGTCAGGGTATCGCCCAGTTCCTGCACGCGGCCCGCGAACGCCTCATAGCTTTCCCGGCGGGTCATGCCAGCCGCCTTCTCTTCCTCCAGCATCGAGCCGACGATGGGAGCAGGCGATTGTTTCAGCGCCGCAGGCTGCATGAAGACCCGCATGGACCCACCATGAACCGGCAGCTTTGTCACATCGACCACGTCCAGACCAACGGCCTCGCCCAGCCGCACGATCGACAGCAGGCTCAGCTCGGACAGATGTTCGTGATAGACGTTGTCGAACTCATTGGTTTCAAGGATCGCCTTGCCCCACGGCACTTCGATGATAAAGACACCGTCATCTTCGAGCAGCGCCAGAACGCCCTCGGCAAAACCGTGGAGGTCGTCGATATGGTTGAAGGTGTTGGTGGTGGTGATGACCTTGGCCGGGCCTTCCGCGTCACGCACCTCGCGCGCCGTTTTGGGGTTGAAAAAGTCCGTGTGAACCCTCACCCCACGCTCGGCTGCAATCCGTGCCAGATTGGCGGCAGGATCAATGCCGAGTGTCCTTCCGCCGAGACCGTTCGCGTGAGACAGCATCAGCCCGTCATTGCAGCCGATATCGACGATCAGGCCTCCATCTGCCCGGTCCACGCAAACCTGTGCCAGACCGGCGAAATGCGTGTGCATTGTCGCCGCCCCCGAGGGGACGTACAGGTAATCGGTGAAGAAATCCGGCGGCACCTGATCGGCGACCTGAATCAGGCCGCAATCCAGACAGGCCTGCGTGTTCAGCGGGAATGCCGGTTGCGGCTGCTCGCGCTCATCCGCGCGCACAAACATATTCGCCGGGGGATGATCACCCATCGGCAATACCAGCATCAGGTTGTCCGAGCTGCATGCCCGGCAAGTTGTCCGTACCGATGGTCTGATGAACTGCTGGTTCATGATGCCAGCTCCTTTTGATGTTGCGTGGCGAACTCGTCAAACTTGCCGTGCATGTAATCGATATGCGCCTGTGTCAGCCCGTGATGACAGGCCAGCAGGATACCGCCACGCATTACGGCATCGGCAACGGGATAGCCGGCCGGGTCTGCACGGTATTCGACGTCTTTCATCGCCGGTTGCCGCAGGATGTTGCCGGTAAAGACGGGGCGGGTCTGGATGTCCGCAGTTTCAAGGAAGATCTGCATCTGCCGCCGGGTAAATGGCGCGCCGGGCCGCAAGGTCAGCGGAAAGGCAAGCCAGCCGGTCCGCGATCCGGGCAACTGCTCGGGCAGAATGAACCAGTCCTCGTAACGGGCAAAGAAGGCGCGATGCGCGTCAAAGCTCTCTTCGCGCACGCGGATGTTGTTGTCCAGCTTGCCCAGTTGTACCAACCCAAAGGCGGCGCTGATCTCGGAGGGTTCGACATTGTAACCCAGATCCTCAAACAGGAATTTGGCATCGTATTCAATGTCATCCAGCTTGACGTTGAAGCGGTTTTCGATGGCCTCGGATTCCACGAACAGCGACGAGCTGCGGCCCCACGAGCGCAGCAGGAGCGCCTTGCGGGCCAGCTCATCGTCGTTGACACACAACATGCCGCCATTGCCCGCCCCGTTGATAACGTGACTGCCATAGAAGCTGGTGGTCGAAACGTCAGAGTAGACCCCGGTGCTGGTCCCGTCGATGGTTGCGCCCAGCGTGTCGGCGCTGTCCTCGATCACCTTTAGTCCATGGGCATCGGCCAGTTCACGAATGCGCCGCCAGTCCGGCAGGTTGCCGATCAGCGATGGGATCATCACAGCGGATGTGTTGGGGGTAATCATCCGCTCGATCGCGTCCACATCGATATTGTAGGTGCCGGGGGCAGCATCCACAAAAACCGGGATCAGCCCCTGCCGGACCAGCGGCGCAACGGTGGTGGCAAACGTGAGTGCCGGAGTAATGACTTCGCTGCCCTTGGGCAGATCCAGAATCTCGACCGCCAGATAATTGGCCGACGAACCGGAGTTGACCATGACGCCATGGTTCTTGGCAAAAAGCGCCGAGACCTTTTCCTGCATCTCCCGGACCTTCGGCCCCATCTGTGTCGAGGTCTTGAGCACCTCGACCACGGCGTCGATCTCTTCCTGGCCGTGAACGGTCTGACCGTAATTTACTCGCATATAATTCTTCTCCTCAATAAACCCGCGCCTTCACTGCGCGGCGACCGTGGCCCGGTCGAACATGTCCGATGACATCAGGTTGCTGTAATGGCCGATCTGGGCATCGGTGATCCCGGCCATGGCTTCTCCGGCGGCATGTGACCGATACCAGTCCACCGTCAGCTGGATCGCCTCGGGCAGGTCCAGCTGCGGGCGCCAGCCCAGCCGGGTCTGCGCCTTGGTGCTATCCAGCCGCAGAATGCCGGCTTCGTGCATCCCGTCCGGCGGGCCGTCGCCGGTGTGGTGGAACGTGAATTCCGGCGCTCCAGCGCCCCAGGAATGCTGCATCATCATCGCCAGATTGCGCACATTGACCGTGCCGGACACGTCCGGCCCAAAATTCCAGGGCCCGGCAAATGGCTGGCCTTTTTCCAACAGCTTGGCAGCCAGCCCCAGATAGCCGGAAATCGGCTCCAGCACATGCTGCCAGGGACGCACGCTGAACGGGCTGCGGATATGCAGAGGCTTGCCCGCCTCGGCCGACCGCACGATATCCGGCACCAGCCGATCCTCGCCCCAGTCGCCGCCACCGAACACGTTGCCCGCGCGAACCGTGGTCAGCTGTGGCCCCTGCGGATCGCCAAAGAACGAGTGCTGATAGGCCTGAGCAACAAGCTCGGTACAGCCCTTCGAAGCGCTGTACGGATCCCTGCCCCCCATGGGATCGTTTTCGCGATAGCCCCAGGTCCACTCTTTGTTGTCGTAGCACTTATCACTGGTGACAACCACGACGGCCTTGAGCGACTTCATCTTCAGCGCCGCATCCAGCACGTGGGCCGTGCCTGACACGTTGGTGGCAAAGGTCTCGGCCGGCTCCCGGTAGGACCGCCGCACCAAAGGTTGAGCCGCCATGTGAAACACCACCTCGGCATCGACATCCGCTAACGCCTTTTGCAGGGCGGCAGGGTCGCGGATATCGGCAAAGCGGCTGTCCATGATCACCGGCAAGCCACAGGCGTCATAAAACGACGGCCCCTTCTCGGGCGGCAGCGACACGCCGGTCAACTGCGCGCCCAGCCGATACAGCCAGACCGACAGCCAACCACCCTTGAACCCGCTATGCCCGGTGACAAGGACACGGCGGCCCGAAAAAATGCCGCCGAAGATGGGATCAACCTGACCAGCCATGTTCACCTCAGATCGCCAAAGCCGGATAGCTTGCCGGCGCTTCATCGTCGAAGTTCATCCAGGGCGGCGTCTCTTCATCGCACAGCCCGTTCAGCGTGGCACGATCACGGATAGTGTCCATCGGATGCCAGAATCCGGCGTGCTTGAACGCCATCAACTCACCATCGCGGGCCATCTGGGTCAGCGGCGACTGCTCCAGCGGCTCCATGTCGTCGACCATATAGTCCATGACGCCCGGCTCAAAGACGAAGAACCCGCCGTTGATCCAGGTTTCGCGCTTGCGCACCTTTTCGGTAAAGGCATCGACCCGGTCGCCTTTGAGTTCGATATTGCCAAAGCGCGCGGGTGGCTGCACCGCAGTCACGGTGGCCAGCTTGCCATGCGATTTGTGGAACTCGATCAGCGCATTGATGTCGATGTTACCCAGCCCGTCGGAATAGGTGCACATGAAGGTCTCGCCGGGATCGAGCCACTCTTTCAGGCGCCGGATGCGACCACTGGTCATGGTATGCGCACCGGTATCCACAACGGATACGTTCCAGCCGCCCGGGGCGGTTGGCACCAGCTTGAGCTCACCGGTGTCCAGCGACACCGAGATGTTGTTCGCAATCAGGTGATAGTTGGCAAAGAACTGCTTGAGCAGCAGCGCCTTGTATCCGGCGGCCACGACAAAATCGCGATGGCCGAAATGGCTGTAGATGTCCATCACGCGGGCAATGATCGGGCGCCCGCCGACTTCTACCATCGGCTTGGGGATGGAGACCGTTTCTTCGGCCAGCCGTGAACCCAGTCCACCAGCCAAAAGTACCGTTTTCATTGTCTTTCCTTCCTCTAACTTACTAATAACAAAAAAGAACACACATGAAATCAGGCCACCTGCTTGGTCAGCCCAATCCCTCTCCCTTCCTTCGAGATCTTTTTGCCCGCCGTGCCGGTCATTGCGACACCTCCGGGTCTTTCATGTACACGATCCCCTGACCGTAACGGTTTTTCAGCCCTTCGACTTCGACCGGCTGATACCCGTTTGCCTCTGCATAGCGCTGCAGCGGGGCCTCAAGCGCGGGGTCGTAACCCAACAGGAATGCGGACGGGGGATTGGCATCGAAGAGCGCGGTCAAACCGTCCTCGCCCACCATCTGGTATTCATTGGCCAGCACCGGGTCGGTAAAGGGCGCGATGCGATAGGCGAACGGCCCTGTTGCGAATTCGCCGTAAACCGGCAACCCGGCTTCAAGCGGATAAAGCGGAAAGAGGGTTGCAACCGGCCCATCGGAATTGCCGTTTTCTGCCAGAACCTGACGCAGGGCCTCACCGCCCCGAGCAACCTTGGCGGTGGTAAACTTGCCGGGTTCAGTCAGTGCCAGCAATCCGGGCGCCAGACGCGGCAGTCCGAGCAATACCAAGACAAGCAGACCGGCACCAAAGATCGGCATGACCTCGCGGCGGTGAACATGCAGCAGGCGACGATAGACTATGGCGCACAGGATGGGCAGGCAGACCAGCGGCTGAATGTAGTATTGCGGGAAGCCGGGTGTGGGCACCAGGCTCATTCCGGCGGTCAGAGCCAGCACGCCCAGTACCACCAGGATCTGACCCCGATACGACTCTTCCAGCACGTCGCCCGAGCTGGTGTCACGCAGGGCCACCCAGATCAGGAAGAACAAAACCATCGTCATGACCAGCCCGACGCCGGACAACCATGCGCCGTAGGCCAACTGCACCTTGCCAGCCAGTCCCATCGCAAGCCCGGGCTCGGAGGCGGCATTGACCTGCCAGTATTCCACATGCGGGCCGGTGTGGAACTTGACCACATGGGCCAGAAACAGCTGCGGATCGGCCCCCAGATACCAGAATAGCGGTACCGCACCGATCAGTCCGCCCAGGACCAACGGCACGACCACCTTGGTGAGACGGTACTCGCTCGACATCTCACGGGGCAGGAAAAAGGCCCCGATTGCGATCGGCGGAATGAACATGATGGCGCTGACCTTCATGCCCGCCGCGATGGACAGACAGATCCCAGCGATCACAAGTATTATCTTGCGCGGGCGATTTCCCAGCGTCTCAGAAACGAACAGACCCAGCCCAAGTACCGCAAACGGCAAGGGCAGCAGGTTGTTGGTCGCCGCCATACCGGCCTGCGTCAGCAAAGGCTCGCACGCCATAAGCGCCACCGGAAAGAACAGGCCCAAGACGGCCGAGTGCGAAATCCGATAGGTGACCCACCCCAGACCGCTGACCAAAAGAAGCCAGGCAAAGAACACGCCCAGCCGGGCCGAACCCAGCAGACCCTGATCTTCGAACAGCAGATGGAAACCCCGGAAGAACCAAGCGGAATTGGGCACATGATTGTAGAAGAAGTCGCGATAAAGCTGCCACTGCCCCAGCAGTTCCGCCGGGGTCACAAACATCATCTCGTCCCGGCGCAAACCGAAGCTCATCATCCGGCCATAGATCGCCGCCGCCAACAGGCCCAACATCAATGCCACCGCACCTACGCGGATCATGCGCAAGGTCAGGTGCTGTTTCATGCCGTGCTCGTCCTCCTGCACAGCGTCGCGGATATCGGTCGCGCTCATAGCTGCTCATCCCCCTTCGCCCCGGGCCGAACACCCAAAGCATGAGAGATCATCACATAAGACAAGATCACCACCGGCCCGAGCGCCACCGCCTGCGCCAGATAGGCATTGAGGCCAGCGACCATGAATGCGCGCAGCAGAAAGGCATTCGCAAAATAGATGATGACGTAGGAGAGCGCGTATAGCGGCAGCCGGGCGTATCCACGCACGCCGAAGACATAGCGGCCATGAATCCAGTAGTTCCAGATCACACCGATCACGAACTGCACGATCAGAGCAACCTGCGGATGCGCACCCAGAAACACCAGCGCTGCAAACACGCTGTAGCCAAATGCGGTGTTGATGACGCCCGCGCCAAGAAACCGCACCACCCGCGACCGAGGGCTGGGCGGGGTATCAACAGGTTTGGAAAAACTGCGCACCGTCATTCAAACATTCGCCCTTAAGGGCCCTTAAACTTAAACTCTCAACCGGCCGGGCGCTGACGCCCAACCAAAACTCATATCCAGACGGAATTACCGTCCGGCGCTCAGCCGCGGTTGTTCCGCGCCCGCATCCACCGCGGGAATATCGTTCTTCGGCAAAAGATCCGTCGCGGTCAGCACCGGCTTCTTAATTGAATCCGACACATCGACCGAACGCAGTCCGTTGATGCCATAACCCGGCACCAGATCCTTGAGCAGACGCTTGACCGACAGTTCGTCACCCACCGCCGCGGCCTGCTCGAGCTTGAGGATCGTGGCGCGCAGACGCGCAATTGCCACTCCATCGGGCCGCGCCGAACTGACACCGGGGATGCCGCATTCACGCCGTTCTTCTGATGCATCGAACAGCTCTTCGAACAGTTTCTCGCCGGGGCGGCTGCCGATGAACTTGATGTCGATGTCTTCGTAAGGCGTGAGACCCGCCAGCCGGATCATCCGCTCGGCCAGATCGACGATCTTGACCGGACGGCCCATGTCGAGGACAAAAATCTCGCCATGGCTGGTGTCCAGCGTCAGGCCACTGGCTGCCGCGACCAGCGTTAACTGCACCGCTTCGCGGATGGTCATGAAATACCGTTCCATCTTGCGGTCGGTCACAGTCAGCGGCCCACCCTTGGAAATCTGCCGCTGGAATAGCGGGATCAGTGAACCGGACGAGCCCAGAACATTGCCGAACCGGACCGAGAAGAAACGGGTCATTTCTTCGGTCTCGTTGGTGATCCGGTCTTGTGCCTGGACATAGAATTCGGCCACGCGCTTGGTCGCGCCCATCACATTGGTGGTGTTGACCGCCTTGTCGGTCGACACCTGCACCATCGCGATGGCGCCGACATTGCGGGCAGCATCCGCCACGTTACGGGTGCCGATCACATTGGTCAGAACACCCTCGCAGGGGTTCAGTTCGACCAGCGGCACATGTTTCAGCGCGGCGGCATTGAACACCAGTTCGGGGCGATGACGCTCGAAGATCGTATTGACCCGCGCGGCGTCGCGGATGCTGGCCACATACATGCGGCGCGCGACATCCGGGAAGTTCTGGCTCAGGTCCATGTCGATTGAATAGGCGTTGAACTCGCAGTTATCGATCATCACCAGCTCGGCCGGATCGAATGATGCGATCTGACGGGTCAGTTCGCTGCCGATCGAGCCACCGGCTCCGGTCACCAGCACGCGGCGGCCCTGGAACAATTCGCGCAGCATCGAGCGCTCGACCGCTTTTTGCGGGCGGTCCAGAATGTCCTCGGGCTTTACCGTGCGCAGGCTCGACTTGTCGGCATCGGCCTCGGTACCCAATTCCTCAAGTCCGGCCAGACGCGACACCGCGATACCATGCGCCTCGGACCAGCTGATCAGCTTGCGAATGCCGTCGCTTTCGAAATGAGTCACCGGCTCGGTCAGAAACAGGCGCTGCGGCAGCATGTTGCAATGCTTCAGCCGCGCAATCAGGCAGTCGGGGTCCAGCAGCGACCCGATTATCTGCACGTCGTGGAAATACAGGCCCTGCGTGTTACGCGCGTCGTCGATGATGCCAACCGGCTGGTACTTGGACCCAGTGTTGCGCAGCGAGCGCACAAACAGGTCGCAGCTTGCGCCGGTTCCGACCAGCAGCACGGGGATCTTGTCGGCATGCTGCGCCATCAGACGCTTATTCTGACGCGCCAACTCACGGCTGCGCGCCACAACCCGCAGCGCGCTCAGCGCGGGGACAGCCAACAGAAACTGGATGACGTAAACCGGCAGGGGCACTTGCGCGGTTACAGTCAACACCGAGGCCATGAGCGCCAGCAGTACAACGGAAAGAACTGCCCCAACAAGAATGTGAGCGATGTCGCGCAACGAGGTGGAGCGGGTGTGCCGACGATAGACCCCAGACACTGGAAAGGCGATCAGACCGGCCAAACCGGACAACAGCGCCAGCGGCAGCAAGGCTGGCGACAATTCAGCGGGGACAGACCCGCCATTGGCAAGAACAACGGCGAGACAGACTGTAACCACAGCTGCCAATACGTCGCCGAACACCAAACGGTGATTGGCGCGAATTTCCGCAATGACTTGTTTTTGCCAAGAATTGAATTTCAGCAAATCGTTCTGCGGTAAATTAATTTCCTTTTTCCGGGATGAACCCCCGGATGGATAATACTCATACTCATGCATAGGTGAACGCTCCAGCGTCTCTATTAGGCCCCCGACTACTCGCTCAAAAAATATCCCCCCGGCAAAAGCCGGTTATTATGACATATAAGAGCAAACAAATTGCCGAGCGCATTGCGTCGACAATCAGCTACCTGATCTTGCTTCTGACTTTCCCCCTTTGCGCGAATGCATCAAAAACTGCTCGCGCCAACCTTTACCCCCTCACACACATCCCGTCTTCGAAGCGACGGGAGAAACAACCAAAAGAAATCCGTTAACTTCAGATTAACGGTAACATATTGCTTGTCAGATCAAAATTGATTTTTCAAAAAAATGTCCACCTTCAGACATCATCATGCCACGATGCAAAATTGGAAATTTTCTCCTTATTATTCAGATAGTTAATGACCTCTCCCGGAAATCTGGTTACCTTTGGCAGATCACAAATTCATGTGTTGCCAGCGTCACCGCCAACAACCGCACCTGCCCCTACGGCAACCTGCGTCGAATCAAATCCTGCGCCCGCGCCCGATTCGATTGCACCCTCGGTCTGCAGCTTGGTCCAGGGTCGACAAACCTCTGGGTTGTACGCCCTCAGCTGCTCCACGTCCTTCAGGTAGAACTCCGTCATTTTCCCTGCAATGTCAGTGGGTAACGGGGGATACGCAACCTTGCGCGCAACCGCACCACGCAGGGTGCGGAGCGGCCAGCTATGGCGGATTGGATCCAGAACAGGCCGGAACGGCGCCAACACCTGGCGCAGGCCAAGGGGGACAACCGGCGCTTCCTTGTCCTTGATCCGCTGCTGAACTGGTGGGCGCAGTTCATCGCCAAAGCCCACATGTCGGCTGACCTTGCTCAGCTGATCCAGCGGTGCGGTGCGGATATCCTCATACGCCAGCAGCAGAATGTCTTCGGACGGGAACAGGTCGTAGAAGCGGCGCAAGTGATGGGCGTAGCGGCCGTCGTTCAAAAACCGTTCCTCGGCGGCTATGTCGGGATCCAGATAGCGGCGAATATCGCCCGAGACCTCACCCCGCCGGAACAACATGCAATAGTCGGAATAGGCACGCTGCACCGGGTCGCGCATCTGCAAGATCAGCTTTACGCCGGGACAGTCCCGAGCAATGCGACCCGCTGCTTCGGGCTGCGTCAGATATGAGTTGGACTTTTCCCCGATAAGGCGGGTGGCATCATTCGGGTCGAACTGATCGCGAAACCAGTGAGACCCGCGGTGATACTCCCGCGAGAAATAGTGTAGCTCGGGGCCTGGCATATGTATCGCCGGGTTCTGTTCCAGAGAGCGTTGCAGCCAAGTCGTGGCGCATTTCGCTGCGCCAATAATCAGAAAATCGACATTCCCGTCCGGGGGCAAAGGCATGACGTCAATTCCCTGCGGTTTGGCCGGACAACGGTTCAAGAACGACCTCTCGGGTCACGTCCAGAGTATCGCCGGGTTGCAGCTTTGTTTTGGCATCAATCTGGGTCGTCACCGCATCGTCTCCGCGTGTGACCGCATACCGGATCACCGCCTCTCCGCTGGGTTCGGTGTCGGTCGTCAGCCCTGCCGCCACCACCTCGGAGTGAAGAAGCCGGGCCGTGGCAAGACGCGTCTGCAGCGTGGTCAGTTCCTGCTCCACCGTGTTGAGGCGAACCAACGCGTTGGATCGGGCGGTATCGAGCAAGGCCAGCCCGTCCCGCTCTGCCCGGTTCAGCTGTTGCCGCGCGGTCAGCTGCGCGATATCCAGGTTCAGCCGCTCCGCTTCGAGGTTGTTCAGCGCGTTCGTCAGGGCGGTAACCCGTGTGTTAACCGTCAGGCCCTTTTCCTTGAGCGACGTCACGTTGTCCAAATCCTTCTTGGTCAGTGCGATCCGCTCTTCCAGCAGCTCAAGTTGGGCCGCAAGGCTCGCGATCTTTTCGGTCAGCACCGATTTCAGCTCACGAATACTCTCTTCTTGGCCGCTCCGCGCATTTTGAGCGGCAATCAGGATTTCCCCCTCCAAACCAGAAGGTACTTGTGCTGACCCAGCGGCGCCCTGCGAAGAAACCGCGTCCAGATCGGCAACAAGGCGGCGCTTTTCCTGCTGCAAGTCCTCAATTTGTTCATTGAGCAGGCGGATTTCCCCGCCGAGGCGCAGCGGCTGCAGATCGGTTCCGTTGTTGAACTGGACCGGCGGCCGCAGCGGTCCGCCCGCCAAAGCCAGAGCCTGCTGCGCGGTCAGCCCGGGCCGGAAGGGATATGCACCGGGGCCTGAGACATCGCCCAGAACATAGACGGGGAGGTGCCCTATCACCTCCAGCGCGATCTGCGGAGGCTCCGCCATGCCGGTCTGACGGCGCAAACGTATCTCGAGCATTCGGGACAGATCGCCGCTGTTCTTGCCTTGAGCTTCGATCTGTCCAATCAGCGGCACGGCCAGCGTCCCGTCTTGCGCAACCGTGTATTCGCCCGAGATACCATCCCATCTTAGGTACGTGGTCGATGTGGGATCCCACCTCATCGCGCGGACGACAACCCGGTCCTGGGGAACCAAAAGATAGCTTTCTGCATGCGCGGCGGACACAAGCCCAAGCACAAATAGCAGCCCAACTTTCATAACATTGGTGAAGCTCAAAGGACGTTCCTCCAAAAACTTAATATCGCCAAACTCAGGTCTCTCAACTCGACACCTCCTTGGCAACAGCGGTCTGACGCAAACTCTTGCGCAGTATAACAACACATAAGGTCAACCAGATCGCATTACAGATCAAATGTGTGCCGGCGGCGCCGGCCACTCCAAACAATTTGACCATGGGCACCACCAGAACAAAGAAAAGCACGGTAGAAGTGGCACCGATCCGAACCATGGCACGATCCTGATCAAGGCTCAGCAACGCGGGATTCATGACGATCCCGCACATATAAAATCCGACCGCCACCGCTTGGATCGCCACAACCGGCACAGCGGGCGCAAATGTGTCGCCGAAGATCGTCGTAACCATGGGTTCAAGCTGCCAGATAACCGGCGCAAGCACGACGATCATAACTGCAGCAAACCCAAGGCTGACACCACGCACAACCCGGCCAATACGGGCCAACTCCCCTCGGGCGGCAAAGCGTGTCAGCTCGGGGTAGATGGCCTGGCTGATCGGACGGCCGAGCCTGAGCGCCACGTCACCACACCGCCGGGCGACATGATAGTAACCGACCGAGGCGGCGGGAACCAAAGCCGCCAGGATGATGACGTCAAATCGTTGTGAGGTTTGGCGCAAAATGACAGCCAGATTGCTGTTCCACATCAGGCGCAGGAACCCCGGGTTCTCGTTCAGCGCCTCGCGCACGGCACCAATCTGAACCTGTTGGTTGCGGCGACGCATCTCCCGGATGCCAGCAATCAATGCCGCCGTTCCGTTCAATAGGCTGACAATCACGTAAATCGCGACAAACCCGGCCAACCCAAATCCTGCAGCCCACATCCCCACCGCCAAGGCAGCCCGAAGACCGGCAACAGCGGTGTCGATCTTGGCCAGCAAATCGAAGCGGTCATACAACCGCAACAATGCCAACCCGGTCGCTCGCAATGAGATCAGCGCCGCCGCTGCCGCCGCAATCAACAGCCAATACTGCGACGCATCGAATCCGAACCAAGGGGCCGCGACCGGCACCAGCAGCAGTGCAACACTGGCGGCCAGAACACCTCCGAAGAGGTCCAGCAGTACCGACAACCCGACAAGGCGCCCGAAGCGCCCGTCATTACCAGCCTCCAGGGCTTCGCTTCCGTTTCGGATAACGGCCTGCCACGGTTCCAGATGGATCAGACGTTCAATGATGCGGCCGTAGGATTCCACCAGCGCCAGCATACCAAGACCTGCCGCCCCCAGCGCCCGGGCTCCGAACGCCAGATAGATCATGCCTAATAGCGCGACGGCCACCTGAGAGGAAAAAATCCACTTCAGATTGCGCAGCAAACGCTGCGCCACCGGCTCATTTCTGAACCCGGATGCCAGTCGGGAGATCACGCCAACACACCGTTTCGCACAAGCCAGACCCTCCGGTTTGCGCGCTGCGGATCAGGAGTAATCCGATGTGCCATATGAATAATAATGCGCATAGCCACCATATCCGTACCTGCGGTGCTTGCGGGTATCGACGTCATTTACCAGTGTTGCCGAAACCTCGATCCCGTTCATCGAAAGCTTCTCCGTCGCGTCCCTCAGGACCGCCTCGGTCGTGTTCCCCCAGCGAACCACAAGTAGCGTTCGGTCAATCAGCGGCCCCAATCTGCACGCGTCATCGACGATCAGAACAGGCGGCGTATCCACAAGGATAAGATCGTAATAGCCCAGCAAGCCTTCTTTCAATTCGGCAAGCGCCGTCTTCAACGCAGGCAACGGCGATTTCGATCTCGTCTTGAGGCTCAGCAGGGTAATGCCCTCCATGGCCTCGCCTTCGACACTCACGGGCTCGGATGCGCCGTCACCGGCAAGTACCTCTTCCACCGAAAGGGCCGTCTGCTCCACGCCGAACAGCTTCATCGCGCCGCGACGGTGACTGTCGAAATCCAACACAAGGACTTTCATCCCGTCCCGGGCCGCAGCCGCTGCAAGGGAAACCGCCACCGTGGATTTCCCCTCGTTCGGAAGTCCTGACGTAACCATCATGACCTTGCCCGCACTTCCCACGTTGAACCAGAGGGTCAGGAAACTGTGCAGGGCTTCTGCAAAGGAGGAATTCGGATTATTTTCAAGGAACCACAGCGGTTCATGTCTCCGGGGAAACAGCCCGCGTTTTTTGATGCGCGGCAGAAATCCGTAGTTTACCAGACCCGTGACTCGCAGGATCTGGTTCTCGCTCCAGACCCGGGTGTTCATGTTTTCGGTCAGATAGGCGATGATGAATGCCAGCGTGAACCCAGCGGCGGCACTTGCCGCAACTGCCAGCCTAGGATTGGGCCAATAGGGGTCGACCGGAACGCGCGCGACAGACACCTGACGCGCGCCCTGCCCTACGAATTGCAACTGGGTTTCCAGCTCGTTGAGCTTTTCGATGGATGTCTGATAACGCGCCCGCAACAACTCGAGGGAGCGCTCCTTGCGCATCAGCGCCAGTTCGGCCCGCGTGCGTGCGTGCAAGGCCGCTTGCGCCTCCTCAAGCTCTTTCGCGATCAGCGGCGCCTCTTCTACCGAGGCCGGATCGTCTCGAACGACTTCATAGATGGACGTAAGGCGTTCAACATCCGCGCGCAGGCGGATCGGAAGGTTCTGGTCATCCAGGTTGTTCTCGCGAATATCGGCGGCCAGTTCCAGCTCGGATTGCGACAGCTCTTCGCCCAGTTCGTCGACGCGCGTGCGCAGGAATTCAATCGACTGAGTGATCCCTTCCCTGCGCTTTAGCATGGATTTCAGAATGTAGATTTCGGCGACGGTGTTTGCGATGTCCGCCGCCAGCGCCGGATCCACCGATGTCGCAGTAATTTCGATGGCCAAGCTCTCGCCGTGCCTGGACACGCTGTATGAGCTCAGCATCTTGTCGATGACCCGCTCGCGCCGTGCCACCTCTGGTTCCGGCTGATCAGGGTCCACCACACCCGCAAATCCCGGGTCGTCAAACAGGGAAAGAACCGTCGTAACCTCGGCGGCGAATTCGCGGGATTTGAGAACGTCGAGTTCGGTTTCAATGACGACGCGGGACAGCTCAAAGGACTCAAGCTGCACATCCGTTGCCCGCACCCGGGTGTCCTGCAGCGCCATCACGACCGTCGAACGGGATTTGTAGTGCGGCTCCATCTCGGACACGACGGCAAATGTCGCAGCCACGCAGGCTGCTGTGATCACAAGTACCAGAACGATATGCCGACGCACCAAGTGCCAGATACCGCTCAACCCGATACGATCGTCCCCACGGGTTTGGTTTGTTTTCTCAAGTTTTTCCAATACCGACATTCACAAATCACCAGACTAAAAGTCAGTCTTCAAACCACTACTCCGTCCAAGATGTGGCAGCAGATCTTATAATTAAACCCTTGCCCCCTCAGAACTTCCCTCTGCGCGTGGTGTCGGGCCGGACAATCAAAATCTTGTCAGTCGAGTCCCGGACACCACACGTCCCGACCGCCGAGCGACGCGCACTCTCGACAACCCAAGCTGCGGACCGCAGCCAAACAAACATCCGTATCTCAGAAGGAAGCACCGGACGTGCCGATCCACAGCATGTTCCAGTATCAGCAGCCTCGACCAACCGAAGCTGACAAAAGAATCAAAACGGCGCCGAAAGACGGCCCCGCCACCCATATTAGTCACAAAACAACCCACCCCGACATAGCCATCAAGGAACCTTAAAACTCATTCATGCTGCAAAACTTGCAATAAATTACGATTCCATACAAGTTGTTTCTATATGAACTGTATCGAATCGGAATTTGATTAAAGCCGATTGGAAATCAATGCGTCTGGAGGGGTAGTGCCGGCGCAGCTCGTGTTTTGTGACTTCTGATCGGCTTGTGCCTGATTGGATTAGTAAGTTGTGGACTGGATTGTGATTAAGTCTTCAAAAGTATTTGTTTTCGATGTGAGCTCTGTTTTGAGACCGCTCATCAAGACTTCCGCGCCATTTGCGAGATGCATCCACGGTCTGACCCGTTGCTTCCACTTGCGCCTCGCCCAACCAACTCGAGTGCCGCAGACTCTGCCTGCCCGGCCCCGCACAACTCTCGCTGGTAACAACGGGAAAATCACGCCTGCAGCTACGCGGCAGAGAATGGCGCGCGCGCGATGATCATGCATGTCGTCACCGATTTCGGATCGCAGGGCGGCGCCCAGACCATGCTGGCCCGGCTGTTGGCTCACTCAGGAGAACCGGCAGTTGTGGTTTCACTGGTCGGCGTTTCTGATCGCAACGTGGATCAGGCGAACAATCCGAACGTCATCTACCATGCGCTGCAAGCCCGCTCGCTACGCGCCCTACCGCGGGCCGTTGCAGGTCTGGCGGGCCTGATCCGCCAACACAGGCCGGATACGGTCCTGTGCTGGATGTACCACCCGATGGTCATCGGACTGGCGGCTGCGGCGGTCTCGTTCACCAGGACGCCGGTCTTCTGGACCGTTCGTCAGGCCCTGGACGACCCAGCGGCACTGACAACCAGCACCCGTGCAGCCGTTACACTGTCCAGCAAACTGTCGCGCGCCAGCGCCGGCATCATCTACAACTCGGACCGCGCCCGGCTGCAGCACGCCAAGTACGGCTTTAAGGACAACAAGTCCTTTGTCATCCCGAACGGGTTTGATGTTCCGGACGGCCAGAACACGCGGCAAGGCCCGGCACGTGTTTTTGGGCTTGCCGCACGATTTCATCCGCAAAAGGACTACTCGACCTTTCTTGCCGCCGCCGGCATGGCATCCCGCGAGGTCCCCGATCTTCGCTTCATGGCGGCCGGGGACAAAGTGACAGCCGACAATCACGAACTGCTGGCTCTGATTGAGAAAAACGGGCTGACCACCGATCAGGTCCACCTGTGTGGCGATCTGTTGGACATCCACCCGTTTTATGAAGAGATCGATGTGCTGGTCTTATCGTCGCGGACCGAAGGATTTCCCAACGTCATTGCCGAAGCCATGTGCCACGGGCGCCCGGTTGTCAGCACGGATGTCGGAGATTCCGCTTTGATCGTCGATGATTGCGGGTACATCGTACCGCCCCGCGACCCCGAGGCGCTGGCCGCGGCGATGGTGAAGGTCGCCAAATGGCCAGCCTCAAAATACCGGGACAAGAGCCTGCAGGCGCGAAATCAGATTGCGCGCAACTATGCGCTTCCGAAGATTGCCAACGCCTATGAAGCGGTGCTGACCGGAGATCGGTCGGGCGCCGGTGCCTGGATGTCCGTAAACGCTGAATGAGAGGGTGACGTATGTGTGGTTTCGCTGGCTTTACGACTTTTGCGCCGTTTGAAAAACGACAGGCAACAGTCACTCTCAGGGCAATGTGCGACAGTATCCGCCATCGCGGCCCCGACGGAGAGGGGTTGTTCGTCGATGCCGATCGCGGCGTGGCGCTGGGGCATCGCCGGCTGTCCATCGTGGATTTGTCCGAGACCGGAAACCAGCCCATGGAGTCGCCCGGGGGGCGTTTCTGCGCCATCTTCAATGGCGAGATCTACGGTTACCTGTCAATCCGCCAGGAGCTTCTGGCAAAGGGCATCTCGTTTCGGGGCACTTCGGATACCGAGGTACTGCTGGCTGCGCTTGAAACATGGGGGGTGCAGGCGGCTTTGGAACGCCTGAACGGCATGTACGCCTTTGCGATCCTGGACCGGCAAACCAACCGCATGATCTTTGCCCGCGACCGGCTGGGCAAGAAACCCCTGTATCTGGGTCTGCAGAACGGTACGCTGTTCTTCGGGTCAGAACTGAAAGCGCTGCGGGCACATGATGACTTTGCCGTTGCCGACGTGGATCAGGAGGCGCTTGGGCAGTTCGTCCGCTATGGCTACATTCCCGCCCCGCGCACGATATATCGCGGGGTCGTGAAACTGACCGCCGGCACGTTTCTTGAGGTCGACCTGTCCCGGCCCCCGGCATCCGCCGAGCAGCTTGCACATTCAAGCCAACGGTTCTGGAGTTGCGAGGACGTCGCCGCCAATGGTCTTGCTTCACCTTACCGGGATGATCAAACCGCGCTGAACGCGATCGAGGATGCTCTGACGGTCGCTGTCGCCGAACGGATGATTGCCGATGTGCCCGTCGGCACATTCCTGTCCGGCGGCATCGACTCGACCCTGGTCGCGACGATCATGCAGTCACTGTCCGACACCCCGGTGACCAGCTTCACCGTGCGGTTTGATGACGAGGCCACGAACGAGGCGGACTTTGCGGCGGCCATCGCCCGGCACATCGGAACCGACCATCATGAGGTCACGGCGACACCCAAAATGGCGCTCGATCTGATGGATCAGTTGCCTCATGTCTATGACGAACCGTTCGCCGATCCTTCACAGGTCCCGACCCTGCTGGTATCGCAACTGGCACGGTCGCATCTGAAGGTGGCCATGTCGGGGGATGGCGGCGACGAGTCCTTTGGCGGGTACGCTCGGTATCCCAGAATGCTGCTCTTTGAAAAGCTGGGCCGGAAAATGCCGCGCGGGCTGGCGCGGGCGCTTTCCAATGCGCCAATCGGTCTGGTGAACGTACTGACAACCGTTCTTCATCCCTTCGCGCCGGGACGCCTGCGCGGAGAGTTGTCCGCCGACCGGATCAGCAAACTGGCCTCGATCATATCGCACCGGGAATTTCGCCAACGGTATGACAACTTCTGTTCGCTGTGGGACCCTGAGGATGTGCTTTCCGGTAAGGTAAACGAGCGCAGCGCGTTTCTGTCGCAAGTACTGCCCGGCAACCTTGGCCGCGCTGATGAGATGATGCTGCTGGATTCCCTGATCTACCTTCCCGAAGACATTCTGGTGAAAGTGGATCGCGCCTCGATGTCCGTAGGGCTTGAGGCCCGGGCGCCTCTTCTGGATCACCGGGTGGTTTCGGCGGCGTGGCGCTCTCCGGCCTCCCTGCGATTTGACGGAAAGCGGGGCAAAGTCGCGCTACACCGCCTGTTGGAAAAACGGCTGCCGACATCCCTGTTCGACAGACCCAAACAGGGGTTTGGCATCCCGGTCAATGACTGGCTGCGAGGCCCGCTCAAGGACCGGGCGGCGGCCATGTTCGAAGGCGACAGCGGTCTGAACCGGTATTTCGATCCTTCCGAGCTGCGCCAACGCTGGAACGAGCATTTGTCGGGCGAACGAAACTGGGGCGCTCATCTGTGGTCGGCGATGATGTTCGGGTGCTGGCATGAGACATGGATGCAACCCATGCCGAATGTCGCAAGTCAAACCCCGGCGCTGCAGGGCAGCGCCCACCCCAACTGAGAATGGCGGATATGCGGACATCCCGTTTCATGATACCCGTTGAGATGCCGCTGGCACCTGCGCCACGCCCAAGCCCTGCTGGCCACCGTGATCGAAAGTTCGTGCGTTGAAGGCTGTTTTGTTGTGACAACAAGTAACCCCGACCGTTTCAACATCGTGAAGCACGCTGGAAAAAACTTGAAACCTTCCATCGAGGATCTGGTGGAAAGAGCTGGGTTTTCCGGGCTGAGGGCGATTTTGAAGCGCAACGCGATCCTGATCGTCTCGATCCTGGTCATCTCGATGTCAATGGGTTACCTGGTCGTGCAGACGGCTGAACGCGAGTATACCGCAACCACAGCACTGGTTTTCGAAAGCCGGCGCGCCAATGTCGGATATGACGCCCTGGCCTCAGGCAGACGCGATGTTTCCTTCTCTTACATCCTGACCGAAATCGAGGTTCTCAGATCGCGGGACTTTGCGGAAGAAATCGTCAGAAATCTCTCGCTGGATGAGGACCCCGGGTACCTCTCTCCCGAAACCGACACAATCGGCGAGCAGGACACCGCGTTTGATGCGGCAACCACAAAACTGCTGAAAAACTATGCCATCAGCCGGTTCTGGCAAAGTCTAGGGCTAGGCATTCAGGTCAACGATACCGATCCGGCCCGGGCTGCGTTGATCGCAAACGAAATCGTGCAGACATACATCGACCAGACGCTTGCCCTGCAACTGCAGAGCATCCTGAGGTCGATGGGTCTGGTTCAGAATGAGTTGACGTCCCTAGACACCGAAATCGCCACCACCGAGGTCAGATTGTCCGATCTGATCCGCCTGAACGACCTCGACGATACTCTGGTGCGCCGGCAATTGTTGTCGGACCTGCAAAGGGCGCAGGTGCGCCTGGAATACCTCAAGGAAACCGGCCAGGCCTCGGACCGGATTGCCACGGTCGAGGGGCAGATCGACGATCTGAACGCGGCTCTGGCCCGGCGCTCAAACGCAGAGCAGACGCGAAAAACCCTCGAACGACAGTTGGAGGATCTCTACAACCGACACGCCTTCATGTCGAATAAGGTGTCCGAGTTGCGGGCTCAAATGGCGCTGACGACGCCATTGGCGCGGCAAATATCGGTCGCCCAGGTTCCCAAGCGCCCAAGCCGTCCGAACCGCAACACTCTGCTTGCCGCCAGCTTCGTGAGCGGTTTGGCACTGAGCTTCGTGGCCGCCCTGTTTCGCGAGTCGATGGACCGGAGGATCTTTCTTGGCCGGTCGTCTCTGCTGGAAGCGGGATTGCGGTACACGATCCGGTTTCCCGCTGTACCGGGTCGCCACCGGCGAAGTCTTGAGCGACTGGTGGCGCAGATCACACGCCGGCGCCGTCCCAGCGCAGCCGCCGAGGCCGCTCGCCACATCCTGTCGGTGATGGACAACCGGTTCTCGGATACCGAATGTCTGGTTCTGGGCCTCACTGCAACCGACGAGAATGACGATCACGGATTTCTGGCCGCATGCCTGGCGATAACAGCAGCAAATGACGGCAACCGGGTTCTTCTTATCGATCTTGGCGACAGCAAGAACGAGCGGAGCATAAAGATCGCGCCCGGAGACCGTTCCGAACGCACACTTGCAGAGCTGTTCGGCGACGTCGCGGTTATGAAGCGCGAGACGATCCTGAATCATCTGGCAGATGGAGTGGATTTCGTCTTCCCGGCCGCCGATTCCGTGCCGCCGCTGGACCTGTTCAACCAGAGCGGGGTCGTCGATACCACCAACTGGCTGTGGGAGCACTACGACATCGCCATACTGGTTGCGCCGCCAGCCTCGCTCCGGGCCGTCGTTGGGCGGATTTTGCCGCTGGTCGATCAGATGCTTCTGATTGTGAGGGACAAGCACTCGGATCTGGACGCCGTGGCCAAGTCTACCGCAGCGCTGGAACAGCTGGGCATTGATCCGTTCACAATCGTAAATTGCGGGTGAACGCTTAGATGACGGATTTCAGCACAACAGAGAACAGCACGCCATACCCGGGCCCGGCCTCATCCATTGAACTGACACTGGCCATGATAACGGTGTTTCTGGCCCCCCTGAACTATCTGCGCGCCAGTTTCGTGTACTTCACGCTTGGCGACGTCTTTGCGTTCAGCACCTTTATTCTGATGCTGACCAAAGGCCGCCTGCCACTGCGGCCGTTCGGTGCGATCAGCGGTCTTTGGTTTGCGTCGGTCTTGATGTTCCTGACCGGGTTCATGATGGCCTCAATCCTGAACGGTGACCCGATCGCCGGGACAACCGCGATCGGACAGTATTGCGTGACGCTGATCCTGCTGCCGATGATCATCCTGCAGCGCTCGAGGCGGGAAACCGAATTGCTGATACTGGCGTTCGTGGCCTCAATCTGTGTTTCGATGATCCACGGTGCCTATTACGTGAACTACTATCCGGATGACGGGCGGTTTGTATCGATAAACGGACGGCTCAAGGGTCTGGTCGAGCGCGTCAACGGAGCCGGCGCAATGGCAGCGTTTGCGATCACCTTCCTGACGTGGCTTCGATATGTCGGCAGGATACACATTATCCTCTTCCTCCTGCTTCTGACCCCGATCGTCTATGGCCTGCTGTTGACCGGCTCCAATACTGGCTTTTACCTGACGGCCATCGGCGTTTTCGGACTTGCGGTGCTCAGCGGTTCGGCTCGCGCGATCATCAAGCTCTTATCGGCGATGATTGCCTTGTTCACGGTCGCCCTTCTCTGGGGTGATGCGTTTCTGCCCGAAGTATTCCAGGAACGCGTTTTTGAAGCGGTGCGCGCAGGTGACGCCAGCGAGTCCGGGACGTTCGATGAACGCTTCATGCTTATCCTCGAGGCACAAAAGATCGCTGACGATACTGTCTGGCTGGGCCTTGGCATCGATCAGTACGAGGAAGTTAGTGCATTGGACGCGCCTGTTCACAACACATACCTGCTGACGTTGTCGGAGGGCGGGTTGATGTCGTTGCTTGGGCTGGTCGGGATGCTTCTGACCGGTATCTACATCGCGTGGTTCGAGCGGTTCTTCCGCCACAACTGGATCAACTCGGCCTTGTCGCTGTCTATCGTTGTCATGGTGGCGCTGGTTATGAACGCCATCCCTCATTTCTACGCCCGGTTCTGGACAGTGCCGTGGATGCTTGCACTTTCCGTCAGCCTGATGCCCGTAACGATCTCAGCTAGATCTCGTACCCGTATCTTCGTAAAAGCGGAGCAGCAATAATCTCGACCTGCCGCTTCATGCTGTCGGGTATTTCACCCTTCCAGGTTATATCGTTTCTCAGCTTGAGAGGACCGCCCATCCGAATTCTGTTGCCAGCAACTTGATGCTGAGGAACGAAAGCCTGTCCCGACCGCACCATCTCGACAAGGTTGCCGGTATCAACACCGGTCATTTTGCCAATGCGCTCCAACTGTTCGCCGGGGCTGGCAACAAAGTCCTCGTATCTGACCCGAACCGAACGCTGAGGCCCGACCTTCTTTGCCAGACGTTCGGAATAGTAATTGTACTGCATCCAACGCATCGCGGTCCAAGCCGCGGGGCGAGGCTTGATTTCTTTTTGCAGACCGCTCTCGGCGTTTCGCTTCAGGGCTTTTGACATCGACGAAGCCACCGCACGCGCATCCCGTATCAAGTGGATCACAAACAGTTCCGCACTGCCCGCCTCGGCCAATCGCAACCCTCTGGACGGGTTCTTTGAGGCGTCGAGCACATAGTCACAGTTCGTCCGCTGCAGGATGCTGCGGTACAAATCTACCGACAGCGACGCGTAGGTTTCCTTGAGTCGGCGGGACGCCCATGCGCTCAGGGGCGACACTGTTTCCATTTTTTGCTGCAATCGAACGAATTGCTCTGGATTGTCTCGGTTTGCCGCCCAGTTCTCAATCAAGGGCGCCCAGACGTCGCAGGACTTCACCCGATCACCGCATGCACAGAACTCATTGTTCGGCCACACGTGCCGAAGGATCGTGGAAATCTCGCCCGCACCAAAGATCTGCGGGTGATGTCCCAAAACAATGTCAAGCAGAGTGGAGCCGCTGCGACCGTAGCCAGCTACGTAAATAACCTTTGGTTTCATATAGTTATTTCCGAAATCATTCTTAACAAAATGCACCAACTAACACTACTTCCAAAAAGAATGCACGAATCTAGGCCGTTAAACAAGGCAACGAAAACGTGAACAAGATTGCAGTTGTTGTGACCACGATGCGCTAAATAAGTGCCGCGATACTTGACCGATTGACGGATCTACCCCGATGTGATGCGTTACGCACCCAGCGGGTTTGGACGCAGAGCCATTTCCAATGTGGTCATGGGAAGGCGTAGAGCTAAAGTGGGGTGAAGCTGTTACCGATTTGTTGTCTGGATCACATACATAATCAAAGTGTTTTTATCATTCAGTTTTGAGCTCCCTCGCCTGAAACGACGCGAAGCTTGAAATCATAAAATCCTCGAATTCCTGAGCCGCAGGCATGCGTTTGCGTCTCTCGAAACAAGTAAGGCGCAAGCGAGTGTGGAATAATTCAACCGTTTCCGATATGATCAGCCGACATATTGTTGGGGGCAAAGCAAAAGAAAACAGAGCGGAACTGCCCTTTTTAAACAGGCAGGAAAACGGCGTATGTCGCAGTGGTGAGACTCATGAAAGCTAAGGTGCTGTTCCCCTTCATTGGCGGCGACCTGATGGGTGGCAGCCATGTCTCGGCCATGAACCTCGCAGCCTCACTGGATCGAAACGTGTTCGAACCGCACGTACTTTGTCATTTCGAGTGTGGCGTGATCGGAGAATATGCGCAGTCTCTGGGTCTCAAGCACGAGGTTCTGCACGAGCCGAGCTTGCTGGCCGTTCGGGGCAAACGTCGGGAAAACGACGCAACCGTCGCCCAGTACTGCATGTCATCTGTCTGGAAGCTCAAATCGGTACTAAAGCGGATCAACCCGGCCATCGTGCATACCAACGAAGGGCGGATGCACACGAACTGGGTGCTTCCGACAAAACTGTCCGGGCGCATCCATATCTGGCACCATCGGCAGGATCCAACCGCCTTTGGCATCAACAAACTGGCGCCGCTGTTTTCGGATCACATCGTAAGCGTGTCCCACTTCTCCAAACCGTCAAAACCGATCCGGTCCGTGGATCACAAGTTTTCGGTGGTGCGGAGCCCGTTTGACTTTCCGCCCGAGATTCCAAATCGCATGCAAGCGAAACAGGCGCTCATTTCCGAGCTTGGGCTGGCGGAAAACGCCGTCTTGTACGGCTATTTCGGCAACCTGACCGAGCGCAAACGCCCGGTCCACTTCGTCGAAACCATCGCCGCCATTCAGAACGCGGTAAAGGACCGCCCGGTTCACGGGCTTCTGTTTGGACGTGTTGCCGACGAGGAGTCCAAGCTGGACGAACGGACCAAAAGCAAGGCGGCGGAACTCGGGATCGAACCCCAGATCCATCTCATGGGATTCCGGCAACCGATTGACGTCTGCATGGCCGGAATGGATGCTTTGCTGATCTCGGCGCTGAACGAGCCCTTTGGCCGGACACTGATCGAATCCATGTATCTGGGCACACCCGTCATTGCGACATTGCATGGCGGGAACGTTGAAGCGATAGAAAACGGCAAAACCGGCTTTCTCGTGTGCCCCAATGATCCCGCCGCATTTGCCGGGCCTGCAAAACAGCTCTTGGACAGCCCAGAGCTGTTTGATCGCGTCACCGAAGCCGCCCACAAGAACGCCGCCGAGAATTACGGTCGGCAGAGGCACGTGGAAAGTATCTGCGAGATCTATCGCAAGCTGCTACAGCACGGCCAGCCGGGGTGCACCGGGGTTACACAAGCAAGCTGAGCATCCCGCAGGACATGAAAGCCTTTTTCACTGGGCTGAGTGACCGGGCTTTCCTATGCCTTCCTGCATGAAGGCACACGCCAGCTATAGTTGTACGCTGGCCTTTGCCGCTTCGGCCATCGTCAACGACGGCCAGCCATACTGATCGCGCAAGGCTGCGAACTCGACCAGAACCGCCTCCCAAAGGTCCATGTTCTCGTTCACATTGACCCCAAAGTTATGCGGGTGCGCCCACAGATGGAAAATGCGACCCTCGCGTGCGGCCCGGCGCATATCGCGCTTGACCGCCTCAAGCTGAAGCGCGGTCGCCTTCGGGAACCGGCGCGAATAGGGTCTCAGGAACCGGCTGGCGGGCACATCCGTCATCCCGTCATGATGGTTTACGTCAACCACGCCGGACCGTCCTAACGGCAGATAGCTGTAGGACAGGCGGCTGATCCGGCGCCCGAGGCTTTCGCTTTCACGCGCGGACGGCTGGTCGAACCAATGCCGACCGGCACCGCGATAGACCGTGATGCCGCGCTCGCGACAGATATCGAAGGTTGTCGGACAGACCTGGTTTCGGGGATAGACGATGCTTTCCAGCGTGACGCCCAGACGCTTTGCCGATGTCACCGCCGCATCCATATCAGCGGCAAACGCGGCCTGATCGCACTGCTCTTCAAGACAATAGTAGTGAGAATACGTGTGCGTCGCGATCTCTTGCTGCGGCGTCTCGGCAATTCTGCGCAGCAGCGAGAAACCAAAGTGATACGGATCGCTCTTCTCGTCGGCGCCAATATTGTCGATGAACGTGTAGTTGCAGTTTCTGCGATTCTGGAATGTCGGCTTGATGGACGGAAACGATGCGAGCAATTCTTCGCGATTGTCGTAGAACAGGAACCCGACAGTGGCCCAACTGCACCCTGCCTTGTAGCGCTCGAACAGCTCAAGCAGCCTCGGAATCGCCTCGCGCACACCAAGAATATTGGCGCCGTAGGTCTCTTTTGTGTGTGAACCGTACACACCCCAGAGCAGTTCGTAGTCCAGCGATAGCACGCATCCGCCCGGATTGCCAAAATCTAAAGACCTGCTCACCTTAACCATCTACACATCTCTTCAATCAGCTAACAAAAAAATGGGTTTTTTACCGCAAGCAACCTACCAAGAATCTGATTCTTTGATAAGGTGCTTTGTGAAACGCGCATTCTTTTATCGATGCCATATTGCGAGCATCAGATTATTAACAGTTGGTGAACAGTTTGACACAGTACGACACTCTTATCATCGGCGCGGGCCCGGCCGGTCTGAGCGCAGCATTGGAACTGAAGAAGCAAGGCCGAAATCCTCTGATTCTCGAAAAAGGCGACCAGGTTGGCGGGTTGATGCGTTCGCCGCGCTGGGGGGATTTCATTCTGGATCTGGGGCGCAAGGAGCTTTACGCGCGCTTTCCCGAGATCGACGAACAGTGGGAAGGGGTTCTGGGCGAGGACTATGGACCATACCCGCATCGGGTCGGCAGCCTCTATCGTGGCCACATCGTCGAAATGTCGGGCCGGTACCGCGGACAGTTCCGGGGCATGCCCCTGCCCTGGCTGGTGACCGGCGGGGTCGGCATGCTTGCCGGTTGGGTCCGCGGCGCCCTGCGCAAGCCCGCAAATTACAAGGATTTCTGGTACGGACGCGTCGGCGGCCCCTTTGCCCGTATTCTGGCGCAGGGCTATTGGGAGAAGTTTCGCGGTGCGACATGGGCGGCAATGCCGCCTCCGCAATCGGATCCGCTGGGCGAGGATGGCGGCGGTCTTCTCAGTTCCGTCAAAAAGACCTTTCAGATGGCCCGGCGCGGTGGGGTTTCACGTCAGATTGCATGGCGTCATCCCCGCTGCGGAACCGGGCAGTTGTTCGAAGGGCTGGCCGACCAATATCTGGAAATGGGCGGGCAAATCGCCTTTGACGCCGAGGTGACGGATCTGAACCTGCAGCCGGACGGCACGGTTCGGGTCAACTGGACACACGATGATGAAAATCATGAGCGCGTCCTGAATCACGTGATTTCAAGCCTGCCCATTGAACAGCTGTGGGCGATGCTGGACCCCGAGGAAATCCCCGGCGGCGCACCGCCTCCTCCGGGACCAGAGTCCAACAGGGCGGTTCTGCTGGTCTACCTGTTCCTCAAAGCGCCACCCCGTTTTGAGCACGCCTGGCTTGAGGTGAATGACCCCGATCTGCAGTGCGGCCGCGTGACAAACTTCGCGGCATTCGGCGGAGGTATGGTGCCGGACGGTCACTCGTGCCTGTGCGTTGAGTATTTTTGCGCAGGTGACAACCCGATCCTGTCCATGAGCGAGGATGAACAGATTGAGCTGGCTCAGTCCGAAATGGCCTCGGTCGATCTCATAGACCAAAAGGATCTTCTGGGCGCGCATGTTCTCTACATGCCACGAACAAACGCGGCAGCCAGTTGGCGTGAACAGCAGTCGGCACACAGATCAGCCTTGTTCGAACGGGTCGGAACCTTCAAGGGTATCTACCATGTGAATCGTCCGGGCGCGGACTGGGCCAGCCTTGCGGGCATTCAGGCCGCACGCGCAATTGCGTCCAATGACCGGACCTATTTCGACCGTGTGGCAGATCCGACCAGACGCCAGGAGGATCGGATACCGGCTCAGGCTGCTGCTGCCGAATAGAACTGGGCCTTCTTCTTATTGAATCCGTGGGCACGGCTTTTGAGCGTGCAAGATGTTGAAATCACGCATTCAGTTTGAAGGAGGCCTTCACTTCGCTCGCGCGCTTTGTGTTCGAGGTGAACGGCACAAACCGGCTTCCGGCGACGAACACAAACTACCTTTCGTCGCCCGCCATCGCGGCCAGCCAGGTCTCGACATAGCTCATGCCACTGACAGCATCGATGTCCCAAGGATCATCGGCTTGTGTTGGGTCCAACCCATCCCGCGTTTGCTCCCACGCATCCGGCAAACCATCTCCGTCGCTGTCTTTCACCGCCGAGAGGTCGCCTGCTGAAATCTCAGGCCAGCCCCCGACCTGCTCCACCCGGTCGATTACTTCTCCGGTGCAGTTGCGCACATCTTCGATTACGGTTTCATCCAGTGAATCCAGCGCCCGGCGTCCCTCAATCCTGTCCCCGGCCCGGGTCAGCAGCGACTCCAGAACCTCAGTCGAAGGCATTGGCCGGGTTGTCAGTGTCCAACTGCCGGGGGTAACCTGACGCGCCTGGGCAGTCTCATCGAGGACATCCACGCTCCTACGACGACACCCGGGAGGGGTCCCGGCTACGTTATCCTCTGCCCACAGCGAGACGGCGTTGTTGTCCTCCCATTCGAACACTTGCACCGCCTCGGGCGTCTTGCGAACGGTGTTGGGACCAGTCAACGCAATGTTCCCGAGATAGGCGATGGCAACATCCCCAAGAAGATCATAGAACTCTCCGAACTGACTGATCGGATTATAAAAAACGTTGTTTATCACCTCGATCGGACCGATCTCAGTACCTTTGATGTCGGGTATGCGGTCACGATGATGAGCGAACAGATTCCGCAGCACCGAAATCCGCCCGCACTGATTTCCACGCCCTTCGGCCGAGCATAACAGCGCGCCCTTGGAGTGCGGCCCTTTCGGATGCGTTGAATCGTCCAAACTGAGCGCGAGGATGCTGTCGGCCAGCGTGATGTCCGCCGCGGTGGAATTCGAGACGTGGACGTTGAATGTCTCATCCGTGGCGAAGCCCAGAGACAGGTTGCCCAGATAAATTCGCTGCCCATTTTCGATGGTCACAGCATCAACCGTCGGAGACATCTCTTCGCTGGGGCCGGGCCGGGCCTTGAGAAACCGAATGACGATATCATGTGCATTCTTCAAAACCAACGTGCCCGACCGCCCCTTGACGATGCGCAACTGTATGCCGCCGCCCGGTGCGGTTTGACCGGCAATGTAAGTGTTCGAACCAACACGAAGCGGGCTATGCAGATCAATGGTGCCGCTCACGGCAAAAACGCAGACACGCGGCGTTTGCGCAGTTTCGGCACATTGCCGCAATGAGCCGGGGCCGTGGTTTGCGAGCGTGGTGACGGTGAATATCTCACCGCCCTTCCAGCCTACAGCGCCGGCTCCGTAACCCTCGGCTCCGGGAAATGCGACCTCGGCGACCACTTGGCCCGCCAGCACAGACATCACCAGTGCCGCAGACAACCGAAGACGGACAAGGTATGCATGGGCCACGTGGACCACCCTTGAAAAACCACTCATCAATGCAATCACTACCATCTCTCCAATCTGTCCCGGGCCCAAGTTGTGCGCAACTTCATGGCGTCTGGCTTACCGGTAGTGCGGCCGGGTTTGGAACCAAATCGATCATCGGTGTGATTCAACCACGCTTACCATCGCAAAGACACATCTCTTGACAAGAGAGGCGAACAATTTTTCGTGTGAAAACAAGGTGCAAGAACGTCCGGACCATCCGGAGCAAACCTTTGGCACCGCGCGGTGAGCCCTGCACTCTTGCCGTGCACCGACGTCCACCCGTGAAGCAGCGCCCGATCCGAAATACCTAGCTCAAATCCACTCAACCCATTACCAAAACACAACAAAATCTTCGTCGACCACCTTCACACGAACCCAGCGAGGCACAGATCTCCGCGCCAATGGTCAGCCAAATCTCGACGGCCAAACCCCAGCCAAACATCTCGCGGTTCAATCCGCCGTACACTGCTCGCACGCCACCAACGAAATCCGCAGCGTACCTCTTTCAAAACTTGCAAAAAGCCTCGATTCCGTACAAGTTAATATTGTTTTTATCCGTTAGATTCGTGTTTGAAAATAACGGCAAATTTTTTCGTTCGCGTCGAGAGGGGGTCTTTCTGACGTAAGTTCTGAGTTTCTGTCTCCGGGTGATGGATGTCGCTGCGGAGGCTTTGTAATTGCGGATTAGATTGTGAACAGGGTACTGGAAGTTCTTATTTGCATTGTGGCTGGCGTTTTGGCTTTGCCGTTCTTTTTGCTCGCCTGTCTTGTGGTGGCGCGAACCTTGGGTCGCCCGCTGTTTTTCACCCAACCACGCGCGGGCCTTCACGGGCGGACATTCCTCTTGCACAAGCTGCGCAGCATGAGTGATGCGCGAGACGCCGAAGGCGCGCTTTTGCCCGACGCCGACCGTCAAACCGCCGCGACTGCTTTGCTGCGCCGGTTGCGTCTGGACGAAGTGCCGCAACTTCTCCTGATCCTGAAAGGGGACATGGCGCTCGTCGGACCCCGCCCGCTGCTGCCCGAAACCATTGAGGCGTTTGCGGCGGCTGGCCAGACGCGCTGCTCGGTCCGGCCCGGTCTTACCGGCTGGTCGCAGGTCAGCGGAAACACGGCCCTTTCCAATGATGAAAAGCTGCAGCTTGATCTGTGGTATGTGGCCCATCGCTCGCTGGGGCTGGATATTCAAATCCTGATCGAAACCATTGGCGTGGCGCTCGGCGGTGAGCGCCGCCGCCATGACCGGATCAACCAGGCCGCCCGCTGGCTGGCCGCCGAAGGACACCCTACATTGCAGGAGTCTCCGGCATGAAGACCGTGTTCGTCGGCGCGGTCGAGGGATCGCATGTAGCGCTCTCGGCGATTTGTGCAGCCGGGCACGCCCCCGAACTAGTCGTGACGCTGCCGTCTGAACTGGCGCACCGGCACTCCGATTTTGCGGATCTCACTCCGGTGGCCGAGCGTTACGATGTGCCGGTTCACTACACGGCCAAAAGCGACTGGGACGGCACCATCGCTGCAATCGCTGCGACCGAGCCCGACCTTATTCTGGTCATCGGTTGGTCGCAGCTTTGCGGACCCGAGTTCCGTGCCATCCCAAAGCTGGGCTGCATCGGGTTCCACCCCTCGGCCCTGCCCCGTCTGCGCGGGCGTGGCGTGATCCCATGGACCGTGCTGCTGGGCGAAAGCGATGTGGGCGCGTCTCTGTTCTGGCTGGGTGAAGGCGCCGATGACGGTCCGATCGCGGCGCAGGCCCGGTACGCGGTCGACCCCGAAACGGTAACCGCGCGCGAACTCTACGACCGCGCGCTGCAGGCATTGACCGAACTGTTGCCGCAGCTTCTGACCCAGATCGAAGGCGGCGACATCCCGGCAGCTCCGCAGCCTGAGACCGGCATCAGCATCTGTGCCCGGCGGCGGCCCGAGGATGGGCATATCAACTGGAGCCGTCCGGCCGCCGAGATCCATCGCCTGATCCGCGCTGCGGGCCCGCCCTATCCCGGCGCCTTCACCGACATGAGCGACGGCACACGGCTGGTGCTGACCGCCGTCCGCCACACCCCGCGCGAAGGTTATTACATCGGCCTGCCCGGTCAGGTGCAGGCCATTGACGGTCAAAACTTTACCGTGGCCTGCGGCGACGGGCGCTGCATCGACATTCTCGACTGGTCGGGCGCGGACAAGCCACCTGCCCTGCACTCGAAACTTGGAACCGCCGCATGAGCACGACTGACTTCATCAACACCAATGGCGGCCCCGTGCTCGTGGTGGCCCCGCATCCGGATGACGAGGTGCTGGGTGCGGGCGGCACAATCGCCCGGCTAGCGGGCGAGGGTCGCGAGGTGCATGTGGCCATCGTCACACGGGGCCAACAACCCCGCTTCAGCCAGGACCAGATTGCAACCGTTCAGGCCGAGGCGGCCGCAGCACATGGTCATCTGGGCGTGACCCATACCCACTGGCTCGATTTTCCTGCCGCCGAACTGGCCGAGCAGCCGCACGGGGCGCTCAACGCCGGCCTCGGCACGCTGATCCGCGATCTTGCGCCCGGCCTGGTGCTGGCACCGCATCCCGGCGACATCCATCTGGACCATCAGCTGAGTTTTCTGTCGACGCTGGTCGCCAGCCGCCCGCATCAGGCGGAGTATCCGACCACGATTGCCGCATACGAGACGCTGTCCGAGACCAACTGGAACGCGCCGTATCTGACACCGCCATTTTTGCCGAATGTCTTTGTCGACATTTCCGGCACGCTCGAGCGCAAGCTCGAAGCATTTCGCCTGTTTGCCAGCCAGGTCAAACCGGCCCCGCATGAACGCTCGGTCGAAAGCCTGCGGGCTTTGGCGACCCTGCGCGGGGCGACGGTGCACCGTCCGGCAGCAGAGGGGTTTGTATTGGTAAGAACTGTTGTGTGAGGAGGGGGAGTTACAATGCAACATTGGCCCGTTTATGACGAGGAGCAGATCAGCGCCGTGGCTGATGTGCTTCGTTCGGGCAAGGTCAATGCCTGGACTGGTCCGGATGTAAAGGCCTTCGAGGCGGAATACTGCGCCTATACCGGTGCCCGCCATGCCATCGCCATGGCAAACGGCACGGTGACGCTGGACACCGCGATGAAGGCGCTGCAACTGCGCCCGGGGGACGAGGTGATCGTCACGCCCCGCAGCTTCATCGCCTCGGCAAGCTCGGTCATGCTGGCAGGCGGCATCCCGGTTTTTGCCGATGTGGATCCGGACACGCAGAACATCACGCCGGAAACCATCGCGCCGCTGATCGGCCCCCGCACGCGCGGCATCATTCCGGTGCATCTGGCGGGCTGGCCCTGCGACATGGACGGCATCATGGACCTGGCCCGTACCTACGGGCTATGGGTGATCGAGGATTGCGCCCAGGCGCATGGTGCGATGATCGGTGACCGGCATATTGGCACCATCGGCACCTTCGGCTCGTTCTCGTTCTGTCAGGACAAGATCATGACCACCGGTGGCGAAGGGGGGCTGCTGCTGACCAATGACGACGACCTCTGGTCGCGGGCGTGGAGCTACAAGGATCACGGTAAGGATTACGACACCGTGTTCAACCGCGACCACCCGCCCGGATTCCGCTGGCTGCATGACGCGGGTCCGGGCACCAATCTACGTATGTCCGGCCCTGCCGCCGCACTTGGCCGGGTGCAGCTGACCCGCCTGAACGACTGGCGCGCGCACCGGACCACCAGCGCTCACATTCTGGCTGATGCCCTGTCACGCAGCAGCGCCCTGCGCGTGCCGATGCCGCCCGAGGACGTGACCCACGCCTACTACCGGTTCTACGCCTTTGTCCGGCCCGAAGCGCTGGCCCCGGACTGGAGCCGGGATCGCGTTGTCGCCGAGATCATCGCCTCGGGCTTCCCGGCCTTCTCGGGCAGCTGTTCCGAGATCTATCGCGAGGGCACGTTCCGCAAGCGCGGTCTGGGCCCGAAACAGCCGCTGCCGGTGGCGCAGGAACTTGGCGAGACCAGCCTGGCGTTTTTGGTCGATCCCACCTGGTCGCACCACCGGATCGGTCAACTTGCCGAGTGTGTGCTCGATGTCATGGATCGGGCCATGGCGCACAGCCCGCGCAAAAAGGCACACGCCTGATAGGCAAGAACGCAAAAGGCGCCCGGATTGCTCCGGGCGCCTTTTTTTTGCAGAAATGGGCTCAGCCGATGATGACGTTCAGCGTCGCACTCGGGCGCATCACGGCTGCAGTTTTGGCGGGATCGGTGTGATAGTACCCACCCAAATCTGCCGGTTTGCCCTGAGCCGCAGCAAGCTCCGACAGGATCTGCGCCTCACCATCGGCCAGTTCCTTGGCAATCGGAGCAAAATGCGCAGCCAGTTCGGCATCGTCGCCCTGCGCTGCCAGCGCCTCGGCCCAGTAGCGGGCAAACCAGTAGTGGCTGTCGCGGTTGTCCGGCTCACCGACCTTGCGGCTGGGCGATTTGTTGTTGTCCAGAATGCCCTGCGTCGCCACCTCGGCCGCCGCGCCCAGAACACCGGCCTTGGCGTTGCCCTGCGCATCCGCAAGGAAGTTCAGAGATTCTCCCAGCGCGCAGAATTCGCCCATTGAGTCCCAGCGCAGGTGATTTTCCTCAACCAGTTGCTGCACGTGTTTTGGCGCCGAACCACCGGCGCCGGTCTCGAACAGACCGCCACCCTGCATCAGCTTCACGATCGACAGCATCTTGGCGCTGGTGCCCAGTTCCAGGATCGGAAACAAATCTGTTAGATAGTCCCTCAGCACGTTGCCGGTGATGGCAATCGAGTCGTTCCCCGCAGTGATGGTCTCAAGCGACTGACGGGTCGCCTCACGCGGCGCCATGATCTGGAACTTGTCCGCCACCCCGGCGGCCTCCAGCACAGGCTTCACATAGGCGATCAGCTGCGCGTCATGAGCACGGTTTGCGTCCAGCCAGAAAATCGCCTCGGACCCGGTCAGGCGCTGACGGTCCATCGCCAGCTGAATCCAGTTCTCGATCGGCGCCTTTTTGACGGTGCAGGAGCGCCAGATGTCCCCGGCCTCGACCTCATGGCTGTGCAGCGTCTCGCCACTTGCCAACACAACGCGGATGGTACCACCCGCAGGTGCCTGGAATGTGGTTGGGTGCGAGCCATATTCCTCGGCCTTCTGCGCCATCAGACCCACGTTGGCGACGGCTCCTGCGGTCGCAGGGTTCAACGCGCCGTTGGCTTTGAAGAACTTGATGCTTTCGTCATAAACCGGCGCATAGCAGTTGTCCGGGATCACGCAGTTGGTGTCGCCCTTGGCTCCGGTCTCATCCCAGCCCTTGCCGCCAGCACGGATCACGGCGGGCATAGAAGCGTCGATGATCACGTCCGAGGGAACATGCAGGTTGGTGATGCCGCGATCCGAGTCGACCATATACATGGACGGACGATCCGCCTTCACCGCCTCGATGGCAGCCATGATGTCTGCGTTGCCCGCAACACGTTCCAGCAGGTCGCCCATGCCGGAATTCGGGTTCACGCCCAGTTCCTCAAACTCGGCACCGAATTTCTCGAACACCGGCGCCAGCCACGCCTTGACCGCGTAACCAAAGATGATCGGGTCCGAAACCTTCATCATCGTGGCCTTCATGTGCAGCGAGAACATGGTGCCGTCGGCCTTGGTGTCCGCGATGGCATCCGCCAGAAACGCCGACAGTGCCTTGACCGACATATAGGTCGCATCCGCCACGGTGCCCTCGTCCAGCGGCCAGCCATCCTTTAGAACGGTGACGCTGCCATCCTTGGCGACAAACTCGATCTTCGCATCTCCGGCCTGCGCGGCTGTGATGGTGGCCGATTTCTCGTTGGCGTAGAAATCATTGCCCGGCATCGAACTGACCTTGGTCTTGCTGTCCGACGCCCAAGCCCCCATCGAATGCGGGTTTTTCTGAGCGTAGTTCTTGACCGCCCGCGCCGCGCGACGGTCCGAGTTGCCTTCGCGCAGGACCGGATTCACCGCCGAGCCCTTGATGGCGTCATAGCGCGCACGGATCGCCTTTTCCTCGTCGGTCTCGGGCTCTTCTGGATAGTTCGGGATATCGTACCCCTGCCCCTGCAACTCGGTGACCGCCGCCACCAGCTGTGGCACCGAGGCCGAGATGTTCGGCAGCTTGATTACGTTGGCCGCAGGCGTTTTCACCAGTTCACCCAGCGCCGCCAGATCGTCCGACTGTTTCTGCGCGTCGGTCAGCCCTTCGGGGAATGTCGCCAGAATACGGCCCGCCAGCGAGATATCCTTGGTGCCGACGCTCACGCCAGCCGCCGATGCGAACTTGCGAATGATGGGCAGAAAGGACGCCGAGGCCAGCTCGGGCGCTTCGTCTACAATGGTATACAATACGTCGAAGTTCGATTTATCTGCCATATTCCTTTACCTTTTTTAAGCCTTTCAGGGGCGTGCGATCCAGGAGTGGGGCTGCGTCGTGCGCAGCGCGGGGAGGGTCGGCGCCTTCTCCGCCGAGCCCAAGCGACTCTGTTTGACACCGTCCCCTTAAATCACTGCGCGCCGTGTTTCAATCGACCCAAGGCGCGCATTTTGACCCAGTTCGCGCAAAACCGCGCGATTGCCTGCGAATTGGGCAATGCGCAACGGGGTTCAAACCAAACTTTTCACATCTGAGAGGCGGTGTGCGGTCGCTACACCTCTTTCTCGACTGAGATCATCGGCATGGAGTCTCCAAGAAGTTCGATATAGCGCTCCACAATGTTGTCGAGGTGCTGGCGAGAATTTGCTCTTTCTTCCGAGCTAAAGGGAACGCCAGCACAAGCGATAACTTTCAGTAGTATTCTTCGCCCGTGCCGTCCCGTGTCTGCCACGAAACGAGCAAACTCCTTGCGCGCGAGGTCAGGCCTGCCGATCTGAGAATATGCTATCCCGCGATACATATGCTCCACGCTGTCGCCCAGGACAATCTTTACGCTGAGGCTACTCCAATAATGATCGTACCAAATCTTGTCGGAATACGCCTCCCGCCGGGTCCTTCCTGCATATCGTTCAACAAAACTGATGCCTGTGTTCCGGTCACCAAGTCTAAGGTGGATTAATCCCGGCCAGAACAATTCACTGAACGCGCTGGGCTCAAGACGCGACCACTCGATACCGGCATCCAACGCGCTGTTTAGTTCCTGCGTGTAAATCACATGCATGAACGCCAAATAGCGATGAACCCAAGGACGATCGGGCCAGCGAAGGCTGGCGTCTCTGAGAAGTTTCATCACATCGGAGTATTCGGCCATGCCGTATCGAATGTTGATCACCGCCTTTGCCGCATTCGAGGCGTTCGGATCAATTTCCAGAATACGTTCATAGTCCCGCAATGCATTCTGGTGTTCCTCGTGGCGCACATGCAGCTTGGCCCGGTTCCAAAGCACATAGGTGCTGTCCGGCTTGATCGTCAAAGCCCGGTCAAAATCTTCCGTAGCGGCGGCGAGGTTTCCACTGGAGGCATTTATATATGCCCGCCAGACCCAATTGCGCACATTCTCCGGCTGCAACTGCAGCGCCTGGTCAACATCCGCAATCGCATCTTCATAATGCCTGTTGCACTGATGTGCCCAAGCCCGCTCTCTGAGAAACAAGCCCTTATCCGCAGGCGACAAGCCTTCGACTTCGAGCAGCGAGGTGCAGGCGTTCACAACATCCTTGGGCGTGGCCGAGTTGCTTTGGCATGTCGCCGCCAGATCGGCGTATCGGTTTGATGATCGCAACGCATCTGTGGAGGCAAGAAAAACGGCGGCGATGGCAATGAACAAAGCAATAAGGCGTATTCGCATTCAGGGTCTTTCTGTTGTGAAGTACTCCCCTTCAGGTAGTAACGATTGTGGTAGATAACAAGTGAAAGACCTGTCAGGCCGCCGGAAACTGGATGTCAAACCGTGCGCCTTGCTGTGAAGGCATCAACACGATCCGCGCCCCATGTGCGCCCAAAAGATTGGTGGCGATGGTGAGGCCCATGCCGGTGCCACCCTCCTCGCGCGCCGTGGTGAAAAAGGGCGCGAAGATGCGGTCCCGATTGCCCTCGGAAATCCCAGGCCCGTCATCCTGAACCACCAGCCTGCCCGGCTCGGCGGTCAGCTTTACCCGCGTGGCACCGTGTCGCTGAGAATTGTTCAGCAAATGCCGCAGCACGATGCTCAATCCAGATTCCGCCAAGGATATCAATTCCCTGCCGCCCTCAATCTGCAGATCCAGCCCAGGAAAATCGTCGCGCAATGCATCAGCAAGATCGTCCAGCCGCACCTGCCCGTGATGCTCGGGCGCACGCGCTGCCGTCACTCGATGCAACGCCTGCAAGTGGGCTTGCATCTGATCCACGGCTCCCAGCATCTGCCTAACCAGCGCAGCGTCCTGCGCCCCCAGCCCGGGCGCGTCCTGCAACAGTTCGCCCGCCGCCCTGATCGACGTCACCGGCGTTTTTAACTCATGCGTCACGTGATCGGCAAAACTGCGGATCGAGGCTTCGCGCCGCTGCAACGTGCCGGTCATGTCCAGCACCGCTGCGCCAAGCCTGGACAACTCTTGCGTGCCGAAGTGGCTGGGCGGCCTGCCCGTCTCGCCGCGCTGCACCGCCGCCGCATAATCGGCAAGCGCCGTGATCGGGCGCAGAAGCAACCGGACCAACAGATATCCCAGAAACGCCGTTGCCAGCCCGATCAACACCGCCAGCAGCAATGCGGCCCTGCGGAACCCGATTTCGGGACCCAGATAGCGCAGGGCCACCAACCCCAGCAACGACAAGGCCAGCGTCCCCGCCAGCCCTCCGCCCAGCACGAACCCCAGCGAGGGCCGCCATTTCCGCCTCAGCCGGGCCATGCACCCATCCTGAGTCCGATCCCATGCACCGTCTCGATCGCACTGGCCCAGCCCTGCTCGCCCAACTTGCGGCGTAGGTTGCGCAAGTGGCTGTCGAGGGTCCGGTCCGAGACCTGGGATCCAACGCCATAAATCGCCTCGATCAGTTGAGGGCGCGACACGATCATCTCAGGCGTCTGCATCAGCCGCCGCAGGATCGACATCTCGGTCGCCGTCAGCGCCAGCGCCGCGCCATCGACCCGCACCATATGACCGGCGCTGTCCACCTCCAACGGTCCATGCCGCAGCACGGATTGACCGTTGGGCTGGCGCGCCCGCTTCAGGATGGCCTTGATCCGCGCGACCAGCTCGCGCGGACTGAAGGGTTTGGTGACATAATCGTCCGCCCCCAGTTCCAGCCCCAGAATGCGGTCGATCTCATCATCCCGGGCCGTCAGGAACAGGATCGGCACATCTGACCGGACCCGCAGCTTGCGGCACACCTCCAGCCCGTCCAGCTCGGGCAGCCCCACGTCCAGCACCACCAGCGCCGGGGCCTCACGCGCCGCATGGGTCAGCGCCATCTGCCCGTCCCGCGCGGTGACGACCTGAAACCCTGCCCGCTCAAGCGTGATTGAGACCAGCTCTCGCAGGCGTGGGTCGTCATCCACGACGAGGATCTTCATGCGGGCTCTCCGGTTCCGTTGCGACGGCCAGACTACGGATCACCCGATCCGCGCGAAACCCCCATTCGCGCCAGTTGCCGATCCTTGGCGGCTGGGCTTCGCAACCTGCAATATGCGGCGCGGCCGCAAGTTCCGCCGCAGCCATCGGGCCTAACAGACAGACATAGTACGCATCATACCGCTCGGTTTGCCGCAGGTTTTCCCGCGCGATGAGGGCCGCAAAGTTCACGAAACAGCAGGCGTAGAGAACACCCACCCCCAAGACGGTGCAGCGCAGCAACAGCCAGCGGTTCGGCCTCTCGCACAGGATCTGCCAGGCTGTCAGGCACAGTCCCACGGCCACGATCCCCATCCAGATCCCCGCATGCACCCGCAGATAGGTGAACCCATAGGCCTCGACATAAAGCGACAGCCGCAGAAGCGACGAGATGACCAGCGCCACGTTCTGCCCCAGCCACAGCAGGACCAGCGGCCTCAAGCCGCGCCGTTCGTGCAGAAACGGGCGCGCGGCCAGCGCAAAAGCCCCGGCAAGCAGCGCGGTTGCCACCAGCGGATAGGCGCCGCGATGAGCGTATTGCGCATAGCTCATCCCATCGGGTAGGGCCGCCCCGCCCCACAGATAGACCGCATCCATCATCGTTTGCACCGCCATCAGCAGGTTGAACAGGATCAGCGCATTCGCCACCGACGCGGCATTGATCCCAAGCCCCGGCATCCGACGCGGACGATGGGGACCGGCCTTGGGCGCCAGCAGCCGAGTCTCGACCGCAACCGCCAGAACGGGCCAGATCAACAGGGCCGCGCCAAGCCAGAACAGCACCCGCTCAACCCGAATACCTGCATCGAAAAACCGCTCCAGCCCGTCGCTCAGTACCGGGTTGGCCGAAATCAGCAAGCCGCCCAAAATCAGCCCGCCGCCCATCGGAAAGGCCCAACTTTGCCAAACCTGCGCGCCCGCCCCGCCCGCGCGCAGCGTATTTCGAGCCTCTCGCGCCATCTGCCGGGCCTGCCACAAACCGAGCACCGGAAAGAGTCCAAGAAACCGCCAGACTGCGCAGCTCAGGTCCTCGCCACGACCCAGCACTGCCCAGCACAGCGCCACCACCGAGCCACCCAGCAGGAACGCAACCGAAAGCGCCTGTACGTATTCAACCACGGGCAGGGCACTCAGCCCCAGCAGCACCACGGGCCCTACCATGCCCCGCACCCGGCCCAGCTGCACCCACACAACCGCCCCGACAGCCAGAGCAAACACCGCCAGCGACACGCCCGGCAGGTAATCGAGAAACAACACATCCGCCAAAGCCACCAGCAGCGCCAATCCGCCGCCAGCGCTCCATGGTCCCTTTGCTATCCCGCCATCTTCCCGCTCAGGCCGATCACCCGGCGAGTCCAGCCACCAACTGTCCTGCACCACCGAGGCAGGTACGCCCCGAACAACAAACTGTCCCATATTCTGCTCCATTCTTGCCGCCGCCAACCTGCCCGCCCTGCGTGCAGACCACCGCGCAACACATGTGCAGAAGATGTGCAGATACGGATTTTCTCAGATCCTCTTTCCCTCACCTTCGCCGCTGTCTACAAAGACCCTCCAACAGCCTCGGAGGACCTCCCTTGGACCGCATCGCCCGCACCATCGCCACGGAAATCAGCGCCCGCCCCGAGCAGGTCGGCGCTGCGGTCAAATTGCTGGACGAGGGGGCAACCGTGCCCTTTGTCGCCCGCTACCGCAAAGAGATGACGGGCGGGCTGGACGACACGCAACTGCGCACGTTGTCCGACCGGCTGACATACCTGCGCGAGCTTGAGGCACGGCGCGACACGATCCTGAACTCGATCAAGGACCAGGGCAAACTGACCGACGGCCTGATCAAATCCATCGCGCAGGCCGAGACCAAGGCGCAGCTCGAAGACATCTACCTGCCCTACAAGCCCAAGCGCCGCACCAAGGCGATGATCGCGCGCGAAAACGGGCTGGAGCCGCTGGCCGATGCCATCCTCGCCGAGCGCATGGCTGATCCCGAGGCACTGGCGCAGGGTTATGTGACCGAAGCGGTGCCCACGACCAAGGACGCGCTGAATGGCGCGCGGGACATCATCACCGAACGGCTGACCGAGAATGCAACCCTTCTGGGCGAGTTGCGGAGCTTCATGCAGCGCGAGGCCTATCTGACCTCGAAAGTGATCGAAGGACAGGAGCAGGCGGGCGCAAAGTTCAGTGACTACTTCGATCACTCCGAGCTTTGGGCCAACGTCCCTTCGCACCGTGCGTTGGCGATGCTGCGCGCCTCGAAAGAAGGTATCGTGACGCTCGACATCGCGCCCGAGCCCGAAACCGGCGCAGCGCGGGCCGAGGCCATCGTCGCGTCCCATCTGGAAACCCGGGGCGATGGGCCGGGCGATAAGTGGCTGCGCAAGGTGGCGGGCTGGACCTGGCGGGTGAAACTGTCGCTGTCGATGATGGTCGAGCTGATGGCCGATCTGCGCACCCGCGCGCAGGAAGAAGCCATTCAGGTCTTTGCCCGAAACCTCAAGGACCTGCTCTTTGCCGCCCCGGCGGGTCCGCGCCCGACACTGGGCCTCGACCCGGGTATCCGCACCGGTGTGAAGGCCGCCGTGGTCGACGCCACCGGCAAACTGGTCGCAACCGACACCCTCTACCCGTTTCAGCCCAAGAACGATCTGCGCGGGGCGCAGGCCACGATCTTCAAGCTGATCGCCGAACACAATGTCGAACTTATTGCCATCGGCAATGGCACCGCCAGCCGCGAAACCGAGCGGTTGGTGGCCGACACGCTGAAACTGTTGCCCAAAACGGTGAAGGCGCCCACCAAGGTTGTGGTGTCCGAAGCTGGCGCCTCGGTCTATTCCGCCTCGGAACTCGCCGCCCGCGAATTTCCCGATCTGGATGTTTCCCTGCGTGGCGCGGTGTCGATCGCCCGACGCCTGCAGGACCCGCTTGCAGAGCTGGTCAAGATCGAGCCCAAATCCATCGGCGTCGGCCAGTACCAGCACGACGTGGACCAGCATCGCTTGTCGCAATCGCTGGAGGCGGTGATTGAGGGTGTGGTGAACGCCGTCGGCGTGGACCTGAACATGGCCTCGGCCCCGCTTTTGGCCCATGTCTCGGGTCTCGGACCGGGCCTCGCCGAAGCCATTGTCACGCATCGCGACCTGAACGGCGCGTTTTCCTCAAGGCAGGATCTGCTCAAGGTCGCCCGCCTCGGCCCCCGCGCCTTTGAGCAATGCGCAGGCTTCCTGCGTATCCGTGACGGCGCCGAGCCGCTGGATGCGTCCTCGGTCCACCCCGAGGCCTATGGTGTTGCCCGTCGTATCGTGCAGGCCTGCGGCCGCGATATCCGGCAGATCATGGGCGACACTGGCGCCCTCAAAGGGTTGAAAGCGGAGCAGTTCGTCAATGACCAGTTCGGCCTGCCCACCGTGCGGGACATCCTGTCGGAGCTGGAAAAACCCGGCCGCGACCCGCGCCCCAGCTTTGTGACCGCCTCCTTCACGGACGGGGTCGAAGAGATCACCGATCTCAAACCCGGCATGGTGCTGGAGGGCACGGTGACCAACGTCGCCGCCTTTGGCGCCTTCGTCGATATCGGCGTGCATCAGGACGGTCTGGTCCATGTCAGCCAGTTGGCCGATCGCTTCGTCAAGGACCCGCATGAGGTGGTCAAGACCGGTCAGGTGGTCAAGGTCCGCGTCACCGAGGTGGACGTACCCCGCAAACGCATCGGGCTGAGTATGCGCAAGGATGGCGGTGCCTCGGCCCGAGAGGATCGCAACGCGCGTGGCCCGGGCGGCGGCAAGCAGCGTGGCAAAGGCCCAACGAAGGCTGCCCCGAAGGGCGGCGGCGCGCAAACCGGTGCTTTGGGCGCCGCCCTGCAGGACGCTTTCCGCAAAAGATAAAGCGTAGAATACCCCCCCTCAGGTCAACCGGTCGCGCTGATGCGTAGGCTTGATCCCAAATGCCGCCTTATAGACGCGCGAAAAATGGCCCGGGCTCTCGAACCCGCAGGCAAAGGCCACATCGGTGACCGAAGATTCCGTCTGGACCAGCAGGTTTCTTGCTCGGTCCAGTCGCATCTCCATGAAGTATTTCTTGGGCGACGTGTTCAGATACTTGCCGAACAGCCGTTCCAGCTGGCGGGTCGAAATGCCGACCCGTTCGGCGATAACAGTGGGTGACACCGGGTCGCCGATCTGATCCTGCATAAGCTGGATCGCCCGCGCCAAATGCGTGTTGCGCATCCCATTGCGCGACTGCAGCGACACTTTCTGCTCGGCCGTCGCATTGCGCACCGCGCTATAGACCATCTGATCCGCCACAGCGACGGACAGGTCATAGCCGTGGTCGCGTTCGATGAGGTGCAGCATCAGATCCGCCGTGGCCGTTCCGCCGGACGCGGTGACGTGCTTTTCGTCCGCCACGAACACGCTGCGGACCAGATTCACCTCGGGAAACGCCTCCATGAAACTGTCGTGGTATTCCCAGTGAATCGCCGCCTGCATTCCGTCGAGGAACCCGGCCTCGGCCAGCACCCAAGCCCCGGAACAGAGCGCCCCGATCCGCGTGCCCCGGGCTTTTTCCCGGCGCAGCGCGGATAGCAGAGGTTTGGTGACATGGTTGCGCATATGGATGCCCGACAGGACGAACAACCGGTCGCATCTGGGCACGTTGTCGAACCCGTGATGGACAAGCGTTACCGAGCCGTTTGAACAAACCGCCCTTTCGCCCTGCTCCGACACGAAGGACCAGCGATAAAGCTCTTGCTCGCTGACCAGATTGGCGATGCGCAGGGGTTCGACCGCACAGGAAAAGGCCAGGTGCGAGAACTCCTCGACCAGCACAAAGGCGAAATGTTGGGTCATGAGCCCCGCTCCCTCCTGCCTGAACGCAGTTCGCATCAGGCTGCCCCGCATATGACGGACGATAATGCCGGGATTATTCCGCAGCGACGCGGGCATCGTCCAGCCAGCACTCGCAGAAGTTTCGACACTCTTCGATCCTCACCAGAATCCAGCATGTACTCTAGCTAAGTTCTTATTGTGTACAATATGTATTTTATCTATCGTGCATCTGAAATGGCATCCATAGCGCGATTCGTCATTCCGCAACCAAACCAAACTCAAAAGGGCATTCGATGAAGGACGAAGCGAAACGCCGGAAGGACGAGCTGCGCGAGCACCTCAAGGTGTCGATCCTCACCATGCGCCTGCGACCCGGCGACGATCTGGACGAAGCGCAGCTCTCGGATGCCTTCGGCCTGTCCCGCACGCCGCTACGCGAGGTGTTCCGGCAACTGGCGGGCGAAGGGTATCTGGATCTACGCCAGAACCGCAGCGCGCGGGTGTCCGAGATGTCCCACACCACACTGCGCGATTTCTTCCTGGCCGCCCCGATGATCTATGGCGCGATCCTGCGGCTGGCCGCGCTGAACGCCACGCCCGAACAGATCGAGGCCCTGAAGGCTTCGCAGGAGGCCTTCCGGCAGGCCCTGCGCCGCGGCTCGGGCGAGGATCGCGCTCTGGCCAACAACCGGTTTCACGAGATCACCGGCGAGATGGCGGGCAATGTCTATCTGCTGCCATCGTTCAACCGCCTGCTGATCGACCATGCACGTATCTCGATGACCTTCTACCGGCCCGCCGATGCCCGCATGGTCGAAAGCGTGTCACAGGCCTGCGCCCAGCACGACGCGATCATTGCAGCGATCGAAACCGGCGACGATGCCGCCGCCGCGCAACTGGCCGAGGATCACTGGAACCTGTCGCGCGACCGGATCGAGATGTTCGTCATGCCCGAGGCGCTGGACGTGCCGATGGGCGCCCTGCCCCGCTCCACTGCATGAGGACCCGATGACCCCCATTTTCAGGTTCGAGGGGATCTACACCCCCGTCGTGACGCCCTATCACGACGATGGCCGCGTCAACTGGGACGCGCTGGCCGACGTGATCGACTTTCTTGTGGACAAGGGCGTGCACGGGCTGATCTCCGGCGGCTCGACCGGCGAGAACTATGCCCAGACAGTCGCGGAACGGCTGGAACTGGCGCGATTCACGCGTGACTGGTCGGCGGGCAAGCTACCGCTGGTGGTCGGAACCGGGGCAATGCTGACCGAGGCCTCCATTGCGCTGGCCACCGGTGCCCGCGAGATGGCGGCCGACGCGATCCTGCTGGCGAGCCCACCCTACTCGGTGCCGACCGACCGTGAGAATGCGTTGAACGCGCTGGCCATCGACAAGGCCGCTGACCTGCCAGTAATGCTCTACAACTACCCACACCGCACCGGCACGATGATGGGCCCGGATTTCCTGGACCGCGTGGGTCGCAGCCGCAATTTCTGCGGCATCAAGGAAAGCTCGGGCGATATCAACCGGGTGCACCTGCTGGCCCGCGACTATCCGCATATCCAGCTTGGCTGCGGCATGGACGATCAGGCGCTGGAGTTCTTCGCCTGGGGCGCGCCGTTCTGGGTCTGCGGCGGCTCGAACTTTCTGCCCGAGGAACATGTAGCGCTCTACAACGCTTGTGTGGTCGAGGGGAATTTCGCCAAAGGCCGCCGGATCATGTCGGCGATGATGCCGCTGATGCGGGTGCTGGAGCAGGGCGGCAAGTTCATCCAGACCATCAAGCATGGCGTCACCATGAACGGGCTCGACGCCGGGCCGGTTCGGTCCCCGCTCAAAGGGCTGAACAAGGATGACAAGCGCGCGCTGGAACAGGTGACAAGCATTCTGAAGCGTGCAATTGCCGATATCGTGGCGGAGGGCTGAGACATGGATCTGCTGACACAGGACGAATACCAATCCATCGCCGCAGGCCTGACCCTACCCACCGGCGCCTTCATCGACGGCAGCTTTCGGCCCGCCGCGTCGGGCAACACGTTCGAGACGGTGAACCCGGCCACCGGCGAGAAACTGGCTGACATCGCCGCCTGCGGCGCCGAAGACGTGGATTTCGCCGTGCTCAAGGCGCGTGAGGCGTTTGACGATGGCCGCTGGTCGAAAATGCACCCCTCGGACCGCAAGGATGTGTTGATCCGCCTCGCCAAGCTGATGACCCGCAACGCGCGGGAACTGGCGGTGCTGGAAAGCCTCGACAGCGGCAAGACCATCTATGACTGCGAAACCGTGGACGTACCCGAGACCATTCACTGCCTGAAATGGCACGCCGAGGCCATCGACAAAATCTACGATCAGGTCTCGCCCGCCTCGGACGATCACATCGCCATGGTGGTGCGTGAACCCATCGGCGTTGTGGGCCTGGTGCTGCCGTGGAACTTCCCTCTTCTGATGCTGGCCTGGAAGATCGGCCCGGCGCTGGCCGCAGGTTGTTCGGTCGTGGTGAAACCGGCGGCGGAGACCACACTGACCGCGCTGCGTGTCGCGGAATTGGCCATGGAGGCCGGCCTGCCGCGCGGCGTCCTGAACGTGGTGCCCGGAGGTGGCGCCGAGGTGGGTGAGCCCATCGGGCGGCACATGGATATCGACATGGTGTCCTTCACTGGCTCGACCGTGACCGGCAAACGCTTTCTGACCTATTCGGCGGAAAGCAACGCCAAGGAGGTCGTGTTGGAGATGGGCGGCAAGAACCCGGCCATCGTGATGGACGACGCCGAAAACCTCGACCGGGTGGCGCAGCATGTTGTCAACGGTGCGTTCTGGAACATGGGCGAGAACTGCTCGGCCAGCTCACGTTTGATCGTGCACAAGGACGTCAAACCCGAGCTGTTGGACCGTATCGCCCATCACGCCAAGCAGTGGAACACGGGCGATCCCTTGAACCCGGAAACCCGCATGGGTGCGCTGGTCAGCGAGGGCCATTTCAACAAGGTCTGCGGTTATCTGGCGCAAGCGGACAACATCGTTCTGGGCGGCAAGGCCGAGAAGGGCTTTGTTGAGGCCACAGTCGTCGAGGTCCCCGGCAACGACGCCACATTGGCGCGCGAAGAGATCTTTGGCCCGGTCCTCAGCGTGATCGAAGTGTCGGGCTTCGACGAAGCCATCCAAATCGCCAACGACACCGAGTACGGCCTCTGCGCGTCGATCTTCACCGCCAACGCCAAGCGCGCCATTCGTGGCGCCCGTATGCTGCGGGCGGGAACCGTGACGGTGAACAGCTTTGGCGAGGGCGATATCTCGACCCCCTTCGGCGGGTACAAGCAATCCGGCTTCGGCGGGCGCGACAATGGCGTGCATGCGCATGACCAATATACCCAGCTCAAGACGATCTGGATCGATCTGGCTGACGACGCTGACGAGGCCGTTGCTTGAACCGCTACACCGCGAAACGGCTGCCCCGGCAGACCGGAGCGGCGGGCTGGAACGCCATCCTGCCGCCGCAGACGGCCCTGCCGGTTCTCGAGCAGGACCAATCCGCCGACGTTACCATCGTCGGCGGCGGTTTTGCGGGCCTCTCGGCGGCGCGCCGACTGCACCAGATCGACCCCACGCTGAAGGTGGCCCTGCTGGAAGCCGGGCGCTTTGCCGAAAGCTCCGCTGGCCGCAATTCGGGCTTCATGATCGACCTGCCGCATGATCTGTCCTCCGACAATTACGCCGGTCAGGGGCTGGACGCCGACAAGGCCGCCATTGCGCTCAACCGCAGGGCAATCACCTTTGCCCATGAGGTCGCCGCCGACTGCGCCCTGCCGCAGGAGATGTTCGACCCCAGCGGCAAGATCAACGCCGCCGCAACCCGGTCGGGCGACCGGCACAACCGGGATTATGCCGAGCATCTCGAGCGGTTGGGCGAGCCCTCAACAATGCTCGACCAGCAGCAGATGCAGGAGTTGACCGGCACTCCGCATTACACGTCGGGCCTGTTCACTCCGAGTACGGTAATGCTGCAACCGGCGGGCTATATCCGAGCTTTATCTGCGCATCTCGCGGGGCAGATCAACGTTTATGAGAACAGCCCGGCCACGGGGTTCGACAGAAAGAGCGGCGGCTGGGTCGTGGCAACACCCAAAGGCAAAGTCTCTACCGGCAGGATCATCCTCGCCAATAACGGTCATCTGGAGAGCTTCGGCTTCTACCAGCGCCGGCTGATGCATATCTGCCTCTACGCCTCGATGACGGAACCGCTGACCGAGGCGCAGATCAAAACGCTGGGCGGTGAACCCCGCTGGTCGGTCACCCCGGCCGATCCGATGGGCACTTCGGTTCGCCGCATCTCGGGCAGCTATGGCGACCGGATCCTGATCCGCACCTGCGCCAGCTTTCATTCCACCATCGAAACCACCCGTATGCGGCTACGCAATGCGGGCTGGGTGCATGACCGCAAGTTTCGCGAGCGGTTTCCGCAGCTGCTGGATGTCCGCATGGAACACCGCTGGGCTGGAATGCTCTGCCTCAGCCGCAACGGCTCCGCCGCCTTTGGCGAGCTGGATCAGGGCGTGTTTTCCGCCTGCTGCCAGAACGGGCTGGGCACAGCGCGCGGCACGCTGCAAGGCATGGGCGTGGCGGAATTGATGTTGCAGGGCGGTTCTGATATCGCCAGCCACTTCCTGGCACAGCCCAAACCCACGCGCCTGCCACCCGAACCCTTCGCGTCACTGGGGGCCAATACCTATCTGATGTGGAAAGAATGGCGGTCCGGCAAGGAGTGACCCGCGTCGCTCCCCAAGAAAAAGGCCCGCCAGGTTGGGCGGGCCAGTTGGGGGAGTGTCTCAGTAGCTTTGGTTCAGCTCATCGGCGGCAGGGATTTCCCTCTCTCGTCGGGCGATGTAGTCCCTCAGCGCCTCGTCCGTTGCCACATCCAGTTTGGGTTCCTGGTATTCGGCCAACAGCTTGCGCGCGTGCTTCAGCGCGCGTTCGGTGACCTCGACCTCGCCCTCGGCGGCCCATTGTTCGATCGAGTTGTTGTCGAACAGCTCGGGCATGAAGAACGCGTCCTGAAAGTTCTCCTGCGTATGGGGATGGCCCAGATAATGCCCGCCCGGGCCCACATCCGGCACCGCCGCGACGGCCTGATCGAAATCGTCCCATTTCGGGCCCTCGGCCATGCGATATGCCATGGCGCACTGTTCGGCATCGACCACGAACTTGGCGACCGAACAATGCATTCCAGCCTCGTTCCAGCCCGCCGAATGCCAGATGTAATTCGCCCCTGCGTGCAGGACAGCCGACAGCGTCGTGGCGCTTTCATATCCGGCTTGGGCGTCAAAGGTCTTGGCCCCGCCCAGCGTGTTCGAGGTGCGCCAGGGCACCCCGTAATGTCGCGCCATCTGACCGATCATGAAATTCATCAGGCTGATCTCGGGCGTGCCCGCCATCGGCGCGCCGGACTTCATCGACACGGTGGACAGGTAGTGCCCATAGATTGCCGGAGCGCCTTTGCGGATCACCTGAGTATAGGCCAACGCGCTGAGTGCCTCGGCATTCAGCTGCGCCACGGTGGCCGGAACGCTGGCGGGGGTGTTGGCCCCGCCCAGCACGAAGGGAGAGCACAGCACCGGTTGATTGCGGCGGCAGAAGGCGCGCATGGCGCCCAGCATGGTCTCGTCCCACACAAGAGGCGAGTTGCCGTTGCAGTTGCCGGTGACAACCGGATGTGTGTCGATGAAATCCTCTCCGAACAGGATCGCGCACATGTCCATCACATCCTCGGCATTCTTGGGCGAGGTGGTCATGCCCATGAAGGTCTTGTCCGAGTATTTCATCGACGAATAGGTGATCCGCAGGTGCCGCTGGCTGATCGGGTGATCGTAGGGTTCCACGATGTGATGGGCCGAGGAATGCAGCGCGGGCATCATGTGGCTGAGCTTGTGGAACATCGCCAGATCGTCCAGCGTCGGGTTGCGCCGCACGTCGTCCAGATCACGCAGGAACGGCGCGCCGGTCATCGGCACGAAGATCGAATGCCGCCCACCCAGACGCACATTCTTTTGCGGGTCGCGGGCGTGATAGGTGAAATCCGACGGGATGGTGGCGATCAACTCGCGGATCAGGCCACGGTCCAGATAGACCAGTTCCCCTTCCACCTTCGCCCCAATCCTTTTCCAGTCCTCAAGCGCAATCGGGTCGCGAAACTGGACACCAACATTTTCCAGGATATCCATCGAGGCATTGTCGATCCGCTCGACCTGGCTACCATCCATCACCTCGCAAAGGGGGATATTGCGGGCCAGCCCAGGCAGCATGTCGAATTTCAGCGCGGTGCGCAGGGCTCGCCGCGACGCACGACCACCTGCGCGGGCGCGGACTGCTGTGGCTTGTTGGGGCATGTCGGCGATCTCCTTCTTGCGGCCACTGTTCCAGCCACAAGGAAAGATCGCTTGCAGGATTCCGATATCGGATTGCAGAAAGCGACATGGCCCGAAACCGGGCCTTGATGCCAACAGAAAACCGGCACAAGTGCGCCGGTTTCCGATTACTTACCCGCCAAAATCGTCGAGCATGATGTCTTCGCGGTCCACGCCCAGATCCAGCAGCATGTTGATGACCGACTGGTTCATGATCGGCGGCCCGCACATGTAGAATTCACAATCCTCAGGCGCGGGGTGGTTCTTGAGGTATTCCTCGAACAGAACGTTGTGAATGAACCCGGTGTAGCCATCCCAATCGTCGTCCGGCTGTGGGTCGCTCAGTGCCACGTGCCATTCGAAATTCGGGTTTTCGGCGGCCAGCGTGTCGAAATCCTCGACAAAGAACATCTCTTTCTTCGAACGCGCACCATACCAGAACGAAATCTTGCGTTTGGAGCCCAGCCGCTTGAGCTGGTCGAAGATGTGGCTGCGCATCGGTGCCATGCCGGCGCCACCGCCGATGAACACCATCTCCTTCTCCGTGTCTCGGGCGAAGAACTCGCCAAACGGACCCGAGATCGTGACCTTGTCGCCCGGTTTCAGGTAGAAGATGTAGGACGACATCTGACCCGGCGGGATGCCTTCCGACCCCGGCGGCGGTGAGGCCACGCGGACGTTCAGCATGATCATGCCGCGCTCTTCGGGGTAGTTCGCCATCGAATAGGCGCGTTCGATCGGTTCGGCCACTACGGACTTGTATTGCCACAGATTGAACTTGTCCCAATCCTCGCGATACTCCTCCTGAACGTCGAAATCGGTATAGGACAGCTGGTGCGCGGGCGCTTCGATCTGGATGTAACCGCCGGCGCGGAAGTTCACGTCCTCGCCCTCGGGCAGGTCCAGCGTCAGCGCTTTGATAAAGGTCGCCACATTGTCGTTCGACCGGACGGTGCATTCCCATTTCTTGACGCCGAATACCTCTTCGGGAACCTCGATATCCATGTCCTGCTTGACCGCAACCTGACAGGACAGGCGGTCACCGCAGGAGGCTTCACGCTTGGTGATATGACTTTCCTCGGTCGGCAGGATCGAACCGCCGCCCGAATGCACACGCACGCGGCATTGCGCGCAGGTCCCACCGCCGCCGCAGGCCGACGGCACGAACAGTTTCTCGGCGGCCAGCGTCTGCAGCAGCTTGCCCCCCGCAGGGACCGAGATGGTCTTCTCACCGTTGATGGTGATGTTGACGTTGCCGGTCGAGACCAACCGCGAGCGGGCCATCATGATGATGGCCACCAGCGCCAGAACGATCAGGGTAAAGAGGGCGACCCCAAGACTGAAAGTTTCCATTCCCGCCCCCTTACAGTTTGACGCCCGAGAAGGACATGAAGGCCATCGCCATCAGCCCCGCGGTGATGAAGGTGATACCAAGGCCCTGCAGCCCGTCCGGAATGTCCGAATATTTCAGCTTTTCGCGCACGCCCGCCATCGCGGTGATGGCCAGCGCCCAGCCAAAGCCGGAGGACAAACCATAGGTCGCCGCCTCGGCAAAGTTATAGTCGCGTTCCACCATGAAGAGCGACCCGCCAAGAATGGCGCAGTTCACAGTGATCAGTGGCAGGAAGATCCCCAGCGCGTTGTAGAGCGGCGGGAAGTACTTGTCGAGGATCATCTCCAGGATCTGCACCATCGCCGCGATCACACCGATATAGGAAATCAGTCCGAGAAAGGTCAGATCCACATCCGGGAACCCGGCCCAGGCCAGCGCGCCCGGTTTCAGCAGGTAGGTCAGCAACAGGTTGTTCGTCGGCACGGTGATCGCCTGCACGACCATCACCGAAATCCCCAGGCCCAGCGCGGTCGAGATCTTTTTCGACACCGCGATGAAGGTACACATGCCGAGGAAGAAGCTGAGCGCCAGGTTTTCGACAAAGATGGCCTTGACGGCCAGCGAGATGAGCCCTTCCATCAGTGCGCCTCCACCGACTGGATCTTGTATTCACGTTCTTCGATCTGGTCCGGCTTCCACGTGCGGAAGGCCCAGATGATCAGACCGATGATAAAGAACGCCGAAGGCGGCAGCAGCAGCATGCCGTTGGGCACATACCAGCCACCGTTGTTCACGGTCTCCAGAATGGTGACACCGAACAGCGACCCGGCGCCGAACAATTCGCGAATGAAACCCACCAACAGCAGGATCAGGCCATAACCCATCCCGTTGCCGACACCGTCAATGAAGGACGCCATAGGCGGGTTTTTCATTGCAAAGGCCTCGGCGCGGCCCATCACGATGCAGTTGGTAATGATCAGGCCCACGAAGACCGACAGGGTTTTCGAGATCTGGAAGGCGTATGCCTTCAGGATCTGGTCCACCAGGATCACCAGCGAGGCGATGATCACCATCTGTACAATGATCCGGATCGAGCCGGGGATCTGGTTGCGCAGGATCGAGATGAACATCGACGCAAAGCCAGTTACGAAGGTCACCGCCAGCGCCATGACGAACGCCACCTGCAACGACGAGGTCACCGCCGGCGCCGAACAGATGCCCAGCACCTGCAGCGTGATCGGGTTGTTGTCGACAAGTGGATCGACCAACAGCTCTTTCTTGGTCTGGGACATCAGATCTCTCCCGCTTGCAGTTTCGCCAGGAACGGGGCGTATCCCTGATCGCCCATCCAGAATTTCACCAGGTTGTCGACACCAACCGTGGTCAGCGTCGCTCCGGCCAGCCCGTCGATATGGTGATCGGCACCGGCGGCGGGCTGCGACCTGGCGACGGTGATCTGCAGATTACCCGCATCGTCATGCAGCCGCTTGCCCTGCCACAGGGTCTTCCAGCGCGGGTTGTCCACCTCGGCGCCAAGGCCCGGGGTTTCGCCATGCTGATAGAATTGCAGGCCGTAGATATCGTTGCCATTGGCCTCAAGCGCGATGAAGCCATAGAGCGTGGACCACAGCCCGTAGCCGTGGATCGGCAGGATCACCTTGTCCAGCCCGCCCGCGTCGTCGCGCAGCAGATAGATCACGCGATACTTCGCCTTGCGGCCAATACCCGCAGGATCGTCGGCAAGGGCGACGCTCAACTCAGGATCGCTGGCCGCGGCCAGATCGTCAAAGGTTGCTGCATCGAACTGATCCGTGAACGCGCCGCTTTCCAGTTCCAGCACCTGCGGCTCGAACGCGGCAAAGGCCTCGCCCACGTTGATGCCGGGCTCGTAGACTCCCGCCACCTGTAGGATGTTCACCTGCTTGTCCTTGAGCTTGTTGGCCTCCTGCACCGGGCGCAGGCTGACCGCCGCTGCCGAAACGATCATCGAGGCCACAAGACATACCGCAACTGCGACGATGATCGTCTTGCCAACCGAGTCCGGCGAGGCTGCCAGGAACCGGGCGATAAGGCCCTTGTTCTGCGTGTCAGACATGGCGACGCGCCCTCCGTTTGATATTGGCCTGCACGACGAAATGGTCGATCAGCGGGGCAAAGACGTTCCCGAACAGGATTGCCAGCATCATGCCTTCGGGGAAAGCTGGGTTCACGACCCGGATCAACACAACCATGACACCGATCAGCGCGCCATAGATATAGCGCCCCATGTTGGTGTGGCTGGCCGACACCGGCTCGGTCACCATGAAGGCCAGACCAAAGGCATAACCGCCCAGCACGATGTGCCAATACCACGGCAAGGCGAACATCGGGTTGGTGTCCGACCCGATCAGATTCAACAGCCACGTAAACACGATCGTGCCCGCCAGACAGCCCACGATCAGGCGATAATTCGCGATCTTGGTGACCAGCAGAAAGGCCAGCCCGATGATGCAGGCCAGCGTCGAGGTCTCGCCGAAGCTGCCCTGAATGGTGCCGTAGAACGCGCTCCACCAGGTGATGCCATCGGCGGCCAGCGCCTGATAGCCATCCGCTGCCGACACCGCCAGCGCCGTCGCGCCCGAGAACCCGTCGACCGGGGTCCAGATGGCATCGCCCGACATGTCGGCGGGATAGGCGAAATACAGAAAGGCCCGACCCACAAGCGCCGGGTTGAGGAAGTTCTTGCCGGTGCCGCCAAAGACTTCCTTGCCAATCACGACGCCGAAGATGATCCCCAAGGCCACCTGCCACAGCGGCGCAGTGGCCGGCATGATCAGGGCATAGAGCATTGACGTGACAAGGAAACCTTCGTTTACCTCGTGCCCGCGCACGGTGGCAAAGATAACCTCGAAGATACCCCCGGCCACCAGTGTGACGATGTAGATCGGCAGGAAATAGAGCAATCCGTGCATCACGTTGCCAAAGATGCTCGCCGAGTCCAGCGAGATGCCAAACATCTGCAACAGGGCGATCCGCCAGCCCGTGGCCGACTCCGGGCCCAATGCGGCAATCGCCGAATTGGCCTGATAACCGGTATTCCACATGCCCCACAAGATGCAGGGGATCGTCGCGATGACCACATAGGTCATGATCCGCTTCATATCCACGTAGGACCGGGCATGCGGCGCCACGGTGGTGACGGTTTTCGGCGTGTAGATAAAGCTCTCGACCATCTCGTAGACGGGAAAGAGTTTCTCGTACCGGCCACCCTTGGTGAAGTGCGGCTCGATCCGGTCAAAGAAGCTGCGCAAACCCATCCGGCTCAGCCCTCCTTTTCAATCTTGGTCAGGCAGTCGCGGAGCGCGAGCCCGTATTCGTATTTGGCCGGACAGGCAAAGCCGACAAGGCCCAGATCCTCTTCGTCCAGCTCTAGCGCACCCAGCGCCTGCGCGGTGTCGGTGTCCATCACCAGCAGCGCGCGCAAAAGCTGAGTCGGCAGGTAGTCCTGCGGCATCAGCTCTTCGAACGTGCCGGTCGGCACCATGGCACGGCGGCCACCGTTGAGATTGCTGGTCAGCGCATAGAGCTTCTTGGCGAACGCCGAGCCCAGCACCGGCTGCACCGCGTATTTTGACGGCATCGGGCGAATCCAGCCCATCGGGATCTGCCCACTATCCTCGCGGATGATGGTGATCTGGCGGGCAAAACGGCTCAGATAGCCAAACGGCCCATCCGCATGGCGTCCCGACAAGATCGAACCCGAGATCACCCGCACCGGACCGTCCGCGTCGATCTCGTCCCGGGTCAAATCCTCGGTCGAGGCGCCCATGACGGTGCGGATCAGGCGCGGCTGGCGCGCGGCTGGCCCCGACAGAGCCACGACGATATTGGGGTCCAGATGGCCGGTCAGCACCAGACGCCCGATGACGATCACGTCCTGATAGCCGATGGTCCAGACCTGCGTTTCCGCCGTGGGAGGCTGCAAGAAATGGATATGGGTGCCCGCCAGACCGGCCGGATGCGGGCCCGCAAAGGCCGCCGCCTCGACCCCGGGCAGATCGCCGCCAGGCAGGCTGTCACCCTCTTTGTGGCAGAGATAGGTCTTGCCCTCGGTCAGCTTCGAGAGTGCGCCCAGACCGGCAGTAAAAGCCAGTTCTTCTTCGCCGATAATCAGCGCCGCATCCCCGGCCAGCGGCTCGCTGTCCATCGCGGTCACATAGATCGCCAGCGGCGCCTCGCCGGGCACCGGCATCTTGGAATAGGGCCGCGTGCGCAACGCGGTCCACAGGCCTGCGGCACACAGTTTCGTGGTCATGCCCTCGGCGGTTTCGGCGTCGCCCACGCCCGAGAAATCCACGCCGGTATCGTTGAAATCACCAACCTCGATCACCACGCTCTGCAGCACCCGCCGCGCGCCCCGGTTGATCGCGACCACCTTGCCGCTCATCGGGGCGACCATCATCGCGTCCGGCGCGTCCTTGTGACAGAAAAGCGGCGTGCCGCGCTGTACCTCATCGCCTTCCTGCACCAGCATGCGCGGTTTCAGACCGAGATAGTCGGCGCCCAGCACCGCAACCGTCCCAAACTCGGGCCCCGGGTGGATTTTCTGTTCAGGCGCGCCTGCAACCGGCAGGTCCAGCCCCTTTTTCAGTTTGAAAGTCTGCATGTCGCTACGTTTTCGAGCCCCATTTCCGTGGCGGTGCGTTCCTACTGGATGCTTTTACAAAGCAAATACCCGGAAGCTCTGGCCAACGCCCCGGCAAATCCGCCAGAAATCGGCGGGAATCCGCAAGGGCCACTCCGGTTAGACGACCGTTTACGCGGCGACACGGATAAAGGCAAACCTGTTACCGCTCAAACAGACGGCCAAAGGTCACTTTTGGACGAGGTGTCGCAATTTCGCGCAATAATCCTGCCCGGGGCCGAAAACCTGTCGCCCCTACCGCGACGCCCGTATATGCAACGGTCATGAGCAAGACGGACGCGTTCGAGATTTTTCTGGTGGCCACGCCCGGCCTTGAGGTGCCGTTATGCGCCGAGGCCGCGGAAAAGGGCTTTGTCGGCGCCCGCAAGGTGCCCGGCGGTGTCACCTGCCGGGGCGGCTGGTCCGAAGTGTGGCGCGCCAATCTGGAGTTGCGCGGCGCCAACAAGGTTCTGGTGCGTATCGGCTCTTTCCCGGCGGTGCATCTGGCCCAGCTCGACAAGCGCGCCCGCAAGTTTCCATGGGCCGACTTCCTGCGCCCCGATGTTTCGGTGAAGGTCGAGGCCACCTGCCGCAAGTCCCGCATCTACCACGCAGGTGCCGCCCGTCAGCGGATTGAGACCGCGATTACCGAAACACTCGGCGCACAGATTTCGTCGGAATCCAGTCTGCGGGTAATGCTGCGGATCGAAAAGGACCTCTGCACCTTTTCGCTCGACACCTCGGGCGAGCCACTACACAAACGCGGCCACAAAGAAGCGGTTGCCAAAGCCCCCATGCGCGAAACCATGGCGGCGATGTTCCTTCGCGAATGCGGGTTTGCCGGGTCCGAGCCGGTGCTGGACCCGATGTGCGGCTCGGGCACTTTTGTCATCGAGGCCGCCGAGATCGCGCTTGGCCTCAACCCCGGCCGGTCCCGCAGCTTTGCCTTTGAACAGCTCGCCTCATTCGATGCCGCCGCGTGGAACGCGATGCGCAGCGCCGACACCCGGCGCGACACCGACATCACGTTCCACGGCTCAGACCGCAACACCGGCGCGATCGAGGCCAGCCGCACCAACGCGACCCGCGCCGGAGTGGACGGGCTCACCCGGTTTCAGCACCGCGTCGTCAGCGATCTCAAGGCCCCCGATGGCCCGCCCGGTCTGGTCATCGTGAACCCGCCTTACGGCGCCCGGATCGGAGACGAAAAGCGCCTGCGTTCACTCTACGGCGCACTCGGTAAAACGCTTGCCCAGAATTTCCGGGGCTGGCGCGTTGGGATCGTGACGACGACCCCCGGTTTGGCCCGCGCAACACGTCTGCCGCTGCTGCCACCCGGCCCGGTGGTGGATCACGGCGGCACCAAGATCCGTTTGTTCCGAACCGATCCGCTTGCCTGAAAACCCGCTATAAACCCGCGCATTTGCGACGGCCTTCCCCGGTCCGCCGCTCAAGCGACGCCACCGTCTCATCGTTACAAAGACCGTGCTATAAGAGGGGCATACAGATTCTGGAGGATCTCGACATGCCCCTCACACTCAATCGCCGCAACTTCATCGCAGGCTCCGCCGGGCTCATCGCGCTGCACCCGTTTTCGATCCGTGCCGCGGGCAATCAGGCACATCTACGCATCATGGAAACGACCGACCTGCATGTGCATGTGTTCCCCTATGACTACTACGCCGACAAACCGCGCGACACGGTGGGTCTGGCGCGCACCGCGAGCCTCATCAACGACATCCGGGCCGAGGCAACGAACTCACTGCTGATCGACAATGGCGATTTCCTGCAGGGCAACCCGATGGGCGACTATATCGCCTATGAGCGCGGCATGAAGGATGGGGACATGCACCCCATCATTCAGGCCATGAACACGCTGAATTTCGACGCCTCGACGCTGGGCAATCATGAGTTCAACTATGGCCTCGATTTCCTGATGAAGTCGCTCAACGGCGCGAATTTCCCGGTGGTATCGGCCAATGTGGTCAAGGAAATGGGCAGCGATCCGACCCAGGACACGACGCTCATCCCGCCCTACGTCATCCTTGACCACACCGTCACCGATGGTTCGGGCACTCAGCATCCGATCAGGATCGGGCTGATCGGCTTCGTGCCGCCGCAAATCATGAACTGGGACCGGCGGCACCTTGAGGGCAACGTGCAGGCCCGCGACATCGTGCAGACCGCACAGGCCTATGTGCCGCAGATCAAGGAACAAGGCGCCGACATCATCATCGCCCTGTCCCATTCGGGCATTGGCGCGGCCGATGCGAGCGACGGGATGGAGAACGCCTCGGTCCCCCTGGCGGGTGTCGACGGAATCGACGCCATTCTGACCGGCCACCACCACCGCGTCTTCCCCGGCCCGGACTATGAGGGCGCCGCAGGGGTCGATGCCGCCGCCGGAACCATCATGGGCAAACCGGCGGCCATGGGCGGCTTCTGGGGCAGTCATCTAGGGCTGGTGGATCTGATGCTGGAACACGAGGGCGGCGCATGGCGCATCGTCAGCCATACCTCCGAGGCGCGGCCGATCTCGAAACGCAACGAGGATCGCTCGATCACCGCTCTGGTCGAAAGCGACCAGAAAGTGCTGGAGTCGGTGCAGGCCGAACATGACCAGACCCTGGCCTATGTCCGCCGCGCGGTGGGCAAGACCGACGCGCCCCTGCACAGCTACTTTGCGCTGGTCGCCGACGACCCGTCGGTGCAGATCGTCTCGATCGCACAGACCTGGTACATCGGACAGATGATGACCGGCACCGAACACGAAGGTTTGCCGATCCTCTCTGCGGCTGCCCCCTTCAAGGCCGGTGGGCGCGGCGGGCCTGAGTATTTCACCGATGTTCCTAAAGGCGATGTGGCAATCAAGAACGTGGCCGATCTCTACCTCTACCCCAACACCGCCCGTGCGGTTCTGGTCAGCGGCGCACAGGTCAAGGACTGGCTGGAACGCTCTGCCGGCATATTCAATCAGGTCGAGCCCGGCGCGCAGAATGTGGTGCTGCTGAACCCCGAATTCCCGTCCTACAATTTCGACGTGATCGACGGGGTCGAGTACCAGATCGACCTTTCGCAGCCGTCGAAATACGATCCCAAAGGCAATCTCATCAATCCCGAGGCCAGCCGCATTGTGAACCTGACCTACGATGGCCAGCCCGTCGACCCGGATCAGCAGTTCATCATCGCCACCAACAATTACCGCGCAGGCGGCGGCGGCAACTTCCCGGGCGCTTCGCCCGAGACCACCGTGTTCGAAGGCCCCGACACCAACCGCGACGTGATCGTGCGCTACATCGTCGAGCAGGGCACAATCAGTCCGCGTGCAGACAGCAACTGGCGATTTGCACCGCTGGACGGCACCTCGGTATTGTTCGACACCGGACCCAAGGCCGAGGACTATATGGATCAGTTGGAGGGCATGCAGATCGAGCGCGCAGGCGACGGCCCCGACGGGTTCGCGCGGTTCCGCATCACGCTTTGATGCGCCTTATCAAGGATGGGCGGCATTGCCGTCCCCGGCACATCGGGGTGGCCTCGGCAAGTCGCCCCGATTTGCGTTGGGCAACGCGGCAATCCATCTAACACGCTGATCTCGCTATAAAAGCCTTGGTCAGTATTGCCGCATTGCTCTCGATATTTTTTATAGATAAAGATTCGAGTAATCATGATGGACGCGAGATTTTATCTATAAAATGACAAAAGACTCACCCAACTGGACCCGCGAGGCCGCTCAAAAGCTCCACGACATGCCGCTGATGGACCTGCTCAATCAGGCGCAGACGGTGCATCGCGCCAATTTCGACCCAAACGAAGTGCAAATGTCGAAACTGCTCTCGATCAAGACCGGCGGCTGCGCCGAGGATTGCGCCTATTGCTCGCAATCGGCCCGGAACGGCTCCAAACTCTCCGCCTCCAAGCTGATCGAGGTCGAGCGCGTGCTGAGCGAGGCGCGCAAGGCGCGCGAGGCTGGCGCCACGCGCTATTGCATGGGCGCCGCCTGGCGCGAGCCGAAAACGCGCGACATGGACGCGCTGGTAGCGATGGTCGAGGGCGTCAAGGCCATGGGGATGGAAACCTGTATGACGCTGGGCATGCTGGACGACACTCAGGTGGTGCAGTTGCGCGACGCCGGGCTGGATTACTACAACCACAATATCGACACCTCCGAGCGGTACTACTCCAAGGTCATCACCACCCGCACCTTCGGCGACCGGATCGACACGCTGAACCGCGTCCGTGAGGCCGGGATCAAGGTGTGCTCGGGCGGCATTCTGGGCATGGGCGAGGAAGATGCGGACCGGATCGACATGCTGGTCACGCTCGCCAACCTGCCCGAGGCGCCGGATTCGGTGCCGATCAACATGCTGATGCCGCAGGCCGACACGCCGCTGGCGGATGTCGAACCGCTCGATCCGATCGCCTTTGTCCGGATCATCGCGCTGGCCCGCATCATGATGCCTACATCGCATGTGCGCCTGTCGGCAGGCCGCAGCGAGATGAGCGACGAGATGCAGGCCATGTGTTTCTTTGCCGGTGCCAACTCGATCTTCGTGGGCGACACGCTGCTGACGGCCGAAAACCCCGAGGAAGACACCGACATGGCGCTCTTCGCCAAGCTCGGCATCCGGCCGATGCGCGCCGAGGGCCACACCTGCAAGGAAGCCGCCGAATGACGGTTGCCGCGCGGCTTGGCGGCGGACTTGAGGCTTTGGCCGCGCGCCATCGCCTGCGCCGCCTCGCGCCGCGCCGGGGGCTGGACTTCGCCTCCAACGACTACCTCGGACTGTCGGGTTCAGCGCTGTTGCAGGATGCCGCCCGGCAGGCGCTGGATCGCGGCGTGCCCGTGGGCTCGGGCGGCTCGCGCCTGTTGCGCGGCAATCATCCCGAGCATGAGGCGTTGGAGGAGGAAGCCGCCGGGTTCTTCGGAGCCGAGGCCGCCCTTTATATGGGTGGCGGGTTTCAGGCCAATCAGGCAATTTTCTCCACGCTTCCGGCGGCAGGCGATCTGGTGCTGCACGATGCGCTGATCCATGCCAGCGCCCATGAGGGCATGCGTCTGGGCCGCGCCGAAGCCCGCACCTTTCCTCACAATGACGTGGCTGGCGCGCGGCAAGTTCTGGCGGATTGGCGCAGCGCGGGCGGCGCCGGACAGGTCTGGATCGCCGTCGAAAGCATCTATTCGATGGAGGGCGATCTGGCGCCTTTGGCCGAGCTTGCCGCGCTCGCCCGCGCCGAGAATGCGGTACTGGTCGTCGACGAGGCGCATGCAACCAGCGTTTTTGGGCCGCAGGGGCGCGGGCTCGCACATGATCTGGATGCCGAGTTGCTGACACTGCACACTTGCGGCAAGGGGCTGGGCGTTTCCGGCGGGCTGATCTGTGGCGCGCGGGTCATGATCGACACGCTGATCAACCGCGCCCGCCCGTTCATCTTTGCCACCGCCCCCTCCCCCTTCGACGCCGCACTGGTGCGCGCCGCCCTGCGCGCGTTGGAGGTGCGCCCCGAACTGCAGCAGGCCGCTCAGGACCGCATGCACCACGCCTGGTCCGAGGCACAGCGGCTATGCGGGATCAGGGGCCCGGCAAGCCAGATCGTCCCAGTGATCATCGGGCCGGACAGCGCCGCGATGGACCGCGCACAGGACCTCCAGTCGCAAGGCTTCGACATACGCGGCATCCGCCCGCCGACGGTTCCGCGTGGCACCGCACGCCTGCGCGTCTCGATCACCGGCAATGTCCGAGAAGACGACATAACCGCCCTGTTCCAGGCGATTGCAGACCAGCAGATGGGGGCGGAATGAACACTTTGATCGTCACCGGCACCGATACCGGTGTGGGCAAGACCGTCTTTGCGGCAGGGTTGGCCGCCGCCCTCGGCGCGGACTACTGGAAACCCGTGCAGGCGGGGCTTGAGGATGCCACCGACACCGAAACCGTCGCCGCGCTGTCGGGCTGCCGCGTGCTGCCCGAAGCCTACCGCTTGAACATGCCCGCCTCACCGCATCTCGCTGCCGAAGATATGGGCATCGAGATAGACGTCGAACGTCTCGCGCTGCCGCAAACCAACGGCCCGCTGGTGGTCGAAGGCGCAGGCGGGGTCATGGTGCCGCTGACACGCAAGCTGTTCAACCTCGACCTTTTCGCACGCTGGCAGGCACCGGTGATCCTAGTCGCCCGCACCGCGCTTGGCACCATCAACCACACCGCCCTGTCCCTCTCGGCCCTGCGCGCCGCCGGGTGCCCAGTTGTCGGCGTCGCCTTCAGCGGTGCGACGGAACCGGATGTTGAGCAGACCATCGTCGAGATGTGCGACACCCGCCATCTGGGACGGTTGGAGCCCTTGCCCGAGCTGACGCCGGACACCCTCGCCCGCGCCTTCGAGGCGATCGACTTCCGCACCATCCGAGAGGCGCTATGACCCCGCTCGACTTCGACGCCCGCCACCTGTGGCACCCCTACACGAATGTCGCCAAGCCGGGGCCCATGCACCTGATCACCGGGGCCGAGGGCGTGTGGCTGACCCGCGACGACGGCGGGCGGATGATCGACGCCATGTCCTCGTGGTGGTGCGCCATCCACGGCCACCGGCACCCGGCAATCACCGCTGCGATGCACAGGCAGATGGATGTGCTGCCGCATGTGATGTTCGGCGGGCTGACCCATACCCCGGCCATCGAACTGGGTCAAAAGCTGGTCGGGCTCCTGCCCGAGGGGCTGGATCGCGTGTTCTACTGCGACAGCGGCTCGGTCTCGGTCGAGGTCGCCCTGAAAATGGCGGTGCAGTACCAGATGGCCATGGGCCGCGACCGCAAGGTTGAGTTCGCCACCATCCGGGGCGGCTATCACGGCGACACATGGAAGGCGATGAGCGTCTGCGACCCGGTCAACGGCATGCATGGGCTGTTCCGAGGAGCGCTTTCGATCCAGCATTTCCTGCCGCGCCCGGATATCCGTCTGGGTGAGGACTGGCCCGCTGCGCCCGAACGCAACGGGATGGCAGCGCTGGCCGCCTTGCTCGAAGAAAAGGGCGCGCAGATCGCGGGTCTGATCGTCGAACCGGTGGTTCAGGGCGCTGGCGGCATGTATTTCTACCACCCCGAATGGCTGCGCAGCGCCAAAGCGCTGTGCGAGGCGCATGATGTCCTGCTGATCTTTGACGAGATCGCCACCGGCTTTGGCCGCACTGGGCGCCTGTTCGGGATGGATCATGCGGGCATCGCTCCGGATATCCTGTGCCTCGGCAAGGCGCTGACCGGCGGGCACATCTCCTTTGCCGTCACCGTCGCCACCGAAACGGTTGCACGCGGCATCGGTGAAAGCGCGGCGGGCGTCTTCATGCACGGCCCCACCTACATGGCCAACCCGCTGGCCTGCGCCGCCGGAGTGGCAAGCCTCAGCCTGCTGGAAGATGGCGGCTGGCAGGACCGGGTTGCGCAGATCGACGCCCAGATGCGGCACGAGCTCGCCCCCGCCCGCGACCTGCCGGGCGTTGCGGATGTGAGGGTCCTGGGCGCCATCGGCGTGATCGAGATGCGGGACACGGTCGATCCACAGGTCGCGCACCGGCGGGCGCCCGAAACGGGCGTCTGGCTGCGCCCCTTCGGCCGCAACATCTATTGCATGCCGCCCTATGTGATCGCACCGGACGAGCTGTCCCGCGTGACCGCGGCCATGGTCGATCTGGCGCGGGGGGATGCATGAGAACGCAATGGTTGGCACGGGGCGGCTCAGCCGAGTTGACGCTGGTCTTCGGTGGCTGGGGTCTTGGATCCGCACCCTTCGAAGAGCTGACCGGCGCGCCGGACGTTTTGTTCGTCGATGACTACCGGCAGATCGATGCGGATCTGCCCGAGACCGCGCAATACGATCACGTCCGACTGATGGCCTACTCCTTTGGCGTCACCTCAGCCCTGCACTGGCTGGCCGGGTCTGGCCTGCACACCGAACGACGCGTTACCGTCAACGGAACGCCCTGCCCTGCCGACCGGACCCGGGGCATCGCGCCGGAAACGGTGGCGGCCACCGCCGACGGTCTCTCCCCCACCAGCTTCGCCACATTCTGCCGCCGCGCGGGCCATCCGAGCGCACCGCCCGACATCGACATCCCGGCAGCACAGGCCGAACTGCGCGCCATCGCCGCACGTGGCCCGGGGCCAGAGATCCCGTTCGACCGCATCTGGATCTCGGAACGAGATCGGATCGTTCCGCGCCCCGCGCAAGAGGCTGCATGGGCCGCACAGTCCGGCGCCATCCGTCACATCCCGACGCCACACCAGCCTTTCAGACCGGGGCAAAGATGGGAGGAATGGTTCGCATGAATGCCCTGACCGCCGAACGCGTGCAGCGCAGCTTCACCCGCAGCTTTCAGAGTTACCACAACGGCGCCACCCAGCAGGCGCGCATCGCGCAGCTGCTGGCCCGGCGGCTGGCGCATCTGGACGCTCCTGTGCGATTCGCGAAAGCCTTCGAATTCGGCTGCGGCACCGGCCACCTGACCCATGCGCTCTGCGACCGGTTCCGTATTGCCTCGCTGACACTGAACGATCTCGTCCCCAGCGCCGCTCAGCTTGCAGACACCGTCGACGCGGAGTTCCTGCCCGGGGATGCGCGCATCATCGATTGGCCCGAAGCCCCGGACCTGATCGCATCCGCCTCGACCCTGCAGTGGATGGAGGATCCGGAGGCGCTTTTGGCCCGCGCCGCGCACGCCCTTGCCCCCGGCGGCTGGCTGGCTGTGTCGAGCTACGGGCCCGCGCAGTACCGCGAACTTGCAGCACTTGGATCGGCAGCGCAGGCACCGGGCCTTCGAGGCACCGATGCGTTGGCTGACGCAATTCCAACCACTGATGCAGGCCGGTTCGAGGTTCTGGACGCACAGGAAAGGACACACCGCCTGTGGTTCGACACGCCCCGCGATGTCCTGCGGCATCTGCGGCACACGGGCGTCAATGCAAAGGCTTCAAAGACATGGACCCGGGCGGATCTGGCCGGGTTCGACACTGACTATCGAGCAGCTTTCGGACGCGCGGATCAGGTTCCGCTGACCTATCACCCGGTCTGGATCATTGCGCGCAAGCGCCCGTATGACCTGAGGCGTCAATCATGACATGAGCGCAAAAGAACCGGGCAGTCCGAAGGGACTGCCCGGTCGCAATTTGTCATTCAGCCGGCGACATCGCCTTTTCGCGTAGGCCGTCGCGGTAGAGCGCTTTGGCCAGCGATACGCACATCAGCCCCATGACCATGGTGAACGGCAGGGCGCCGATGATCATGGCGTTGCGCAGCGCATCCATCGGGTTGTTCTCACCCGCGGCCATGATCAGCGCACCAATCACCGCCGTCAGGATCAGACCCCAGATGATCTTGTGCTTGTTGCCGATCTTCTGGTCACCACCCGACATGATGGTGTTCATCACCAGGATGCCCGAGTCTGCCGATGTGACCAGGAAGGTCATGATCAGCACAACGCACATCACGGTGATGCCTGACAGCAGCCCGCCCGAGATCATCTGCTGCAGCGTCACGAACAGCTTGGCGGTGTTCGACGCCCCGATGATGGCGCCCTCGGCCCCACCGGTCAGTTCAAGATCAATGGCTGTACCACCGAGGATGGTCATCCACGCAAAGCAGACCAAGGCCGGTGCAAAGACGCAACCGATGATGAACTCGCGCACGGACCGGCCCTTGGAGATGCGGGCCAGGAACAGACCCACAAAAGGCGAGAACGCGATCCACCATGCCCAGTAGAACGTGGTCCAGCCTGCCTGCCAGCCGAACTGACGCGCGGGCTCGCCTGCGGCGTATGCGGCCGCCAGTACCTCGTCGGGCAATGCGGCTGCATCACCTTCGAGCCCCGACTTGAACCCGTCGAACGAGCCCCAGGCGTTTGTGGCACCGCCACGCAGCGCGTCCGCATAAGGGGCTGCCTCGCTCGGCAGTGCCGCCGCAAAATCACCCGTAGACTGCGGGTTGAACGCGCCAAAGCTCAGCGACACGAAATGCAGGACATAGTCCACGAACGCGGTTGCATAGGTGGTCATCGCAAACAGGAACGAGCCGAACACGACAAAGACCAACAGCAGGATCAGCGACAGCACCAGGTTGAGGTTCGACAGGTACTTCACGCCGCGACCGACACCCGACACCGCCGAGACGATCGAAAGCCCCATGATGACGATCAGACCCGCAAGCAGACCAACCGTGCTGGGTGCGGGCACTTCGCCGGTCAGATCCATCATCCAATCCATGCCGGAGATGGCATAAAGGCCGTCGATGAACTGCGATACGCCGTAACCGATGGTCACCGACACCCCAAGGATGGTCGCAACCACGCCCAAAACGTCAACGACGTGCCCCAGAAAACCGTTCATGAGCCGGCCAAACAGCGGGGTAAGCGCCGTGCGGATGGTCAGCGGCATGTCACGGGTATAGGCGTAATATGCCAGCGACAGCCCCGTCACGACATAGATGGACCATGCGTGGAAGCCGTAGTGCAGGAAGGTGTAGCGATAGCCCGATTGCAGGGCCCCTTCGGTGTTGGCCTCGACCGCGCCAGACAGCACAACCGGGTTCGACCCCCACAGACCCAGCGGTTCGGCAGTGGCGAAAACCATCAGTCCGACACCCAGACCGGCACCGAACATCATGGAAAACCACGAAAAGTCGGAAAATTCAGGCTTTTCTCCGGGCGTGCCCATGACCCGCTTGCCCGTCCCAGGCAGCATTGCCACAACAAACAGGAAGAACGCGAAAAGGCCCACGATGATAATGTAGAAGGCATTGAACCCCTCCAGCAGACGGGAATTCAGGCTGCCCAGAACGCCGTTGGCATTGGCAGGCCAGACCAGCGCCCAGATCACCAGCGCAACCATGATGCCCTTGCTGAGCAGCGCGATTTCCAGACTGTGGCCTTGATAGAACCCGCTTGCAGCCCTTCGGATCTGCAAGTCGGTGAATGGTTGTTTGACGGACATGTGTTTCCTCCCTGTTCGCACGTGTCTCTTGGTCCGGGATTATTTCCTCCGGCGGCGGGTTCCCGGATCAGCTGCCGCCGGTTTCATTCAGAATGGCCTCGATCCTGGCCAGCGTCGCCGTGTTGACGGCAACGCCATGGTCGCAGGCCTGCAGCCGCTTCTCCCGGCGGCCATCACCGGGCAAATGTGCGCCGTCCTGAACCCGGATCGCTTCCACCAGACCGGCAATACCCGAAGCAAAACCGTCATCCGCCGTCGCATTTGCGTCGATTGCGATGAAGAATTGGCCGGTTTTCGGCGGTCCGCCCGCGGTCCCTGAAAACGGCGAGGCATGTATCCCCAGGGTCGCTCCGGTCAGTGCCGCGGCCATGATTTCGGTAAGGATTGCGACCCCGACCCCCTTGTATCCTCCCGAGGGCGCCATCGAGCCCTTGAGACCCACATTGGGATCGGTGGTCGGATTGCCATCCGCATCCAGCGCCCAGCCGACCGGGATCGGCTTGCCCTCGCGCGCGTGCTTCATCACCTCGCTCTTTGCGATGATGCTGGCGCTTTGGTCGATCAGGATTGCGGGCTGCCCGTCGGTGCCCGGTGCGGCAATCGAAAACGGATTGGTGCCCACCACCGGTTTCGACCCGCCCGACGGCGCAATCGAGGCGGGCGCGTTGGTAAAGCCCAAGCCAACCAGCCCCGCCTGCGCCAGACGATAGGTGTGATAGCCCAGCACCCCGCAATTATAGCTGTTGCGGACGGCCAGAACCGCAACGCCCTGTTCGCGCGCAGCCGGGATAAGTTTTTCAAATCCCAGATCGATGGCGGAATGGGCAAAGCCGGTGGCCGCATCGACAGTCACGACGCCCGGGCGCGGCTGCGACAGGACCGGCCTGGCCTGCCCGTCCACCTTGCCGCATTGCACATGTTCGCAATAGATCGGGATATAGGCGAGCCCGTGGCTGGCCACCCCATCCGCCTCGGTCGCGGCTGTAGCCGCCGCCAAGGGGCGCGCGTTGGCTTCGGATGTGCCGGCAGTAACGAGGGCGCGAAACGACAAGTCCTCGATTTCACCAAGGGACAGGGTTCGGGTTTCGATCATCTCAGCGCCTCATCAGTCATTGTCGGAAAGCCCGGCCCCGGCGCCCAACAGGCGGGATTCCTCGGTGGCGGGGGCATAGGTTCGGTGGGCAAAGCGGTTCAGGACCGCCCAACTGGCGGGGTCGGGCCGCGCCCGGGTTTTGCGCGTGCAGCCGGATGCAGGCGAGCCGCCCAGCCGGACGGTCACATACTGCGCAGTCTCGGGAAAGCCATCCGGCACGGACAGGTCCGACCCATCGGTCACCGCGACCAGCCCGTCGCATTCCACGCACGCGCAGGACCTGAGCCGACGCGCGGCACTTGCGGCAAATGGCAGTAGAGCAATCGGAACCGCCACGTCTCGCATGTGTATCGGCCCGGTCTGCAACCAACCGGCAAGATCGGAAACAAGCGCACCGGCGGTCAGCGGGCACAACATGCCGCCGCCGGACCAATCGCCGCCCAGCGTTTGCGGCGCGTGATCCGCCGAATTGGCCAGCCCATGCTCCAGAAGCCGCGCCAACGCCGCCCCGCCCTCCAGCCCATGCGCACAGAGCCAGCGGGTGGCCTTGCCCGCCTCTTCCGCCAACCCCCAGGAATATCCCGCCCCGCGCGCGGCACGCTTGGCGGTGGCTTCCATCTCGTTCAGCGAATAGCTCATCCCGCAACCTCCGGGTACACCCACAGATCGGCGGTGTCGGGCGTCAGATCCTCGGGGTACGGCGCGCCGGCATACATACAGATGCGTACCCAGCGGTCCGAGCGCGGGTCGAAATGAGTAGCGCCAAAGAACGACAGCTTGGCCCGCAGCATGTCGATGGGCAGGACCGAGGCGCTGATCGTGTTGTCGTGGATTTCTCCATAGGGTGCCACGCGGTTCATCTGTGCCCGGCGGATGGTGTGTCGATGTTCGGGGTGGCGAAGCAGGAACTCCGCAACCGGCTGGCCGTCGCTGTAGGCTTCCAGCGCTTTGTGGGCCGAGGCCGCGTCCCGGGCCGGGGCCAAGGGCTGTTCGTAATCCACAATCGGTTCCTCGAACCGCTCGCCCATGCGCGGTTCCAGCTTTTCCTCCGACACGTACCACGCACGCGCACAGTTCTCGGGCGCGTCCCAGTCCATCGTCAGCGCCCAGTCGAAGCTGTTGCGGATGAGCGACCGCACCTCGCCCACGGGCATCGCCCCGTCGATGGTGAACGCGCCCGGGTTCCCATCCGCCATGCAACAGGACAGGCCGTCCACCAGATCCGGATAGGGCTCAAGGATCAGCGAGGCCACCAGTTCCTGACCCTCCTCGCTGAGCGCCATTTCGGACCAGCGCACAAGACGGTCCCAAGGGGCATCCCCACGCAGGGCGTCACCGCCCACATGCGCACTGAGCGCCGTCATATCCGCTTTCAACTCTGCCAGCTTCTCGATCTGGATCGGGTGTTGCGAGCGCCACCGTTCCACCGAAACCGCGCTGCGCTTTAAAATCCGCAGGAAAGTGTCGATCTCTGCCGCCGAGGCGCTCTGACAACCGCGCACCCGCGCGATGGCCTCTTCCCGGGCCATGATCCAGTTGTTGAACAGAACCGGGTGGTTGACGATGAACGGCGCCATGCCCAACCCGGTCGAGTTGCCGATCCCCAACCGCCGGGCGATGGCCGGATCCAGCCGCGCGGCCCGATCCCCGCCCTTGGCATCCGCCATATGCTGCACCAGATCGCGCACGAAAAGGCGGGTCAGGTAGACCGACAGCATCTCGGCCTGAAACGGTGCCTGCAATTCGTCACGATCGGCAATCACCTCGCGGTCCGCCGCACCGAACTTGCCCGAGCCATACACGGCGGTCGTGCGCATCAGATAGCCGACGCTGTCGATCTGCTCCGGATCGGGCTGCCGCCCCTCTGCCAAGGCGTCGACCACATGCGCCCAGAGCCGCACCGACCGGTTGGCGCGCGACAGCGACAGTTCGCTTTCGCTGACCCGCCCAGCCTCCTGCAACGGCACGTTCTGCGACAGCCGATCCACATCCGCCGCAGTGGGGACACCGTCAAACAGAGCAAAGGTCGCGTCCCACGCCTCGGCAATCACCCGGTCCGAGCGCAGCTCGGCAGGCAGGTCATGGGCGAATGCCACCAGAGAATAGGCCCGCTCCGGCCCCTGCGCGGTATAGACGGCCCGACCGACGCCGTTGCCATCAATGTCGAAAACCGGCCGGGAAAACCTCCAGCCCTCGCGCGCCATGCGGCGGGTCAGGATGCGCATGAAGCTCAGACGGCATTGGTGCAACGAGCCCAGCCGCTTCAGCCGCATCACATCTGCCGGATCGCGGCGGGCGATATGTGTGCCCTGAGCGGTCATTGCGTCCGTGGCCCGAAATTCTCGGCAAAGAACCGGTACCAGTTGCCGCCCATGATGCCCGCGACCTCATCCGCGGACATCCCGACCGCACGCAACCCGTCCTCGATATTGCCGAAATCCCGGTTGTCGCGGAACCAGCCGGGCATCGGTGGAAAGCCGGGATTGCTGGCCGAGCCCTCGCCATAGTCGATTTCCTTGGTCCAGCGGCCCACGCGCATCCACTCGACCACGCTGTCGGGCTGGTCCTGACACAGGTCGGTGCCGATCCCGAGATGTTCGGCCCCGTATTTCTCGGCAGTGCGGGCGATCATCTCGCAGAAGCTTTCCAGCGTGCAGTCCGATTTGTCCTTCAGATGATGCGGATAGACCGAAAAGCCCAGCATCCCGCCATTTTCCGTCACGGCGCGGATCACCGCATCGCGCTTGTTGCGCAGCGCGGGTGCCCATTCGTGCGGATTGGCATGAGTGATGGCGATGGGACGCTCGGACAGGTCTGCAGCCTCGATGGTAGAGCGATCCGCCGAATGACTCATGTCGACCACAAGACCCACGCGGTTCATCTCCTTGATGACCTGACGGCCCATGCGGGTGATGCCGGTATCCTCGGCCTCATAACACCCCGTCGCCAGCAGGGATTGGTTGTTGTAGGTGAGCTGCATGAACCGGGCGCCCAAGTCATGCAGGATCTCGATAAGGCCGATGTCGTCCTCGATGGGGCTGGGGTTCTGAAACCCAAAGAACACCGCCGTCCGGCCCGTTTCGCGGGCCGTGTCGACGTCGCTGGCCCACCGGCCCTTCATGATCAAGTCCGGATACTGCTCGAACCAGCGGTTCCACTTCTCGAAGTTCAGGACGGTTTCACGGAAATTCTCATGATAGGCGATGGTGACGTGAACCGCATCCACGCCCCCCTCACGCAGTTGGCGAAAGATCTTTTCCGACCAGTTGGCATATTGCAGCCCGTCGATGCGCATCAGCCAGGGCTCCCTGCGCTGATATAGGCGGTTTTGACGGTGGTGTAGAACTCGGCCGCCGCCTTGCCCTGCTCGCGCGGCCCGTATGAGCTGTCGCCGCGCCCGCCGAAGGGTACGTGATAGTCGGTGCCTGCGGTCGGCAGGTTGACCGTGACCACACCGGTGCGCGCGTTGCGGCGGAAATGGGTGGCGCGCGCAAGGCTTTGGGTGACGATGCCCGAGGTCAGGCCGAAATTGGTATCGTTGACCGTTGCCAGCGCCTCATCATAGCTGCTCACCTTGATAACAGAGGTCAGCGGTGCGAACATCTCTTCGCGGTTGATGCGCATGTCGTTGGTGGTGTTCACGAACACGCCCGGAGACATATAATAGCCGTCATGCGCCATCTCCAGCCGCGCGCCGCCGCAGGCCAGTTCGACTCCTTCCGACTTGCCCAGATCGACATAGGCGAGGTTTTCACCCAGCTGCTGGTCGCTGACCACGGGGCCCATCTGAACCCCCTCCTCCAGCGCGTGGCCAACCTTCATCGCCTGCGCCCCTGCCACCAGCTTTTCGACAAAGGCGTCGTGCACATTGGCATGAACGATCAGGCGCGAGGAGGCGGTGCATTTCTGACCGGTGCCCCCGAACGCGCCGCCCAGGGCCAGCGTTACGGCAAGGTCCAAATCGGCATCGTCCATCACCGCCAGCGCGTTCTTCGATCCCATCTCCATCTGGACCTTGGTCAGGTTCTGGATCGCCGCCGAGGCAATTCCCTTGCCCACCGGAACCGATCCAGTGAACGAAATGGCGTTGACCTTGGGGCTTTCCACCAGTCGCTGACCGATTGAGCGACCCGAACCCATCACCAAACTGAACAAACCATTGGGGATATCTTGCCGCTCAATGATCTCGGTCAGCGCCACCGCGGAGGCGGGCGTTACATTCGCCGGTTTCCAGACCACCGCGTTCCCATAACACAGCGCCGGCGCGATCTTCCACGACGCGGTGGCGGTCGGGAAGTTCCACGGGCTGATGATCGCGACCACACCCACTGGTTCGCGCCGCACGTCGATCTCGACCCCAGGGCGGACGCTGTCGGCATTCTCGCCCAGCTGACGCAGGCATTCGGCGGCGTAATAGGTAAAGAACTGACCGGCGCGATAGACCTCGCCCCTGCCCTCGGCCAGCGGCTTGCCTTCCTCGCGGCTGAGTAATGTGCCCAGCTCTTCGGCCCGCGCCATCAGTTCATTGCCGATATTCATCAGCACGGCCTGCTTGCGCTCCATGCCATAGGCGGCCCATTCGGCCTGCGCAGCGCGCGCCTGTTCCAGTGTCGCGTCAAGCTGATCGGCGCTGGCTTGGGCAAAGACGCCGACAAGATCGCTCAGGTCCGAAGGGTTGCGGTTCTCGATCTCGCTTTCGCCAGCCAGCCACTCGCCAGCGATCAGGTTCAGTTTGGTCACGTCGGGCCCCAAATCCAGAAGTTCCATTCTGGTCAGGATGGACTCCGGGCGCCGCATCAGTCAAACTCAATAAACTTAACCAAACTTCAATAAACCTGAAACATGGCGATCAAGATCGAGATGCTGCGCTATTTCTGCACCGTAGCGCAGACCGGAAATCTGGCCGAGGCCGCAAACCGGTTGGGACGGACCCAATCGGCAGTGTCCATGACGCTCAAGCAGCTTGAGGATCATCTCGGCAAGAAACTGTTCGAGGGCGAGCGCAAGAACCACCTGTCTCCGCTGGGCGAACAGGTATTCGAACTGGCGCTGAAACAGGTGCGCGGGTTCGATCAGACGGTGCAAAGTATCGAAATGGCGGCCGAGGCCATTCACGGCCTGATCCGGATCGTTTCCGTCCCGTCGGTCGCAGCACTCGTGTTCCCCGAGGTTCTCGACCACATGACCCACCGCTTTCCGGGTCTGAAGATCGAACTGCGCGACACCGACACCCAGCAGGTGATCGACGCGCTGGCCGAGGGCAAGGCCGATATCGGCATCGCCTCGGGATACCACCCGCTGAACGGTGTCAGGTCGGTACCGCTGTTCGAGGACCGGTTCGGACTGGTCTGCGCCGCCGATCACCCGCTGATTCAGCAGGCCGATCCGCCGAACATCGCGGATGTGTTCGCGGCACCCTTTGTCCGCAATGCTCTGTGCGAGCTGATCGGCACACCGCGTTTCGTGGAGGCTCTCGAGGGCGCCGACATCGCCATCCACAACACCCATTCGCTGCTCACCATGGTCCGCACCGGGCGGTGGGTCACCGTATTGCCGCAAACCGTAGCCCAGTTTTCCCCCGAAACCATCTCCTTTCGCCCCATCGCCGACCTGCCCGACAGACGGCAGGTGTATCTCTACCAGCGCGAGCGCACGCGGTTCAAAGAGCTGACCGACGCATGCTGCGACTTCATAGCGGCGCGCGACTATTCGCATTGAAGCAGGCCACCAAAGCTCTGACAAAAGAATCCTTTGATCTCAACGCGGGCAGGTAATAACAAAGGCGGGCGGGCCGCGCACCGGCCCGCCTCGCGCGGCCCCTTAGCTCAACTGGATAGAGCACGGTCCTTCTAAGTCCGGGGTTGCAGGTTCGAGTCCTGCAGGGGTCGCCATTCCCGTCTGAAAACGCCAGTCGCCTAACCGAACATGTCCGCGATGATCCCGGCATACCAGCCTTCGGACTCCTCGTATGTGGCCTGCCGCAGCTCCGCGCTCTCGCCGGGCTGGCTGATGAAACCGTCCACCCGGGCGATCTTTTCCTCGGTCGCCTCATAGGTCGCGCCCACCTTGACGCCATCTCCGGCGGCGATCAGGGACCAGCAGGTGTTCGAGTATCTGGGCGAAAAGACCTTGGAGCCGGTCAGCGCCCCCCGCACCGCATTCGCGCAGGCCTTGGCCTGCGAATTGGCCGAAAACGCCGATTTCGGCATGTCGCCCTGCTGGCTGGCATCGCCCAGCACATGGACATCCGGATCGGCCTTCGACGACATGTCCGCCGCATTGACCGGGGCCCAGTTGCCGTCCGTCACGCCCGCAATCTCAGCGATGCGGCCCGCCTTCATGGCGGGGATCACGTTGCACACATCCACTGCTGTCTCGTCACCGTCGATGGTCAGCGTCATCGCGCCCGGATCGACCGAGACATTGCCGCCCCCGAACTCCTCACCGATCCAGTCGATCATCCCGGGGTAGTGATTGGCCCAACCCTCTTCGAACAGCGCCATTTTCGAGAACTTGGGCTTGGGGTCGGCCACGATGATCTTGGCCGTAGGGTTCGAGGCCTTGAGCACATGCGCCACCATCGAGATCCGCTCATACGGCCCCGGCGGGCAGCGGTAGGGGTTCGGTGGCGCCACCATCGCATAGGTGCCGCCTTCGGGCATGGCCGCGATCTGCGCCTTCAGAAGCTCGGTCTGCGATCCGGCCTTGTAGGCGTGTGGCATCCGGTTCTGGGCCGAGATGTCCCAGCCCTCGACCGCGCCATCCACAAAATCGATGCCCGGGCTGAGGATCAGCTTGTCATATCCCAACACCCCGCCCCCGGCCAGTGTCACGGTCCTGCCCGCCCGATCCACATCGACCGCCCAGTCATGCACTACGTTGATGCCATGGGCAGCGGCCAGCGCGCCGTAGGTATGGCCGATATCGTCGATCGCCTTGAAACCGCCCAGATAGAGGTTCGAGAAGAAACAGCTGAAATAGGTCCGCGTGGGCTCGATCAAGGTAACGTCGATCATCCCTTCGCTGTCCTTGGCGATATAGCGCGCGGCCGTTGCACCCCCGGCACCGCCACCGATCACCACGACGCGCGGCTTGCCCTGCCCCTCGGCCAGCACATGCGGCGCCGCCACCACGGCCGCGCCGGTGCCCAAAAAGGTCCTGCGGTTCCAGGTCATGTCATCTCCTCCCGTCTCGGCGGCCTCATTCTAGGTCCTTGAAATAGGCGGCCAGGGCCGCGATTTCCTCGTCACTCAACCGGCCTGCCACCATCTGCATGATAGGGTGGGTGCGCCAGTTCTGCTTGTAGGCGTGCATGGCGGTCACGAAATCATCGGGCTCCCACCCCGTGATCCGGGGAATGCCCTCGGCCAACCCATCCGCCCGGTGACAGGTGAGGCATTCGCCCGCCAGATACGCGCCCCACTCCGCGTCGCCCTCGATGGCCAAAATCGCTGGATCCAGCGACGGGGCCTCGTTGCCCGTGACCGGGCTGCCCGCTAGTGCAGTGGCAAGCGCTGTCAGGGCGAAACCCGCTCGGCGCATCACAGTCCCACCAAGTGCTTACGCATACTGTCCCCTTTTCGCAGGCCCACCAGAACCAACACTTTGGTCGGCATTCCGCTCAGCTCAACGCGATGTCCCGACGCTCAGTGTAGATCGCGCCATCGTCGTCATACCAGGAAAAGACCAACCCCCCCGGCCCCGGCACCCGAAACTGAAACTCGAAGAACGGGTTGGTCGACACGCCCGGACCGACGGCCATGTCCACGACCGTTTCCCCTTCGAACGCGCAGTGAAAGCGATGGATGATCGAGCGGGGCACGCGCAGGCCAAGCGCGTTCACGCGCTGCCCGGATTCCATCCGGTGAGTGATAAGCGTCTTGACCGTGATCGTGTCGCCCGCGCTGATCGTCTTGGGCAGCTTGATCCTTGGCTTTACACCGTCCGCCATGGCCTCCTCCTCCGATCAGGCACAACCGCCCACCACCACGTCCACCTGCCGGGTTGCCCGCCGCACGCGGCCATCGGGCATCCGCGCCAGGGCCAGAACCTCCTGCGTCTGATCCAGCCGCATCCGGGTTGAGACCCGCTGCACCACCGCCATCGGCCCGAAGGTCACAGCAAGAACCTGCGGCACCGGATTTCCGGGGGCGATCAGCACCACCTCGGCCGCGCCCGGGGCGTCGATCTCAACCGCCACGCGATAGCCGTCCTCGGCCAGATCCGGCAGTGTCAGCGTCACGCCCCCATCGCTGACGGGCCCATCGCCGACAAAGGCGGCAATGGCCTGTTCCGGGGTGATTTCGCTCTGCGCATGTTGCGCACGCGCAGGCATGGCAAAGCCAGCCAGCGCACCGGCCCCAACCCGCATCGCATCGCGGCGTGTCACGCTCATCCGGACACCTCCGTTTCGGATCCTGACGCAGCTTATCCCGTCAGGACAGCAGCCAGAGCATAACATATCGGTGAGCGGACCTATACTTAAGTCGCGGCGCCCCGCCGCCCTGCCTGCTTGAGAAATACCGGGTTTGCGGGCAATCTGCATTTGAATTCAACGAAGTCTGGCGGAGCGAAACGTGCCCGAAGCGATCAGTGCGCAAGAGGCGACCGGGGGGCTGTCCGTCCGCGATCTGAGCTTTCGCTACGGTGCGAAAACGGCCCTGGACGCGGTGTCGCTGGACGTGACCCCGGGATGTTTCTGCGCGCTGCTGGGTCCGAACGGGGCGGGAAAATCCACGCTCATCGCGCTGCTGACCCGCCTTCTGGTGGCGCCCGGCGGCGATATACGCATCGCCGGGCACGACCTGCGCGCCGCCCCGCGCCGGGCGCTGGCCGATCTGGGCGTGGTGTTCCAGCAGCCGACGCTCGATCTGAACCTGACCGTGCGCCAGAACCTCGCCTATTTCGCGGCCCTTCACGGCCTGCCGCGCGCCGAGACGCCGGGGCGCATCGACGCCGCACTCGACCGTCTTGGCATGCGCGAGCGCGCGGATGAAAAGGCGCGGGCCCTGAACGGCGGCCACCGGCGGCGGATGGAGCTGGCCCGCGCCCTGCTGCATGATCCCAAGGTGCTGCTGCTGGATGAACCAACCGTCGGCCTCGACGCCGCCGCGCGCCAGTCGATCACCGATCACGTGCACGATCTGGCCGATCAGGGCCTCTGCGTGCTCTGGACCACCCACCTGACCGACGAGGTGCGCGATACCGATCACCTGCTGGTCCTGCATCAGGGCCAAATCCTTGCCGACGGCATAACCGGAGAGATCCGCGGAGACACGCCCCTGTCCGACTGGTTCCTGTCCAAGACCGCGGTGCAAGCATGAGCGGTTTCTGGGGTGTTTGCCGGGCCATCGTCGGGCGCGAATTCCTGCGCTTCATCCACCAGCGCGAACGTTTCCTGGCGGCACTGGTGCGGCCTCTGGTCTGGCTGCTGGTCTTTGCCGCAGGGTTCCGCGCCGCGCTCGGCCTGTCGATCATCCCGCCCTACCAGACCTACATCACCTACGAGACCTATATCGTCCCCGGCCTCTGCGCGATGGTGCTGCTGTTCAACGGCATGCAAAGCTCGCTGAGCCTTGTTTATGACCGCGAGATGGGCTCAATGCGCCTGCTCCTGACCAGCCCCTTCCCCCGCTGGTGGCTGCTGTTCTGCCGCCTGCTGGGCTCAACCGCGATCTCGATCCTACAGGTCTATACCTTCCTCGCCATCGCCGCCCTCTTTGGCATCACCATGCCGCCGCTTGGCTATGTTGCGGTGCTGCCCGGGCTGGTTCTGGGCGGTCTGATGCTGGGCGCGTTGGGACTGGTGCTGTCGAGCTTCATCCGCCAGCTCGAAAACTTCGCCGGCGTGATGAACTTCGTCATCTTCCCAATGTTCTTCCTCTCCTCCGCGCTCTATCCGCTGTGGAGAATGGCCGAAAGCTCGCCACTTTTGCGCGACATCTGCGCCCTGAATCCCTTTACCCACGCGGTCGAGTTGATCCGGTTCCTGCTCTATCTGCAGATCAACTGGATCGCGCTGCTCTGGGTCATTTTCAGCACCCTCATTCTGGGCGCCATCGCGGTCTGGGGCTACGACCCTGCGCGCGGGCTGATGAAACGGAAAGCCTGACCATGCCGGGGCCCGAGCCAAAATCCGCACTGTCCCTCAAGACCCGTCTTGGGTTCGGGGCGGCGATCCTCGGGGCGGGCACATTGCTGACGGCGGCGATCCTCTATCTCGGCATGCAGGCAGTCGCTGACAGGCTTGAAACCGCTTTGGCGTCCGACGCGCGCATGGCGCGCTACGCCACGCTGTCGACCCAGGCCGCCACCTTTCTGGTGGTGGCGACCGAGGCAGTCCAGACCGGCCAGCCACCCGAGATCCGCGCCGACCGGCTGGCACCCGTCTCTGATCAGTTGCGCCGGACCTTCGGTCAGTTGCGCGCCGATGTCGAGGACGCGGTGGCCGCCGCAGGCGCGCTGGGACTGGACGAACAATCCCGCTATGGCACCCAATCGCTGGGGCTGGCGCGGATGGAGGCGATGCTGGACAACACCCTGCGCGGGCTGCGGACCGATACCGACGACAAGGCGCGGCTCAGGGCGCATATCGACACCTTTGCCTCCAGCTTCGATCCGCTGCTCAGTCAGGCGGTCAACACCGAAGTGCTGTTTCGCAACGACATCCTGTCGGGGATCGAGAACCTGCGGCGGCGCCTGGCTGTCACGGCTCTGGTGATCGCAGTGCTGACGATCCCGATAGCCGGGTGGTTCTATTTCAGCCTGATCCGCCCACAATTCCGGCGCCTCGACCGGCTGCGCGACGCGGCCCACCAGATCGGGCAGGAGGATTTTGCCGTCGCCCTGCCCGCAACCCGCAATGACGAGATCGGGCAGCTCTATAGTGAAACCAACCGCATGGCCGCCGCCCTTCTGGCCCGGCAGGACGAGTTGCAGGCCGAATGGGCGCGACTCAACGACACCATTGCGCAGCGCACCGAGGAACTCCGCGCCGCCAATGCCTCGCTGGCCGAAATCGACGAAAACCGCCGCCGTTTCTTTGCCGATATCAGCCACGAACTGCGCACGCCGTTGACGGTCATCCTGATGGAGGCGCAGATCGGCCGTCAAGGCCTCGGCAACGAACAAGAGGCGTTCACCACCATCGAATCCCGCGCCGCTCGGCTGAACCGCCGCATCGACGACCTGCTGCGCGTGGCACGATCAGACAGTGGCCAACTGGCGCTGGAGCCGCAAACCGTGCCTCTGGCCGATCTGATCGCCGCCGTCACCGAGGAGATTCAGGCCGAGTTGGACAATGCCGGATTGACCCTGACCACCCCCGACCTGCCCGAGGTCAACCTGTTCTGCGACCCGAACTGGATCCGGCAGGTGCTGGTCAGCCTCATCCGCAACACCATCCGCCATGCCCGCGACGGCAAGCTGGTCTCGCTCAATGCGCAGCCAGTGGACGGCATGGTCGAAATATCCGTCACCGACAACGGCCCCGGCATTCCCGCAGCGGATCAGGCGCAGATCTTCGAACGTTTCGTGCAGGGCGGCACCGGGAACGCACAAGGCTTCGGCGTCGGACTGGCACTGGCCCGTTGGGTGGTCGAAACACAGGACGGTCAGATCGCCCTGACCAGCCCCCTGCCCCGTGCCGAGACGCTGGGCGATGCGCCCGGGACAAAGGTCGCCCTTCGCTTGCCCCTTGCGGAGACGTAGACTGATCCCATGGCAACCCGGCTTCTCATCGTGGACGACGACCCCGAGATCACCTCGGCCCTTATCCGCGGCCTCTGCCTGCACGGCTACGAGGCTCAGGCCGAGAACCGCGCCGACCGGGCGCTGACCCGGCTACAGAGCGAGGCGTTTTCCGGAGCCATCGTCGACGTGATGCTGGGCGCCGACAGTGGCATCGATCTGGTCAGAAAGGCGCGCGACAGCGGCGTTGCCCTGCCGATCCTGATGCTCTCGGCGCTCTCCGATGTCGAACACCGCGCCGCCGGGCTCGAAGCGGGTGCCGACGACTATGTGGTCAAACCCTTCAGCTTCGAGGAGCTGGTCGCCCGCCTGCGCGTTCAGGAGCACCGCGCGCACACGCACCGCCCCGAACCCGCCCGGCTTGCCCCCGCCACCCGGACGCTCAGCACCACGCAGGCCGAGATCACCCTGACCGAACGCGAATACGCCCTGCTTGAGCTTCTGGCCCAAAACGCCGGTCAGCCGATGCCGCGCGGGGACATATTCGACACGCTCTGGTCGGCCGAGGGCTCCAGTAACGAAAACGTGGTCGATGTGTACATCGGATATCTGCGGAAAAAGCTCTCCGAGGCCGACTTTGGGTTCGAGATCAAGACCTTGCGCAACCAGGGCTTCTGCCTGCAAGGCCTCACGCCGCTGCCCGAAGAGCCGTGAATGTAGACCAAAGTCTAAGCCGTTCTTATAAATTAAGATTCGCCTGAAATCCGGTTTCCTGCCACCTTGGATGCAGGTTTCAAATCAGTGGAGGAAACGCAGATGGCCTGGTCAAAGCCCGTGATCCGCGAAATCGAGTGCGGAATGGAAATCAATATGTACGGACCCGAACACGAGGACGATCGCGAAGTTCTGTTCTGAAAGACAATGCGTGCGGAACTCCCATGACCTTCCGCGCGCATATCCTCGGGGCCGCTGCCGGAGGCGGATTACCCCAATGGAATTGCGGATGCCTTAATTGCTCACTCGCGCGCTCCGGCAAGATCGCTTCTCAGACTCAATCCTCTCTGGCCGTCTCGGCAGACGGTGACAGTTGGGCTGTGCTGAACGCATCGCCGGACATCCGCATCCAGCTGTCGCGTGCCCGGTCCCTATACCCGACCGGCCTGCGGCAGCTTCCCTTGGCTTCCGTTCTGCTTACCAATGGCGACATCGACCACGTGGCCGGCCTGCTCACGCTGCGCGAGATGCAGCCGTTCACCCTGTTTGCAACACAAGCCATCCACGATGTTCTGGCGCAGAACCCGGTCTTCGATGCCCTGAACGCCTCGGTCGTGACCCGGACCGTCATCGCGCTCGACACCCCCTTCGAACTTGTTCCCGGCCTCACCGCAACGCTGTTTGCGGTGCCCGGCAAGGTCCCGCTCTATCTCGAGGGCGAAGAGGTGCAGACCAATCTGATCGGCGACCAGACGGTCGGCGTGGCCCTGCAAACCGGCACCCAAAACACGTTCTACATCCCCGGCTGCGCGACCCTGAACGATGACCTGCGCAGCCGCCTCGACGGGGCCGATCTGCTGTTTTTTGACGGCACCCTCTGGGCGGACGACGAAATGCTGCGCGCAGGGCTGGGCCAGAAAACCGGCAAGCGCATGGGGCATATGTCGATCAGCGGCCCGGATGGCACCATCGCCGCCTTCGCGGAGCTGAATATCGCCCGCAAGGTCTTTGTGCACATGAACAACACCAACCCGGTGCTGCGCCCGGACTCTGCCGAACGGGCCGAGGCCGAAACCGCCGGATGGATCATCGGTCAGGATGGAATGGAGATCACGCTATGACCCAAACCCGCGATGAATTCGAAGCCCGCCTGCGCCAGATCGGGGCCGAGCGCTATCACGACCTGCACCCGTTCCACGACCTGCTGCATGGCGGCGGCTGCACCCCCGATCAGGTCCGCGCCTGGGTGATCAACCGCTACTACTACCAGCACTCGATCCCGATGAAGGACGCGGCCTTCATGTCCCGCGTCGAAGACCCCGACATGCGCCGCATCTGGCGTTCGCGCATCGAGGATCACGACGGCACCGACCAGAACGAAGGCGGCATCCGGCGCTGGCTGCGGCTGGCCGAGGCGGTAGGGCTCGATCCCGACTACGTCGCCTCGTGCAAGGGCGTGTTGCCCGCCACCAAGTTCGCGGTGGACGCCTATGTGCGTTTTGTCCGCGAAAAGACCCTGCTCGAGGCCGTTGCCGCATCGCTGACCGAGCTGTTTGCGCCCAAGATCCACGCCAGTCGCATCGAAGGTCTGCTGAAACACTACGACTTCGCCGACGACGCCTCGCTCTCCTATTTCCGCAACCGGTTGAAAGAGGCGCCCAAGGATGTGGCCTTTGGGCTGGCCTGGGTGCTGGATCACTCCGATACCGCCGAAAAACAGGACGCGGCGGCGGATGCGCTGATCTTCAAGACCGACGTGCTTTGGTCCCAGCTCGATGCGCTCTGGTGTGCCTATGTCGAACCGGCCCGCATTCCGCCGGGCGCCTGGGTTCCGGGCACCGGCCTGCTGCTCCAGAGGGCCTCGTGATGCTGCCCGAGGACATCCCCGCCCTGCCCCGCGGCGTCCGGCTGCACTTTGACAAGGTGCGCGACAAATGGGTTCTGCTCGCGCCTGAGCGCGCGGTGACGCTCGACGCCATCGGCCACGCCATCCTGAACGAGGTGGACGGCACGCGCAGCTTTGGCCAGATCACCACCGCCTTGTCCGAAAAATACAACGCCCCCGCCGACCAGATCGCCGAGGACAGCGCGGGCTTTCTGGACGCGCTGCGCGACCGGCGGTTTCTGGATGTGACCTCATGACAACCGTCCCGCCCCCCATCGCCATGCTGGCGGAGCTGACCCACCGCTGCCCGCTGTCATGTCCCTATTGCTCGAACCCCATCGAGATGGCGCGGCAAGAGGCCGAGATGGACACCGACACATGGGCCCGCATCTTTCGCGAGGCGGCGGCTTTGGGTGTGCTACAACTGCATATTTCCGGGGGTGAGCCCGCCTCACGCCGAGATCTGGTGCAATTGGTTCGGGCCGCGCGGCGCGCCGGGCTTTATACCAACCTCATCACCTCGGGCATCGGCCTGACCGAGCGCCGTCTGCGCGAGCTTGATGAGGCCGGCCTCGATCACGTCCAACTGTCACTGCAAGGCACCACGCCCGAGATGGCGGATGAAATCGGCGGCTATCGCGGCGGCTACAAACGCAAGATGCAGGTGGCCGAATGGATTGGCGACATCGGGTTTCCGCTGACGCTCAACGCCGTGCTGCACCGGCGCAACATGCACCAGCTGCCCCGCGCGCTGGAGATGGCACAGGACATGGGCGCGCGGCGGATCGAGGTGGCGACGGTGCAGTTCCACGGCTGGGCCTTGAAAAACCGCGACGCGCTGATGCCAACCCGGGAACAGGCGCAGGAGGCCACGCGCATCGTGACTGAGGCGCGCAAGACGCTGAAGGGCACGCTGGTGATTGACTATGTGCCCGCCGACTACCATGAGGATTACCCCAAGCGCTGCATGGGCGGCTGGGGGACAAGCGGGCTCAACGTGGCACCCGACGGGCTGGTCCTGCCCTGCCACGCCGCGCAATCCATCCCGCATCTGAGTTTCGAGCGGGTACAGGACAAGCCGCTCGCCGACATCTGGTACCACAGCACCGCCTTCAACGCCTATCGCGGCACCGGCTGGATGGCCGAACCCTGCCGCAGTTGCGAGCGCAAGACGGTGGATTTCGGCGGCTGCCGCTGTCAGGCCATGGCGATCCTCGGCGATGCCGGTGCGACCGATCCGGTCTGCAGCAAATCACCTCACCACGGCGCGCTGCAGGCACGGGCGAACGAACATGCCGCCCAGGTGGACGCCCCGCTTGTGCATCGCATGTCTCCCGGCACCGCCAAGGAGCCCGCGGAATAAGGCACTAGTCCAGCGTTGCCCCCTCCGGCCCGGCGCGCAGGCTCAGGATACGGTCCCCCAGACGCTCGGCCTCGGCCCGGGAATGGGTCACGAACAGCGTGGCGGGCTGGTGCCGGGCAATCAGCGTCTCGGTCAGCGCCAGCATGGTCTCGGCAGTCTCTGCATCCAGCGACACGAACGGCTCATCCATGATCAGCAGCTCGGGCTGCCCGGCCACTGCCCGCGCCAGCGCCAGCCGGCGCTGCTGGCCGAGGCTGAGCTGACCGGGAAACAGCGCCTCTTTCCCCGCCAGCCCGGTACTGTCGAGGGCGGCCACCGCCTGCGCCCGGCTCAAGCCGGGATGCACCAGCAGCAGGTTGTCGAGCGCACTGCGCCACAGCAACAGCGTGGGTTCCTGAAACACAAAGGCCAGCGCCTCGGGCCGCTCGACCGCACCGTCGAAATCCGTGTCGATCCCGGCAACAATGCGCAGCAGCGTGGTCTTGCCCACCCCGGAGGGTCCGATCAGGGCAACGGTCTCTCCCTTGGCAATCTCGAATCCCACAGGCCCCAGCACCGGCGCCTCGCCAAAGCGCTTGGCGCGTATATCCACCCGGATCATGCCGTCCTCCACCGGCTGGCGCGGCGTTCCCACGGTTGCAGGATCAGCCACTCCACCAGCAACATCACGCAGATGAAGGACAGCGCATAAACCAGCACCAGCGCCACGTCGAACAGCTGGAAATAGAGGTGGATCTGAAATCCGATGCCCGAGGACCGGCCAAGGAACTCGACCACCAGCACGATCTTCCAGATTACCGCCACGCCAGACCGCGCGGCCCCGGCGATAAAGGGGGCAAGCTGCGGCAGGATCACGTGGCGCATCCGCGTCGCCCAGGGCATGCGATAGACCTGCGCCATGGCGTCCAGATCACGATCCAGCGCCCGCCCGCCCTCACGCACCACGGCGGCCACATTCGGCACCTTGTTGAGCGTCACCGCAATGATCGCGGCCGCCTCGGTTAACCCGATCCACAGGTAACACAGCACGATCAGCACCAGCGCGGGCAGGTTCAGAAAGATCACCAGCCACGGGTCAAGCCAGCGGTTCAACCGCTCGGACCGCCCCATGGCCAGACCAATGGCCGTGCCCAGCATCATCGCCAGCGCAAAGGCCCAGATCACCCGAAACAGCGTCGCCCCAAGATGCCGCAGCAACTCGCCCGAGGCCAGTTCCTGCGCCGCGAGCGGCACCAGTGCCCAAGGCGTCGGCAGGATCTGCGCGTCATCCGTCAGAAGCGCCGCCACGACCCAAAGCGAAATCAGCCCCGCGATCGACAGTACCGGCGTAAGGCGCGCATCCTGCATCCGCGGTTACTTCACATCCGCAAAGAGACCCTCGGGCACCGATGTCGCCTCACCCACCAGCTCGGCGCCGCCCAGCTTTGCCATCAGCGCCAGCATCCGGTCCGCCGCCGCCGCATCCACCGGACCGCGCGCAGGGATGCCCGCGATCCAGTCTGCCTTAAGCTGATCGAACTGCGCGTCCGTCTTGGCGTTCATCCGGGGGCGGATCGCATCCCACGCCGCATCCGAACCTGCCAGCATCTCCTTCGCCTCGCGGCTGGCCTCAAAGAAGCCCTGCGCAAGATCGGGGTGTTCGCTCAGAAAACTCTCTTTGAAGTAATAACCCAGCAGCGGTGTATCGGTATCCAGCCCCAGCGCCTGCCCCGCCTCTTCGACCGAGATCAGTTCCTTCATGCCCGAAGCTTTCATCTTGGCCAGGAAATGCCAGAAGTTGATGGCACCCGCATATTCGTCGCTCAAGGCCGATTTGAAGATCAGCGGCGGGGCGCCATAGACCTGCTCGGTCTCGGCCTTCAGGTCGATGCCGTATTGCTGTTGCGCATAGGCCCGCAGGATCAGCCAGGACTTGTCCAGCGGCCCGCCTGCAATCCCGATCTTGCCGCCCGCCAGATCGCGCAGGGTTCCCGCCGCGCTGTCTTCGGGAACCACCACACCGCCAACCGCCCTGGAATAGGGGATAAAGACATAATCCTTGCCCGCCGCCCGCTGCCGCGCCACCCAGATCCAGTCGGCCACGGCCATATCGGCCTCGCCGCCCTCAACCGCGATGCGGGTGGCGCCGTTGTCGGCATAGGGCTGCACATCGAGTTCAAACCCGTGCTTTTCGTCCAGACCGTTTTCGGTGATCGTGGCCAGTTCCCAGTTCACTGTGCCGATCTTGAGAACCGCCGCCCGGATCGTCGGCAGGTCCTCGGCCCACACGGGACCCGCCAGCAACACAAGCGCGGCGCATAAGGGCCTGAGCGCTCTCATGGCTTCCCCTTCCTTGTCATTCCTCCCGGCGGCCAACCTCGTTGAGGTCCTTGTCCAGCTCGATATCGAACTGCTTGCCGCCCTTGCAGATCACGTCGTCCAGCTCATACCCGCTCTCTTCGACCTCGATATCGTCCGGGTCCATCTGGCATTCGATCGAGGCCAGATACGCCTCGATCTTCTCGACGGTCTCGGCGTCCACCTCGCCCTCGGCAAAAGCGGGCGCGGCGACAAGGGCAGCGGCAAGTACAACGATCTTCTTCATGGTCGGTCCTCCGGTCATTGAATGCTGATGGTCACGCTCTGCGCATCGCCGGTCGAGCCAGGGATGCGGATTTCATGGCTGCCGGGCTTGATCGCGATAAAGGACAGCTCGGCCACGCCGGCCTTGTCGAACTCGATACTGTCGATGGCCATGGGGCGGATTTCGATCTTGTTGATGACGATCTCGTTCATCCAGATCGCGCGAAAGAAATCCGGCCCCTCGACCGCCAGCTCCGCCGAGCCGTCAGCGGTGATCTCAAGCTTGTAATAGGCCCCCGATTGCAACACCGCGTCCTCGCCCAGCGGCTGACCCGAGGCCAGCGTCAGCTTGATCGTCTCGCCCCGGTTGCACTTGGCCAGCAGCCCGGCAAAGCCCAGATCGTCACACAAGGGGGCCGACACCACCGGGCCCCCGATCATCGCGGCCAGCGCCGCTGCCATAAGTCTCTTCATCCTTATCCCTCGCCTTGGATCAGTCGATGGTCACCACGCCCCAGGGCTGCTGACCCACCTGCACGGATCGAACCGCCTTTTCCGCGGCCACATCGATCACCGTGATGTCGTTGGAGTTGCCGTTGGTGGTCAGCAGGTACTTTCCGTCCGGCGTGAAATCCAGCTGCCAGACACGCTGGCCGACCAAGATATAGTCCAGCACCTCAAGGCTCTGCGCATCCACCACGGCCACCCGGTTCGCGGGCCCCAACGCCACGAACAGCCGCGCACCATCCGCCGTCACCTTGGCCCCCACCGGCTGAAGCCATTCCGGCAACACGCCGGGCACCTCGAACCCGATCTTGCCCACGACCGAAGGCGTACCATCCTCGGCAATATCCATCACCGTGACGGTGCCGCCAATCTCGGAGGTAACGAACAGGCGCGTCCCGTCCTTGGTGTATTGCGCATAGCGCGGGCGCTGATCGACCAGCACGTTGTGTTTGATCTGATAATCCTCGGTCGAGATGAAATGCGCCATGTTGGTGGTCTCGGACGTGTTCACCACGAACTTGGCATCCGGGCTGATCCCCATCCCTTCCGGCTCCACCCCCACCGGCACCTCGGCCAGGATGGTGCGGGTCTCGGTATCGGTCACGGTCACCAGATTGTCGTCCTCGTTGGCGATATAAAGGCGCTTGCCTGCGGGTTCGATCACAAACAACTCCGGGTCCGGCCCCGAGGGCAGGCTGGGCAGCTCCTCATAAGTTTCGGTGTCAAAGACCCGCAGGATGTTGTCGTCCGAGGCGCAGACATAAAGCTTGGTGCCGTCCGGGCTGACCGTGATCCCGCGCGGGCGGTTGCCGCCGAAGAACTCGGTGATGACCTCCCAACTGTCGGTATCGATCACGGTGATCGTGTTGCCGCGTTCGTTCGACACAAACGCCTTACCCGCGAAACCCGGCCCGGCAACCAAGCCAGCAAGAGCGATGGAAAAAACCAGGGATTTCATGCGCATCTCCAATTATTCAAAAGCCGTGCACCCGGATTCCGGACGGTCGAGCCCCATGGTATCGAGCGGTGAAGTCTGGTGCAGAAACCCCTCCTGCGGGCTGACGCTGACCGTGATCGAGCCGTCATAAAGCAGGATCGGCTGCCGCAACTGCCCGTTCCAGTCGCGGAACGTCACTTTCTGCCCCTTGAACGCGGCCAGCCCGAATTCCTCCGACAAGACATAGTCGCGCACCCCGTCGGGCTCCGCGGTATTGGCGCGCGTCACCGCCTCGCCCACAACACGCAGGGCAAGCCAGGTGTTGTAATCCTCGGGCCGGACATAGCGCCCTGCCAGTTCCTCGAACCGGGTCTGGAACTGGGTCGCCCCCCAGGCCTCATGCGCGCCGTGAAAGGCGACCGGGCGCAGGCCGCCCGCCCCCATGACCGGCCGGGGCGTCCAGATGTGATACGAGAGATACCGGGCGAAATAATCCGTCTCATCCGCCGCGATCACCACGTCATGATCGTCGGCATCCTGCGTGTCGAGCGGCAGTTGCCGCTGCACCAGAACATGGCCCGAATCCGTCCGCCGCGAACCTCCGGTATCCTCAAAGGTGCGATCCTCGACGATTTCCGCCCCAAACTTGACCGCCGCGCGCCGGAACGCCTCGGCCAGCGCCACATCCGCCGGATTCGAGCCCGCAATCAGGAACCAGTCGCCCCACTTCTTCCAAACCGCGAACTGCGCCACCGCATCCGCGTTCATCGCCCGCGAGGGCGCGATATGCAGCAGGTTGCCCCGGCATTCCCCGTCCCGCAGCGCCGTATCAGGGGCGGTTGCGTTGAACACCAGCGCACCGGCCTCGGCCGCCTTGTCCGTCAGGCGCAACAGATCCTCGGCATTCGCCAGAACAACCACCAGCCGAACCCCATCGGCCAGGATCTGGTCCAGCGCCGCATCCGCCTGCTCGGGCGGCGCTGCGATATGCGCCGTTTCATAGGTATGGCCAAGAAACCCGCCGGTGGTGCCGTTATCCTCATCCGCCAGCACCGCCCCGGCAAAGCCCAGATCGTCCGGGCGCAGGTCATAGCGCGAGATCGGCAGCAGCGTCTGATAGTCGACCCGCAGCACCGCCGCCTTAACCTCGACCGCAGCCGCCGAGATGGCCGACACACACCAGATCAGGGCCGCGAATAGCGGCGTAAGGCAGTTACGCAAGATGTCCTCCCACAGCCCGCCCCGGCCAGGCGCGGGCTTTCCCTTTTATCAGCGGCTCAGGGCTCGGATTGGAACCGATACTTTTGGCCGTGTTGTAAAAGAAACCCTAGCAGCTTCATCATTAACCTCGATTCTTATTTTATAAGAATGGACGTATGCGACTGATCTTGCTTCTGTTTCTCGCGCCATGTGCGGCGGGGCGAAATAGGGCGGGCAACGCGATTCAAACACCCCGATCTTCACGGAGGACAAGGATCGATGATACGAAGAACGTTTCTCGCAGCACTGGGGCTGGCGCTGGTTCCCGCCTTTGCGCTGGCACATGGCCCCACTCGGCAGAAGATCACGCTGACTACTGAGGTTGCCGCAGCCCCGGATGAGGTCTGGGCCGCCATCGGCGATTTTCAGGACATGTCCTGGCATCCGGCGGTGCATGCGACCACGGGCGAGAACGGCAATGAGATCGACGCCACCCGGGTGCTGACCCTGGGCGAGGAGGGCGGCCCGACGATTTCGGAAGTGCTCTACAAATACAGCGCCGACGCGATGAGCTATTCCTACCGGATCACCGACGTGAAGGTCGAGGTGCTGCCGGTCACCAATTACTCCTCGCATCTGACCGTCAAACCGCGTGACGACGGCGGGTCGCTGATCGAATGGCGCGGGGCCTTCTACCGCGGCTATCCCAACAACGACCCGCCCGAAGAGTTGAACGATCAGGCCGCGATTGCAGCCGTGACGGCGGTGTATCAGGCCGGGCTGGATGCCCTTGTGGCACGCTTCGGCGCGGCGGGCTCATGACCACGCTGGCGAAAGCCTCCGCCCTCGCCGCGCTTATCTGCGCCATGGGCCTGCCGGCCTTTGCCTCGAACGAAGCCTGGGACAATATCCGCGTACAGCTTTATGGCGACCGCACGCTTCTGAACGGCGACAAGGTGATCGCCATCGACGCGCCCTACCGCACCCCGGACGATGCGCGCACCGAACTGGCCGCGCAGGTGGTGGCGCCCAAAGGGCTGAACATCGGCAAGGTGACGCTGGTGCTCGACGAAAACCCGATGCCGGTCTCGGCGGTGTTCGAACTGGATGTGCCACAGCCCAGCTTCTATTTCGACGTGACCCTGCGCGTGAACGGCCCGACGCCGCTGCACGTGATCGCCGAGACCACCGACGGCCGCCTCTGGGTCTCGGAGACCTTCGTCAAGACCTCCGGCCTCGGCGCCTGCGCCGCACCGCCGGGCACCGACCCCGAGATCGCCATAGCCACGCTGGGCCAGATGCAGGTCGACGTCACGGGCCGCGCCCCGGCGCTGAGCGTCGGCGGCCGCCTCGCCAATCTGGGCACCCGTGCCAACCGGATGGACGTGGACATCTCGCACCCGTCCCACTCGGGCATGCAGATGGACCAGATCTCGCTGCTGTTCATTCCGATGCGCTATGTGGAATCGGTGGATATCGACCTGGATGGGGCTGGGTATGTCGAGATGACGGGCTCGATCTCGCTATCCGAGAACCCGCGCGTGGGCCTGTCGGTGCCCAGCCGCTCGCGCTCGGTGGATGTGACCATGACGGATACCGACGGCACCGTCAGCCATCTCCACAAGGACCTCGCTGGATTCTAGATTATCCCTGCTGCGAAGGCTGCGGCTCCAGCGGCTCGACCCGCTCCAGCGGATAGCCCCAGAGCTGCCAGCCATCGGTCCCTTCAGGGAACCAGTAGATGTCGGAATAGCCCCATTCGATGGCCCGTTTGGCGGCATTCCAGCTCATCCAGCAATCCTCGAGGCAGAAAATCACCACAGGCCGCGACGGATCGCCCTCGGTGACCTGCTCCAGACCGCGCCGGAAGTAATTCGCCGTCACATCGGCAATCGCTCCGTACCCCACATTGGGCAGCCAGATCGCCCCGGGGATGCTGTCGCGCGGCTTGTCGCGCCAGATCGTGCCCTTGGGCAGGTTCGCGGGCTTGGGCGCTTGCGGCAGCACGTCGATAAAGCCCACACCGCCGTCCTGCCAAAGCTCATGCGCCTCTTCCGGGCCAACCGTCGTGCCCCCCGCGATGCTGGCCGGGACCGGCGCGCGATAGTGATCCATGCGGTAGTCGTCCGGCTCGGGCACGGTCTGCGCCACCGCCGCCTGCGCCGTCACCAGCAAGGCGGCCAAGACACGGATCATTGCGACGGCTCCAGAACCTCGGTGCCCAGATCGCTGACCAGCGGCACGCCCGCCTCGGCCAGCAGGGCATTGATCTCATCCTGATTGCGCCGGATCAGCGAGTTCAGCTTGCGCTGCCAGACCTTCTCGCCATGACGCACGCCCATGGTGATGCGGAAAAACAGGCGCGGGGGCCGCTCTTCGCGGATCAGCGGGTTCACCTTTAGCCCCGGATACCCCTCCTTGACCAGCGGCCCGCCCAAGGGCCCCCAGAGGATGGCCGCATCAATCTCACCCGATTTCAGATCCTCCAGCATGTCCACCGCAGGGCTTTCCACACGGCGGTCAACAAACAGGTTATACGGTCTGGCCGTCGCGATCAGCCCGTTGCGCGCCATATGCGCCGAGGGCGGCGTGCCCGCGATGACCCCGACGCGTCGGCCCTTGAGGGCCGGATCCCCCAAGGTCTCGACACCCGCAAGATCGCCATCAGCCGGCACGATCAGGACGTAGACCGAGGTGTAATAGTGGTTGGTGTTCAAAACCAGCTCATGACCCTGCGCATAGCCCATCACCACGTCGCACTGCTTGGCCGCGAGTGTGTTGCGAATAAATCCGGTGGCCTGCGGAAACCAGGTATACTGCACCGGCAAGTCCAGCTTGGCCGCCATCAGCTCGGCCAGCTTGTTTTCATATCCCGTTTCGTCCTGGGACGAGACCGGGTCGTTGGCCGGATCGGCACACACCCTCAGCGCGTTCTGCGACACCAGGTCCGAGGTTTGGGCACCAGCGGGACCGGCCTGAAAGATTGCAAGCGTCAGTATGGCAAGGACGGCAAAAGCCCTATGTGCCGAGGCAGGCATTTTCATCTTCACGGATCACATCCGATTTCTTTTCCTTCTTCGGCGGACGCCCGCGCGGAACAACGTCCGCACCGCGTGCCTTGAGGTAGACATAGATGTCATCGAGATAGCACATCACGTTCGGGTTCTCTCCGAACCCGGGCATCACCGATTGCTCGGCCGCGCTCACCTTCTGGATGCCATTGGTGACCACGTCGACAAAATCGTAATAATCCATGTCGATGGCCGACACTTTCAGCGCCGGGGCATAGGTCGATCCCTCGCCCTCGGGCCCATGGCACACATGGCATTCGGAATGATACCGGCGAAAGCCGGAATAGGTCAGCCAGTCCACCGTCCCGTCCTCGCCGATGTTGTAGGTCGGGACATCGTCATCGGTGTAATACCGCCCATCCTCGGAATAGGCGGCAGTCAGATTGTCGGCTGTCGCGGCAATCGGAAGGCCCGTCACAAGGCCAATTGCAACAAGTCGTATTGCGTAATTCATGAAAGTCTCACCTGCTCTACGGGCCCGGGGCAGGCGCGGCCCGAAAGCCGCGCCAACCCTTGTTTACATCAATTCGGCAATGCGAACACGGTCAGCTGACCGCCCAGCGCGGTATAGTCGCTGAGGGCTGCATAACCGCCCACGGCGCCCAGACCGTCATTGGGGTTGGTCAGACCGGCTGCAAGACCGATCCCGGCCCAGCCACCGACACCCGACAGGATGCCGACATACTGCTTGCCGCCGCTCTCATAGGTCATCACGTTGCCGATGATCCCCGAAGGTGTCTTGAAGCTGTAAAGCTCCTCACCGGTTTCGGCGTGAATCGCCTTCAGGTACCCTTCGAGCGTGCCGTAGAACACTACGTCACCCGCGGTTGCCAGAGCACCCGACCAGACCGAGAACTGCTCGGGGATCGACCACTTGATCTCACCCGTCACGTTGTCCCAGGCGATGAAGTTGCCCATGCCGCCATGGCTGTCCGGCGCCGGATACATCGCAAGGGTCGCGCCCACATAGGGCTGACCTGCGGTGTAGGACACGCGGAACGGCTCATAGTCCATGCAGACGTGGTTCGTCGGCACATACATGAGCTGGGTCTTCGGCGAATAGGCCGCCGGCTGCTGGTCCTTGGTACCCAGCGCCGCCGGGCAGATACCGGTCGAGTTCACGTCTTCGCCGTTCTGCTCGGTCGAGTATTGCGCAACCACATAGGGACGTCCGTATTCCTCTTTGCCGGAATCCATTTCGACGCCCGTGGTCCAGTTGACCGCCGGATCGAACTTCTCGGCCACCAGCAACTCACCGGTCACCCGGTCCATCGTGTAAGCCAGACCGTTCCGGTCAAAGTGGGTCAGCAGCTTGCGCGTCTCGCCACCAATTTCCTGCTCCGTCAGGATCATTTCATTGATGCCGTCATAGTCCCACTCGTCATGCGGCGTCATCTGGTAGAACCAGCGCGCAATGCCGGTGTCGATGTCGCGGGCCATGATGGTCATGGACCAGCGGTTGTCGCCCGGACGCTGCGCCGGGTTCCAGGTCGAGGGGTTCCCGGTGCCGTAGTACATCAGGTTCTCTTCCAGATCCGCCGAGTACCAGCCCCATGTGGTGCCGCCACCGATCGTCCACTGGTCGCCTTCCCAGGTGTTGGTCCCGGAATCCGCGCCAACCGGCGTGCCAAGATGCGTGGTTTTCTCCGGATCGACCAGGATGTCCTCGTCCGGTCCCATGGAATAGGCGCGCCAGACCTGCTCGCCCGAGTTCATGTCATAGGCCGTCACCGACCCGCGCACACCGAACTCACCGCCCGAGATGCCGACGATGACTTTGTCCTTGATCGGCAGAACGGTCGCCGTGTTGGTCTCGCCAATGGACGGATCGCCATTCTGGACCTCCCAAACGACCGCACCGGTCCCGGCATCCAGCGCCACGACCTTGGTGTCGGCCTGATGCAGAAAGATCTTGCCCTCGGCATAGGCCACACCGCGGTTCACGGTGTCACAGCACATCACCGGAATGACGTTCGGGTCCTGCTTGGGCTCGTATTTCCACAGGATCTTGCCGTCGTTTGCCAGATCCAGCGCATAGACGATGTTGGGGAATGGCGTGTGCACATACATTACGTCCCCGATCACCAGCGGCGAACCCTCGTGCCCGCGCAGAACGCCGGTCGAGAAGGTCCACGCCACCTGCAGATCGCCGACATTCTCGGCAGAGATCTGGTCAAGCTGCGAATAGCGCTGGTTCTTGTAGTCGCCCGTCTGGATCGCCCATTGTGCCGGGTTCTCCATCTGGGAAATCAGATCGTCGTTTGCGAACGCCATCGTGGCGGCACAAAGGGCGATCCCGGAAGTCAAAAGCATCAGCTTTTTCATTCGTGCTCCTCCCTTGATTGCGACGCAAGCGCCGCGGTGATGCACCTGATCCGGGATAGGGTCAGGTGCCGTTTTATGCCTGTCCGCCACATCCTCCCCGTGGCAGGCAGGCAATCCCCTTGGTCACGACCCCTCCTCTGCAAAGGTCGCGAGATACGCAATCACATCCGTTCGTTCGGCTTCCTTGCGCAGACCGGCAAAGGACATCTTGGTGCCCTTGGCATAGTTGCGCGGCTTTTCGAGAAACGCGGCCAGCTCTTCGGGCGTCCAGACCTTACCCTCATCGGCCAGGGCCTTCAGAGCGTCCGAATACTTGAAGCTCTCATCGGCGGCGACCGCCCGGCCGATGATGCCGTTCAGCATCGGACCCACCTTGTTTTCGGCGCCTTCACCCACGGCGTGGCAGGCTTTGCATTTGCGAAAGACCTTTTCGCCCTTGGCCGTATCGCCTGCGACTTCGCCGTCTGCCAGTGCCAGTACCGGCAGAAGCGTCAGGCAGGTTGCTGAAATGAACGTCTTGATCACGAAAACCCTTTCCTTGCTGTTTCGTCAGCACAGCCGCGCCGCGTGCCACGCGACATGGTCCTGTGCGAAGGTGTTCACGAAGAAATACGAATGGTCATAGCCCTGCTGCAGGCGCACCTGCCCGGGCTGGCGCCGCTTGGCCATCATGCCTGCCAGCGCCTCGGGCTTGAGCAGGTCCAGGAACTGGTCGCTGGCACCCTGATCCACCAGCAGATCCCCTTTCCAGCCGTACTCTTCCAGCAGCAGCGTCGAGTCATGCTCGGCCCAGCTGCTTTCATCGTCGCCCAGATAGGTGCTGAGCTGCTTACGCCCCCAGTCGGACTGGGTCGGATGTGCGATGGGCGCAAAGGCCGAGAGTGAATCGAACAGCGCCGCATTGCGGATGGCGATAGTGATCGCCCCATGCCCGCCCATCGAATGCCCGGTGATGCCGTGGCGGTCCTGCACCGGCAGATTGTCGATGACGATCGAGCGCAGCTCGCTCACCACATAGTCATACATGCGGAAATTCTGACGCCACGGATCGCGCGTGGCGTTGACGTAGAACCCGGCCCCCTGGCCCAGATCATAAGCCTCGTCATCGGCCACCTCCGCACCGCGCGGCGAGGTGTCGGGAAACACCACGGCCAGCCCATATTTCGCGGCATGTTCCTGAAGCCCGGCCTTGGTCATCGCGTTTTCATGGGTGCAGGTCAGGCCCGACAGGTACCACAGCACCGGCACCGGACCATCCTTGGCCTTGGGCGGCAGGTAGACGGCAAAGGTCATCTCGCACCCGCAGGTGTTCGAGCTGTGGCGGTACACCGTCTGGATGCCGCCAAAACTCCGGTTCTCCGAGATGACCGTCAGATCCATGATCAGAACTCCACCACCGCGCGGATGGACTTGCCCTCGTGCATCAGGTCGAAACCGTGGTTGATCTGATCGAGGCTCAGCTTGTGGGTGATCATCGGATCGATCTCGATCTTGCCGTCCATGTACCAGTCCACGATCTTGGGCACATCGGTCCGCCCCTTGGCGCCGCCAAAGGCGGTGCCGCGCCAGACCCGGCCGGTGACCAGCTGGAAAGGCCGCGTTGCGATCTCGGCACCTGCCGGCGCCACCCCGATGATGATGCTCTCGCCCCAGCCCTTATGCGCGGCTTCAAGAGCGGTGCGCATCACCTGAACATTGCCGGTGGCGTCAAAGGTGTAATCCGCGCCGCCACCGGTCAGCTCGACCAGATGCGCAACCATGTCGCCCTCAACATTCGAGGGGTTCACGAAATCGGTCATGCCGAAATGTGTTCCCATCCCGACCTTGTCATCGTTCAGGTCCACGCCGACGATCTGGTCGGCACCGGCCAGCCGCAGGCCCTGGATCACGTTCAGCCCGATCCCGCCGAGGCCAAAGACCACGGCCCGGCTGCCGATCTCGACCTTGGCGGTGTTGATCACCGCCCCGATCCCGGTCGTCACGCCACAGCCGATGTAACAGACCTTGTCGAACGGCGCGTCCTTGCGGATCTTGGCCAGCGCGATCTCGGGCACCACCGTGTGGTTGGCGAAGGTCGAACAGCCCATGTAGTGGTGGATCGGCGTACCATCCAACATCGAGAACCGGGTGCTGCCGTCGGGCAACAGGCCCTGCCCCTGCGTCGCCCGGATCTTCTGGCACAGGTTGGTTTTCGGGTTCAGGCAGTATTCGCATTCCCGGCACTCGGGCGTGTAAAGCGGGATCACGTGATCGCCCACCGCAAGGCCCGTTACACCCTCGCCCACCTCCATGACGACCCCCGCGCCCTCATGGCCCAGGATCGAGGGAAAGATACCCTCGGGGTCCGCTCCCGACCGGGTGAACTCGTCCGTGTGGCACAGGCCGGTCGCCTTGATCTCGACCAGAACCTCGCCCGCCTTCGGACCGTCAAGCTCAACCTCCATGATCTCAAGGGGCTGGCCCGCAGCCATCGCCACCGCAGCTCGTGTCCTCATGCAGTCTCCTCCCCAGCACCGGCGCCTCACGGACACCGATTGTTGGAAACGAGTATGGATGCAGGCCCATATGCCGAACAATTGAGACAATGGTGTGTATTGGGGCGAATGGACTCGCCCCCTACCCTTCGACATAGTTGGCAGCGTGGAGGGCACGCCGATGTCGAAAACCGGACCGTTCGCATTTGCGCTGGCCGCAATGGCGCTGGCCGCACCGGTGCAGTCTGCGGATTTCTCCGATCCCACTTGGCCCTGCATACAACGCAAGGTGGAACAGCTTTCGCTGGGTCTGATGTGGCCGTTTCCGGTCGATCCGGCCCTGCTGGACACGGATAAAACGCTGCGCGACGACGTCGCAGACCTGGCCGACGCACTGGCCCTGCGGCGGGTCGAGCTTGAGGATCTGCACCCGCAGGTCGAGGCCTTTGCCACCCAGTATAACGGCGATCCGGCCATTCTCGGCCTGGTCTTCGACCGCGTCTTCAACGGTCTGTCCAAACGCCGCGGGCGAATCATCAAGGGAATTGGCGAGTTTTCGCTGAGCCAGATCGCTCTGGCCGAACAGATCGACGCCACCCGGCTGGAAATGGACACCGCCCTTGCCGCCACCGAACCCGATTTCGACAAGATCGACAGCCTGGAAGAGCGGCTGGACTGGGATCAGCTCATCTATACGGACCGGCAGCGCTCGATCACCTATCTGTGCGAGACACCCCAGATCATCGAACGCCGCCTGTTTTCCATCGCGCAGATGTTGCAACAGGTGGCGCAGGATCAGGGCTGAGCCTGCCGTTATCCCATTCCAGCTCGGTAAAGGCCACGGTCGCGTTGCGCGGGTTGTAGGCCTCGAACAGCTCCCACAGCGGGGCCTCGCTCTGGGCGATCCCCTCGACCGCCTCGCCCAGCCGCTGGCCCGCGTCGATGGCCGCGCGAGTGTCAGCCTCCAGCACGTCCAGATACCGTTGCTGATCAGCCCCACCCGCAGGCCAGTCCAGCACGGGGCCACCGTGACCCGGCACAACCCGCGCAATCTCCAGCCCCGACATCTCCTTCAGCACCGCCTGCCAGCCCAAAAGCCGCCCGTCGAGCGCCGGTAAGTGCCGGTGAAACACCAGATCGCCCGCAAACAGAGTGCCTGTTTCCTGGTCCAGCACGGTCAGATCCGCCACGGTATGCGCCACGGGCCAGGCCCTTAACTCCAGCACCCGCCCGCCCAAATCGATCTCTGCTTTGTCCTCGACCGTCACATCCACCGGCACCGCCCCCGCGCCCAGCATGGCCTCGGGCCCGATCAGCCGCTCAAGGCTTTCGACATAATTGTCCCGCCGATCCGCAAAGGCGCGCGGCAACGCGGTGTGTCCAACCACCGTGGCCCCGCCCCGGACCAGCGCGGATGCGCCCAGCACATGATCGGGATGCATATGGGTCAGGATCACGAGGCTGACCGATTTGTCCGTCCGCGCCCGGATCGCCCGCCACACGCCCTCACCCATCCAGGGCGCAGTCCCGGCGTCGATCACCGCCACGCTTTGGCCGCCCACCACGAAACCAATATTCGACACATCGCCGCGATTGGCCCGGTTCGGTTCTTCGATCAGGCCCATATGGACAAAGACGCCCTCGGCGACCTCTTCGAAATCCAGCACCTCACCCATCGGCTGACAAACCGGCGCGCCATCGGCCTCAAGCCCGGCCTCCACAACCGGAGGCCGCGCCGCAAGCGCAGCTAGGCACAGCGCCTCGGTCGGCGCCTCGTAACCAGGCAGCAACTGGTCCCGGCACGGTCCGCCAGCTACGGTCAGACAGACGGCAATCACAGCTTCGAACATGGCGAAACCTCCCCGGCCACAGCCTGCCACACGCAACCGTGAACACCATGCAGCCTTTGGTCGGAGTATATTTTCCCCGGTTTTTATGCCATATGAGAACAAATGTCATACGGGAGGAGATGATATGGCCTCAAGACTCGTATGGATCGCGGCCGCGACGTCGCTTCTGGCCGCGCCCTTATGGGCGGGCGGGTCGGTGAAGAACCCGCTGACGGAAAGCGCCACATGGCAGGATCTGCGAGGAGACATCGTGGGCGACGTCCAGATCGGCAGCGCCGATACGCTGCTGGAAATGGATGCCCCATATCGCGCCCATGATGCGGCAACCGTTCCGGTTGTACTCAAACAGCTCGACCCGGATACGCCGATCACGGCGGCAACCGTGGTGATCGACGAAAACCCGGCGCCGGTCGCCGGCGTCTTCACCTTCTCCCCCGCGATGGGACAGCTGGATTTCGAGATGCGGGTGCGCGTGAACCAGTATTCCAACGTGCGTGTCATCGCGGAAACTCCTGACGGGCTGCACATGACCGGCCGGTTCGTCAAGGCGTCCGGCGGATGCTCGGCACCGGCCACGAAAGACCCCGAAGCGGCACTTGCCTCGATGGGCAAGATGAAGCTCCGGTTGTTTGACGGCGACGTGCAGATGTCGACGCCACGCCGCGAGGCCCAGATCATGATCCGCCACCCGAACTATTCCGGGCTGCAGCGCGATCAGATCACCCAACTCTTCATCCCGGCGCATTTCATCGACCATCTCGAGGTCTGGCAGGATGATGAGCTGCTCTTCACCATGGATGGCGGCATTTCGATCTCGGAAAACCCGGTCTTCCGGTTCTCGTATAACGACAACGGCGCAACCGCACTGACCGTCAAGGCCACGGATACCGAAGGCAACACCTTCGAAAGCGTTCTGCCCAAGGCGTCGCAGACCTGACAACCGGTTGATACCTATTGTGGCTTGAGATCACCCGCGCCCGGACGCGGGGATACCTGCCGCAAACTCGCTATGCTGAGGCACAAATCAGCGCCCTGAAACCGGCGACCGAAAAGACAGGCAAATGGAGTGAACCTGGCATAAGTTGTCGGATCGCATCACCTGGCGACACAGCGGCAAACCACTGAAAGCCAATCACGGCCAGAAAAACGCGCGTTATCCACACTGTGCGAACGGCAGTTGAGCGGACCATACAGTCATTGGAGTTCTCATCAAAACAGTGGAATCCAGCGTCACTTCATAAATCAAACCTGACTAGCCAAGATTGGATTGCGGCAGGCATTGCCCATTAGCCGAATACCTGTGGCACGTTCCAAGGGCGGGCTTGGGGTTGCGAAATGACTGTATGGAATGTGCAATGCGCTTAGACTTGATAAAACAATCCCCAACGTGAAGGTGCGGGCGAATTGGTCGAACTGATCGCTGGAAGAGGACGATATGGCAGCTCCAACACTCGAAAACTGGGAACTGACGGCGGCGCTGAAGGATCTCACGGACTGGTTGATTCAGCAGGGTCTTGAAAACACCCCCGTCGAGATTTGGCTTGAGGCGTGCTGCAACCGGCTGGTCGCGGCGGGCATCCCCTTGCAGCGAGCGAACATCACCATGCGCGCCCACCATCCCGAGATTGGCACAGTGGCCTTTCGCTGGCACCGCGATGGCGAAAACGAACGAGTGGATTTTCGGCGCAGAACCGATGCACCGGAAGAATATTTGCAGAGCCCGATCTACTATCTTCTGAACAACAATACTGAGGAAATCCGGCAAAAGCTGTTCGTCCCGGATCCTGCGCTGAATTTTCCCATCTTTGATGAGCTTCGCGACCGCGGGGCCACCGACTATTTTGCCGCAAAGCGAATGTTCCTTCGCCAGGATAACGCGGCCGCTGTAGACCCCATGAACGCCGAAGAAGGCGTGATCATTTCCCTTGCCACAGACGCGCCAGGTGGTTTCAGCGACGCCCATCTCGACGGGTTACGCCAGTTATTGCCTCCTCTTTGCCTGACCCTCAAATGCGGGGCAAACCGGCTGATGGCCGAGGACATCACGGCGGCATATCTGGGCCGTGATGCCAGCAAAAGGGTTCTGTCCGGTGATATCACACGCGGGTCCTCACAAACGATCCCGGCAGTGATTTGGTATTTCGATTTGCAGGGGTTTACCAAACTGTCCGAAACCTTGCCCGGTACCGCGATTATCGAAATGCTCAACGACTGCTTTGCCGAGGCCGTGGATGTGGTCGAACGCCACGGCGGAAACGTATTGAAGTTCATGGGCGATGGGATGCTTGCCATTTTCGACATGGATCAGATACCCGATGCCCGCCGTGTTGCAATTGAGGCTGCTCTGGAGTTGCGCGATGCATTTGTCTCCTTGAACGAGCGGCGCGCAACGGACGGATTGGCAACCACGGGCTTTACCCTTGCGCTCCACGCTGGCGATGTCCTCTATGGGAACATTGGCGGCAAAACGCGGCTCGATTTCACCGTCATTGGCCCGGCGGTCAATACAACCTCACGTATCCTGGGTATGTGCAGTGCCGTCGATCAGGCCATCGTGATTTCCGCCAAGGTCGCGGCCCCATTGCTGGAAAGCGTTCCCGATCTGGTGTCTCTTGGACAATATCGCCTCCGAGGGGTCCGCGAACGTCAGGAGCTCTTTACACTGGATTGAGCGCTGCCATAGGCCGTGTAGATCGAAGGTCTGGACAGGGCTCTGAACTGACATTTGCACCGACCGGATTTCAATCTCAGCAATGTGAGCTTGTCGCAGATAATCTCAAGCCCTGACGAGTACCAGTCAAGCCAACCGCGTCCGGAATCCATCCGGGTGCAGTTCTCGTTGGCAACTCAGAAGCAGACGATCTCGGCCTCGGCCTGCGCCCGGCGCAGTTCGGCCACAAGAGTTTCCGGCATCACCGCGCTTTTGAAGACCGCCATGCGCTCGCCGCCCACGCGCCGCATCGACAGCACCGTCTCGGCCTGCACGTATCTCTCATAGGGCAGGATCGCGGCGATCTCGTCGATCGAGCAGGAACACCGCTCCAGCATCTCGCGGCTCTGGCCATTGGTGGCCATGCAGGCAAAGACGTAATCCGCCCGCGCGGCGGTGGGGTAATCGTTCAGGCGCTCGGCCACGCTTTGCCCCTGCACGGCAAACGGCAGGCAGATGGCCAGGACAGCTCCGACCCAATACCTCATTGCCCCTCCTCAAGATGGTCGAACTGTGTTTCCGACCGATACACCACGCTCCCCTGATCCGGCGCCGCTTCGGCGATCAGGCTCAGATACCAGCCGGGCACCGCATCCGACATCGTCACGCGCAGCTCCAGATCGCCAAAGCCCTGCATCAGCTTGCGGTTCGGATCATCCTCGAACGGGCGCAGCCGGATGGTCCGGGTCGCGACCGTCTTGCCGTCGATCACCGCCTCGCCGGGCTCAACCTCGGACGGCTCGATCAACGATGCCTTCACGCGGTTGCGGATGTAGAACGGGCTGCCACCCGCCGCTTCGGCCATGTCGCGCACCACGGTTTCATAGAAATACATGATCATCGGGTTGCCGACGCTGGCCGGAAAAACACCCAGGGACCGGTGTTTTTCGCCCTGCTGAAACTGCAGATGCGCCATCTCGACCTGATCCGGGCGAAACGACAGGGCGATATCGCCGGTATCGCGCTCGGCGGCGTCCGGTTTCAGCGCATTGACCACCTCGCGCCGGTAGACAAGCGCGTTGTCCCGCCCGATCGCATCCAGCGTTCCGGTCTTGAACAGCAGATCATAGGTTTTTTCGCCATCGACAGGCTCGGCCATCGCCAGACCGGCACTCAGGGTCGCGGCGCAAATCCCGGTCAGCAGGGTGCGTGTCCACATGATCGTTCCTCCCCGCACACAGCTTATGGTGTCAGACCGGCCTGTCACCGGCGACTTTTGTCGGTATGCCCAGACCCCCGCCGACACTGCGCGCGGTGGGCTGCCAGCGGATCTTCCAGTCGATCAGCGGGCGCAGGCGCGACAGTTTCACCGGCTTGGTCATCACCGACACATCGTTCTGAATGCCCGCCTCGCGCAGGCTTTCGCTGCGATTGGCGGTGATCAGGATGGCGGGCACATGGGTTCTGGTCATCGCCCTGATCCGCGCGATGGCCTCGACCCCGGTATCGTCCCCGTCCAGCTGATAGTCAGCGAGGATGATGTCCGGCGGCATCCCCATATCCTCGACGAAATCCAGCGCCTCCTGCGTCGACCGCGCGGGCAATACGCTGGCGCCCCACTGTTCCAGCCACTGGGTGGTGCCGAACAGAACGTCCTGATCGTTCTCGATGACCATGACGATGTAGTCCAGCGACATATCCTCCGATTGCGGCAGCAGAACCACCGGCTCGGCCGGGATCTGCGCGCTTTCCACCCGGTCCATCTCGATGCTGAAGACCGATCCCACGCCCGGCTTGGACCGCACCGACAGCTTGTGCCCCAGCAGGCGACAGGCCCGGTCCACGACCGAGAGGCCCAGCCCCATGCCCGACCCGAAGGGCACATTGTCGGCGCGGGCGAATTCCTCGAACACGCGGGCCTGATCCTTGCGGGCGATGCCGATGCCGGTATCCCACACCTGCAGGATCACCTTGTCCCCGCGCGGACGGCACCCCACAAGCACCCGCCCGCCCGCATCGGTATATTGGATCGCGTTCACCACAAGGTTCTGGATCGAGCGCAGCAGATAGACCGGGTCCGAGCGCACGAAAGCCGAACACGGCACCACATCCAGCTTGACGTTCTTCTTCTCGGCCACCAGCGTCTGGTCGCCGTGAATACCGCTCATCATCGAGGCCAGACTGACATCCGTGGGCGACACCGCATCCGGATCGGCGCTTTCCAGGCGAGAAATATCCAGCAGCGAATGCAACAGCTGCTCGGCCGAGCCGAATGCCCCGTCAAGGCGCTCCATCATGTCGAACAGGTCGGTCTGCCGCGTGGTCTCTTTCAGGGTGGAAATCAACAGCTTGGCCGCGTTGATCGGCTGCAGCAGATCGTGGCTCGCGGCGGCCAGAAACCGGGTCTTCGACGACACCGCCGCCTCGGCCCGCTCCTTGGCCAGCCGCAGTTCTTCCTCGACCTGCGCCTTTTCCTGATACTCCTTGACCAGCTTGTCATTGGCCCGCGTCAGCTCGGCAGTGCGGGCCATCACCCGGTTTTCCAGCATCTCGGTGGTGCGCGCCTCAAGCGTGACGTCCTTGAGCTCGACCAGAAAACCGCCATCGGGCAGCTTGTTGGCGTGAATGTCCAGCACCCGGTCCGACCCGTCGCGCACCCGCTTGCGCAGCCAGCCCTTGGTGTTCAGCTCGCGCCGCCAGGTTTCCACCTTCAGCTCGTCATCGGCCTTGATCAGCCCCCGCGCGCGCATGAAATCCAGCAGCCGCTGCACCTGCATTCCCGGCTCCAGCAGCGGCACCGGCAGACCCAGGATCTCGCGGAACCGCCCGTTGTGCATCATCACCTCGGCATCCGCCGAAAAGCTGCAAATGCCCGAGCTCATGTTCTGAAACACCGCCTGCAGGTAATCCTCCTGCCGGTCGATCAGGGTTTCCTTTTCATCCCGGTTGCGCCGGACCACCGCGGTGATCTCGGTCAGCAACAGCACCACGTTCTCGCGCGAGGTGTGCTGCGCGCTCATCTGGTACCAGCGGTCCTCGCACAGCTCGACCACGACCGAGGTGATGGTGCCGTCATCCCGGCTGTCCGCCAGCGCCTCGGCCACCTGCATCAGGCTGCGGTCGGACGAGGTGAAATACGTGCTGCCGGACATCAGTGCGAAAAACCGGCTGATCCGCAGCCCCGGCACCACCTGGCCCGAGATATCGGGCAACAGGTTCAGAAACAGCTCGTTGCACAGATCAAGCTGGCCGTCGGTAAACAGCGCAAAGCCCTCTTCCATCGACGACAGCGCCTCGACCAGGCTCTTGCGGGTGCGCTCGCGTTCATAGCGCACACTTTCCAGCTCGGTGGTGGCGCGCTCCAGATCGCGGCTCTGGGCCATGACCTGCTGCTGCAGCTCGATCGCCGACTGAAACGCGCGAAAGGCCGAAGGCCCCACATCCTTTTGCCGGTTGGCCCGCCGCATCAGCGCGTCGATGATCTTTGCCTGTTTGGCTACCTGAAGCTCGAGCGGGTCGTGAGGGTCGATCATCATCAGTTCAGCGTCCGGGTCTCGGGCTCAAAGAACGCAACGCCCACAAAGGTCTGGTTCATGTGAACGCCCGATTGCTGCTCGCCATAGGTGTTGAACCCAAGCACCCGCCGCGACTGCAATATGTCGGACACCTGCCGGCGCAGCTGCTTCTGCTCGATTTCCAGCTTGCGCAGCACGCAATCGAACCCAAGGATGAAGTCCGGCGCGCGCCCCTTGTGATCCTTCACGCTCAGACCGGTCTCAAGCGTCTTCAAGATCGCCTGCCCACGCCCCAGCGTCATGATCAGACCGTCATCGATGGCCGCCAGAAACGAAAGCGCATGCCCGGCGGTCGCATCCCGGATCGCGCGGACATAATATTTCAGGTTATGCCGCAACAGCATCGGGTTCTCGGCAAACACCTGCGGCGACAAGGCATCCACCGGACAGCCGACCAGCCGCGCATATTCCTCGGCGGCAGGCGCGCCGTTGATCTCATAGACCACCCGTTCATCCGGGTCCGCATCGGTGATGATGATCGGAGAGCCCACCGGCAGGAAGTGATCGAACCCAAAGCCCTGAAACTGCAGATTGGTCTCGATCAGCAGCAGGATGGCGGCATTGGTGTGCGCCTCGCCCTTGTGCAGCACAAAGGTCTTCTGAAACAGCAGCCCATCCCCGGCTGAACCACCAAATATGGGCAACCCATCCAGCACCGTCTCAAGGGTCGAGACCAACAGATCCTCCTGCTTCGACAGCCCGTCCGAGAACATCAGCGCCAGCCGGTTCCAGCCCGCCGTGTGCTGAAACTTCTCGGTCTGTTTCTGCGCCTGCTGGGCGATGCTCGTCGTATCCAGTGGGTTCAGGTCCTCAAACAGGATCGACGCACAGCGAAAATTGGCCTTGGGAAAGGCCAGCAGCAACAGCGCGTCGGTCTCATACCCTTTGGTGGTGATCTGCCCGGCCGTGGTGCAGCCAAAGACCGGAACCCCGGCAAGGCTGTCGTCAATCCCGCCCATCGCGTCTGTCAGATCCAGCGTGCTCGGGATGAAGGCCAGCACGAACCGGGTCTTGGCCAGATCCAGCCCCGATGCCGCCTCTCGGACCGCCACGCGCGCGTCAGCGGACCCGGACTGACCGATCTGGATGAAGGTGGGGCCGTCTGTGATGTCGAGCATGGTCAATCCTATGGCGTTTCGAATTAGTGTTTTAGAAAGGCGCGCGCCTCCGGTTCGCTGCCGGCCTGACGCGCCAGAACGGAATCGACCAGAACCACCGCCTGAGTCCGGTTGCGCACGCCCAGCCGCCGCAGCAGCGCGGTGATATGCGCCTTTACCGTCGCCTCGGCCAGCGACAGTTCATAGGCGATCTGCTTGTTCGGCTTGCCCGCGCAGATCAGCTTGAGGATGCGCGTCTGCTGCGGGGTCAAGGTCGACAATTCCGGGGTCGAGCGGAACTCGCATTGTTCCGGCGCCGGCGTCTCGGCGGTCTGGCGATACTCCTGCGGCACATAGCGCCGGCCGGACGCAATCTCGTTCAACGCAAACTTCAGCGTCTGCACCGAGGCATCCTTGGGCAGAAACCCCATCGCCCCGCTGTCCAGCAGCGATCGCACCAGCTCGGCCGAGGCCAGCGACGAGATCACCAGCACCCGCGCCGCCGGCAAGCGTTTCCGCAATTCCTGAAATCCCGAAATGCCCGCCACGTCGGGCAGTTTCAGATCGAACATGATCAGATCGGGCTCGAACCCGTCTTCAAGCGTCTCGAATGTCTCTTTCAGCGTACACGCCTTGCGAATCTGGCAGGCGTCAAAGCCCAGTTCCAGCGCCGAGGCCAGCGCATCGCGGTAAAGCGGATGGTCGTCAACGATCAAGACATTGGACACAGGCCCCGCTGTCACCGGGCGCACCGTCGTCTGCATTATAGTTCCTCCCAAGCAAAAGCTAGCCAAAGCGCAAATGATTTCAACCGTTTCGAATCGAGACCCTGGATTTGCGCGGAACTTCCCTGTGTCGGTCCCGCGCTGCCTCGGCATTTTTGCGATATCACGTCATATGTCCCCCCGTGGATGGCGCCGCCCGCAGAAAGCGGCGCGCAAAGGAAACCGGGTCGGGGCCGGGTCGGCCCGGCGCAAACCAGGCCCGGTCGAATTCGCGGATCAGATCGGCGCGCGCCTGCGATGCCCCGTCCCGCCGCATCAGCGCCGTGGCCGCGCGACGCAGTCCGGGCGTGTCGCCGGCCCACGCCATCCGCCGCACCCGCCACGCCAGCGGATCAAGCGCCGTGAAGCGCCGCAACGCACGGAACCCGATCAGCCTGCGCCCCCACATCCCCAGACCCGTTCCAAACGCAAAGACAAGGCCCGCGACAAGTGCGACCGGCCATCCCGGCAACACGGCTGCCGTAACCTGTTGCGGCACTGGGGCCGGTTCAGCGGTGACCGCGCCATAGGCCACCCGCTGCGCCGAAATGGTCACCTCCTGCGCCGCCCGCCGCACCGTGTCGAAATAGGTAAAGCTCAGCGGCTCGACGATGGTCGAGGTGTCGTTGGTCGGACGGATGGTCCAGCGCCAGAAGGCGTAAGTGACCGGTCCCTGCGGCGTCAGCTCCACCAGCCGCTTTTCGGGATGCGGAAAGATCATGGCCGAGGGCGAGGTCAGCTCGGGCATCGGCGGGATCATCTCCGGTGTCGCGCCCAACGCCTCGATCCGCACCACGCGCAGCACGCCCTCGCCGGGTTTCAGCTGATCGGGCGCATTGGACCACTGATCCGACACTTCCAGCCTGCGCACCGGAAACCACCAGCCCTGATCCTGCGGCGCCGGCGCGACCTCGATGGTCAGCGGATCGGACTGGATGCGGTGCTCGAACCAGTCGTCCCCTTCATCCGTCAGCGTCAGAACATGGGTGAACGGCCCGATGGTCAGCGTCCCGGCCCGATCCGGATAGACCGCCATGCGCCGGGTAAAGACCTTGACGGTCCGGCCCCCGATCCGCTCCTCTGTCCAGCTGTCGGGACCAAGCTGCGACCAGCTGAACCCGTCGAAATCCGGCTGGATCAGGCTTTCCCGGGTGATATGCCGCCGGTAGAGGCCGCGGATGGTGAGCAACACCATCTCGCGCGTGAACGGGGTCCCGGCGCCCTCTTCGACACGCACGCTCAGCGACAATTCGGACGGCAGCACCGTTTTCGACTGCGCCAGCGCGGACACAGGCCAGAGCATGAGACACAGGAGCAACCACCTCATCGCGGGTCCTCCGGCGCGGGCGGGGCAAGACCCAGCTTGACCCGCCGCTTGTGTTCCTGCGCGATACGGGCCGCCATGAACTCGCCCGGCACGTCCGACAATTGCTGCAACCAGCGCTCATCGGCCACCATGAACGTGTCATCGAAGATCCGCCGCACACCCAGACGCCCATGACTGTCCAGCTGCGCCAGCCCCAGCATCGTGTTGGAGTTCGTCACGTCGCTGCCGGTTCCCGCCGCCCGCGCATCGCCGCGCGCGACAAAGCTCTCGACCTTGGGCCCCTCCTTGCGCTCGGGAAACAGGCCCAGAGCCTCCGGATCGATGCCCAGACCGGCGTAGTAGCTGGCGACCACGTCAAAATTGGCCCGCGCATCCGCGTGCCCTTGCGCAATCGCCAGATCATACGCCTCAAGTGCCGCGGCATAGCGCCCCCGATGCGCCTCGGCATTGCCGAGGTTGTATTGCGCGCGCGCCACATCAAAGGCCCGCGCCGCGCCGTCGAAATCCCCCGCCCGGTACAGGGCCACGCCCTGCCACTCCGCATCCTCAAAGACCTGCGCCGCCAAACCGGGCAGACCCAGCGCCAGCAAAACCCGGCCATAGGGCGCGGTGCCGCCAAGCGCTGTGGCCAGCACCAAGGCGGCCAGAGAGAAGATCGCCAGCGCCCTCATGCGGCCTCCCTCCGGAACAGCAACAGCAGCGGCAACAGCGCAAGCACCAGCAGGTAACGGCCCATGTCGCGCCAGTAGAGCAACGGGTAATCCTGCCGCTCCAGACGGGTTCTCGCCTCATCCGCCAACCACCGCCCCAGATCGTCGGTCTGGTCCAGCGTGAACACCTGCCCGCCCCCGACACTCGCATGGGTCGCCATCGCGGGCACCGGATCGCCCAGCGCAACCAGCGACACCCGCGTGCCCTGCCCGGCAATCGCCGCCGCCTCCTGCAACGAGGCCGGCCCCAGCCCGGCCCCATCGGTGAACATCACCACGTCACCCGCAATCACCTCGGCCCCGGCCAGCAGCCCGGCGGCCAGCGACAGCGCCCGTTCGGGGCGCGAACCCGGGTCGGGCACGGTATCGGCGTCGATCAGGGAAAAGCTCTGCCCCAGTTGCAGATGATCCGCCGTCATGTCCGACGCCACGTAGGCATCGCCCGCAAAAACGATGATCCCACCGGGCCGCGTGCCAAGGGCGCCCAAACCGAACCGACCCATGGTCAGCATCTGTGGCCAGCGCGCATCCTCGGTCACGCTGGGCGAGGCATCGACCAGAAACAGCACCCCGTCGAGATTGCGGTAGGATTGCGTGTCGCGCCGCTCGACCGCCGGACCGGAGAGCGCCAGCACACACAGTGCAACCGCCCCCAGCAGCACCGCCATCGGCAGACGGGCCGCGGCGGCATCGACCCGGCCAAGCGCCGCCATCGCCTGCATCAACACCGGATCGGCCGCCTTGTCCCACGCCCCGAACCCGCCGCGCCGCGACCAGAGCCACCAGCCGACCAGCCCCAGCACGGGCAGCGCCAGCAGCCAGAGCGGCCTGAGCAGGGTGACGTCCAGCCCGCTCATTCCACGTCCCTCCACAGCAGGAACAGACCCAGCACCACCGCCAGCGCGGCGGGCCATGGCCAATAGTCGCGATAAACCTCCGCCGCCAGACCGTCGCTATCCGTGGCCTCCAGCCGGTCCAGCGCCTGGGTCACGGCGATCAAATCCTCGGTGGTTTTCACGCGAAAACTCTCGCCGCCCGAGATCCGCGCAATCGCCCCCAGCGTGGCGGCGTCCACCACCCCGCGCTCACCCGCTGCCGCACTTTCCAGATCCTTCGGGCCCAGCGCGATCGTGTGCACCCGCACCCCCATCCGCGCCGCCAGCTCGGCCACGCCCAGGGGGTTGGTCGCGCCCGCATTGTTGACCCCGTCCGACAACAGGATAACCACGCGCGATGCCGCCTCGCTCTCCGCCATCCGCTTCAGCGCCAGCCCGAGCCCGTCCGAGATGTTCGTCGCGCGCCCCGATATCCCGATGGTCGCCTCCTCGATCCGCTGCGCGACGGCCTGCGTATCGAAGGTGAACGGGGTGGCGTAATAGGCCTCGGACCCGAACACGATCAGCGCCACCCGATCCCCGCCGCGCCTGCGGGCAAACTCGGCCCCGATGGCGGTGACGGCCTCCAACCGGCTCACCTGCTGCCCGTTCAAGTGAAAATCGTCGCGCACCATCGAGCCCGACAGATCGAGCGCAATCGCCAGATCGCGACCCGACACCTTGAGCGCCGACACCGGCGCCAGATCGCGCGGCCCCGACAGGGCAAACAGGGTCAGCCCCCAGATGGCCCAGAGCAGCCCCTGTTTCAGGGAAAACCGCCCCTGCCCCAACCGCGCCCGGCTGGCGGCCAGCAGGGCACCACCGATGCGATCCGGCACCAGCAGCGTGCGACCGGAAAAGCCCCGCGGCGCCAGCAGCCGCGCGGCGATGAACGGCAAGGGCAGCAAAACAAGCACCAATGGGTCGGCCAGCTCAAACAAGGCGCGCGACCTCCGCCTCCAGCGTTGCGATGTCCGGGCCACCCTCCGGGCGATAGAGGTCTGCTTTCAGCGCCGCATATCGCGCGGGCGCATGGGTGCGCAGCAGATGCAACAACGCCACGCGCCGCTCGGGGTCCGAGGCATCGGACAACGCGGCAAGCGCATCGCCCAGCGTCTTGGTTTGCAGAACCTGCCGTCGGCTGAGCAGGCGCAACAGGGCAACGACTCCCAGGGCACACAGCCCCGCGCCGCCCATGGCCACGGCCAGCTCCGCCCCCAGCCCGCCAGCAGCCTCCACAGGCAATTGAATGTCGCGCAGACTGGCCAGCATGGTGGCTTCGGAGAGAGGTGTATCCGTCATGCCGCGTGCCTCACCGGAAAGGCCGCCGAAATGCGCCGCGCCGTTTCCTCGACACTGTCGCCGGCATTCACGACCAGCGCCGGGCGCGCGCCGATCTGCCGATGCAGCTCTGCGTCCTTGGCAGCGGCTTCGGCAAGATGCACGCGGACGGAACGGCCATCGGCCATCCGGATCGGATACGACCCGCGCGGCAGGCGGCCCGGATCGGCCTCGGTGATCAGGATCAGGCGCGGGCTGCGGCGATGGGCCAGCGCGTCCATCCGGTCCCGAAATCCGGCGCCGGGGGCGTCAAAGCCCGAGGCGATGACGATCTCGGATCCTGGCGGCACCAGCCGCCCAGCCCGGATCAAGGCGCGATCCAGCGGCGCGCCCTCATCCTGACCGGACATCACGGCCTCAAGACCATCCTGATGGGCCTGAACCAGCCCGCCGATCACATCCAGCATACCCCGCGTCCGCCCCCGTGGCGGCACCACCACCGGCGCCCCCGGCGTGATGGCCAGCAACCCCACGCGCCCGCCGCTTTCCACCACGTGCCAGCCGATCAAAGCCAGCGCCTCGGCTGCGGCCACCGACAGAAACGCCCGGCGCAGGCCCCAGAACATCGGGGGCCGGAAATCGGCGACCAGCAGGCTGATGCGGTCGCGCTCCTCCTGAAACTGGCGCACATGCAGGCGCCCGGTGCGCGCGGTGGTACCCCGGTCCAGATGCCGGATGTCATCCCCGGCCACGTATTCGCGCATATCCGCAACTTCGAGCCCATGTCCCTTGCGCCGCGTGGCAAACCCGCCCGGCAGCGCCGCCAGAACCGGCGCCGCATCCGCCAGCAGGGCCACCCGGCGCAGCGCGATCAGCGTCTCGGACGCAAGCGTCACACCAACGGCTGCCAATGGCCCGGTCACAGCGGCTCCACGGTTTTCAGAATGTCCTCCACCAGATCACGCGGCTTGCGCCCATCGGCCACCGCCCGCCATGTCAGCACCATCCGATGCGCCAGCGCATCCGGCGCCAATGCGGCGACATCCTCGGGCAGCGCATAGTCGCGCCCGCGCAAATAGGCCCGCGCCCGCGCCGACGCGGCCAGCGCCAGCGAGCCACGGGGCGACACCGCATGCTCCACGTCCTCTGCATGCGGCCCGTCCCGCGTGGCGGTAACCAGCCGCACGATATAGTCGCGCAGTTCTGGCGCCAGATGCACCGCCCGTACCTGCGCCCGCGCCGCGCTCAGATCCTCCAGCGTCAACTGCCCCGGCTCAGGCGGGCCATCCTGTGTCTCGGCCTCGACCAGATCGAGGATTTTCCGCTCGGTCTCCAGATTCGGCAGGCGCAACACCACATGCAGCAGAAACCGGTCGAGCTGCGCCTCGGGCAAGGGAAAGGTGCCGTCATGCTCGATCGGGTTCTGGGTCGCCACCACAAGGAACGGATCGGGCAGGATATGGGTCTCGTTGCCCGCCGTCACCTGATGCTCGGCCATCGCCTCCAGCAGGGCCGACTGCACTTTGGGCGGGGCACGGTTGATCTCATCGACCAGAACCAGATTGTGAAACACCGGCCCCGGCACGAACTCGAACGTGCCGTCCTGCGGGCGATAGACCGGCGTCCCGGTCAGGTCCGAGGGCATCAGGTCCGGCGTGCACTGAATCCGCGCAAAACTGCCCTCGACCGCGTTCGACAGCCACTTGACCGCGCGGGTCTTGGCCAGCCCGGGCGCGCCCTCGATCAGCAAATGCCCGCCGTCCAGCAGCGCGATCAGCAGCCGTTCGATCAGTTGCTCATGACCCACCAGGCCCTGCGCAAGATGCGCAGACAGGGCCCTCACGCCGCTTGGCGGGGTCTCCGGTCTGGTGTCCATGGCTCCTCCCCGCGCCCCTCTGGCCGCTGACGGTGGACACAGGCTAACCGGAGTCGCCCCTTGGGCAAACACACCCGAAGGTATTACACCGCCGCCCGAAAACGCCGCTCAAACCCGCGCCGGACGGGGACTCAAACGGGCCATTTGGGCAGATTCGTCAAAAAAAGTTTCAAATCCTGCCATTTTTTACGATGCGTTAACGCTTGCCTTCACGCTCCCGTGACAGCCATAGGGCAAATATGTAAACACCTTGCGAGACGGGAAAGGAGGATTTTAGTAGGTAACTATTGTATCGCCATGCATGTCCGGCGGGCTATGGCGCAGTATTGGTTTCCCCAAACGATCAAAAGCGAGCGCGATGAATTCCCCATCGTTCGATTGTGCGGGCGCAATTTATTTAAGTATCTCCAATGCCGGAGCGTACATGGTTTGACGAGGCTGCCCCTTCCGGTCTGACTCCAAACCCGTTCGATACGCAACGCCCGTTTCGTAAGGCCCATTCAACAAAACCCGATATCAGATCGCGGTCCGCCCTGCCCCCGGGGTCAACCCGCGCCTCCGCCCTCCAGCGCAGCCTGCGCGGCAGCGGCCCGCTCGTTCAGGGAATCCGTGTCCTCTGCGGCCTCATCCGGCCAGACCCGCGCCCTCAATTCGACAAAGCGCAATCCTGCGGCCAGCAGTCCCGCCTCCAGCGCATCGGCCGGAAACCGCACCGGTGGCAGGTACACGCCCTTGATCTCGATCTCATCGCCATCGCGGCGCAGGGTCAGACGCTCGTCCGAACTCCACGATGCAAACTCGGCCTCACCGGTGTCCCGCAACTGCGCCACCGCGTCGAAACACAGCCCCGGCACCATATACAGCAACGCATCCTCAACTGTCGCCATGACCTCGCCCGCCGTGATGTCGAGCGAGCCTTCCAGATGATAGCTGACCCCGAACCGGGACGGGTCGGCCCTGGCCGCGTCAGCCTCGCTCACAGCCTCGCCATCGGGCAAGAAAAAGGTGATCTCGACGGTTACATCCGGTTTTGCCATGTCTTGTCCTCAATACGCTTAAGTCAGAGCGCCTTTTATTGCATGCATGTCGCGCGTGGTCACCTGAACAACGTGGGTTCCGCCCCTGGGAAACAGTTGTCCCATATAGGATTTTTGCGGATTGCTGGCATCGCTCGGGTCCGGGTTGAAACCAATCTTCAGCGGTACGGTTTCCGCTGCGCCGGTTTCCGGGTGGGTATAAGTAGAGGTCACCGGATCGTAGTACGTGTAGGTTCCGTTCAGATCCTTGACATCCTGCGGCGGGTTCCGCTTCTGTCCGGCGCCATGATTGGCCGGGTCGCGCCATTGGCTGGCATTTGCGTGCGCAGCCCCAAAATTGTGTTGCCGCCCGTAAGGTGGATGCCCCGGAAATCCTTCCAACGCGGTCTTGGACATTTCGGTCAGTTCGGTTTCCGTCACCGTGCGCGGGAACAAGGACACCGGGGTTGTGCTGTTGATCCCACCCAACCTGAAATCATTGTGCTTGCGCGTATGGCGGCATGCGGCATGGCCGACACGGAAATTGGTTGCCGCCTGGCCATGTGGCGCAATCGGGGTCGAGATCGCATGCAGGTCCGCCAAACCATTGGGATTGGTTGGGTCCGTGTGCTCGAAGGACGCAGCGTGCTGAATCAACTCCTCCAGCGTCAGGCGGTTGACACCGCCAATGGACCCACCGCCCTGATTGGTTTTGAGCTGGGTATAAAACTTGCTATGCAGTTGCGCGACATTCCCACTATGACCCGACGCATTCAGGACATTCTGCAGCCCCATACCGGGCTGGTTGGGCTCTTTCGCCTTCGATTCCTTCAGAATCCAGTCCTCGGCGGTCTCCATCGCGTCCAGCATCGAATCCAGATCGGCCAGATGATCTCCTGAGTGGTCCTTGAACGCGTCATAGAGCCCCTTGAGCTTCTTTCCGTCCGGCTTGGTGCCGCCCTTGGGCGTGAACCCGTAGCGCATCACGCTGGCCAGACGGTCGCGGTGAATGTCGCGGCCAGAGACATTGGTCTTGCCCCGCTTGGCAAACCCGCCCGCTGCCAGCAACTCACCGAACTTGGCCGCCTCGGTATCACCCCGGAACTCGCCCACCATGTCGATCAGGATCTTGGGATCCTTCGCCCCGGTCCCGTCCGCCGGACCGGTCGCGTCGTTCAGACAGCCGTGCTTGTAAAGCGAGCCCAGAACCTCCGGGTGGTGCCCCAGCGCGCCCTTGGTCATCACGCCCTTCAAATCGCTCAGCGCGTTCGGGTTGGTCGTCGTGTCGCTCAACGCCTTCATCAGCTTGATCAACTCGGCAGGATCTCCGTCCGAGCCCGGCTCGAACAGGTTGGCCAGGCATTTCGCGTCCGTGCCCGTGGGTGCATTCGCATCGTCCCGTGTCCCCAGCCCGCCCTTTTGCAGCAGATCGGTCAGATTGGCCTTGTTGGTCCCCTTGTTCAGCTCGGTCGTCAGCGCCTCAAGCTTGGTGCCATCCCCCTTGCAGCCAATACCCACCAGATGGCCCAGCACCACCGGGTCATTGCCCAGACCACTGTCCTCCAGCACCTCTTTCAGCGCATCACACCCGACATCGCCCATGCCGGTGCACAGGGTCGCCAGCGCCTTGGCGCGGCGGGTGTCTTCGGGATCGACCGCACCGCCCGGGCGCGGGCCGCCGCTGTGTTTGAGCAGTTGCGCCAGACATTTCGGATCGGCCTTGGGCTTGCCATCGCCGCCCACAACGCTGCTGTCCAGACCGCCCTTCTTCAACATCTTCGCCAGACCGTCGCGCTTGGGCTTATCGTCGAAGGCACCGATGGTGGCCTTCAGCTTGGCGGGATCGCCGTCGCACCCGACACCGATCAGATGGCCCAGCGGCTCGGGCGCCTGACCCAGACCGCCCTCACCCAGCACATCCTTGAGGGCCTCGCAATCGCTCTTGCCCAGCCCCTTGATCAGATCGGCCATCTTGCCCATGCGCGCGTTGGCGTCGCCGGGGTTGGGTCCGCCCCCGTGTTTCAGAATCTGGCCCAGACATTTGGGATCGATATCCCCCGCCTCCAGCTTGCCGGATTTACCCGTCAGCCCGCCATCGGTCAGCATCTGCTTAAGCTTGACGGGCCCCGGGTCGTCCTTGAACGCCCCGGTAAAGGCCTTAAGCTGCGCCGCATCGCCCCCGCAGCCGATGCCGATGGCGTGGCCCAGAGCGTCCGGCGCCTGACCCAGACCGCCATCGCTCAGGGTTGTTTTGAGCTCTTTGCACGCATCCTCGTCCATGTTTGTGAACAGCGTCGCCAGTGCATCCGAGCGCCGCTGGGCATCGTCCCCAACAAAGTCGTGCGCCGCCGGTCCAGCGGCGTGTTTCAGCATCATCGCCAGACATTTCGGGTCGATATCGCCATCCGCCAACGCACCGGGTTTGCCCGCCAGACCGCCATCGGTCAGCATCCGTTTCAACCCGTCGCGCGCCGACTTCTTCTCAAACGACTTCCCAAGCTGAATCAGCGCCTTGGGGTCGCCATCGCAGCCCGTGCCCAGCAATTCACCCAGCGCGTCCGGGGCATCGCCCAGCCCGCCATCTTCCACCAGCCCCTTCAGCTTCTCGCGGTCGTCCTTGTCCGAGAACCCTTCGCACAGGGTCTTGAACTTTCCGGCATCCCCGCCGCAGCCCTTGGTGAATAGCGCCACCAGCGCCTTGGGCTTGGCGTCCAGCCCCGCATCCTTGGCCAGATTGGTCAGGTGGCTGACATCGCCGCCAAAGGCCGCATGTAACTGCACCACATCCGCAGGCTTGACTCCACCGCTCAGCAACTCGGCGGTGAACGAGGGGCTCAGATCCTCGCACAGCTTTTTCAGCCCGGCGCCGTCCAGTTTGCCCTCAACCACCAGCGCCACGACCGCATCGGCCTTGCCCAGACCTTCGATGATCTTTTTCAGCTTGGCTGCACCGACAACCCCGGTCAGGATGCCGTTCAACTTGTCGGCCCCGCCCATCGACTTGCACAGAACACCCAGCGTCTTGGCGTCGAAGGTTTTCAGATGCTCGGCCAGCTTGGCCCGACCCCCAAGATCCGTTTCCAGCTTGGCGAACTCGTCTTCGGAGATACCGGCCGCCGCGCACAGATCCTTGATCCCGGCCTCATCGCCCAGCGCCTCCAGCTCATCCCTGATCCGGTCCAAAACCCGGCGCAGCTCATCCAGCGTTTCCTGCGCCTTCCGATTGCGCTCATCGGTGATCGGGTCCTCAAGCGCCTTGTTGAACGCCTCACGCGCCCGCGCCATGTCCGTTTTCTGGTCCGGCAAATAGCCCAGATCCGGAACCTGCGCGCCTTCCTCAGCAATCCGCCTGTGCTCCTTCAGACGCTCGGCGCCAGCCTCCGCGATTGTCTCGAACAATTCCTGCGCCTCGGACAGCGCTTCCTTTGCGGTCGTCAGCTCCAGCTCCGACAGCACAAACCCGCTGAAACACTTCTCGACCGCGCCGATGGCCTTTGTCAGCTCAGCCGCCTCCTCCCCGGTCGCGCCCTCGGGCGGCGGTGCCAGCTTGGCCAGGTCCTCCTGAATCCGCTGGCCTTCCTGCTTGCGTTCTTCGACCCGATCGGAAATCTCCTGCACCTGCGTTTGGATCTGACCGACCTCACCCTCCAGCGTCTCTCTCTCGCTGTCCGCAGCGTCCCTGATCCGCGCCTCAAGCTGCCCCGCGGCGGTGATGACGACAACAAGCTCGTCCTCGGTCGATCCCGGCACGATGGAACTGTGCGAGGCGCCCTCGGGCACCGCCCTGCGCAAACGCTCGATCAGTGGCGGCCGCCAGTCCGGTTCGTCGTCGTCATGATCTTCGGGGCCGTCATCATCGTAATCGTCATCATCGTAATCATCATCGTCCCAGTCATCGTCGTCGTCCCAATCGTCCCAGTCGTCGTAACTGCCGGGCGAGACGCCATAATGCGGGGCCAGCGACATACCCCACTCGATCTCTTCCTTCTGCCAGCGCTTCTTGCCCTTGTTCTTACCGGGTTTGGCCATGAAACGTGCTCCGGGGTTCAGGCCGCGATGGTCCGGTCAAGGCTGTCGAGCGCACCGGTCAGCGTCGACCGCAACGTCAGCGGAATGTTCAGCGGGTTTTCGTCCAGCATCGGCAGCACCGGGTTGGTCTCGACAAATCCGCGCATGTCGGTCAGCGCCGCCTGCAGCTTTTTGCGCGCCGCCTGCTGGGCCGCGGCATCGGCGGCCCCATCCAGATCCATCATGCTGGCCTGCAACGCCACCAGCCGGGTCTCGGTAATGCTGTTCAAACCGGCATCGGCGATCTGTTCAAACAGCGGCATCCCGCTCTTCTTCATCGCATCCTGCAATTTGCCGAGCTGGTCGTTGACCTCATCCCGCGCTTCGCGCCAGATCGGCAGGGTCGGAGCGATATCGGCCATCTGCACAGGCGCCTGCGCCGCCTTCTCCGCAACCTGTTCGATCCGGGTCATCTTGGCATCGGCCTCGGCCAGCTTGCCATCCCGGATCATCTGAACGGCCTCGTTGAACACCTCAAGCAGCTTGGATTTCGCGGGCTCGGGCAAGGCCTCGATGGCCGCTTTCACCCCCTTCGCCCGCGCCGCCAGTGCGGCCGGGTCGGGTGCGGCGCTTTCCAGCTTGTCCAGCGCCTGCTCGACGGCACGGATCGACTTGTCCGCGCCATCCAGATCACCGGCCCTGATCTTCTCGATGGCCCCCAGCATGACCTCTTTCAGCCGTTTGCCCGCATCCCCGCGCACCTCGGCAACCCGCGGCTGCACCGCCTGAACCCTGCCCGCCAGCTCCTTCTTGCGCTCCGCATCCGGATCGGGCTCCGCCTCGGGCGCTTCTTCCTCAGCCGGTGCGCCATCGACCGGCTCATCGCCCTCATCCCATTCGGGATCGTCGGGCAAGTCACTGATATCGCTCTCGACCACCGACCCGTCCGGGCCCATGATCACCACGTTGACATGGATCTTGTTGGACTTGAGATAGCGTTTGACCGTCTTGGCCATCATCGGCACCAGACGCTCGCAAGTCATCTCAACGGTCTTGCCCTTCACCTGGAAGGTGCCGAACGAGAACTTCTTGGCATCCGCCATCTTGCGCGCGGCCTTGCCCAGCATCGGCGGTGGCTTGCGGCGGTGCACCAGCAGCACGGTGGCCTCCAGATCCTTGTGCGGAGCATAGCCGAACTGGATGGCCATCTTCTTGCCCAGCTTGACCATTTTCTTGAGCTGCGGACCGGTCAGCCTTTCCTCGGCCATGATCGTCTACTCCTGATCTGCCCCCGTCGGGATATGCAACGAGCAGACGACAAGGCTGACGCTAGGTCAAGCTAAAGCTGTGCCACCGGGGCGCCAGCCAACCGGGCCGGACGGCTCAATCGCCCGAGGGATCGTAAATGTATCCGATCCCGCGCACCGTGCGGATGATCTGGGGTTTTTCGGGATTGGCCTCGATCTTGCGGCGCAGGCGCGAAATGCGGATGTCGATGCTGCGGTCGAACGGGTCCCAGGACCGGTCATGCGCCTGTTCCAGTATCTGGTCGCGGTTCAGCACGCGCCCCTTGTTGCGGGCAAACACCTTGAGCAGGCTGAACTCCATCGCCGTCAGCTTCAGCTCCTCGCCATCCGATGTTGCCATCTTGGCCGCCTCCACATCCAGAATGTAGTCGCCGAACCGGGCGGTCTCGCCCGCCCCGGTATCCGCCGGAGCCTCCGTCACGCTCTGCCTGCGCCGCAGCACCGCCTTCAGCCGCGCCTCCAGCTCGCGCAGATCGACCGGTTTACCCAGATAATCGTCCGCCCCCATCTCCAGCCCGATGATGCGGTCCACCACATCGCCCGCCGCCGTCAGCATGATCACCGGAACCGGGTTCTCGGGCCGCAGCGACCGCAACAGCGACAGGCCGTCCTCGCCGGGCATGTTGATGTCGAGAACGATCAGATCGACATCGCGGCCCGCCAGTATCTCGCGCAGTTCCGAGGCATTGGCCGCAGGCGAGACATCATAGCCGCGCAGGGTCAGATACTCTTCCAGCATCTCGCGCACATCGGTCTCGTCGTCGCACACCAGTATTCGTGTCGGGTCCTGTGTCATCTAGCGGTCTTTCGCATCCTTGAGAATATCCTGCACCAGCTGCCGCAGCTCTTTCGGCGCCACCGGCTTTTCCAGATAGGGGCGCCCCGCCTCGCGCAGCATCGCCTGCGAGGATGCCCCCATCGTATCACCGGTGATAAAGGCCGTGCGCCCGACCATATCCGGGAAACGGGCCTGCAAAGCTTCGAACAACGCCCGGCCATCGACACCCGGCATGTTCAGATCGCTGAGCAGCACGTCGAACCCCGCGGTTTCCAGCCTGGTCAGGGCCTCGTCCCCCGACCCGGCCACCTCAACCAGGAACCCGTCACGCCGTAGCGCCTCGGCCATCAGTGCGGCCACCTCCTGTTCGTCATCCACGATCAGAACCCTGCAGGGCCGGGTCACACCGTTGGCGGCATCGGTCTCTTCGTCCTCGACATGCTCCGCCGGGGCCACGGGCAACTGGATGACAATGCGGGTTCCGCCCTCATGTTCCGCATCCAGCCGGATCCGTCCGCCATGGGAATGAATGATCCGGTGGCAGATGGTCAGGCCAATGCCTGTGCCGTCGCCGACCTCCTTGGTGGTGAAGAACGGCTCGAAGATGCGCGCCCGGTGGGCATCGGGAATGCCGGGCCCGTTATCCTCAACCGCGACCTCGACCATCTCGCCGGAGGCCCGCGCGACGATGTCGACGCGGTCGCCGGTTCCGGACTTGGTGATGGCCTGCACCGCGTTGATGATCAGGTTGATGATCACCTGCGTGATCTGATCCGCATCGGCCAGAATGTCCGGCAATGCACCCGGCGGCTGATAGCGGACCGTCAGACCATCCTGCGTGTGCCCATACCCGGCAACATCCACCGCCGTCGCCACGACCGAACCGATATCGACCGGCTCCATCTGCGACGGGCTCTGCCGGGCCATCGCCAGAAACGTCTTGACGATCTTGGCGCAGCGTTCGGCGGCCGAGGCGATCTTTTCGACCCGCCGCTGCACATCCGGATCGAGCGTGTCTTCCTGCATCATCAGCGCATGGCCCACCACCACCGACAACGGGTTGTTCAGCTCATGCGCGACACCCGCCAGCAACTCGCCCAGCGCCGACATCTTCTCGTTCTGAAAGACCATCTCGCGCTGCAGATCCAGTTCCTCCTGCATCGCCAGCTCGTCGGTCATGTCCCGCGTGTTCGACACGATCACCGGCTCGCCGTGAAACTCGATCAGCCGCGACGAGACCGAGCCCCAGAACTCCTCTCCGGCTTTGTTGATGAACCGCGCCCGACGGTTCTTGACGAAACCGCTCGCCTTCAGCTCTTCCAGATAGGCCGCGCGTTCGTCGGCATCGGCATAGTAGGACCGGGCACTGTCCACCCGCCCGAACAGGGCGGTGGTCTCGGGGCTGCTGAACAGAACCTTCCCGGTCTCAGCATTGGTCATCTGCACCGGCACCGGGCAGGCTTCGAGCACCCGCCGGATCAGCGCCTGCGCCTCGACCTCCTTGGTCAGGTCGATCACGCTGGTCACGATGACATCCTCGCCGTGATATTCGACGATCCGCGCCGACAGCAACGCCGGAAACTCGCGCCCCTGCGCGCGCACCCGCAGGCGGTAATTGTTGATCTGCCCCGCCGCCAGCAGCTCGGTCACGAAATCGGCGCGGTCCTCAGGGTTCACGTAATGCTCGCTGGCCGACTTGGTCTTGCCGAACAGCACCTTGGCAGCGGGCGAGCGATAAATGATCTCGCCGCTGCCCACCCGGGTCATGATCACCACGGCCGAGCTTGCGTCCAGCACCGTCCGCACCAGCGTATCCCCGTCGCGCTGCGCCTCCTCGGCGCGCTTGCGGTCGGTGATATCGGTGCGGGTCACCACAAACCCGCCCAGCGACGTCGGATGGGTCGAGACCAGATAGCACCGGCCATCGGTCTGTTTCAGCTCGAAATCGGTGACATGGTCATGGGTGGTCTCCAGCCGGTTGCGCACCCATTCCTCTTCGCGCCCGACCGCATCGGCATAGATCCCGCGCCGCGCCGTCTCGCGCATCAGGATCTCCCAGTCCAGACCCGGCTCCAGCATCTCGGCCACCGCGGCATTCATTTCGCGGTAACGCTGGTTGCAGATCACCAGCTTGCGGTTCTCGTCATAGAGCGCGAACCCCTCGGACAGGGATTCAATCGCGTCGCTGATCAGGTTGCGCACGCGATCGGGGTTCTGGGTTGCTTCCTGCCAATCGGTCATGGTGCAAATCTATCCACCTTACGTTTCAATCGGTTTTCAATGGCGGCGCGCTTTGTTTCAATTGTTTCAGAACCGGGCCCGAATTCCGCCCGCCTGCGGATCCAGCCCCCGGAAATTGCCCGCGAATTTCCGCCCCGGCCCCGGATCCGGCCCCGAAACAACTGAAACACAGAAACCGGCGCGCCGACAACAAGCTGAAACAGCGGTCTCCCAAATAGGGTTCATTCAACGAAACCCCGCGGGAGACAGACCATGACCGCACATTTCGAAGCACCTAACCATTTGAACGCGCCGGTTGTTGCGCTTCATTCGTCGGCCTCCAGCAGCGCCCAGTGGCGCGACCTGCAGGCACAGATGGCCGAACGCTTCAACTTCGTGGCCGTCGATCTGCCGGGCTATGGCCTGGACATGTCGCGCACCACGACCGCCAAGGGCTTTGATCGCGTTGCCAAGCCGATCATCGACCGGATCGAGACACTGGGCGGCCCCGTCCATCTCGTCGGCCACTCCTTTGGCGGCGGCGTCGCATTGCGCATTGCCCTGACGCGCCCCGACCTGGTCAAAAGCCTGACCGTCTTCGAACCGGCGGCGTTTCACCTGCTCAAGGCGTCCTCGCCCGAGGATCGCGAGATGTTCGAGGCCCTGCGCGCCATCGGCCAGCGCTTTGCCGAGGCCGATGCCCAGACCGGCATGCAGACCTTCATCGACTTCTGGAACGGGCAAGGCGCCTGGGACCGGATGCCCGAGGACCGCCGGAAAAAGATGGCGATGCTGTCGCCCAACGTGGCCGCGGATTTCGAGGATCTCGACACCGACGAGTCCCAACTGGCCGACCTCAGGACCCTCGGCATCCCGACCCTGGTTCTGGTGGGCATGGATTCACCGGCGGTCGCCCAGCGCACGGCCAAACTGGTTGCCGCCAACGTGCCGGGGGCCGAGCTCGCCCTGCTGCCCGATCTTGGCCACATGGCCCCGATCGTGGCGCCGGAATGGGTCAACCCCCGGATACATCAGCACATTGCCCGCGTGCAGAAAGCGGCGGCGCATGTCCGCTGGCCAAACGCCCGGGCCGCCTGACTGGCGGTCCGGACCCCTTCACCAACAAGGAGAAACCGATGTCCGTCCCCAATGCCCTCCGCGCCCTCACCGGCACTCCCCAAACCCTGAACACCCGCAAAAAGGAAACCACCATGATCACAGCCATGCAGCAGACCGCCCCCGACTACACCGCCATCAAGGCCAAGCAGAACGCCGCCTGGGCGTCCGGCGATTACGCCAGGATCGGCGTGACCCTTCAGATCACCGGCGAGGAACTGGCCGAGGCCGCCAACCCCGCCCCCGGCGCCAAGGTGCTGGATGTCGCGGGCGGCAACGGCAACGCCACGCTGGCCTTTGCGCGGCGCTGGTGTCAGGTGACCTCGACCGATTACGTCGACACCCTGCTGCAGGCCGGGCGCGCCCGGGCCGAGGCCGAGGGGCTCGATGTGACCTTCGAAGTTGCCGATGCCGAACACCTGCCCTATCCCGACGAGAGTTTTGACATGGTGGTGTCGACCTTCGGCGTCATGTTCACCCCGAACCAGAAGAAATCGGCGTCCGAGATGATGCGCGTCCTGCGCCCGGGCGGCCGGATCGCCATGGCGAACTGGACACCCAACAGCTTCATCGGCCACCTGTTCAAGACCCTTGGCCGCCATGTCCCGCCCCCTGCCGGGGTCCAGTCTCCGGCGCTTTGGGGCACCGATGACTGGATTGCCGAGCAATTCGCCGACGGATCGCGCGAGATCGCGCTGAAGATGAAGAACTTCAACTTCCGCTACGCCTCGACGCAGCATTTCGTGGATATCTTCAAGACGTTCTACGGCCCGGTGCACAAGGCGTTCCTGGCGCTCGGCGACGGCGCACCCGCGCTTGAGGCGGACATCGTGGAAACCGTCGAACGCTTCAACATCGCCACCGACGGAACCATGCTAGTGCCCTCGGAATATGCCGAGATCGTCATCACCAAGGCGTAAGGCCAATACCGGGCGGCGGGGCCTCTGTCCCGCCGCCCGGCCCCGCGCCGGGCTTTCCCGGTCGGGTGAATTGTGCAAACATATTCCTTTAAGTTCATCATATTCGACGTAATCAGGGGGTGGGGGAACATGCCTTCTCAGACGCTATTCGAGAAATACGGTGGCTTTTCCAGCGTCAGCAAGGTCGTCATGGCATTCTACGACACCCTGCTGGACAGCGACGATATCGGCCCCTTCTTTGACGAGGTGGACATGTCGAAGATGGTCGATCACCAGACCAAGTTCGTCGCCATGCTGTTGGGCGGTCCGGCCTCCTACACCGATCACCAGCTGCGCCGGTTGCACTCCCATCTCGACATCCGCGACGCCCATTTCGATGAGCTCAAGGTGGTGCTGTCCGGAACCCTGCAGGATCACGGTTTCGACCCCGAGGATATCGAGGCCGTTTTGGCCGAGTTCGAAAGCCGCCGCACCCTGATTGTGGATGACGCCCATGTCGATTGAAGCCATCAATGAACAGCTCCTGCGCGCGATCGGCGTCGGTGTGGGCCTGCTCGACCGCAAGACCTTTCAGTTCCTGTTCCAGAACGACATGTTCGAGGACTGGTTCGGCGACCGGCTGGTCTCGGGCAAGCTCGAAGATGTGTTCGACGGGTTCGACATGGAAGAGCTGGCCACCGCACTTGCCGAATCCGGCCGCTACACCGCCGAGATCCGGCACCGCAAGAAACGCCGCCAGCTGGTGATCGCCGCGGATTTCACCGCAACCAATGAGGCCGGTCAGGACCTCGTGGTGCTGGTCTGCCAGAACATCACCCGCATCCGCGAGCTTGAATCGATGATCGACTCCTACTCGATGATGGTCGAGCGCAACACCCGCGAGATCAAGCGCGAGAAAGAGCAGGTCGAAAAGCTGCTGCTCAATATCATGCCCCGCGCGGTGTACGAGGAATACAAGGCCTTCGGCGTCGTCACCCCGCAGCTTTACGACCCGGTCTCGGTCCTGATGCTGGATTTCGTGGGCTTCTCCGAGATGGTGGCCGCCGCCGATCCCAGTGTCACGGTCACCGAGCTGAATGACATCTACAGCGCCTTCGACCGCATCGGAGAACAGTTCGGCTGCGAGCGGATCAAGACCATCGGCGACGCCTATATCACCGTCGCCGGGCTGCCCGACCCCACGCCGGACCACGCCCGCGCGGTGGCCAACACCGCCCTGCGCTTCGTCCGCTATCTGGAACGGCGCAACGAAAGCCACCCAAACAAGTGGAAATGCCGCATCGGTCTGGCGACCGGCGCGGTGGTCGGCTCGGTCGTGGGCATCCAGAAATACGTCTACGACATCTTCGGCCCGGCGGTGAATCTGGCGACCCGGCTTCAGGACTGCTCCGAACCCATGCAGATCACCATCCAGGACGAGATCGAAAAGGCGCTGCGGGACCAGTTCGACATGGTGGCGATGGGCGAGCGCGACATCCGCGGCTTTGACCGCCAACAGATCTGGCGCCTGCTGGACAGCAAGACCAGCGCCACGGCGGCCTCCTCCGAGGAAATCTCGCGAAGCTGAACCGCCCGCCCGGTCATGTCCCCGACCACCAGCCCTCGATCTCGGCCCGCGTCACCCGGTCTGCCAGACCCAGCGCCACCAGACCGGGGGCCTGCCCGCCCGCGACCGCCCGCAGCTCGCAATTGGCCCCCACGACCTGCACCTCGATCATTCCTTCACCGGTCTGGACCAGACCCTTGATGCGCCAGATGCCGCCGGGCCTGCGCTCCAGCTTGTCCTGCAACGCCGCCCGGTCGCGCATCTGCGGACACGCGCAATGCCAGCCCGTATAGGCCGGATGCCCGGACGGCGTGACCCGCTGGCCCATCGGCACCACATCCAGCAACAGCGGCGTGACCCGATCCCCACCCAGCAATACCGGCGCGCGCGGATGCAGCGGTGCCAGCAACGCCGCGACCTCGCCCGGCACATCGTCCGTCTTGGTCAGAACCACCAGATCCGCCACCCCGATCTGCTGGCGGATCTGCGGCGCGATCTGCGCATCGTCCAGCAACCCCCCGATCTGCCCCGCATCCACCACCGTGACGATCCCGGCATAGCTCAGCTCGGGCTCGGCCCGCGCCACATTCGCGATGGCCGCCGGATCGGCAATGCCGCTGGCCTCGATGATCAGATGGTCGGGGCGCGGGGCGCGGTCCAGCACATCGCCGACGGCCATGAACAGATCGGCCCCCATGGTGCAGCAGACACAGCCATTGGTCAGCGCAATCGTGTCCTCATCCGTCGAGGCCAGCAGCGCCGCGTCGATGTTGATCGCGCCGAAATCGTTGACCAGCACCATCAGGCGCAACCCGTGATCCTCGGACAGCAACCGGTTTATGAGCGTCGTCTTCCCGGCGCCCAGATAGCCTCCGACAACGCTCAGCGGCAGCCGGGTCACAACAGATGCACCTCGCCGCCCGACACGGTGCCCAGCACCGGCACATCCCGGATCGCCTCCGGCGCAACCCGGGTCGGATCCTCCCCGAGGATCGCGAAATCCGCGATCTTGCCGGTCTCGATACTGCCGATCTCCCCATCCAGACCCAGCGTATAGGCCGCGCCCAGTGTGATGGCATACAACGCCTCACCCACCGTGATCCGCTGCGCCGCGCCCAGCACCCGGCCCGACATGGTCGTCCGGTTCATGGCACACCAAGCGGTGAAGAGCGGCCCCATCGGCGTCACCGGCGCATCGGAATGGATGGCAATGCGCACACCCTCGTCCAGCGCACTGCGGGCGGCATTCATCCGCATCGCCCGATCCTCGCCAATGGTCAGCGCGGCATGCTGATCGCCGAAATACCAGATGTGATTGGCAAAGATGTTGGCGCAGACCCCCAGCCGCGCACAGCGCCGGAACTGATCGGCACCCATCATCTGGCAATGCTGCAACACATGCCGCGCGCCCGGCCACGGATGCGCGCGCGCCGCCGCCTCCAAAGCCGCCAAAGACACGTCCGAGGCTTCGTCCCCATTCACATGGATATGCATCTGCACCCCATGCCTCTGCATCGCCGCGCATAGCGCGAATATCTGATCCGGTGGCGTATTCCACAACCCGTTGGGCTGCCCGCCCACATAACCCGGCCACTTCACCCGGGCCGTCCAGCCCTGAATGGACCCGTCCGTCATCAGCTTGACCGCCCCAAGCCGCAGCCTGTCGGTCGACCGCGCCCTCAGCGCCAGCGCCCGCTCGGCGATCCGCTCCGGATCGCCGCCCGCCGCCCCCAGCGCGGGCACCAGCCGCAGTCCAAGGCCCGGCTGCCCGGTCACCCGCAGCAGCGTATCGACATCGGCCTCCTCCATCTCGGCGAACAGATCGGTCGCGGTGGTCACCCCGGCCCGGCGGCAGACTTGGGCATAGGTCTCGATCACGTCCGGGCGCTGGGTCAGCGCGCGGAAATCGATGCCCGTGCGCCGCATCACCGGGAACATGGCGGCCATCTCCTGCAACTCGCCCGTCGGCGCGCCGTCCAGCCCTTTGACCACGCCCTCGATGTTGCTGTGCCGGTCATAACCCGCAAGCGCCAGCGCCGCCGAGTTCGCGCACATCAGGTGAAAATTGGAAAACAGCACCACGATGGGCCGGGTGGCCGAGATCCGGTCAAGATGGGCACGACCCAGCCGGTCACCCTCGATGAAGATCGGATCGAACCCCCAGGCCACCAGTGGCTGGCCCTCGGGCAGACCGGCCTCATGGCCGCGCAGCCGTTCGATCACATCCGCGATGTCGGTCATGCCCCTGTGCAGCACGCCCTCGGGGTCGATCCGGTCGTGATATCCGACATAGGCATAGCGCCACATGGCCCCCGCCATCATATGCGCGTGGCCCTCGACAAACCCCGGCATCAGCACGGTATCGGCCAGCCGGTCGTCCTGCACCACCTCCTGATCCGGCCAGACACAATCCGCATCGCCCACGGCCAGAATCCGGCCCTCGCGCACGGCGACATGGGTCGCCTCGGGGCGGTTGGGGTCCATGGTGATGATCCTGCGACAGCGGAAAAGCGTGGTCGATGCCATGAGATCCTCCCGGGTTGACCCCCGGCGTAACGCAACTTCATTCCGCTGCAAAATGGATTTACTGTCTGATTAAGGCTTAGGAAATGTGGTAATCAGATGAACTTCACGCTCAAACAGCTGCGATATTTCGATGCCGCCCTGCGCAGCGGCTCGATCGCCCGCGCCGCCACCGAGATGAACATCTCGCAATCCTCGATCACCGCGGCCATCGACCAGATCGAACAGACCATCGGCGCGGAACTGTTCCGCCGCATACCCGCAAAGGGGCTGATCGCGACCGAGCTGGGGCGCGCCGCAGGCAAACATATCGCCGCCTTCCTCGACCAGTCGCGGGTGTTCGAATCCGATCTGCTGTCTCTGGTGGGCGATCCGACCGGCACATTGCGGCTGGCCTGTTACGAACCCACCGCGCCCTATGTCCTGCCACCCCTGCTCCGCAAGATCGCCGACAGCTACCCCGAGGTGCGCATCGACGTCATGGAGGGCGACATGCTGGTGGTCAACGACCTCTTGCGCTCGGGCTCGGTCGATGCGGTGCTGACCTACCGGCGCTACACGCATCCAGATAATCGCTTCGTGCCGCTCTTCCGCGCCCGGCCCTGGGCGCTGATACCCGAGCATTCGCCGCTCTCCGGGCAGGCCTCGGTCACGCTCGGGGATCTGGCCGCACAACCGCTGATCATGCTCGACGTGCACGGCACCCGCGACTATTTCCTGACCATGTTCCAGAACCAGGGCCTGACACCCGACATCGTGCACTCCACCAAATCCGGCGCCGTGCTGCGCGGGCTGGTGGGGGCACAGTTCGGCCACGCGATCCTGAACATCTGCGGACCCAATGACCGGGACCGGCAAGGCGGATACATCGCCACGCCCATCGCCGGAGAGGTGGACGTACCGCTCTACGGCATCGCCTATGCGCCACAGCTTGAAAACTCGGCCGTCGTGCGCGCGATCATCGACACCGGCACGGCGCTGGCGCGTCAGGGCACGTTCGAGCACCTGCTGATGGAGCCTTGAGGACGGGTCTTAACCACAAAAAATAGATCTTTACGTAACAGAAAACCCTGTTTTCTAGCGGTATGCCCATCGGTTACCGTCGGATCAAAGCTGATCGGCCTCCGGTAACGAACAAGCCTGCCCAACCAATAAGTGCTCTCAGGCCGATGGGCGAACCGTGCTGCCAGGGAGGAATGACATGCACAGACGAACCCTACTCAAGTTAGCAACCTCGGTGTCGCTTGCCGCCGGGCTGACGCTCTCGGCCCTGCCCGCGGCGGCGGCGGACGTGACGATGAACCTCGGCTTCGGCGCGCCCGAGGCGTCGATCTACGGGCGTTTCGGCACCATCTTCAAGGACAAGCTCGAGGCCCTGTCGGGCGGCTCCATCGAGGTCAAACTGCGGTGCTGCAACCAGATCTCGTCCGAGGACGAGGCGTTCAAGGCCATGCAGCTGGGCACGGTCGACGGTTTCTTCATCACCGCCAACAACGTCTCGCCGCACTGGCCGCTGATGGACGTGACCGTGCTGCCCTACATCTTCCAGGACACCGCGCATCTGGAAAAGGTGGTCGATGGTGAGGTCGGCCAGCTGATGAAGGACAAGCTGCAGGCGGAAACCAGCGTGCACCTGCTCAGCTTCGGCCCCGCGCTCTATCGCGACTTCTACAACTCCAAGCGCGCAATCAACACGATGGCGGATATGGAAGGCCTGAAAATCCGGGTGCCCAAGAACGAGGTGATGATCGCCACGTTCGAGGCGTTCGGGGCCGAGCCGGTGCCGCTCGCGTGGTCGGAAACGCCAACCGCCCTGCAGACCGGCACCGTGGATGGCGGCGACAACGGCACCTCGTTTATCCGCGACATGAAGTTCTATGAGTTCGAACCGCACCTGGTGATCCTCGAGCATTTCGTGGCGATGGCACCGCTCTTTGCCTCGGACGCGTTCATGAAGCGGCTCAGCGACGAACAGCGGGCGCAGGTGCAGCAGGCCGCCGACGAGGCCGGTGCGGAACTGCGCCGTCAGGTGCAGAACGAGACCGAGGAAATCCGCGACTGGCTGGTGGCCGAAGGCGGCATGGCGATGACCCGCCCGGACAAGGCGGATTTCATCACCGCCTCGCAGGCGATCCAGCAATCCTTCGCCGAGGAACGCGGGCAGGAATTCATCGATCTGGTGAACGCCATACAGGCCGCCGCCAACTGATCGCCAACACCCGGCGGGGCGCCCTCCGGCGCCCCTCACATGCCCACATCTGAACAGGTAAACCCCCATGTCTGCCCTGAAATGGCTTGAGCGGCATTTCGAGGAAGTGATCTGCTGCAGCGCGCTGGTGTTGATCTCGATCTGCGTCTTCGCGCAGGTGGTCGCCCGCTACATGTTCCAGACCGCCCTGCACTGGTCGGAAGAGATCGCCTCGATCAGCATGGTCTGGGCCGTCTATATGGGCGCAGCACTCTGCGTGCGCGAACGCTTCCACATCCGCATCCTCGTCGGCATCAAGGCACTGCCGGAACGCGCGGGCCGGATCGTGATCTTCGGCGCCGACCTGATCTGGGCGCTGTTCTCGATCTTCATGATCAAGGTCAGCTGGGACTACCTGGCGGTACTGTGGAAATTCACCTCGCGCAGCCCCAGCCTCGGCATCGACCAGTTCTACCCGCAATCCATCCTGGTGATCGGCTACGCGCTGATGCTGGTGCGGCTGATCCAGACCTATATCGCCTGGTACCGGGACGGCGGCGAAGGCATCCCCGGCATGCTGCATGAGGAATGGGATGAAACCGTCAAGGATCAGGAGCATCAGCTATGAGCTCGCTGCTGATCCTCGCCATCGCCTTTGTCGCCCTGACCGTCATCGGCACCCCGCTCTTTGTCGCGGTCGGGGTGACCACCGCGCTGGCGCTCTACCTGATCGAGATCCCCTACACCCTGATGGCGCAAACCGGCTATTCCAGCCTGACGCCCTTTCCGCTGCTGACCATCCCGCTTTTCGTTCTGGCCGGGCGGCTGATGGAGGTCGGCGGCATGGCCAACCGCATGATCGCCATCGCAACCAAGCTGGTCGGCGCCTATCGCGGCTCGATGGGGCTGGTGACGGTCTTTGCCTGCATGCTGTTCGCCGCGCTTTCGGGATCGGGGCCCGCCACCACCGCGGCCATCGGCTCGGTCACCGTCCCGGCCATGCGCAAGGACGGCTATGACGTCCCCTTCGCCGCCGCGATCACCGCCAGCGCCGGCGCGCTCGGCAGCCTGATCCCGCCCTCCAATCTGATGATCATCTACGGGCTGGTCTCGGAAACCTCGATCCCGCGCCTGTTCCTGGCGGGCCTCATCCCCGGGTTCCTGGTCACCGTGCTGCTGATGATCACCACCTACATCATCGCCCGCAAGCGCGGCTACGGCGGCACCGGACACCCATTCTCGTGGAAGCCTTTCCTGAATGCCGCGTGGGAGGGGAAATGGTCGATCGGCGCGCCGGTCCTGATCCTCGGCGGCATCTATGGCGGCGCCTTCACCCCGACCGAGGCGGCGGGCGTCGCGGTGTTCTACGCGCTTTTTGTCGGCCTCTTCATCTATCGCGAGCTGACGGTGGAAAAGATCGTCGATGCGCTGCGCTTTACCGCGCTCTTGACCGGCATCCTGATCCTGCTCACCCCGACGCTCGCCTTCGGACAACTGACCGCGTTCTACGACGTGCCGACGGCGGTGCAGCAGGGCATCACCTCGATCACCGAAAACCCGATCCTGGTCATGCTGCTGATCGGCGTATTCTACATCTTCATCGGCACCTTCATGGAGTCGCTGGCCCAGATCGTGCTTTTCACCGCCGTCTTCCTGCCGCTGGCGGTCTCGCTCGGGATCGACCCGGTGCTGTTCGGCGTCTTCACGGTAATCACCTGCGAGATCGGCTTTCTCACCCCGCCGCTCGGGGCCAACCTGACGGTGGCGGCCCGCATTTCCGGCGTGTCGATGGAACGGATCTCGGTCGCGGTCCTGCCGTTCATCCTGGCCTATATCATCGGCATGGTGATCCTGATCCTCATCCCTGACCTGACCCTGTTCCTGCCCGACTGGGTCTATGGGGTAGCCAAATAGAGGTGCCACATGTTCGATCTGATCCTCAAAGGCGGCGATGTCGTGGACGGAACGGGGGACAAGGCCCATACGGCCGACATCGGCATCACCGGCGACCATATCGCGGCGGTCGGCGCGCTTGAGGCAAACGAGGCATCGCAGATCGTCGATGTGACCGGCCTGACAGTGTCGCCCGGCTTCATCGACATGCACACCCATTCCGATTTCACCCTGCTCGCCGATGGCCGCGCCGAAAGCCAGGTGCATCAGGGGGTGACCACCGAGGTTGTCGGACAATGCGGGATCAGCTGCGCCCCGGTCTGCGACCACCACGCGATCCCGTCGGTCTCGCCCTGGTACACCGACAAGGCCGACCACCCCCACTGGCACAGCTTCGGCGAATATCTCGACGCGCTCGACCGCACCGAGCTGGGCGTGAACGTGATGGCCTTTGTCGGCCACGGCAGCATCCACCGTGCGGTTCTGGGCGAGGCGCTGCGCGCGGGCGAACCCGATGAGATCGCCCAGATGAGCAAAATGGTCGATCAGGCACTGGAGGAAGGCGCCGGAGGCTTTTCGACCGGGCTGGAATACTGGCCCGGCATCCTCGCCGCGCCCGAACATATCGTGCCGATGTGTGAACAGGCCGCCCGGCGCGGACGGCTCTATGCCACCCATGTGCGCAACCGCGACACCCAGTACGACCTGGGCTTTGCCGAGGCCATCGCCACCGCCCGGCAGGCGGGCGCCAAGCTGCAGATCTCTCACATCCAGCCGAAATTCGGCGCCCCCGACTATGCGATGGATCACACGCTCGACATGATCGACGCCGCCCGCCGCCATGACGTAGACATCGCCTTCGACGTCATCCCCCATGACTGGAACCACACGCTGATGGCCGCCATCCTGCCCAAATGGGCGCAGGCGGGCGGGCTGGACGAGGTGCTGAAACGGCTGGCCGACCCAGAACAGCGCGAAAGGATCAAGGCCAACCCGCAACCGATGTGGCTGATCGTCAAGGCCCGGCACTGGGGCGACATCGTGCTTCTCAATGCAACCGTGAACAGGGATCTCGTCGGCGCCGACTTTGCCGAGATCGGCCGGATGCGCGGCGTCGATCCCTATGATGCCGTCCTCGACATCCTGCTGGAAGAGGGCGAGAACCTGATGAGCGTGTTCTGGTCCTCAAAATCCTTCCGCGATCAGGATATCGACCTCTGCCTGCAACAACCTGAATGCGCGGTGATCTCGGACACCGTCGCCGTGGCCCCCGATGGCATCCTCAAGGACCATGTCGGATCGCTCAGCGGCTACGGCTGGGCCGCGCGGTTCCTTCAGTATTACGTCCGCGACCGCGCCGTGCTCTCCCTGCCCAACGCGATCCGCCGCGTCACCTCGGTTCCTGCCGACCGGCTGGGCCTGAAGAACCGCGGACGGCTCAAGCGCGGGCACAAGGCCGATATCTGCGTGTTCGACCCGGCCAACATCGCCAGCAACTGCTCGGCCCGCCACCCCCGACGCTACGCCTCGGGCATCGCACATGTTCTGGTCAACGGACGCTTCGCCATGCGCAACGGCTCCCGGACCGATCAGAACGCCGGCGAGGTTCTGCGCGACTTCGCCGGATAGAAAACTCCGGGCATTTGGCGCTGGGCGGGCGCATCGGCAAGGGTGTACAAACCGGAAGATCCGCCATTTGAACCCTGTACAAAAAAGAAGGTTCACGCCTGCGCGGGCACGGGGTAGAAGGCGGGCAGAGCAGTTTCCGGAGACCGATCATGACCGCCCCCAAGCCCGTTGTCCTGTGCATTCTCGATGGTTGGGGCCTGTCCGACGGAACCGAGGCAAACGCCCCCCATCTGGCCAACACCCCCACCTTCGATGCGTTCATGGCCAAGGGTCCGCACGCGCAACTGATCACTCACGGCCCGGATGTGGGTCTGCCCAGCGGTCAGATGGGCAATTCCGAGGTCGGCCACACCAATATCGGCGCCGGCCGGGTGGTGGCGATGGATCTTGGCCAGATCGACCTGGCCATCGAGGACGGCTCGTTTTTCGAGAACGAGGCGCTCAGGGATTTCATTGCTAAAACAAAAGCTTCCGGAGGCACCGCGCATCTGATGGGACTGGTTTCGGACGGCGGGGTGCATGGGCATCTCAACCACATCGTTGCCGCTACCAAGGCGATCACGGACGCTGGCGTACCGGTGGCCCTGCACGCCATCACCGATGGCCGCGACGTGGCGCCGAAATCGGCCTACGGCTATATCGGCGAATTGCAGGACCGCCTGCCCGACGGCGCCCGTATCGTGACGGTATCCGGCCGCTACTTCGCCATGGACCGCGACAACCGCTGGGAGCGTGTCGAAGAAGCCTACAACGCCATGGTCAAAGGCACGGGCCGCCATGAATCCAACGCCCATTACGCCGTCGACCACGCCTATAACCAGTCCGAAACCGATGAGTTCATAGCACCAACCGTCCTTGCCGATTACGCCGGAATCCAAGACGGCGACAGCTTTTTCTGCCTCAATTTCCGTGCCGACCGGGCGCGCGAAATCCTCCGCGCCATCGGCGAGCCGGGCTTCGCCGATTTCGACACCGGCGCACGGCCCAAACTCGCGGCACTTCTGGGCATGGTCGAATATTCCGACGGCCATAACGCCTATATGACGACCATGTTTCCCAAGCGCGATATCGTGAACACTCTGGGCGCCTGGGTCGCCAAGCAGGGCCTGCGCCAGTTCCGGCTGGCCGAGACCGAGAAATACCCGCATGTGACCTTTTTCCTCAACGGCGGCAAGGAAACGCCCGAGGAGGGAGAGGACCGCTACATGCCGAAATCGCCCAAGGTGGCGACTTATGATCTGCAACCCGAGATGTCGGCGGCCGAAGTGACGGCGAAATTCGTCGAGGCGATCAAGGCGGGGTATGACCTGATCGTCACCAACTATGCCAACCCGGACATGGTGGGCCATACCGGCGATCTGAACGCAGCGATCAAGGCCTGTGAGGCGGTGGATCAGGGGCTCGCGCAGGTGGTGGTCGCGCTGGAAAAGGCCGGCGGCGCCATGATCGTGACGGCGGATCACGGCAATTGCGAGGTGATGGTCGACCCCGAAACCGGCGGCCCGCACACCGCACATACGCTTAACCATGTGCCCGTGGCGCTGGTCGGTGGTCCTGACGGGGCCAGGCTGCGCAACGGGCGGCTGTCCGATCTGGCCCCCACCCTGCTGACGCTGATGGGCCTTCCCAAACCACCCGAGATGACCGGCGAGAGCCTGCTGGCATGACGATGCGCGGCGCCCTGCTTGCGGCGGCCCTGTGGGCTGGTGCCGCAAGCGCACAGACCGATCCTGGTGAGGCCGCGCGGGCCGCGGCGCAGATGCTGGAACAGGCGGCAATCGGGCTGAGCGAGGCCGACAGCGCCCGCGACCGGGTGCGCGCGCTGACCACGACCGTCCGCGCCTATGAGGCCGGTCTGGCCGCCATGCGCGACGGCCTGCGCAAAGCCGCGACCCGCGAGGCGCAACTGACCGCCGAATTGCGGGCACGAGAAGGCGAGGTCTCGCAGCTTCTGGGCATCCTGCAGACCATCGAAACCTCGTCTCCACCGATCCTGATGCTGCATCCGTCCGGGCCCCTGGGCGCGGCGCGGTCGGGCATGATGCTGGCCGAGGTCACACCTGGGCTGAACGCTCAGGTGCAGAGCCTTGCCCGCGATCTGGAAGAGGTGCGCACCCTGCGCCAGCTTCAGCAGAGCGCGGCAGAAAAGCTGGAAGAGGGGCTGTCGGGGGTGCAGACGGCGCGCACCGAACTGAGCAAGGCCATTGCCGACCGTACCGACCTGCCGCGCCGCTTTACCGAGGACCCGGTGCGCACCGCGATCCTGATCTCGTCCACCGAAACGCTGGACGGGTTTGCCAGCGGCCTGTCTGAGACCGCAGACGGCGAGATCGCGGCGACCAATGCGGATGTCTCTGCGCAGAGGGGGCAGATCGAGCTGCCGGTGCAGGGCGTGCTGCTGCATCGCGCCGGTGAGGCCGATGCCGCCGGGATCACGCGGCAGGGCCTGATCCTCGCCACACGACCCCGGGCGCTGGTGGCCTCGCCCACCGCCGCCACGATCCGATATCGTGGGCCGCTCTTGGATCTGGGCAATGTGGTCATCCTTGAACCCCAACCCGATCTGCTGTTCGTCCTGTCCGGCCTGCAAGAGGTGTTCGGCGACCCCGGGCAGGTCATCCCGGCGGGCAGTCCGGTGGGTCTGATGGGAGGTGCCGCACGGGAAATCGGCGCAATTCTGTCAACAAGCGGTGATGGCACTGGAACTGGCCAGTCAGAAACGCTCTATATAGAGGTCAGAGAGGGCGGCAGCCCGGTGGACCCCGAAACGTGGTTCCGAACCGATAAGGATGGATAAACGAGCATGAAGAAATTCGTGATGGCCGGACTGGCCGGAACACTGGCGGGGATCATCGCCACAACGCAAGTGGCAGGACCGCTTGTGGCGCAGGAAGCCAAGGCCAATGCCGGGGTCTATGAACAACTTGATCTGTTCGGCGATATTTTCGAGCGCATCCGCGCGCAATATGTGGAAGAGGTCGGCGCGGATGAGCTGATCGAGGCGGCCATCGACGGGATGCTGACCTCGCTCGATCCGCATTCGAGCTATCTGTCGCCGGACGATGCCGAGCAGATGCGGGTGCAGACCCGGGGCGAATTCGGCGGTTTGGGCATCGAGGTCACGCAGGAAGAAGGTTTCGTCAAGGTGGTCTCGCCCATCGACGGCACCCCTGCCGATGAGGCCGGGATCGAGGCCGGGGACTTCATCACCCATGTGGACGGCGAAAGCGTTCTGGGCCTGACGCTGGACAAGGCGGTTGAACTGATGCGCGGCCCGGTCGGGTCCGAGATCATCATCACCGTTGTCCGCGAAGGCGAGCAGGAGCCCTTCGACGTCTCGATCATCCGCGACACCATCAAGCTGACCGCCGTGCGCGCGCGCACCGAAGGCACCAGCGTTGTACTGCGCGTCACCACCTTTAACGACCAGACCTATCCCAACCTGAAAGAGGGTCTGGACAAACAGGTCGAAGAGGCCGGTGGCATCGACAAGATCAACGGCGTGGTGCTGGATCTGCGCAACAACCCGGGCGGTCTGCTGACCCAGGCGATCAAGGTGTCGGACGCGTTTCTTGAGGAAGGCGAGATCGTCTCGACCCGGGGCCGCAACCCGGCGGACGGCGAGCGCTTCAACGCCGAACCGGGCGATCTGGCCCAGGGCAAGCCGGTCGTGGTGCTGATCAATGGCGGGTCTGCCTCGGCCTCCGAGATCGTGGCCGGCGCGCTGCAGGATCACCGCCGCGCGATCGTTGTGGGCACCAAGAGCTTTGGCAAGGGGTCGGTTCAGACCGTGATGCCGTTGCGGGGTGAAGGCGCGATGCGTCTGACCACCGCGCGCTATTACACGCCGTCGGGCCGGTCGATCCAGGCGCTGGGTGTCAGCCCCGATATCGTGGTGGAACAACCGCGCCGCCGTCCCGAAGAGGAGGAAGAGGAGGCAAACTCGCCCCGCACCCGCTCCGAGGCCGATCTGCGCGGACGTCTGAACAATGACAGCCTCAGCGAGGATGAAATCCGCCAGATCGAAGAGGACCGTGCCAAGGCTGAAGCCACCGCCGAGCTGCGCGAGGAGGATTATCAGTTGGCCTACGCCATCGACATCCTCAAGGGTCTCTCGGCCTTTGGTACACCTGAGTAAATCCACAGTCGAACCGAGTTGAGGCAAGGGCCGCTGACGACGCGGCCCTTTTCTTGTGAAGGCCGGTTGGCTCCAAAGGACTCTCACATCTCTTGTCCAACGGAGGGCCGCGCCCTCCCTCGGGTGGGCGCTCGCACCGCGCGTGGTCGGCTCTTTATCTCAAAAACACCGAACGACTGATGAGTGGTGTGAGGCTTCGCCAATGCGCCCTCCGTCACGCCGGAGGCGCGCCAATCATAAAGTGGTGCACCTTCGATGCGACGGGGAGGAAGGGGTGGCCCGGCGGGCTTCGCCCTTGATTCCGGGCCATCGGCATGGCCGTAGAACCGCGCGAGTATTGACCCAACGCGGCGCGCTACCTGACAATAGGGTTATCCCATTCTCTGGTGCCCGCATGAATATCGACAAGGAATACGAACTGCCCTTCCCGGTTTCCGAGGTCTTCACGGCCTGGGTTTCATCCGAAACCGCAATCCCTCCGGCCAGCCGCATGAACATCGAGCCGGTTCCGGGCGGGTGCTATGAGCTGTTCATCGATGGACCCGATGGCGGGGCCAGCAACCGTGGCCGGTTTCACCTGGTCCAACCGAATGATCGACTGGTCTATACATGGGAATGGAACGGCGACGGCGAGGTGACCGTCATTGATGTCACGTTCCAAAGTGACGGCCCCCAAACCCGACTGCGCCTGTCTCACCGGGGCTTCCTGTCCAAAGACAGAGCCAAGATGCACGATGCCGGGTGGGACAGCTATATCCAGGGCCTGACGGATCACATCCGACGCCAGCGCTGAAGGGTCAGTGATCCTTCAACAGCCGCTGTTTCTGCCGCGACCAGTCGCGTTTGGCCTGAGTCTCGCGCTTGTCGTGGGTCTTCTTACCCTTGGCGATGCCAATCTTCACCTTGGCCAGGCCCTTGTGGTTGAAATACAGCACCAGCGGAACCAGCGTCATGCCCTTGCGCTGGGTGGCGTTCCACAGGTTCGACATTTCCTTGCGTGAGACCAGCAGTTTGCGCCGCCGCCGTTCCTCATGCTTGAAGACCTTGGCCTGCTCGTAGGGCGGAATGTAGGAGTTAACCAGCCACAGCTCGCCCTCTTCGACCGCCGCATAGCTGTCGGCGATGTTCGAGCCTCCGGCGCGCAGGGCCTTGACCTCGGACCCGTGCAGCACGATGCCGCATTCGAGGTCCTCCTCGATCGCGTAGTCGAAACGGGCCCGCCGGTTTTCGGCGATCACCTTGTAGTTCGGGTCTGTCTTCTGCTTGGCCATGGGGCGCAGATGTATGCGCCCTTTGGGGGCCATGCAAGCGGGCGTTGGCGCTTTCGGCAGGCAATGCGGGCCGGACGTGGCGAAGCCGGCATGCCACGGGTCATCGGGCGCGGCGTGCCCGGACATGCTGGACGATCCCCAGCAGGCTGATCGCGATCCAGAAGCTTTCGATCAGCATCGACGCCAGATTGAAGTTCTGTAGCAGCGAATAGACGATCAGCACCGAGCCCAGCAGGTTCAGGACCGGAAAGGCCAGATCCTCGGAATTCATGATCCGCATTTGCGTCGCAAAGTAAGCCGCCACAACGATCAGCGCACCAAAGGAACCCACGGCATCGGCCAGTGTGAGGGTGTCAATAAAGGCGGCCATTTCTGAGCTCCGGCATAATGAATTCAGAGGCCCCGGATACCGGTCCTTTCACTCCAGGGCAACCGGTGCTGGCCTCAGGCCTCGGCCACCGCCCGCACCTGCTGCGGATAGTGATGCATATTGAGGAAAGCCGCACCCGCTTCACCCGCGCGGTAGCCGTGCGGCAGGTCGGCGGCAAAGCGCAATCCCTGCCCCGCCTGCAGAGGCGCCCATTCCCCATCCCGCAGGATGTCCATCGCTCCGTTGAGCACAAAGACCTCTTCCGTCACACCGGCGGCATGGGCGGCGGACTCGTGGCTCTGGTTCGGGGCAAGCTCGACGTGAAACGTTTCAGCCCCCAAAGCCGGGTCAAAGGGAAAGACAATCTTGACCTCGATACTGCCGGGAAAGGTCACCGTTCGAAACACAGATGCATCAGCCGGATCGCGCATCGCTGACGTGCCGATCAGAGCACTCAGCGGCAATTGGAACCCCTTGGCGATCTTCCACAGGGTCGCAATCGTCGGGCTCGATTCGCCGCGTTCAATCTGACCCAGCATGGCTTTGCTGACACCGGTCAGCTCGGCGACCTTCGACAGGCTCAGCCCCGAGGCTGCCCTTACATCCCTTAGCTTCAGTGTAATGTCGCCCGTATTCGTCATGTTTCCATGCCTGCGCTTGCAAATTCTCCTGTACGTTATAACGCACATGTGCTACGTGCGCTATAACGTCCGCATCCCGAATATCGCAACCGGGGCAAAAGGGAAACAGCATCATGCCATTGTACCGATCCAGAACCTCTACCCATGGCCGCAACATGGCCGGTGCCCGCGGCCTGTGGCGCGCCACCGGTATGGGCGACGACGACTTCGGCAAGCCGATCATTGCTATCGTCAACTCGTTCACCCAATTCGTGCCGGGTCACGTTCACCTGAAGGATCTGGGCCAGATGGTCGCGCGCGAGGTCGAGGCCGCAGGCGGTGTCGCCAAAGAGTTCAACACCATTGCGGTGGATGACGGCATCGCCATGGGGCATGACGGAATGCTGTATTCGCTGCCTTCGCGCGAGGTCATCGCGGACAGCGTCGAATATATGGTCAACGCACACTGCGCCGATGCGATGGTCTGTATTTCGAACTGCGACAAGATCACCCCGGGCATGCTGATGGCCGCCATGCGCCTGAACATCCCGGCCATCTTCGTCTCGGGCGGGCCGATGGAGGCCGGCAAGATCGACATCGCCGATCTGGATGCCAAGAAAATCGACCTTGTGGACGCAATGGTGGCCGCAGCGGACGACAAATACACCGACGAGCAAGTCCAGCACATCGAAGAGAACGCCTGCCCCACCTGCGGGTCGTGCTCGGGCATGTTCACCGCGAACTCGATGAACTGCTTGGCCGAAGCACTGGGTCTGGCGCTGCCGGGCAACGGCTCGACCCTGGCCACGCACGCGGACCGCAAGGAGCTGTTCCTGGAGGCCGGCCGTCGGATCGTCGAGATCACCAAGCGTCATTATGATCTGGACGAGAAAGGCTTTCTGCCACGCGAGATCGCGACCTTCGACGCGTTTGAGAACGCAATGAGCCTGGACATCGCCATGGGCGGGTCAACCAACACGGTGCTGCACCTGCTGGCCATCGCTCACGAAGGCGGCGTTGATTTCACCATGAGCGACATGGACCGCCTCAGCCGCCGGGTGCCCTGCCTGTGCAAGGTCGCGCCCAACATTGAGAACGTGCATATGGAAGACGTCCACCGCGCCGGTGGCATCTTCTCGATCCTCGGCGAGCTCAGCAGGGCCGGCCTGCTGCATGAGGAGTGCAGCACGGTGCATTCGGCTACGATGGGCGAGGCGATTGCCAATTGGGACATCAAGATCGCCAACAACCCCAAAGCGCAGGACCTGTTCAAGGCCGCCCCCGGCGGCGTGCGGACAACACAGGCGTTCAGCCAGTCGAACCGGTACAAAGAGCTGGACACCGACCGAGAAGGTGGCGTGATCCGCTCCAAGGAGCACGCCTTCAGCCAGGATGGCGGTCTGGCGGTTCTGTTCGGCAATATCGCGCGCGATGGCTGCATCGTGAAAACAGCGGGCGTGGATGAAAACATCCTGAAATTCACCGGCTCGGCCTATGTCTGCGAAAGCCAGGATCAGGCCGTCAGCGACATCCTGACCGGCAAGGTCAAGGCGGGCGATGTGGTCGTGATCCGCTATGAGGGGCCGCGCGGCGGTCCGGGGATGCAGGAGATGCTCTATCCCACCAGCTACCTGAAATCCAAAGGTCTGGGCAAAGCCTGCGCACTTCTGACCGATGGGCGCTTTTCGGGCGGCACATCGGGCCTGTCGATCGGCCATGTCTCTCCCGAGGCGGCCGAGGGTGGCCTGATCGGTCTGGTTCATCACGGCGACACGATCGAAATCGACATTCCGAACCGGTCCATTCACCTGGCCGTGGATGACGCCGAGCTTGAGGCACGCCGCAAGGCTCAGGACGAAAAGGGGTGGCACCCGGCTGCGCCGCGCAAACGCAAGGTGTCCACCGCGCTCAAGGCTTACGCCAAACTGGCGACCAGCGCGGCAAAAGGGGCCGTGCGTCAGGTCTGATCTCGGATACCGGCCCGCCCAGGTCGCGGGCCGATTTCGCTTCACCAACCCGGCGGTTCTTTCAAGGGCTATAGCGCTCCCGTGCCCGCCGCGTGTCGCCGGCTGACGCCGACACCCCTTGCGGACTTGGGCCCGGCACCGCGCTTTTGCGCGGTGCCGGGCCCAACGGGAGGAGGGTATCGCAAGATACCTGACGACGGGCGGGAGCCCTCGGGGGCCCGCTCCCGCCAACAATTGCCTGAATGTGCAGCAGATCGGCGAACCGGAGTTTTATTCGCCCAGCTTCGCGTGCACTTCGTCCAGGTCAATCTCGCCGATGGGCATCTTGTTCCCGGGGTTCTCGAAATCGTATTTGAACAGCTCGAAATCGCGTTTGTAGATCTCGTAGACCAGATGCATCGACAGATCATCGAAATAGTCCTCGACCGGATGCGCCCGCGTGGGACCGTGGCCTTCTGATTCGTTGAAGCGGGGGATCTCTTTCAGGTCCACCGAGTGCGGCGTCTGGATGTGATCAAGGACATCCTGCATGCCGTCGTTGAACGCCTCGGTCCAGAAAATCCGGTCATACTGCCCACCATTGGCGATAAAGGTCGCAACATGGCCCGACATGGCCGACCAGTGGATATCCGGGTCCATGGGACGCCGCCACCGGATGGTGTCGCGGGCAAACAGCAAAAACCGCCGGAAGCTCTTTATCTGATCGAACTCCTGCTTGCCGTCATCACCGCCGACCTCGATCCCGTAATTGTAGATCAGCGTTGGCACCAGATTGCCGCGATACCGTTTGCCGTTGCGCTGAATGCCACAGATCTTGTCAAAAAAGGAGCTGAGGATGCGGGTATACGGGTTGCGCACGCAGGTAAACGCATAGGACTTGTGCGACTGCACATTCCGGGTGATCAGATCCTGGCTGTTCTCGAGCGCCCACTTATGCATCCCCGACTGCGCGTCGTGAATGTCGCCCTCAAAGAACGTGCCATGGTCCGAGTAGAACATGATCTGGCCGATGGTCGAGCAAGCACATTTCGGCACCACGCGGTAAACCACGCTTTCGCTTTCCGTCATCCAGGTGCCGGGAAACCCCATGCGCCGCGCCTCCTTCTTCTTTTCTTGCTCACGAACTGAGCCACAGGCCTGCCCGCATCAAAAAACCAAAGAAATCCTGTTTATTCAATTGCTGATCGGCTTTATCAAAGCCATTCAGGAGCAGAAACAGGGGCCATCGTTTCGAGAATGGCGAAAGTTGCCTATATCCTTTTGTGCCACAAGGACCCGGATGCGATTATAACGCAGGCCGAGCAGCTTACGGCAGTGGGCGATTGCATGTCGATCCATTTCGACGCACGGGCGCGCTCTGCCGACTACAAGCGCATCGTCGATGCGCTGGCGGACAATCCGAACGTCACCTTTGCCCGCAAGCGGATCAAATGCGGCTGGGGGGAGTGGTCGCTGGTCGAGGCGACACTTCATGCGATCGAAGCGGCGGTTGACGCGTTTCCAAGGGTTACGCATTTCTACATGCTCTCGGGCGATTGCATGGCCATCAAGACCGCCGAGTACACGCACAACTTCCTCGATGCCCAGGACAAGGATTTCATCGAAAGCTACGATTTCTTTGAAAGCAACTGGATCAAGACCGGTATGAAGGAGGACCGGCTGATCTATCGCCACTATTTCAATGAACGCACTCAGAAATGGTGGTTCTACACCGCCTATAACCTGCAGAAGCGGTTCGGCCTGACCCGCGACGTGCCTGCCGACATCCAGGTCATGATCGGCAGCCAATGGTGGTGCCTGCGGCGGCGCACCATAGAGCAGATACTGGATTTCACCCGCGACCGGCGTGACGTGATGCGGTTTTTTGCCAGCACCTGGATTCCGGACGAGACGTTTTTCCAGACCCTCGTGCGTCACCTGATCCCCGAACGCGAGGTTGAAAGCAGAACGCTGACCTTCCTGATGTTCTCGGACTACGGAATGCCGCTGACCTTCTACAACGATCACTACGATCTGCTGCTCAGTCAGGACTTTCTGTTTGCCCGCAAGATCAGCCCCGAGGCGCTTGAGCTGAAGACACGGCTGGGTCATCTGTATGCCTCGGAAGGCGTCGAGTTTCAGATTTCGAACGAGGGGCGCAAGCTCTATGCGTTTCTGGCGGGCCGGGGCCGGATCGGGCGTCGTTTCGCGCAGAGATTCTGGGAGACCGAGAATACGTTGGGCCCGGAACGCGAATTGATGATCGTGATCTGCAAGAAATGGCACGTGGCCAAGCGGTTGCTGGATCAGGTTACGCAGGTCAGCAACGTACCCGCGATCGAGTATCTCTTCAACGAAGAGGATACCGCGCTGCCAGATCTGGGCGGTATTCAGACCACCCTGCAAAAGCGCCAGCGCCATCGCAGATCGCTGCTGCGGATGCTCTTTGACTATTTCAACACGGACCGGATGATCATCTGCCTCGACCCGTCCAGCACCGATTTGATGCACGATTTCTGCTCGGACGCCGCGACGACCCGGCTGCTCGAGATCGAATGCGAGTATTCCGACGACTATCTCGCCGGGCACGCCCAGCGGGTCGGGCTGGCCGGAGAGCAGACGGCCCCGGCGGCGCTCGAGCGCCTGCTGCCCACCATTCGCAACGATATTGCGTTTGAATCCGACCAGATCCGCAGCGGAGGCTTTGCCAATGTCGGCCGGATCAGTGAAACCCGCTCACGCGAGGAAAACGCCGAACAGCTGGCGCAGTTCCTGTCCATCACCGAGGAACACGCCATGCAGGTGATGCAGATAGACTACCTGTTCAGCGATTGACCGACCTCAGACCGGCTCGGGCAGGCTGGGCCCACCGGTCAGGATTGCCGTCACCAGCAGTACGGCCGCGGCAACAAACATCTCCAACCGCACCGAGCGGGCGAGATGCCGCGCCGCCTGCCGCTCCCCCCGGTGCATGGCCGGCACAAAACGCAGCTTGTTGGCGGCGCCGAGGCCGAGCAGCACGGACACCAATACCAGCTTGCCAATCAGAACCAGCCCATAGGTCGAGGTCAGGGCCGACAACGATCCGAGCAGACCCCAGGCCATGACCAACCCGGCCAGCAGCAACAGGGGCACAACCACCGCAGCAATCTGGCCGAACAGGTGGCCGACGCGGGCGGCCTCCTCGAAATAGATATCTTCCCGCGCTAGGCGGAGCAGCGGCGGCAGAACCCCGATCCAGAACGCGATCCCCGCAAGATGCAGCCCCAGCGCAACCCGCAGGCCTGACCAGTCTGCGCTGGCAACATGGCCGGACTGTGTGAAGGCGGCGATCAGAATGGCGGCCCCTATCAGGTCCAGACCCCGACCCGTTATCAACCCGATCAGGATCAGCGCCAGACCAGCAACCCGCAGCACCAACTCGGTGCCAACCGGAGTTTGCCACAACAGCATGAGCATTTCCGGATCGGTCAGGCCCGAGGCGTCTCCGGTCAGCGCCGCTGCCCGCAGAGCGAAGCCTAAGGCAGTCAGGACCAGGGCCAGCACGGCGCATACCGCGATCTGTCGGGTGGTCGCAGCCTGCACCTGCGCCGGAAACGGCCCAAGAAACGCGCCCACGACAACGAGCCCCATCGCCAATAGCGCCGAGGCATAGAACAGAAAACCGACAGCTATTGCGCTGAGTGCCCAGACATCCATTCCGGTCTTACTTCACTTCGAACCCGAACTCGCCCTGCATGACGTGCCCATCCTCGCCCAAGCCCCGCCAGTCCACCTGGAACAGCCCGGTGCCGGACACATCGACCGGCAGCATGAATTCGGTGCCAAACCCCTTGTGTTCGCTCAAATCCAGCGACGTGCCGCTGTCCCCGAGCGTCAGTTCCACACGGGTCAGGCGGATCTTCTTGGTGAAGGTCAGCACCACTTGCGACGGCATCTCGGCCAGCACGTCCCCATCGGCTGGAGCACTTTCTTTGATCACTGAATGCGCCAGCGCCGGCATTGCAATCAGTACCATCAGAGCGGCAATCAGAACCTGTTTCATAGCGACCCCCTATTGGATGCCATTGGCCTGTTGGGTCTCCCGAATATAGGCGACGATCATGGCGACGTCGCCCCGGGAAAGCCCCTCGACCGGGGGCATGTTGCCAAAGGGCCAGTGATGCGCCTGCACACCAAGTGCTACGGCCCGCTGGAATGCCTCGTCCCCGTGATGAGATGGCTCGTAGATCTTGTGGATCAACGGCGGTGCCACACCCTGCTGCCCCTGCGCATTCTCGCCATGACAGGAGGCGCATTTGGCTTCGTACACGCGGGCACCGATCTGCGCATTCCCCGAATAGCTGTCCGGTAGGCTGACCGATGCCATCGCGGCCCCGTCGGCAGGCGCCGCATCTGAACCAGTCGGCTGCGCCCTGTTCCACAGATAGGCCCAGGCCAAACCGGCCAGCACCACGACGATCACTGCGATTCTCTTCACGCTGCACTCCTCACATCTGCTGAACCCGGTTCTCGGCGTTCCAGCAGGGGGAGGGTCAAGAGCCTATTTCGACTTCCAGCTGTCCAGCCAGCGGCGGAAGCGGCCGCGGCGCTCGTCGATCGCCTCACCGGCGGCATAGAACCCGTCCTCGACATTTTCGATCATCGGGTCGATCCGCGCCGCGCGGAACCGGCGCCAGCGGACCCAGATCGCCCAGAGGATGGCGAAGAAGATGATCAGGAAGATGATGTTGAACCACGGGATGATGCGCACATCCGGCCCCTCGACCGGCTTGATCGACACCGCATTGGGGAAGATCGACAGGAACTCGTTGCGCCAGCCGTAATGCGCAACCGAGACCCATTCCGGCGCATCCTTGGTCGAGATCGCATCGTTGGCCTCGGTATACAGGTTGGCGGTGTCAAACTTGAAATAGGGCGGCCAGCTCCAGCCGGTATCCTCGTTGCGGTAGACGATAGGGCGTCCGTTGGCCCGCACCGCCTGAATGAACTGCACATCCCGGTTGATTAGGTTTGCCGACTGATCGTCCGGCACCGCCCAAAAGATGCGGGTCCAGTCGTTCAGCTCTTGCCGTTCCTCATAGGTGTTGACGATCCGCACCACGTCATGCTGCGGCAGCGTGTATTGCAGGAACGCGCCAAGGGTGATCCAGAAGATCAGGATGAACGCCCATTTGACATAGCCCATGGTCCGGGTCCTCACATGAAATTCACAACATAGATCAGGGCCGCAATCGCAACCCACGGCACGATAAAGACCCCGAGGATCAGCTTGCGGCGGAACGAGCTGTCATAGGCCTTGAGCCCGCGCACCACGAACGCCTCTTCATCCCCGGTCCGGCCTTTCTCCCGCCAGCGCGCCCTCAGCTTGCCGCGCCGCACAGCGCGGGAATAGAGCGACAGGGCCACATAGGCAATCGTCTGCACCACCAGCAGAACCAGAACCAGCCGCATCACTCCGAACATGTCAGCCCCTCCTTATCGCGCCCCAGGGGCCGACCCGGCGGATGACCTGCTCGGACGCGCGGTCATCGCCGCTCATATCCTGCTCGTGTCCGAACAGTGCGGCGCGGGCGCCTGCCTTGTCCACCTGATACTCGCGCGCAAGGAAATCGGCAACGAAGGCCTTCTTGGCCTCGGGCCAGGCGGCGTAGGTGCGATAGAACAGCTCCTTGTGGCAGATGAACAGCTGGCGCACGTCCAGCGGCGCCAGTTCCGCCAGCAGCATGTTGACCAGATCGCGCTGGGGCGTGTCGGCGGCGCGCAGCGTGTAGAAATAGGCCGGATGGTCCGAGGTGATGCGCGGCCACGCCCCGCCATCGCTGGCCCAGCGCAAGAGCTGCGCCAGCCCGTGATACGCCTCGGGCAACCGGTCCGCATGGTTGCGCGCCAGCCGCCGCATATCGCTGCGGTCGAGCCCGGTCAGGTCAAGCCCGGCATTGGCGGCGGTGTCGATGGTGATGAAATCCATCTTTTGCTGCAGGATCGCGGCAGCGTCGATCCCGCGCGCCTTGACGATGGGCTCGACCAGATCGTTGTAGTCAAAGAACTTGGCGATACGGTTCCGCTGCGACAGGTCAAAGACATATTTGACCGGCATCTCGCCTTCGGGCTCTTCGCCGGAACAGATCATCGCCGGGTGGTCAAGATCGGGGAACAGGTACAGCCCGCCGTAATGCGCGGTCCAGAAACTGCGCTGCTCGAACACGGTGTGTTTCAGCCGCACCGGATTGCGGGTCACGTCTCCGGTCTGTTTCGCCGTGTCGATCATCTGCGCGATCAGCACGTCGTCGAACCAGGCGTCCTCTTCGGTTTTGAACCGCTCGACCATGCCCGCCAGTTGCTCGGCCTTGCGCAGGGTGCCGCCCGCGGTGTCGGCCTCGATCTCGATCTTTTGCAGGTTGAACAGGTCGCGGGCCGAGGTGAGTTTGATGACCGAGTTCACCAACTCGCCGGCCACCGCATCGGTGGCGGTCAGGGCGAACAACTGCGCTTCGTTCATCTCGATGAATTCGCGCAGGATATCGCGCGAGGTCGAGAATTTGACGTTCAGCAGAGGCGCGCGTTTCTGCTCGGTCGTCAGCAGGATGAATTGCCGGTTGACCCCGTTGGGGTTGAGGTAGAGATCGTCCTCCAGCTCAATCCCCACCTCCGGCGAATAGCCCGAGATATCGACATGGAAATCCGTCAGCGCCGTTGTTTTGCCCGCCAGATGCTGCAGCGCGCGGTTATACCGCTCGACCAGAGCCGGGCTGGAGATGTGGACGAGGTTGCCAAACATCAAGCCTTTTTCGATGAGGCGGATCATGCAATGCCCTCTCGGTAAAGCTGACCTTCAAGCCGTGCGACTATTCGTGCGCTTACAGCCGCGAATCTCCTTTCGGGTAACACTCCATCGACTGGAACTCCATTCACAACGCTAGCGAATTCGGCGTTCATTGCTTGCTCCAGCTCGTTACCCTCAGGATCTTCGAAGGTCGTTACAAGGTTGATCTCCGCCATCAGGCGAATTAGCTGAAATATTGCACTCGAAGCGTCTTCTTTGGGGATGCGCCCTGCTGTTCCAGAGCTAAGGCCAGTTTTAAGATCTATACTCATTTGAAAAGCTGTTGCCTCAAACTGAGCCAACAGCGATTTGAAATCTGAGAGTTCTCTTTTTTTTGCCTCAAGAACCCATAGTTTCTTTTGAAGAGCCCGGTCCAACTTTTGCGCCTTCAGGTTCATCGTCGTAGTCACAAATGAAACGATGCCCGCTGCTATAGCTGTGAGCACCGGAACCCCAACAGCTACTACCAAAGCCTTGTTCTCGGATATAAACAGATTTGCTGCAGCGACCCAGTTCATCAGAAGTTCCACAACATTTTGAAATTTCTGGGTGAACAGGGTTGAGATGCCATCAGTTCATTCGCGTCTCTTACCGGGATGCTCATTGGTGCTTTTTGCTTAATACATATGTTCAGCAGTTTAGCCCCCTCCCCATGGGGGGGAGGGAGGGGGCTGCGCGGCAAAGCCGCGCTGGTTTGCGGGAACATCTGTATGAAACTCATCCCTTCCCCTCCAAATACCGCCGCTTGGCCTCTTCCATCCGGCCCATCTCGCGGACGGCGTTCTCGATGGCGACCTCGTCGCTCTTGTCGGCGTAGCGGAACTCGCTGTCGGCGTAGCGGTTGATCTCTTGTATCACCATCTCGACCGTGATCGGTTGGCGCAGATCCTCGATCATCGCCTTCTTGGTGTCGTAGTCGCGGAACAGGAACAGGTCGGGGTTTTCCATCCACTCGTCGGGCAGTTCGAAATCCATCGCGCGGACCTTGACCGCGTCGGTGATGTTCTTGATCGCGCGGCCGGTAAAGCGCTCATCCGCCTGTTGGATCGCCTTGAGGTAAGTGCCCAGCTTGGCGATGGTGTCCATCTGGCCGATATCGCCGGAGACCCGGTCATAGACCTGCAACAGAGCGTCCTCATGCGGGCGGGCGTGGCTTTCGAAACTGGCGGCGACGGCCTTCTTGATCTCCTGCGCGGCATAGGCGTCGTGCTCACCCAGCGGGATGTCGTGGTTGCGGCCCATCAGCAGGTGCAGGATGTCGATGTAATCCTCGCGCGTTTGCGGCCCGTCCACCAGGAATCGAGCACCCGCCCGCTGGCGCAGGGCATCGTCCACATTCTCGGGGTAGTTCGAGAACATGCCAAAGGTGCAGTTGCCCCGTACGACGGTATTGGCGCCCGCAAAGCTCTCCATCAGCACGGCGGTGATTTCCAGTTGCCCTGCACTGGACTGCCGGTCGCCGCGTTTGCCCGCCAGCTGGTCGATGTCGTCGATGGTGCCGAAACCGATGACCGAGGGGTCGATGATCGTGTTGATGAAGGCCTTGGCGTTCTGGCCGGATTTGCCCTGATAGCTGTCGATATTGTCGGTGCTCAGGTTCTGATAGCGGAACGGATAGCCCGCGTTCTGGCAGTAGTCGTGGATCAGCCCCGCCATCATCTGGATCAGGGTTGTCTTGCCGGTGCCCGGTTTGCCGTCGCCCATGAAGGTAAAGATGAACCCGCCGAGTTCCGCGAACGGGTTCAGGCGGCGGTCAAAGTCGTAGGCCATCACCATCTTGGCCAGCTTCATCGCCTGATACTTGGCGATATGGTTGCCCACCACCTCGTTCGGTTTCTTGAACGTCATCGTCAGGGTGGTGGATTTGGCTTTTGAGGCCGGTTCGAAACCCCTGATCGTCAGGTCATCGGCCTCGATATGCCACGCGACGTTCTGGAACGAGGCCAGATGGCCAGCCGTCTGCGAGCGCAGGGCGGCTTTCTCCATCAATTGCTCAGCATATGCACTGGTTGCCGCGATTAGGTGTGCGTCGTCTGGGGCGTGTTTGGCTAGCGTTTGATCCAGCTCCCACAAAGCACCGTGCAGGGCGAGTTGGCCGTTGTCGGTCAGAACTTCTTCGATCTCACCGATTTCGACCGTGATTTCACCCAGATGCGAGGACATCAGATAGGCCAGTGCGTTGCCGAACGTGTGCGAAGTTATCAGAGCCTCAGCCGTCAGCAGTTCTGAGAATTCGGTCTTGCGCGCGGCAGGCAGATCTCCGGCGAGATTTGCGCGTTTGAGGTCTGCCAACGGAGTCTGTTCCGCATAAGCCTCAGCCACGGCTAGAGCGATGGCGATGGCGCGGCGGATCGCCTGTTGTGTGGTCGCCTGAGGCGGCGAGACCAGCGTGTCGCCTTCATCCGACGCTTCGATCCGTTCGACCAGATGCACCCCATCCGCGCGCGCAGTGCGCCGTGTCACTAGCCCCGGTGTCGTGGACCGAAACCTGCGACCGGTTGAAACCCCCGGAGATCGTTCGACCGGCGCTTCAACGGCCTTGGCAATACGCGGTGCGTGTTCGAACCCGTTCAGTAAAGCGGTCGCTGCCGGATAGTGCTTGCGAATATCGCCTTCGCGCAATTCCATCTGATCTGACGTCAAACTCATCTTCTTCCTCGCAATGCCGGGCTGAAGCCCGGCCTACTCAAATCTCGTAGGGCGGGCTTCAGCCCGCCACCAGCTCAATACCTCAAGACTTGCCCGGCTTTGCTGACCACGAACTTGCGCACATCCGCAAACCCCGGCGGGTTACGCTCAGCCAGCACCTGAAACGGGCGCTGGGGTAGGATGATCGAGCGCTGGGTCCGGGTGGCCCCGGTCTCGGCCCCCTGCCCGCCGAACGGGTCAAGCGCAAAGACCTCACGCTCAACGGTCGAGAACCATCCGGCGCGCTCTTCGATCACCTCTTCGCTCTCCAGCTCCTCGGTGGTCCAGGCCAGCGCCCAATCCTGACCCTCGGGTGCCTGCGCGTCCTCCAGCACCTGCCGTAGGGGTCCGGATTGCTCGGTATAGGCCGAGGAATACATCGGCCCCACATGGATGCGGCGCACGTGTTTGGGGTGCAGATCATCGAAGTCCTGATCGAACCCCTTGGCGATGGTCACCAGTTTCAGCCCGCCCAAAGATTGCGCCATCAGATGCGCCTGCACCTCGGGCCAACGTCGTTGGTCCTTGGGCAGGGCGGTTTTGCCGCTGTCCTCCAACTGCATCAGGTAGATGACCGGCAGGTTGATCTGGCTGTCATAGACCGCCCAATGGACCAGGAACTTGCGCCGCTCGCTCTCATTCCCGACCCAGTGGCACTCGGGATCGTTGCGGGCCCAGAACAGCTCTCCCTTCAGCAATTCCTCGTAGTAGAGCCTTTGGGACAGCGCGAATTGCAGCTTGGTGGGGATGTCCCGGTCGCCGATGATGGTGCGGACCATGTCTGTTTTCAGGTCATCTTCGGACAGCATATTCGCCAGATGCACCTGCGCCTGCTGCGCGTCATTGGCCATGGTCAGCAACTCGGTCGCCACCGGAAACCCGCTGTCGCGCTTGTCCATGGCGAGGCTGCCAAAGAACCGACCCGTATCGCGCCCGACCAGCAGGTATTTCATGGAAAGCGCGCGGAAGGTGTAGAGCAGCCCCGAGAGGTAGCGCGATACGATCCGCACCTCTTGCTTCGAGATCGCGCCCTCTGCCTCCATCGTCGCAGCCACGCGCAGCAGGTGGACGGTGATCACCTCGAATTTGCGGAAATAGCGGCGCGAGGCGAAGGTGTCGGTCAGGCCGACATGGTCTTGGGTGGCGTCATTCACCATTAGTCTCCACCGTCTCCATCACCATCGGCATCCTCTGAGTGAAACCCATCTGTCTCGTTGTAGAAGGCGATTTCCGCAGAAACCGGGTCCTCTTTCCGATAGAGGCGATAAACCACGTGCCCTACAGCAATGAACACAGCAAAGCCCAATATTGGAAACAAAATAGACTCAGTGATCCAGTAGAATACGACACCAATGCCGATCGCAAACCATCGCATGATCATCGCGGTCTCAACCCAATCGGGTAGCTCGATATCCTTGCGCGTTGGCCGGTAGGAGGTGCCCTTGCCGCTGTCTTTCATTGCGACTGCGCCCTTCAAGAGCCCCCATACAAATTCTTGTCATGCTTCTCGACGATCTCCGCGAACCGGCGGGCAAAGCGTTCGTCCGCCTTAGCCTTTTTCTCCAGCACGTCGCGGGCAAAGACCATGTGGTCCTCATGCGCCTCAAGCATGTCGGCCATCTTCTGGTTGGTCGCGGTGCCGATGGCGGCCATCGCAGTTTGCGCCTCCTGGTCCGTCTGCACGCCGATCTCGTTGATGCGGTGGGCAACGTCCTGTTGCTGCGCAGTTTTCAGCGATTTGGTCAGGGCGTCATACAGCACCACGCGCTGCTGCGTGTCCGTCTGCAGCTTGTTGATCAGCACCATCTGCGTCGCAGCCTGGTTTTGCAGTGAATCGACCCAGGTCTTGCCCTTTTCGATATAGCGCTCGAGCGTCTGTGATTTGGCCAGCTTGACCTGCTCGTCTTGAACCTTGGCGTTGTATGCCTTGTTCAGATCCGCCAATTCCGTCTCCAGCTTGGTACGCGCGGCAGCGTCCTGTTCGACGCTGATCTTATTCTCCAGCTCGATGATCTTGGGGTCCATTGCGAGGATCTCGGCGCGCACGCCTTCCAGCTCCTGTACCGTGAATTCCCGGTCATCCAGCGTTGCGGTCAGGTTGGTTTCGACCTTCTCGCGCTGCTCTTCCAGCACCGCCAACTGCCCTTCCAGCAGCTTCACGATCACGTCCGATTTGGCGATCAGGTCCTGCAGCTTGTCGTCGATATTGGCACCACGCATCCGTTCCTGCCTTAGAGACTCGGACTTGCCCTTGGAAAAGATGCCGACAAAGCTCTCCCACCCGGTTTTCGAGCGCATCTCGTCGAAATCCTTGGAAAAGGCCGCCGTGACGTCGTCCAGCCCCATGATCAGCTCGGCGATATTGGCGTTCATCACCTCGGTATGGGCATGCACATCTTCAAGCGTGGCGTTCTCGATGTCGATATCCGCCTCGGCCGTTCCGATCTTGGCCCGCGCCGCTTCGATCCGGCTGGTCAACCCCTCGATCTGCGACTGGCTCTCTTTGACCCGACGCTGAGTTTCCTTAATCATCATCTCGAATTCGGTGTCCGACATCCCGCTGCATCCTTTTCTTGTTATATCACTAACAGATAGGGAATGTTACGAGCATTTACATCCCCTGAATTACAATTTTCACACGAACTCTGGCAAACCGACCCCAAAAAGAAAAGGGACTTGGGCGTTAATCATGCAGCCCGACAAAGACAAAAGGCCGCCCGATCCCGGGCGGCCTCCTTGTTCTTGCTAAAGTATGGTCGCCGAAGGTCTGGCCCGGCAAGGACAAACCTGTTCAGCCAACCACGTTGAACTCCGGCCCGTAAGGATAGCCGGTGATGTTCTCGTTACCATCCTCGGTGATGACCAGAATGTCGTGCTCGCGATAGCCGCCCGCGCCCGGTTCGCCAGCGGCGATGGTCAGCATCGGCTCCATCGAGATCACCATTCCCGGCTCAAGCACCGTGTCGATATCCTCGCGCAGTTCCAGCCCCGCCTCGCGGCCATAGTAATGCGACAGCACCCCAAAGGAATGGCCGTAGCCAAAGGTGCGGTATTGTAGCAGGTCGCGCTCGGCAAAGAACTCGTTGATCTTGTGGGTGACCTCGGCACAGCTCACGCCCGGTTTCAGCAGGGACATGCCGTATTCATGGGCCGCAACGTTGGCCTCCCAGATCTTCAGGCTGGCGGGATCGACCTCTTCCACGAACATGGTGCGTTCCAGCGCGGTGTAATAGCCCGAGATCATCGGGAAGGTGTTCAGCGACAGGATATCGCCCCGCTGCAACACCCGGCCCGTCACCGGGTTGTGGGCGCCGTCGGTGTTGATGCCCGACTGGAACCACACCCAGGTGTCACGGTATTCGGCATCCGGAAAGCGTTTGGCGATCTCAAACTCCATCGCGTTGCGGCCGGCCATGGCCACGTCGATCTCGCGCACCCCGGCCTTGACCGCGTCACGGATCGCATAGCCGCCCACGTCTGCCACCTGTGCACCGTGCCGGATCAGGGCGATCTCCGCCGGAGACTTCATCATCCGCTGGCGCATGGTGGTTTCGAACAGATCGACCATGGCCGACGGTTTCAGGAAATCCTCCAGCTTGTCGCGCTGCAACAGGCTCAGGTGGTCGCTCTCGTATCCGATCACCTGCCCCTCGCCGGTCACCGACTTGATCGCGCGCCAGTAATTGTCCCGCTGCCAGTCGGTATAGGTGATGCTGTCGCCGTGGCTCCAGCGCCAGGGTTGGCCTGCGTCGATACCGGCACTGATGGTGATGCTCTCGGTCTCGGTCACCACCAGCCCGTAGGGCCGCCCGAAGGCGCAATAGAGAAAGCCCGAGTAATAGGCGATGTTGTGCATCGAGGTGAAGACGGCGGCGGTCGCGCCCGCCTCGGCCATCCGGGCGCGCAGCTCGGCAAGGCGTGTCTCATACTCGGCGGCCTCAAACGGCAGCTTGGCCGGCTGGCCGTTGTGATAACGATAGAAGTCAGGACGTGCGGTCATGACAGACCCTCCTTTGCAGAAAGGTCCCGGCGTTCAGGACGGGGAAATGGGCGCATGCCGCACGGCATGAGGCGACGCCATCGCCAGGGCCCGCGCGCAATCTGGCGCATCCTGCAGAGTCGATCAAGCGTGACCTGATTCAATTAACTTGTTAACCTAAATATGATCAAATCTGGATTGATTCCACATTCAGAGTGGCCATAGACAAACACCGCCCCACCTGTTTGGGTGCGCGCAACTGAATGCAAGCCGGAGGCTCAACCATGCTGGACGCAACAACCGATCTGAAATCGCTCCTCTCGAAACCGGACCTGCTGGTGACCAAGGCCTATATCGGCGGACAGTGGGTCGACGGCGACCATGGCACCTTTGCGGTGACCAACCCGGCGCGCGGCGATGTGGTGGCCGAGGTGGCGGATGTCAGCCGCGCGCAAGTCGCGGGTGCCATCGCGCAGGCCGAGGCGGCGCAGAAGGAGTGGGCGAAGTACACCGGCAAGGAGCGTGCCGCGATCCTGCGTCGCTGGTACGACCTGATGATGGAAAACGCGCAGGATCTGGGTCGCATCCTGACCGCCGAGCAGGGCAAACCGCTGGCAGAGGCGGTGGGCGAGGTCGCATACGGCGCATCATTCATCGAGTTTTTCGGTGAAGAGGCCAAGCGCATCTATGGCGAGACCATCCCCGGCCACCAGCGTGACAAGCGCATCACCGTGCTGAAACAGCCCATCGGTGTGGCCGCCTCGATCACGCCGTGGAACTTCCCCAACGCGATGATCACCCGCAAGGCAGGCCCGGCGCTGGCCGCGGGCTGTGCCTTTGTCGCCCGTCCGGCGGCTGAAACCCCGCTGTCGGCCTTGGTTCTGGCCGCGCTGGCGGAAGAAGCGGGTATACCGGCTGGCGTGTTCAACGTGGTGCCATCGTCCCGCTCAAGCGACATCGGCAAGGAGTTCTGCGAGAACCCCGGCGTGCGCAAGCTGACCTTCACCGGCTCGACCGAGGTGGGCCGCATCCTGCTGCGGCAGGCCGCCGATCAGGTGATGAAATGCTCGATGGAGCTGGGAGGCAACGCGCCCTTCATCGTGTTCGACGATGCCGATCTGGACGCCGCGGTCGAAGGCGCGATGCTGTGCAAGTTCCGCAACAATGGTCAGACCTGCGTCTGCGCCAACCGCATCTATGTACAGGCCGGGGTCTATGACGCCTTCGCCGCCAAGCTGAAAGCCGCCGTTGAAGCTTTGCAGGTGGGCGATGGCCTGACCGACGGCACCACCACCGGCCCGCTGATCAACACCGAGGCGGTCGCCAAAGTGCAGGAGCATATCGCGGACGTCACCGCCAAGGGCGGCGTGATCCTGACCGGCGGTCTACCGCATGATCTGGGTGGCACATTCTTTCAGCCAACCATCGTGACAGGCGTCACACAAGACATGATGGTCGCTCAGGACGAAACCTTTGGCCCCCTCGCTCCACTCTTCAAATTCGAGGACGAGGATGACGTGATCGCCATGGCCAATGACACCATCTTTGGCCTTGCTTCCTATTTCTACGCCAAGGATCTGAGCCGGGTCTACAAGGTGGCCGAGGCGCTGGAATACGGCATCGTCGGGGTTAACACCGGCATCATCTCGACCGAGGTCAGCCCGTTTGGCGGCGTCAAGCAATCCGGGCTGGGCCGCGAGGGCAGCCATCACGGCATCGACGACTATCTGGAGATGAAGTACATCTGCATGTCGGTCTAACCGGGCCGGACCATCATCCCCGCCAGGCGGGTGACAGCCTCGTTCCACGCGCCCTCTTCCTCGGGCGTCAGATCGTCGCCCATCACATCCCGCAGCGCGGCCATCAGTGAACTGGCCGCGCATTGCAATTGCGTTGCAGTCAGATTGAATCGAGCATGGCTTTCCGCCAGCGCGATGCCGACATCGTGAAAGCTGCCTTTGTCAATCAGGCTGCGGACCGACGCCGCAAGCATGGTGGCGAACATCTCCTTCTGCACCATGAAGTCGCCGTGAAACAGCCCTTCGGCCTCGGGCATGTTCTTGAAAAGATGGTGATAAAACCGCTCGGTCAACTCGCCCTTGCGGGCAAAAACGCGGGCAAAGCTGTTCTGAACAAGGGAAATCGGAGCACTCATCATCACGTGTCAGCCTTCGGTTTTGCAACCGCGCGCAAAACAGCACGGCCCGCAACGCCAGTATCAACGCCAGCAGTTAACGGGATGTTTCGACGGACCGGTTTTTTGTCACGAAACCGATGCAAAAGCTTTGCAAAACCGTGATGCATTGCGGCCATGCCGATCTTGTTAATCAAGAGAGGAGCCTTCAGCGATGCCGTTGCGCCTGCTGTGCCTGACATCCGCCCTTGCCCTGACCGCCGGTCAGGCACTGGCGGAGATGAATTTCAACCGGATCGCATCCTTCCCCGTGGTGCGCAATATGGAAGCGGGCGCCGATACCACCCGCGAGACCTCGCCCGAGATCATCGCCACCACAGCCGATGGCATGACGCTGGTCTATACCGACAGCCCGCTGGGCGTGATCGGCATGGTGGATATCGCCGATCCGGCCAAACCCGCCCCCTTGGGCGCGCTGGATGTGGGCGGTGAGCCGACCTCGGTCGGGATCATCGGCGCGACGGCCTTTGTCGGCGTGAACACCTCAGAAAGCTACACCCAGCCCTCGGGCAAGCTGCTGTCGGTGGACGTGGCGGCCAAGACTGAAACCGGCTCCTGCGATCTGGGCGGTCAGCCCGACAGCGTCGCGGTGGCGCCGGACGGATCGTTCATCTCGGTCGCCATCGAGAATGAACGCGATGAAGACCTGAACGACGGGGCCCTGCCGCAGATGCCCGCCGGATCGCTGGTCATGGTTCCGGTCGCCGAGGGCGCGCTGGATTGCGCCGCAATGACCATGGTCAGCCTAACCGGGCTGGCCGAGGTTGCGGGCGACGATCCCGAGCCGGAATTCGTGGATATCAACGGTCTGGGCGAAACCGTCGTGACGCTGCAGGAAAACAACCACATTGTGGTAGTGGATCGCGACGGCCAGATCGTCAGCCATTTCTCGGCTGGCGCCGTTGATCTGGACGGCATCGACGCCACCGATGAGCGCGGCGCGCTGATCTTTATCGAGAGCCAGCCGGGTCGCCTGCGCGAACCGGACGCGGTGAAGTGGATCGACGACCAGCGTTTCGCCACCGCCAACGAGGGCGATTACGAGGGCGGCTCGCGCGGCTGGACCATCTTCGCCAAGGACGGGAGCGTGGTTTACGAAAGCGGCGTCTCGTTCGAGCACGCAATCGTGCAGATCGGCCACTATCCGGACAAACGCTCGGACAGCAAAGGGATCGAGCCAGAAAGCGTGACCGCAGCCACCTTCGGCGGCACGCCGATGGTCTTTGTGGGGGCCGAGCGTGCCTCGGTCGTCGGTGTCTACGATGTGACCGACCCGGCCAATCCGGCGCTGAAACAGCTGCTGCCGTCGGGCGTTGGACCCGAAGGCTATGTGACCATCCCCCAGCGCAACCTGCTGATCTCGGCCAACGAAAAGGACCTGATCGAGGATGGCGGCCCCCGCGCCCATGTGATGATCTACGAATATCAGGAGGCACCCGCCGCCTATCCGTATCTGACCTCGGCCGGCGCGGATGAGCTGATCGGCTGGGGCGCGCTGTCAGGCATGGTCGCCGATGAGGACAGCATGATCTGGGCAGTGAATGATAGCTTCTATGGCTTCCAACCCTCGATCTTCAAGATCGACCCGTCCCAGAGCCCGGCCCGCATCACCGACGTGATCCGCATCACCCGCAACGGCAGCCCGGCGCAGAAGCTGGACCTTGAAGGCATTACGCTGGACGGCAAGGGCGGGTTCTACGTAGCCTCCGAAGGCCGCACAGACCGGGTGATCCCGCACGCGATCTATCACGTGCAGCCCGATGGCGCGATCAAGGCCAAGAAGGGTGAAGTCGGTCTGCCGCCCGAACTGATGGCTGTCGAAAAGCGCTTTGGCTTCGAAGGCATCACCCGCGTGGGCGACACCCTGTGGATGGCCGTGCAGCGCGAGTGGAAGGACGATCCGAAGCATCATGTAAAGCTGGTGGCCTACAATCTTAAGACCAAGGAATGGGGTGCCGTGCTCTATCCCAAGGCCGAGCCTGAAACCGGCTGGGTCGGTCTGAGCGAGATCGTGGCCAATGGCGATCATGTCTATGTCATCGAGCGCGACAACCAGCATGATTCCCGCGCCGTGACCAAAAAGATCTACCGCATTCCGCTGAGCCAGATGGTTCCCGCCCCGCTGGGCAGCGACCTGCCGGTGGTGAGCAAGGAGTTGGTGCGCGACCTGCTGCCCGATCTCACCTCGACCGGCGGTTATGTGCTGGACAAGGTCGAAGGCCTGGCGATCCTGCCCTCGGGCGAAGGATTCGTGATCACAGACAATGACGGTGTCGACGATGCCTCGGGCGAAACCATGTTCTGGTCCATCGGCAACGTGACCGACGGCAGCTGAGCCCACCGAAACAACATCGAGGGCGTCAGGCGCTTCCCGCTTGACGCCCTTTTTGCGTGTCCGTAAACAGGCGCCTTTCTGTTTTACCGTCGGGAGGGATCGGGCATGGCACAGCATGGCCCCGTATTGGGTATTGATTTCGGCACCTCCAACTCGGCAGCGGGCTATCTGCGCGACGGCAAACCCCACCTGATCCAGATGGCACCCGGTCAGACGACGCTGCCCACCACGTTCTTCTTCGATTTCGAGACCCGGCAGACGCTGATCGGTGAACCGGCCAACCAGGCGCTGCTCGACGGGACCGAAGGGCGGTTCATGCGCGCGCTGAAACGGGTGTTGGGCACCGGTTTGATGCACGAGAAACGCCAGATCCTGAATGAACGGGTCACCCTTGTCGACATCATCGCCCGCTTCCTGCGCGAGATCAAAACCCGTGCCGAGGCCGAAACCGGGTTGACCTTCGACCGTACGCTGTCGGGCCGCCCGGTGGTGTTTCACGGCACCGGCGACCGGCGCGAAGCGCAGGCCGAGGCGGATCTGCGCGCCTGCTACATCGCGGCGGGTTTCAAAGAGGTCGACTTTCTGTTCGAACCCGAGGCCGCCGCCATCGCCAGCGGCACGCTGGACCAGTCGGGCGAGATCGGGTTGATCGTCGATATCGGCGGCGGCACCTCGGATTTTTCGCTGTTCCGGTCGAGCAATGACGGGGTCTCGATCCTGGCCAATCACGGGGTTCGCATCGGCGGCACCGATTTCGACCGCTCGATCAATATCGACCGGGTGATGCCGCTCTTGGGCAAGGGATCGACCCTGCGCAAGGCCATCGGCCCCGGCACCACGCCTGCGCCCAACGCGATCTTCAACGATCTGGCGACGTGGGAGAAGATTCCCTTTCTTTACAGCGCCCAAACCCGTCGCATGGTCGAGGAGATGGCGCGGCTGTCCGAAACGCCAGAGAGGATGAGCCGCCTCGTCACCGTTTTGCAGGATGAGCTGGGTCATGATCTGGCCTTTGCCGTCGAGCGCGGCAAGATCGCCGCCAACAACGGCGCAAACTGCCCGTATATCGCGCTGGACCAGATCGAGCACACACTGACCGTTGCGCTTCCCGCCGAAGAACTGGCCCTGATCCTTGCCGTTCACGCCCAAGCGCTGGCTGGCGGAGCCACCGAAACCCTGCAACTGGCAGGCGCGACCGCAAAACAGGTCGACCGCGTGATCTATGTCGGTGGGTCCAGCCTGATGTCGATCGTCTCACACACGATGGAGGCATTGTTCCCGGATGCCCGGCATTCCTTCACCGAAGTATTCACCGCCGTTACCGATGGCCTCGCCATCGCCGCCAACCGGGCCTGAGCCGATACGAAAACACCCCGCGCCATATTCCGGCACGGGGTGCAGCGATAACCAAGGGAGGGAGGAGATTATCGCATCGAGGTCCTGCGGAGGATCACCGCAATGCGGAACCTCAGTTTACGGCCTTCGCGTCAACCACGTTCTTTTCGATGGCCTTCGCCGAAGTGATCTCGATCCGGCGCGGTTTTAATGCCTCGGGCACTTCGCGCTGCAGGTCGATATGCAGCATACCGTTCTCATGGCTCGCACCTGTCACGCGCACATGATCGGCCAGCGTAAAACGGCGTTCAAAGGCGCGGGTTGCGATGCCACGATGCAGATAGGTACGCTCCTTGTCTTCGGCGGCTTTCTTGCCTGCCACGACAAGGGAATTCTCTTTTAGCTCAACCGTCAGATCCTCTTCGGCGAATCCCGCGACAGCAACCGAGATGCGATAGGCATCAGCAGCGGTCTTTTCGATGTTGTAAGGGGGATAGCTCGGCTGGGCCATGTCACTGGTCAGCACCCGATCCATCATGTCCGCGATCTGGTCGAAACCGATGGTCGCACGGTGCAGGGGTGCAAAATCAAAGCTACGCATGTGTCGTTATCCTCATCTCTTGAGCGATTTACGAGTTGTGCCCTCCATCCGGACGGGCGTTCATAGATCATCGGACCCCGGTTAGTGGCGATCCGATACCGATGAGATGGGAAAAGGTGTGGGGGGTTTCAAGACCCGCCGGAACTGATGAATTTTGCACCAGAACTGGATTTGTCCGAACCCACCTGCAATCGGCGAATCGTCGCCTTGGGTGGCGGCGCGTCCTTGCGCAGGATGGCTTTTAGCTGGCTGACGATACCGGGAAGCTCCATGCCGTAACCGACAGGCGTTCCGCGGGCTCGGGCGCCCGCGGATACAACCGACAGGATCTGCCAGCGCGGGCCGGATTTGGCCAGGATCGCCGAGCCCGACGATCCGAAGGTGATATCGCAATCGAAGGCGACCAGCCCCTGCTGTCTGAACAGAATGCGACAGGACCGCTGCCTTGTGATCGCCTCGGATCGCCCGCGCCCGTAAGAGGCAACGCTGACCTCGGCGCCAGAGACGTTTCCGTTGTGCAGCGCGAAAGGGTTGGCCAGCGACAGGGGGATGGGCTGATCCAGCCGCATCAATGCCACGTCGACCCGAACACGCTCGGCCGAGACCGGTGCGTTTACAACGAATTTTGGATGGGCAGCGATCTGGATCACCTTGCGGTCCGCCACGGACTTTCCGTCGCTCAGCCCCGCCCGAAACGTAAGCTCTCCTGCCGCAAAGGGCCGGCCGCCTTCCCTATCTAGCGCACAATGTGCGGCGGTCAATACAAGGTCCGGCGCGATCAGGGTGCCGGTGCAAAACCCGGATTCCCCGATATCAAGGCGGCCCACCGCCTCCCATCCCAGCAAATCCTCCCGATCGGTAAGGCGGCGCGAAATAGCCTGAGCATGAGCGGACGTGGTTGAAAGCAGAAGGCTGAACAGGACAAACAGGCGGATCATGGTTTAACGAACTTGGCTCCGGTTTTGTTACGAGGACCACCCACCGTGATGCGGCTGGAGCGCGGTGCGTCAGCCTGATTGAACCCGCCGCCAGCATCCAACTCGGCCTGTAGCAGGCCCAGCGCCTCTTCCAGCGTTGACCCAAGCGCCACACGTTCGCCCTGCAATTCAGCCTTTGCGGACACCACGGACACGATCCGAGGCCGCTCACCCGAGAAGGAAAAGACCGGCGCGCCGGAGGACCCGAAATCCACATCGCAGGACATCACCAGAATGCCCTGCTGCCTTGCCATGACTGAACAAACCTCTTGCAGCGAAGGGGCCTCGGACCGGTCCATCGCGTATGAAACGACGCCCACTTCTTCGCCCCGCGCCGGGCGCTCTCCGGTCTCGAAGGGGATCACGGTGGTGTTGCGGATCGGTTGCTGCAACTCGATGAGGGCCACGTCGTTGCGCACCCGCTGGGTCGACGCATCGGCGCCGTATTCGTAGTCGGGATGCACCACCGCGCGGCGCACCGAGCGATAGGCCGACGCGCGACCCCGTCGCCATCCTGCCAGAAACTCGATCCGCGCGGGGTCGATCCTTTCATCCGTGGTTTTGTCGAACAGGCAGTGCGCCGCCGTCAGAACCAGATTTGGCGCGATCAGCGCGCCGGTGCAAAACCCGGTGCCGTCGATGTCGAGGCGGCCAACCGCCATCCACTCGCGACCGGAATCACTGGTGTCGAGGCTTTTCAGCCCCGAGTCCTGCGCCACAGCTGCCGCAGGCAGCAGGACCAGCGCCATCACCTTGACCCAGTTACGCACCAACATCTCCGGTTCCCGTCACAAGGCCATATTGATATCGGTTGGGTGAGGCGAAAATAGGGCAGAAAGTATAACATGACGGTGAGTGACGCTGTGTTGCACAGGCCCTACACCTGTTTCTTAGCGCAGGATCGGGACGTCCTTTATGGCTTGGACCCGTGCCTCCATCGCGGGCGGTTTCGGGCCGCCAGTCGCCCAGTCGAGCAATTCGACCGTATGCACGATTGGCAGATTCGTCCCCGACCCGATCTGTATCATGCATCCGATGTTGCCTGCCGCGATCAGATCGGGTTGCCTTGCCTCAAGCGTCCGCACCTTGCGCGCCTTTAGCTGCGCCGAAATCTCCGGCTGCATCAGGTTATAGGTGCCGGCGCTGCCGCAGCAAAGATGACTGTCCGCAGGCTCAACCACATTGAACCCGGCGCGTTTCAGCAATGTCTTGGGGTGGGTCGTGATCTTTTGCCCGTGCTGTAACGAGCAGGCGGCGTGATAGGCCACGGTCAGCTCCTGATCGGCCCCATCGGGCAGATCGAGCTGCATCAGCAACTCGCTTACATCCACCGCGATCTCGGACACCCGCCGGGCGTCCTCGGCCAGCGAATCGTTGCGGAACATATGGCCGTAATCCTTGACCGTCGTGCCGCAGCCACTGGTGTTGATGACGATCGCATCCAAACCCGGCCCGTCCATTTCGCGCGCCCAGGCACGGATATTTCGAGCCGCCGTGCGATGGCTTTCCTCCGTCTTGCCCATGTGATGGGTCAGCGCGCCGCAGCACCCTGCCCCGTCGGCCACCACCACTTCACAGCCCAGCCGGGTCAGCAGCCGAATGGTGGCATCGTTGATGTCGGTGTTCAGCGCTTTCTGTGCACACCCGGTCATCAGCGCCACACGTTTGATCCCCTGGCCCTGCGGCGCAAAGCTCTGCGGATCGTCATTGCGGCTGACCGGAGGGATACGTTTCGGCGCCATATCCAGCATCGCGCGCAGCCGGGCGTCTGGCATCAGGAACCGAAATGGCCGCCCAACCTTGGCTCCGAGCAGCGCCAGCCGGAACCGGGTCGGATAGGGCAGTATCCGCGCCAAAATCCAACGCAGGGCCCGATCCGAGAACGGGCGCTTGTAGTTGGCCTCGATATACTCCCGCGCGTGATCCACCAGATGCATGTAGTGCACGCCCGAGGGGCAGGTGGTCATGCAGGCCAGACAGGACAGGCACCGGTCGATATGCTTGACCGCCTTCTCATCTGGCACCCGCTCGTTTTCCAGCATGTCCTTGATCAGGTAGATCCGCCCGCGCGGGCTGTCGAGCTCATCCCCCAGCACCTGATAGGTCGGACAGGTGGCGGTACAGAACCCGCAATGCACGCAGCTCCGCAGGATTTCATTCGAGCGCCGGATGGCCGGGTCTTTCAACTGTTCCGCTGTGAATGTCGTCTGCATGACCTACCCCATCAGCCCCGGATTGAAGAGCCCACGCGGATCGAATCTTTGCCGCAGCCCATTGGAGAGTGCCGCAAGTGCAGGCGGCTCCGGTTGGAACATACCCAAGCTGGCACGCGTTTCCTCGCTGGCCCGAACCAGCGTGGCATGGCCGTCAAACGCCCCCAACCGCGCTCGCAAGTCGGCGCCTTCTGGCACCAGCGCCCAGATCAGCCCGCCGCCCCAATCGAATAGCAGCTTCTCGGCTTCGGCTCGCGCTGCAATCCCGGGCGCTTCCTTCGGCGTCACAGATATCCGCCAAACGTCGCCCGTCGTCCCGTGAAACATCTCGACATCACGAATGGCTCGCCATACCGCCCCGGACTCACCAACACGCTCAACGTCGCCATGCTCGGCTAAAAGCGCCCCAAGTCGCCCGGTCCGATAGTCCACCCAGTCCGCAAACCCCTCGATCCGCAACAGCGCCTGCCCCGCCGCTGGATCATACGCCGCCCCCGTCACCTCAAAGGGTGAGCCCAACCCAACCGACGACACCTGCACCGCACGTTCCACATCGGGCACTCTGACAGCCAGCGTTGTCTCAGCCTCAGACTGCGGCAGCACCTTGAGCGACACCTCGCTCAGCAACCCCAACGTCCCCCAGGACCCGGCCATCAGCTTGACCAGATCATAGCCGGTGACGTTCTTCATCACCCGGCCACCGTTCTTGACGATCTGCCCGGTGCCATCGACATACCGCACCCCCAGCAGGAAATCCCGGCACGCCCCGGCTTGCACCCGGCGCGGGCCCGAAACATTGGCCGCCACAACCCCGCCGATGGTCGGCTCGCCACGCGTTCCGAGCAGCCCACGATGATCCATCGGCTCGAAGGCCAGCCGCTGCCCTTCCGCCGCCAGTGCCGCCTCGATCTCGGCCACTGGCGTCCCCGCCTTGGCCACCAGGGTCAGCGCGCCCGGTTCATACAGCTCGATCCCACGCAACCCGGTAGTGCACAGCTCCTGCCCCTCCCCGAACACACCCCGGGTGCTGCCTCCGACAATCCGCACCGGTCCGTTCAGCCCGGCCACGGTCTCGGCCAGTTCAGCCTCTGTTTCAGGTCTCATCCCATATCTTCTTCTGTTCAAAAATATCCCGGGGTGAATTGGGCCAACGGCCCAAGAGGGGCTGGCCCCTTACTCCGCCGCCATCCGTGCCGCCCGGCGGGCCTCCGATACCTCCAGCGGAAACACCTTGGCCGGGTTTAGCAACCAAGCCGGATCGAACACATCCTTCACGGCCATTTGGGCCTCAAGATCGGCCCGCCCGTACTGATGCAGCATCAGATCGCGCTTTTCGATGCCCACCCCGTGCTCACCGGTCAGACACCCGCCCGCATCGACGCAGAGCTTCAGGATCTCGGCTCCGAACGCCTCGCATTTCTCAAGATCGCCGGGCTTGTTGGCGTCGAACAGGATCAAGGGGTGCATGTTGCCGTCACCCGCATGGAACACGTTGCCGACGGGCAGGCCGTACTCATCGCTCAACTCCCCGATCCGCCGCAGCACCATCGGCAGCGCGGACACCGGGATCGTGCCATCGAGGCACATGTAATCGTTGATCTGCCCCATGGCGCCAAAGGCCGATTTCCGCCCCAGCCAGATCCTGGCGCTTTCCTCTTCCGACTGGCTTTCGCGCAGCTCCACCGGATTGTGGCGACGGGCGATCTCAATGATCTTGGCCAACTGACTGTCGATCTCGGCCTCCGAACCCTCGACCTCGACAATCAGCAGCGCTTCGCAATCGGGATAACCGGCACCGGCAAAATTCTCGCAGGCCTGAATGCACAAGCGGTCCATGAACTCGATCGCCACCGGCAGGATGCCCGACTTGATGATGTCAGAGACGCATTGCCCCGCCACCTCATTGTCATCGAACCCCATCAGCACCGGCCGCGCGCCCTCGGGCTTGCGCAGGATGCGCAGCGTGGCCTCGGTCACCACGCCCAGCTGCCCTTCGGACCCGCAGATCACCCCCAAAAGATCCAGCCCGCCCGCATCCAGATAGGCCCCACCGATCTCGACCACGGTGCCGTCCATGAGCACCATAGTCACACCCAGCAGGTTGTTGGTGGTCACCCCGTACTTCAGGCAATGCGCTCCGCCCGAGTTCATCGCGATATTGCCAGCGATGGCGCAGGCAAGCTGTGACGAGGGGTCAGGAGCGTAGAAGAACTCTTCTTCCTCTACCGCGCCGGTGACGCTCAGGTTGGTGCGGCCCGACTGCACCCGAATGATGCGATTTTCGTAATCGGTCTCGAGCACCTCGTTCATCCGTGCCACGCCAAGGATCACGCTATCCGCCGTCGGCAGCGCCCCACCCGCAAGTGAGGTTCCGGCCCCGCGCGGCACCACTGGCACGCCCGCCGCATGGCAGATGCGCAGCACCTCCGAGACCTCCTGCGTCGAGGATGGCAACACCGCCAGCATCGGCGCGCATTTGTAGGCAGTCAGCGCGTCGCATTCATAGACGCGGGTCTCGGCCTCGTCATGGATCACCGCGTCCTTGGGCAGGACCTTCAACAAACGCTCGACCAGCTTCGCCTTGCGCGCCAGCACGCCGGGATCGGGTTTCGGCATCTCCATGGAACATCCTCCGTTTGGTAAAGTAATATTACCAATTTCACGATCTGGCAAGTTGAACTGGTAAGGCTTACTGTCGCAGCCATGACCTGGATCGACCGCGCCCTGCTGTTTTCGCCTTACGACTTTGCCGCCGTTGCACTGCTGGTGGCCGCCTGGATGTGGATCGGCTGGCGCATCGATAATCCGGCGCCCGGCAAACCCTCGGTCACTGCGCTGATGGCGGATTTCCGGCGTATCTGGATGGTGCAGATGGTCACCCGGCAGCCGCGCATGTTCGACGCGCAACTGGTGGCAAACATGCGGCAGAGCACGGCGTTCTTTGCCTCGACCTCTATGATCGCCATCGGCGGGGCGCTGGCGCTTTTCGGTAATACCGAGCGGCTGGCGGGCGTGGCCAACGATCTGGCCATTGGCAGCGCTCCGGCTGTGGTGTGGGAGATCAAGATCCTGATCACGCTGCTGTTTCTGTCAAACGCTTTTCTGAAATTTGTCTGGGCGCATCGGCTGTTCGGCTATTGCGCAGTGCTGATGGCAGCTGTGCCGAATGACCCCGAAGATGCGCTGGCCTATCCCCGCGCGGGCCAGGCCGCCGAGGTCTGCATCACCGCCGCGCGCAGTTTCAACAAGGGGCTCCGGGCGATCTATTTCGCGCTGGCCGCGGTTGCCTGGATGCTGGGGCCAGTGGCGCTGATCCTTGCCACGCTGGCAACGCTGGCGCTGCTTTACCGGCGCGAGTTCGCCTCACATTCGCGCGGGGTCCTGCTGACGATCCCACCGGACACACAGTCGTGATACCGCAGCCCGCAACCGCACAGTTAGGTCACCTCATGAAACATCTGATCCTGTTCTTCCTGCTTGCCTCCCCCGCATTGGCCGACGGGCCGGTTGTCGAAAAAGCCACCGCCCAACGCGCCGGGGATGGCTGGCGATTCGACGTCACGATCTCGCACCCTGATACCGGCTGGGAGCACTATGCCGATGGCTGGCGGGTGCTGGATGTGGAGGGCAACGAGTTGGGTCTGCGCGTGCTTTACCACCCGCATGAACAAGAACAACCCTTCACCCGCTCGCTGGGTGGTGTTCAGGTTCCGGAAGGCGCCACGCAGGTTCAGATACAGGCGCGGTGCATCGTCGATGGCTGGAACACCGAGACCTACACGCTCACGCTGCCCTAGTCGGCCTCACCCCTCTCAGAAGACACTCATGCTCAGCCCGGCGGCCAGGGCCTGCCCGATGTCGCGGCATTGATCCAGCTCTGCCTCTGGAATGGTTTTCTCGGCCAATATCTGTTCGGGAGTCTGGGCATGGGTGCAGATGATCAGCGGCGGCTGCACCTCTTTCAGCCGCCAGCCCTGGGCTATGCGCGCGATCTGGCGCACTGCGTTTTCCCCGTCGGAGCCCGCACAGATCATCTGTGCGTAGGGGCGGCCTTGGATACGGCCCAGAACCGGATAGTAGCAGCGGTCGAAAAACTCCTTCATTGTGCCCGCAATCGCGGCAAGGTTTTCCGGAGCACAGAAAATATAGCCATCGGCCTTCAAAAGGTCCTCGGGGCCAGCCTGATCCGCGGTCTTGAGAACGGTCGGCGCCTCGTCGCGCGCGGCAACCGCCGCGGCCTCGGCCATCTGCCGGCTGCCGCCAGTTCTGGAGTGATATACGATCAGAAGCTCTGCCATCGTCGCCGACCTTACCGCCTGACCAAACCGGACGCCAACGCCTTCACACCCGATGATACGGGCCACCCGACAGGATGTTGGCGGCGCGGTAGATCTGTTCGGCCAGCATCACCCGCACCAGCATGTGCGGCCAGACCATGGCGCCGAAGGACAGGGAAAAATCCGCCTCGGCCCGCAGGCTTGGGCCGATCCCGTCCGCCCCGCCGATGACCAGCGCCAGATCCTGACGCCCAGCATCGCGCCACTTTATCAGCCTGTTGGCAAAATCCGGCGAGGACATCACCCGGCCCCGCTCATCCAGCGTGCAGATCACCGCCCCCTTGGGCAGCGCCTTGCGCAGTAGCGCCGCCTCGGCCCCCATGCCGCCGTTCTTCTTGTCCTCGACCTCGACCACGCGCGCAGGGCCAAGGCCCAAGCCGCGGCCTGTGCGGTCGAACCGGGTCAGATAGTCGTCAATCAGAAGCTTTTCCGGTCCGGCCCGCAATCGACCGACCGCGCAGATACTTATGCGCATTCTCTCTCGCCTCCGGGCCGCTCAATACCGGCCGGGATGCGCCTCAGTTAGCCGAGGCGCTGCTGCCCTGCGGCAGCCACATCTTTTCCAGCTGGTAGAACTCGCGAACCTCGGGGCGGAAGATATGGACGATCACGTCGCCCGTATCGATCAGCACCCAGTCGCCGGCATCCTTGCCTTCAACCTTCGAGGTGAACCCGAATTCATGCTTGATGCGATCCGTCAGCTTTTCCGCCATGGCCGAGACCTGACGTGTCGAACGCCCGGATGCGATCACCATGTAATCCGCAACCGAGGATTTCCCGCGCAGATCGATCTGCACAACGTCTTCGGCCTTGTCATCGGTAAGTGAGGAAAGGATGCGCTCAAGCAGCTTTTCGCTGATAAGCTGAGAGTGGGCCATTACACCGGCCCGGTCTTCGGCGGGCAAACCCGCCTGCGTATGAAGTGACAGGACATAGTCCTCCTTTGTGACGCGCCGTCAGCCCCCCGGCGCTGGGGTACTTAAAAGGTAGCAAGCCACCTGTGACATTTCAATGAAGCCCAAACGCCGTGGCGCCACGTTCCGTCACTCTTTCGGGAGCTGTTGCGTGTCCGCCCCGCTCTCGTCGTCTTCCAGCAGGCGCACCTCTCGCTGCGGGAAGGGGATCGAGATGCCTTCGACCTTGAACGCATCCCACAGGGCCAGAAAGACGTTGCCCCGGATGTTCATCAGACCGGCGGTCGGATCGCTGATCCAGAACCGCAGGACATAGTCAACGCTGCTGTCGCCAAAACCCTTGATGTGGCAGACCGGGTTGTGGCCAGGGCCGCTCAGCACCCGGCTCACGGATTTCACGGCCCGGATGGCCACCGCACGCACGAGATGGGGATCGTCGCTGTAGCTGGTGCCGAACTCAAGATCCAACCGCACGAACCGGTCCGAATGCGACCAATTCACCACCTGACTGGTGATCAGATCCTCGTTCGGGATCAGGTATTCGCGCCCGTCCCGTGTGACTACCGACACGTAGCGTGCGCCAAGCGCGTTGATCCAGCCGAAGGTGTCACCCAGCGAGATGACATCACCCGGTTTGATCGACCGGTCCATCAGGATGATGATGCCCGAGATCAGGTTCGACACCACCTTTTGCAGACCAAAGCCAATACCGACACCGACAGCACCCGAGAGCAGCGCAAGCCCCGTCAGATCGAACCCTAAAGTCCTGATCGCAATCAGAAAGACGATGCCATAAAGCCCGACCTGCAGCGCCTTGGCCAGCAGCACCTGCATCGAGGGTGAGATGTCGTCATTGGCCTCCAACCCGCGCGACGCGGCATGCGTTGCCAGTCGAACGACGGTCAAGAGAACCCCGATCAGCAGACCCGCCTTGAGGATGCCCAGAACCGAAATATGCAGATCGCCCAGTGAAATGGCGATCCCGTCAAGGAAGCTGGCGACGTCATCGGTCAGGTGCAGCGCCACCAGCGTAGCATAGATCCACATCGACCACTGGAAGATCTTGCGCAGGGTGCGGTTGCGCACGAACCACGCCAGCAACGCGATGGCGAGCCATGCCGAGGCGAGCGTCGCCAAAACTCCGACGATATAGCTGCGTGAAGGCCAGGTGAGCTGCTGCATCACAAGATAGACCAGCCAGCAAAGCAGAACGAAATAGACCAGCGTCAGGCGGCGCATGACCTGAACCAGAATGCGCAGCCGCCATTTCGGCCAGCCTTCGCGTGCGCGGGCCCATGCCGACCAGCGGTTCTTGGTGGCCGCCTTCAGACACAGGGCCACCAGGAGCACGACCAGCACGATCACGAGCTGATACTGCCGCCAGCCCGGCGTCAGGAACAGATCGACAAGCCTGCCCCATTGCTGGGCAAAGGCCGCCATCAGTTCCTCGAACGTGAATGGCAAAAGCTCCTGATCCATCCGTCAGCCTCCTGACACGCAACATGACGGTCTTGGGGCGCGATGTGCAAGGGCCCAGCCCAGCGCCGGGCATATCCAAGCTTGATTGACCCAATGACGCGATATATCTGATGCGCATGAGATGCCAACCGGCCCCATCACCGATTCTTCAGGACCGCGCACGCCTGCGCGAGCGGTTCTTTGGGGCTGCCCGCACGGTTCTGGCCCGCCTATAAGCGGCGCCCAGCCACTCGCCAGCTATTCTCAATACACACGGGAGAGGACCGATGTCCCCCAAAACACTCTATGACAAGATCTGGGACGCGCATGTCGCGCATGAGGCAGAGGACGGCACCTGCCTGCTCTATATTGACCGGCACCTCGTGCATGAGGTGACCAGCCCGCAGGCCTTCGAGGGTCTGCGCATGGCGGGCCGCAACGTGCGCGCACCGGACAAGACCATCGCCGTGCCGGATCACAACGTGCCCACGACCGAAGACCGTGTGAACGGCATCGACAACGAAGAAAGCCGCATTCAGGTCGAAGCGCTGGACAAGAATGCCAAGGATTTCGGCATTCACTACTATCCCGTGTCGGATATCCGTCAGGGCATCGTGCATATCGTCGGCCCCGAGCAGGGCTGGACCCTGCCCGGCATGACAGTGGTCTGCGGCGACAGCCACACCGCTACCCATGGCGCATTCGGCGCGCTGGCGCATGGTATCGGTACGTCCGAGGTCGAACATGTGCTGGCCACGCAGACGCTGATTCAGAAGAAGTCCAAGAACATGAAGGTGGAGATCACCGGCAAATTGCAGCCGGGCGTGACCGCCAAGGATATCACTCTGGCCGTGATCGGTGAGACTGGAACCGCTGGCGGTACCGGCTATGTCATCGAATATTGCGGCGAAGCGATCCGTGATCTGTCGATGGAAGGCCGCATGACCGTCTGCAACATGGCGATCGAGGGTGGCGCCCGCGCCGGTCTGATCGCGCCGGACGAGACCACCTTCGAATATGTCAAGGGCCGCCCGCACGCCCCGAAAGGCGCCCAGTGGGAAGCCGCTCTGGACTGGTGGAAGACCCTCTACACCGACGAGGGCGCCCATTTCGACAAGGTCGTGACCATCCGTGGCGAAGACATCCAGCCGGTGGTCACCTGGGGCACCTCGCCCGAGGACGTGCTGCCGATCACCGCAACCGTGCCGCACCCCGAGGATTTCGAGGGCGGCAAGATCGAAGCCGCCAAACGCGCCATCGACTATATGGGCCTCACCCCAGGCCAGAAGCTGACCGATATCGAGATCGACACCGTTTTCATCGGGTCCTGCACCAACGGCCGCATCGAAGACCTGCGCGCCGTCGCCGACGTCGTGAAGGGCAAGAAGGTCAAGGACGGCATGCGCGCCATGATCGTGCCGGGCTCGGGCCTGGTGCGGGCGCAGGCCGAGGAAGAGGGTCTGGCCGATATCTTCAAGGAGGCCGGTTTCGAATGGCGCCTTGCGGGTTGTTCCATGTGTCTGGCGATGAACCCCGACCAACTGGCCCCGGAAGAGCGCTGCGCCGCGACCTCGAACCGGAACTTCGAAGGGCGACAGGGCTACAAGGGCCGCACCCATCTGGTCAGCCCCGCCATGGCCGCCGCTGCCGCGCTGACCGGCAAGCTGACCGACGTTCGCGAGCTGAAGTAAGGAGCCAGCAGAATGGACAAGTTTCAAAAACTCACTGGCATCGCCGCGCCCATGCCGCTCGTGAACATCGACACCGATATGATCATTCCCAAGGTGTTCCTGAAAACCATCAAACGTTCAGGCCTGGGCGTGAACCTGTTCGACGAGATGCGGTATGACCGCGAGGGCAATGAACTGCCCGACTTCGTGCTGAACAAGCCTCAGTACCGCAGTACCGAGATATTGGTGGCGGGCGACAATTTCGGCTGCGGCTCGTCGCGCGAGCACGCGCCATGGGCGATTGCGGATTTCGGCATCCGCTGCGTGATCTCGACCAGCTTTGCCGACATCTTCTTCAACAACTGCTTCAAGAACGGCATCCTGCCCATCGTGCTGTCGCAGGAGCAGGTCGACATCCTGATGCAGGACGCCGAGAAAGGCGAGAACGCCCGCATGACCGTGGACCTCGAAGCGCAGGAAATCACCACGTCGGATGGCGAAGTCATCAAGTTCGAAGTGGACGCGTTCAAGAAGCACTGCCTGCTGAACGGTCTGGACGATATCGGGCTGACCATGGAGAAGGTCGGCGCCATCGACAGTTTTGAGGCACAGGCCGCACAATCACGCCCCTGGGTTTGATCTGATTCTGAGACAAAAGAGGGCGGGCGGGCTCGTTGTATCGAGTTCGCCCCCTTTCTGTATGGGGTTACCCTTGCGTCAACCACAAAATGTAGAAAACTTTTTTCAATACACGTCATATTTGATGCAAACTCGCACCACTGTCGCCATGATTTTGCCTGGAATCATGTGCTAGTTATCCCGTGACTTGAGTGAAATACCGATAGACGGCACAACTAAAGCCCAAAAAGGGGCATCCGCCAGCATAAGGTGGGCACAAGTTGGAAGAAAGGCACGGCAAAGAACCGGCCTGTCCAGTTTGAAAGGGTTCGGAAAGTGATTGCACGCACATCAGGGGCGGCGATTCGTGGATTACTTGTGGCACTTCTGGTGCTCACACCCGCGTTGTATCTGCCCAGCTCAACATCGAATGCAACCGAGATCGTGGTCTTTCTCGCGATACTGGCATTTGTTCTGACTTTCGCGGAATACAACTCAACCTTCCCGAGTTTTATCGAATTCCGGGATGCGCCGCCTCTCAACAGGCTGCGGTTCGTTGGCCTCATGTCGATGGTCACTTTCCTGACGTTGATCTGCAAACACATCTATGCCCCCTCACACGTCACGGCTCTGTTCAACGGGATGGGTCTGCTGGTCGCCAATGTGGTCGATTTCCCCTATTCGCCGGTGCGGCTGGTGGTTCTAATGCTGTCCTCCGACGCCAGCCTGGAACTGATCAATCTGGTTCGGATGACAGCCGGGGTGGCCTATGTCGCGGCGCTGGTGACCATTGCGAGCTTTGCTTACGCGCTGCGCATCAAAGGCTGGCCAACCGCTAACGGTGCCTTCAACGTATGGGTCAACCTGCCGCTCTTCGATCCTACAACCGGCGGCGATGTGGTGGCACGCCTGCAGCGTGACGGGCGTATCAACATCACGCTTGGGGTGCTGCTGCCCTTCCTCATTCCCGCGCTGATCAAACTGGCGTCCGACTTCGTCACCCCGATCTCGCTCAACAATCCACAGACGCTGATCTGGACCATGTGTGCATGGGCCTTCCTGCCGGCCAGCCTGATCATGCGGGGCATGGCGATGATGCGGATCGCGACCCTGATCGAGGCCAAGCGCCGCCGCGCCTATTCCACGACCGAGACCGCACAAACGGCATGATCCGCGCCCTGCCGTTTCTGCTGCTGCCATGTCTGGCACAGGCGGAGACACTGCGGATCGCCACATTCAACACCGAACTCAGCCGCGATGGACCCGGACTGCTGCTGCGCGACATTCAGCGCAATCAGCAACAGGTGCAGGATGTCGTCGCCGTCATAACCGCCACCGCGCCCGACGTTCTTGCCCTGCAGGGCACAGACTGGGACCTTGACGGTCAAGCGCTCAAAGCGCTGGCCGAACGTCTGGATCAGGCGGGCCTGTCCTATCCCCACAGCTTTCACAGCCAACCCAACGGCGGCATGGAGACCGACCTGGATCTCGACGGCGACGGCCGCCGCTTTGGTCCCGGTGACGCGCAGGGCTGGGGAGAGTTCTCGGGTCAGAACGGGATTGCCATCCTGTCCCGCTTCCCGATTGCTCAAAACGACGTGCAGGATTTCTCGACTTTGCTTTGGCGGGACCTTCCCGATGCGGATCTGCCGTCGAAAGATAGCCAACCCTTCCCCTCCCCCATCGCGCAGGAGCATCAGCGATTGTCGTCCACCGCACATTGGGTGGTCCCGATTGACACGCCTGAGGGGCGGGTGACTGTGATGACTTTCCACGCCACCCCGCCGGTTTTCGATGGCCCCGAGGATCGGAACGGTCTGCGCAACAGGGACGAGATCCGGTTCTGGCAGGTCTATCTAGATGGTCAGTTGGGGCCAGCCCCTGCCGATCGTTTTGTCATCGCCGGAGATGCCAATCTGGACCCTTACGACAGCGCTGGGCTGATTACAGGCATTCAGAACCTGCTGGGGGACCCACGAGTGCAAGACCCTGCCCCGGCCAGCGCAGGGGCAGCACAGGCCGGGACGCAGGGGCATCAGGGGCCGGATAGTCTCGATACGGTCGAGTGGGAGGGCGCAGGGCGGCTGCGGGTTGACTATGTGCTGCCCTCTGCCGATTGGCAGGTCACCGGGTCGGGTGTCTACTGGCCAGCCCCCGGCGAGGACGGCCATGCGGCGGCACTAGGTGCCAGCCGCCACCGCCTTGTGTGGGTTGATCTCACGGCGCCTTAGCGCAGCGGGAATTGCGTTGCGCATCACGTCATCCAGATCAGTGTCGCGGAACCGGGGCAAAAGCGCCTCAAAATAATGTCCATCCAGCGCATGGGGCGTGTCCCACAGATAGCGCATTTCGAGCAAGTGTGACGCCAGCCGCCAGAAAGGCCGCGCGAGTTGGATTGGCCACCACCCCATCTTCCGGACCTCGATGCGCTGACCGGTCACGCGCGACAGAGTATCGGCAATCTCGCGCCCAGTCAGCGTGTGGCCGGGAAAGGGTACGTCAGAGAAACGGGGCAGATTGCCCCGCATCTCGGCCAGAGCCACCGCTGCACGGGCCAAATCGGGCAGATAGGCCCAGGCATGCGGAATGTGGGGCTCGCCGGGATAGGTCAGCCGCCCGCGCGCCAGATGTTTGATCATGACCTGGTCGAACCAGTTGCCCGACGTTTCGGTGTCGATGAAATCCCCGGCTCGTAGAATGATGGTCCGCACGCCCGAGGCGCGATACGCCTCCTCCATCGCGATCCGGATACGCCCCAGCGGGTTGGCGGCCTGATGCGGCGTGCTCTCGGACCAGGGCGGCGGCATCTCGGCGCCGAACACATAGACGTTGCCGGGCACGATCACTGCCGAACCACTCAGGCGCGCCGCCTCGATTACCTGCTCGTGCAGCTTCGGCACCTGATCCGCCCAATCCGGATAGGCCGGGTTCCAGGCGTTCACGATCACATCCGCGCCTTGCGCGGCGGATATCAGCGCATCCGATTTGCGATCAAAGCGGCGGACGGTCCAACCGGCTGCCTCAAAGGCCTGCGCAGCGTTACGGCCAAATCTGCCGGTCGCACCAAGAACGAGAACGGTCTGAGACATGTGGTCCTCCACTGCGGTACAGTTCCACTTTAGCCATTCACTTTCCCTCATGATATTGCCTCAATTCGCATATCATGTATTCATCGGTGAATGGACAAAGGGCTTACCTCTGCCGACTGGTCACTGGTCCAGAGCTTTCTGGCCGTGGCCGAAACCGGCTCACTCTCTGCGGCCGCCCGCAAACTCGGGCGCAGCCAACCCACGCTCAGCCGTCAGGTTCACTCTCTGGAGCACTCTCTGGGCGTAAGCCTGTTCGACCGCCACGCACGCGGTCTGAAGCTGAGCGAAACCGGCCTTCAGCTCATGCCGATGGCCGAGCGGATGCGCGAGGGGATGCAGGGGATATCGCTGATCGCCGCCGGACAATCCACGCGGTTAGAGGGGACGGTGCGGATCACCGCCTCGGTCTTCGCCTCGCACCACATTCTGCCGCCGATCCTGGCCGATATCCGCCGCGAAGAGCCTGACATCCAGCTGGAACTGGTGCCAACGGACACCAGCGAGAACCTGCTGTTCCGTGAGGCGGATATCGCGGTGCGTATGTATCCGCCACGGCAGATGGACATCATCGCACGCCATATCATGGACCTCGAACTGGCGGCCTTTGCGGCCAAATCCTATCTCGACCGGGTGGGCCGCCCCACCACGGTCGAGGACATGATGGACCATGATTTAGTCGGCTATGACGCCAACGAGATGATCATTGCAAAGATGCGCGAACTGGGCTGGCCCGCGACACGTGAACTGTTTGCGGTCCGCTGCGACAATCATTGCACCTACTGGGAACTGGTGCGCGCCGGCTGCGGCATCGGCTTCTGCCAGCGCTCGGTCGGGCGTGCCGATCCGAGCGTTGAAGAGATCCCCATCGAACTGCGCGTGCCACCGCTACAGGTGTGGCTAGCGGCACCGCAGGCCATGCGGCAGACCCCGCGCATCCGCCGCGTCTGGGATCTGCTGGCAGAGGGCCTGCTGTCGAGCGAGGGTTAAGCGGCAATCGGGCCGGTATAGGTGCCGCGCGGCGGATACTTGTTGTCGAGCGCATATTTGATGCCGCCCTTGATATCCGCAATGGACGGGCGCGCAAACGGCGTGCTTTGCGTCCAGCCGAAATAAAGCGTGCGGTCCGGTGCGATGAAGAAATGCCCAGGCTCGGCAAAGAACGGCGCCTCGGCCGTGCCTTCACGCCCTTCAGACAGGTAGAGCCCCCATTTGTCGCGCGCCTCCGCCAGAGGCAAATCGTGACCCACGCGCAGCCGGGATGTTCCCGCCTTTTCGACCGTCTGCCCTGCCCGCTCGCCTGTGTCGGTGCTGATCATGATCACTTCGATACCCAGTTCGGCGAAGTCATCCAGCGCGTCCTCAACCTCGCCCATCTGCCGGATGCAGATCGGACAATGCAGGCCGCGATAGTTGATCACCAGCGTCCCGTTTTCCCCGTGATCGCGGTCTAGATCGAAGGTTCCGTACCCCAAAGTCTCGATTTTCAGTTCAGGTACGGATTTTCCCGGTATCAACATGTATTTTCCTCGTGTTTTGGCCGGATCGTCTCATTGACCCGTTGCGGCGCAGACGCTAGGGCCTTTGCGACGAAACGCAAGGAGACCGTTCATGTCCAACCCCTCGCTCCTCATCCTGCCCGGAGACGGAATTGGCCCGGAAGTTATGGCCGAAGTGCGCAAAATCATCGATTGGTTCGGCGCCAATCGCGGTCTTCAATTTGACGTGAGCGAGGATTTGGTGGGCGGTGCGGCCTACGACGTGCACGGCAAGCCGCTGGCGGATGAAACCATGGCCAAGGCGCAAGAGGTCGACGCGGTTCTGCTGGGCGCCGTGGGCGGCCCGAAATACGACGATCTGGATTTCAGCGTGAAACCCGAACGCGGGTTGCTGCGCCTGCGGAAGGAGATGGACCTCTACTCCAACCTGCGCCCCGCGCAATGCTTTGACGCGCTGGCCGATTTCTCGTCGCTGAAAAAGGACGTGGTCGCGGGCCTCGACATCATGATCGTGCGAGAACTGACCTCGGGCGTCTATTTCGGCGAGCCGCGCGGCATCTTCGAAGAAGGCAACGAACGTGTGGGCATCAACACCCAGCGCTACACCGAGTCCGAGATCGAACGCGCTGCGCGTTCCGCCTTTGAACTTGCGATGCGCCGGAACAAGAAGCTGTGTTCGATGGAAAAAGCCAACGTGATGGAGTCGGGCATCCTGTGGCGCGAAGTGGTAACCCGCGTGGCCGCCGATTATCCCAAGGTCGAGCTGTCCCACATGTATGCCGACAATGGCGCCATGCAGCTGGTGCGCGCGCCAAAACAGTTCGACGTGATCCTGACCGATAACCTGTTCGGCGACATCCTGTCCGACTGCGCCGCCATGCTGACCGGTTCGCTGGGGATGCTGCCATCCGCATCTCTGGGTGCACCGATGGCCAACGGCCGACCCAAAGCGCTCTACGAACCGGTCCACGGCTCGGCCCCCGACATCGCGGGTCAGGGCAAGGCAAACCCGATCGCCTGCATCCTCAGCTTCGCCATGGCACTGCGCTATTCCTTCGACCAGGGCGCCGAGGCCGACCGTCTGGAAACCGCCGTCGAGCAAGTGCTGGCGGACGGCGTCCGCACCGGCGACCTGCTGGGCGAGGAGGGCGCAACGCCGGTCTCGACCTCCGAGATGGGCGACACCATCGTGGCCGCACTCGACGCGAGCCTCTGACCTGCAACACCCGCGGCATCCAACCCGCCGCGGGTGTTCTTCCGCCCGAGCGACACGCCCGATGTGGCGTTTCCCGCACTATTCGGAACCCCGCCGCTGCAACCTTAGGCACGCCGATATTCCATTGATTTCCGAGCGGCGGATTGCCGTCATGCACCTTCAGAATTGAGCAGAATCACTCTTGCAAATGCGCAGGGACGGGTATAGTTCACCCCGCACGGTCGGAGTGTAGCTCAGCCTGGTAGAGCACTGTCTTCGGGAGGCAGGGGTCGGAGGTTCGAATCCTCTCACTCCGACCAGATCAACTGCTTGATGTCGTGGATTTACGGGCACTTTGTCACCGAGACCATCACTGTGTCCCTTCCTTGCGCGCACTTTGTCCAAATGCCTGAAAAACTTGCGTCTTTTCCGTCGCGTTTTGGCCGGCGAATGCAGTTGAAAATTCGAAACTCAGCGGGAAGCTGGCGTTTGCTGCAGCGGCGAAGAAACGAACCGGGCTGCTTTTAAGCGGACCTTAGGTGTTTGATCCCAAGAAAACGCTGAAATCCACAACGTGCTTCAAACCGCAAGCGGACGAAACATGTTGCTGATGGTATGGTTGCGCCAAAATTGGCCCGGCTTTCCCACATCCGTGTTCAAGCCGATGGGGTGATCTTGGTTGGCACCGGGCCAAGGAAGCCGTCACACTCGGTATATACCCGCTTGTCGCAACCGGCGCAGATGCGTTGGTCGATTTCCTTCAGCGCTGCCGCCACGGCGTCACCCTTGGAGATGTGCAGGTGATCGTCTCCGATTTCCTCGATGACATGAAAGCGACGTAAGCTTTCCACCAAGGGGCGGAAGATTGCGACAATATGGAAGGTGCCGCCGGCCGACCGGACCTCGCGGATTTGGCGGATCAGGAAATCGGCGCCGGCCAGGTCGATCTTGCCAAGGCCCTTGAGATAGAGAACCACGTGTTTCTGCCCAGGCCTTGCGGCCCTGACTTTCTCGATCTCCGCGTCCACATGGTCGATGGATCCGAAATACAGCGGACCGTCCAGCCGAATGGTCACGATTTGCGGACACTCCGGGTTGTGATGCAGGTCAACGCGCCGAAACTTGCGCCGCCCGGCGGGGGTGTTGACCGGCGCATTGACGATGATGGTCGGGTGCGAGCTTTCGTAAACGAAGACGGCGAAGGACGCGATCACACCGATGTAGATTGCAAAGTCAAGCTCGATGAGCAGCCCGGCCGCCAGCGTCAGGAACAGGATCACGGATTCCGGGCGGCTGGTGGTGAGCACGTGGTGGATTTCCGCAAAATCAATCAACCGCCACGCCACGAACAGGATCAACCCGGCCATCGCCGGTATCGGTACGTAGCGAATTAGGGGCGCAAACAGCAGCAGGATCAAAAGCAGGAAGCCGGAGGCAAAAACCGCCGAAAGGGGTGTTGTGGCGCCGGCTTCGGCATTGACCCCGCTGCGCGTAAAGGATCCGGAACCCGCGTAACATTGGAAAAACCCGCCAACGGCGTTTGACAGTCCTTGGCCGATCATTTCCTGGTTTGCATCGAATTTCTCATGCCGGCGCACCGCAAAGGCCCGGCCAATCGAAATCGCCTCAAGCAATCCAACCAAGGCGATGGCCAGCGCCGCCGGGGCTAGATCGGTGATTTGATCGAACGACCCCATTGGCGGCGCAAACATCGGTACTGCCGATTGTATGTCTCCGACCATCGCCAGCCCCGCCTCGGATCCGCCCAAGCCGATAGCAACTAGGGCGCCTACGATCAGGGCGATCAGAAAGGACGGAATGCGGGGAGCGAATTTCTGAAGCAGGATCGCCGAACCCAGGGTCGAGGCTGCAACGGCGAGTGCTGCAAGCGATGTTTCGTCGATGGCCGCGCCCACCCTCAGCAGCCGTTCCAGTACATTGCCGCCGCGCTCGACATGCAAGCCAAGCGCCCCTGCAATCTGGCTGACACCGATTAACACGGCGGCGGCGGCGGTAAACGCCGTCAGGACCGAGTGTGATACCAGGGATACCAATCCGCCCAACCGCGCCACCCCGGCAACGATCTGCATCAGCCCTACCATCACGGTCATCGTCAGAGCCAATTGGATGAATTCGGGCGTGGAAGGAGCCGCGAATTCCCGGAGCGATGCGAACAAGAGGGCCGAGATCGCGGTGGTTGGACCCGAGATCATGACCATTGAAGAGCCCCACATGGCCGCAATGACGGCAGTGACCATGGCCGTATAGAGCCCGTATTCCGGTGGTAGCCCGGCAATCGTGGCAAACGCCACGCCCTGAGGAACGACGATAGCGGCGTTTGAAAAGCCCGCCAGTGCATCCGCCCGCAAAGTGGCCGGGTTGACCTCGCGAAGCCATCGGAGCGCAGGGAAGAGCCGATGCGGGGACATCTAGTTGACACCATTCGAGGAAGCGGCGGGGCACAAGTGACCGTCCGCGATTCCTGTCGGGTTCGGAGGAAGTTTTGGGGGGCTTTTCACGAATGACCTCCTGCTCAAAAGGCAGAACCTGCTATTGTTGTGCGACCACGGCGCGTTTCCATTCTATGCACGGCACGCTGGTTCCTTCATCGTGACCAGCTCTTCCGACACTGAGGGGTGAACAGCGACTACCCTGTCGAAATCTTCCTTTGTCGCGCCCATTTTGATGGCGATTCCGGCACGCTGGATCATCTCGCCTGCGCCCGATGCGACGGTGTAGCAGCCAAGCACCTTGCGCGACTGCTGGCGGACCACCAGTTTCATCAGAACCCGCTCGGTCCGGCCTGCAAAGGAAGACTGTATGGGTCGGAAAGATGTCGCATAGATTTCGATTGCCTCCTGCGCGCGGGCGGCCTCTTCGGACAATCCGACCGTCCCCATTTCCGGCTGAGTGAAGATCGCAGTGGGAATGAGTTCGTGATCGGGGCTGGTCGGATTGTTGCAAAACACCGTTTCGAAAAAGGCCATGCCTTCGCGTACGGCAACCGGGGTCGGGTTCACCCGATCCGTGACATCGCCAATCGCATAGATCGAAGGCACCGAGGTCTGCGAAAACCGATCGGCAATGATCTCACCATTTCGGCCGGTTTCGAACTCTGTCTTTTCAAGCCCCAGACCGTCGGAATCCGGAGTCCGGCCGGTGGCAAACATAACCTTGTCGAACACCCGGTTTTGACCGTTGCTAACAAGAACCTGGATACCGCCGTTCTGTGGTTGCATGGCCAGATCGCTATTGCCGAGATGCAATTCCACTCCGCGCTGGCACATTTCCTCTGACACAAGGCCGCGGGCTTGGTCATCGAAGCCGCGCAGGATCAGGATCGATTTTGGCAGCTCATCGAGATGAAAAACGCCGTTCGACGAGAGTCCTATGTGATCGCCCTTGATCCCCGGCAGAACCGGACGGCCGCCCGTCGCCATCGGAATGTACTTTGCCGTCTTTTGCGCCCCGTCGCCCAGTTCAACTGTGTTTGGGCCGGCCAATATGGCGCGGCTGCCAAATGTACTGACCCCGTTGTTTGTCAAAACGGAGCGATGGACACCTTCCAGCCTGTGCGGTTCGGAATGCATCTTGGATTTGAAGGCGGGCCAGTCGAAACCCCCCGTTACCACCTGCCAGCCGTATTCTGTTGCATCACCCACCGCCACGGAAAATTCGCTGGCAAACACCATCAACTTTTTGGGGACGCATCCGCGAATAACGTATGTGCCGCCATAGCGGTATTCCTCGGTCTGGCCGACCCTGGCGCCAGTCTGCGCGGCGACGCGCGCAGCACGTACACACCCCGACCCGCCACCGATGACAAACAACTCGTAATCAAAATTCACGCTTCATCGCTCCAATTCTGCCAGCTGGGGGGCTTGGGCCATCCCAAGGACCGGTTCCGTCGGGATTCAAGTGCCAGTGGCAGCAAAAGACTGCAGCGAGTCGTCGTTGCATCCCAGTGACGCCCAGGGCCGCTATACGTCGGCGGCGGCCAGCTCTTTCGCGCATTGGATGTAGTAGTGCCGGGTTGGGCAGTTGATCTGCTCCTCGGCGAATTTGAGAAGGATTTCGGTTTTCAGTCTTGTCGCGCGATCCCCATCCTCGTCTGCATAGATCAGGCGGTCAGCTAGTTGCAGCGCCCACTGGTATTCTCCGTTCGCGACAGCTTTTTCCGCAGCTGCATAAACTGCCGCTGCGCCCCCAGTCAGGGCGATGAAACGCCGTGCCTCATCATCTGGTGCAAGCATGGAAAGAGAAGTCGGGTTGCCATCAAACCATCCCATCGTGCCGACAAAATAGGCGCGAACGGCATGATCCACTCGTCCGTAATACTCCCTCAAGTGGGGTTTCTCAGCCAGTTCCTTGGGCAGTTTTACCTTGTGCGCAAGTTCATCGATGGTCAGGCCAGCATCCATACCGTCGCGGGTTTCATCGACTACGTGGCGGATTGCATCGCGATAGTCGGTCAGCACTTCTTTGATTTGATTGGCGCCGGATACCGCTTTCGTGTGACCCGGCGCCAGCACCTCGGGCTCAAAACTCATCAGAAGGTCCATGGTGTCGGCCCAGGCATCGAAATCCCGGTACGCGGTTCCGCGAATTGCATAAAGGTTCGGAAATGACCGATAGAAATTGTCGCCGCTGATCAGGACCTTCTTTTTCGGATACCAGACCACCATATGGTCCGGTGTTTCGCCCGGCGCCATTACCAACTGCAGATCCACGCCGCACAGGGTGACGTTTTCACCATCGTCCCCGATCCGTCGCGTTGGCGGAAGTGAGCCCGCACCCATGCCTTTCAGCGGGCGGTCGCCAGGGCCGACACCGATGCCGATGATCTCATCCGGGTAGGACAGGCCGATTCCGAACTGGCGTTTGGTTCGTGCCTGCATTGCCTTGACAGGTTGGGGATGTGCCGACGCGACAAAGAGAGAATCGTCTGAATACTTGGCACTGGCGAGGATGTCAGGATTTCCACCTTCGGCAAATACGCTGGCGCCTGAGACGTGATCGCGGTGCGAATGGGTGAACACGATGGTCTTCACAGGCAGATCGGTGATTTTGCGGAACGCACTCAGGATGTTCTCGGCAGCGGTTGTTGTTTCGGACGTATCGACAATGACCACCCCTTCGTCGCCAACTATCATGTAAACGTTCGAAGCCGCGTACCCGAAGGCCATGTAGACGTTGTCGGCAAGTTCAACGACCTCTTTTTGAAAGTAGTCCGGGTGGGATTGCAGTTCCGGGTGCATCGGCAAGGCCTCCTGAATTTGTCCCGGTCAATTGATTGACCGAACATGAGCGACACTTTGGGCTCTGCGCCGGTGGCCGCATGAGGCGATGCCGGCGGAAACGACAAGCATACCTGAGCAGTCTAAGAGCGCACTGTATTTGCGGTCAGTGCCGACGCGCAGGCAAGGCTGGTTTAGCTTTTTTAGGATCCTGAAAGCAAGTTATTTTGCGCTATTATATATTTTTTGTTAATTACAGTTGTTTTGGGATCCCGAATGTGCGAAACGAGTCTCAAGGCGGCGCGATTCTAGCGGTGATGGCGATGGAGGGCCGATCGCGGCGTAAGCCCAGTTTGGTTTTGGCCGAAATCGTCGTCGGAAGAGCCGAGCTATCTGCGGGAGATCGTTTGAAATGACATCATCGGAGTCATCCGAACGTACCTGCCACCAGATCTGGCGTGGCTGGCGCGACGAAATCGCTGTTCACGTCCGGCCGAAAGACCGCCGGTTTCCGGAACGATCCCGTAAGGCAGGCAACCCCAAGCTCGCTGTGAAGGGGGCAATAAATTGAAGCGCAAAAACGTTCTTTTCATCATGTGCGACCAACTGCGGTTCGACTATTTGGGCTGTTCAGGCCACCCAACCATCAAAACACCAAATATTGACCGGTTGGCCGCACGCGGTGTGCGTTTCAGCAACGCGTATTGCCAGTCGCCGATATGCGGGCCTTCACGCATGAGTACCTACACGGGACGCTATGTCTCGTCGCACGGGTCACATTCGAATTTTGCGCCGCTTCGCATTGGCGAAAAGAACATTGGGCATCACTTGAATCCGCTTGGCGTTCGGACCGTCCTGGTCGGCAAAACGCATATGAAAGCGGACACCGAAGGAATGGAGAGGCTGGGGGTCGCGCCCGAAAGCGAAATTGGTGTTCACCACGCGCAAGCCGGGTTTGAAGCTTACGAGCGCGATGACGGTATCCACCCTGACACGATGGTTCGTCCCGGCCTCGCTTATAACGACTACCTGAAATCCAAAGGGTACAAGGACGACGACAATCCCTGGCACTGGACGGCCAATTCAGTCGAAACCGAAAACGGCGTGCGGTCTGGGTTTTTCAATGATCGTGTCGATCTCCCCGCTAGAGTATCGGAGGAGGATTCGGAAACGCCCTACATGACAAGGCGCGCGATGGACTTCCTGGCCGAGGATGACGGCGAGACGCCCTGGCTTCTGCATCTTTCTTATATCAAACCGCATTGGCCGTATGTTGCGCCCGCGCCCTACAATGACATGTATTCCGCCGCCGACGTTATTCCGGTCGTCAAGTCGGAGGGCGAGCTGGCCGACCCAAATCCCTTGGTGAAGCATTTCATCGAGCGGGTCGCCGGAAAAACATTTGGCAAGGATGACGCTCGGGAGACGGTCATTCCCGTCTACATGGGACTCATCTCTCAGATTGACGATCAACTCGGCATTCTCCTTGAGTTCATGAAAGAGAGCGATCTGCTCGACAAAACAATGATCGTGTTCACCTCGGATCACGGGGACTACCTTGGCGACCACTGGATGGGCGACAAGGACTATTTCCACGATCCGTCCGTGAAGGTCCCGCTTATCGTGGTCGACCCGGACAAGTCTGCCGATGCGACCCGGGGCACGGTCGACGAGTCTCTGGTTGAGTCTATCGATCTGCTTCCGACATTCATCGAGTATTACGGTGGCACGGTTCAGAAAAACACGCTGGATGGGCTTTCGCTGCTTTCGAAAATACGCGGCCAGGCAATTGAATGGCGTGATTGCGTCATCAGCGAGTACGACTATTCGTGCCAGGTCTTTCGCCCCGAGACTGGACGAATGCCGCTGGATTGCCGGTCCTACATGGTGGCGACCAAGGAGTGGAAATACGTGCATGCTCACGGGTATCCACCAGTTCTATTTGATCTGATCAACGATCCTGATGAACTCGTCGATCTCGGTCGAGCCCCGAATTTCGAAGACATTCGCAGGTCCATGTTCAACCGGTTGGCGGGTTGGGCTCTGCAATACCGTCAACGGGAAACCTGGAGCGAGGACCACAACGTCAAAATGACCGGGATGGAAGAAAAGCTCGGTGTGCTCATCGGGTATTGGGACGAGGAAAGTGCGGCAGGCAAAGATCCGAAAATTCTGCCGAAACGCAAACCGCTAAACGCGGATTGACGGGACCCTGAGAGGCCGAATGGCCGAGTACCCACATCAACGGAGGAAAAAGTGAAACTGAATTCTTGGAAAAACGCGGTAATGGCTGGATTGGCCGCTGCGGTGCTGACGCCGGTTTCGGCCATCGCGGAAACAAAAATCCTCTTCAACATCTTTGTTCCGCCAAGCCACTTTTATTGGGACGTGATGCGGGACTGGGCCAGTCAGGTCCACGAAAAATCCGAAGGTCGGCTTTCGATCGAGTTCACGCCCAAATCGGTGGCCCCGCCGCCCAAAGTAATGGATGCGGTCCGTAAGGGTGCGGCTGATGCCGGTTTCTTGGCCAATATCTATCTGGGGCCCAAGAATCCCGGTGCGCATGTCGGCCTGATGCCTTGGGTCCACCAGGGTGACTCCGAAGCGACCTCTGTGGCGCTGTGGAACACTTATCAAAAGTACTTCGCCGAGACCGAGAAATGGCGCGGTGTCCACCTTCTCGGGATGTACCACTTCGGCGGCGGTGCGCTGTGCTCGCTGACCGACAAGCAAATCGAGTCCGCAGAAGACCTCAGCACGCGCAAGGTCTGGAGCCTTAAGGGGAATCTCGACAAGGCCCTCAAGAACATGGGTGTCGCGACGGTCACTGGCCCTGCGGTTCAGATCCACGAGATTGTGTCGCGCAACGTCGTGGAGGCCTACACCGGCATCACCTACGACTCCGTATTGCAGTTCAAGATTGACAGCTACACCAAATCCTGCGTGCAGTTCGACAAATCGATGTTTTCGATCAACTTCAGCCACTTCATCAACCAGAAGACCTGGGACAGTCTTTCACCCGAGGACCAGCAGGTTCTGACGGACCTATCGGGCGAACACCTGGCCCGCATGGTTGGTACGAAGGTAAACGAGCAGGCGCTGGAAGGCCGTGACGAACTGGCCAAGACGGTAACCTATCACCCGCCGTCAGACGCGCTGGTTGCCAGCCTTGAGGAGAACTCGCAGCCGATCGTGGATGAGTGGATCGCAAAGGTCGACGGCATGGGCGTCGACGGCCAGGCCGCGCTGGACTTCATGCGCGCCGAGGTTGAGCGTCTGAGCAAGGTCAACGCCAACTGACCAGTGAAGGCCGGGCATCCCGTTATGGAAACCCGGCCTTTCTCATATCCGAGGAGGCATGCCAATGTTTGACAAGGTGATAAACACGCTCAGCCAGATTGGATTGATCATTGGGTCGGTTCTGCTTGCCTTGATGATGTTGCTGACAGTTGCCGACGTGTTCATGCGGTACGTGTTTTCGGCGCCAGTATCGGGTAGCGCCGAGATCACGCAAATTCTGCTTACCTTAACCGTCTTTGCGGGGTTCATCCTTGTCAGCCGTGATGGCAGCCACATCGTCGTGTCGATTTTCGAGCCGATGATCAGCCGACTGTCACCTAAGCTTTATGGTGTGATCTACGCGGTCAGCAACACGCTCGGCACAGCCTTTCTGCTGTGGGTGCTGATTGTTTCGGCACGGGAAGCCTTTGACTACGAAGACGTGACCGAGGGTCTCGAAATCCCGTTCGGCTGGATCATTTCGGCGTTGGTGGTCTTTGTCGCCTTCTCCCTGGTGGCGGGTGTTCGGGTATTCAAAAAAGGCCTCTCCGGCCACGGATCAGCAGATTAGGGGTCTAGATGACGCATGCATTAACTGGCCTGGCCATTGTCCTTTTCCTCAGCTTTGTCGGCGTCCCGCTGGGCTATGCGACCTTAGTCGTTGGCGTCATCGGATTTGCAGCCTATCGCGGCATGGACGCATCGGTTGCCGTTACAGGGCAATGGATCATGGAAATGACCATGAACCTGGGCCTGTCGGTGGTTCCGCTGTTCATCCTGATGGGGACGTTCATCCACCGGGCTGGTATTTCGGACGAGCTTTATGAGGCCTCCTATGCCTGGCTGGGACGGCTCAAGGGCGGGGTTGCCATGGCCACCGTTTTTGCCTGTGCCGGGTTTGCCGCGGTCAGCGGATCTTCGTTGGCGACGGCGGCCACGATGAGTCGCGTCGCCATGCCGCCGATGCGCCGCTTTGGCTATAATGATGCGCTGTCCACGGGCACCATTGCAGCTGGCGGGACGCTCGGGATCATGATCCCGCCGTCTGTTCCCATGGTCATCTACGGGATCATCGTGGGCGAGGATATTGGCAAGCTGTTCATCGCGGGCATCGTTCCGGGACTGATGCTGGTCCTGTTGTTTCTCGTTGGGATCGCTGTTGTTGTGCGCTTGTTTCCGAATTCGGGCCCTCCCGGCGAAGCGACAACCTGGATAGAGAAATTGCAGGCGTCGAAAGCAAGCTGGCCCATCATGCTCCTGTTCTTTGTTGTCCTTGGCGGCATCTACACCGGCATTTTCACACCAACTGAATCGGCGGCAGTCGGCGCATTCTTTGCTTTTATTTTTGCTATTTCGCGCGGCCGGCTACGCACCTGGCCCGAACTGCTGCATGTCTTTGCGGATACCGTGAAGACCACGGGCATGATTTTTACCATCGTGATTTGCGGCATGATGCTGGCGCAGTTCGTGAACATCACCGGAATGCCGTTCGAGCTGGTCGAGATGGTGCAGGGCGACGGTGCGATTTCGGCGATGCAACTGGTGCTAGGAATATGCGTAATCTGCGTTCTTTTGGGGATGATTTTCGAGTCGCTCGGGATCCTGCTGCTTGTGGTTCCGGTTTTTCTGCCATCGCTGGCGGCTTTGGGCGTGGACATGATCTGGTTCGGGATCGTCATTATCCTGGTTGTTGAGCTTGGATTGATCACGCCTCCGATCGGGATGAACGTGTTCACGGTCAAGGCCGTAATTAGTGATGTGGATCTCGCCAAGATGTTCATCGGCGTCACTCCGTTCATCTTTTCGATGCTGGTCGGTCTCTTGCTTCTGTTTTTGGTGCCCGAGATCGCAACCTGGCTTCCGAACCTCATGCGTTAGCGGGCTGAAATCGGTGACCGGGTGATAAGCGCATGGTTGATGCAACGCTTGTGGTCGTCACCCTCGGCAGTTTCGCCGCATCCTTTGTGAACGCCGCTTTTGCAACCGGCGGCGTTTACATCACTTTGATCGCCAGCGTTTCGGTTCTGCCCATTTCCGCAGCCGTACCGCTGCAATCCGCATTTGCCGCAGGGTCATTGATGGCCCGGATCGTCTTCTTCTGGTCTCACATCAACTGGCGCATCGTACGCACTTTCGCGTTTGGCTGCCTGTTTGGGGTTTATTTCGGCACACGGTCGTTTGTGGCGTTGCCGGATGCCGCGATTTCGATCCTGCTGGGCGTTGTCCTTTTGATCCTCATATGGATGCCGAAAAACAGGATCAGAATCCCGATCCGGCACCCGTTCGTCTTTGTCGGAGTCGCACATAGTTTTCTCGGGGCTCTTTTCGGCGTGGGCGGGGTGCTTCAGCCGCTCCTGCTGCGTACAGATCTGATGAAGCTTCAGATTACCGGAACGCTGGCGGCCTGTTTGTTGCTGCTCGATGTCATGAAGGTGACGGGCTACGTGAGCTTTGGATTCAGCTATTTCGACTATGTTCCGCACATCATCGGGGCGACCCTGGCGGGGTTTGTGGGCACATGGGCCGGAAAGCGTGTGACGCATCACGTCTCGGAGGTGTTGTTCCGGCAAGTGTTCAGAATGCTTGTCTCGATCGTCGGGTTGCGCCTGATCTACAAGGGCATTTCGCTGACCTGGAGCTGAGGACGATACGCCGCAAAACCACGGCCTTATGCCATTCTAGGCAGTCATTCGGTTCGCGGTTTTCCAAAATCCAACGGCTCGGCACCCGAATAGGCAATTAGGTCAGCGACTGTCAGGCTGTCGTCTTTGCGCTCGAATGTCTGAATATAATCGAGCATTGCGTGAGAGTGTTCCCGCATCATGCCTTCCGCGCGAACGGCATCGCCCTTCTCGATGGCTTCGTAAATCACCTGATGCTGAGCATTCCCGATATGCAATCTGAAAAGACCCCGCTCCATGTGGTCCGGCGATTGGCTGGATGTGCGGTCAAAGACCATCGAGCCGGCCGCCAACATGGGTAGGTGACTGATCTGTTCACAGGTAAATCCGACATAGTCATTGCCGCAGGCCGTCAGAATGGTTGTGTGGAAGATTTTGTTTGCAGCCTGCGCCTCTCGTCTAGCAGCATCGTCCAGTACACCAGCCCGCAAAACCTTGCCGATGGTTTCGATCGCACGTGCCAGGTGGGGCAGATGCTGAGAGCGCTCTGCGGATTGGGCCATCAGTCGCGCGGCTAGGCTTTCCAAGTGACCACGCACCTGAACCGCCTGCAGGATATCTTCTACTGTCGGGCTGAAGACCGTGTACCCTCGACCTTCGCCACGGCGAATGAGGCGTTCACGTTCCAGCAGCCGAAGTGCCAGCCTGATTGGCGTCCGCGACACGTCGTAGATTTCGCAAAGCCGAGCCTCGGAGAGACGCTCACCTTCCCTGAAAACACCCATGATGATGTCTTGTCTGATTCGCGCCGCGAGTTCTGTATCAATCGATTCCATAGGCTCATTCATCATGTGCGGGATCCCAAAGTCAAGCTGCGTGTTCTGCACCAGCGGCGAGATGTTGATCCTAAGGTAAGCAGATTTTTTGGATCCCTAAACTTAAAATCAAACCAATAATACTACGCCGATTTTAAAATTGTCTTGATTTGGGATCCCATTATGGTATTCAAGTGCAAGACGCGGCCTGAATCGAGAATACTGTCGATGGCAGGCGAATATGGGATCCCACGTCGCTTGGTGATCACACAAATCCTGGGAGGACATAATGAAACTCACGCGTATTAGCCTCGCTGCTGCAACCGCCCTCGGTCTTGCCGTATCGGCTCAATCCGCCTCCAGCGAAGAGCTGAGCGTTGCAACATTCCTGCCGCCGCAGCACCATACGAACACAGGCATGTTCAAGTGGTTCGGCGAGGAGATCGAAAAGCGCTCCGGCGGAACGCTGACCATGAAGATGTATCCGGCAGGCCAGCTTGGCGCGGGTCCGGTGCAGCAATACAAGCGCGCCGTTGAGGGTGTCGCAGACATCACCTTCGGCGTTTCCGGCTACACACCTCAGTTGTTTCCGAAAACGATGCTGGGCATTTTGCCAGGCAACTCGGAAAACGCCGATCAATCCACACGCGCCATCTGGGCCGCCTTTGACGAGCACCTGGCCGACGAATACGAAGACGTAAAGGTTCTGGCCGTGGGAACCGTTGCCGGCAACCTGTTTGCAGCAAACCGAGATGTGTCCACCATGGAAGGTTTGAAGGGCGCCAAGCTTGTGCCTTTTGCTGCGATGACAACGCCAATCGTCGAATCCTTGGGTGCCGTTCCCGTGCAAATGCCGGTGACCGAGATGTACACTGGCCTCAGCACCGGCACGATCGACGCAACGACGGCCTCGTATAACAACATTACGCAGCCCTGGAATTTCTGGGACGTTTCCAGTCACATCGTCGAAAACGTGCCGACGACCTTTGCCGTGACCTACGCAGTCATGAACAAAGAGCGGTACATGAGCCTGTCGGACGAGCACCGGGCCATCATCGACGAAATCGCTGGTCTGCCGATGTCGCTGGAACTGGCGAAATCATTCGACGGTGCCGACGAGGTCTCAAAGAAGCTGATTGCCGAAACCACCGGCAAGAACTTTGAATGGGTGGTCGTATCGGATGAAGAGCGCGCCAAGATGGATGCCGCTGTTGCCGAAGGTCTTGAGGTGATTTTTGCCGATTACGAAAGCCGCGGCATCACAGATGTGCGCAAAATCTACAAAGCTCTGAACCCTTGAGCCGGCCTTGTGCCTTCCGGTGGGAAGGCGCTTGAACTCCCGCTTGGTCCCATTGCGAGTTCGCAGCGGTGGGGCCTGGCAGAGATACTCCCTTACCAAACACGTCAAAGGACATCCGCCATGGTTGTTATCGTCCCAACAAACAAATCTGTCGAGGCGTTCAAAGGCCTTCACTTGTATCACGGGGCGATATCCAACTGTTCGATGCGGGTGCGCATGACGTTGCTCGAGAAAGGGTTGGACTGGACGAGCCACCACATCGATCTGAAGAAGAAGGAAAACATAACAGACGAGTATTTTGGGATTAATCCCAACGGTCTGGTTCCAACGCTGGTGGACAACGGGGTCGTCCACATCGAATCGAACGACATTATCGATTATCTTGACGAAACCTATCCCGAGCCGTCCCTGCGGGCCGAAAACAACGCGGAGATGATGGAGTGGCTGCACCTGGCCGCCGCCATCCACGTGCCGGCGTGCAAGCCGTACGTCTACGCCTACAAAGTGGGCAGGCAGATGAAAAAGACTGCTGAGGAACAGGAAAAATACGACTCGCTGCAGAAGAATGAAGAGCTGAAGAGATTCCATTCAAAACACGCTGGCAGCAACGAATTCAGCACGAGCGACCTTGATAAAGCCAAAGCCATTTTGGGTGCGTGTTTCACCAAGCTGGAAGTGACGCTTGAGGGACGCGACTGGATCACGGGGGACCAGTTCACGCTGGCGGACATCTCGTGGATCCCGCTCTACTTCGTCCTGCATGGCTGCGGTTATCCGTTTGAAAACTATCCGAATATCCAACGCTGGGCCGCGTCATTCGAAGCCAAGGACAGCTACCGGGAGGGAGTCCTGAAATGGTGCCCGGATTTCTCGGAAGTCTGACCCAAGAACCGCGAAGAAGTCATGTCGAACGAGCAACAAAAACCAACCCTGATTGATGTGGTGGACCGGGCTTTGACCTGGGTTTCACTGATCGGCGGCGGCCTAACGCTGGTTTTCATGACCGGGTATTCGGTCTGGAATGTTTTGGTGATGCGCAAGGCGCTGAACTCACCGATCGTTGGCGCCGAGGACCTGCTGATCCTGTCGCTGGTGGTTATCGTTGCGCTGTCGATCCCTCTCGGAGCGCGCACGGGCGCGCATATCGAAATCGAAGTGCTTGAATCCCGCATGTCGGCAGGTTTCGCCAAATGGTCGATGGTCGTGGTCAAGCTGATTGGCCTGGTTTTGTTGTGCGTGATGGCGCAGCAACTGGTGCATGCTGGCCAAAATGCCGACCGGTTCGGTGAAACGACCCAGCAACTGCTGATTTCTTTCAAACCGTTCTACTACCTGCTGGCTGCATCAGTCGCGATCTACGCAGTCGTACTGGCACTGGATATCTGGCAATTGCTGCGCTCAAACACGGTGGTTCCGCTCAGAGTTGGGGGCGGCGGGCAATGATCAGTATGACATTTCTTGGTCTTCTGGGACTGCTTGTGCTTTTTGTCCTGCTGGCGCTGCGGATGCCGGTAGCCCTGTCGATGCTTGGCGTTGGGTTCGTGGGTACGATCATCGCCAATGCCAACAAGTTCATGGCCGTGGGCATGGCTGAAGATCAGGCCTGGGCTCGTGGTCTGAAGATCGCCTATTCAAACCTGGCCGGTGAAACATTCGAGGCGGCATCAAACTATAATCTTCTGGTCATTCCGATGTTCGTGCTTATGGGCAACCTCGCCGGTGTTTCGGGCATGTCGAATGACCTTTTCGCTGCTGCCTATCGCTGGATGGGGCATCTGCGCGGCGGGCTGGCCTCGGCCACTATTGCCGCTTGTGCTGGCTTTGCCGCGCTCTCGGGCTCGTCGCTTGCCTCGGCTGTCACTATGGGCCGGGTGGCTTTGCCGGAAATGAAGAAATACAAATATGCCGACGGCCTGGCCACGGGGTCCGTGGCGGCAGGGGGAACGTTGGGGTTCCTGATCCCACCCTCCGGCGGCATGATCATCTATGCGGTGCTGACCGAGCAATCGATTGGGCGTCTTTTTATGGCCGGAGTGTTCCCGGGCATCATCCTGACACTGCTCTTCATCGGTGCGATCTACTATGTGGTGATCCGCAAGCCCGAAGCTGGCCCGCGCGGCAAGCGGTTCAGCCGTGAGGAGAAAATGGCCTCGCTGGGGCGGGCCGTGCCAATCGTGGCAGTGGTCTTAGCCGTCATTGGTGGCATGTACACCGGCTTCTTCACTCCGGTCGAGGCGTCGTCGGTCGGAGCATTCTTTACATTCGTGGTTGCCGCGTGGCGGCGTTCGCTGAACTGGAATGCCACCAAGACGGTCCTGCTTGAGACCATGAACGCCACCGCGACCGTGTTCATGATTATCATCGGGGCATTTGTCTTCATCCCGTTCATGTCGCTGACCGAACTGCCCGCCCAACTGGTGACAATTCTCACATCGCTGCCGATTGGCGAGGTCGGCATCCTGCTGATCGTGATCCTGATCTACATGTTCCTGGGCATGTTCCTTGAAGCGATGGCGATGCTGGTGCTGACAATCCCCGTGGTGATCCCGATCGCCATGGCGCTGAATTGGGACCTGATCTGGTTCGGCATAATCGTGGTGATCGTGCTCGAGATGGGCATGATCAGCCCGCCGGTCGGCATCAATGTCTTCATCGTGAAATCGATCGCCCCGGATGTTCCGATGAGCCAGATCTTTCGGGGTATCTGGCCCTTCTGGTTCGCCATGGTCGCGATGATTGGCCTACTCATCCTCTTCCCGCAGATCGCGTTGTTCCTACCTCAGGCTGTTGTCGGCGGATAGCAATAAACAGGAGTCGAATAATGGACACCAAGACAACATCCAAGACGCTTCAGCACTTTATCGGCGGAAGCTGGGTCGACGCCGAGGGAGGCGCCACGTTCGAGGTGCTGAATCCGTTGGACGATAGCCTGTACTGCCATGCGGCAAACGGCACGGGCAACGATATGCGAAAGGGTATAGCTGCGGCGAAGAACGCTTTCCCGACCTACAAGGAAACCTTGCCAAAGGAACGCGAGCGTTGGCTTCTTCGCGTTGCTGAGATCATGGAAGAGCGCCGTGATGAATTGGTCGATTGCCTGATTGACGAAATCGGTTCGCCTTTCCAAAAGGCCATGTTCGAGTTCGACAAGGGGCTGACGATGATCCGTGCGGCAGCGGGCCTTTGCCGCAACGTGCGCGGCGAGACAATCCCGTCGGACGCGCCTGGTAAGTTCAGCATGTCGATCCGCGAACCCCTTGGTGTGGTCGCCGTGATCACACCGTTCAACGTTCCCTTGATCAAGACCACGCGCCTTGTCGCCAATGCACTGGCCGTCGGAAACACCGTGGTACACCTGCCTTCGGAAATGGCGCCGCACCTGACGGTGCTCTTTGCCGAGATTGTGGCCGAAGCTGGGTTCCCTCCGGGTTCATACAATGTCGTAACCGGCTTCGGTCACGAGATTGGGGACGATCTCACCAGCCACACTGACGTGGATTTTGTCACCTTCACTGGGTCGACAGTCATTGGTCAGCACATCAACGAGATTTGTGCCAAGAACAAGACCCCCAACACGCTCGAGTTGGGTGGCAAAAGCCCGACGGTCATTCTCGCTGATGCCGATTTGGACGAGGTTGTGCCGCTGGCGGCGCGCTCAATCTACATGTTTGCCGGTCAGGCGTGTATCGGATCAAGCCGCTATTATGTCGAGCGGCCACTTTATCAGGAATTCGTCAAGCGCTTTTCCATGGTAGCGTCAAAGATTGGCATGGGTGACCTGCGTGACCCGAAAACCGTGATCGCGCCGATCATCTCGGATCGTCAACGCAACCGGGTGCGCGAGCATATTGCCGACGCTGTTGCCAAGGGGGCTAAGGTGGTTGCCGGTGGCGAATGGGAGGGCAACCGTTGCCAAGCGACGTTGCTGACCGACGTTACCGAAGAGATGACCGTGTGCAAGGCCGAGACTTTTGGCCCCGTCAGCTCGATCTATCCAATCGACAGCTACGAGGAAGGGCTCGAGAAGGCCAACGATACCGAATACGGTCTGTCTTCGGCGATCTTTACCAAAGACATAGACAAGGCGTTCCACTTTGCCCGCAACATCGGCGCCGGCATGTGTCACATCAACGGCCCGACCATCCACGACGAAGCCCATGTGCCCTTTGGCGGCAACGGCGAGTCTGGTGTCGGCCGCGAGGGCACGGACGCCGATATGGAAGCAATGACAGAACTTAAATGGGTCACGGTGCAGCTATGACATTCACTCTTTACCATCACGGCTCCTCGGTTTGCGCGGCCAAGGTGCGCTTTGCCATGGAAGAAAAAGGTCTGGAATGGGCGGGCGTCTACATTGACATTCTTAAGGGCGAGCAGTTCGACCCAGAATACATGAAGCTGAACCCAAAGGCGGTTGTGCCGACGCTGGTTCACAATGATACGGTCATCACCGACTCGACGGTGATCTGCGAGTATCTTGATGGCATCGTGCCCGAAAACCCGATGCACCCCACCGATCCGTGGGAGCGTGCGCAGGTGCGGTATTGGACCAAGGCGGTTGACGAGGATTTGCACCCGGCCTGCGGTGCCGTGACCTTTGTCTGCTCGCACCGTCACACGGTGCTGAAAAATCTCGGCCCTGAAGGTGTGAAGGAGTTCCTGGCGTCCACACCGCCGATCTCGGTCACGTCCGATTGGAAAAGCATGAAAGACGGGTTTACTCGCTATGGATTTGAGGCGCCGGGCGCCACCGAAAAGGTCAAGCTGTACGATACCTACCTGCACAAGATGGAGGAGGCGCTGGCAGGCGAGAACGACTGGCTGGTGGGTAACAAATTCACCATCGCGGACATTGCCATGACGCCTTATGTCAACCGCCTGGCAATGATGTCGATGCGGGGCATGTGGGAAAACGGACGCCTGCCCAATGTTGAGAAATGGTTTGCCCGGATCCAAGCGCTGCCGAACTTCAAGAAGTGCTTCCTTGACTGGGTGCCGGAAGACTTAACCAATGATCTGCGGGAAAACGGCGCCAAGAGCTGGCCCGAAGTCGCGAGAATTCTCGAAATCGAAATCTGAATACCGGAGGATAGTATGGGACGATTGGAAGGAAAAACCGCCGTCATCACTGGCGCAGCTCGTGGAATTGGCGCCGTCATGGCCAAGCGCATGGCGGAAGAGGGGGCCAATGTCGTGGTCACGGATGTTCTGGATACCGCGGATACCGTCGCAGCAATCAAGGGTTCAGGTGGATCGGCCACGGGCTTGAGTGTGAACATCACGTCAGACGATGAGCTGAACGCTATGGTCGAAGCGACCGAGAAAGAATTCGGTGCCCTGAACATCCTGGTCAACAACGCGTCGATCTTTGCCGCGCTCGAACCCAAGCCGTTCACGCAGATCGACAATGACGAGTTCGACAAGGTCATGATGGTCAACGCGCGCGGTGTGCATCAGGCCACAAAGGCGGTGGTTCCTGCCATGTTGCGCGCCGGTGGCGGCAAGATCGTCAACATCGCATCGGGCACGTTCTACTACGGCCCTCCGGGCCTGTCGCATTACACCGCGTCCAAAGGGGCCGTGATTGCACTGACCCGTTGTTTTGGTCGCGAACTGGGCGACAAGAACATCCAGGTCAATGCCATTGCACCGGGTCTGACCGAAAGCGAAGCGCTTCAAGGCCATACCGGATTTGACCCAGCGCGCGCGCCGACGGTCCAGTCGCGTTCGATCAAACGCGAAATGGTACCCGAAGACCTGCTGGGTTCACTGATGTATCTCATCACACCTGACAGCGACTTCGTGACCGGCCAGACTCTGAATGTCGACGGCGGCAAAGTGAACCTTTGAACGACGAGTGCCCCATGTCCAAACGTTATTCTCTTGTCCCGCCCCGCGGTGGGTTGAATTATGACTGGTCGGCGGATCATACCTTCGTGAAGGTCTCCGCAGAGGACACGGGCGGCCAGTACACGCTGATGGAGGACAATCTGAAAGCCAATTTCAGGTTGGGCCTTCACCTGCATCGCTACCACGCTGAGACGTTTTACATCCTGGAGGGCGCGGTCGATTTCTATGTCGATGGCGACTGGATGACCGTCGGGCCAGGCACATGCCTGCACGTCCCGCCAGGGATTCCTCACGGTTGCTCTATGTCGGAAGGGTACGTTTCGGCGCGCATGTTGATGATATTCCAGCCCTCTGGTTTTGATCAGTTTCTCGCGGAATTGGCGCAGTTCGATGATGCGGATTTCGAGGACCAGGCAACGATGGCGGCGCTTAACGACAAGTACGACATAGTGAATATCGGGCCATTGCCAGAGCAGGAATAGACCTAGGCGATCCCCCGCAATTTTCGGCCCAGGCTGGCCTTGGATTAAGGCCCGGCACGATGCCCCTGTCACTGGAGAATTGAATGACCAACGTTGCAACGACACTTGTGAAGACCAGAAAAGCCAGCGGCTATCTTCAACAGCTTTGCAAGCATTTCGGTCACAAAACCCAGGTCGAATTTACGCCCGACACCGGATGCATCAGCTTTTCGTTCGGACGGGCTGATCTGGCTGCCGAGCCCGAGGGGCTGATGATGGAGGCCAGGGCCGCAAACGTCGATGATCTGGAACGGTTGCAACATGTCCTCGCATCACATCTCGAACGGTTTGCGTTTCGGGAAGACCTGACAATCGATTGGAGAATCTGAAATGGCCAAACTTGGTGAAGACATCATTGGTACGAGCGGTCTTTCCCCGTTCTTCAAACTGGAAAACGCGGACGAGGTTAGCATTGACGCGCCTGCAAACCGGAAGGGCGATGCGCTGAGAACCTGGGTGCGCAGCCTGAGCGGTTTCCAGAAAGAGGCGCTTGTTCGGTCGGCCAAGACGGGCAACACGTGGCGCCTGGTTAGCGACGAGGGCCCGTACCTGAACGGCCACGATGCCGCGCCTTGCCCCTTGGCTTTTCTGTCGACCGGCATGGTCGCCAGTTACATGAACGAAATCCTGGCGCTTGCCGATATGCAGGGCGTTGAGATCCGCAAGCTGAAGCTGATTCAGGACAATTACTACACAATGAAGGGTTCGATGCCGAAACGGACCATGGTCGGTGGTGCCGAACCGGTCGAGTTGCGAGTCGAGATTGATTGTGATCTGGAAGGCGGCGCACTCAATACATTCCTGATGAATGCGGTTCATGCCTCGCCCTTGAACGGGCTGATGCGGGGCCGTCTGGATAGCCTCTTCAAACTGGGCAAGAACGGCAAAGAGCTGCCCACGGCCAAGGTGCCCGAATTGGATGCGACCCTGTTCCCCGATCCCGGCAACCACTTTGCCAAGTCCAGCCCGGTCCCGGATGCGTTAGCACTGATGGAACCAATTGGCCCAACGCCAAAAAAGGATGTTGTTCTTGGCACGGCTTCGGCGGCTTCCTCGCTTGCCGCGGAACAGGACCGCAGGCTTAATATCGGCGCAGTGGCGGTCCTGCGGGAAGATGGGATCAAGGATATTCAGCAGATGCAGTATTCGCCATATGGGACTTCCTTCCGTTTCCTCAGTTCGGAAGATGGCCGTGCACCTGACGCAAATACGTTGATCTCAGCCGGTATCGGGTTTTGTTTCATGACCCAGTTTGGTCGCTTTGTCTCAATGTTGAAACTGGACCTACCGGACTATCGCATCGTGCAAGACACGCATTTTTCCCTGGGGGGCGCATCTGGTGGAACCGGCAAAGCCGGCGAAGCCGACCCGATCGAAACTCATGTCTATCTTGAGACCGGGGAAAGCGACGAGACGGCACAGGAGATGCTGGATATCTCAGAGCAGACCTGCTTCCTGCATGCTTTCTGTCGCACCGACCTCAAGACCAAGCTCAAGGTCGTAAAGGCTTGAGCGTCCATGGACCCTGTACCGACGGCATCTGGGCCACTGCAATGCGCGGTAATACGGCAGGTGGAGGCAAGCAAATGAGCGGCCCAATAGGCCCTGGCTTTTTTGAGATTGCTTTGCGGCCGTCCGTGGTCAAACGCGCTAGCCGGGTGGCGCTTGTCGTCGGAATAGTGCTGGGCCTGCTCAACCACGGCGATGCGATACTCTCCGGCGCTGTCACGAATGGGCAACTCGCCAAGATCTGCCTGACTTTCCTGGTGCCCTATTCCGTCTCAACCTATTCCTCGGTGTTGGCAATCCGCGAACGGGACCAGGAGCTTGGGAGCTAGGTCCAGGCATGGAAGGTCTGAGCGGACAGTTCCCTAGAGCCGGGGCGCCGGCCCCGCGACGCAGGAGAAGAACGATCTGATGCGAAAACCCGGAGAGTAAATCCCGAGGTTCGAGTTCCAACCCCTGAGCGGATCCCATTGGAACAGCCGGGACGAAAGGATCTGAAATGACCATCAAGAATATTCTTGCCGCCTATAGCAGCGAAGACGCCCATGGCAGCGGTGTAAAACACGCGATCAAGCTTGCCCAGCATCATGATGCCTGGCTGACCGGAATCATGCGCCATGGCCGTCATGCTCTAGAACAGCGCTTCCTTGCCGAAATACACGACATGATCGCCGATCAACTGCGCGAGGCCGATGAAAAACGGGTTCAGGACGTGTCCGACCGGTTTCTGCAAATGGTGCAGGAGGCCGGCCTTCAGGATCGGTCGGAATTCGTGGACCTCGACCCGGATAACGACGGGCCGCTATCCGACTACGCGCGCAACTTCGACCTGGTCGTTACCGGGGTTCACAGCCACGATATCGGCGAGGCGCACCTTTCCGCCAATCCGGATTTGATCGCACTGCGTAGCGGTCGCCCGGTCATCGTCGTACCCAATGATTACGAGTCCGAGGGATTGGCCGAACACGCATTGGTCGCCTGGGATGGGAAGCGGTCCTCTGCCCGAGCGCTTGGCGACGCAATGTCAATCCTCGAAGAAAAACCGAAGGTTACGATCATGACAGTGGGTACCATGCCGACCGCCGACAAAGAGCTTCTTATGCGTAACCTGAAGAGGCACGGAATAGACGCCACCTATCGCGTCGATCATAGACGTGGCTCGATTGCGCAAACCATCCTTCGTGTCGCTGACGAAGTGTCAGCCAAGCTCGTGGTTATGGGTGCGTTCGAACACAGCAAATTTGCCCATACTCTGATGGGCGGTGTGTCCACCGATGTCATCAACCAGGCAAACGTGCCGGTGTTCCTTTCTCATTGAAGTGTGCGGCCGCCATTGGCAGGCGTCTGGGCATACTTGGTTTGGGTGGCAAACGAACGCTGCCCAGTCGGCAAAAGGGTTACGCAGGAGGCCGGGATCGCCGTGCAGGCTTGTTAGTCGATCCTGTGATGGAGGCCAGAACGGCAGGAGACAATCTCATCAGGATTGAATCCGTTTGTCGGTGTCTCGGTGGAGAAGATCAATAAGGGGATGAAGAACGATATGAAGTATCGCAAGCTTGGACAAAATGGACCCCTGGTCGGTGCCGTAGGCTATGGAGCGATGTCGTTTACCGATTTTTACGGTCCGGCTGATGACAAGGGCTCACTGAAGATATTGGATCTATGTGCCGATCTTGGGGTGACGCATATTGACACGTCGGACGCTTACGGCGCGGGGCGGTCCGAAAATATTATTGGATCCTGGCTTAAGAAACGCGGCGGCCAAAGCCCTTTCACCATCGCCACGAAAGTCGGGATCACCCGCGACCCGGAAAGACGCCTGAACAACGATCCGAAGCACTTGCAGGCATCGCTGGATGCCAGCTTGCGTCGTCTTGGGGTCGAGGTGATTGACCTTTATTACGTGCACCGGCGCGACATTCGTTTGGAGATTGAAGAAGTAACCGAAACCATGGCGGGGTTCGTGAAGGCGGGCAAAGTCAAAGCCATCGGTTTTTCTGAAATTGCACCATCCTCTTTGCGCCGTGCCCATGCAGTGCACCCAATTGCAGCCGTGCAATCCGAATACTCTCTGTCGACACGGGCGGCAGACCTTGGCCTGATCCAGACTTGCAAGGAGATCGGAGCCTCCTTGGTCGCGTTTTCGCCGGTCGGACGTGCGCTTTTGACGGATCGGCCTCATCAGGCCGCCGACGTCCGGACCATGCAATGGATGAAAAACAACCCAAGATTCATCGAACCAAACCTAAGTGCAAACCTGGTATATAATGCTAAGTTTCGTGCGCTTGCGGCGGATCTGGGGGTTGCGGCGGCGTCGCTCGCCATCGCGTGGGTGTTGCAGAGGGGAGAGCATGTGCTCGCCATTCCCGGAACACGCAAGGTGGCGCATTTAAAGGAACTGGTCGCGGGTGCAGATCTTGATCTTTCTGCGGATGTTCTGGCGCGGATCGACGAAATCTTGCCGGTTGGTTGGGCGCACGGCGATCGCTACTCGGTAACGCAATGGTCCGGGCCGGAACGATATTGCTGAGCGGTATTGCCGGGAACGGGGCACAGGGGTAGCGCAGCTGATGCCATGTTCTTAGCCGCGCACCTGATCACCTGCGCTCCGATTGCCATGGCACTGACATGAAAGGACCACCCAAGAATTTGGGTGATCCCCCTGCCCAAGGCAGAATGGCCAAGTGGCAACGGCCCTAAAAGACAGGTGCTATTTTTCTCGCAGAAGCAGGTTCATGCACATTCCAGCAAGAGAGTGCCCGCCCCGGTATTTGACACCGGGATATGATAGTTGCGATTGATTTCGCTCACATTATCGCCAAGCGCACCCCGCATCATCATCCACATCAGAAACTCCGTTCCTTGTGCACCGGCTTTCTCAACCAGTTCCATCCGGCTTATCTTGGTCAGTTCAGTGGGGTTGTGGACAATGTTCTCCAGACAATACTGGTCAAACTCTTTGTTGATGAAACCCGCACGTTCACCATCCAACTGATGGCTTAGTCCACCCGTGCCCAACACGACGATCTTGGCGTCTTCGGGAAAGCTCTCCAGTGCCTTGCGCAGCGAAACACCGAAGTCCAGGGCGCGTTTTAGTGTCGGGATCGGATGCTGAACCGTGTTTGCCGAAATCGGCACAGAACGCGGCATGTCCGCATTGTTCGGCGCTCCGGGCCAGAACAATTGCATCGGAACCACAAAGCCATGGTCAACCGGCAGTTCCTGGCACGACGTAATATCGAACTCATCAGCCACCATGCTTTCAATGATGTGCCAGCTTAGTTCGGGTGCGCCGGGAAAGGGTGGCAATGACGGCAGGCCCCAACCTTCGTCCTCATTACGGTATTCATGCGCCGCACCAACCGCAAAGGTCGGCATACGGTCCAGGAAGAAACCGAGTCCATGGTCATTGTAAATATTGACGACATAGTCCGGCTTGTTTGCTGCGAGCCACTCGTGGACCTTGGGGTATCCATCAAAGAACGGTTTCCAATATGGATCGTCAAAAAGCTCTTTCTGAATAGCATTTCCCACGGCTGGGATATGCGAAGTAGTGATGCCACCAAGTATCTTTGCCATTGTTCTGTCTCCTTAGGCTTGACTGGCCAGGAATTCCTTGAATTTCTCGGTGGTCATGCCGGTTTGAAGGCCACCCACGTCCTGCACTGAAAGTTTGAAAATACCGGCGAGCTTGGCGAGGTAATAGATGTTCCCGCCTTCGGCTATCATCGCCAGGATGTTGCTCGAACGGATGGCTTTTTTTTGCGCCTCGGTCAGCTCGAATTTTTCCATGTAGGCTTCCGCGTCTTCCTTGAAGGCATCACGGTTCTCGGCCCGGTTGAAGGAAAAGCACATCTTGTTGAGGTTGTAGCCCTTCATCGCCTGGGCGCCGTCAAAGATGGTGGTGCCAGGAATATGCGTGTGGGCGTCAAAGCCTGGTTGATCCATTGGATTTCTCCTCATGCGGATTGGCAGGGCCGCGCGTTGCGGTCCTACCGTCATTCACGCCCAGTAAAGGCGCATTGGGTTATCGACCAACAGCTTCTGTTGCTGCTCTTTCGTTCGCGCGATCCTCGGGATGTAATCGACAAGCGCGCCGTCATCGGGCATGTGCGATCTCATGTTGGGATGGGGCCAGTCGGTGCCCCAGAGCACGCGGTCCTCGAAGCGGTCGACAATGGCCTGGTAGAACGGGATCACGTCGTCATAGGGCTCTCCGATCAACGTCAGCCGTTCAGGGCAGGTGACCTTGGCCCAGATGTTGTCATTCTCCGCCATCAGGGTGATGAAGCGTTGGAAATCCGGGTGCTCCGCGCCCCTTGCCACGTCCGGGCGTCCCATGTGGTCGACCACGATGATGCCCGGCAATTGCTTAAGGAATGGCTCCAACTCCTCTAGATCGGCGGCCTCGAAGTAGACCACGATCGACCAGCCGAATTCCTGGATCTTTTCAGCTATAGATATGAACACCTCTTTGGGCGTCGCATCCACCAGCCTCTTGACGAAATTGAACCGTACGCCGCGCACCCCGGCCGCGTGCATGTCGGCCAGCTCCGACCGTGTGATATCGGCGCCCACGCTGGCCACGCCGCGGGCAAGATCGCCCGCAGAGCGGCAGGCGTCAATCATGGCCCGGTTGTCCTTGCCGTGACAGGTCGCCTGTACGATCACATTGCGCGAGAACCCAAGGTAGTCGCGCAGCGCGAACAGCTTGTCCTTACTCGCGTTGCAGGGCGTGTACTTCCGCTCGGGGGCAAAAGGAAACTCGGGCGAAGGCCCAAACACGTGACAATGTGCATCCACGGCCCCCTCGGGCAACATAAAGTCCGGTTTCGTCGGGTTTGGATGGAATTCCAGCCAATCGGCGTCCATCACCTGCACCTCATCGGTCATACGAATACCTCTCCATCCATCAGCTTGCGCGCGGTCCGCAGGATCGCCGCTTCGCTGACGGTGCCCTGGTTGTCCAAGGTTGCCACCACGGTCATTTCGCCGGTGGGATGCTCAATCGACAGGCTGCGCGTCGTACCTTCGCTGCGGGCGGCCATTTCGTAGGCCGGCGTGCCTTCGATCAGGCAGGCCGTAGCAACGCTGACCGCGCCGAGAACGCCGATCGCCTTGTGGCAGCGATGCGGAATGAAGGTACGAGTTGATATCGCACCGCCGTTCCGTGCCGGGCTGACCATGGTCATCTTCGGCACAGATTTCTCGGACACATCGCCGAGGTTCATCAATGGGCCACACGCCCGCCGTATCGTTTCTAGCTTCTCGCGCAGCGCGACGTTGCCCTCTAACTCGCTGGGCGCCTCGTCCCCGCTGATGCCCATATCCTCGGACCGCATGACCACGCAGGGCATGCCATTGTCGATCATGGTCACGGCGACGCCATTCACCCCATCGACCGCGTTCCCTGTGGGTAAGAGCGCACCGCAAGACGACCCTGCCGTGTCCTTGAATGCGATCGGCACCGCCGCTGCACCGCCAGGCACCCCATCAATGCGCGCCTCACCTGCGTAGTTCACCATGCCGCCAGGAGTAGATACCCGCGCCACTGCCACCTGCCCGGTGTTCTCCATAAAAATGGTGACGGGGGTCTCCTCATCCCGCGCCGCCACCAGGCCCCGCTCGATGGCAAAAGGCGCCACGCCTGCAAGAATATTCCCGCAATTCTGTGCGTCCGTAACGATCGGCTGGTCCACGAATACCTGCAAGAACAGGTAGTCCACATCCACGCCTTCGCGGGTTGACTGCCTCACCACCGCCACTTTTGAAGTCAGCGGATCAGCACCGCCCATGCCGTCGATTTGACGTGCATCGGGTGAGCCCATGGCGCGGAGGAGAAATGCATCACGTTCGGCAGGATCCGGTGGGAGATCCTCGGCAAGGAAGTACCCACCCTTCGAGGTGCCCCCACGCATCCACATGCAGCGAACCGCTTCAGACATTCCGACCACCGGTTGCCTTACAGAACCTCAGGAAGCTTCCGATTGCGGGATGCCCCGCAAACCGAAAATGCGTTACGTCTGCATGGCTGAACAGATCGCAAACGCACTGGCAGTCGTTGGGAGAAGCCTCCTCAATCTGCCCATCGGATTTCCTAACGACCGCCTGTCGTGAAGTCCGAAGCGACACCACGTTACCGGCTCGGGGCAATGCGGCAACCTCAGACATATTTCAGTCCTTTCTCGGCCAGCCGCTCGCGCATATCGTAGATATCCAACCCAAGATCGCCGGCCTCAAAGCGCGCGCGTTTTCTGGCTTCGTTCGCCTCGCGGGCCTGCGCCTTTTTCAGCACTTCGGCGGCCTCAACCCGGGGCACGACGCAAACGCCGTCATCATCGGCCACGATAATGTCACCGGGATTGACGAGCTGGTCTGCACAAACAACGGGAACATTCACGCTGCCGAGGGTTTCCTTGATCGTGCCCTGGGCACACACCGCTTTCGACCAGACCGGAAAATCCATCTCTTTCAGATCGTGCACGTCGCGCACGCCTGCATCGATAATCAGGCCCTTGCAGCCCCGCGCTTTTGCCGAGGTCGCCAGCAAATCGCCGAAATACCCGGCACGAGAAGGGGTCGTTGTGCCCAGCACCAGAATGTCGCCAGGCTGCAGTTGCTCGATCGCGACATGCAGCATCCAGTTGTCGCAGGGCGGAGCGAGGACAGTCACCGCACTCGCCGCAACCTGCGCGCCCGGATAGACCGGGCGCATGTAATCGGCCAGAAGACCCTTGCGGCCCTGCGCCTCATGCACGGTCGCGACACCGCATGCGGCAAGTCTGTCAATGATGGATTGATCGGCGCGTTCGATATTCTGAACGACGACGCCAGTTGTGCCTGCGGGGTAGCTCATGCAAGTTCATCCACGGTCTGGGGAAAGATCATCTCGAACCCCTCGGCGTATTCGGCCTTGCGACCGCCGGCCATGCCGCCCGAGTTGCGGCGGAAGTGGTTGCCCCGGTTCTCGGCGACATTGGTGTAGAAGTTCCACAGATGCTCCTGGCCCTGCATACACTCGATGGCCGCGCGCTTCTTGTCCCAGACCGGTGTGATGTCGAGGAACACGTTGGGTTTCCAGCCCATCTGTTCGGTTTGGTGCGGCTCGAACAGGTAAAGCTGCGGCGCGCCCAGCACTTTCTGACCCGGGTTATGCCCCCAGGCTTGGGCGATCATCCGGCATTCCAATGCGAATTGCGTCGTGTTCATGTGGTCGGTGTTGTAGGGATCCCATTTCGAGTGCGACATCATCCATCTCGGCTGTACCTCGCGGATGATATCGACCATCTGTTCCTGTGCGTCGCGATCCAGCCGCAGCGGGTAATCGCCAAGGTCGAGAAAACGGATATCGTTCACACCAAGAGCATCGGCTGCAGTCTGTGCCTCCTCACGCCGCGCCTTTTTGACGTAATCAAGGGTCATGCCGCCCTGCTTCCAAAGCTTCGCGCTTTCGCCGCGTTCACCGAAGGACAGACAGGCCACGGTCACTTCGTAGCCAAGACTCTGGTGCAGGGCGATCGCGCCGCCGCACCGCCAGACAAAGTCGGCGGCATGTGCGGAGATCACCAAGGCGGTTTTTTTGTCAGCCATTTTCGCGTCTTTCAAAATCTGTGAATTCCCACAAATGTACTGCCCGGCCAGTGGGAAAATCCATTTTGAATCCTGACATATGCAATTTGGTTTTGTTATAATGTGTGAGAAGTGAACGTGGGGAAGCAATGCTCGAACTGCCGCATATCCGATATCTCTGTCTTGTAAGGGAGGTCTATCGTCATCGCAGAATAGGTGTAGCCGCCACCAAGGTTCATCTATCTCAACCTGCGGCGACCCAATCACTGGCGCGGGTTGAGGAATTGCTGAATGTTCAGTTGTTCGAACGCGAATCCAGGGGAATGGTCCCGACACAAGCCGGTTCGATATTCGAAAAGAGGTTGATCCGGATCCTGGAGCATCTGCAGCGCGGAGACAAACTGGCCCGAAGGAAAGCGGCGCGGCGATCCGGAGATGATCCCAACAAGGCCTTTTATCGCAATTGTTCGCTGGTTCAGATTCGGGCGCTGCTGGCCGTTGCGAAGGCGGGCAGTTTCAGCCAGGCAGCAAAGGATCTGGGGGTGAGCCAACCGGGCGTTCACCGTGCCACCAGGGATCTGGCCGCCATGTCGGGGATAACCCTGTTCGATCAGGTTCGGGGTGGCATTGTGTTAACTCCGGCTGCCGAGTCATTTGTCCATCAGGTTCGCCTAGCGCTCAGCGAGTTGCAGCAATCTGTATACGAGATAACCGAGTTCATGGGGCGAGCGACGACCCGCATCAATGTCGGGTCTTTGCCGTTGTCTCGGGTGTCGATCCTACCCGCAGCTATTGATGAGCTCTTGCGGGAAGCAGGTTCAGGAGTTCAGGTCAATTGCGTCGATGCCCGATATCCGTCGCTTTTGCGCGATCTGCGTTTTGGTGACTTGGATTTCTTGATCGGCGCATTGCGGTTTCCCAAGCCGGCCGCGGATATCGAACAGGAAGAACTATTCAATGACGACCTGGCAATTGTGACGGCTGTGGATCACCCTCTTGCTCAGAAGAAAGATGTGACGATCAAAGACACGACGGACTATCCTTGGGTTGCTTTGCCGAAGGATACGCCCACCGGGAAATACCTGTTCGACATGTTGCGAATTCACGAGCAAGCGGAGTCGCCGGTTCGAATTGTCTCAAGTTCGTTGGTGCTGTTGCGGGGCCTGCTCGCATGTGGCGACTATGTCTCGATAGCCTCGACTCGACAGATCGAGGTCGAAGAACAGCAAGGCCAGTTGGTGCGCCTGCCGATCGCTCTGCCCGAGTCTCACCGTCCGATCGGACTGACATTCCGCAAAGGTTGGACGCCGACCTCGGTTCAGCGCCGGTTTCTTGACATCGTTCGCGAGAAAAGCCGCGACTGAACCAGTGTATTCTCCCTTATCTTAACAAAATCGAATAGCTTGCCCTCCTTTCAAATTCGATAACACGGCACCAAACGGTTATCCTTTTTAGGAAACGCCCCGGGTCAATCGTGCCTCACTTGAGCGACAGGCCCGTGCATCAGGAGGTGCAGATACCGACGATGGAAAAGGACTACGAGGACATACCGGGCACTTTCGTCTTTGATGCCGACAGGTCCCGGGAAGGATACCATTTGAACCAGTTCTGTATCTCGTTGCGGCTTCAGGCCAATCGCGATGCGTTCAATGCCGACGAAAAGGGTTACCTCGACAAATACCCGATGTCGTGTGAACAGCGCGAGGCCGTACTGAAACGCGAGTGGAACCGGCTTTTGGAGTTGGGTGGTAATATTTACTACACCTCCAAGCTTGCCGCCAATGACGGCATCAATTTCCAAAACCTTGCAGGATTGATGACCGGCATGGGGGTTCAGGCCTATCGCGACATGATGCTCGCCGGCGGGCGTGCGATCGAGGGCAATCGATACAAATCGGAATGGGAAGAAGACTGATGGCACGTATTACTGCAGGTGTGGGATGTTCGCATGTTCCGGCCATCGGCGTCGCGATGGATACCGGCATCACCGACCAACCGTATTGGCAACCCGTCTTTGAGGGATTCCGCAAATCCCGGGTGTGGATGAAAGAGCAGAATCCCGACGTAATTTTCATGGTCTATAATGACCACTGCACCGCCTTCGACGCATCCTGCATTCCAACCTTTGCATTGGGATGTGCAGCCGAATTCCAACCGGCGGACGAAGGCTGGGGCCCGCGCCCGGTGCCCGTGGTCAAAAACCACCAGAAACTGGCTAGCCATATTGCACAATCACTGGTGCTGGATGAATTCGACATCACCATTATGAACGAGATGGAAGTCGACCACGGACTGACCGTCCCGCTGTCGGTGATGTACGGTGATGTCGGTCCTGGCGAAGAATGGCCAGCGTTGGTCATCCCGCTTTGCGTCAACGTTGTCCAATACCCCGCTCCGACAGGCAACCGCTGTTTCCAGCTTGGCAAGGCAATCCGTCGCGCTATTGAAAACTTCGATGAAGACCTCGACGTGATGATCTTTGGCACCGGTGGCATGAGCCATCAACTCCAGTACAAGCGGGCGGGGCTCATAAATCCCGAATGGGACATGCGGTTTCTTGACATGGTGGTGGATGACCCAGTTGCCGCCAGTCAGATCCCTCACGTGGAATACTTGCGCGAAGCCGGAAGCGAGGGTGTTGAAATGGTCATGTGGCACGTCATGCGCGGTGCGCTGAACCACGAGGTGACCGAAGTTCACCGCCACTATCACGTCCCGGCGTCGAATACCGCGGTGGGTCACATCATTCTAGAAAACAGAATCTGAGGAACGTCTCATGAGAGTTTGCGTAGCAGGCGCCTATGGTGCATTTGGGCTGAAACATCTGGACGCGCTGGCCAATATCGGAGATGTCCAAGTGACGTCGGTTATGGGGCCGACAAGGGACAAGATCGAAGCTCTGGCTGCTGAGCGCGGCATCGGTCATGCTGGTACGAGCTTGGAGGAGTGTATTTCGCGCGATGATGTTGACGCGGTGATCCTGTCGACGCCCACCCAAATGCACGCCGATCAAGCCATCGCCTGCATGGATGCAGGTAAGAACGTGCTGATCGAGATCCCGATGGCCGACAGCTTGCAAGACAGTCAGCGCGTTGTCGACAAACAGAAGGAAACCGGTCTGACCTGCATGGCGGGCCAGGTGCGCCGTTTCAATCCTTCGCATCAGTGGATCAAGAACAGGATCGACGCCGGAGAGTTGAAGATCCAGCAGATGGATGTTCAAACCTATTTCTTCCGCCGGACTAATACGAATGCAAAGGGGGAAGCGCGGACTTGGACTGACCATTTGCTGTGGCACCACGCCTGCCACACGGTCGATCTGTTCCAATATCAGACTGGTGGAAAGGTCGTGGAAGCCTTTGGCCTGCAAGGGCCGCACCACCCAGATCTGGGTATCGCCATGGACATGGCCATTGGTTTGAAGGCCGAAGACGGAGCGATTTGTACCTTGTCGCTGTCATTCAACAACGATGGCCCGCTGGGCACCTTCTTTCGCTACATTTGTGACAACGGCACCTACATCGCCCGGTACGACGACCTGTATGATGGCAATGAAAATCCGATCGACCTGAGTGGCGTCGCGATGTCCAACAACGGCATAGAACTGATCGACCGGGAGTTTGTATCTGCGGTCAAAGAGGGCCGGTCGCCAAACGGATGCGTTACGAACGTAATCCAGGCCATGGAGACATTGGACCGTATCGAAAAATCCTTCGGGTGAACACGGCCACCGCACCAGTTGCAGACCGCTCTCTCAGAATCATTCTGTTGGACTAGGCCCATATAAAGGCATTTGACCCGGTGTCGTAGTCAACTTCAGTGAGATGCAGCACCAATTGTCTTCAAAGCCATGCGCCAGAACAAACGACTGGCCACGAAAGTGAGAAACCCAGGTTTGTGAACGATGCTGCCCCGCTTCTGAGGTCGGCTTGGAGCCCAACTGTAAATTCGATTTTCTCGCTGCGAGCGCTCGCAGTAGGAAAATCGCCGGAATCGCATCGCTTTAAGCGCCGCTGCGCGGCGCGAAAACCCGCCGATCATGTTTGCCGCAGCGAGATTTTTTGTCCGAATTCACAAGGCGCGAGACGAAACCGTCATTCGCGGCTGCTACTCATGCGATGGCAACCGGCGCAAAGCTGACTTTCAGCCTCGCTCAATGTCTGCGACCAAAGAATACCCAGTAAATGTCTGCTGTAGCACCGTTTCTCTGATGAAACAGCTATCGACTTACTGCCTCCGTAAGTGCGGCCCGAACTGCCTCGACCATCTTGGCGCGAGGTGTCGAGGCCGCACTTACCAGACCAACGACGCGCCGGGGTCCATTCTGTTCAAGGGGGATTCTCTTGAGCGGCAAGTGATCATCTGCAGCGACGTGGCTATCGGGTATGATTGAGACACCAAGTTCAGCAGCCACCATGCTTGAGATTGCCTCAAGGCTCTCCAGCTCCATAGCATCCTTGACCTCAATGCCGCTCTTTTGCAGCCAAGTTTCAATTTGCCTTCCCACAACCGCATCACGCGTGAAACGAATAAACGGCGATGAGCTAAGTAGTTCTTTTGGGGGCAAGTCTTGGGTGTTCTTGGAGACAAGCATGACCAATTTCTCCGATACAATTTCTGAGAATTTCAGCGACTTTTCCAGGATGTCCGGCCGGGAGATGATCGCCGCATGAATCTGTCCGCGGTCCAACTGCAGCAAAAGCTGGTTGGTCAAACCCGGAACAATTCTGACACGGATGTCGGGATGTACCGACTTGAGCCTTGAAAGCGCAATAGGCACCAACCCGGTCAGGGTCGTCGGGACAGCGCCAAGTGTTATTTCGCCAGAGAGTTCGTTGTTCGACCTCACCTTTTCCGCCAACTCGTCGTAGGCGGCAACCACTGCGACGGCCTCTCCAACGAGCATGAGACCCGTTTGAGTCAATTTGGGCGTCTTGGCCGAACGGTCAAACAAGTCGAGCCCCCACGTGGCTTCCAGGCTCCGCATCTGGTGGCTTACCGCTGACGGCGTCAGGTGTTCTGCTTCTGAGGCGGCTCGAAAGCTACCGTGTCGGTGAATTGCGATGAGAGTTCGTAGTGCCCGAATACTCATTCCGATACCTCTCGATCCTGCCTGGCTTCCGAGGCTGATGAATGAAAAATTTTCATGCAAATTTCAAAGAATTTTCGTTTTGGTCCATTTTTCTTAATCTGTAGCATACTCCTGGCACACCCACCGAAACCACGCCCAGAGGTACTCATGGTTGCCCCGAGATCAAACGACTATACTTCCATCGTCGCCAAACCTTTCGCTCCCACCCTAGGAGCCGAGATCTATGGTGTAGATTTAAGTCGACCTGTGCCTGACGATCAGTTCGCGGAGATCTGCGACGCCTTTCACACCTACCAAGTGTTGTTCTTCAAAGAGCAGAAAGAAATTCCGCCTGCGCAACACATTGAATTTGGGAAACGCTTTGGACCGCTTCACGCACACCCTGCTGCCCCAACAATGGAAGGATATCCGGAGATATTCGAGATCCATGCCACCAAGAATTCCAAGGTTGCGAACGGTGAGTTTTGGCACTCGGATGTCTCTTGCGATGAGACGCCTCCCCTCGGAACCATGCTTCAAATCCATATTGCACCGCCATGCGGCGGGGACACGATGTTCAGTGACATGTATGCGGCCTACGATGATCTTTCTGAACCGATAAAGAACATGCTCGAAGGACTAACGGCTCTTCATAGTTCAGATCATATCTACAAAGGCCGCTATAGCGACCGGGGCCAGAAGGACAGCGATATCGATTGTCCCGAAGCGGTCCATCCAATCGTCAGAACGCATCCGGAAACGGGCCGGAAGTCGCTATTTGTGAACCGAACATTTACCACCAAGATATTGGGATTGTCGGACAAAGAAAGCGATGCAATCCTCAACATGCTTTTCGAGCATGCTGAGCACATCAACTATCAGATTCGTTTCAGGTGGTCGCTCAATGACATGGCCTTCTGGGACAATCGTTGCTGTATGCATCGTGCGATCTGGGATTACTGGCCGGCTGAGCGTAAAGGGCGCCGGGTGACTGTGAAAGGCGATAGACCTGTCTAGCCGCAACCAAATCGACTTGCTTGACGGGAGTAGAAGAGTTTTTAGGAGTGCAAGTTGGGTGCGGCATTTGTCAGAGAATTTTGCGAGGACCTTTCGCTGGATCTGTCGCAAACTTTGGCGTGGTTCAATGCGTGCTCCCGGCAAACTGACATGGCAATCCCGTTAGCGCCACCGAACGGTCTTTTTAGGGTTGCCTTTCGGCCCTTGTCCTTTGGCCACCCAAAGAAGGCGACAAGCGCGGAGACCTTATCTATCGCAACGGCTCTCGCCTTCGGGCAGCAAGTCTTGCATATTTCATGTTGGCGTTAAAGAACTGTAGGCTCTTCACTCTGATATTCGGACGGAGAGCGGTCATTCGCGGCATTTGCGAGGAAACGAACCGGAACGAAGCAGAGCGGACATTTAAGCTGTTTCAGCGAACGACGTGTTTGTTCGCGTTGTGAGAGTTCGCTTATCCCTTAACTTTGCAGACGCACCGAATGTCTCCATCGACAGGCCGCAACAGTCGCGTGGGCAAAACTGGTCTCCATCGCAGATACCAGCTTGAATCACATCGAGCGCGCGATTTGAACCTTTTTGTCAACATGACCTAACAATCAATTTAGATCAGCCAGATGAGGCTGCTCAGTCGCGCGAATGGCTCACGCCGGGACCGGTTGGCTGCTTTCAATCCCACGTGCCCTCGGTTAAAAAATCACGTTCATCACGAAGAGTGACACGAACAGGAACAAGATCGTCATTATGCCGCCGCTCTTCATGAAGTCTGTCACTTTGTAGCCCGCAGGGCCCATGATGAGGGCGTTCACCTGGTGCGTCGGGATTAGGAAGGAGTTGGAAGTCGAGATGGCCACGGTCAATGCAAAAAGCGCCGGATCTCCACCTGATGCGATGGCAATGGAGACCGCCAAGGGAACCAGGAGTACGGTGGCGCCGACATTGGACATGATCAGTGTGAATACGGTGGACAGTATCGCCAAACCAGCCTGCAGCGACCATATAGGCCAACCGTCCAGCAAAAACAGGATCTTCTGAGCAATCCACTCGGCAGTACCGGTTGTCTGTACGGCCTGTCCCAAGGGTATCAGGCTGGCCAAAAGGAAAACCGTACTCCAACTAATCGCGTCATAGGCTTCTTCGATGTCTAAGACTTTTGTCAAAATCATTCCTGCGGCGCCGGTCAGCAAGCACAAGGAAAGCCGCAGATCGGTAAACAAAATCAGGCTCAGCGAAATCACAAAGAACATCAGTGCCCAGCCGACCTTGTGGGGGCGAGGATCCTCCTGCGGAAAGTCAGTGGTGACAACCACGAAGTTGCGATCACGTGTCAACCGCGTCAGCGCTTCCCAGGTGCTGTGAATAACCAGCGTATCGCCAGCGCGAAACGGCACTTCGCCAACCGGTGTCGGCGCGTGGTCCTCGGTGGCCACATAACTCAAAGTTTCTTCGTCTCGGTGGATTGCCAACAGGCTTGCGCCGTATGTCTTGCGAAAGACCAGATCGTGTGCGCACTTCCCGATAACCGCGGAACCGGGGGGGATGACCATTTCGGCGACACCGGATTTCGTTGGCGCGTAGTCTTCTGCAAAGACGTCCAGAGTGTCGTGCAGAATGAACCCGCCCTCTTCGACCATGTGTCTGATAACCTTCTCACGGCCCAACACTGCCAGGCGGCATGGTGCAGTAATTTCCGTTTGAATGACCGGTGCAAACCAGCGCTGCCCATGATACGCGCTACCGATTATGTAGACGTGATAGCGTTGCATCACGTCATCAAAGGTCTCACCTACGCAGGGATGTCCCTTTGGGATGGTGATCTCGAAAATGTCCGTTTTTAGTCCGTATATCGCCGTGAGGTAATCCTTCAACGACTGACCACTGGTCGCGTCGCCGTCTTTCTGCTCGTTTGGCAGAATCCAGCGGCCAAACATCATAAAATACAGTATCCCCGTCGCTATAAGCGTCACACCGATCGGCGTCACCGAGAACAGCCCAAACGTGTCCATCCGCTCGGATTCCGGCAAAACCTGATTCGCGGCCAAAATCAAATCATTCAGAAGAATGAGCGGTGAGGAGCCGACCATCGTCATCGTACCCCCCAAGATTGCGCAGAAACCCATTGGCATCAGCAGACGACTCAGGGGGAGCTCGGTACGGACTGAGATCCGGCTGACGACAGGCAGGAACAAAGCTGCGGCGCCGACATTCTGCATAAAGGAGGAGATCACGCCCACTGTGCCGGATACGATAGGAACGATGCGAGCCTCGCTTGTACCCCCCCTTTTTAGAATAAAGGCGGCGACCTTGCTCATCAGCCCGGTCTTGTCCAGACCCGCCCCGATTATCATCACCGCAATGATCGAAACCACTGCATTGGATGCAAGCCCGTTGAACAATTCGCTGACATTAGCGAGGGAGCTGAGACCCGGCAACTGACTGAGAAGCCCAAGCAGAACCATGACCATGATGGCTGCGAAATCGATCCGCACCAATTCCGATACGAACAAGAATACTGTGAACACCAGAAGACCGAGCACCACTGACATTGGCAAAGTGAGACTAATAACTTCCAATCTGCGATCCCCCGTATCCACCACATTGGTATCGGACGCGACTGGCCAGAGGCAATAGCACAGGCATGCCTAGGCCACTGACTCCGTTACCATGAACGCTAAGCGTCTGTGCAGCAGCCGAGGATCATAGGCTCCTTTTCCCGCACCTGTTCCCGTTCGTGCCTGCACTGCGATTGGCCGAAATGAAAATAGACCAGTCAGCCGCTTACGGATGTTTGGTTCGGGAATAGCCTCTGCGCCAAAAAATTCGAATGCTGCAAGCAAAATGGCTATCGAAGATCGCGACTCTAAGAGATGCCGCGGATACATCAAACTGGTTTGTGGCGGCACCTCGACCGTTGAGCGCCTATTTGATCCAGCACGCGCGGCGAATGTTCTGTGTGGTTGGCTCCTGCATAGCAAGACATTTTGAGCTGATATGAGCGGTTGTCAGATGCAGTCGTGTGTCCGGCCTATTTGTGCGGCGCACGCAGCCGCTGGCCGTGATGGTTTCCGCTTACCAAGTCCCAAACCGCTACGCGGACAACGGGGTGTCCCTTGCATTCGACGGAGTGTCTTAGCTGGCGAGCTGACATTGCTCCATCATCTCAGTGGTCTTGCGTCTCTTTAGTCCCCGTTTTGCGGCTAGGCCGTATGGGCGCGCCACGTTTCAAAAAGCACTTCCGGAAGCCCGGACTTTGGGAGACTGATACGCGCGTGGTCGCTGAAGACCTGATTGAGTGGTTGGCCGGTTGCACTGTCAATCATGCGCCTCCAGGTATCCAAGTCGAGCTCTTCGACGGCCAACGAAAGCAACCCGCCACAATTTCTGAACTATTTCTTCTGGCTTGTGCCGCTTGTTCGCCATTCTCTGTCCTTCGTTTCTTAAACATAACGTCGGACCAACTCAGACGGCGCATTCCTGTTGACTATTCCGATGATGCGGCGACGGGGATTTGGCAAGGTCTTTGCCAGCAAGCAGATTAAGCCGCCGGTGATGGGCGTTGCCGCCTTCGTGCTCTCAGCGATAACCGTAGTAACCTGCCGAGAGGTGATCATCGTCGCCGCGCTTCCAGCTTTTGCGTATTTCGGCTGCCTTTTGCTCGCCGTTGTGCTCAGGCCCGAAAGCAGGGGAGCCCCGCCGCTGTTGAAAAACTTCGCGTTGCAAGTCTGGCGAGTAGCATTGTGATGAGTGGGTGAGTGCCATTCTTGTCATGCTACGCACGGTTTGTGCAGTGTAGGAAAGTCCTTGGCCAGTTTGCGGAGTTTCACCCAGGCACACGGAATACCGTTCAGTCCGGACAGGCGTCAGCCAACTCATCGAGATGACGACCGAGGTCATTGGCACCAATCTCGACTGCGAGGCGAGCGTGAAACGGTGCGTAGGTTCGATTGTGTTGCGTGGCGTAGTCGCAGAAAAATCCCAAAAGAATTGCCTTGTCGCAGGTTCCGGCACGATGGCAAAACGCCAGTTCATCGTAAAAGACCAGAATCCGAAAAAGCGCTGCATCGACCTCAGATCGGGCGGGATCGACCGGATAGGCCGCGTTCACGAAGCCCTCGTATTCGCGGGGCGTCAGAGACCGCGCCCGCACCTCTGCGGCGAAGTCCGGATAGCGCCGCCAGAAATCCAGCAGAGCCTCTCGGGCAGCAACCATTTCCGAGCCGCCGAACCGGGCAATATATGAAAGCGCACGATCCTCCCTTGCCGCCTGCGCCTCTTCGGCCCGCTCGTCAAAAAAGCGCCACACACCAAAGATTGCGATTATCGTCGCAATCACCTTTACCGTAGGGTCAAGCCAGCTCGTAATCTTCATGGTCATCCTCAGGAACCATCGGTGGACGGTTCCACCCGGCAGGCGTCAGGGAAGAAAAGGACGACTGCGTCACTGGCCACGACGGAGAGGCGATCAAGGCAGGCGAGTTGGGCGCGGTTCAATGTAACCAACCGGTCGAGTGCATTTGGATCTGCTATACGAACGTCCGGTCCCTCGTTTGTCAGCGTATCCAGGAGTGTGTGCGGCCGCTCGGGCGGGCAGCGATCTGAGAGGAGAAACACTGGCTCACCAGCCGCCGCCTTGTAGATTTCCCTGTTCTGAATAAAGCAGGCAAGCACGGCGGCGGACAACCGATAGTGGTGCGTTTCGACCGCACCCTCAGCCTGCACCGAGCCAGACACACCTGCGGCCGCAACGAGTCCGAACGCCGTTGTCATATTTACTGTCCGCCACATGCGCATGGACACTCCTTTCAAATACAGAACCGAAAAGCGGCTTCGATTGTCCGCCGGTCCATCTCGGTCAGGGTACGCCGCATCCAGTGTGGACCACCCGCAACCCGAGGTGCTTGAATTGTCAAACCCATCTGAGGTGCTGCGACGAGCGCCTGCGCCGCCCGGGGGGTAAGCGAAACCTTGAAAAGCGCGACGCCGTCCTCCTCGCGGGCCGAAACCTGAGCAGCGCCGATTGGAAGCGCATCCGTCGCGGGGCCGAACTCAAGCAATGCCTCGTAACCTGACTCGGCCCAAACATTTGGAACGGTCAAAAGAAGGTGCGCACCGTCGGATTGACAGAAGGCGGTGAGCTGCACCGCCTCGTCATAGATCCGGGGTGAATCCAGTCGTTTGCTCGCCGCGACTACGCCGGCACCGTATGGCTCGAGCCAGAATGCACCAAAGCCACGAGGCGTTTCCAGATCATACTCGAGTCGCTGCTCGCTAGTGGGATATAGCATTTCCGAACTTGGCGTCGCGCTAGCCAGCACGAAGAGCCGCGGATCGACGCCCATTTCGATCAGGTAGGAAATCAACGTCCCTGACACTTCCTGACCGCCTGCAAGCCCAACCGCGTCCGGCAACGCAGCGCCGTCAGGCAGGGCGAACTGGTGGAAGCCGAGCTGCGAGCCTTCGCCCAAGCGCCTCCCTTCTCCGCCGAGAAATGCGTAAGCGCAGGCGCTCAGGCAAACGCCGGGGGCGATCGGACGATCGAAGTTGCTGCCGTCGTAACGACCGACGAGCGTGTGGAGGCCGCGTGCCCGGATTGTTCGGCCGAGTTCAATGCCGTCCTGCAAGCTGCCGCCCGCGCTGTCCAGCAAAAGCTGAAAACCCTCGACCCCGTTGGCCGGGTCATCGACGAAAGCCTCGAAACGCTCTGCAGCCCCGCCGTCGAGCGTGCCCACGGCGGCTATGAAACAGGATTCGCTCGCATTGGCATAACAATCGAACGCGAACTTCATTGGCTCGGCGAACGCGCCCAGCGGAGTAATCATTGCCAGAATTCCAAGCCAGCGTCGCTGCATGCCGGACTCCCGCAGTTAGTGAAGACGAGATTAACACGGGCGCAAGTGCAGCGGTCAAAGGAATCTGCCGCAATCACAAGGTTGCGTGCTTTACGTCACTTCACCAAGGAAAGTTGGAACACTGAGGTCGGCGGCTCAAATTGAGCCGTCCACTTAAGGCATCACGGCCAGTCTTCAACGGCCGGCCCTACTGTTCTCGATCGAGGTCTAAGTACCCAAACGACAATGGCCATCTACTAAACCTCTCATCCCTGATACTATTGCCGAGGCGCAATCCGGACATATCTGCCCATGTTACACGGAAGATCTCTTTTGCCCACATTGCTGTCAGGGATGCTCGTGGCGTGGTTGGGGGCTGCTGCTTCGGCAATGGATGTCTCGCTGGTCGAGGAGCCCGACAGATATTTTGCCACTGATGTGACGGGACGAAGCGCTGCCTGCCGCCTCACGGGCCGAGTGGGTGCCGGTGACCTGAAAAGGATACGTGACTTTATCGGAACCCGGGGGACGGGTTTCGAGGATGTCGCATGCGATATCGTTTACCTCGAAAGCCAGGGCGGCGACTTTTCCGAGGCCATCGAGATAATGGAATACCTGTTCGAGACGATGATTGCCACGTCGGTGGAGGCGGGTGCGGTTTGCAACTCGGCTTGCGCAGTAATTTGGCTCGGCGGAGCAGTCCCTGGTGGTCACAATCTGGATAACCCACACGCGTACCGGCGGATCGTTCCGGGAGGGACGCTGGGGTTCCATGCACCCTATCCCCAATTGCCCGACGTACCTTATTCAAGGGAATTGGTTTTGGATTCTTTCTCAGGGTCGTTCAGTACAGCGCAAAACCTGCTGACGATTTATCAGGAGCGAAAGATACCGCTATGGTTCGCTTCGAGGCTCATGCACCCAGAGCCGAACTCGTTCTATTACATTGACGACATCGAGAGCGCCAACCTGATCGGCGCCGAGATCGCGGTCGATCTGTCCTTGCTCGGCGTCATTGACGGTGGGTTGCTTGCGGGGATTTGTTTCAACCTTAGCCATTGGGGCAAAGGGTTGTCCGCGGTATCGGACACACACAAGAACTACTCCAGGAACCAGACGCGGTTCAGCGAGCGCGCCGCCTACTTCAGCTATTTGAATGAGTCTTACATCTGGCAGCTGAAGCACAAATACGCGGCCTCGATCGCCTCTCTGATTTCGGATTCGGCGGCCATCGCTGGCGAGGCGGGCGGTCGGGTAAGCACGCTTTTTTCGGAAACGCACAGCTATGATGGCGGGTCGAGCAACTGCTGTGAACCGGGCGGCCTGCTGCGCTTGTGGGAGTGGGCCGCGGATGCGCTCGGTCCTGACTATGAGGCCATTGCACCGGCCTTTCTTCGCTGGAGAAATGATTTCGACTACTGGGACGGCTGGACGGTGTTGTTCCCAAGCCCGGGCGTCGTTGGACCGCGTGACGAAAATATACGCGACCGGGGCGAGTTTTGCATGATCTCGGTCGACACGTACGAACGTTCCCAGTTCGTACTTTTGCACCCAGATCTTGACTTGCGGCAGGCTACCCCCGTTTTGTCGAGCCAGTCGGTTGGAACGGAATTTCATCCAGCGCAAAACCTCGAACACTTGCCGCCGACGCTAATTGGTCTACCCGCCGATCTAAAGCTAACCTATATCGAGCGAATACTGAGTTCACGCTAGAATATATACACCAGAGCGCAGTTCTATGACCTTCGCCAACAGAATCGCGGCATGTCGGTTCTGCGCTATGCGTCCATCGGACCAAATCAGCGGATCACGGACACACATACTGAACAAACGTTGCGACCCCCACATCACAGAGATCTTCGGTCGGGACATAGTACATCTCATTTGGCTGTGCCGCGAGCATAGCCTCGACCACCCATTGGCCATCCGCTCCCATTTCGGAAGCATATTTGCTGACGAGCTTGTAGCCTTCGTGCCCGGCTGGCAGCGCGACGTCCGAGGCTGAGATCTGGTGGAACCCGAGACGGTCGGATCCGGCCCACAGGTACCGCTCAGCGCCGCCGAGGAAGACGAGCGGACAGGCCGAATAGCAATTGTCGATAAGTTGAGTGCGCAAGCCCCGCTCGCGAATTGCCCTGCCTGCCCGGACTGCTTCGCCGACGTTACCGCCACCGCTACCGAGCGCTATGTCTGTCACTTCCGGGTTCGCAACAAGGGCCGCGATCAGAGCGTCCGCATAACCGTGTTCAACGGGACCCCGGACAACCAGATGCGTTCCATCAAATTCAAACGTCGGTGGGGGACGGCCTCCAACCGCAGCGGAGCGTGAAATTCCTTCGGCCCCTGAGCAATTGATGTTCCAAAAGTAACTTCGTTCTTCCTCGGTCGATGCGAGTATTGAGCGTGCCACCGCAGCCCAGTTCGACAGCGATATCGAGGTGATCAGTGCAAGATGCGGATCGGGTTCTTTTGCGAGATCGGGCAACTCCATCTCTTCGAGGTGACGGATTTCATCTATCTTTCCGAGCATGCGTCCAAGGATGGCGCATTCATGCCGGCGGATATGATAGCTATTATAGAGAGTGCCAGCGTATGTCGTGCCGCGGGAATGCGCATAGTTGCGGTACTTATCGGCTAGAACAGAAACTTCCGAGATTGCCTCCTCCCATGTTTTTGCGAGGAGCGTCGTGGCCGCGAACGTCGCGAGCATACCGAACACAAGAAGGCTTCGCATCATTTTGCCGTGTCGTCAGCGTCAGTAAGGTACGAACATAGTAAACCCTTAGGACCTCCAGATCACCTGCTTGCATTAGAGGGCGGCGCACGATGGAACTTTGTCGTAAACCTCGATCCAGTTTCGGTACATTTTGCAAGGTGGCTAAGGTACTGGTCCGCCCCAGTGAAGCGGCCCCTCGAAGCAGCCTGGAACTAGATCAGATTCGTATCCTGACAAATCCCATTCAAAGTCTGCGCTGGCGCAACTTTCGCATCGCAACGTCGGAGTTCGAGGAGATCGACTCCGGCACCTTAAACGCCGCCGCCGTGTCGGATGCTCTGACCCAAAACGTGTCAACAACGCGCGTGGATGCATGGCTGAGGCAGAAATCAAGAGACAACGGTTTATGGCGCTCCAAAGCGCGCCTGATGTTGGCCAAACCTGACGCATGCCCCGCCTTCCAGATCCCAGCGATTTCATTCGCTTTGTGACATGCATCAGTCTCAATATGCCAATCCGTTGCACGAGAGGCCGGTTCGCGCCTCCCGTATCAGATCAAATCTCCAGCGCGGTGATATCTGCGCCGCCCGCCAAGGCATCAATGACCCATTGTGGTTTGCGCTCCCTGCCCGTCCAAGTCTGAACCGGATTGTCGGGATTCCGGTATTTTGCCGCGGCCTTGGATTTCGCCCGGCCGCTGCTCTTGCCCACCAGATCCGCCAGCGAGAAGCCGAATTTGCCCGCAGCAGCTTCTTTGGCCGCTTTCGCATCATTTAAGTCCGGCCGCCGACGCGTGCCAAGCGCTGCGTCCACGTCCTCGCGCAATTGCCTGAGCTAAACAGAGGTCATTTTCTCCAGGCTCATCTGTTCTTCCCAGTTTTTTTGATCTCTGTGCGACGACGTCGATAAAGTTATATCGCAGCTGTGTAAATGAGGACGTGTCACACGCTTTTTCGATTGCCCTCAAACTGCGATTATTGGCGAATATTTTGCAACCCACCTGTTGGTGTCGCGTGGTCGACCCGCGCACCACGTTCGGCCATGATATCTTCAAGGTCACACCACGAAACCGCAATAAACAGATGGAAAAAGTTATGCGGGACCGCTTCCCGGGAGAGGTGGGCGCCTTTGAGCAAGACTATGCCAAAACCTTCTTGTGAGCGATCCAATGCTACAGGCTCGGGAGCCACCGCTCACGTCAACCAAAACCCAATGTTTGCGACACAACCCCTACATCTCCGCAGCCCGTCCTCAAGTTGGAAGCGTGAGGTTCGTACTCATTTGACAACCGTCGAAACCGCGAGACGGTCACTGGGTTTTGGCATGATTTGCCATTTCCCGAATACTCCATTCGATCGCGTCACGCAGGGTGTCTCCGAGTGCTTCGTCAAAGGCAAGAGCAACGTCCGGGGCATCATCAGATGCGGAGGAAACAATCTCCTCAAAACTGCGCGAGGCGATAATACGATCCGAAAGCGCATCAATGACCTTTATGTTCAATCGGACGTCTATTTGCAGAGCCGTGTCGGTCTCGGATTGCGGCACCATTGCCTGGAACTCACGAATATCGGTGGCAATCAAATAATCGGCGCGAAGACCGATTGTAGAGCTTCCCACGGCGGGGACTTTTCCAGAGTTTTCGAAGCTCTCGATCATCAGGGCCTGAACGATCAGCGGCGCCCGGTCGACCCAACGCGCGTTGGGCAGATATTGCACTTGCAATGGGGTTGGCTGCACAGCGATCTGATCCGTATCCACGGCCGAAGTTGCGGTCGGTTGATTGACAACGATCTGCTGCTGCAGGCGGGGCAGCGAAGAACTGAACGTGCTTTTGGGACTCAGCACGTACAGATTGGTTGGTGTTGCAACCTGATTGAGGCTTGCAATACCGGCGCAACCAGTCAGAACACTCAGCACCATAAGCCCACAGGCCCATTTGATAGTCGATAATGTCATCTACGAAACTCTGAGTTTTGAGTCCCAAGAAGGAACCGCGCCGGATCGCGCTCCACCTTGTTGACCAACCGCTCCAGATTGACCACGAGACCGCGCGCCTCTTCGGTAAAATGCGTCAATTCGGGTAAACCGAGGCGCAGGAAATCTGAAACCTGACGCTCATTGGCCGCCACGATTGACTCCAGCCGTCCGACGAAGCTGGCAGCAGATTGAGAGGCGGCAAGCACATCATCCGAGATTTTATCGATGTTTTCGGATGCATTGGTAACCGTCGTCGTAATCGAAGTGGTTGCGGCGCGAAGATCACTTATAATCCCGTCCAGGTCATCTTCGATGATCGTATTGGCGTTGTTGAACGTCGTTTCGGCAACATTCAGTGTGTCAGTCGCGCTGATCATGGCCGCATCGATCAACGCCAGGGTTTCGTCGGCGTTTTCGAACGTCTCCTGTGCCTTTGCAATCGCAGCCGTCCCATCACCCGAAAAGGTTTCAAGGCTGTCGGCAAGGCTTAGGGCCCGTTTGCCGACGTCGTCCACGACGCGGGTTGCTGTCTGGGCCGTCCGGCGCATGTCAGTTGCCAACGGTGTCAACTGCTCGTTTGTGAATGCATCGATAGATGTGATCGTTGTGTTTGCAGTTTCCAGCGTGTCTGTGGCCGTCGTCAGCGTTGTTTCCGCGGTGTCCGCAAGCGCGTCAAGCCGGTCGGCAAACTCAGCGACCTCCCGGGCCGCCGACCCGAGATCCGCGGACAGGCTTTCGAAGTCGCTCAGAGCGCTGTCGAGGCGCGCTGAAGAAGAGGCGAGATTGTCCAGAATGGTTGTTACCGCAGTCCGGTTCTGGTCGTCGAACACGTCGTTCACGTCCTCGAGCAAAGCGACGGCTTTTTCCAACAGTAGCGGCGCTCCTTCGAAGACCGACTGCAAAGCGCTGGGTTCAGATTTTATCATGGCCCCGTCGGGCAGGGGTTGAGACCCCGCCGACCCGCCCGATAGCGCAACATAGCTGACGCCCGTTACACCCTGGGATTGCAACTTGGCGACGGTTTCGGAATTCACTGGTGTTTCGGCGCTGACCTCAACGCGGATTCGCACCTTGGAGGGGTCATTCTCGTCCAGTTGCAGATCAACGACCTGACCAACCGGCAGGCCGTTGTAGCGCACGTCGCTAGCCGCCGCCAAACCACCGACGTCGGGAAACAGGAAATCGTAGTAGGCGTATTGCCGGTCCACCTCGACCTTTGCGAACCACAACAGAAGAGCCAGAGCCCCAAAGATGCCAGCGAGGGTGAATATGCCGATCAGCACATAATTGGCTTTGGTTTCCATCCTGCCTGGCTGCCCTCTATCTTTTGTCCCGCGCCGCCCGCGCGCGCGGGCCGGTGAAGTATTCCTTTACCCATGGATGATCGACGTCCGTCATCCTTTCGATTGGTCCTTCTACCAGTACCCTTTTCTCTGCCAGTACGGCAATTCTGTCGCAGATCGCATACAGACTGTCGAGGTCATGCGTGACCATAAAGACAGTAAGCCCCAGGGATCGCTTCAGCTCATCTATCAGATCGTCATAGGCGGCCGCACCGATCGGATCGAGGCCTGCCGTCGGTTCGTCCAGAAAAACAATCTCGGGATCCAGCGCCATAGCTCGCGCCAGCGCGGCCCGCTTACGCATACCGCCAGACAGTTCCGAGGGCAGTTTCCCACAGCTAAGGGGCGGGAGGCCGACAAGGCTGATCTTCAACCCGCCCAATGCTTTCATGAGTTTGTGGCTCAGGTTCAAGTGTTCCCGCATGGGGGCCATCACATTTTGCATAACGGTCAGGGACGAAAACAGAGCACCGTCCTGAAAGGCGACACCCCAGCGCCGTTCCGCCAGCAGACGTTCCTGCCGGCTGCCGTTCAGTACATCAGTGCCCAACACCTCGATGGTGCCTGCGGCGGGCTGGTTCAACCCGACGATTGTGCGCAGCAGCACGGATTTTCCTGTCCCCGACCCGCCCACGATGCCCAGAACTTCTCCACGCCACACGTCCAAATCCAGATGATCATGCACCACTTGCGGTCCAAAGCGATTGACCAGGCCGCGAACCTTGATCACCCTTTCCCGCGTCTCGCCCGCGCGATCAGTTGCCGGAGCATCCTTCAAAGGCCAAGCTCCGAGAAAAAGATGGAAAACAGCGCGTCTGCGACTATCACAAGGAAAATGGATTGCACCACCGAAATGGTTGTATGACGGCCAACACTATCAGCGGATCCTCGAACCTGCATCGCCTGCCAGCACGAAACGATTCCAATGACAGCGGCGAAAACCGGAGCCTTGATCATGCCGATGGCAAGATGCCAGACATCCGTGTTGACCTGCAAGCGCGTCATGAACATGCCGGGACTTACCCCAAGTTCAATCCAACTCATTAATGCACCGCCAATGAGGCCGGAAACGTTTGCAATGAACCCGAGAATTGGCAGCATGATGATCAGTGCAATGACCCGCGGCAGCACCAGAACTTCTATTGGATCAAGACCAAGGGTGCGCATGGCGTCCAGTTCCTCGCGCACCTTCATCGAGCCAATGGATGCCGTAAAGGCCGAACCCGATCTCCCTGCGACAATGATCGCCGTTAGCAGGATACCGAGTTCCCGCAGGATCGATATGGCGATCAAGTCTACGACAAAGACTTCGGCGCCAAACTGACGAAGCTGCGATGCCCCCTGAAACGACAGGACAACACCGATGAGGAAACTCATCAAAACGACAATCGGAATGGCGTTAAAGCCCGCCTCTTCCATCTGGCTGACCAGCGCTGCGGGCCGCCACCGCTTTGGATGCACAATCGCGTAAACGAAGCTTTGCAAGACTTCACCCAGGAAACTCAGTAGCGAAAGAGCGGACTTGCCCACGCATACGGTCTTGGTTCCGATCATTGCAATCCAGGGGACAAAACCCCGTGGCAGGTCTTCTACCCCTTCTTCCGAAGGCAGCGCCGCCTGCACGGTCGCAATCAGGTCCCTGCGACTGTCGCCATCGTCTTCGAATTCCACTGTGACGCCGTCTCGTTCGAGACGGGACTGGAGGTCGGCAATCAGCCAAGCGCCGCCCGTATCCATAGCCTCAAGATCGCGGAGATCGAAGCGCAGCACCTCAGCTTTGGTCGTGGTTCCCCAAAAAACACGTTCCACCAATTCCAGCCGATCGGTTACCAATCGCCCGGACAATCTGACGACAGCAACCCCGTCACGCTCGTCATAAGTCAAAGTTGGTGGCGTCATAGGTCATCCGGCCGGACCCTGGTGGGTCAACGTATCTTGTTTTAGCGGGATATCTCCCACGTCGGTTGGGTTTGGGATTAGATTGGCGGTTCTGGGTACGATCTTCAAGGTATGGTGTGTCCACAGTGCAAAAACGGTTTTGTCGCAAACTTGAACCATCGGTCAGGCCGAACGCTGTTGTGATAGCCGCGTGCTCTAAATTGATAGGAGCTGGCCGGGACGATCCCTTTCAACGGCGCCCACTTCCCAAAAAAGACGGCATCTTGCACGCGGTTTTCTTCTGTCCCCGCTATTCATTGTCGTACCGCGATCTGGAAGAAATCATAGATCAAACTTCAACTGGATAATGCCGTTCGCCACAAAGCCGCCAGCACCACGAAGGCCAATGGTCAAAAGTTTGCAACAAAGCCCGTAAGATGCGTGAGTGTCGGCTGTAAGGAAACGAGGCAGTCATCAAGCGGGAGCAGCGTGTGGCGAAGAAACGCAACGACGATGGCCTCTTCTTCTTCGCCAAGAATGTTTGAGCGAGGCTCCTTCCGCCCAGACTTCCTATCCTCAGCCGTTTGCCGCTTCCGCCACCTTGCAACCGTCTTGGGACTGATCCCAAACTCTCGGCTCCGTTCCGCGGTAGAATGAGCCTACGCCGATGCGCGTCAACGGTTAAGAGTTTGAAATAGATCCGCCAAGACCTGCTTTGCTTGCTTTGCATGCAACAAGTGCTGAAACACGCAACATCGTCAATCTGGCCCAAAGTATGCGACACATTCTTGCCTCGGTTTGCGGCTTGAAGCTTATATCTCGACAGCTGATGAGTGCTTTGATGGACCTTTCACAGACCCTTGCTTTATCCTCCGATAATCTTTGGGTGATGTATTGAAGGCTCTCTTAAAGGCAGTCGAAAAATTATTGGCGTCTTCGTATCCAATGGCAAATGCGATGTCCTGAATGCTGCGTCGGCTTTCGACAATCAGACCGGCGGCAAGGGTCAACCGGTGGCGCCGGAACCAGGCCATCGGCCCTACCCCAAATTCATTGTTAAAACGGCGTGTCAGGGTGTTGCGGTTGGATCCGACTTCGTGCGCCAATGCATCAATCCCTTTAGAAAAGCCTAGCCGTTTTGTCAGGAACGTGCAGGTGGTGTCGACCAGGGGATCTTTTGCAAATACCGGTTCGGGGCGAGTCGACCGCACAATCGCATGCCCCGCCGCAAAGCGATGCTGGATTTCACCGATGACAAACGGGTAAGCGATGTAGTCGCTGTAGCCGTGCGAATAGACCTCTGTCCGGGAAGCCGAAAATCCAAGGCTGATTAATGCGAACGTAACGGGTTTTTTGTAGCCGGATTTCGGGATATCGCTCTGTGTGGCATCAACGCGGCTCGCTGGCACACAACGCCTCAAACACTGCCGGACAATAAAGATCGGATCTCCGGTTCTCTTCCCTGAATGTGCACCGCCACCCGTCACTTTGTAGGTAGTGGACCTCTCAACAATACTTCGGAACTCAGCCAATAGGCGAGGTGTGAACTCCAGACAAACCACTTCCCTATCGCTTGGTGCGTAATGTCCCATCCCCGGACTCCGAAAGTATTGTATAAAATTGGTTCCGGTGTCGCGTCTGGCACCCAAGCAACTGAAGAAGAATCGTATCCGCAATCCGCTATCGGAGCTTCACATTCTTCCAGAGCGACTAATACCTTTCGAACACAATTTATGGGTTACGCGCTGTGATCTTCTTCACACTCACAGGGGGGTCGTCCTCAGGAATAGTTGGCCGGAGTGAACCCTGCTCTAGTGCAGGATCTTGGGTCCTGAGCCAAGTACGAAATGCCAGAAAGGTCTACAGAAGGCCCGCCTCTCTGTCGGTCAGGCTAGGCTGAGTCCACCGTTGATAGATGGCCGGCCCCCCGGCCTCTGGTTACAGTTCCTTACGCTGCAAGTCAGGCTAGGCCATAATCACTTTTCGCGGTCTTCGGCAACTTTCTTTGCCCTCTCCGCCGTACCATCCGAAAGCTTGTCCATTATCCGTTTTGTGTCTTCATATACCTGCTGCGGATCCCCGGGGTCGAAGGCTCCGAGGTTGGAGATCATATTCTGAACGTCATTTCCGATGATTTCGGCGATTTCCTCTGCGCTGAATTTATCAGATTTATTGCCATTTCCCATTTTCAGCTCCTTCATCCAAAGGCAAGGTCACGTCACATCAAAATCACCGATAACTCCCTCTGATAAAAGATAGAATTACCTAAGAGTGCAAAAATCAAAGGAATAAGTGAATGGATCAAAGCCAAGCTATTGCGATCCTCGCTTACCATTGAATTTCGATTTCTTCGTTATCAACACAAACCGCTAATGGAAGGATGCTGAAATTGGTTACCGAAAACATCAAACTAAGATTGGTAAATCACTCCGATGACGCTAACAATTCGTCGATAGTCATTTTCCAGCAAAACGTTGCCGAAGATTTCGGCGAGATTGCGATTGCTTGGAAAGTCATTAAGAACCTCGGCCGGCTGGACTATCACCCGTTTCTCTATCCCCTCCGGTTCCAGGTGTCAGCATCGGACAGCTACGGAAACTACACACCGCAATTGACCGCTTATGACGGTCAAGCCTACGACATGGTCAAAGACAACAGCGGCGACGTGCTGCGTCTTTCCAAAACACCTGCGGTGTCGCCAAACGAGGTTGAGGTTCGCAACAATCTGGCACGTGGTTCGATCAACGCGAACATCTATCGGGACGGCAAACTTCTGGCCAACAAGACCAACATGGCGCCTGGTCAAAAGGGAGTCTTTCAGTTCCACCCGACAATCTACATCGGCGTCGTTTCGCAGATCGAAGAGGGTCAGGTGATGAACTCGGCGATCATCAGCCAGATCAACACCGAGATAAACCTCTTTGGCATCCAGAGCGCCGACATCGTCATGTCCGGCGGCGGACCCGGCAAGAACTCGACCCCGTTCGATTTCCAGCTTGCAAACATCAACGCATGACACCTCTTGCGGCGGCTTGCCCTGCCGCAAGATTTCCAAGGGGAGATGACAAAGGGGTAACGCCTTTTGATCAGTCAGGAGACGTATCATGGACAAAGGGGCGGACACCACTATCGCACTGAAGAAGATGCGGAAACCCAATGACGGGTTAGACGAAACTACCGGTGCGGCGCCGAGGAGTACCAGTGATCAGGACACAACGAGCGGACAATCGGCCGCCAGCCAGGACGGGCCCAAAACGCAGGCCGCCAAAGGCACCACCTCAGGGAAGGACGCGAAAGACAACAAGAAAGAGCCTTCCAAGCCGATCCAGCAGGTCTGGCATTCAGGGGATTTTCGGAAAACACCAAGGTCACAACCACCGTATAACGGCCTCAAGATCACGGCCGATTACACGCTGGGCGCCACAGGCCAGTTCGAATTCGTCAAGATCACCTTCACGGACCACACGAATGTGAAATCCGGCCTTTCTTCGACAATCGACAAGCTGTTCACGGGCGACGATTGGACACCGGTCCCCAAACCCGAAAGCAGCAAACCCACCAAGGACACACAGCCGGATGCGACAAAAGGGACGCCGCCCCCCGATCCGTCCAAACCTTCCGACTTCACCGTCAAAGGCCACGTCAAGATCAGCAGCGAGCCCAACGGCAAGTTTCTGCGGCTTCGCCTGAAGTCGGGCTTGCCTCCAGGGTTCCAGCAGCTCGGTTTCATCATGAGGCTGACACCGCCACCGTCGGACTCATGACCAGATCTCATCAAGGGCGCCGCGATGACAACCAAACTCACCTTCGAGAACCGGTCGCTGAATCCCAATGTTCGCCGGGTCGGATTGTTCTGGGGTGTGCCGGATGCGGTTGGCGAAGTCAGGCCTTTGACCTGGCAGGTCGTGCTGCGCTGCCCCTTTTTGTGGCACCGCACATTCGAGATTGACCTGGCGCTTTGTGTTCGCTTCGTCAGTCGGGAAGGCAATGTCACGCCCTCTGTTCAGGTTGACCGAAAGGTAGTGTTTCGCGAGGTGACAATCACGCCCGAGCGTAGCGGCGATGCCATCGACCTGAAGGTATCTGTTCCGCGAGGGCACGCCTATCACAAGCTCCAGGCTCTTCGCAGCGGCGCCCCGCTGGCCGAAACCCGGTTGCCGCGCCAGGGCGATTGCGTGGTCCGTGTACCTGATCGACTGACCTTCGCCGCCGACATCACCACGCGGCAGGGCCTCAGGATCGACCGCCGGGAGATCGGCCCCGGAGCAACAAGTTTCGATCTTCACCGAGTGCATGCGATGCGTGTTGCCATGTACGGCGGAACGCCGGGGCCAAGCTCGGACCCAATCCGGTTTTTTGCTTACGACATCGACATGGAGTGACGCTCAACGGTCCTCGGACAGTCAAAGGGAGAAGGTAGGATGGCATATAGACGTACAAACGGAATTTTGACGAACGACGCAGCGGCCCCGGAGGCCGAAGCCGACTATATTGTGGCGTCAGCAATTGTCGGACACTCGATCCAACAGATCAAAGCAGGTGTCGACGTCCAGTTCTCAATGGAGCCGACCGACGAGGACCCCAAACCAGAAAAATGGGAGACCGAATGGGGTAAACTCCAACAGGCCGCTCAGAAAATTGGCGAACTTGCCGCGAAGGAAGTTGGACCTGATAGCCACCGGGTCAAGGCGGGAACCGCCGTCGACCATGGGGTCGGCGCGGTCATTGTCGGGATTTATGGCCTGGCCGGACACGAGAAGCCGACGGCCGCAGATATCCGCCATCCTGACAATAATCTCAGCCCGAAAGGCGCAGTGCTCTACGACAAAATCAAGCAACATGATCGGGACCCGGATTATCAGTACATTGGACGCGGGGCCTATACCGGGTTTGTGGACAACCCCAACACGGTAGGCGACACCGACCCGGTCGGCCCGCTTTCGAGCGCGCGCTTTCACGTCTCGGATCTGGGCCATGGCGGCACCAGTGATACGGCCTTCGAAGGATGGTATCCACGCTGGCTGCCGCCTGAGAATTCAAACCTCTGGGATGCCCGGGTGCGCAGGGATCAAGACCAGCATGACCGGATCGGATGGGGAATCATCGGCGGAAACCTCGCGGGCCTGGCGCCCGACGACCAAGAGCCGGTTCTGGGGACAAGCAACCGGGCCGATCAGATCACCGCAATCATGCACGACGAACAGGGCATGGTCTTTAACGACGAATCCGGAGACAGGGACGTCAAAGGATATACCCATGGCATGATCCAGGCGATCTACAAGGCATATCATCTGGGTCCGGCCTGCACCCCTTACGAGATCACCGTGGGCAGACAAACGACCAAGCTTGCGTCCTGTTTCGCCTGCACGCTTTTCATGACCGCAACCGCTTACCCGCCGACATCCACACATCTGGGCAGCGCGGAAAGCTGGGTTCCGTTGTACGAGCCGTACAAGCCCTCGGGCACGCCCCACAAAGAGCGCATCGTCATCAATGATCTCAACGCGCGCTTTGCCGAATATTGCGATACGGTTCTGCGCAGCGGGCTCAAGGCGCTGGACGGCGACGTGATTGCGGATCGTTACAACGGATGCCGTGCCAATCTGCGGCACACTCTGGGTGAGGCCTACGATCCTGAAAATCGCGTGGCCGTGTCGATCTTTCTGGATGCTCTGACCGTTCACTCCAAGGAGCTGTCGCGTGTCCGGCGCGTACTCGGTCTTGACCAGGACCACATCTGACCGCCGAAACCCCCAGAAAGAAAGAACACAGACATGACTTTTCACGTTCACACCCTTGTTCACACACGTTCCGGCAGGTTCCTGATTTTTCGCCGACCGATCCTGACTTACTTTCAGGCTACGAAAGGCGGCCAGATCTTTCCGGACGGCCAAAAGCTCTATTGCGGCGGGCGATACAGCCTGCCGAACGCCGAGATCGAAATTGATGGCACGGATACTGACGCTTGGCTGAACGATCGGCTCATTATCGAAGCGGGGCGGAAGATCTTTATCGACACCTGCGGGGCGCTGATCGAATTTCTGCCACCTTCAATTGCGGTTCACGGACCGGTTTTCGTCAACAGCGAGCACGAGATCAACCTCACACCCGCACGTGAAGCGGTCATCCGTTTCAGGGATGAAGACAAGCACTATGCCGGGTATTTTGTCGAAGTTGAAGACGAAGACCTGGATCGCATCCGCACCTACCTGTTGCATGTCCATGCCGAGGCCCGTGCGGCAATGCTGGCCGTCATACAGGACGATCTGTACGACTACGAAGAGATGCGCGACAGATACCCACATGCCCCGTTCGACAACGTGCATGCAGGCGTCGATATCTGGCATCTCGATATAGAGCGGCTTGAAATCAACGGCCTGAAGTCCAGCAAGACAACAAAGTGGATTCTCGAAGTCATCACCGCGCTTGAGTTGATGCTGGCAGCCGAAGACGTCTGATCAGCATGAAAGAGCGGGCCCCGAAACTGATCTGGATGGATGCGCCTTTCGAAGATTTGCGCAACCAGCTGGTTGCCAATTTCGAAACCCATCCACTGCGCGCCGAACACCCGGAGTTCGTCACAACCCGGTTCTTTTTCACCAAAACTCCCGGTGACGCCGCTAGCGCGCCGGTTCTGAATTATCAGCAAAGGACACCCCTGCATCTGACGTTCGATACAGGCGAAGTGCTGACCGGGTCATTGGTCTGGCAAAGCGGGTTGAACACCTCTCTTTCACAGCAGATCTTGGGGTCTCTCGCATTGAGTGATCCAAAAACGGGACGGGTGTGGCGCTTTCAGGGCTTCATGGCCGAGTTCGGACCACCACGAACCACGTCTTCTGATGCCTCCGACGATAACGATGGTGGAGAAGACGGTAATGGGAGCGCCGGTGACGGGGGCGGCGACCAGCATGACGATGGGAATACGACGGATGACGGTCAAACCGGCGATCATGACGCCGGAGGCGACGGAGGCTCCTACGATCCGGATGCCGGTGACGCCTCTGGCCCCGACACGCTCGATACGGCCAATCAGGGCGGAGATTTACGCTGGGATGAGCTTTTTCCCTTCATATACATGAAGCACTGGCCGCCGATCGAGCCGGGAGGCCTGAGCGAAGGTTTCATCGAAATTCCCAGCCGGGTGATGACAGAAAGCCCGTTCTTGAAGATGCTGGCCGACAAGGCAAAAAAAATGGACCGGGCGGGTCAGGAAGCGGTAGCGGTTGACTTTGTGAACCCTGCCGCTGGTGCTCCGGACAGTAAGGATAACGCTACACCGGACAAGGACGCCTCCGCGGACAAACATGGCGCCGCGCCGGCCGCCGCGCAGGCGGAGAAGTCTGAAAAGCACACCGAGCCCGCACGACCGGACCCCAGCCAAGATCAACAGACCAAACCGGCCAGTACGCCCTCTAAGAAGAGCTCAAAAGCTGACAAGATCGCTCCCGAAACCCCCACGCCCGGCGGGTTCATAGATACTCTGAATACGCTTGCCCCGCCTTTCAGCGCCTATCCCGAGCTATGGCCCGCCATAAAGGAGTTGCCCGAACCGACATTGTCCGAGCTGACGGCGCTAGTGAAAGCCCGGCTGGGTGGTTGGGCCGCGTTCAAAATCCTGGTTAACGCACCCGACGCCAAGTCCGAGCTGATCCGAATTTGGGAGAGCGTCATCGCGCTGAACATACTCGTGGGATGGCGGCGCAAGGAATTGGCGCGCCTGATTGAAATACTGGTCACCCATCACGTGCTGACCCACGCCTTGGCATCGACGGAGGACGGGCAAGCGCACGGAGCGCCCGCTCACATGATTGCCGGGCCGGACGAGGTCAAGGCATGGATCGACGCAACGCTGGTTCTGCCAGCCACGATATTTGCAGCGCCCGCGCCAACTGCGGTGTCTCACGGCGGAGCCACGCATGACGCACCGCTCAAACTGCAGGCCCCGGGATGGGTTCGGCCCTATTCCTACGGACTGGCCCGAACCATTCACTACAAACCTCTGGGCTACGAGCTTGGCGAAGTGCAACGGATCGAGAGCATCATGCGCGGGGAGATGCGGGAAACCCGCAACCGCCATCTCAGCCGCCGGGAAAGACGCGACACTGAGACCGGCACTACCATACGCGAGGCCAGACGTGACGAAGACACCTCGGTGGCGGATCTTATCAATCAGGTGCAAAAGACACTGGCGGATCATGTCTCAACCACGCATGTGAATTCGTATGACACGGCATACGGCCTGCCGACGGATGGCAACAAGATGTCCGTCACCGGCAATTGGTGGGTGCAGGAACAGCCTGCAGGCGGCTTTGCCAGGAATGCCTTGCGTTTTGCCCGGGGTGTCGTCGAAAAAACCGTGCGCAGATTGGCACGCGAGACACGATATTCGCGCAGCGTGGTCGAACTGGAAGAAACCGAAAGCACCGATCTGACCCGTTTCGACAACCGGAAAAACGCCACCGATGTGCGTGGAATCTACCGTTGGGTGAACCGGACCTTCCGGTTGCGCACCAGAAACCTCGGCGAAGTGATGATCTTCGAAATCATGGTGCCGCATCCGGGCCGGCGTTTGACCCGGCATATCCGGCGCTACTGGAAGCTAGACCTTAGCCCGCCGCGATCACCCCGTGCTTTCGGCATCTCGGATTACCAGTCACTCACCGACACGCCGCCGACGGACAAGCAACCATCGAAGCAAATCTACTACCTTGATGCGTTCGAGCAATTCGGAGTGAGCGACCCACTGCCACCACCATCGGAACGGCTGCTGGTCAGCGAGTCCATCCAGAGCCGGACGCCCGTGGCGGAAGGAGTCGCGCTGATGCCGGCGGGATATGAACCCGTTGAAGCACAGGCCCGGATTGTCAGCGTCGGCAACCCGGCCAGCGTTCAGGTTATTGTCGGGTCCACCGTCTTGCTGCCAGAACAATCCGGCACAGATGATGCCAAACAACCAAATGGCATCAACAGTCAGGCCACCCCAAAGCCCAAGCCGTTGCGCCTGCCTGCGGAAAGCTCGGGTGGATTGAAGACGCTGTCCGGCTCGCTTGCTTTCGGATCCTCAAAAGCCGCACCACCAGCCGATGAGGGCCATCCGCTGAGCTTCACCGTTCTGTGCGACGTGAAACCCAAGACCGACGGGCAACCAGATAATCCGAGCACGCCCTCGGATGTGCCCCTGCCGGACGCTATCCCAATGGACCCAAGCTCCGAGAGTGCAGGCTTTTTTGCCATGTCCCTTGAAATCCAGTGCCAGCGCACAGACGAAGCCTATGCGGATTGGCGATATCGCGCGTACCGGTCAATTCAGGATGGCTATGACCGCCAACTCGCAGAATACCGGGCGCAAATGGCGCGGCAGGTCGACGCGATAGAAGCTGAGAACCCTGGCTTTCTGACCAGGGCGGTGACCTCTGAGACCGTGTCGGCGGCAATGGAACAGATCGTTGATCTCAGCGGCTCAGAGACTGACGCAATCGCGCCCGACTACGCAAAGCCCCGCATTCAGCACTATCTGCAACAAACGGTGGGCTGGTCGGACATCGCCACCTTCCTCGATATCGACGACCAGGGTTTGGAGGCCTGTGATGAGACGTCCGACGACATCGCGCTGCGGGATTTCCTGCCCGACCTTCGGTTTCGCGATTTCTTGCGGGCCCAAAGGGTCCGCGTCCTGGCGCCCGTGAACCGGGCAACCGCGCGCAGCTTCCTTTATTTCCTGCGCACAGGCCGGATCTGGCCGGATGCCGACGACCTTGCGCCGTGCCTGCCCGAGGACGCCGAAATTGTCACCCATGTGAAGGCGGAACCAAAATCAGAACAAGAGGAGGATGCGGCAAGCTGGACGGTACGTGTGCCGACACATATGAGCATGCTCAGCCCTGAGGCGCAGTTTCCCAAACGGGACGACCTGACATGAAACCGCCCGTTTTCCCAACGCCTCCCCTGCCTTGCGCGCCCGGCGGCCCGCTGCAACCGCAACAGGGCTGGGGTCCCGCCCCCGGCCGGACACTCGGCCTGCCGGTGGGAGCCGTGGTTGCCTTTTCCGGTGAACTCTTGTCCCAGTCGAAAAAACTGGCCGGAGGCACGACGGATCTGCAGCATTTCGGCTGGCGGCTCTGTGATGGCGCATCCGTTCGGATATCGGCCTACCCCGAATTGTTCGCCGCGATCGGGTATCTTTATGGCAATGAGGGCAACGGCGCATTCCGATTGCCCAACTACGAAGGGTATTTCCTGCGTGCCGTTGATCCCGAACCCGGAAAAATCGACCGGGACCTGAGCATGCGGCATTCGACCGACGGAAAGAACCGAACCTACGCCGGGGTCGGTTCAAAGCAAGGCTCCGCTCTGGAACAGCATCAGCACGAGCTTGTGCAAAGCGATTCAACCGTTTCGAACGGGGTACTCGGCCCGGAACCGGTATTGGCGCCGACCGGTCAGTCCCAGACCGGCGACATCGTCAAAGGGCAGGTCGGCATCAGCCAATACGAAACCCGCGCCGTCAACATCTCGGTCTATTGGCTTATAAAATGCCGTTTGGATGCAGTTCTTTAAGCAGAGAAAGGAAGGATATGATGACCTTATCCCAGTTCACCCGATTTTCCGGTGTCAGGGCAATTGCCGAAGAAACCGGAGGCGCCTCAAACTCTGCTCAGGCATTTGGGGTCGACGTCAGCCACTGGAACGGCACAATCGATTGGCAATCCCTGGCTCAGTCTGGTGTCACTTTTGCCTTCGTCAAAGCTTTCGAGGGGATACACTGGCCGGATCCCAAATTTCAGGCCAACATCACTGGAGCCCATGCGGCCGGGATTTTGTGTGGCGCCTACCATGTATTTACTCCAAACGAGGACGGGCGTGCGCAGGCCAGTTGTTTTTGCCAGGCGGTCCGAGGTCACAACTTGCCTCTGCCGTTGGTTCTGGATCTCGAGGGAGACACTCCTACTCAGCATCCCGACAAGGACACCTATGGCCCACAGGCACTGGCCTGGCTAGAGGCTGTTCAAGATGAGTTCAATCAAACACCCATGGTATACGCCAACCCGAGTACGTGGAGCACGTTTCTGTCATCCAAGTTTGCAGAATATCCATATTGGCAGGCTCAGTATGTTGACCATCCAACCCCGCCAGCCGGCGCTCCCGAGTGGACCTTCTGGCAATACTCGCAATCGGGAAGGCTTAGCGGGATTGATGGCGATGCCGACCTTGATCGGTACCAAGGCTCGGTCGCAGATCTCAGGACGCGATACGGTGTTTCTTAGGGAGGTACGGTTAGTCACTTCAACGAATTCGCGACCCATCCAAACCAAATACAATGGTCGCAAAAGGCTGGGCCAGAAACGGGGTGAGCGCCAGTGATTTGTTGCGAAGTTTCTTGCTGACCGAAGAGATCACATCGGGCAAGCGGGTTAAGCTGCCAGTTCCGCGAATTGACGAAGCGTCCTGCCTGACAGTGTTGTTCAAGTATTTCCGCCCCACCACCTCGATTTGGATCGGGCAGCCAAAGCCTTTGAGCATTTGTTGTTGGCCTTGATACCTGCGGCGTTGGCACCGCTTTTGTCGATCACAATTTCCTCGGCAACCCATTTGTCTCCAACATCCGGGCGAAGAAATCTGTGGCTGCAGGCTTTTTTCAACGTCGCAAAAGCATGAAATCAAGGGTCTTGCCGTATTTCTCGACGGTTCGATTGAGGTAAAACCACGCGCCTATAACTTTGATATAGGTTTCGTCCATTATCCAAGAGCGATCACATGGCCCTTTTCGACGACGCGCTGCTTCTGCAATGGCAAAAGCGTATCGCGCGACCCAACCGTTCAGCGTCGTGTGATCGACCGATACGCCGCATTCGGCCATGGTTTCTTCCAAGTCTCGATAGGAGACACCATAGAGGACATAAAAGAAGACCGCGAACAGGATCACGTCCTCCGGATACTGCGCGCCTTTGAAAGAAATTATAGACCAATCTTCAACCTGACAATGTCGTTCGCCAAAGAGGCGCTAACGCCACGAAGGCCAATGGTCAAAAGTTTGCAACAGAGCCAAGTGACAGGCTACCCCGGCCTGATGGATGACGCAGCCTCGCGTCACTGGTTCGACGATATGTCCCGCCGGATTAGGCCACTGAACCCAAGGTAGATCTGTTGTTGGCGTCGTCCGACGGCCACGAGCGAAGCGGATGGCTTGTGCAGTTTGGAAGGGCTTTGCGCAAAGGTAACCTATCTGGAACTGGAGCAGCCTTACCTGCGTTGGGAGTGGTATTCGGGCTTTTCTCGACAAATGGCCGCAGATTACCTCCGAAACGCGATAGTCGAACTAATCAACCGTCGAACCCCTGTTTCTTAGCCTCGTCTTCAAACTTCTTCCAGAATTTGAGTGCCGCATCGAACGGTGACATAGCTTCCTTTTCCACCGCTTGGCAAGCCTACTTTGGCAGGGCGGCAGCGGCTTCAGGCGTCAATTCGCAGGTTGCCGACGAAGCATGAGTAATCGGGTTGACCAAATGGTGGGTAGGGTTCTCGATTGAGTTACGACGATTGCCTCAATTTGAAGAGAAGGAAATAGATTTCAATGTGGGAATGGATGTGTCGCTGCCGTTGCTTGCGATTTGCGTGGTTGATGTGAGGGGAATGTGATTTTCGAACACTTGGTCGCCTGCGTGCGCACTACGCATCGGTTTTGAGACCGGCGCGGTGAGACAACTTCTTTTCTTTGACCAGCGGGCAGTAGGATTTATCATGATTTGCGTGGACAGCTTGGGCGGTGGAGATCCCAATCCGAATGACTGCCAACGATGTGCTGGAGGCCCTTTGCGGGCTCAGAAACTATCCTAACTTGCCTGATCGAAACAACTCATCAATTCCTTAAGCACCTTGGTTCTGGATCGACTTTTCAAGCAGACAGCGTGGTTGACGCCGAATACCCGAATACCCTTCAAACGCACGATCTTGAGTTGATCATTGGGCTCTAGTTCGTGCTCCGACACAGCCGCGAGCCCCATACCTGCCATTGCCGCGGCAATAGCGCCGCTGCGGCGGCCGATTTCAACCATGCGGGCCGGATGGAAATTGTGCTGCTCGGTTTTCTCCAGAAGCAACTCGCGCGTCTCCGACCCGGGTTCGCGGATCAGCAAGGTTTCGCGGGCGAACTCCGCGCGCGACAGCGCGGCGGGCTTGCTGGACAAATAATCTTTGTGACCGACCAGCACGATTTCCGGCTTGGCCACCGGGACGGTCAGGCAATCGTCGTGATCCACCGATCCGCCGAGAATGCCGAAATCCGAGTCGCAATCGAGAATTGAACGAAGAACCTCCTCCGAATTCCCAAATTTCAGATGGCAGGTGACGTCGGGGTGCCGGGTATTGAATGTTTTGGCCAATCGGATCGCCATTGCCGGCGATGTTGCGATCAGCCGAACCTCGCCAGCGGCAAGCCCACCGGCATCCTTGAGCAGATCGTAGGCATCGCGCTCCAGGGTGAACATGGTACGCGTGGTTTCAAGGAGCTTTTCGCCGAGAGGCGTTAAGCCTTTGATTTTGCCCCGGCTACGGATGATCAACTCGGCGCTATTGGCCTTTTCAAGTTGCGATACCTGCATGGTCAGCGTGGGCTGCGTGCGGCCCAGTTCTTCTGCCGCGCGGACGAAACTCTGATGCCGCGCCACCGCGTCAAAGGCTTTCAGTTCGGCAAAGCTCATGAGTGACCTTATATAGATTTTCTCTATTCATACTCCGCTAATTATCAATTTTCCACAAGATTTTAACTCGGCCATGGTGGTCGAAACCAAGATTTGGAGGGACCTGGTGACTATCATGGACAACGCCGCCTTTGATCTGATGGCAGAGCTGAAAGCGCTGGTCGGCTCGGCTGATCAGGTCGATGTGAGCGACACTACTATTGCCGATCACGCCTATGATTGGTGGCCGGTCGCCGCAAAGTGGCGCCAAAACGGCAAGATGCCCTGCAAGCCCGATGCAGTTGTCTTTCCGGCGGATGTCAAAGAGGTTTCCGCCGTCCTGGCCTGGGCCAATGAAAAGGGCGTGCCGGTCACACCTTGGGGGCTTGGCTCGTCCGTCACCGGCCAGCCGCTGACCGAGTATGGAGGCGTGACGCTCGATCTGTCGCGCATGAACCGGATCATCGCGGTGGATACCGACAACATGATCGTGCGGGCCGAGGCCGGTGTGATGGGCGGTGACCTTGAGGATCACCTGCGGGGCATGGGCTATACGCTCAACCACTCGCCGCAATCGCTCTATCGCTCGACCGTGGGTGGCTGGTTTGCCACCCGCGCAACGGGCCAATTGTCCAGCCGGTACGGCGGGATCGAGGATCTGGCCCATTCCTTCACCGCGGTCCTGGCCGATGGCACGGTATTCGACACCCTCGATCTGCCGCGCATGGCCGTGGGACCGGACCTGCGCCATCTGATGATCGGCTCGGAAGGCACGATGGGGGTGATCACCGAAGTGGCGCTGAAGATCTTTCCGCTGCCCGAGTATCGCGAAAACGAGACGATCAAATTCCCCTCGGTCGAGGCCGGGAAGGACGCGATGCGCGCGATCATGGCCGCAAACATCCGTCCCGCGCTTTTGCGGTTCTACGACACCGCCGAGGCGCGTCACGCCATGCAGGACAAGGCTTTTTCAAGCCCCGTCATGTTTGTGGGCAGCGAGGGCATGGAAGGTCCGGCACGGGCCGAGATGGAGGCGAGCCGCACCGTCTGCGCCAAGTTTGGGGGAGAGCCGATCGGACCCGAAGGCACCGAGGGCTGGATCGGGCGGCGCTACGATTTCTCGACCATCGAAGGCTTTGTGATGCGCCCAGAGGGCGTAGCCGAGACCATCGAGATATCGAACAACTGGGCGCGCATCATGGACACCTACACCCTGATGACTAAGCGTCTGGCCCCGATGGCCGACGAGGTTCTGGGCCATTTCAGCCATGTCTACACCACCGGCGTCTCGCTTTACGTGATCCTTTTGGGAGAGGCGAAGGACGGTCCGGAGGCCGAGGAGCGGATCAAGAAGATCTGGGAAATCGCCATGGAGGCGTCGCTGGAAACCGGTGCCTCGATCTCGCACCACCATGGTGCAGGTTTGGCCCGTACGCCTTACGTCGAGCGCTCGCTCGGTGCCGGGCTCGACGTGATGCAGCGCGTGAAAGATGCGCTTGACCCGAACAACATCCTGAACCCCGGAAAGCTCGGCTTGCGGCGTCCGTAAATGCGTCAACCCCATGCCAGGGAGGGCGTGGGGGCAGAGAAGAATTGGGAGGAGTAAAGTGTCTCAGACCCGGGACAAGAGAGGTGTTTACGATCTGCTTGTGATCGGCGGCGGCATCAATGGCGCCGGGGTCGCGGTGGACGCTGCCGGTCGCGGGCTGAACGTGGCGCTGCTGGAAAGCACCGATTTCGCCTCGGGCACCTCGTCACGGTCCTCCAAACTGATCCATGGCGGTCTGCGCTATCTGGAGTATTACGACTTCCGCCTTGTGCGCGAGAGTCTGTCGGAACGCGAACGCCTGATGAAGAAGGCGGCGCATATCGCCTGGCCCCTGCGCTTTGTCATGCCGGTTGTGAAGGGGACGAAACCCTCGTGGCTGGTGCGTATTGGGCTGTTTCTTTACGACCACCTCGCCCCACGCGTGACACTGAAGGGCACCGAAACGGTGCGCCTGTCCAAGCGTGCCAACCAGATGGGGTTCAGGGGCGAGTTCGACAAGGCGTTCATCTATTCCGACTGCTGGGTCGATGATGCGCGGCTGGTGATCGCCAATCTTAAGGGGGCCGAGGCCGAAGGCGCGCATATCTTTGCCCGCACCGCCTTTCAGACCGCTGAAAGGACAGAAGACGGCTGGCGCGTCACCGCACTTGATCAGGACACCGGTACCACATTCGTCCTATCCGCCCAGACCATCGTCAATGCCGCCGGTCCCTGGGCGGTGCCGATTGCGCAGACAGTGCCCGGGGTGACCACGGATTACTCCGCCAAACTTGTGCGGGGCAGCCATATTATCCTGCCGCGTCTCTATGACGGCGACCATGCCACGATGTTGCAGGTCGGGGACGGGCGCATCGTCGTGACCATGCCTTACGAGGACCGGTACACCCTGGTCGGCACGACGGATCACAATCATGACGACGATCCGCGCCGCGTCGAGATCACCGATGAAGAGCGCGACTATCTTCTGAGCGTGGCTAACAAATTCTTCGCCCGCCAGAAGACCGCTCAGGATATCGCCTGGACATATTCTGGCGTGCGCCCCCTTTTTGAGGAGGGCAAATCCCGCGACAGCAACCCGACCACGGTCACCCGCGATTACTCGTTCAAGCTGGATCGCGGCGCCGGTGGCGAAGGCGCGCCCTTCCTGACCGTCCTCGGTGGCAAGCTGACGACCTATCGCCGTCTTGCCGACCATGTGATGCAGGAGCTCAAGCCGTTTCTCCCCGCCGATATCGGGCCCGGCAAGACCGGCGAAAGCATCCTTCCGGGTGCCGATATCGGACTGGGAGGGCCTGTCGCCTATGCCGAGACCCTGCGTGATCAATACCCATGGCTGCCGGACGATCTGCGCCTGCGCCTTGCCCGAACCTATGGCGCTTGCATTCACGATCTCATCGCCGATGCCGACGGGCTGGAAGACTTCGGCCCCTGCCTTGGCGGCGATCTCTACCGCGCCGAGGTCGACTACCTGATCCGCAGCGAATGGGCCGCCAGCACCGAAGACGTTCTGTGGCGGCGCACCAAATGCGGTCTGCGGTTCCCCGAAGAGAACATTCCCACCCTTGCCGACTACGTCGCCGAGGCCCGGCTGGGCGTGGTGCAGCAAAAGGAGGCCGCGCAATGAGCGTCGTTGCCGAACAGATTTCTCTGAAGGTCGACGGTGAAGACTGGCTTTACCCGTTCGATCTGACGCTTGAACCGGGCAGTTTCACCACGGTGATCGGCCCGACCCGCGCGGGTAAGACCTCGCTTCTGAGGGTTCTGGCCGGGCTTGCGGCACCGATATCGGGGCGGCTGATCGTGGATGGCCGCGATGTCACCGGTCTCAACGTGCGCAAGCGCTCGGTCGGTATGGTGTACTAGGAGTTCGTCAACTATCTCGGCAAGACGGTCTTCGAGAACATCGCGGCCCCCCTGCGCAATGCCGGGGAGGACACTGATGCGATCAAAAAGCGCGTGGGCGAAGTGGCCGAGATCGTCGGCATTACCCAATTGCTGGACCGCTTCCCACTGGAACTGAGCGGCGGTCAGCAGCAGCGCGTGGCCATCGCCCGCACCATCGCCCGTAAGCGCGCGTTGGTGCTTTTGGACGAACCGCTGGTCAACCTCGATTACAAACTGCGCGAGCATTTGCGCAGCGAGTTCCGTCGCATCTTCGCCGACAGCGATACCATCGCCGTCTATTCCAGTTCGGAACCTTCCGAAGCGTTGATCCTCGATGGCGATGTGCTCGTCCTGAGCGAAGGCCGGCTGATCCAGCAAGGCCGCGCGGCAGAAGTCTATGCGCGGCCCGAGACCGTCACCGCGGCCCGCCAGATCAGCGATCCGCCGATGTCGATTATCCCGGCACGCCTTTCTGTGAACGGCGCGCGCCAATGGCTGGTCCATGGCGAGGAGATAGGGACAGAACCCGCTCACACCGCCGGGTTGGGCGAAGGCGACTATCAGCTCGGTGTCTATCCGCATCAGCTTTCAACCGACCGTTCGCGCCCCGGCGTGCGCACCGTAGTCGATTTCGTCGAGGTCTCGGGATCGAACAGTTTCATCTATGCCCGCGCAGGCGATGCGATACTCGCCATCAAGGAAAAGGGCGTGCACGACCATGCCATCGGCGACGGCGTGCAGGTGAACTTCGATCTGGGCCAGATGTTCGTATTCGACAAGGCGGGTAACCTCGTGGCCAGCCCCGGCAAGGAGGTTGCCCATGGCTGAGATACAACTGAAAAACCTGCGCCACAGCTATTACCCGAACCCTAAGACGGATGAGGATTACGCGCTCAAAAGCGTCGATCTGACCTGGGAAGAAGGGCTGGCCTATGCGCTGCTTGGCCCATCGGGGTCGGGCAAGACGACGATGCTCAATATCCTGTCGGGACTGCTGACAGCCTCCGAGGGTCAGGTGCTGTTCGACGGGCGTGACGTGACCGCTTTGGAGGCGCGCGACCGCAACATCGCGCAGGTGTTCCAGTTCCCGGTGATCTACGAAACCATGACAGTGGGCGAAAACCTCGCCTTCCCACTGAAGACCTGAGCCTCCCCAACTGAACTGGACCACCGTTATGTTTAGGGAACGGAGGACCAC